>NZ_JBDVNU010000001.1:0-10794 GCF_039969435.1 Ilumatobacter sp.
CCACACGAAGCGATCCGCCTCATTCTCGACAGCACCAGCTGAAGACTCTTGCTCGGACGCCGGCGGCTGCAAGCCGATCGGTGATCGGGACTCGTCGGACCAAAGCTCAGACACTGGTGAACCGGGGTCGATGCCGTGCGGTGCAACATCGATACTCGCAAGCCTCGGTGTGCGCATCCGGATCTTTCGCTCCATGGAGAGCACGGCAGCATTGCCCGGGTGGGAGCTCGAGATCGTGCATCCGTCGCCCATGATGGTCGTGTGCGGCCTCGGCGGTAGGGGACGCTCAGACGCCTGCGCTCGGGTGACCTCTCGAGATCGTGCGTGACGCACCTGGGTCAGGCGTCGGGATCTTGCAGGCTGGCTGGGATGTCTCGGCTGGTGTGGAGGAGTCGCCAGACGTCGACCGAAGCTTTGCGTTCCAAGTAGAACAACAGGTACGGAAATCTGCCGGCTGCCACGACCCGGAGGTCCGGAACAGCGAGTTCGTACGCGAACCGGAGCGATCCGAGCCGAGGGTTTCGACCGATGCGTCTCGCTGTGGCTTCGACAGAGTCGACGAGGCGGATGGCTGTTGCGACGTCGGCTTCGGCGGCTTCGTAGCCGCTGGCTGATTCGAGATCGAACGACGCGAGTTCTCGGAACTGGACCGGCTTGGCCGCCAAGAGTTCAGCCCTCCGTCGAGATGCGCTGACGCAGTGCCTTGAAGTAGGCGGCGTCGGCAACAACACCGGGGCCGGAGTTCGCGCCTTCGAGGACGAGGTCGCGGAGGTGGCCTCGTTCGCGATCGCGTCGGATCAGATCGCGGACGTACTCGCTGGTCGACCCGTAGCCGTCATGAGTGACCCGCTCATCGACGAAGGTCTTCAGCTCGTCGGGCAGCGACACGTTCATCGTGGTCATGGCCAAGACACCAGCTGACTTGGCAAACTTTGTCATCTGGCGCGCGTCGACGAGGAAGCTCACGATGTGAACGGTCCCACCAGCACCAGACCGGACGAGGTGGTTCAGGTGGCGACGCGGAGGCGGGCGGAGCGGTCGAGCTTGGGGAGCGCGACGCGCCCGGTGCGTTGGAGTTCGACGATGCCGTAGGCGCTCAGGAGGTCCTCGAAGTCGTCGAGCTTGTCGGGGTGCCCTTCGAGGCTGACGGTGATCACCTCGTCGGAGACGGCGATGATCTTGCCCTCGAAGATGTCGACCAGGCTGGCGAACTCGCTGCGTTGATCGGCACCGGCCTTGATGGTGGCGATCATCAGTTCCCGTTCCACGCTGCGCTTCGGGTCGAGCTCGCTGATCTTGATCACGTCGATCAGCTTGAACAACTGCTTGGTGATCTGTTCCAGCGGTGCGGAGTCGAGGTCAACCACGATCGTGATCCGGCTGCGTGCCGGGTTCTCCGCCGGAGCGACCGCCAAGCTGACGATGTTGTAGCCGCGACGTGCAAACAGTCCGGCCACTCGGGCCAGCACGCCCGGCCGGTTCTGGACCAGAACGGAGAGGATGTGGTGATTCATCGTCTCGCGGTAGGTGTTGACGCCGTACTCACGGGTGCGGGGCATGTCAGTGACCGTCCTTCAGCTTGGTGTCCACCGGCTCGGGTGCCGGCTTCAGCCGATCGGCTTCGTCACGCTGGCTCGCGTGCAGGATGAGGTCGGTGTTGCTGGCGCCCGCGGGCACCATCGGGAACACGCCCTCGGTGGCGTCGGTGCGGAACTCGACGACCACCGGACGGTCGTTGATCGAGTTGGCCTTCTCGATGGCCGGGCCGACCTCTTCGGGCGACTCGACGAGGATGCCGACGCAGCCCATCGATTCCGCCATCATCACGAAGTCGGGCACCTTGGCGCTGTCCAGGAAGACCGACGAGTAGCGCTCGTCGTAGAACATCTCCTGCCACTGACGGACCATGCCGAGGAAGCTGTTGTTGAGCAGCGCGACCTTGATCGGCAGCTTCTCGAGCGTGGCGGTGATCATCTCGGTCGCCGTCATCTGGAAGCAGCCATCACCGTCGATCGCCCACACGGTGCGGTCCGGCATGGCGGCCTTCGCGCCGATCGCGGCGGGGATCGAGAACCCCATCGTGCCCAGTCCACCGGAGTTGACCCACGTGTACGGGTCGTTGAACTTCCAGTACTGCGACGTGAACATCTGGTGCTGGCCGACGCCGGACGTGACGATCGTGCCCTCGGGGGCGTGCGCGTTGAGCTGCTCGATGCAGTACTGCGGCTTGAGGGCCGCACCCGGCTCCGACATGACGTAGGTCATCGGGAACTGTTCACGCCAGCCCGAGATCCTGCTCTTCCACGCCGAGGTGTCGGCCTGGACCGTCCCGGCCGCGAGCAACTCCTTGATCTCGCGGACGATCTCGACGATCACGTAGTTGGCGTCGCCGACGATCGGCACGTCGGGACGACGCACCTTGCCCTGCTCGGCCGGGTCGATGTCGACGTGGATGATCTTGGCCTCGGGAGCGAAACCGTCGACCTTGCCGGTGATGCGGTCGTCGAACCGGCTGCCGAGCGCGACCAGCAGATCACTCTGCTGCATCGACGTGATGGCGGTCGCGTTGCCGTGCATGCCCGGCATCCCGAGGCACAGCGGATGGTCGTCGGGGAACGCGCCGCGGGCCATCAGGGTCGTGACCACGTGGGCATCGACGAGCTCGGCGAGTTCGCGCAACGCCTCGGCAGCGCGCGCCTTGAGGATGCCGCCGCCCGCATAGATGATCGGTCGCTCGGACTCCAGGATCATCGCGGCGGCCTGCTTGATCATCTTCGGATGACCCTTGATGTTCGGGCGATATCCGGGCAGCGACGCGAGGACGTCCTCGTCGCTGGGCCAGTGCCAGTCCATCTCGTTGGTGAGCGCGTCCTTGGGGACGTCGATCAGCGTCGGGCCGGGTCGACCGGTGGTGGCGATGTGGAACGCCTGTCGCACCGCCATCGGGATCTCGTCGGCCGACATGACCAACTCGTTGTGCTTCGTGCACGAGCGGGTGATCCCCACCGTGTCGCACTCCTGGAACGCATCGGAACCGATGGCGGCGGTGGGGACCTGACCGGTGATCGCGACCATCGGGATCGAGTCCATGTAGGCGTCCATCAACGGCGTCACGAGGTTCGTGGCGGCGGGGCCCGAGGTCACCATGGCGACGCCGGGCTTGCCCGACACGTGGGCATAGCCCTCGGCGGCGTGGCCGGCACCCTGCTCGTGGCGCACGAGGACGTGACGGATCGACGAGTCGAGCAGCGGGTCGTACGCCGGGAGGATGCAACCACCCGGGTAGCCGAACATGATCTCGACGCCCTCCATCTCGAGTGAGCGGATCAGCGCTTGGGCGCCGGTGATGCGCTCGCCGTCCGGATGTGTCGATGCGTCAGCCCTGCTGCTGGTCGCGGTGTCAGCCATGGTGTTGCCTTCGTTCTCTCCGGGGTCGCCCCGGGGTCGATGATCAGTGTGGTCGTTGTGGAGGTCGAATCAGCGGTGGACGTGCGCCGAAAAAGCAAAAGACCCCCCGGTCGGGAGGTCGAGCACGCACAGAGATGTGTGGGCGCGTGCTATTGGAGTACTACGACCAGGATCTGGGCGGGGAGTTCGGACATGCGCTTCACAGGTCTCATCAAACCACCATCGACACCCCGAACGCAACTCGCGAATCGGCGGCGGGTTGCTCGATCGGAGCGGCGGGCGGGCGCATCAGCCGGCGACGGCTTCGGTCTTGATGTCGGCGCCCGTCATGTTCGGGGTGCCCTCGCTGGCGGCGCTCAGCGAGATCAGGATGCCGACGAGCGTGCCGACGGCGAGCGCCATGGCGAGGCTGCGGGCACGGACCGGGCGACGGTCGGCGGCGGCCGTGCGTCCGGCGAGGGAGAAGTTCGAGTGGTCGGCGGGGTTCTTCGGCTGGATCTGGAGGACGGCGGTCATGGATCCCATGATGAGCGACGACCCCGACGGACGGAATGGGGAGAACTACCCGCGGACCGCCACCTGTCGCTCGTGCGGAACGGCTGTCCACCGTCGGGGCATCGTCCTGCAGCACCACCGGCTCCGCTGCGTACCCTGGGCACCCGATGACCGCACCGGACGATCGCGACGCCACGGCGTCGACGCCACCACGACCTGCACGTCGGGTCGCCGTGATCGGCGGTGGGATCACCGGCGCTGCGGCAGCGCACCATCTCGGTCTCCGACGAGCCGACGGAACGCTCGACCACGTGGTCCTCTTCGAGGCCGAACACGACGTGGGCGGTCGGAGTCTGACCACTCCGTTCGCCGGGCTCGACCACGTCGACTGCGGACCGGATGCGTTCCTCGCCCGCGTCCCCGACGCCACCGCGCTCGCCGCACAGGTCGGTGTCGTCGACGAACTCGTCCACCCCGAACGCGTCGGCGCCGCGGTCTGGTACGACGGCATGCACGACATCCCCGACGGACTCGTACTCGGTGTTCCCGGCAACCCGCTGTCGCTCGCCCGATCGTCGCTCCTCTCGTGGCGGGGCAAGGCCCGAGCCGCACTCGAGCCACTCCTGCCGCGCACCTCGACCGAGCCCGACTCGATCGGCGAGTTCGTCAGGGCGAGGTTCGGTGACGAGGTGCACGAGCGTCTCGTCGACGCGCTCGTCGGCAGCATCTACGCGACCGACACCGATCGGTTCAGCCTCGCCGAGATGCCGCAGTTGGCTGCGCTCACCTCCGATCGCAGCCTGCTCGCGGCCGCACGACGGACGGCGACGAAGGGCACGGCCAGCGCAGCCGCATCCCCGATCTTCGCCACACCCGCCGCCGGGATGCAGCGTCTCACCACCTCGACCGTCGCGGCCGCACGCTCGAAGGGCGTCGAGGTACGTACGGGCCGGCCCGTCGTGATCGAGTCGGCTCCGGGAGCCTCGGAGTGGGCCGTCGACGGCGAGCGGTTCGACGCCGTGATCGTGGCGACGCCCGCCGGCGCGGCGCTCGGCGTGCTCGGAGCGGTCGCGCCCGACACCGTCGAGATCCTGTCGCGGGCCGAGACGTCCGACGTGGCACTCCTCTCGCTGCACGTCGACGGCTCGGAGTGGCCCGATCGCCTCGGAGGGCGCAGCGGCTACCTCGTTCCCAAACCGGTCCAGCGATCGGTCACGGCCGTGTCGTTCGCCAGTCAGAAGTGGGCGCACTGGCAACCGCCCGGCGGCGGCCAGATCCTGCGGGTCTCTCTCGGCCGCGACGGAGCACCCGTCCTGCACCTCTCCGACGAGGAACTCGTCGAGCGGGCGCTCGACGATCTTCATCTGCACCTCGGCGTGCGGTTCTCCCCGACCGAGGTGCGTGTCAGCAGGTGGCCCGGTGCATTCGCCCAGTATCGGCCGCATCATCGTCGCTGGGTCGAGGCGCTGCGAGCCACCTTGCCATCCGGCATCGCCGTCGCCGGCTCTGCCTACGACGGGATCGGCATCCCGGCGTGCGTTCGCAGCGGCCGAACGATCGCGGAACGCGTGGTCGACCACCTCGCTCCTCTGCCACACTGAAACGTGGTGGACGTCCCGATCCCGACCGAGCCGCATCGTGGGCCGACTGCGCCCGCCGACGTCTCAGGGTCGCGGTCGCGGATGTTGGCCGTCGGCCTCCCCGCCGTGTTCGCCCTCTCGGCCATCGGCGGCGTCACGTTCCTCGTCGGTTCCGGCGACGACGCCGTGAGGACGGGCGAGATCGCCACGACCACGACGACCACCACCGTCCCCACCGACGAGTTCACGGCTGCGGGCGTGACGGTCGAGGTCGCCACCATCGCCACCACGGCGACCACCGTGGCACCGACCACCACGACGGCGGCAACCACCGTCCCCGCACCGACCACCACCACCACCCCGATCGTCGTCGAGGTCTCGCTTCCCGCACAGCCCATCGATCCGCCGGCCGACCCGCGCGGGTTCGAGGAACAGGTGCAACTCGGTGGCATCTCGATCCCCAAGCTGGGCGTGGACGAACCGCTGCTCGAAGGCATCCGCCTCACCACTCTCGACAACGGTCCCGGCCACTGGCCCGGTACCGCG
This sequence comes from Ilumatobacter sp., assembly GCF_039969435.1. GTDB lineage: Bacteria > Actinomycetota > Acidimicrobiia > Acidimicrobiales > Ilumatobacteraceae > Ilumatobacter_A. The sequence goes on from NZ_JBDVNU010000001.1 coordinate 6,030, forward strand.
ATGCCGGGAGACGTCGGCAACGTCGTGGTCGCCGCTCACCGCACCAGCCACGGCGGCCCCTTCCGCGACATCGACCAACTCGTGGCAGGCGACGCCGTGGTGTTCACGACCGATGCCGGCGAGTCCGAGTACACGGTCACCGGCACCGAGATCGTGAACCCCGACGCGCTCTGGATCGTCGACCCGACCGACACGGCCACGGCCACCCTGTTCGCCTGCCATCCGCCCGGGTCGACGCGCCAACGCATCGTCGTGCACCTCGAGCTCACCGTCCGAGACCAGCTGCGGACGCCTGTTTCGCCGCCTCTGTCCTGACCGCGCCGTTCGACGTCGACCGAGCGGCCCGATGGCGACCGCCGACCGGACGGTAGAACTGTCGCCGTGATCCCGCCCGACGCGAACGACGATGTCGAGAACGACCCCGGCGGGAACGGTCCCGTACGCGTCGATGCCGCGGGTACCGGTGCGGGAGCGACGATTCCGCTGCGGCGTCGGGTCGCCCGACCGGCACTCGCTCTCGGCTCGGGTGCACTCGTGGCGCTCTCGCTGCCGCCGTGGGGGTTCTGGCCGCTCGCGCTTCTCGGCATCGCACTGTTCGATCTCACGCTCCGCGACACGACCAGCCGCCCCGCACGAGCGCGGAGAGGATGGCTCTTCGGCGCGGGTTGGATGTTCCTCGGGATGGGCTGGATGGTCCAACTCACCGGCCCCGGCTACATCGTGGCGGCCGCGATCTTCGCCGGCTTCCACGCGTTCGCCGCTGCGATCGGCACGACACTCGGACGCAACGGCCGCTGGTCGGTGCTCGCCCGGCCGGTCGCGCACACGCTGGTGGAGGCGCTGCGCTTCTCGTTCCCGTTCGGCGGAGTCCCACTCGCGACGCTCGGGATGAGCCAGGTCGGTGGCCCGTTGGTCGGTGTCGTCCGTGTCGGCGGTGTGACCCTGCTCACGTGGCTCACGTTCCAGCTGGGGTTCGCCATCGTTCCCGGAGTGCGAGGAGCACTTCGGCACATGAGGGAGACGGCCGACGGTCTCCCTGCCGACGATCCGGTGTACCGGAGCACATCGGAACGCCGCGCCGTCACCACGGCGCTGTGCCTCGCGGTGGGGACCCTCGCCGCGGCGGGCTTCGCACCCCGGGGATCCGACACCGGCGAGACGCTGCGGATCGCCGTCGTCCAGGGTGGCGGTGAGCAGGGCACGCGGGCGCTCGACGTGCCCTCGATCGTGGTCACCGAGCGGCACCTCGAGGCCACCCGGACCATCGCCGCCGATCCCGACCTCGACCTCGTCCTCTGGCCCGAGAACACCATCGACGTCGAGAACTTCGAGGTGTCCCAGGAGGCCGCGATGATCGTCGCCCAAGCCGATCGACTCGGCGTGCCGATCGCGGTCGGGCTGACCGAAGACGTGCGCGTCGACGGCGAGCGCCGCTACACGAATGCCCACGTCGTGGTCGCCCCCGACGGCGAGATCTTCAGCCGGTACGACAAGGTGCGCCGCGTCCCGTTCGGCGAGTACGTGCCCCTGCGCTCGGTGATCGAACGCTTCTCCTCGGCAGTCGACCAGGTCGGCAGCGCGATCGCCGGAACGACCCCCGCCGTGCTGGACCTGCCCGACGGCCAGCGGCTGGCGACGGTGATCTCCTGGGAGGTGTTCTTCGGGGGCCGTGCCCGCGAGGGCGTCGCGCTGGGGGCAGGGATGGTGATCAACCCGACGAACGGGGCGAGCTACACGGGCACGATCGTGCAGACCCAACAGGTCGCGTCGAGTCGCCTGCGTGCGATCGAGACGGGCCGCTGGGTCGCGCAGGCCTCGCCGACCGGGTTCAGCGCGTTCGTGTCGCCCGACGGTGACGTGATCGACCGCACCCGCCAACGCGAACAGGCCGTGATCACCAGCGACGTGCCGCTGCGCGACGGGTCGACCTGGTACGTGTCGGTCGGTGACCGACCGTTCATCGTGGCGCTGGTGCTCGCGATGATCGGGCTGCTCGCAGCGGACGTCAGGTCTCGACGATCAGGGTCACCGGCCCGTCGTTGACGAGGTCGACCTCCATGTCGGTGCGGAACCGTCCCGTCTCGACACGCAGTCCCGTCGACCGCAGTCCGTCGACCACTCGATCGACGAGCGGTTCGGCGTGCTCCGGACGAGCGGCCGCCACCCAGCTCGGTCGTCGTCCCTTGGTCGTGTCCCCGTACAACGTGAACTGACTGACCACGAGGAACTCGGCGTCCACCTCGGCAGCGCCCAGATTCATCACTCCGTCGTCGTCACCGAAGATCCGAAGACCGGCCAGCTTGCGGGACATCGCATCGGCCTCCGCCTGTCCGTCGTCGTGCGTCACTCCGATCAGGACGCACGCGCCCGGGCCGATCCGACCGACGCAGACGTAGTCGTCGTCGGGTCCCGGCCGACTGAGGACCTCGGCCCGCTTCACCCGCTGCACCACTGCTCGCACGGCCCCATCGTCGCACTTCGACCTCTCCTCCGCCGGCTCCGTCGCACTTCGACCTCCTGCTCCGTCCCGCTCCGTCCCGCTCCTTCGTCGGTCCGGGCGAATCCGTACAGTGAGTGCGATGACCGGCGACGTCGAACTCAGCGCCGGCGACGCACGCATGGTCGTGGTGCCCGCCGCCGGCGGCCGGATCCGCCAGATCTCGGTCGCGGGTGTCGACCTCCTCGCCGAGGCGAGCGACCACGATCCCCACTCCACACATTGGGGATCGTTCCCGATGGCCCCGTGGGCCGGCCGCATCCGCAACGGTCGCTTCGACTTCCTGGGGATCTCGCACACCCTCGACCTCAACCATCAGGACGGGGACGGCACGGGAGGCGGCACTCTGAGTCCACCGGTTCCGGCCACGCCCGGCACGCTCCCCACGCAGGACCGTGATCGCCATGCGATCCACGGCACGACGTTCGCCCGTGAGTGGACGGTGGCATCGGCCGACGGGAACCGCATCGCCATGTCGTGCGAACTCGTCGATCCGCTCGGGGTCGACTCGCTCGGCTGGTCTCTCGCCGGTCGTGCCGATCAGGTCATCACGCTCGCACCCGACCACGTCGCGCTGTGGATGCGTGTCGCCGCCACGGACGAGGTGTTCCCCGCGTCGATCGGATGGCACCCGTGGTTCGCGAAACCGGACCGGATGGACTTCGACCCCGTCGCCATGTACGAACAGGACTCCGCCGGCATTCCCACCGGGCGACTCGTCACACCACCGGCCGGCCCGTGGGACGACTGCTTCGTCAACCACCACCCGATCGTCCTCCACTACGAGCGGGCGACCGCCGCCACCGTCACCGTGTCGTCACCGGTCGATCACTGGGTCGTGTACGACCGGCCGGACCGTGCGACGTGCATCGAACCCCAGACCGGTCCGCCCGACGCTCCGACCATCCGCCCCAAAGTCGTCGCCCCTGGCGCCCCTCTGGGAATTACCATGAAGATCGGCTGGGTCTGACGACCGTCGACCAGCGAGGTCCCCCGAAATCTTCGCGAAAACCGCGAGATCGCCTCCACTCACCGCTCTGGACAGGTGAGGAGGAGGCCCACATGTCCCATGACGATGCATTCGAGCGACGCAGCACTGGTCGCCGGCCACCTGGCCGGGGACCCCAGCGCGCTCGCCGGGATCTACGACCGCTACTCCGATGCGCTGCACGACACCGCTGCAGCAATGCTCAACGACCGCAGCGAGGCCGCCGACGTCCTCCACGACGTCATCCTGATCGCCGCCGAACGTTTGGGCCAGTTGCGCGACCCCGACCGCCTGAAACCGTGGCTGTTCGCGATCCTGCGCAACGAGGTGTACCGACGCACCAAGAAGCGCCGCCGCACGATCGCCACCGACTTCTCGGGATCCGACGACGGGTACGACATGGCTGACGAACGCCACCTCGACCCCGGCGTCGACGTGACGGAATCCGTCGCCGGCGAGGATCTCGCCGAACTCGTCCGCAACGCAGCGCGCGGCCTCGACGAGCGTGACCAACTGGTGCTGGAGTTGTCGGTTCGTCAGGGCCTCGGCGGGCAGGACCTGGCCGACGCCCTCGGCGTCAACGCCAACCAGAGCTACACGCTGGTGCACCGCATGCGCGAACGCGTCGAACGGAGCCTCACGGCATACGTCGTGGCCAAGGCCGGGCGTCAGGACTGCGACGACCTCGACCGGTTGCTCGCGAAGTGGGACGGCGAGTTCACCGTGCTCGTGCGCAAACGCGTGGCGCGCCACGTCGAGGCGTGCGAGGTGTGCGACACCCGTCGCAGCAGGGTCGCCCCTCTCGCACTGTTCGCGTCCGCCCCGGTCTATGCGGCTCCCGGTGCGCTGCGCGACCGGATCCTGGCCGGGGCCACGGCATCGACGCCCGCTCCGTCCACGCCGTATGCGTTCACCGCCACCGACGGGTTCCCCCGGATCGTGCGGACCGCACGGCGCGTCGCGGCCTGGGTCGCGCCGACGGCAGCCGCCTGCCTCCTCCTGCTGGCGGCCGGCACCGGCGTGGCACTGATCGATCGCGGCGACGGCGACGCCGTACGCGACGAGGCGTTCGTCGACACGTCGGACGCAGAGGTGCCGGCGGCGATCACCACGTCGTCGACGACGGTCGCGCCGTCGACCACGAGCAGAGCGACGAACGACGCCGTCCCGCTCACCACCGCCGTGCCGACCACCACGTCCGACACCAGCGTCCCGCCGACCGAAGAACTCGCCACCACCGTTGCCTCGACGGTCGAGACGACGACCCCACCCGCTCCCAC
>NZ_JBDVNU010000002.1:0-11918 GCF_039969435.1 Ilumatobacter sp.
TCGGTTCACCGAACGCCTCGACGAGATCGGCGCTCGCCCCTCCATCGGGACCGTCGCGGACTCCTACGACAACGCGCTCGCCGAGACCGTCAACGGGCTCTACAAGACCGAGTGCGTGTTCGGACCTGACGCACCACGACCATGGGACGACGTCGACCAGCTCGAACTCGCCACGCTCGGCTGGGTCCACTGGTTCAACACCGACCGCCTCCACAGCCACTGCGGCGATGTCCCGCCCGACGAGTTCGAAGCAGCGTTCTACGCTGCACAACAGACCGCCCCGACCGGGGTTGGAAACCAATAGAACGAGCCTCCATCAAACCCAGGGCGATTCAGTGCTGATGGTCCTGTCGGCGTGCAGTGACGCACCGTTTCCGCGCACGATCGGGCTTGTGAACGACCGGCCCGTGTCCCTCACCGAGAATGCCGAAGATTCGGATGTCCCGTGCATTGGCGTCTTCGTTGCAACTGCTGGTTTGAGCACATCGACTCGGACATGCCCGACACTCGCCGATACCGAGAGCTACGCAGTACAGCTGACCGCAAACGGTGAGTCGTTTGTGTTGGGCTTCGGGCTGGAGCCGGGCGAGGAGATTGCTCAGCCTGATGCCATCGAGATCCTCACGAGCGACGAGTTCGAAGTCGGACGGTTCTTCGCGATTGCGTTGGCCGATGCGGCGCCGATCGACAGCGTGACGGTCGAGGGCGATGTCGGAGTTCGCACGATTGAGGTTTCGCAGCCTGACTAACTCTCCCTTTGCGACAATCGGTCTCGACGATGCTCGACATCCGATGGAGGGCACGGGCGATATCGAGGGCCAGGCCGCTCGCTCACGTGCCGTTCTCGATCGGTCCACGACTCTTGGGTCGAGCGTAGATATGCGTGTTTTCGAGGGCGTGGTGGCTGGTGCGGTCAGTTTGCGGGTCCTTCCGGCGTTTTCTGGATGCCGTTGTAGCCTCGCCGATCGTGGCGACGTGGATGAGGTGGCTCGGCGTCGAGGTCGACGAGGTCAGCACGAAGGAGAAGGCCGTATCGGGCCTCGGCGGTTTCGTTGCCATCGGCATTCTGATGTTGATCACGCGCGACGCGCTCGATCTGCATGGCGCGTCGATGGTGATCGCGTCGATGGGCGCGAGTGCCGTGCTGCTTTTCGCCGTGCCCCACGGACAGTTGTCGCAACCGTGGCCGGTCGTGGCAGGTCACGTCACGTCGGCGTTGATCGGCGTGACGGCAGCGGAGATGATCGGATCGATCGAGCTCGCCGCAGCCGTTGCTGTCGGCGCAGCGATCGGCGCGATGCACGTGCTGAAATGCATCCACCCGCCCGGCGGAGCTACGGCGCTGACAGCAGTCGTGGGCGGCCCTGCGGTGTACGACCTGGGGTTTCAGTTCGTTGTCCGGCCAGTTCTGCTCAACGCCGTGGCCATGGTGATGCTCGCTGTTGCGTTCAACGCCATGTTCGCTTGGCGTCGTTACCCGGCGGCGGCCAACAAGCCCTCGCCGGGGTCGGTCGCAGGAGGCCCTTCACACGCCGATGTGCTGGCTGCGCTGCGCTCGATTGATTCGTTCGTCGACATCACCGAGACCGATCTCGTGCGCCTCGTCGCCCTTCTCAGCGATCCGGTGGAGGAAGACCAGGTGGCGATTTCCGCACCGCGCCCCACAGCACGCTGACGGCCACTGCTCGCCTCAGCCGTGGGTTTCCACGAGTTGTCACGCAATCTGGGGGTCGCCGCCCGGTGGTGTGGGACGAATTTGATGAGGTCAGGACGTCGGGTCTTCCGAGCCCCGAGCCACGATCTCAAATAGATCGTGTTACGATCTATCGACGGTGTTGGGTACTCTTCCGCGCGACCGGCTGAACGACTTCTTCGGGATCAGGTCCCGGATGGTGGCACTGATTGTGGCGATGGGTTTCGGTGGCGGCGCAGCCGGGGCGGTGTATCTGTGGGTTCTCCACGTCGTGTCGGAGCGCATCGGGACTGGCCGGTGGACGAGCGTCGGTCAGATCGCGGTACTCGCAGTCACCGGCGTGGCGGTGAGCGTGCTGATCAAGCTGTTGGGCCGACCCGCTGATGTCGATCTGTTGGTCGGCAACATTCATGTCTCGGGAATGACCGATGGCGACATCGAAGAGTCGGGTGCGGATGGTCGCGACACCGACGGCCGGTTGCGGTCGCTGATTCCAGTGTCTCTGTTGTGCATTGGCGCCGGGGGGACGCTTGGTCCCGAAGCTCCGCTGGTCACGATGACGGGCACGTTGGCAACGCGGGTCGCCCGTCGCTCGAAGGTGGACGCCGCTGATCTCCGGGTACTCGCCATCACCGGGATGGCCGCCGGATTCGCCGTACTGTTCGGAGCGCCGCTCGGCGCAGCTGTGTTCGCATTGGAGATCCCGCATCGTCGTGGACTCGAGTATTACGAAGCGCTCGTACCCGCAGCGATCGGCTCCGTGTGCGGGTTCGCTCTCTCCACCGTGTTGGGTGGTCACGGGCTCGAACCCATCTGGAACCTGCCGGGTTCGGATCTGGTTGCGGGAGTCGACCTGTTGTGGGCGGTGCTCGCAGGCGTGCTTGGCGCAGCGATCGGAGTTGTGTTCACGGTGCTGGTGGATCTGCTCCATCGAGTGGTGTCGTTGATTCCTGTATCTGCTCGCCCTGTTGTGGGCGGGGTTGTGCTCGGCGCGCTCGCTCTGGTGAGCCCGTACGCGCTCACCAATGGCGAGGTCCAAATTCTCGAACTGGTTTCGTCCGCACCTCTCACGACAACGCTTCTGCTCGCAGGCATCGTCAAGCTCGCTGCTGCCGCAGTCGCATTGGTCACCGGGTGGCGGGGCGGGTTCATCATCCCGCTGTTCTTCACCGGCTACACGCTGGGGTGGGCGGCGGCAGATTGGCTGGCGATCGATCACACGTGGATGTTCGTGGCCGCCACGATGGTTGCCGCCAACGTTGCTGTGACGAAAACGCCGATCGGGTCGACTCTCGTTGTCACCGAGATGTCCGGCCTCGCGCTCGGACCGGTCACGATCATCGGGGCGCTGACGAGTCTGGTGCTGACCTCACCGATTGCCCTGATCGAGAACCAGCGACGCCGCTTCGACGCCTACGAGACCACGGACAGCGACCTCGGAGCGAATAGCACATGACCGATCCCGACACGCCTCTGACCGACGACGACTACCGGTCACTTGCCGAGTTCCGCCATGCGCTCCGGCGGTTCCTCGCGTTCTCCGAGGGCGCTGCCCGAGATCACGACATCACCCCGGCCCAGCACCAACTCCTCCTCGCGATCCGCGGATCGGCCTCAGGGCGGCAGCCGTCGACGAGCGAACTCGCCGAGGCCCTACAGCTCCGACTCCACTCCGTGGGCGAGTTGATCGATCGCGCCGAGGCGAACGGGTACGTGGAACGCCGAATCGACCCTGGCGATGCTCGCCGCACACTGTTGACACTCACCGAACACGGCCAATCACTCCTGGACTCACTTTCCGTCCTTCACCGGAGCGAGTTGCGCACCTTCCGCACCGAACTCGCGGCGATCCTCGACCAACTCAACTGACCGCCCGGATCGCTCGACGTAAGGATCTGCACGTCCCGACGGCAAAGCCCAGAGCGTCACGCCCCAACCGCTGACGCTCGCCGGTGCAGCGGATCCAGACGTGCTGGCCATCATGAAGACATGCCCGACGGTCCTGATGAAGGCGGTGAAGCACCGTGCTGGCAGGGACTGTCCGGTAGAAGTCGACCAGCATCCTCCACCGCTGCGAATCGTCGGATCGAACACGATTTTCTACGCCGACCAAAGGAGCGAACTCGTCGTCTCCGCTCACGTCGTCGTCGCTTCTGTCGCCAGCGGATGAGAACGAGACCTCAGGGACTGTCAGATCCGCGGTGTAACTGGTCTGGCCTGAAACGCTGAACCGTCGTGGTTCGGCCGGAAGGACAGACAATGACAGACCATGATGTGGTGGTGGCGACATCGCCCACCAACAACAACGATGACGGTCGGCTTGATCAGTCGATCGCGGAGGAGCTCGTCGCGCGGGCCCGATCGGAAGGGGTCGATCTGGTCGGCCCGGGAGGGTTGCTGGGTGATCTCACCAAGCAGATCCTCGAGACCGGGTTGGGGGTCGAGATGGATGAGCATCTCGGCTATTCGAAGTACGACTCGGCCGGGCGCAACCACGGCAACTCGCGGAACGGGACCCGTTCGAAGACGGTGATCACCGAGATCGGCCCGGTCAATATCGACGTGCCCCGCGATCGTGACAGCAGCTTCGAACCCGCAACGGTGAAGAAACGGCAGCGCCGTCTGAACGGGGTGGACTCGATGGTGATCTCGCTCACCGCGAAAGGCCTCACGACCGGCGAGGTCCAAGCGCATCTGGCTGAGACGTATGGGACCGACGTGAGTCGCGAGACGATCTCGAAGATCACCGACCGGGTCCTCGACGACTTGGTCGAGTGGCAGAACCGGCCCCTCGACCGCGTGTATCCGGTGATCTTCATCGACGCGATCGTCGTGAAGATTCGCGACGGCCAAGTCGCCAACCGGCCCGTCTACACCGCGATCGGCGTGACCGTTGACGGTCAACGCGACATCCTCGGACTCTGGATCGGCACCGGCGGCGAAGGCGCCAAATACTGGTTGCAGGTGCTCACCGAGATCAAGAACCGTGGCGTCGACGACGCCTGCATCGTCGTGTGCGACGGACTGAAAGGCCTACCCGAGTCGATCGAAGCAACCTGGCCGTTGGCGGTCGTGCAGACCTGTGTGCTGCACCTGATCCGCAACACGTTCCGTCTCGCCTCACGGCGCGACTGGGACAAGATGGCCCGCGATCTGCGACCGGTCTACACCGCCGTCAACGAAGCCGACGCCCAGGTCCGCCTCGATGAGTTCCACGACAAATGGGGCGAGCAATATCCGGCGATCCGCACCCTGTGGTCGAATGCGTGGTCCGAGTTCGTGCCGTTCCTGGACTACTCACCCGAGATCCGCCGGGTCATCTACTCGACTGATACGAACGCGATCGAGTCGTTGAACGCCCGATTCCGGCGGGCGACCCGAGCGAGGGGGCACTTCCCCAACGAGCAGGCCGCGATGAAATGCCTCTACATGGTCGTGCGTTCGCTCGACCCAACCGGCACCGGCCAGGAACGCTGGATGAACCGCTGGAAGCCCGCCCTCAACGCCTTCGCCATCACCTTCGAAGGCCGCCTCTTCTGAGGCCTACGATCCCAACAACCAACATGCACCGCCAGACCAGTTACACCAATCGTCTGACAGTCCCAGACCTCACGACACTTGGAAGGAGAACCCGGATGAGGCGCACCAAAGGCTGAGGAAATCAGCTCTGAGATGCGGCTGCGCAATGCGCGATGGTCGTTTGGGACTTCAGTGTTTGAGATCTGGTAGCGCAGCGACGACGGCGATGTCGTCGGCGGTGGCCCCGGATCCGTATGCGGAGATGTAGAGCCCTCGGTGTCCGCAGCCGGCGTCAAGCGCGTAGACGATGGCTTCGTCGTCAGGGTTGCTGTCGCCCTCGAAACGGACGATCGCATCGATGGTCAGTTCCGCGGGATTGTGGCTCGTCGAACACTGTCCACAGACGAGGCGTCCGTCATGGGCGCGGTAGTCCTCGACGTAGCCGCCGAGCGCAAGACGGGTGGTTGCCTGACTCAGGGTCTCCATCGCGCCACCTTCGGTCATGTCTCGACCGTACCGCTCGTCTGTTCGTTCACCGTGCAATCGTTCCCCGCGGCGATCTGTTGTGCGTTGGGTGGGAAGTTGGCGATCGCCTTGCTGGTCTCGGGTCCCCAGTACTGGTCCGTCACTGCTCCTCGGTCGATCTGCCAGCGTGTCCGGGTTGGTGGGCTTCGCAGATGTGAACGGTGGTGGCGTGGGCTTGGCCCATGGTGATCTCGCCGTTCGGGGCAATGTCGAGGGTGTGGCCGATCGTGGTGATCGTGGTGAGCAGGACGCTTTCGTCGAGGTCGTGGGTGATGGCGATACAGCCGTCGACGACGTGGGGGTCGACTGCGTGGACCCCGGGTGTTGCCGTGATCGTCTCGATGACCTGATTGAAGCAGCTGGGACAGTTGATGTCGGCGGTGACGTAGGTGAGCACGAGTCGTGTTCCTTCGGTGCGATCGGTTGAAGGGTTCGGTTGGTTCAGCGGTGTTGCGCGGGTCGCCAGGTTCCTTTGCCGAGGAATCGCTGGGCCATGGCCCAGGCCATACCGGTCGCCCGCTTCTTCGCGTGCTCAGCGTGCGGGCCGGTCCATCCGCCGTCGACGGTGTCATGGAAGATCTCGAGCCAACGATCGAAGAGTTCCGGGGTGAACGGATCGGCGTCGTGAAGTGTTCGGTGCGCCTCGATCACATCGATCTCGTAGCCGGGAGCGTAGAGCAGCACGTGACACCAGTAGTCGGTGACGGACTCGATGTGGGCTTGCCAGTCGATGAAGCCGGGTTCGAAGTCGAAGTACGGCTCGAGGAGTTCGTCCTGGACCACATCGACGTACTGGCGTGTGACCATCTCGTGGACCTCCTCGGTCGTGTCCAGGTCGCGGTGGCGGTGCTCCCACGGCCCCGAGCGGCGCCGTGAGTCGACTGCAACCGAACCGGGCACCATCGGCGCGTCGGGGGCTCGGTAGAACTGGATGAAGAACGTGGCGTCGGTCGCGGGTTCGACTCGGTGCTCGATGCCGGGCTCGATCACGGCGGTGTCGCCGGGCCCGAGGCCGACGTCGCGTGGGGTGTCGCCCTCGTGATCGGTGTAGTGGACGGTGCCGGACTGGACGAACAACTGCGCCCAGACCGTCGTGCGATGCGACTCGGCGAGCTGATCGGGCAGGGATTCGACGTCGAACAACGGGGTGCGTCGAGCTGCGACGAGTTCCGATGGAAGTGTTGGTTCGTTCATCGATGTCCATCCATGTGTCGTTGGGGTCTCTGTTGGTCAGCCATGTGGAGGACCGCAGATCCGCTGGTCGGAAGAGGTCGCGAACGTCGCTTCGACCGGTTCGCTCGCGGCGCTGTATTCGCCGCGCAGGAGCTTGCGCAGCGCTGTCGCCATCTTCTGCGCGCGGTGCTTCGCCAGTTCCGCGTTGTTCCCGATGAAGTGTTCGTCCACGGTGCTGACGAAGAGGTCGAGCCAGCGTTCGTAGTGGGCGTCCGCGAAGGGGGTGCGGGCGTGGACGGGTTCATGAGCGCGCAAGGGTTGGCCGATGTAGCTCCGTTCGCCGAGCAACTGCCACGCCCAGAAGTCGGTCAGGGTGGCGACGTGGTCGTCCCAGGCCACGTGGGCGGCACTGAAGATCGGGCCGAGGAGTTCGTCCATCGCCGCATACCTGTAGAACGAGCGAACGAGGAGCTCGACGTCGGTACGGGTGGCCAGCTCGCCCCGGTTGGCGAGGTCGTGGTCGGTCAGTGGGCGGACGATCACGACGCCACTTGTTGTTCGAGTGCGACGACGGCCGGGAACAACATGTTGTTCTCCTTGTGCACGTGGAGGTGGGTGTCTGCCTCCAGCTCGGCCAATCCGGAGAACAATGCCGCGTAGGAGGCGCAACCGTCGGCCGGGGTCTGGTAGCTGCTGGTGAGTTCACGGAGTCGGGCGAGGAGTTCGCCGACGGTGTCGTGCTCGACGAGCAGCACCGAGATCGGGTCGCTGACCGTCCCGTGTCGAATCGTCGGTGCCGTTCCTGCAGCGGCGAGTTCACGGGCCATGGGAAACAGCACACGTTCCTCTTTGGTGAGGTGCGGTTCGAGGTCGGCTCGCAGGGTCGCGTAGCAAGCAGCGATCTCGTTCAGTTCCGGGTGTCGTCGGGCGTGCGCCGACACGACTTTGTCGGCGAGCGCTGACAGGCGAGGCAACTCCGCCCACAGGTACTGATGGTGCGTGCTCTCGAGGTGGTCGACCAGCTCAGCGACGCTCATCGTCGCCCACGCTGGTGCGACGTCTTCGACGTCGACCGCGGCGAGTTCGGCGAGAACCGTGTCGACGTCGAGGTCGCTGGATCGGCACGAGTCCGCCAGCGTTGCAGCTCCGCCGCAGCAGTAGTCGAGACCTCGTGTCTCGAGTTCGCGAGCGAGGCCCGGCTGTGCGGTGACGATTTCGGCGAGCTTGGTGTGTTCGGTGAAAGTGGTCATGAACTGGTCTCCTTGAATCGGTGTGGTTCGGGCGGCACCGGTTGCGGGCGCAGCGACATTGGCAAGGCCGATGACCTTGATGGCCGAATTGCCACTCGACGCGTGGTGGTCGATTTGGACGAGCGCAGCAGCCACAAGGCGTGCGAGGTAGCGAACGTAGTCATGCCGTCACCGCAACCGCTGCCAACGGCAAGCCGGCCAGTGACGCGACGAGTTCTCGGCGCGCACGAGCCCACGCGACGTGGAGAGCGCAGGGTGCGGCTGCGTCACACGAGCGATCGGCAACCACACACCGCCCACTCTCGGTCGGCCCGTCGACCTCTTCCACGATCTCCAACACGCTTAATGCGTCGAGGGCGACGACCGCTTCGTAACCGCCGGTCGGGCCGGGAACCGAACGAACCCACCCCGCACGCACCAGCGGCCCCATCACATGGGGCACGAAGCCGGCCGTCGTCCCCAACGCCGCAGCCAGATCAGCGCTCTTGAGACGCGATGGTGATCGCTTCAACAGCACCAGTGCCCGCACGGCCAAGTCGGCCCGCTGAGTGATCTCAAGTCGCATAGTACGAGACTCATGGATCGAGGTCGGCTCCGGTAGGGACCAAAGTCCCTCACACCTCTGTCCCACCGATCCGGACACGCCTGCCATCATGAAGACATGCCCAACGATCCTGACCACGGCGGCGAAGCACCGTGCTGGGCACACCTCGTCGGCGACCTCGACGAGCATCCTGCACCGCTGCGAATCGCTGCAACGAACACGATCCTCTACACCGACCGATGGAGCGAACTCGTCGACTTCTATCGGACACGTGTCGGCCTCCGAACGTCGATGGAACGAGACTGGTTCATCGAATTCGAGCTGCACCCAGGTGTTCACCTCAGCGTCGCCGACGCACACCGTGCCAGCATCGCAAGCGGCGACGGGGCCGGGCTGACGCTCAGCTGGTGCGTCGAGGACGCAGTGGCGGTACGGGATCGACTGGTTGCGAACGAGATCGAAGCATCAACCATCCACCGACGGTGGGGCTCACCCGGGTTCTTCGTGTTCGACCCCGCTGGCAATCGGATCGAATTCTGGTCCGAACAACCCTGATCTTCGACCGAGTTTGTCACAGCGGACAGCCAGCGACGACCGCGTGGAGCGTCATGTCTCGGTGTCCCACCAACGCAGCGGTGACGGTGGACAGAACCATCCCCCACCCCCCGGATCTGGGCACGCATATTGCCATCGGTAGTTGCGTTCCGCACCCCAGGGAGAACCGGCACGACGATCGGTCTCGTCGCGTCCTGGCGCCCGTCGGAAGGTGACGAGCAATATCGGGCGCCGGACCGAGCGCTCACGTGCCGTACCCGAGCGGGGTCTGTGACGGCTGGCGGTGATCGTTATGCGTGCCCTTGCGCGGCACCTTCGAGACGCGTCCAACGCAGATATGCGCGTGCGATAGGGGTGGGTCACCTCCGAGCGATCGGCACTTCGGAGCGAATGGCGTTTCGTGCGGGGGCATGATCACGTGCGCCCGGAGGTGAAGCGACTCGCTGCTCTCGGTCCGATGCCGGACGAGAGGTCGAACCCTTCCGTCGAACGGGTCGAGGAACTCCAGCGCGCGCTCGAGGCGCTGCCTGGCGCTCACGGACGAGGAAGCCATCGCAATGCTGGACTCCGTTCCGGATGGAGAGCACGGCAGCCTCTGCGAGGTCGAGCGGTCTCTGCTCCACTCGATCGAAACCGCACGTATGGACCGATTTCCTCGAAGCCCTCGACGTTCGTTCTTGGTGGGTCTCCAACCTTCGACGGCGGGCGGAACGCGAAGGGCTGCTGTGGCCGGCCTACTGCCAGGTCGCGCGCAAGTTCGCACACTGGATATCGGCCCGTCGGGGATCGTCAACGTGGTGCGGGTGTCGAGGCGATTGGCCATGCCGCTCGGCAGCGCTCGACCGTCTCGAGCGGTGGCGGACTACGGGAGTTTGGAAGCGAGGACGTCGGCCGGCAGGATCTCGGGCGCTGCGCCGAGGAGCTGCTGGTTCGCCATCAGGGCTTCGACGATGGCGCCGTTGGCGTGGGCGTCGCGAGCGGCCTCGTCGGGAAACGCGTCGAAGATCCAGAAGGTGTCGGGGTGGGTCCTGACCGCGAACCAGACCATGGTGCCTTCCTCTTCGTTGGCGAGTTCGACGGCGCCTGCGAGCAGATCGCCGAGCGCGTCGTGCTGGCCATCGGCCGCAACGATCTTGGCGACGAAGGCGTACGGGAGTGATGCGGGTGTGGACATGGTGGTCTCCTCGGTTCGGGGCTGCTGGTGTGAGAAGTCCAACGTACGACGAGGAGGGGGTGTTGGCGAGTGGCGGATACGGCAGTATTGCTACCGTTCACGCCATGCGGATCGGACTGATCGTTCTCGACGGTTGCTTTGGTTCGGCGGTCGCGTCGGTGATCGACATCGTGCGGGTGGCTGACGGAGCCCGCGGCGATGTCGACCCGCGTATCGACCCGATCGAGCTCGCCATCGTCGGACCGAAGCGGCGGGTGGCCACGACGACATCGATGACCCTGTCGGTGGACCACCCGCTGTCGGAGTCCGGCGACTTCGACGTGGTCGTCGTCCCTGCGCTTGGAACCCTCACCGCCGCCGCCACCAACGACGCCTTGCAGACCCGAGATGCCCGTTCGGTCATCGAGTCACTCGAGCGTCTCGACGACGCGACCACCCAGATCGCCGCGGCGTGCACCGGTGTGTTCGCCGTCGCCGAGACCGGACGGATGCACCACCGGCGGGCGACGACCAGCTGGTTCCTGGGGCCGGAGTTCCGAAAGCGCTATCCGACCGTCGACCTCGATCTCGACACCATGGTCGTGGTCGACGGAAACCTCGTCACCGCCGGCGCGGCCTTCGCCCACATCGACCTCGCACTCTCACTCGTGCGAACGGTCAGCCCCGACCTGGCCCAGCACGTTGCCAAGCTGCTCCTCATCGACGAGCGCCCGTCGCAGGCGGCCTTCGTCGCCTATGAACACCTCCGCCACGATGACCCAATCGTCGTCGAGTTCGAACGCTTCGTGCGCGCACGCCTCGACGAACCGCTCGACGTCGCGTTCGTCGCGCAGTCGCTCGGCACCAGCCGGCGCACGCTCGAACGACGAGTTCGTTCGGCGCTCAACCTCACTCCGCTGGGCTTCGTCCAACGTCTTCGCATCGAACGGGCTCGGCATCTCTCGGCAACCACCGACCTCAACTCCGCCGAGATCGCGCTGCGGGTCGGCTACGCGAACGCCGAGACACTCCGCTCCCTCTTGCGCAGGGAACGACGCCTTTCCTGAGTCAGCAGCATGCATGTAGCCGGTGTTGTACCGCCCGGTTGGAACCAGATCCCAGCACTTCGCATCGATGCCCATGCAACGCCCATGGCTTGACCACTCGACACGCCTGCAGCTCGTGCCATGCCCGCCCACGGCGTCTGCAGCTGGCCACCGACTGTTCGGCGGAGCACTCGGCGGGACTGCCCACGACGGCCGGATCGAGGACGCGCGATACTGAGCGACCGCAGCCAAGCGCGAAGTGCCGAACTGCTCGGGCTGGCGAGTAAGTTGGACACGCCTATATCGAGCGGATGTTGTGCCGCACGGCATCGACCCCGGTTCACCAGTGTCTGAGCTTTGGTCCGACGAGTCCCGATCACCGATCGGCTTGCAGCCGCCGGCGTCCGAGCAAGAGTCTTCAGCTGGTGCTGTCGAGAATGAGGCGGATCGCTTCGTGTGG
>NZ_JBDVNU010000003.1:0-25613 GCF_039969435.1 Ilumatobacter sp.
ACCCCTCCGTCGGCGCGATTCACGCGTTGAAACTCAGGTGACCAAGACATGGGATGGGTTCCTTTCGAGCCCCGGCGGGGCAGTCACCCAGAGTCCCTCACCACCACTGAAAGCGGCGAGGATTACCCCCATATCCTCACGGATGCGCTCGGCCACCCGCCCAGAACGTCGTCGTGGCAACGATGGACTGTGGATGTTGACGGCAGCGGACCAATTCGCTGGGTCCGGGTCTCGGTTTCTAGTCCAACTCGAGCACGAGACGAAGGGCTTCGTCGATCGCGTCGAGTTCGTCGTGACGGAGTCGGCCCACAAACTCGCCGAGTCGCTCGTGCGCGACGGCCGATGTCTGTTCAACGAGAACTTGGGTGTCGTCACCGTCGATGGTGATCGTCGGGCGGAAGATCCTCGGCGCAGACGAACGCGACGTGGGAGCGACGAGCACGGTGGACAGCATCAGATCGTCGGATTGGAGAAGAACGGCGTATCGAGCGCCCTGTTGCTCGTGACCCCGCGTTGACTTCGGAGCGCGCAGGCGGTGGATGTCACCACGCACGAAGCGTGTCCATCTCGGCGAGAACACGACGACTCTCGGCCCGGTCGTCCTCGTCGTCGAGCACGTCCAGCGATTCTGAGCGCATCTGCTCGCGTCGCCGAAGGCGCACAGCATCGACGAGTGCTTGGCGGATCGCATCCGATGTCGTCGACCCGTCGGCCATGAGTTCTGCGAGCGCTCGTTCGGAGCGCTCGTCGGTTCGAAAGTTCAGAACGGCCATCGGAGAAGCGTACTACGTTCGGTAAGACAGATCAACGACACGGCCGGGCTGATCCGATCAGATCATCAGCGTTGCCCGGTCGATCCGGCCGCTCCTGATCGGCACGTCCGCGAGCGGCCCGCTGCTCGAGATTGTGCGATGTCGAGAGGCATTCCTCTCAATTTGCGCTTCTTCATCAACAAGGACAGCTTCTGTCCGCATCGTTGTTCAGGATGGAAACCATGAACGACACCGATACCACGAGCACCGACACCACCACCGACGGCACTGCGACCACGATGGCGCCGGAGCGACGCGACCTCCTCGATGCACTCGGCGTCCATCGGGAGCTCCTGCGCCAGACCACTGCCGGGCTGACCGATGAGCAGGCCCGGGAACGTTCGACGGTCAGCGACCTCTCGGTCGGCGGCATCATCAAGCACGTCGCCCACACCGAAGCCGACTGGGCGGACTTCATGGTGAACGGTGCCCCGGCCGACGACATCGACTGGTCGAACCCCGACGAGGCGACGCTCGCCGCCTACCACGCCGGTTTCCGACTCTCCGACGACGAGACGCTGACGGAGGTGCTCGCCGAGTACGAACGGATCGCCGCGGCGACAGATCTCCTCGTCGCCCAGATCGACCTCGACCAATCGTTCCCACTCCCCTCGGCACCGTGGTTCCCGCCGGGCGCCGAGCGCAGTGCCCGCCGCACGATCGCCCACATCATCGCGGAGACCGCTCAGCACGCGGGTCACGCCGACATCATCCGCGAGTCCATCGACGGTGCCAAGTCGATGGGTTGACCCGAAGCGCAGGGTGGTCCGGGGCGGGGCCCTCGCTGGTCTGGTCCAGATGAGACTGGGGACGGTTCGTCCTCCGACCCCTCCGCTCGGTGTGCCTCGACGACGGTTGCGTCCGCTGCATCTCCCAGGATTCAGCCGAGGTGTGTATCGCCGGTTCGAGTGGAGACCTGAAGGTCGAGGCGAGGGGGCTTCAATCCGGATCCACGTTGTAGGTGACCAGTGACGAACTGGCCGACTGTTCGTACACCATCACCGATGAGGTGATCCAGAGGGCAGGTCGGTCTGCTGGATGACCTCGACGGCGAAGTCATCGTCATCTCGGCGGTTGGCCGCGTCGGGCGAACCACTCTCGGGCGAGCGGAAGATGGGCAACGAGCACCAAGACACCCACCGTCGGAAGCACGCATAACGTCGCCAGCACGAGCGACTCCGCACCGATCGAGAACGGCACGGATGCGCTCGGCGTCGGCGCCCAGAAAGTGCAGATGACGCTGGTTTGTTGCTTTAGTGATTGTTGGCGACAGCTGCGATCAGGTTGGGCTGCCGGATCGTTCGAGGAGTCCGGCGAGTCGGTCGCGGAGCGGTTCGAGGAGGTGATTGCGATCTAGGAGGAGGTGATCCCGATCTAGATCGTCGCGAGGAACAGGTTCGGATCACGAGCGAGTCGTGCGAGCTGTGCGCCTGTCGAGGATCGGGATATGAGGCCTTGGAGTTGGCCCTTGCTGAGCGAGACGAGGGCGAGTTCGGTTCCGGCAAAGGCAGCGCTGACTGCGATCAGGAAGACCACCAAGACCAACTGCGAGACGTCGTCACTCATCGCCGTTGCTGACCCGATCTGCCGCTGTGGCTGCACGCGATGGTGTGTCGATTCGGCAAGGTCGTCGTCGGAGGAGCTGCTTCTGGTCGGTCGCGTGGGTAGCTGGTCGGTTGCTCAGTACCTCAGGACCGCCGCGACGTGTCCGCATTGTTCGAGGGTCGTGGAGTCGACGATGGTCGTGCGGCCGCCGTGTGCGAGTACGGCCTCGATGAGTTCATCGACGACGTCGTCGGTTACGTCTCGGTGGTCGTCGTCGGTCGGGTGGAGGAGGCCGTTGTCGTCGATGCGTGCAGCGAAGCGGAAGTCGTCTTCGACCAGAAGGTGTTCGACGCGACCGTCTTCGGCGAGCGGCCAGATCTCGCCGACGCCGGCGGCGTAGCGCTTGGACGAGCGGGCGTCGTCGAGTTCTTCGAGCGCCCGGGTCTGGCCGAGTCGTTTCCAGTCCAGCACGATGGGCCAGACCAGTGTGTGGAGGCCGCCCGCTGCGGTTCGATCGTGGTTGCCGCTCACGTGTCCGATGACGTCGAGGTCTGCTGTGTCGAGGACTCGTTTCGTGGAGCGGTCGACCCCGGCGGTGACGGTCGGGACGCGGTGCGATGTGTACGAGTCTCGGGCCGCAGCGGTGACGGTCTGTGACCAGAGCGTGTCGCTCAGGTCGTCGTCTCGCTGCAGCGGCCACTGGTCCGAACGTTCCTCGATGAGGCGCTGTCGGTCGCCTGCGAAGCGGCGGGCGACCGAATCGCTGACGGTGAGAACCTGGAACACGACGGTGCGATGCAAGTCGGCAACGAGGTCGCGGGTTGCGAATGTCACGTCGATGACGACGCGTTCTTCGACCGTTCCGCCGAGCAGGACGGCGGCTTGGTACTCATGGGACACGCAGATCGCGAGCGCATGGGTCGAGCGCTGTCCGACGCGTTGGTCGACGTGCTGCTCGACGGAATCGAGGAGAGGTGTTGGGTCTTCGTCGATGAGTGTGTCGAGGCGCCCTCGAGCGGTTGTGAGGAGTTCTCGGGCTCGGGCGAGGTCGCTGTTGCCGAAGGTGGAGCCGGGTCGGGTGTTCATCAGGATCGTGATGCTGGGGTAGCTGCGCATCTGCTGGAGGTGGTCGAGAAGTGTTCGGTTCATGATGGGCCTTCTGGTGGTTGATTTCCGGGGCGAATGGTGCGAGGTGTCCGCCAGGCGCGTGTTGTGGGGCGACTGGTGAGCGGTGATTCAGAGGTCGATGATCTCTTCGAAGACATCACCAAGGCGGTCCGAGAGGCGCTTCTTGCGGGTTCTCTTGCTGCGTCGGTCAGAGCGATGTTCGTCGTTGCGAAATCTGTCGTCGCGATACCCGTCGTCGTGTGCTGTCGACCGATCGGAGTGCTCCCGTCGTGGCCGTGAGGCGTTGTCGGAGCCGAGTCGGTCGAGTTCTCCGCGATCGAGCCAGACGCCGCGGCAGCGGGGGCAGATGTCGAGTTCGATGCCGGCGTGGAAGGTGATGTCGAGCACGGTGTCGAGGCAGAGCGGGCAGTGCATGTGATCGGGTGAGTCCGTTTCGGTCGCTGATGCGAGTTCAGAGGGCGTCGATCTCGCGTCGTGCGAGTTCGAGCGCCCGTAGATCGGTGTCGAGGCGTTGCAGGTGGTCGTCGAGGTGGTGTGCGGGGTCGGTGTCGAGGGTGCTGCTGTGGACTGCTTCGACGGCGAGCAGTTCGACGTCGGCGACGGTGTCGAGGAGTTGTTGTTCGATTTCGTCGCGTCGGTTGGCCATGTCGTTCACGGCGTCGTATCGGCGTCGCAGTGCGTCGATGCGCCGATCGATTCGTTGTCGGTCGTCGCCGGGTCGTGGCCGTTGTCGTTCACGCAACGCTGCTTTGAGTTCGGCGGCGGATTGGTCGACGCCGAGCTGCTCGATTGATGCGTCGATCCGGTCGCGGGTTTCGTGGGTGTTGGTGAGCGCTCGCTGCAGTGCGGTGAGTCGGTCGTCGAGCCATGCCGGTTGTGGCCGTGACCGGATCAGGGTCACGGCTGCGTCGAAGCGTTGCTGCCACTTCGGTGGTGGTGGCGCGACGGGATCGGGTTGTCGTGTTCGTCGCAACATCAGAAGTCGAAGAGCTCACCGAGCAACGATTCGCGCTTGCGCTTCCTGCGCCCGCCGGCTGCGTAGCGGTGGTCGTCGTCGTCCCGGTCATCGTCGTCGTAGCGACCTCGGTCGTGCCGTGCTTCGTCGCGTCGGCCTCGGTCGTCGCGGTCGCGATCGTCACGGTCGCGAACGTCGCGGCCGCGGTCGCTCCGAGCATCGTCGGTCCGATCGGGCTGGCGCGCCGGGGGACTCGCGTCGCGTTCGATGATCTTGTCGAGTTCGCCGCGATCGAGCCACACGCCGCGACAGGTCGGGCAGTAGTCGATCTCGATGCCGGAGCGGTCGGTCATGATCAGCGTGCTGTCGGGGCAGGTCGGGCAGTTCATGGTGATACCTCCTGGTACGGGGTGGTGAGTGACGCCGACGGTTGGTCGGCTGTCGTTGGTGTGTTGCGGGTGGCGCGCCGTGTCCGGGTCTTGGCGACTTCGAGCACGACGAACAGCAGCACGCCGAGCCCCACACACACAGCCAGGTCGACGGCGCCGAGCGGATCGAGGTCGAGGAACTCGTTGAGCGGCGTGTAGAGGGCGGCGAGTTGCAGTGCGACGACGACGCCGCCGATTGCCAGCATGACCCGGTTGGTGTTCCAGCCGATCGTGCGGATGGATTCGGTGCGTGAACGTGTGCCGAAGGCCTGGAACACCTGCATGAACGCGAGCGTCGTGAAGATCATCGTCTGCCACTCGTCCTGGCCGGTTTCGCGATACGCGAAACCGACAGCGAGTGATGCAATGCCGATCAGCGTGCCGATCACGAGCGAGCGTCGGCCGAGGCCGTCGGCCCACAGGCTGGCTCCGGGTCGCTGCGGTGGGCGTTGCATGACGGTGGGTTCTGCTGGCTCGACACCCATTGACAATCCGAGCAGGCCGTCGGTCATCAGGTTCAGCCACAGCAGCTGCAAAGGCAACAGGGCAATGGCGGCATCGACGTTGCCGCCTGCGAGGAGGTAGGGGATCGGCCATCCGAGCATCACGATGATCTTGCCGAGGTTGCCGGCGACCGCGAAGCTGACGAAGCGGCGCAGGTTGTCGTAGATGACCCGGCCTTCCTCGACGGCGGCCACGATGGTGGCGAAGTTGTCGTCGCGCAGCACCATGTCGGAGGCTTCCTTGCTGACGTCGGTGCCCGTGATGCCCATCGCTACGCCGATGTCGGCTTGCTTGAGTGCTGGTGCGTCGTTCACACCGTCACCGGTCATCGCCACGACCTGGGCCTGGCTCTGGAGCGACTTGACGATCCGTAGTTTGTGTTCCGGCGACACCCGGGCGAAGACCGACACCTCTCTGGCGGCGGTGTCGAACTCGGTGTCGTTCAGCTCGTCGAGGTCGTTGCCGGTGAGGACACGTTCATCGGTGGCGATGCCGAGTTGATGGGCGATTGCTTTGGCCGTGAGCGGGTGGTCGCCGGTAATCATCACGGGTCGGATTCCTGCGGCGCGACACAGTCTCACGGCGTCGCGAACCTCGCTACGCGGCGGGTCGATGATCCCCACGAGACCGATGATCGTGAGCGACGACTCGGCGCCTGCGACCATCTCGGCGATGTCGCTGTTTGCCGGTTCGAAGCTGCGGTATCCGACTCCGAGGACGCGGAGCCCGCCTGCGGCCATTTCGTCGTTCGTCGCGAGTAGTCGTTGCCGGTGTTCGTCGTCGAGTGCGACAACGCCTTTGGCGGTGTGGACCTTGTCGGCCACGCCGACGAGGCTGTCGATCGCGCCCTTCGCGTATGCGACGTGACCGCCGGTGTCGACACCGCCGAACAGGTCACCGATGGACCCGGCGACTGCGATCGGACCGTGCAGGGTGCTCATCCGTTTGCGTGTCGAGTCGAACGGGTTCTCACCGACCCGACGCACACCGGTTCGGATGTCGACGACGTGCATGCCGGCGTCGACGACGAGTTGGAGTAGTGCGGTCTCGGTTGGATCGCCGATCATCGCCGGGCGACCGTCGATGTCGATCTGCACTTCTCCGTCGTTGCACAACACGACGGCGCCGACGAGTAGGCGCTCCTCGGCGGTCCACGTCGACAGATCGAGTTGCTGTCCCGGCACGACGTCACGGCGTGCGTCGGCGACGTGAACCCTGGTGACGGTCATCTTGTTCTGGGTCAGGGTTCCGGTCTTGTCCGAACAGATCACCGTCACTGAGCCGAGCGTCTCGACAGCGGGCAGCTTGCGGATCAGCGCGTTTCGTCGCAACATCCGTTGTGCTCCGATCGCCAAGGTAAACGTCACGACTGCGGGCAGACCTTCGGGGATCACGGCGACGGCGACGCTGATCGCCGTCAACACGAGATCAGAAGCCGACTCGCCACTGATCGCACCCATCAACACGACCAAGCCCGCAACCGCAACACCGACCAGTGCGAGCTGTTTGCCCACACGGTCCAGGCGTTCCTGTAACGGCGTGTCGTCGACCTGGACGTTCTGCAACAGCGTCGCAATGCGTCCCAGCTCGGTGTTCATGCCGGTCGCCACGACGACACCCACGCCACGCCCAGCAGCGACCTGGGTACCACTGAACGCAAGGCAACGCCGATCGCCGAGTGCGACGTTGGAGCCCGAGATGGCATCGATGTGCTTGTCGACAGGTTCGGACTCGCCCGTCAAGGCAGCCTCTTCGATCCGTAGGTTCGCGACCTCGATCAGGCGGATGTCGGCGGGAACGACGCTGCCGGCCTCCAAACCCACCACGTCACCCGGCACGAGTTCGGCAGCACCGACCTCGATCAGCCGGCCATCGCGGCGGACCTTGACCACCGACACCGACATCTTCCGCAGCGCATCGATCGCTCGTTCCGCCCGGTACTCCTGGAAGAAGCCCAGCAGGGTGAACAGCACCACGATCGCGCCAATCGCTCCGGCTTCGAGATACTTGCCGAGCAGCAACGACAACAGCGCGGCGCCGATCAGGATCAGCACCATCACCGCAGAGATCTGATCCCACACGATCCGCAAAGGATGGGTGGAGCCGTTGTCGACCAGTTCGTTGCGACCCGTCGATTCCAGACGCTCAGAGGCCCGTTCGCCTCTCAGTCCGTCGACAGACGTGTCTTGTGCGTCGAGCACCTCGATCGCCGACATCTGATGCCATTCGACCGCACCGTCATCGACCTGGGTCTGCGTGTTTGTCGTGGAGGTCATCGTGCGACTGCCATCTCGCCGTGTGCAGCGAGCAGCCGCTGCACACGAGCATCGGTGGGCGGATGGGTGAGGAACAGGTTCGAGAACTTGGCTTCGCGTCCTGTCAACGGATTCACGATGTACGCAGTCGCTCGGGCGGGCGTCACGTCCATCGTCACCCGATGGGCGGACCGGTCGAGCTTCGTGAGCGCGGAGGCGAGGGGTCGCGGGTCGCCGATCAGTTCAGCGCCCAATCGATCCGCTTCGAACTCTCGCGAGCGGGACAGCGCCATCTGCATCACGCCGGCAGCCATCGGTGCGACGAGCGCAACAGCGATCAACACCAGCGGGTTCGGAGACTCTTCGTCGTCGGACCCGCCACCGAACATCGTGGCGAACATCGCCAAGTTCGCCAGCATCGAGATTCCTGTCGCGACAGCGGCTGCGATCGATCCGATCAAGATGTCGCGGTGCTTGACGTGTGCGACTTCGTGAGCGACGACTCCTCGCACCTCGTTGCGATCCAATGCCGTCAGGAGCCCAGCGGTGATGCACACGATCGCCGTCCGTTCGTTTCGCCCGGTCGCAAAGGCGTTGGGTTGATCGTCAGGAGAGATGAAGAGGCGAGGTGTCGTGATGCCCGCCCGGTCGGCCAACACGGCCAGGTCGGACTGCAGCCAGCCGAGTTCGCCGGGACCGACCTCGCTCGCCCTGGCAGCCTTCACTGCCAGGTGGTCCGAGAACCAGTACGACGAGCCGACGAGACCGAACCCGAGCACGCCGCCGATCACGAGGCCGGTCACTCCGCCGAGAAGGGTTCCGACGAAGACGAAGAAGCCAGCGAGCCCCGCGAGGAGCGTGACGGTCTTCAGGGTGTTCTTGAACATTGGGGCTTCCTTTCAGCACACGACGATTAGACGTTGCTGAAAGTCTCCCCGCCCGATTTCTCGGACTGGCCACGCCGGCTCCGAAGAGCGTCTTGACGACTGGCCTCGAGGGGTACTCCCCTTCAGTGGACCTGATGCTAAAGACCCACACAGTGACTTCCACGCGTCACCTGAGATTTTTTTCAGGTATTGCCGGACTCTGCTCGACGGATTCAGAGTTGCTTGCTGAAGTGGGCGTTCATGCTTGGACGGGTCGTGTCAGCGCAGGGCTTCTTCGGGGATGGGTCGGTGGCGGTCTCTCCAGGCAGTGACAAGGACGACCACGACCGCCAGTGGCGCCAGAACAAGCCACGCGATCGTGGCGTACCAGCCCGGCGCGCCGCTGTCGCTCGAGTTCCACACGAGGTAGACGACGTAGATCAGGTACGCAACGATGAAGCCGAAGCCCTCATAGCGGTGCATGAGGTTGCGTCCCGAAAAAAAGATGGGCAAGCAGATCGCCGCGACGAGGATCATCACCGGGATGTCGACGTTCTGCACGAACGACGGGGCTTTGAGCTCGTTCTGACCGACGAGCCCGGAGAGGCCGAGCACGCCCAGGACGTTGAAGATGTTGCTTCCAACGACATTGCCGACTGCGATGTCGCGCTCCCCCTTGATCGTCGCCAGCACCGATGTCGCCAGTTCGGGTAGCGACGTTCCCGCCGCCACGATCGTCAGGCCGATGACCAGTTCGGAGAGTCCGAAGTTCTCAGCGATCTCGACAGCACTGTCGACCATCCAGTTCGAGCCGGCTACCAGGAGCACGAGACCGCCAACGACGTAGGCGATATTGACGTACCAGGGCGACGGGGTCGCCTGCGGTTCGGCTCCCGGCGCAGACGTCTTCTGTGCGGCGGCGCTCTCCTTCCGACTCGCCCGAATGGCCCAGACCGTGTAGCCCACCACGCCAGCGAACAAGATCGCAGCTTCCCATCGATCGAGTTCACCGTCGCTTGCGAACACCCAGAGCAGCACCGACATGCCGATCATCAGGGGCACCTCCAGGCGCACCAATCGCCACGAGATCACGAGCGGGAGCACGAGGGCGCACACGCCGACGATGAGCAAGATGTTGAAGATGTTGCTGCCGACGACATTGCCGATTGCGATGTCCGACGCCCCCCGACGGACTGCGGACACGCTGACCGCCGTCTCCGGCGAACTCGTTCCGAACGCCACAATGGTGAGGCCAACGACGAGCGGCGAGATGCCGGCCGACAGCGCGATCCGAGACGCACCTCGAACGAGCCCCTCCGCGCCGACCACCAACAAGATCAGACCCGCGACCAGCATCAAGATCGTCATCGCGTCCATCGGATTGCACGATACGGACGCATGATCCGTGCTGGCGCTGCGAGCCAGGTGTTCCCCGGGAGGGTGCGTTGTCTCGTGCGTGCTACCGGTTCAGGTTCGTTGTTCTCAGGCGCTGATGCCGAAGCTCGATGATCGTTCTCATGTGATACTGGCCGAGTGGATTGGCTCCTGCGGATGCTGAGGCGGATGACCGTGGCGCTGAGCACGCCACGGTTCCTGCTGCGGCTACTGCTCGTTGGAGCGGTGCTGATGTTCCTGGTTCGCCCGCTGATTCCGAGAGTCGGGAACGCCGCTGATCAACTCGAGTCGATCAACCCGTGGCTGTGCGGTCTGGGTTTCGCTCTGCAGGTTGTTTCGTTGTTCTGCTACTCGGTGATGACTCGCGTTGCGCTCGTCAACGAACAGCGCCCGGTGAGCGTTGGTCGACTGTTCCGCATCCAACTCGTCTCTCGTGCGGTGAGTTCGACGGTGCCGGGCGGTGCAGCAGCGGGCCCGACCGTGGGGTACCGGTTGATGAGATCGGCAGGAATCTCCCCGCACGGTGCGAGCGCCTCGCTGGCGTCAGCTTCCGTGACGTCAGCGCTGATCTTGAATCTCCTGCTGTGGGGAGCCTTGGTTGTGTCTGTACCGAGCTACGGATTCAACGCCATCTACGCCGCGGCTGCGCTTCTCGGCATCATCGTGATGCTCGCCGTCGCGGCCACATTCGTTTCGATCATCGACGGGAGCCAGTTCGTTCAGCGCCCCGTCCGCTTCGTCGCACGAAGGTTCCGTGCCGATCCCGAAGCGATGACTCGATCGATCCGCGAGTTCGGTGAGCAGATCGAATCGCTCCTGAACAACCGTCCCTTGATCGCCCGACTGTCGTTGTGGGCGAGCGCGAACTGGCTGTTGGACGCACTGTCGCTGTGGGTGTTCCTCCGAGCGGTCGGAGTGTCGATGAACCCCATTGGACTCCTGGTGGCATTCGGCGTCGCGAACGTCCTCGCCGCGATACCGATCAGCCCTGGAGGACTCGGCATCGTCGAATGGGCATACCTTCCCATCCTCGTCACGTTCGGCGCGACCCTCGACCAGGCCACGATCGCCGTCACCAGCTACCGGGTCGCCCAATTCCTGTTCCCGATTGTTCTCGGCGGTCTTTCCTACGCTTCGCTGACCGTCGAGGCGCTCATCCAGCAACGACGACCTCCAGTGTCCCACGGGACCTTCTAAGCCAGGCCCTCCGACAGGTCACCTCCGGTGGGCAAGTCGCCCGCATCGTCAGAGAAGACCCAGGACGAGATGCTGTTGCCGAGCCGATCCGAACACCAACCGAACGGACGCACACAGATTGTGCAAGATCCTCACATCGGATCGATCGACCCGTTCAGATCGTGCGGCCTCTGTCGGCATTCGAGGAGGCATTCTCCACTTCCGGTGTTGGGAGGCGGTGTCTTCGTGGCCTGGTTGTGGTCTCTGGGCACCACTTGGGATGTCGTGGCATGGGCGGGGGCGTCGTCTCTGTTGGTGGCGAGCCCGTGGGGACTTCCCGCCGGTTGTCGTCGGATTTGACTGGCGGAAGTCGGTCGGCCAGGGCTGGTTCAGTGAGCGCCAGACCGGAGAGGGCTCGGTGTATCGGAACTGGCGGTCAGTTGGGTTCGGTGGATGCGTGGTGACCGATCGCTTGTATCAGGTCGGCGATCTGGTGGTGCTCTTCGAGGGGGTGGCGAAGGGGTAGGTCGGAGCGAACGATGTAGTGGTTGCGGCGACCCTTCTTGACGCGTTCGACGCATCCGACAGATTCGAGGTCGGCGAGGATCAGCGTTGCGGTGCGTTCGGTGATGTCGACTCGTTCGGCGATGTCTTTGAGCCGGAGATCCGGGGAAGCGGCGACGGCGAGCAGCACGTGAGCGTGGTTCGTGAGAAACGTCCAGTTCCGTTCGGCAGCCACTGGAAAACCCTACCCAAAACCCAGGTGCCAAAATACCAGCATTAAATTTCCTAGAATTGTGTTTCTCCTGTATGGTCTGCGCTCGTGAATCGACGAGCAGCACAGGAAACGGTGGCTTCAGAGATGGGTTGTCGGTCGTGATGGGATCGGTTCTTCTGGCGGTTGCGGTGTTCGCATCGCTGGCTGGAGCGCTCGTCGTGGTCGTCGCTCGACCTGGGGGGCTTCGTAGCGGCCGCATCATGGCGGTGTCGTGCGGCGTCGCATGTGTCGCTTCGCTGGCTGTGGTGTTGCTGAGCGGGTTGAACGATGACGGCGGCGTCGGCGACGTTGCTGGTTTGGCTCTCGGGGTGGATCGGGCGAGTGCTGTGTTGCTTGCTGTGGTGACCGGCACCGGTGTGGTCGTGGCGTCGTTCTCGCGTCGAAACGTCGACGTCGATCCGCGTGCGTGCCGTTTCTTCGTGCTGTTCGGTGTTCTCGTGGCGGGGAGCGCGCTGGTCGTCGTACCGGGGGGTGCGGTTGCTCTGGTGGTGGGGTGGTGGGCTTCGAGTTGGGCCCTGGTTGGTCTCGTTGGTCACCGTGGTGAGCTGGCGTCTGCTCGTCGGGCGCAGCGACGCACCGCGATCACGCTCGTCGTTGGTGACATCGCACTCCTCGCCGCGATCGCGATCGCCGTCGCAGCCAGTGGCGATCTTGCGGTTCGAAGTGTTGGATCGGTTCTCGCCGACCTGAACTCGACCTCGCTGCTCGGCGCGAGCGCCGCAGACGTCGTTGCCGTGCTTCTGGTCCTCGCCGGCGCGTCGCGCTCTGCGCTGATGCCGTTCCATCGTTGGCTGGTGTCCACGCTTGGTGCGCCGACTCCGGTCTCGGCGCTGGTCCACGCTGGTTTCGTCAGCGGCGCAGGGCTGTTGATCATCCGTTTCGGGCCACTCGTCCTCGGCTCGTTCTTCGCGGTTCATGTTGCGTTCGCGCTCGCAGCGGCGACGGTGCTGACCGCCATCGGCGCAGGCGGAACCCGCGCCGACGTCAAAGGCAAGTTGGCGTGGTCGACGGTTGCCCAGATGGGCTTCATGGTTCTGCAGTGCACCGTTGGAGCATTCAGCAGCGCCGTGTTCCACATCGCCGGTCACGGCATGTACAAGGCGAGTCTGTTCCTCGGTGCGGGCGACGCCATCTCATCGTCGCTGCGTTCCACACGCCGCGCCGCTGCGCTCCCGGTTCCGAGTGCTTCGGTGCGTCGTGTGACGGTGCTCGCCATCGCGAGTGTTTCGGTCGGTGCTGGTCTCTTGTTGGTGACGCCGGACGTGTCTGACGGGGGCGTGATCTTGATTGCAGTGTTCGCGTGGTTGACCGTCGCGCACGGCGCATGGGGTTGGCTCTCGCGTGGCGCCGCTGCGTGGCCGACCTCGGTCGCTCACGCTGGGACAGGAGCGGTCATCGCCGTGTTCGCGTACCTCGCGGGTCTGCGGGCAGTCGAGGAGTTCGTGAAGCCGTCCTTCGCAACCCTCGGCGAGAACGCAGGCGTCAGCTCGACAACACTGCTCATCACGTTGGGTGTCGTTGCAGTCGGTGCCTCCATCTGGCACGTCGCGCACGGGCCCTCGATCGAGCGGGCTCGACAGGGCGTGAGGTCGTGGCTCGCCCGGACTGCTCATCCCTCTGTGGCCGGTGACCTGCCGATCGGCCGCTCACGGGCGCTGCGTCTCGCGCCTGGCGTCTTGGTCAGCTCTGCCTCGGCGACTACCGACTCGACGGTCCGAGTCGACGACTTGCGCCGTTCGCAGATCCGCGCTGACGTCGCGCGAGCAGGCAACGTGATCGCACCGTTGTGGCCGCTGACCTCGGTCGTTGCGGTCAACCCGCTCGGCGGTCTCGAACACCTCGGGTTCGACGCAGCGACCGCTCTTGCGCGCACCCAGTTCAGGGCTCGCACCCACCTGTCACTCGATGAGTTCCGCAGCGATCACGCACTCGGACTGACCACCGACGACGACCTGGCATGGGCGATCAATTCGACCTATCCCGACGTCTGTGTCACCCCGCCCATCAACGTCGGCGACCGCTCGATCCCCATGGCGAAGATCATCGAAGCAGACCTCCGGCACGGTCCGCCCGACAACGGATCGAACCCCGCGCGCACCGCGCTGGAACGCTACGAAGGAGACATCGACACTCTCGGCACGCTGATCGACGCGACGATCAGCTTCACAGCTGCGAACTACGTGGCGGCGGCGCCATCACCTGACGACAGTGACTCGTTCGCCACGCGATGGCGTCTGGACGCAGTCACGGTGAGCGCGTTGCGACACCACCTCACGACCGGCGCCGTCGACTGGCTCGCCAACCTCGCCGGCGATCCGGCCGGCGTCATCGACGCTGCGTTCGCGACGGCAGGAGTCGCCGACGACGAACGCATCGCGGAGATGCGCGGACACCTGTCGAGGATCCAGGGATGGGCCGGCTACGCCAAATGGCGCACCGACTGGGCGCACCCAACTGCGACGCGTCCTTCGCTCGCCCCGATCGAACTCGTCGCCGCACGGGCGGCACTCGAAGCCGCCATCCTGCTCAGTGCGACAACGGCCGGGCCGGACGCGGCAGACGAACCCGCACCGATCGCTGCGGGCGGCCGAAGCGGCCGCATCGACACGATCTGTTCTGCACTCGACGTCCGCGATGCCGGGCCCGACGTTCGTGCCGAGATCGATTGCGTCCTCGAGCAGGTCGACACGATCGGCCGACAGTCGGGCTGGCTGCGAGCACAGGAACGCCGCGTCGATGTCGAGATGCTCTCGATGCTGGACCGGCTCGACCCGGGTGACCCGATTCGCGAACCCGACGCCCAACTCGTGTTCTGCATCGACGTGAGATCCGAAGGCCTGCGACGCCACATCGAAGCCACCGGCCCCTACGACACGCTCGGCTTCGCCGGCTTCTTCGGCGTCGCGACGTCGGTGCAGCGCATCGAGTGGGAACACGCCGAAGCTCGCTGCCCCGTCCTGGTCTCCCCGTCGATGCTCGCCACCGAACGCCCAGTCGGATCCAGCGACCAGGACGGTGCCACGCCGGCGATCGCGCAGATGCTCGCACGAGACCGGCGGTCCGCCGCAGCGACGGCGATGCACGCCCGAACCAAGACCGGTTCCGGGGCGTCGTTCGTCATGGCCGAAGCGGCGGGCTGGCTGCTCGGCCCGCTCGCCGCAACACGCACTCTCATGCCACCCCGACGCTCGACCACTTCACGACCCGCGACCGTCATGGCGCTGGAACAAGCAGCCGACCTCGGGTCGGATCTGGAGCAGCGAACGTTCATCGCCGAGGCAGTCCTCAGAACAATGGGACTCACCAAAGACTTCGCGTCGCTGGTCGTTCTGTGCGGCCATGCGAGCCACAACGTCAACAACCCCCACGCCACCGCCCTCGACTGCGGAGCGTGTGCCGGAGCATCAGGCCAGGACAGTGCCCGAACCGTCGCCAACCTGCTCAACGACGCCGACGTCCGTGTCGGACTGAGAGACCGCGGCATCGACATCCCCACCGGCACCCACTTCGCCAGCGCGCTCCACGAGACCGTCAGCGACGCCGTCGAAATCCTCGACCGACACGCCATCCCGGCGACCCACCAGCCGCTGATCGACCGCCTCGACGCCGACCTCGCCACTGCCGGCGCCCGCCAAGCAGCGATGCGCGCACGTCACCTCCCCGGACGAACCACCACCGTTCGCGAGCGAGGCAACGACTGGGCGCAGGTACGCCCTGAATGGGGCCTGGCACGCAACGCCGCCTTCATCATCGGACCCCGCTCGATGACCTCCGGTCTCGACCTCGACGGGCGCGCCTTTCTCCACACCTACGACTCGAACAGCGACCCCGACGGCAAGGTGCTCGAGACGATCATGACCGCCCCACTCGTGGTCGCCCACTGGATCTCCGCCCAGTACTACTTCTCCACCGTCGACCCCGAGGTCTTCGGAGCCGGCGACAAGTTGATCCACAACATCACCGCCAACACGGGTGTGATCTCGGGCGAGGCCGGCGACCTGCGCGTCGGGCTCCCGTACCAGAGCACCCACGTCGGAACGCAACGCCACCACCAACCCGTGCGACTCCTCGCAATGATTCAAGCCCCGATCGAGCGGATCGAACGGATCATCGCCGACAACCCCGTCCTCACCACCCTCGTTGCCGGATCATGGATCCGCATCGCCGGTCGCTCACATCCCCACGAACGATGGTCGATGCGAACACCTGGCGGGACGTGGAGTGCCGAACCCCGACCGATTCCAACCGACCGAACACTGGAGACAACATGAACACCTGGCCCGGCTACACCACCATGGCCCGCATCGAAGTCGTCGTCGACGGCGAACACATCCCGACCGTGCGCGACCTGCTCCTCGCCGCCGGAGCCAAAGGATTCACCGCGATCCAAGGCGTCTCGGGCTTCGGCCACTCAGGCGCCCACGAGGGCCGACTGATGTTCAACGACCGCAACAGCCTGACCCTGCTGATCAGCGTCGTACAGATCGACCGCGCCCAAGCCGCCGTCGCCGGCATCCGCCAACTGCTCGACGACCACCACGGCGTCGTGTTGATCAGCGAAACCCAAGTCAGCCGAGCCGACTACTTCTGACGCTCCGATCGCATCCACCCGTCCACGACTCACCCCCACCCATCCCGATCCGAGGGACCATTGATCAGCATGCCAACCGAGACCATCCACCCCATCCACGCTGAGTCCGCCTGCCCAATGGCACACAGAGAATCACAAGGCACGACATGACCTCAGCGCCCCAACTGCTCGCCGGAAAGAGACTCCTCATCACCGGCGTCGTGAACACCGACTCGATCGCCTACGCCACCGCAGCCGCAGCCGTCGAAGCCGGCGCCAAAATTCTGCTCTCCAGCCTCGGTCGCGACATCGAACACACCCGCAACACCGCACAGACCCTCAACGATGTCGACGTGATCGAGGCCGACCTCACCGAACCCGACGACGTCAACTCGCTCACCGACCACCTCCAGGATCGGTGGGGACACCTCGACGGCGTCCTCCACGCCGTCGCGTTCGCCCCGCGTGAAGCGCTGTCCGAGAGCTTCCTCGACGCCTCGATCGACCCGGTCGCACGAGCGTTCCACACGAGCGTCCACACCTACGCCACCCTCGCCCGACTGCTGCGCAACCTCGCCCCACCGACCGGTGGCTCACTCGTCGGACTCGATTTCGATGCGTCGCGAGCGTGGCCCGTCTACAACTGGATGGGAGTCTGCAAATCGGCACTCGAATCGGCAAACCGATACGTCGCACGCGACCTCGGCCGCCACAACATTCGAGCCAACCTCATCGCCGCAGGCCCACTCCACACACGAGCCGCTGGGGCAATCGGATCGTTCGACCGGCTCCTCGATGCGTGGGAGCACCAGTCACCGATGGACTGGAACCCCCACGACGCCACACCCGTCGCCGACACCACCATCTTCCTGCTCTCCGACCTTGCACGAATGATCACCGGAGAGATCCTGCACGTCGACGGTGGCTACCACGCCATGGCCGCACACCTCGACACTCCAGCCTGAAAACACCGCCACTTCGCCACCGATGAAACACGACAACACACTCGCCAGCGCCGCGTTCCAGTCTCGGCAAGCAGTCAAATCGATCAAAACCGGACACGATGAGACCGCTGCCGATTCAAACCTCCGATCGAACATCGACCGCCGAGACGCCATCTCAGTACGCACA
Source organism: Ilumatobacter sp. (assembly GCF_039969435.1). Taxonomy (GTDB): domain Bacteria; phylum Actinomycetota; class Acidimicrobiia; order Acidimicrobiales; family Ilumatobacteraceae; genus Ilumatobacter_A. The sequence goes on from NZ_JBDVNU010000003.1 coordinate 17,544, forward strand.
GCACCGGTCTACAAGGGATCGGCCAGCGGTCGCGAGCAGCTCATAACAACGGTTCCAAAAGCGGCCGCTGACCGATCAGATCGGCACCTACGTGCTCGCCGGGTGCTCGAGAACGTGCGCGGTCACTGCTGTCGTTCTGGCGAGACTTGAAGGCCGGGAACCGGATGCCGGGCGGCGGAGTCGTTCTATGTGTGGGGCCGATGACCGACAGTGAGCACACGAGGAGTCGAATGGGCGATGTGGACGGCGATCGATCGAACTCTGCGTTTGTCGAGTTGTACCACTCCGAGTTCGCCACGACGGTGCGTCTCGCCCGGTTCTTGTCTGGTGACAGCGGCGCGGCCGAGGATCTTGCTCAGGACGCGTTCGTTCGCGTCTACAGGTATCTGGAGAAGCCGGTTCGGCCGGTCGATGATCCTGTCGGGTTGCTTCGGACCACGACGATGAACGTCTGTCGAAGCTGGCACCGATCGCGTCGGCGACGGGATCTTCGGATGGCACGTCACAGCGTCAGCGAGCAGTTGTTGAACGAGTGGGAGCGAGAGCTTGATGTGTCTTTGCGGCGGTTGCCGTATGACCAACGGGCCGTCGTTGTCTTGCGTCATTGGCTTGGATGGTCAGAAGCGGAGATCGCGTCGGCGATGCGAGTACGGCCGGGCACCGTGAAGTCCCGCCATGCCCGAGCGGTAGAAGCCCTGCGAAAGGATCTGTCATGAGTACCGAGCCACCTTCGGATCGCCCCGATCCGTTCGAGTCCGACCTCGCAGCCGGTCTCTCGCGGATCGCAGAGAACACCGAGGTTGGCGACCCGCCAGTCTTCGACCCGGGTCGCTCCGCGTCGCTCTCGCGTTCCGCGCTGGGTCGTCCGCGCATCGGCAGCCTTGCACTGGCCGGGGCCGCCGCACTGTTGGTCGCTGTTGCCGGCATTGTTGTCGTTGTTGTCGCCGACGACCGAGAAGCCCTGCGCTCCGCCACCCCCGGCACGACCGAGTCCGACGACACCGACCAGCTCGGCGAAGCTCAACCTGCAGCAACCGACGTCGAAGCGTCCACGACCAGCGTCGCCACGACGACGACCGTCGTCGATGGCGATGGCGATAGCGATCTCACGCCAGCGGACTTCGCAGGGGTTGTACCACTGCGGTGTTTCGTCGAGACCAGTGGTACCGGTCCGGCCAACACCGTTCCGCTGCGAATTGATCTGCGGGATCTCCCGTCGCCGGTCGAGGACACCGGACTGGAGATGGGTCCGATCGATCCCGGCGAAACCGATCCGCGGCCGCTGCCGAATCGGACGTGGACGCCTGTATCCAGTCAGGACGGGTCGGTGATTCTCGGATACGTCTACGAACCGTTGGGTGACAACACGTCATCGCCCGAAACGTTGGACCCCGACTGCCATCCCGAGGTCGCGATCTTCGACGAGCAGGGTGTCCTGATCGGAGCATTCGTCGACGGCTCGCCGGTCATTGTCGACGCCAGCGACATCCCGTCAGTCTCCGAGCCGCCACAGATTCCAGTAGCGCCAATGTTGCAGCAGGTCGCCGCCGCGCAACGCGAAGCATTGCGGTCGCTTCCGGGCTTCACCGTCACGGCATCGGTCGCGTCGACCTCTCCCGACGCGGAGTCAACGACGAACGTGGTGCGGTACACGTTGCTCGCCGACGGCTCGTTCTACGCTGAAACCGGACCGGACACGTTCGGGTCATATGACCCATCGACGGGGATCGTCCTCGGAGCATTCCGCGATCTGGACGGCGAACTGACCTACCAGGAGATCGTCGGCCAATCCGACAACAGCGTCCCACTTGGCGTTCTCGGGGGCTACGACCCCACGATGACCATCCAACCGGTCGTCGAGTCGTCGCCGATCATCAGCGAGATCGAGTACAACGGCCGACCTGCATGGCGACTCGAGTACCGCGACACGTTCACCATGGACGAAGAAGACGACGTCACCCAAGAGACCGTTCAAGTCGTCGATCGCGAGACCGGGTTGATCGTCAGCAACTCGACGTCATCGAGCGACACGACGACCTCAACACGCGTGGTCCAGCTCACCGACATCAAGATCGTCGACACCATGCCCCCCGAGTTCCCCGGGTCGTTCCCCGCCGACGCCGAAGTGTTGAGCGATGGCAACCCGAACGGCGCTCAAACAGTCGAACTCTCCGACGTCGCTGCGACCTTCGGTCCCACAGTTCCACTGCCGGTCGGCTTCCTCGAAACCAACGCCGGCGTAGGTTCAGGACCACCACGCATCGTGCTCACGTCAACACCGTCATACCTTGAAGGCGACGACGGTCGCGGCGACCCATCGGCCGAGTACCTCGAAGCGACGTTCACCGTTCGCGAGGGATTCGTCGCGACCACCGTGCGGATCAGCGCTCAACGCCTCGTCGGCGACGCCGGCATCCCGCCCGATAGTTCGGTCGTCGACGGATTCCTGTGCTTCGACAGCGAACAAGACGGACTCTGCGATGACTTCACCACCGGCGACCCCAACATCGAAACCCTCGAAGTCGGGGCCCTTAGCGGGCGACCGATGTACATCGGCGAGGAAGCGACATACACAACCGGATCCGTCGCAATCGGCGGCGTGAACATCTCAGTCTCAGGAGCCGACCGCGAACAGACCATCAGAATCTTCGAGTCCTTCGCCTTCTGACAAACCCAGATTGCAGAGACACTCGGCGGCCGGGCACAACGACACGCCGCCAGAAATCGAGGACTCGATCGGTCCGACGCCACGCATATCAGCGAACCGCTCGACACTGCCAAACCGATCGTAACGGCACGTCGGCGCTCGGACAGGTGCGCAAGAACGCGCGAGCTCTGGGCGGAGTCGAGGGCACGGCGGCTCACGAATCTCGGACGCGTGCCCACGAGGAGTCTGGCCCTTGAGGACGGGGTCTACCGGCCCGCCATGCGGGCGTCGGCTTTGGACTGCTCCGTTGGCGTTTCGCCGTCGGCGGCCCACCACCACGCATAGGTGATCCGACCCGGCTCGGGTACCTCGATCACGACTTCCATCACGAAGGGTCCCGCGGGCTGAGGCTGAACAAAGTGGGTCGAGTTCGCTTCGACAGCGATCATCTCGGTGACGAACGGAGCCTCGGAGTGAGCGATGTACAGCCGATCTCGACCGTCGGGACCGGCGGCGAGGAGGGAATGCTCCAAGTGCTGCACCCCTTGCTCTCGTGAGGTCGCTTCGTACTCGATCGAAACGCCGCCGTTCGGCAGCTTCTTCACTTCGATCCGGGAGACGAATGGTCCGCTCTCCGGACCGTCGCCAGTTCCGTAGTAGGTCCCGGGCGCATCGGCGAGGGTGGCTGCAAGAGACATGCAACGAACCTAATCCCGAGCGCATAACACCGACCGGCGGAAGCGCTTCGACCTGAGCGATATCGGCACGTCCGATCGGTGAGACCCGCTCAGATCATGCGGGGGCGCAACCCTCGGTGTGCCGACCATCCAAGCGCGAGCGTGCATACTTTGGTGTGTCTCGGCGCAGTGAGCAGTTCGACCGAGCATTCGCTCGTACTCGTGAAGTCATCAACAAGCACGACCCGGTCGGCCTCATCCAAGCCGGTGCACCTACTGACGAGTACGAACCCCAGGTCTCCGATCTGGTGAGGATCGTTCTGGCTGATGGGTCTCTGTTGGACAGTGCTGTCGACGAGGTGTGGGTTCGTTGGTTCGGAGAGCAATACGGAATGGCGGGCACGGAGGGGCTTGCAGCTATGGCAAGCGACCTCCGTCAAGTTCGAGATGAGCTTGGGAGACCTGATGGCGTCGCTGGGGCGTGATCTCGCTCACGTCGGATTCAGTCTCGACAAGTGCAACTGAGCATGTCGGGCCCTGGAGAATTTCCAGAGCAAGCGGTGCCACCAAGGGGCACTATCGCATCGCCACGGGAGCTGCCCATAACCCCTCGCACTTACCACGCGGACTGCTCGGGATCGGCACGTTCGATCGGTCCGATCCACTCGGATCACGCATCGTTGGTCGACTCGCAACGAGATGATGCTGCTACTTGACGATCGCTGGCCCGTCGAAATGAATGCGACGACTTAGCCACTTCGGCCATCGAGGCCAACGATGTTCCCACTCGAACCGGGAGATGGCCGCCGCGACCGCCATCGGGTCGTCCAGGTCAAATCCTTCAAGCGAATGCGTTGCTGGCGCGTGGGCACGGAGTCGGTCCCTCAGTCCGTCAACGTCCAACTCGTCGGTCGGCTGGAGGTGGGTTGCCCCGTTGACGACGTGGAAGCTGTAGCGGCGACCCGACTCGTCGAACACGGCCTCATACTCACCGTTCCGAACATCAACCGGTTCCATGAAGCCGGCAGCACGATCGATGCTCGGCTCGGCGTTCAGCCCACCCTCACCGAACACAAAGAGAGCTCTCGGCTTGCTGTACACGATCAAGAGTCTGCCCGATCACAACGGTCGGCTCGGCAGGCCATCCGTCCGGGCGAACGCCGAGGCACGCGCTTGGTTCCGCTATCAGATGCACCTCGCCCGAGCAGGAACGGCACGACTGCGGGCGGTTGGGCGCTCAAGAACGTGCCGTCGAAGGCGAGTGGGTGGCGCCGCAGGGTGTCGCGCTGCGGGTGCTAGAACGGATCGATGATCATTGTTTCTGGATTTCTCAGAGTCGATCCCGACGAGCGTGCGAGCTATCTCGAGGGCTGCCGACAAGTGGTCCGAGCAGCTCGAGCCTCTGACGGGTGCATCGACTTCCACATCTCAGCCGATCCAATCGAGGCCGACCGGATCAACATCTTCGAGCAGTGGGAGTACACCGAAGCGGTCGAAACGTTCCGAGGGTCCGGCCCGAGCGATGATCAGCAGTCCGCCATCCTCGATGCGAAGGTCATGCAGCACGAAGTAACCGGCAGCACCTCGCTTACTTGACGACAGGCTGAGCGATCCAGGGTTCAGCCTCGTCAAGCGCACCGGCACCCTGGTGAGGTGTAGGCGGCCGATCCCACGCGATATCAACGGGCCGCGGCGAGAGCCACACCGCTCGGGAACGGCACGTATCCGCTCGGCGACCCGCTCCAGAATGCGCGCTGCCTTGATGGACGATTGGCGGTCGCTTGACCGACTGCCGGTCGGTTGTCGGGCGTCTCGTTCGTTCGTTTCAGTTCGACTTCCTGGCACCGAGCAACAAGAACCAGGGTCGATGTCGATCGTCGGCGAGTTCGGGTCGGGCTTCGACGGCTTCGGCCGTCGGACCGAACTCGTCGATGCGGTCCAACACGAGGCCCGACTCGATCACTGTGTTCACGTACGTGGCAATCGTTCGGTGTTCTTTGACGATGCCGTCCACGAACCAGTTCGTCACCCGTTTGCCCTCGACGAGGTAGTTGTCGAGGGGCCATACCCGATCGCCGGCCTCGCTCGTCTCGAAGCTTTGCGTTGTCGGCGCACTGTAGATCGGGTGCTCGACCGAGAAGACAACTGAGCCGCCCGGCGTGAGCGCGCCAGCGACCATTGACGTCAGTCGATTCAGATCGCGCACGTAGTGCAGGGCCAGCGAACTGAACACGACGTCAGCCGAACCCGGCTCGAGATCGAGCAGATCGAGGTCAATGCATCGATACTCGACCGTGGCGCTCGCTGTTTCGGAACGTGCACGTTCGAGCATCTTCGTCGACACGTCGACACGTCGACGCCGAGCACCGAGGCCGCTCCGTGCTCGTGAGCCCATCGGCTGAACCATCCGAAGCCGCAACCGAGATCGACAACACGACGACCCGCCATCGCTGGCAGCATCGATCGCAGTGTCGGCCACTCTCCTGCCCCGTCGAGTCCATGAACCTGACGATCGAGCGTGACGTAGCCAGCGAGGAACTCCGGGTCGTCGTAGATGTTCTGTGCGCTCACGCAACCTCCAGAATTCAAGCTAGTCGTGACCCTGATTGAACCATCTGAACGTTCTCGGGTTCAGATGAAAGCGCTCCAGAACGACGGGCAGTCCTGGCCGTCGAACCCGCTCTGTAGCGGCACGGATGGATGCGGCGACGCGCTCAGAACGTGCGTCGCGTTGGCGTGTCGGCGGGCAGATGACTCCCGCCGTGGCGTGTGGGCCTGGGCTGGTCAGGTCTGCTTGATCGGTGCGGGCCTCGGCCGAGGAGCCGGATCCGAATTCGGGATCGGTTTCGACTTCTTGCGGGTTCCTGCAACGTTTTCGGGCGTGGTGGCATCTTTAGTGGTGTGACGACGGAGAACGCGATCCAGGTTGCTGCGGCGACGTCGTTCGAAGCTTTCTACGATCAGCACAAGACCTGGGCAATGCGCTTTGCCTGGTTGATGGTCCGAGACGCGACCCTCGCCGAAGACATCGTACACGACGCGTTCACGAAGGTGCTCGAGCGATTCGACTCGCTGACGAACCCGTCGGCGTACCTTCGCTCGACGCTGACGAACGCTGTCTATGAACGTTCTCGACGGTCGAGCCGAGAGGAACGCCGGCTCCGTCTGGTGTCGGCGAGCGAGCTGTCGCACGCCGAGCAACCCTCGGGCGGATTGATGGATGCGATCTCGCGTCTTCCGGTTCGCCAACGCACCGCAGTTGTTCTCCGCTACTGGGTCGACCTTCCCGTCGCAGAGATCGCCGAAGCGATGAACACCCGACCGGGCACGGTCAAGTCCTGGCTCTCGCGAGCCTCAACGCAACTCCGAAAGGAACTCGAACAATGAGCAACCTTGCATACCAGGTGAAGGCCGCCCTCGAAGCCGAGGCCGAGCGGGCGCCCGAAGCACCGCCGTGGTCCCCGACACGACGCACACAAGTTATGGCGAACGAGTCATCTTCACGGTCGGGCTGGATCTACGCCACCGGGGTTGCGGCCACCGCAGCGTCGGTGATCGGACTGCTCGTCCTCGCGGTGCGCGATGCCCCGCCGGTCGATGATCCTGCGACTGCCAGCAATCCGGTTGCGTCTGCGTGGATCCCGTCCGGCGAGCAGTTCCGACTGGACGATCTCGGACCGGTGGAAAGCCTCGAAGGCGAATCGGTCACGCTGTCGGCGCTCTCTCGGCGTATCGGCGTCGAGGACCATCCGGCTTTGAGCATCTACACGAGCATCGGGTACACCGGGGAGGCGTCGATCGTGGAATGGCGTTGTCTCGAGTCCGACGGCGGGGGAGGCGGCTGCGCTTCGGTGGATCTACCAGGTCCGGACATCGGTGTGACCTCATCGATCGACAACGGGATCGCAGGGTTCGATCTGTGGACATGGAGCAACGTTCCCGTCGACGCCGCCTACGTCGTGTACGACGACGGCGACGACGCCCGCTGGCAAACCCCCGTGTTCGGGGTCGCAGCATTTCCGAACGTCGACGGGTTCGAGTCGGTGGCCGTTGCCTACAACAACGAAGGAGTCGAGGTCGGGCGAGTGGACCCCGTCGTCCTCGAAGCAGCCCAGCAACCAGATCCCAACTCTCGGCCACTCACCGCCGATCTCGAGCAGTCCCAAGGCGCCGAAGTCCAAGAACTGATGAACCAAACTGCCATTGACTGCCTCACACGACATGGTGCCACCTTCGGCACCGAGTCCGTCGGTCAACTCCCCGGCGGTGACACGAACGCCTCATGGGACGAGTGCGTATCAGAAGCGGGGACTGCGGTCGAAGAGTGGCTCACCGCCAACGGGATCAGCTTCTTCGACCCGGTCACCGACTCGCCCGAAGCAGACGAGCCCTACATCAAGTTCGGAGACTGATGTCCGCATCGACCCCGCATCGGTTTCGATAGTCGCCGCTGCCGTCGTTGGGTTTGCCTCATCGCTCACACCGTCCACAGCCAGGGCAGGGCGGTTGCCACGAGGGGGACTCGGGCATGCATCGCTGACAGCTCGGCGTCACCTTCCGAGGTCAGCGGAACGCCCATAACAACGGGCGCTCACGCCCCGCCAAACCGATCAGATCGGCACTTATGTGGGTAATCGGTGTCAAGGGCAATCTGAGATTTCTGGCGGTTGAGGTCATGGTTGCTCGGTGCGGGCGCGTTCGAGGAGCATGTTGAAGAGGTCGACGCGGTGGTGCTGGTCGCGTTCG
>NZ_JBDVNU010000004.1:0-38006 GCF_039969435.1 Ilumatobacter sp.
ATCGGGCCGCTCCTCGCTCGTCTCATCCGACGGTGTCGCCACCGCCACATCATGGTCTGTCATGGTTGTCTGTCCTTCCAGCCGAGCGAGTCGCTCAGCGTTTCAGGCCAGACCAGTTACACCGCGGATCTGACAGTCCCGTACCCCATACTGTCAGGCCGGTCTAAGTGACCTCGACCGCACAGTACGGCCTCTTGTCATGATTGACGTGATTCGGAGGCCAGGCCAGTCTTCGGGTCGGGGTCTCGGATGGTTCGCCCGTTAAACGGCTGCCCACCTCGGAACACGTGGGGTGTGGCTCACAAGTGGCATGCGACCGAGGTCTCGGACGAGGTAGTGGCTGAAGAGAGGTTTGTTCGCTCGAAGAGGCATTGCCCTTCCTCGTCTGCTCACCAATTCAGCAACGAGACAGGCGAACAGCAATGACCGATCAGCAGGTGATCATCGGGATGGTTCCGCACAAGTCGTCGAACACGATCGCGGTCCTCGCCCGTGATGAGACGATGCGCGCGAGGCGACGATTCGTGAACTCCGACGACGGGTTCGTCGAGATGCTCGACGCCGTCACCGACTATCCGGATCGGGTGTGGGCGGTCGAGGGAGCCAACGGTGTGGGCCGCTCGGTCGCGCAGCGTCTCGTCGCTTTCGGCGAGGTGGTGGTCGATGTGCCGGCGAAGCTGGCGACGCGGGTGCGGGTGTATTCGACCGGGCACGGAACCAAGACCGACAACGCCGACGCCGTCGCGATCGCACGCGCCGCGATTCACTCGAAGCATCTGCGTCGCGTGCTGCCCGACGACGCGACAGTGGCGATGAAGTTGTTGTCGGACCGCCGCCATGAACTGGTCGGGTTGCGCACCCAGGCAATGTGTCGTCTGCACCGGTTGCTGCGCGAACTGATCGCTGGCGGCGCACCGCGCCAGTTGTCGGCTGAGAAGGCGTTCGACCTGCTCAACGGCCTCAAACCCGATGATCCGGCGAACGTGATGCGTCTCGAGATCGCGTTCGATCACATCGAAGACGTGATGCGCCTCGACCGCAAGATCGACGACTACAACCATCGCATCGTCGCCGACATCAAAACGTGCGGCACCACTCTGATCCGGCTCTACGGGGTCGGGCCGATCAACGCCGCGTTGATCCTGGGCGAGGTCGGTGACGTCTCTCGTTTCCCGAACCGCGATCACTTCGCGAGCTACACCGGCACGTCGCCGATCTCGGCGTCATCGGGCGATCATCAACGCCATCGGTTGAACCGGGCCGGCAACCGTCGACTGAACCACGCGTTGCACATCGCGGCGATCACCCAGATCCGCCAAGACACCCCCGGCCGCGTTCTCTACCGGCGAAAGATGAGCGAGGGCAAGACCCACAAAGAGGCGCTGCGGTGTGTGAAACGAAGGATCTCCGACGCCGTGTGGCGCCAACTGCGAACCGACCGATCCGACGACCGCACCCAGGACACGAAATGGCCTCGCTCGCCGGCAAAGGACACGTTCCTGGTCGCCTACCGATCGCCCGACACGCCCCGGGCGAACGGCCGGCCGAAGCGGTTCAAACCTGCCGTGGTCTAACCTCGACAGCGGGTTCGGGGTGTGGCTTCACCGAAGCATCAGCACCGGGTGAAAGCTGATCACGCGGCAGGCCTCACCGCCACCAGACGTCCCTCTCTGCCCACCCCGAACCCACCCGGGCTTGACAGAGAGGAGCCACGTCGGTGCTCCGCCACCCGCTCGAATCGACAGCAGGAATACTCCGGAACAGGCACGCAGGATCGGCACGTACGCGATCGGCCACCCGCACCAGAACGCGCGGGTCTGTCATCGGCAGAAGGCCTCAGTCGGGTACTCGGAGCTCTTGGTAGTAGTAGAACGCCCGCTCGTTCGTCTCGGGTTCGATCGACGAGTAGCCGTGCCGCTCGTAGAAGCGTTGGGCGTCAACGTCGCCCTCGTCGACGTTGATCTCGATTGCGTCGATCCCGACGGCCCGCGCGTGGTCAGACAGGAGGCGGAGGATTGCCGATCCGGTTCCCTCGCTGCGACGATTCGGTTCGACGTACAGCTCGTCGAGCAAGCCGACTCGCCCTGAGTACCAGACGCTCGGCCTGACGCTGACGAGCGCAACAGCGAATGCGGGGCGTCCCGCGAGGATTGCGAACATGGACTTGCCGGCGAGGAGAACGGCGAGACGTTCGCTCAAGACGTCGGCGCCCGGCGAGGGTGTCTCGAATTCGGTGTTGAAGTCGTGAAGGAGCCGACCGATCTGGTCGGCCTCGCTCGCATCGGCCAGGCGAGGAGTGTCGTCGCCATCCACGAGTCGAGACTAGATCGAGGTGGACGCCCGCCGGACGACGCTGAATCGGGCGACGGTGGGATCGACGTTCTTCCAGCTGGTTCGTGGACGGTCATGCGACACGTCGCCGTGTGGGTCGATCGTGGTGGCTGTCAGACCAACACGTGGTCGAGGTAGCGGCGGAGGTGAGCAAGACTCTCGGTCACGATCGATGAGTCGTTCGCTGCTTTGGCGAGCACGAAGCTGCCTTGCAGGACGGCTTGGGCGTGGCGGGCCAGACCGGCGGCATCGATGCCGTCGACTCGTGCCGTCTCGGTGAGCGCGGCGTCGAGGTCGGCTTCGAGCGTGGCGGCGTGGTCGAAGATGCTGTCGGCGCAGGCGTCGCGAATCGCATCGTGCGTCGCGAAGGTCTCCTGGGTCATCGTGCCGACGAGGCACGTGAACGTTTCAGGTGGGCCATCGATGAGCGATGCGCGTAGGTCGATGTAGCCGAGGACGCGTTGCTTGGGTGTCGCCAGTAGGTGGTAGTCGGCGGCGGCGAAGAGCGCCGATGTGGTGGTCGACCAATGGCCGGCGGCTTCGACGGCGAGGTGTTCTTTGGAGTCGAAGTGATGGAAGAACGCTCCCTTCGTCACTCCGGCTGCTGCGCACAGGTCGTCGACCGTTGTCGCGGTGTATCCCTTCGTGCGGATGACGTCGACTGCGGCCTCGAGCAGCTTCCCTCGCGCCGTCCCGCGCCTGGTCGGACGTTGTGTGTCGCGCTTGCTCATCCGAGGATCCTCACCCTTGCCTGCATACCAACTGGTTGGTACTGTAGCGGTTATGTCCGAGATCGCCCAGCGTTTCCGTTGCGTCGCCACCGATTTCACGGCGGTCGTCGACGTGGTCGGTGACGAGGCGTGGTCGAACCCGTCGCCGTGCGAGGGCTGGACCGCTCGCGATGTCGTCGGCCACCTCGTCGAGTGGATCCCTGCTCCGGGGTTCCTGCTCGGCACGTTCGGCATCGACACGGCGCCCGCACCCTCCGTTGCGGACCACCCGGCGGCGGCGTGGGCGGTCGTTCGCGACGCGATCCAGTCCGGTCTCGACGATCCGGCGACCGCATTGCGATCAGCTGACTGCGGGCCGCTCGGCCACCAGTCGTTCGAGGACGCCGTCGCGATGACGGTGATCAGCGACGTGTTCGTGCACACCTGGGACCTCGCCCAAGCCGCCGGTGTCGACGTCGCCCTCGACGCCGACGAACTCCGCCGCCAGCACGACACCATCGCACAGATCCCTCTGGCCATGGATGCTGCGATGCGCGACAGCGGCCACTACGGACCACGCCTCCCCGTCACCGCCGACGCCGACCCGCTCGACGCCGTCCTGGCGTTCTATGGACGAGACCCGACCCGCTGACCGACCATCCCGCCCTCTTGCTCGGAGACTCTCATGAACGATCACCCGACCACACCACCTGCCGTCCCGCTGCCACCTGTCGCCGATCACGACACCTGGCGACAAGCCCTCGACGAACTCCTCCGACGAGAAAAAGACGCCACCCGCGAACTCGACGCAATCGCCGCCGCCCGCCGCCGACTTCCCGCAGTACGACTCGACGACTACACCCTCGTCGGCGAAGACGGCCCGGTCCGACTCGTCGACCTCTTCGAAGGCCGACACCAACTGATCACCTACCACCACATGTGGAACCCCGGCCATGACTGGCAGTGTGCCGGATGCACCGGGTTCACGAGCCAGTTCACCCGCCTCGAGTTCCTCGACGCCTACGACGCCCGCTTCGTCATCGTGACACCCGGGCCGATTGACGAAGCACTCGACTACCGACAACGAGTCGGCAACCAGATGACCTGGTACTCGACCGCCGACAGCACCTTCGGCGCGGACATGGGCGCCCCACTCGGCGGAGGATTCCAGATCAACGTGTTCCTCCGCGACGAAGACACCGTCTACCGCACCTACAACACCCAAGGCCGCGGCACCGAACAGCTCGGCCACACCTTCGGCCTCATCGACATCCTGCCCTACGGCCGCCAAGAAGACTGGCAGGACGTGCCCGACGGATGGCCGCAAGCCCCCACGTACAGCCACTGGCCCGACTCCGAGGAGTTCGCCCAGTACGCCGATCACTCCGCGTCATGAACGACACCCGGCCCGACCTCCCCAAGATCGGTGCGCCCGCGACACGCGCTCTTGCGTCCATCGGCGTCACCCGCCTCGAACAACTCCGCCAGTACAGCGATGCCGACCTCCTCGATCTCCACGGCTTCGGACCCCGGGCGCTCGACCTCGTCCGAGAAGCTCTCAGCCCAACCAACACTCCACCAGACGCCTCCACGAACGACCCCACCGCACCGGGCAAGATCCACATCTCCTACACCGCCACACTCGGACACATCCGCCACGACGACACATGGATCTGCGTCCAACTCGCCGACTCGGCGGCGATCTTCGGCACCCGAGGCCGCGTCAAGGTCGCCGGCACCATCGACGGCCATCCGTTCCGCAGCTCATTCATGGCGCTCGGCGACGGCAACCACAAACTTCCGGTCGCCGCGACAATCCGAACGGCCATCGGCAAGACCGAAGGCGACGACGTCGACGTCCACCTGACCGAACGGCTGAGCTGACGATCCACCTCGCCACATCGCATCGCTTCCTCACGATGCGATGGACCGCGCGCAACCCGTAGCCGCTCATCGCTCCAGCCGCCAACAACGTCACCCACCCGGGAACGGCACGTACGCGATCGGCCATCGGCCATCGGCCATCGGCCATCGGCTCATGAATGTGCGGCGATTGGCGACTTCCCTCGCGCCGCCGTTGAATGCTCGTTGGCTCCGTCGCTGCCTCGTGGCGCCGGTTCTACGCAGTACTGCGCGTTGCGTTCGTCCTACTCACCAGTGTCGGACGGGCAGGTATCCGATGACTTCGCGGCGAGCGGTCGATCGACATTGTGTGCGTCCGTGGATCCCCTCGAAGTGATCAGGTCCGAGTCCCAGCGGCTCGTCGACCTGTCGAGCTCGCTCGACCAGTCCACGATCGTGGTGACCTGCCCTGATTGGACCGCAGGCGATCTGCTCTGGCACGTCACTGACGTCCACGACTCTGGGCCAGGATCCTGTCCGAAGACGTGCGCGACGATGCCGGCGTCGCCGAGATCGACGCCACGAAACCTCCACGCCCGACCGAAACACTCGACGTTCTGGCCCTTTGCGCCGATGCGACCGATCGATTGTTGGATGCGCTCGAACGACTCGATGACAACGAGGTCCGATGGTCGTGGTGGTCCGCCGATCAGACGGTCGGGTTCACCCGGCGAATGCAGACGTTCGAAGCAACCATGCACCGGATCGACGCCGAGATCACCGCAGGTGTCGCCAGCAACCCGATGGCACCCGGCGTCGCCGCTGGCGCCGTCGATCACGCGGTCGATGTGATGTGGGGTTGGATGCCCGAGTGGGCCACCTACGAACGATCCGCGCTCGTCGATGCGCGAGCCACCGACACCGCCGATCACTGGCTGATCGAGGTCGGCCGCTGGTTCGGCACGGGGCCGGAATCGGGCAACGAGTTCGACGAACCGCGCGCCGTGAGGGTGTCAACCGGCGACGCCGACATCCACGTCTCGGCAACCGTCGAACAGCTTGCACGCTGGGCGTGGACGCGTGGCCGAGTGGTCGAGGTCGACGGCGACGGATCCGGGCAGCGAGCCCTCGACGCGCTCATCTCGGCCGGGATGCAATGACCCGAACACTCGATCGTTCGCCACATCGCTCGACGCCGTCGTCACGCTGACCCGACGAGCTTCGACGTTTACGATCGTGTGCCATGACGTACGACGAGCTGATGGTGCTCGCACACGCTGCCGCTTCCCAGGGTTGCGTGCTCAAGACGGTGACCGACACCGAGTTCTCGGTCGGGGTGTACCTCGAGTGTCCGTTCTTCATCCCTGCGAGCACAGGTCGCGGACGCAGCGACGGCCGAAAGGCGGTCGAACGTTTCCTCGATCGATACAGCGAAACACACAGCCTGCGACCGGCGGACTACAGCGGCGTCACACGTAACGCGTCCTACCTGATCGGCTTGATACTCGCAGCCGACGAACTCGCCTGATCGACTCGACCCACGGCGCCCGCCCTCCCCACCGGCGACGACGACCATCCTCGGTTCGAAACATCACGTCGCACAGCGGTCCTCGACTAACCATTCACTCCGGTTGGACGCTTCACGGCTTCGAACCGTTCCCCTCGTGACCAGATCCTCACGATCCCGCCTTCGGTCACCACGGAAGAACATCCCGACGACCGGCTTTGTCGACCGCCCAGATCGGCACGTCGGGGAGCGGCGGCCCGCTCGGAGACGAGCAGTCGGCGGTTCCGACAGCGATGTTCTCCCCGTCGCTTGGTTCGTGACACCGCGATCGCAGTCCCGGCACCGGTGGCGACGCGTCGCAGCCGCTCGAGTGCGTCATCAAGAATCCCTCATCAGTCGAGCGATGGGTGCAGCAGAGCAGCTGCAGCTCGCGCGGTGTCGGACGGGCGATGACCGAGGCTGCGTACATTGCTGACGGTCGGCGACGGGTCGGGTTGACCGACATGGCGAGCGATGTCTGCCAGGTCGAGCCCGCCGTCTGCGTACAGCAACGACTTCGAACGTCAGCGCATCTCGGCGGACGTTGCCCTGGCGGAGGCCGACATTGCGGACGTTCACGCCTCTCGGCGAACGTCCGGGAACCGGGGAGTGGAGCTAAGGGGAATTGAACCCCTGACCTCGTCATTGCGAACGACGCGCTCTACCAACTGAGCTATAGCCCCGAGTGGATCGTGAGTGTAGCGGTGAGACGGCGGATCACCGTCGCCGGTTCAGTACGAGTCCATCCAGCCGTCATACGAACCGGTCGCGGCCCGCTGGCGAGCCTGGGCCAGCATCCAGATGTAGCCGAACAGGCTCAGGAACGACAGTGCGAACCCGTAGTACATGACCTGTGAGCCGGTGGTGGCGGCGAGGAAGAGCGTGCAGACGGTGGTGATGACCAGCACGAACATGACGTTCAGCCGGCGCTGCTTCGCTGCGGTACGGGCCTCGCTGGGCGCACTCGGACGCCGCTGACCGCCGGTCGGGTCGCCATGGGTGCGACGAGACGACGAGCGCTGCGGCGTGCCGGCGTTGCGCGATCGCGGCGGTGCGTCGGCGAAGTACTGGTCGTCACGATGCTCGATCTGGCGCCGCGAGCCTCCGGTGTGGTCGTCACGATGCATCCGCTCGCTGCGTTCGCGAGCCGGGCGCTGCGGCGGGCGGCGGCGCCCTCCGGTGGGATCGCCGTGGCTGCGGAAGCGAGGCGCCTCCTCGACGTGATCGGGCAGCGTGTCGACGTTCGCGCGAGCCGCGATCTCGGAGGGAGTGGAGTGCCGTGTCAGCCCCGACCGCAACTGTGGCTGCCCCGGTCGGCCTCCGGCCGCAGGCCGGGAGAGCGGCGACTGAGCGAGCGGCCGACCCATCGCCCGAACGGCTCCACGCGGCGGTGTCGCAGTGTTCTGCAGCTTCGTGAGCTGGCGGCGGAAGTCGGTGACCGACGAGTTGGGTCGATTCTCGACTCTCGATCGGAGCATCGGGGGGATGAGGACGGCGAGCCAAGCGGCTGCGACGACGAGCAAGATGAGTTGAGCCATGTGAGTTCTGTGTTGCGGGTTTCAGCCGGGGGAAAGCGGGTATCGCCCGGGCCCTGCTTCGCAAGTGTGACGAGTCTATGACGTTTATGACGAGTCAGGCAACGACCCTCGACACGAGCGCGTCAGCCGCCACTGTTCAGGGCTCCCCGACGGGAGCGTCCGACGACGCCCCGGACGCCTCGACCGCTGCGTCGGCACGGCTGTACGGGCCCGATTTGCCGCCCGTCTTCTCCCAGAGCGCGAGTTCGGTGATGGTCATCCCCTTGTCCGCCGACTTGCACATGTCGTAGACCGTCAATGCGGCGACGCTGCATGCGTGGAGCGCCTCCATCTCGACACCCGTGCGCTCGATGCAGTCGACGTGCACCTCGATCGCGACGTGGTCGTCTTCGAGTTCGAAGGTGACGGACACGCTCGAGATCATCAACGGGTGACACAGCGGGATCGTGTCCGACGTCCGCTTCGCCGCCATGATCCCCGCCACCCGAGCGACCGCGAGCACGTCGCCCTTCTTCACCTCGCGGTTGACGATCGCCGTGATGGTCTCCGGCTTCATCACCACCTTGCACCGGGCGACCGCCCGTCGATGCGTCGGCTCCTTCTGCGCGACGTCGACCATCCGGGCCCGGCCCATCGGGTCGAGGTGGGTGAATTCCTGATCGCTCATGCGAGGCGACCGTAGTCGCGCGCTCGTCGAGGCGCGGCGGTCGGTGCGGCCCGCCACCGTGACACCGCCACCCGATGGACGAGTCGAGGTGAGGACGGTTGGGTACGGTCGGCTCATGGAGCTTCCCTACGACCCGCTCGGTGTCCTGCAGACGAACGGCATCGCGTTCATCGACCTCGTGCGTTCGCACGATCACGACGTGTCCATCCCGTCGTGTCCCGGTTGGACGATCGGCTCGATCGCCGATCACCAGGCCGACGTCTGGACGTTCTGGAGTCGCGTCGTGGCCGACGGGATCACCGGCCGCGGCGCCCTGCAGTCGATCGAGGCGCCCACCGGCTTGACCGGCGACCTCCTCCTCGACTGGCTCTCGGCTTCGCACAACGCGCTCTACTCGGCGCTCGCGGACGCACCACCCGATCAGCAGGTGTGGTCGTGGGCCGGTTCGGATCTCGACGTGTCGTGGGTCCGTCGGAGGATGGTGCACGAGTCGTCGGTGCACCTGTGGGATCTGGCGAACGCCGTCGGTGATCCGTACGAGATCCCCGTCGAGGTGGCTGCCGACGGCATCGACGAGTTCCTGATGCACTTCATGGGTCGCACTCGTGGCGAAGGCGAGATGAAGGTCGGCGGCACCGTCCACCTGCACTGCACCGACACGACGACTGCGGCGTCGAACACCTCGGACACCGACGCTGCGGACCCCGTGGGCGAGTGGTTCGTGTCGAGTGTCAAGGAACCGAACTGCACCTTCACACGCGAACACCGCAAGGGCGACGCTGCGGTCCGTGGGCGGGCTCACGACCTGCTGCTGTGGTTGTGGCGGCGCAACGGCGAGAAGCCGAGCGGTGTCGAGATCATCGGCAACGACGTCGTCGCCCGACGGTTCCGCGCCTACAGCGACCTCGGGTGAGGCCACCCGGCGGTCAGCCGCCGATCTGACTCATCGACTTCGAGGGACGGGTGAAGTTCACCTGGTTGATCTGGTGACCTGCCCACTTGGTCGCCACGGCCGCCTCGATGCGTGCCGCGATCTGGTCGTCGGTCTCCCCGGCGCGCAGCGCAGCGAGCAGGCCGAACTCCTTCGTGGCGAAGAGGCACGTGCGGAAGTCGCCGTCGGAGGTGAGTCGCACGCGATCGCAGTCCCCGCAGAACGGCTTCGTCACGGTGGGGATGATGCCGATCTTCGCACCCGGATCCGTTGCATCGCCGTGGAGTCCGCCGTCGAGGTAGCGGAACCGGTCGGCCGGTGCCGCACCGCGTGCGGGCATCACCTCGATCGGGTAGACCGCGTTGATCTTCTCGACGATCTCCTCCTGGCCGACGACCTGGTCGTTCACCCAGTGCCCGCCGGCGTCGAGCGGCATGAACTCGATGAAGCGCATCTCGACGTTCTGCTCGCGGCCGTATGTGGCGAGCGCGACGATCTCGTCGTCGTTGACGCCGCGTTCGATCACGGCGTTGATCTTGACCGGGGCGAACCCCGCCTCCTGCGATGCGACGATCCCGTCGAGCACGTTGTCGAGTTGGTCACGGCGGGTCATCCGCTCGAACTTCGCACGGTCGAGCGTGTCGAGGCTGATGTTGACCCGCTTCAACCCCGCATCTCGGAGCCCGGCGGCGACGAGGCGCATCGTGGCGCCGTTCGTCGTCATCGAGAGGTCGATCGGGCCCTTCTCGTTCTCCAGTTTCGCCAGCTTCGCCACGAGGACGGACAGGTGCGCACGCACGGTCGGCTCACCGCCGGTGAGGCGGATGCCACGCACCCCGTAGCGCTCGACGAAGATCCGGGCGAGGTGTTCGATCTCCTCGAACGACATCACCTGCGACCGGTCGAGCCACGTCATGCCTTCTTCGGGCATGCAGTACGTGCAGCGAAAATTGCAGCGATCGGTGATCGAGATCCGGAGGTCCTCGATGACACGGCCGAACGGATCGATCAGATCCTGGTGCTCTGCGGTGCCGGCCATTCCACCACGTTACTGGCCGTGCCGATGCTCGCCGATCCGGAGCCCGACCGTTTCGACGTCGTCCACACCTCCGGTCCACCCGTCGACCGGAGGTTCACGACCGCCCGGAGCCCCTCAAGCGGTGCGGATTCGATGCCGATGGCTCGTGCATGCCCATCACTCGCTTCGTCGCTGTCGGTCTCGTCGCCGTCGGCCTGGCCGCATCGTCCTGTTCGAGCACTGCGCGGGACACGCTGGTCGACGTCTACGAGAACGAGCCGTCAGCGACCGTGCCCGACGTGGTCGAGCCGGGTCGGTCGGAAGCGAGCGAGCCGACCGTCGGCGAGACGGGCGGACAGAGCGAGACGATCGGGCAGAACGTCATCGACCGGATCGACGAGGCCGGTGACGCCACGTGCGCGACCGACAAGCAGCAGGTCGAGACCGCCCTGGAGATCCACTACCAGTTGAACGGTGTCGACGCGACCACGATCAGCGAACTGAAGCAGTACGGCGTCGACGACGAACTGAACCGGTGGACACTCGAGGTCCCGGTCGACGGATCGAGCACCGCTCCGAGCGTCGTGCCGGTCGTCGGCGGCTCCTGCGACACCTGAGCGCCGACTATCGGCCCATCCCTGACAATACGACTGCTGACGAGTACGGTCGCCGCTTTCCACTCAGGAGGCGGACATGACCAATCAACCGAACCCACCGGAATCAGGTTTCCAGCCGTCGCCCCCACCGGGCTTCCAACCCGAACCATCTGCCCCGGGGCCTCAGCCGATTTCCAAGATGCAGACCGGTCCACTGCCCCATGGATGCGCGACCGTTTCTCCGTGGGGCAGGCTCGGCGCGTACTTTCTCGAAGGCATCCTCGGCATCGTCACCCTCGGTATCGGGTGGCTGATCTGGGCTGCGATGATCGCCGGGACAGGGCAGACGCCGGCAAAGCGGCTCCTCAAGCAGCGTGTCATCGGGGCCGACACGCTCTCGCCCGTCAGCTTCGGAAAGATGTTCTTCCTCCGGGGGCTGGTGGCGGGTTTCGTCGCCGGTTTCGCGATTTCCTTCACGCTGGGGATCCTTCTGTTCATGCCCTTCTGGGACAAGCGGAACCAGAACATCTGGGACAAGGTCTCGAACACTTACGTCGTCAGCGACCCGAACGACGCATGGGGAACCAAGCCGACCGGGATCTGACCACCTCGGGCGGCGGTGCCGAACTGTGCTCAGGAGGCGTCGCCGAGGAGCAGCACGGCGACGTCGGCGCCGACCGGGAGGCCCTCTCCGTCGGGAATGACCGCCATCGCGTCGGCCGATGCCGTTGCCGACAGTTGGTGACTTCCCTGCGCGCCGACCGGACGGACGTGGTAGCGGCCGTCGTCGCCGAACTCGCCATTGACGCGAGCGAAGTGGACCTTGCCGTCGGGCGTACGGGCGAAATCCGAGTCGGCCACGGCGACGATGCTCGTGCGCGAGAGCCGGGCGTGACCCATCATCCGGCGCAGTGCCGGGCGCGCCATCAGCTCGAAGCTCACGAGCGAACTGACCGGGTTGCCGGGGAGCCCGAAGATCGGCACCCTCCCTCCGTCGGGACGTCTCAACGTCCCGAAGGCGAACGGCTTGGCGGGCTTCATCGCGATCTGCATCCACGTCATCTCGGCGATTCGCCCGAGCACCGCCTTGACCACGTCGTAGTCGCCCATCGACACGCCGCCGCTCGACACGATCGCGTCGCAGTCCTCGGCTGCTGTGCGAAGCACGCGCTCGAGCTCGAGCTCGTCGTCGCGCACGACACCGAGGTCGACGACCTCGCATCCGGCTTCGGCGAGCATGCCCGCGAGCATCGTCTTGTTCGACTCGCGGATCTGACCCATCTGTAGAGGTGAGCCGTCGTCGACCAGTTCGTCGCCGGTGGACAGCACGGCGACCCGCAGCCGTGGGAAGACGGTGACGGTCTGGGCATTGACACTCGCGAGCACCGCTTCGATCGCCGGCGTGATGCGCACACCGGCCGGGAACATCTCGTCGCCGACCCGGACGTCGTCGCCCGCCCCGCGCACCGCCGCGCCCACCGGCACGGCGGCCGTCAGACGCACGCGTTCGACTCCCGACGCGTCGGCGCCGAGACGTTCGGAGTCCTCGACCATCACCACGGCATCGCAGCCCTCGGGGAGCGGCGCCCCGGTCATGATGCGAATGGCTTCACCCTCCCCGAGCACGCGGTCAGGAGCGGCACCGGCAGCGATCTCGCCGACGACGACGAGGTCGACCGGTGTGTCGTCGGCGGTGGCCACGTCGGCGGCGCGCACGGCGTAGCCGTCGACCGCAGTGTTGTCGAACGGCGGCACGACCTCGGTCGACACGACCGGCGCCGCGAGCACCAACCCCGCAGCGTGACGTCGATCGACGTCGACCGGCTGCTTGGGTGGGCACTGACCGAGCACGAATTCTTGTGCGTCCTCCAACGGCGTCATGCCGGTAACCGTACATATCCCGAGCTCGTATCCTCGTCGGGATGACGACGGCGATGACGGCGTTCCCGGCGGATGGCTACACGGTGCGATGGCAGACCTGGGACGGTGACGGTGACGAGACGGTCACGCTGCGCTGGGAGAACGAAGGGTGGACGGCGCTGGGTGAGGTCGGCCGCGAGGCCGTCTCGTACGTGCTGCGTCTGTCACCGCTGTGGCAGGTCCGCCAGTTCCTCCTCTTCCGTGACAGTGACGAACCCGACCTGTGGCTCGGGAACGACGGATCGGGCCGCTGGGGCGAGATGAACGGAGCGCACCGGCCCGACCTCGACGGCTGCACCGACATCGACCTCCACATCACCCCGTTCACCAACTCGCTCCCGATCCGGCGACTGCAACTCGACCACGGCGACGCCGCCGAGATCATCGTGGCACTCGTCGACGTCGAGACCCTCGGGGTCACCCCGGCGAAGCAACGCTACGAACACGTCGCTCCCGGCGCCTGGCGCAAGACCCACGTCAAGACCGCCACGTCGATCGACTTCCGCATCGACGACTTCGGCCTCGTGCAGGACGAACCGGACCTCTTCCGACGGGTCTGACCCGGCGGCGGACCGCTCCGTCAGAGAGTGGCGAGAAACGCGCGGAGGTCCTGACCGAGTTCGGGGCTGGCGAGGCCGAGCTGGATCGACGCGGTGAGGAAGCCGAGCGGATTGCCCGTGTCGTAGCGGCCGACGTCCGACAGCACGGCGTGGAACGGAGCGCGTGCGGCCTGCGCCTTGAGGGCGTCGGTGAGCTGCAGCTCACCGCCGCGACCGGGGACGAGCGCCTCGATCTCGCCCCAGGCGTCAGCGGTGAGGACGTAGCGACCCGTGATGATGTAGTTCGACGGCGCCTCGTCCATCGGCGGCTTCTCGACGAGGTCCTTCACGGGGATCACGCCATCGACCATCGGCCCCGACGGGTCGATCACGCCGTACGAGCTGACCTGGTGGCGCGGGACCTCGGCCACGGCGACCACGCTGCCACCCGTCGAGGCGCACACCCCGTTCATCTGTGCGAGCAGACTCGACGACGACATGATCTCGTCGGGGAGCATCACGGCGAACGGCTCGACGCCCACGGCATCGCGGGCACACCCGACGGCGTGGCCGAGGCCCTTCGGATCGTCCTGGTAGACGATGGTGGCGCGCCAGTCACGTCCGATCGAACGCAACCGCTCGGCCGTTTCGGCCTTGCCCTTGTCCTCGAGCGCCGCCAACAACTGCGGGTTGGGCTCGAAGTAGTCGGCGATCGCCGGCTTGTCCCGACTGGACACGATGACGATGTGATCGATGCCTGCGCCCAACGCTTCGTCGATCACGACCTGGATGGCCGGTTGGTCACCGATCGGGAAGAGTTCCTTCGGCACGGCCTTGGTCGCAGGGAGGAATCGAGTCCCGAGTCCGGCGGCCGGGATCACTGCACTGCGTACCTGCATGAGTCGGACGATATCTTTTCGCTCGTGCCCACGTACGTCTACAAATTCGTCAAGTCGGGCGAGACCATCGAGGTCCAGCAGGCGTTCACCGACGACTCGCTCACCGAGTACACCCATCCCAAGTCGGGCAAGGTCCTGCCGGTCAAGAAGGTCTTCCAGCCCGTCGGCGTGACCTTCAAGGGGTCCGGCTTCTTCAAGACCGACAACCGCGGGTCGAGTGCGTCCACTCCCCCCGGCTCGTCCGACTCCGGTGCCTCGAGCAACAGCGACAGCGCCACGTCGAAGGATTCCGGTTCGAAGGACTCGGGATCGAAGTCGAAGGACTCGACCGCGAAGTCGAAGGAATCGGGCGCCGGCTCGTCCGCCACGACGAAGAGTTCGACGACGTCGGGTTCGTCGTCCGGTTCGTCGAACTGACCGACGGTGCGGGTCGGGCCTCACCCGCGAGCAGCCGACCTCGGCGTCGACGTCGGGATCTTCGGAGGGTCCGGCTTCTACGACTTCGTCGATGACGCCGTCGATCTCCACGTGGACACACCGTTCGGGCCTGCGGCATCGTCGGTCCGGGTCGGCAGCGTGTCGGGACGGCGAGTGGCGTTCATCGCCCGGCACGGTCGCGAGCACCGCTTCGCTGCCCACCGCGTCCCGTTCCGCGCCAACGTGTGGGCCCTCGCGTCACTCGGCGTCCGTTCGATCATCGGCCCGTGTTCGGTCGGAGCGCTGCAGCCCCACCTCGACGTCGGCGACTTCGTGGTGGTCGATCAACTCGTCGACCGGACCCAGGGCCGCCCGTCGACCTTCCACGATGCAGGCGCCGACGACGGGCGTCCCGGGTCGGCGGCACCGGTCCACCACCAACCGTTCGCCGACCCGTACGACGCGGACCTGCGTCGATCACTCGTGTCCGCCGGCAGCACCCTCGGCGACGTCCGCGTGCACGACGGCGGCACCATGGTCGTCATCGAGGGGCCGCGCTTCTCCACGCGCGCCGAGTCGCAGTGGTTCACACGAATGGGGTGGGACGTCGTGAACATGACCGGGCACCCCGAGGCCGTGCTGGCGGCCGAGGTCGGCGTGCCGTACGCGACGGTCGCCCTCGTCACCGATCGAGATGCGGGAGCAGCGCACGACGCCGCCGGCGACGACGCACCCGTGACCATGGACGCGGTGATGGCGGTCGTGGCCGCCAACGTCGGCAACGTGAAGCGGTTGCTCGCCGAGGCGATCCCCGACCTGCCCTGAACCGCTCCCGCCGTGGCTACCCTGCCCGGACCGACTCCCTCCTCTCGACCACGATCGACAGGAGTTCCAGATGATCACCACGCCCGGCCGGGCGATCCCGGCCCTCCGGCTCGCACTCGCTCGACGTCCGTGGATCCGCTGGTCGGCCGTCGCTGCTGCCTCGGTGACCGCCGGGTGGCTCGTCCTCGGCCAACTGCACGGCGTCGAAGCCGCCCGACAGTCCTGGACCCAGCAGCGGACGGTCTTCGTCGCGACCCACGATCATGCAGCGGGCGACCCGCTCACCGTGGAGGAGCGAGACCTGCCGGCGGCCGCGATACCGGCTTCGGCGCTCGACGCCGCCCCGGTCGGCAGCGTGGCACGTCAGCGGATCGGGGTCGGCGAGGTCGTCACGACCGCCGACGTCACCGCCGGTCCCGGGCCGGCCGCTGCCGCCGACGACGGTGACGTGGTCGTCGCCATCAGCGACCCGCTGTTGCAGGGCGCGATGGCGAACGTGACCGTCGGTCTCCCGGTGGCGGTCCACAGCGAAGGCATCGTGCTGGCCGACGAGGCGCGCATCGTCGCGATCGACGGCGACGTCGTCTTCGTCGCGCTGGACCCTGGCGATGCGGCGATCGTGTCGGCAGCGGCCCAGACTCGGCTCGCGTCGCTCGCGTTCCCGAGATGAGGCCCCGAGATGAGGCGAGGTGCCCGGCGCTGCGTGCGCGCAGAGCTCCGGGTTCAGGCCGAACCGCTGCGCACACCGGTGGCGATCAGCGCGAGCACGAACACCCCCGCGGCGATGCGGTACACGACGAACGGCATGAAGCTCCGCGTGCGGATCAGCCGCAGCGTGCCCCACACGGCGAGCAGTCCCGAGACTCCCGACGTCACGATTCCGACCGCCATCGGGACGTAGAGATCGCTGTCGACCTCACCGGTGAACAACCCCAGGCTCTTGACCGCAACGGCTCCGGCGATCACGGGGAGCGACATCACGAAGCTGATGCGCGCCGCCGAGTCGCGATCGAATCCGATCGCGCGGGCGGCCGTGATGGTGATGCCCGAACGGGACGTCCCCGGGTTCAGCGCGAGCGCCTGAGCGAGACCGACCTTGAGTGCATCGGGGGCACCGAACTCCTCGAGTTGGCGCCGGCCGGCGATCCGATCGGCCCACCCGAGCAGCACACCGAACACGATGAGCGAGATGGCGATGATGAGCGGGGTGCCCAGCGCTTCGTCGATGACGTCCTCGAACACGGCGCCGATCGCTGCCGCCGGAAGGGTCGCCAGCACGAAGAACCATGCGAGACGACCCTCCACGGTGGTCGGCTTCTGCCGGGAGAAGACGAGCTTCGTCCCGTCGCGCACGTAGACGACGACGTCACGACGGAAGTAGCCGAGGACCGCCACGAACGTGCCCAGGTGGAGGGCGACGTCGAAGGTCTTCTTGACCGACTCGCCGTCGGCCCCGGCGAAGTCGTCCCAGCCGAACAACCACGGAACGAGCAGGAGGTGGCCGCTCGACGAGATCGGGAGGAACTCCGAGAGGCCCTGCACGAGCCCGAGGACGATCGCATGGAGAATCGGCACCAGTGATGTCTACCGGTGTCACGCCTCTCCGGTGCGGACCCCCTCGGCAGGTGCCGACGTAGGTTGGGCGTCGTGAAGCTGCACCGTCGACGCCGCGTGATGTTGGTGACCGGCGCGTCGGGCTTTCTGGGGCGTCACCTCGTGCGCGGGCCCATCAGCGAGGAGTGGGAGATGATCGCACCCACCTCGACGTCGATGGACGTCACCCACCGTTCCGGGGTGCTCGACACGATCACCTCGTGGAAGCCCGATGTCGTGGCACACCTGGCCTACAGGAAGGACCGCCGGACGATCGTCGACGGTTCACGCCATGTCGCCGAAGCGTGCGTCGCCGCCGGCAGCAGACTGGTCCACCTGTCGACCGACGTCGTGTTCGCCGGTCGGCCCTCGCCCTACACCGAACGTGACGTCCCCGACCCGATCCTCCAGTACGGCATCGACAAGCGCGATGCCGAACTCGCGGTGACCTCGGTGGCGCCCGACGCTGCGATCATCCGCACGTCACTGCTGTACGGCAGCGACACGCCGAGCGCGTTCCAGCACGAACTGGCTGCGTCGTTGCGGAGCGGACGTCCGACCGCGACGTTCTTCACCGACGAGTTCCGCTGCCCCGTCCATGCCGACGACGTCGCACGCGCCGTGGGTGTCGTCGCCGCTCAACACGGGTTGGGCGGCGTCTTGCACGTCGCCGGGCCCGAACGCATGTCACGGCTCGACTACGCCCTCCGACTGGCAGCATTCGCCGGCTTCCCGCACGCCGACCTGGCGAGTTCGACGGTCGCCGAATCGGGTCAGGTCAGATCGCAGGACGTCGCACTCGACTCGTCCCTGGCGGCCACCCTCGACATCCACTCACGGAGCCTGCGCGACACCCTCGGGACCTGAGTCGCGTCCACGAACCCCGGTCAGAGCGCCGCGGCGGCGAAACCCTGCTCGAGGTCGGCGAGGATGTCGTCGATCGACTCGAGGCCCACCGACAGTCGCACGAGCCCGGCGGTGACGGCGCTGGCCGCCTGCTCCTCGGGCGTCAACTGGCTGTGGGTCGTGGACGCGGGATGGATCACGAGGCTGCGGGCGTCACCGATGTTGGCGACGTGACTGTGCAGGGTGACGCCTTCGACGAACTTCTTGCCCGCCTCGTGGCCGCCCTTGATCTCGAAGGCGAGGACCGAGCCGTAGCCCTTGCCGCCACCGAGTTCCTTGGCTCGCTCGTGCCAGGGGCTCGACGGGAGACCGGAGTAGTTGACGGACTCGACCTGATCGTGGGCGTCGAGGAACTCGGCCACCTTCTGCGCGTTGGACCAGTGTCGCTCCATGCGCAGGCTCAGCGTCTCGAGGCCCTGGAGGAACATGAACGCGTTGAACGGCGAGATCGCCATGCCGATGTCGCGAAGCAACTGGACGCGGGCCTTGAGGATGAACGCTCCGTGGCCGAGGCCGGGCCAGTAGGGCAGGCCGTGGTAGCTCGGGTCGGGCTCGTTGAAGTTCGGGAAGCGCTCGGCATCGCCGTAGTCGAAGGTTCCGCCGTCGATGATCGCGCCGCCGATCGACGTGCCGTGCCCGCCGATGAACTTGGTCAGGCTGTGCACCACGATGTCGGCGCCGTGTTCCAGCGGGCGGATCAGGTACGGCGTCGCGACGGTGTTGTCGACGATCAGTGGCACCCCGACCTCGTGGGCGACATCGCTGACACCCCTGATGTCGAACACGTCGTTCTTCGGGTTGGGGAGCACTTCGCCGTAGAAGCACTTCGTCGCCGGCGTCGAAGCGGCTCGCCACTGCTCGAGGTCGTGCGGGTCGTCGACGAAGGTGACGCTGATGCCCATCTTCGGCAGGGTGTAGTGGAGCAGGTTGTAGGAACCGCCGTAGAGCGACGGCGATGCCACGACGTGGTCACCGGATTCGGCGAGGTTCATGATCGCGAGCGTCGTCGCCGCCTGCCCCGAGGCGACGGCGAGCGCTCCGGGCAGACCGATCGCGGTGATGCAGCCGCCTTCGAGCGCGTTGAGGCGCGCCTCGAGCGCCCCCTGCGTCGGGTTCATGATGCGCGTGTAGATGTTTCCGACCTCGGCCAGTGCGAACAGGTTGGCTGCATGGTCTGCGTTCTGGAACTCGAACGAGGTCGTCTGGTAGATCGGCACCGCTCGGGCCCCGGTCGTCGGATCGGGTTCGCCGCCGACATGGATCTGCTTGGTCTCGAAACCCCACTGGTCGCTCATGGGGGGACACACTACGCACGGAAATCCCGACCGGACAAGTCGGGATTCGGGTCGCCCTGCGGTCGAGTCGAAAACGACAGCAGCGGAACCCGGAGGTTCCGCTGCCGTCGTGCACGTCGTTCTCATTCACACGGGAGGGATGGTGAGGAGAGAATGACGTGGCGAACTGGGACGAACGTACCCCGGTCGCCCGCCGACCTAACTTCGCGTCGCAGAAAATTCGAGTGACCGCTGTCCGACCGCTCGAGGCGTCGATCTCGGCGTGTCAGTCGGGCGAGAACCGGGCGATCAGATCGGCCATCGAGCGGTCGATCCAGGTGTGCAGTGCGAGTTGCGTCCGAGTCCGAGTGATGCCGGGAAGTGCGAGCACCCGCTCGAGCACTTCGTGCAGATGATCGTTGGATCGTGCGACCACCTTGAGGTGCAGATCGCCGGGACCGGTGACCGCGTGCACCTCCAACACCTCCGGGACCTCACGAAGCCCGTCCACGATCTGGCCACCGCTCCCCTGTGCGATCTCCAACGTCGTGAAGGCCAGGACGCCGTGACCGACCGCGGCTGCGCCCACGTCGGGCCCGAACCCGGTGATCACGCCGTCGCGGTCCAGGCGATCGAGTCGCGCCTGCACGGTGCCCCGGGCGGCGCCGAGGCGACGAGCCATCTCCACGACGGGCAGGTTCGGTGACGATCGCATCAGTCGGATCAGTCGGACGTCGAGGTCGTCGATGGTCATGTTGACCAGTGTTGCACGCCCGAATCGCTCGATTTCCGGCACTCTGCCCAGTTCGAAGGTCGACTCTTGCGGAGATGATCGGCGAACACGAGCATCGTGTCGCGTTCTGCATGCCCGCCCACGATCTCCGGAGACTCCCGTGACCGCATTCGATCTCGCACCGACCGCCCCCGCAACGCGAATCCGAGGCTGGGACTCACTCGAGTTCTACGTCGGCAACGCTCGCGCCACGGCGGGATTCCTCTCCGCGGCCTTCGGCTTCCGGATCACCGCGTACGCGGGGCCCGAGACCGGTCGCGACGACGTGGCCTCCTACCTCCTCGAACAGGGCGACATCCGATTCGTCGTCACGGCGGGCCTGACCCCCGACTCGCCGATCTGGAGCCACGTCCGCGAGCACGGCGACGGCGCGCAGGACCTGGCGATGGTCGTCGACGACGCCACTGCGACCTACGAGGCCGCGATCGCCCGAGGTGCCACGTCGGTGCTCGAGCCCTACGAACTGTCCGACGACCACGGCACGTTGCGCCTCGCCGCGATCGGCACGTACGGGGAGACGAAGCACACGTTCGTCGACCGCAGCGACTACCGCGGCCACTACTGCCCGGGCTACGTCACCACCGGTCTCCCGTCGGAGCCCGAAGGGCCGTCGGTCGGGTTGACGCACATCGACCACGTGGTCGGCAACGTCGCCGAGGGCGACCTCGACCGGTGGGTCGCGTTCTACGAGGACGTGATGGGTTTCCGCCAACTCCGCCACTTCGACGAGCACCAGATCGCCACGGAGTACAGCGCCCTCCGCTCCACGGTGATGACCAACGACGCCGGAGTGACCATGCCGCTCAACGAACCCGCGGCCGGCCTCAAGCGCAGCCAGATCCAGGAGTACCTGGACACCTATCGCGGGCCCGGGGTGCAGCACATCGCGTTGGGCACGTCCGACATCGTGCAGGCGATCTCCGGGCTCCGGTCGCGCGGTGTCCGCTTCCTCGAAGCGAACGAGGCGTACTTCGACGACGTCCGGACGCGACTCGACTTCCTCGAACTGCCCTGGGACGCACTCCAACGTCTCGGCATCCTGGTCGACAACGAAGACGACGGCCACCTGCTGCAGTTGTTCACCGAGCCGATCACCGATCGACCGACCGTCTTCGTCGAGATCATCCAACGCGGTGGCGCCACCGGTTTCGGCGAGGGCAACTTCAAAGCGCTGTTCGAGTCGATCGAACGTGAGCAGGAGCGTCGAGGAAACCTGTGACCGCTGCGTCCATCTCGTCGGAGCCGGTCGCTTCGTGGGTGCCCGTCCCGGACGACTCACCGTTCCCGTTGCACAACCTCCCGTTCGGAGTCGGACGACGACCCGACGGAACGGTCGCCGCACTCGTTGCGATCGGCGAACACGCCCTCGACATCGGCGCTGCGAGTCGACAGTTCGCAGGCACCGCCGCAGCGCACGGACTCCTCGATGCCGCCGGCACCCTGAACGAGTTCGCCGGCCTCGGACGTCGCGCGCACCGAGCGGTCCGCGACCGGGCGGCGGCGGTGCTCGCCGACCCGTCGATGGAGAGCCTGCTGGCGGATGCGTTGATCCGACTCGACGACGTGACCATGTGTCTGCCGGTCGGCATCGGCGACTACGTGGACTTCTACTCGTCGCTGCACCACGCGACGAACCTCGGCCGACTCTTCCGCCCGGGCGGTGAGCCGCTCCTCCCGAACTGGCGGCACCTCCCCGTCGGCTATCACGGTCGATCGGGCACGATCGTGATCGACCGGACCCCCGTCGCCCGACCCGCCGGGCTGCGACTGGTCGACGACACACCCGTCGACGCCCCCACGACGGCGCTGGACTTCGAGTCGGAGGTCGGCTTCGTGTGCGGCGCCGCCTCGACCCCGGGCCGCCGCGTCAGCACCGCCGACGCGGAAGACCACCTGTTCGGTCTGTGTCTCGTCAACGACTGGTCGGCGCGCGACATCCAGTCCTTCGAGTACCAGCCCCTCGGACCGCTTCTCGGGAAGAGCTTCGCGACGTCCATGTCACCGTGGATCGTCACCCTCGATGCGCTCGAGCCGTTCCGGGTGCCACCGCCCACGCAGGATCCGGTGGTGAGCGAGTACCTCCGAACCGAGGCCTCAACGGGCTTCGACCTCCACCTCGAGGTGTCGATCCAGTCCGCCGACATGGCAGCGCAGGGCATCGATCCGGTGGTGATCAGCACAACGGGATTCGCCGACATGTACTGGACCGCTGCGCAGCAGATCGCTCACCTGACGGCGAACGGAGCGCACCTTCGCCCGGGTGATCTGTTCGCGTCGGGCACCGTGTCCGGCCCCACCCCCGGCAGCGAAGGCAGCCTGATCGAGATCACCCGGGGCGGCGTCCACACGGTCGCATTGCCCGACGGGACGTGCAGGGCGTTCCTCGCCGACGGCGACACGGTCACCGTGCGGGGTTGGGCCGGCAGCGACCCCCTCACCAGGATCGGCGTGGGCACGGTGACCGGGACGATCATCCCGTCACCGACCGACGACGACACGACCACGAAGGAGAACTGACCATGCCCCACTACCGCAGGGTCGGCGACGTCCCGAGGAAGCGCCACACCCACCACACCGACGATTCGGGTCACCGCTTCGCCGAGGAACTGATGGGCCAGGAGGGGTTCTCCTCGGACTCGTCGCTGCTGTACCACCGCCACTCGCCGTCGGCGCTCACCGCGATCGAGGCGATCGAGGTCGGCGACGACACCGTCGATGCGACACCCGATCGTCCCGTCACCCCCCGCCACATCCGCACGGCCCTGGTCGGCTCGGGCGTCGACGCATCCGGCGCCGACTCGTCGAGCGACGCAGTGACCGGTCGACGTGTGCTGCTCGTGAACGACGACGTCGAGGTGTCGTGGGTCGAGGCCGACCGGAGCAGCGGCCTGTATCGCAACGCCACCGGCGACGAACTCGTCTACGTCCAGGCAGGTACCGGCCGACTCGATTCGGTGTTCGGTCGCCTCACGGTCGGTCCCGGTGACTACGTGGTGGTCCCGGCATCGGCCACGCATCGGTGGATCGTGACCGACGGTCCGCTGCGGTTGCTCGTCATCGGGTCGCGAGGGCACATCGGGGCGCCACGGCGTCACCTCTCCGATCACGGGCAGTTCCTCGAACACGCGCCGTACTGCGAACGTGACCTGCGTGGCCCCGAGGAGCCGGTGGTGGAACACGACGACGACGTTCCGGTTCTCGTCCGGAACCGGGGCGGATGGTCACGCCACGTCCACCGTCACCACCCCTTCGACGTCGTCGGCTGGGACGGATGCGTGTACCCGTACGCATTGAACATCCACGACTTCGAACCGATCGTCGGCAGCATCCACCAGCCTCCTCCGGTCCACCAGACCTTCGAGCTGCCGGGCGCCGTGATCTGCTCGTTCGTCCCCCGACCGTTCGACTTCCACCCCGACGCCGTCAAGGTGCCGTACCACCACGCGAACACCGACTCCGACGAAGTGCTGTTCTATTCCGAGGGGGACTTCATGAGCCGGGCCGGCTCCGGGATCGGCGTCGGTTCGATCTCGTACCACCCGGCCGGGTTCGTGCACGGACCGCAACCGGGGAGCGTCGAGGGCAGCCTCGACGCCACACGCACCGAGGAGGTCGCCGTGATGCTCGACACGTTCGGTCCGCTCCGCGTCACCGACGCAGCGCGTGACGCGTCCGATCCGGACTATCCGTTCACCTGGGCTCGCTGAGCTCCGTGGGAGTGACGAGTCGGGCGATCGACTCGTCGGTCGCCGACTCGAAGAAGCCGCCGACCTCGCCGAGGACCTGATCGAGCGAGTCTGCGGCGAACAGCACGGGTTGGTACTCGTCGATGTCGTAGCCGGTCGTCGCCATCTCCCGCACGTCGATCCGGCGGATGTCGGCATGCTCGGCGAACCACGCGAGTTCGCCGACCGAACTGAGCAGGCCGGCCCCGTAGGCACGGACACTCCCCCGCTCCCGGACGACACCGAACTCGGCCGTGAACCAGAACACGTCGGCGAGTGCCTGCCGCTGGCGCTCGCCCTCGACCCGTTGCATCGCCTGCCCCGCCAGCCGATGGAGATCGGCGAGTTCCGGGCACGCGAGGGCGTTCGCGTGGCCGAACACCTCGTGGATCACATCGGGCTCGGGGGTGTAGAGCGGTGAACCCTCCCACCGCACGTACTGCGTCGACGAGAACAGGCCGCGCCCGAGTCCGCCGAAGAACTCGACGCTCGGAACGAGGCCAGGAACCGCACGGAACTCGAACCCGGTCAGCGGGAGGAGCGACTCGCTGACCTCGCGGAGTTGCGGCACCCGATCGGTGGGCAGAGCCAGTCGGTCCCGAGCGGCGAGGACCTCGGCCGACGCGTGTTGCTCCCAGAGCGGTCCGAGAGCATCGGCGACCTGCGTCCAGACACCGTTCTCGACGTCGGTGTACGCGATGTCAACAGCCGGGCTCTCCACGCCGGCGGCGAGCTCCGCCACCTCGGCGCGTCGCTTCCAGTACGTGTGGGGCGGCTCGATCGAGGCGTCGACCATCTCTCCATCTTCGCGGATGTCGATCGTTCGGTGCCTGAACAGGCGGACAACGGAGACGATCGGTGCCGAAAAGCATCGATGAGGTACTTTCGTACGATGTCGAACCTGGACGACATCGACCGTGAGATGATCGACGCGTTGCGAGCCGACGGCCGCATCTCGGCACCGGCGCTGTCCGAGCAACTGTCCATCGGACGTGCGACCGCCTACAACCGTCTCGACCGACTCCTCGACTCGGGGGTCATCGACGGGTTCTCAGCGCGCGTGGTTCCCGCCGCCGTGGGTCTGACGGTCTCGGCGCTCGTGATGATCGACGTCCGCCAGGGCCGGTGGCGCGACCTGCGCAGCGAGCTGCGGGCACTGCCGGGCGTGGAGTGGTTGGGGGTGGCGACCGGACGGTACGACTTCGTGCTGCTCGTCCGGGCCGCGTCGCTCGAACACCTCCGCGACGTCGCCCTCCACGAACTCCAACAGATCGACGGCGTGCGATCCGCCGAGACGATCGTCCTGCTCGACGAGATCGACCAGCGCCATCACCCCATCTGGTCCTGAGCGCCGCCTCGTCAGCGCACGGCGACGAAGATGACCGCGAGGACCACCACCACGGCGACGAGGCCGATGTAGTGGGGTGCCCGGCTCTTCGGGGCGGGGCCGCGGTTTCCCGGGGGCGCTTCGTTGCTCATGGTGTGAATCCCTTCGATTCGAGGTCGCGAGTGTCGTCGCCCGCGGGTGTCTCCTCGTCGCGTCGTAGGTCGAGGCGACGCATCAGCGGCGAGGCGCTGATCCCGTGCACTCCGATCGACAACAGGATCGTGAGCGACACGACGGCCCACACCTCGGGGAGGGCGCCACCGAAGTCGGCGTGGTTGGCGGCGTAGGCGAGGTAGTAGATGCTGCCGAGGCCGCGGATGCCGAAGAACGCGATGGCGATGCGCTCGCGCCCGGGCATCGGCCGCCCGATCAACGCGATCCATCCGGCAACGGGGCGGACGACGAACACGAAGAGAACGGCGAAGGCGACACCCGGCCAGGTGAGTGCGTCGAGGATCCCCTCGCTGAGGACCGCACCGAACGCCAGGAGCGCGACGGCGACCAGGATCGACTCGATCTGTTCGATGAAGTCGTGGGCGTTGCGCCGGTAGTCGTCATCGCCGGCGCCACGCACGAGCGCGGCGACGAACACGGCGAGGAAGCCGTATCCGTTCACCACCTCGGTGAGTCCGTAGACGAGGATCGTGGCGCCGAGCGAGAACAGACCCTCGCTGGTCTGGTTCCTGAAGAACTCACCCGTGCGATTCCCGAACACGTTGACCGCGGCGCCCAGCGCCAGTCCCATGCCCAGTCCGAGTGCGATCCGCAGCCCGACGTCGTACGCGACCCATTCGAGGAGCGAACCGGCGACGCCCGCAGTGGTGACGGCGATCGCCAGGTGCACCACGGGGAAGGCGAGACCGTCGTTCAGGCCGGCCTCGGTGGTCAGGGTGAAGCGGACTTCGTCGCGCTCGTCGTCACCTTCACCCGGTCGACCGAGTTGCACGTCGTCGGCGAGCACCGGATCGGTCGGAGCCAGCACCGCGGCGAGCAGGATCGCGGGCGCAGCGGCGAGCCCGAGGAGCACACCGGCGAGGCCGATCGCAGCGAGGATCGACAGCGTCATCGCGATCGCCAGCAGCCGCCAGACGCTGTTCCACCGGATCAGGCCGGGCCGTCGCTCGATGCGCAGACCCGCTCCGACGAGGGAGATGATGACGATGAGCTCGGTGGCGTATTCGATCGCGGCGCTGTCGAAACCGATGCCGAGCGGTCGTGGGCCGCGCAGCTCACCCGAGAGACTGAACGCGGCGAAACCGACGGCGACGTAGATGATCGGGACCGACAGCGGCCGAGCGTGCAGGATGCGCGGGAGCACCACCATCGCCACCATCGCGATGCCTCCGAGGACGAGCCAGCCGATGTGCAGGTCCCACGACAGGAAGCCGATCACCTGCCGGCAGTACCCCGACACGTCGAAGCGAAAACGACGGCGACGCTCGGTGTCACCTGCATCGACCGTGGTGCCGCATCGCGGACGCTCGGATCAGCCGGACGACGGTGCAGCCTCGGGGAGGAGCGACCAGAAGGCGCTCACCAGTGGGTTCGCGAGGTGACGCTTCAGGGTGAACAGCCCCAGGTCGTAGGCGGCGAGGGCGGGCGTGACGTCGAGAATGCGGACGCGAGCGGTATGTGGGCTGTTGTCGAGCACGATCTGGGGAACCACTCCGACCCCGAGCCCCAGGCTGACCATGCTGACGATCGCCTCGTTGCCGGCGACCCTGGCGTAGATCTTCGGTGTGACGCCGAAGGTCCGGAACCAGTTGTCGACACGTTCTCGGGCAATCCCGCTGGTTGCGAGGATCATCGGGGTCTGCTGCCAGGTGGCGGGGTCGTCGAGTGATGTCTGCGTGGGGTCCGCCGGGTCGATCGGCGCGATGAAGACGAGCGGCGAGGTCCGGATCGGCTTGAAGACCACCCCTGCCGGCAGGCTCCCGGGGCGAGCGGCGATGGCCAACTCCTCCTCTCGCGCCAGGACTCGGGAGATCGCCTGCTCGGGATCCCCGGTCTGCAGCTTGATCTCGACCTGGGGATGAGCGGGTCGGAAGCGGTTCAACAGGTCGACCAGGATGCTGTGGCTGGCCGTGACCGAACACCACAGGCTGATCTCGCCCTGGAGTTGCTCGGCCGGGTCGGTGAGCTCGTAACGGATCTGCTCCCACTGCTGCAGCGCGTCACGGGCGTAACGCTGGAACTTGAGCCCTTCGGCGGTGAGTTCGACGGTGCGGTTGTCGCGATCGAACAGCGACACGTCGAGCTCGGTCTCCAGCTGGCGGATGTGGCGCGACAGTGCCGAGGTGCTGATGTTGGCTCGAGCGCTGGCTCGACCGAAGTGGAGGGTTTCGCTGAGGACGACGAAGTGTTCGAGTGTGGTGATGTTCATCGGGGTGTGAGGCGAGGGGCTCTGCACGAGTGTTGCACGAATCGGGATGATGCGTTGCACATATGTCAATTTCCGAGACGATCACCGACCGTTAGGATTCGTCCGTCCGACCCTGCGAACACAGATCGAGTGCCCCATGGCCAACTACTTCAACACCCTCCCGCTCCGAGAGCAGCTCGCCGAACTCGGCAAGTGCCGTTTCATGCACCTCGACGAGTTCACCGAGGGCGTCGACGCGCTCAAGGGCAGGAAGATCGTCGTGATCGGCTGTGGTGCGCAGGGACTCAATCAGGGTCTGAACCTTCGAGACAGTGGCCTGGACGTCTCCTACACACTGCGCGCCGAGGCCATCGAGCAGCAGCGTCAGTCGTGGAAGAACGCCACGGAGAACGGCTTCACCGTCGGCACCTATGAAGAGCTGCTTCCCACCGCCGACGTGGTCTTGAATCTCACCCCGGACAAACAGCACTCCTCGGTGGTCGACACGATCATGCCGCTGATGAAGCACGGCGCCTGCCTGTCGTATTCGCACGGCTTCAACATCGTCGAAGAGGGCATGCAGATCCGCGAGGACCTCACCGTCATCATGGTCGCCCCCAAGTGCCCGGGCTCGGAAGTCCGCGCCGAGTACGTGCGCGGCTTCGGTGTGCCGACCCTGATCGCCGTGCACGAGGACAACGATCCGAACGGCGAGGGTCTCGCACTCGCGAAGGCCTATGCCGTGGGCACGGGCGGCCACAAGGCCGGTGTGCTCATGTCGTCGTTCATCGCCGAGGTCAAGTCCG
Source organism: Ilumatobacter sp. (assembly GCF_039969435.1). Taxonomy (GTDB): domain Bacteria; phylum Actinomycetota; class Acidimicrobiia; order Acidimicrobiales; family Ilumatobacteraceae; genus Ilumatobacter_A. Next base: position 28,626 of record NZ_JBDVNU010000004.1, read on the forward strand.
ACCTCATGGGCGAGCAGACCATCCTGTGTGGCATGTTGCAGACCGGGTCGCTGTTGTGCTTCGACAAGATGATCGAGGAGGGCATCGATGCCGGCTACGCGTCGAAGCTGATCCAGTACGGCTGGGAGACGGTCACCGAAGCGCTGAAGTACGGCGGCGTCACCAACATGATGGACCGTCTGTCGAACCCGGCGAAGATCCGAGCCTTCGATCTGGCGGAACAGATGAAGGACATCATGCGTCCGCTCTACTGGAAGCACCAGGACGACATCATGACGGGCACGTTCTCGTCGGGAATGATGGACGACTGGGCCAACGACGACGCCAAGCTGCTCGGCTGGCGGGCGGACACCGCGGAGACCGCGTTCGAGAAGACGCCGGCCGGCGACGTCGAGATCTCCGAGCAGGAGTACTTCGACAACGGCATCCTCATGGTCGCCATGGTGAAAGCCGGCGTCGAACTCGCCTTCGAGACCATGACCTCCGCAGGCATCGTCGCCGATTCGGCCTACTACGAGTCACTGCACGAGACGCCCTTGATCGCCAACACCATCGCCCGCAAGAAGCTCTACGAGATGAACGCGACCATCTCGGACACGGCCGAGTACGGCTGCTACCTGTACAACCACGCTTGTGTGCCGCTGCTGGGTGAGTTCATGAAGGGCATCTCGACCGATGTCATCGGCAAGGGTCTCGACCTCAGCGACACCGGCGTCGACAACGCCCGCCTCATCGAGGTGAACGCAGCGATCCGCAGCCATCCGGTCGAGGCGATCGGCGCGGAACTGCGCGGCTACATGGCCGACATGAAGCAGATCGTCTAGAGCGGATCGTCTCGATCAGCTCGTCTCGATCAGACTTTCTCGATCAAGCTCTCTCGAACCGTGGACGCCATTTGTCTCGAAGCCGTGTCGGTCGACTTCGACGGGCGATTCCGCCTCGACGACATCGACTGGGTGATCGAACCGGGACAGCACTGGCTGGTCACCGGTGCCAACGGCTCCGGCAAGTCGGCGCTCGCGGCAGCGCTCGCCGGGGTCGGCGAGCGGGTCTCGGGGAGATGGTCCGGCGTACCCGAACGGGTCGCACTCGTTTCCTACGAACGGCAAGCCGAGCTCATCGAAGCCGAACGTCGCAAGGATGATGCCGACATCCTGGATGTGATCTCGCACGGCACACCCGTCCGAGAGATCATCGACGCGGTGTGCCGGGATCACGAACTGGCGAACGAACTGGTCGACAGGTTGGGCCTGCGGCCGCTGGTCGATCGAGCGTTCCGCAAACTCTCGACCGGCGAGACCCGCAAGGTGATGCTCATCGGAGCGCTGACGAGTCAGCCGGATCTGCTCGTTCTGGACGAACCCTTCGATGGGCTCGATCATGATTCGCTGGCGTGGCTCCAGGAGTACCTCCGTGTCCTCGCAACGACGGTGCCCATGGTCATCGTGCTGAACCGGTTCGATGAGGTTCCGGAGTTCATCACCCACGTCGCGTACGTCGACGACGGTCACCTGCCCCATCGGGTGGAACGCAGCGACGAGCCTGCGATGGCCGACCTCCGACGGCTCCTGCATCTCACGACGAGCGATCTCGACGTGCCGAAGGCCGATCCTGCTGATCGGCTGCCTGCTCTCGACCCCGACGAGCCTCTGGTCCGAATCACCGATGCCTCGATTCGTTACGCCGAGAACACGGTCTTCGAGCATCTCGACTGGACGATCGAGCCGAACCAGCACTGGCAGTTGAGCGGGCCGAACGGCAGCGGCAAGACCGGCCTGTTGTCGTTGATCACCGGCGATCATCCTCAGTGTTACGTCAACGACATCTTCGTGTTCGGGTTCCAGCGCGGCACGGGGGAGAGCATCTGGCAGATCAAGCAGTACATCGGATACGTCTCGACTGCGCTGCAGTGGGAGTACCGGGTCGGTACCGGGCTGCGAAACGTGATCATCTCCGGCTTCTTCGACAGCATCGGCCTGTACAGCAAGAGCACCGACACGCAGCGGGCAATCGCCGATGAATGGCTCGCGCTGCTGGGGATGTCGGAGCGTGCAGACGAGCCGTTCAACAGCTTGTCGTTCGGCGATCGGCGCCTCGTCCTCATCGCCCGTGCGATGGTGAAACACCCGCCGTTGCTGATTCTCGATGAACCGTGCCTCGGTCTCGACGACATGAACCGTCAGTTGGTCCTCGCATTGATCGAACGGATCTGTGCGTCCAACGAGACGGCGGTGTTGTACGTCAACCACCGGTCACAGGACGCCATCCGCGGCATCGACAATCACCTCACGTTGACGAGCGACCCGGCGGGCCAGTGCTGCGTCGTGCAACATGTGCGGTGTCCCTGATCGGCACATTGGTGAGGCCCGGCACGGTGCTCGGGTTGAACATCATGGGACGCCCAGTGATGCGCAGTTTGGCGGATCCAGAGCGGGGTGAGGTGTCTCGCCTGTGAACGTTCCGGGCGGCGTCGTCAACATGTGTTGACGGCTGTTCAATTTGTCGTTACGCTTCCGAGGTGGACATCGAGGCGAGCGTCCGCAAGCACGGTGTCTCCGATGAGGACATGCTCCATGCCCTCCGACATCACTGGCGAGCCTTCGAGACCGATGACGACGCAGTCACGATGTTCATCGGTCCGTCCACGAGTGCCGATCCGCTGGAGGTCGCCGTCGTCACCGACGACGATGGAACAGCGGTGATCCATGCCATGCGGGCTCGAGCGAAGTTCCTGAAAGGACTGGGAAAGCAATGACTTCAACACGGCAAGAACGAGCAGCCAACCTCGAGCGTTGGGCCGACGAGGTCGACTCCAGCGATCTTCGCGAAGTCGACACAGATGCTTTGCGCCAGATCGCCGAACTTGTCGACCAGCGGCGCCACGTCGAGGACGAACTCGATGCGGCTGTACGAGCCGCCCGCAGCGCCCATCGATCGTGGTCGGAGATCGGAGCGATGCTCGGTGTCACCAAGCAGGCTGCCCAGCGAAAGTACGGCAGCAAGACCGTTGCCTGAACTCCGGCCATCGGAAGCTCAGAACGCCACAGTCGTGGCGCCGCAGTGACCGCTCTTGATTGGCACATCTCGCGAGCGGCAACCCGCTCGCGAACGCACAGCGACGGCGCCTCATCGGTGACGGTCGCGCTGGCTTCGTGAAGTCGGGCGTAGCTGCGGGCAGACCGTCAGCTCGAAGCCATCGAACACGCTTTGCCCGCGAAGCCGGCTTCGGACCGATTCGTCGAAGATCAGCACCGTCGCATCGATCCCGCCGCCAGCTCCAAATGTTCCACCGTCACTGAACCACACATCGGCTTCCTTCGCGGCTCGGCTCCCGAGCAGGTCGAACGCCGTGCGCGCGATCGGCACTTCTTCGAGCGGCAACCCGCTCCAGATCGCCAGCGGTCAGATGACCTCGACGGCGACTGCATTGGCGTGTGCGGCGAGCGCTTCGATGTCGGCTCGGTCACCTGTCAGGACCGTCCCTCCGGGCTCCGATATCGCGACGACGAGTGCGTCGACAGCTGAACCGGCTCTGACCCGTCGCCGCAGCTCGGCTGCTCGCCGTGCAGTCGACTCGCTGACTGTCGGTTCGATGATGCACATCTTCAAGAATCGGTGGGTGTTGGCGTCGCGCCTCGGATCTCCTTGTAGGGATTCGACGAGAACCATCGTCGGGACCACTGGTGGCCACAGTTCCTGAGCCTTGAGCGCTCCGATGAGCGACAGTGCTGTCTTGGTGCGCGCAGACAGGCGCGACACGCCGCCGCTGTCGAGGACGAGCACGGGTCACCCGACTCGGTCGAGCGACCGATCGCGGATGCGTCGAGCGATTGCATCTGCGGTGGCCCGTTGACGCTGGCTGGGATCTCCGACCTCAGCGGCGAGTTCTTCGAGGTATCGGTCCGTCTCAGCGAGTGCGTCCTGGCGCTCCAACTCTGCGCGGAGCGCAACCTGCAAGAGTTCCGAGGCTGGGAGGTCGCGCTGCTTCAGCTGCTCGTGGAGATCTTCGGGCAAGTACACCTGAACACGAGGCATACGCCTAACCATACGCCTACCTTCGGCGCGTATCAACAAGCGCCTTCGATCGCTCAGACCGCTCTGTACCGGCACGTCGACCCGTATGCCGACCATCCGTTCCTCGCCGAACTGATGAACGGCGGGGGGTGTCACGGAACCGCTGGCGGCCCGCCCTCAATGCCTTCGCCACCACCTTCGAGGCCGCTCTTCTGAGGCCCGAAGATCCCCAACAACAACCATGAGCCAGGTCAGTTACACCAACGATCTGACGATCCCTGGCATGGTGACCACGGTCGGGTGAAGTCGCTACGAGGCTGACGAAGATCGAGTCGCTGCGGCCACCCGTAACCCGATGTCAGGCCGTTTCGTTGATGGGGTAGATCCAGGTGGCGAGACGTTTTGTCAGCCAGGGCAACAACACATACGTCATCAGCGTGATCTCGATGGCGATCACGATCGCAAGGCGCAATGGGGTGGGCCAGTCACCGATGAACGCGGTGGCGAGCGCGCCGAACACGAGGACGAGTACGTAGACGACGGCTCCGATCAGGAGCGCCATTCGCCAGCGCACCGGTTGAGCGACGTTGGTGCCTGGTGGCGGGCTGAACCAGAGTTCGAAGCCGGTGTGGGTATCCCAGACCGGGTCGTTGTCGACGATCGTCGCAGCCTCGGCTTGGGATTGGTGGAACAGGTCGCTGCGCTGGAATGCTTCGAGGTGTTCAGGCGTGGCGAAGCGGAACACGCTCGTGTACCGATCGTGTTGAGCCGAGGGGCGATGGACGTCGGCGCCGAGGAAGCCGTCGAGGTGTTCAGCCTTGACAAGGAGGCGGTGGAGCCATGCTTCGTAGTCCTCTCGCCGCTCGGCAGGCACGGTGCGAGTGACGATGGTCGTGACAGGACCGTCCTGCCCGAGGCCGTCGGGGTCCGTCATCGTTCGAGGCGGGCGAAGCCGAAGCTTCGCCCGAGACCGGTTCGGAACGCGAGGTGGATCCACAGCTCGGCGGCGTTCTCGACGATCCGAGCGGTGGTGCGGTCACCGACGACGAGCGCGTCGAACCCGATGTCGGTAGCGAGTTCGGCGATCAGGTCGGCTCCGGGCTGGTCGCCGGCGATCGGGAGGAACAGCGCCCTGGAATCGATCGTGGGCTTCACGAACGCTTCGGCGCCGATCGTGTTGAAGCCCTTGACGACGGTCGCTGACGGGTTCGTCTCGGCGATGACGTCGAGGATGCTGGTCGCACCCTCCGGCAACTCTTCGCCGACGGTGTTCGTGGCGTCGACCAGCACGGCATCACCGACGTCGCCGAGCGCTGCGACAGTGGCGGTCACCGCCGCATACTGCACCGCGAGCACCACGACGTCTCGTCCCTCGGCAGCATGGTCGAGCGAGACGACATCGAGCCCGAGCTCGTTTCGGGCCGCAACGGCTTTGTCGCTCAGCGGGTCCCGGGCCCCGAGCACGACGTGGTGACCGACCGACATGAACGCCCGTGCGAGATTCGTGCCGACGATCCCGGCACCCACCACACCGATCGAGCGGGTCATCCGATGTCTTCGATCACGAGCTTGGCAGCCGCAGCGCCGGAGTTCTGCTGTTGACCGGTGATCAGATTGCCCGACCGGATCGCGTGGGCCGACATCGGCTCGGCAGCGACGAACGTCGTGTTGTCGATCTTGGCGGCCTCGTCCTCGATCCAGAAGGGCTGGAACTTCTGGCCCACGTTCTGCTCGACGTACTCCTCCTCGGCCCTCGTGAATCCAGTCCACTCCTTCCCGGCCACGATCAAGTCGCCGTTCGAGTCGGTCACATCGAGCAGCACGGCGGTTGCGTGACACACGACGGCGGTCGACTTGCCTGCTTCGTAGAAGTCGCGCACGACACCCTCGACAGAGGGATTGTGACGGAAGGTCTCCATCGGACCCTGACCACCCACCAGGAACACGGCGTCGAACGCCGACGCATCGAGGTCCGACAGAGGCGTGGTCGATTCGAGCAGTGCCTTCTTCTCGGGGTTCTCGAGGAAGCGCTTCGAGATCTCGTCGTCTGCCGAATAGCCGTTGTCGGCATAAGGATCGGAGAAGTCGTCCATGTACAACGCTCCGCCATCAGGGCTGAACAAGGCGATGGCGAAGCCAGCGTCTGCGAACTCCTCGTACGCGTGGGTCAACTCGGCGAGCCAGAACCCGATCGGCCAACCCGTGACCGAGGAGACTGCCTTGTTCGACAGGACGAAAGCAACATTCTTCTGTTCGGACACTGGTGTCCACCTTCCTGTTGGGGAACACCACCACGGTGTTCCGATACAGCCATGTAACGATTACGGATCGTAGGGCATTCCCACATTCGTGACAACCGTGGATCGAAATTGGTAGTTTCGTGTTTCGTGATGAATGAGCCATCGACACGAGGCCGACCACGAGACCCTGATCTGGAGCGCGCAATCGTCGAGGCCGCCCTGGACATCCTTCGGTCCTCAGGCTTCGCCGGACTGACATATGTCGCCGTGGCCGAGGAGGCCCACACGACTCGACCGGCGATCTACCGCCGCTATCCCGATATCACCGGACTCGCGGTCGCTGCGGTCGCCTCGCTTGCAGAAGCGACAGCCCCCGACCGCTCCGGCGACCATGTCGACGACCTCATCGCAGAACTGGCCGCCTTCCGCTCGGGCATCGTCGCTGCGAACGGCCTCAGCCTCACTGCGGTCATCTTGAGCGAAGCAACTGATCCCGCCATCAAAGACGCCTACCGTGCAGCGGTCGTCGCCCCGCGCCGTAGGCGAATCGCGGCGATCATCGCCGCAGCCGCCGCCGACGGAACCATCCGTGCCGACCGACCGACACAGCAACTGCTCGTCACCATGTGCACCGGTAGCTGGTACGCCTACGCCGTCGCAGGAATCACCCCACCGCGAAACTGGCCGCAACAAACTGCCAAGATCATCCTGACCAGCCGAACGAACTGAAGCTCATCACCCGCGCTCGACAACGGTCTGTCCCGCACTAGCGCATCTCAACACCCGGCTTCGCCCAGATGACCGCCCGAGAACGGCACGTCGCTGCTCGGGCCGTCATCCCACAATGCGCGTCGCCAACCGCGTTTTGGGGTGCCCTCAAACGCCGGCTCGACCATGCCTCCCGAATGCCGCCGACGCCTCGCACTACTGCACTCCCAGTACGCCGGCGATTCAGCGTTGCGCGCCAGGTACGTAATAAGCAGCGCGAGCGAAGGGCAACGAAAGGTCAGCCGTTGCCGGCGATCGCGTCGTCGGTCGGTCGGTCGATGTAGACGCGTTCGTTCGTCATGAGGTTGTCGTCATCGAAGTCGAACACGGCCCACAGCTTGACCTCGAAGCCGTCGCCCGTGGTCTGATCGGAACCGCGGAGGTAGAAGTGCAGGACCGTCTGTCCACCCGGAGCGATCTCGATGCTGATCAGTTCGTTTCGCTGGTCAGGGATTGCTGCTCGGCCTTCGAGCCAGTAGGCCATGACGTCGTCGTGGCCATCGACGATGCGGCCATCGGGAAACTCGTACCGAGCGTGGCTGAACGTCGCCATGGTGCGATCCCACTCCTGGGTGTTCTCGCTGTTCATGTGTTCGAGCGTCACCAGTGCACGTTGGACGGCGCGTTCGGAGGAGACGAGGAGGTCGGGTGCGGCAGTCATTGATGGTTCCTTTCGCGACAACGGCGATGCTACGAGCAACGCTCGCCCTGACATGCACGCATGCATCCCGATCACCCTCTCACGCCCGCACATGCGAACGGACCCCCAAACGCCGGGTCTGCGCCGGTTTGACGATCGTGTCACGGGCCCAGTCGAGCTGCGCAGATTGCGACTCGACGAGCTCACGAACTCGTGATCACCTGGCACCTCGACCAACCGCCATCCGACTCGTCGATCACACGGGAAGTGGAGCGCATGAGCGACACGCTCCACCAAGACCTCCAGCTCCGACTCATCGCGTGCCCACCGCGAGCCTCATTCGTCGAAGCCGACGAAGACGGTGGCATCAGCCACTGGCTTGCGTTCGGAGATCACCGCGTTCGCCGGGAAGGTCTCGTCTGGCCAGCCCAGAGCGACGCTCTTCATGATCACCTGGTCGTCGGCGATCCCGGCGTGCTCGCGCACCACGGGCGATTGCATGATGCCCTGGCTGTTGATGACCGCACCCAGCCCGCGCGACCAAGCGGCGTTGACCAGTGCGGTGGTCACGGCGCCGCAGTCGAATGGTGCGTCGTCGCTGCCGTCGAGCACGCGGTCATAGGTGACGATCACGCAGACCGGCGCGTCGAATTGCCGAAAGCCGCGCAACACCCAGTCCTGGCGACCCTGCTTGTCCTCGCGGGCGATCCCCATCGCGCCGAAGAGTTGCTTCGCAACGCTCACCTGTCGGTCGCGGTGCTGCCCGGTGAATTCCGCGCCGAAGCGGAACTCACGCGACTGCGGTACGCCTGCCAGATTTCGTTCGGTGTTGCCGGCTCGGATGCGATCCAGGGGCTCGCCGGTGATGATGTAGAAGTTCCACGGCTGCGTGTTCATCGACGACGGCGCGCGCATGGCCAGCGCGATGATCTCCTCGATCAGCGGCCGAGGGACGGGGTCGGGCTTGTAGCCGCGGATGCTCCGTCGACCGAGGATGACGTCGTCATACGACATCGAGAACCCCTTCGGATTGGGCATGGATGATCCTCTCGGATGGATTGTCGGCTTCGGCGTGTGGTCACGACCGAACGGATCACCAAGTGTGACCGACACCGCCGCCGCACCGATCACCGGCCCATCTCCTCCGGTGCTTGCCACGCAGAACTCCAGACCACCATCGCTTCTCGCTCCACCCCGAAACGGCGCACCTGCGCTGCCCCTACCGCCGGGTCGAAGATGGGGTTCTTGGCCAATTGGCTGCCAGGACCGTTCCGATGCACCCGATTTCGATGCAGGACCCCGGATCGAGACGATCGCCCGCCGAGCACCGGTGGAGGCGAGAGGCTGAAGTGGCTCAGGGGAGCGGATACAGGACGGTGAACCATGGGGCCTGACATCGTGGATCACTGGCAGCGCCGACGTGACGCGACGACGCCGGTGCTGCCTTCGTCGATGCGGAGGCTTGCGGCGATCATCTCGCCGGTGAGAGGCGCGACTAGACAGGGTTGATGTTGAATCACGTGAGGAAAGGGAGCGGCAGTCCGCTGCTGCTCGTACACGGTCTGGGCGCTGGGATGCAATCGTGGTCCCCGATCATCGACGAGCTGGCCGAGCGCCGTGACGTGATCGCCGTTGACCTGCCGGGGTTCGGCGAGACGCCGCCCTTGACCGGTGAGGTCTCGATCGCCACCCTGACCGATTCCGTCGTCGACTTCATCC
>NZ_JBDVNU010000005.1:0-97193 GCF_039969435.1 Ilumatobacter sp.
TCGCACATGCGCGTAGGGTTGGTCTCCAACAGGGGCTCCTCGAGTTCTGGATGCGTAAGACACACCCAGACTCGTCGGGCCCCTGCCCGCGCCCGCGGACCCCTCCAGCTACCTCAACCCACACTCAGATCCGAAGCACCCCTAATCACCGCGGTGCAGACCACCGAAACACCCGGATGCGAATCTCCGAAATGCAGAACTCCACGCACCACCTCGTCAAACCCACCGTTCATCGCACATCCCCGCCGTCGTGCCGGATCTCGGCGCGTCGCGTGGTATCCGCGATAAGTAAGGCCGGTGTCAGCAGACAGATAGTCCGAAGTCGAACGAACCGATCAGGAAGTTCGTAGCGCTCGTCGGGTTGTTTCGGATGAGGTAGTCGACTGTGATTACTCGCACGCCCTCACAAAAAGCAATTTGCTCGGTCCTCGACCTTTCGTTGTAATCCAGTCGAGTGTCGATGTAGCCGTCGCACCATTCCCCCCACGACGATGGCGTCACGCCGGCGAGATTGGTGACTCGGTCCCCTCCACACGATCTAGTGGTCGTTGTCACCGAAACGTCGACAGCGCTGTTGCGGTCGGGCGATTCGTTGTAAGGGTCCTCGGTGAGCACAATAACGATCCCAGCGGAAATGAGACAAGCCGCTGCCATGGACGAGAGTGCGATCGCCGGACGCCGCTGGGCCCAGACGACAACCCTGGCAACCCGGCTCATTAGTCCCGAACGGCTGGGCACCGCTGAGGTTTGCGGGCCACTCACGCTGGCGAGCGCGGGCGCCTCGATCGACGAGTCCACTGGGGTTGCTTCCGCCGGTTTATCACGAACCGCTGCAGCGGTATCCTTCACGACCTCAGAAGCGGCGGACATCGGCTGACACTCTTCGAACTGATATTCCGGCTGCATTTCAGTTGCGAGCGCTGCAAGCGACTTCGCAGGTTGAAGTGGTCGTGAGCTGCCTGGCCGATTATCGAACCCGACGAACTCGACGAATCGTTCTCCGGCCTCTTCAGCCACAAAGCCGTCGATGAGAATTTCCGCCCCAGACAGCGGCGATCTCCTCACGAACCTCGAAAACAACCCGTCGACGCCATTGGCACTGTGACGGTTCGATCCGATGAACACGTACCCGAGTCGAGCGAACGCCTCATCGAGAGCGGCGAGAGTCTCGTCGCCTCCTTCGTAATACCAGCGAATCCGTTCATCACTTAATGGGACAACGCGGATCTGCTTCACTGACCTCAACCCTAGTTGAGTGCTCGACTGCAGACCCTTCCGAAGCAGGGGCCCCAGGTCGAGTTGCGCGCGCGGTTGGCCATCGTCTACCTGCGGCATACGCATGAGTCGTGTCCCCTATCGCCGGATCAGTAGCGAAGTTTGTGACGTGAGATTGGCCGTTGCCGAGGGAAACGATCTCGCCTCGACGCGGTCATCGACTCGACACCACGGGTGAGTACTTCTCCACACTTTGGCCGCGCATGCTCTGGCCTGTCCTGAGGCAACCATCTTGCTCGACGGCGACGACCCAGGGACGCGGTTGCTCGACTTGCGCGACTAGGACGTCGTCGTGCGCTTCACGAACGGTTGCAGTGCTGGCATGGCGCTCCTCGACACACCTCGCATCGACAGGTGGCGCGGTTCGCCGCCCGCCGTCTGACCAGCGCAGTGCATCTCCAGACCGAGCACATCGAGGCGGCCGACTACGTCAGCGATGCGGTGCCGAGCCACCCGTGTGCCGGCCTCCAAAGGGGCAGTCCCCCATCCGCCCACGACGAACCCCACGTCGCGCACCGCCTCGTCGAACGCCTCAGCCCACCCGGGGCCGACCGGATCGGGGTGGCCGCGCAGCTCACGCGGGTCTGTGGCCCGTAGCGCCCAAAGGTTCAAGAGTGTCACCCCGGCGTAGCCGTCGCGTCGGGCGATGGCCTCGCAGTTCGCGCTGGTCGGGTCCAAGCGGGCTTGGTCCTGCCACGTGATCAGGCTCGGGTTGCAGCCCACGAACGCCAGTCGTGGGCCCTCTGCCCACCACCGGTCAGCCCGGTATTCGTAGAGGGCATCGTCCGACAACACCTGTGTAAAGTTCGAAGTCACGTCGCCCACTCCAGTAACTCTCTCACGCCGTCGAGCGCTTGCGTCGACGAGGAGGGATTGACACGTGCCGCCGGTTCGAGCGCTCGCCCCGCTGACGATTGGTGTTCCTTTCGACTGCGGGTCGGGACGCCGTCGACCGGTCGGTTCTCGTGATCGTCGAGGTCTGCAAACGAGCATCGAGCAGGACGGCAGCCAATGTCACCGAACGCTCTTTCAAATCCTGAGTCCACACTTCGCCAGCGCCGCTGGCGCGCTGCCCGACGATCTGGCCATGCGTGGCGCCGGGGTGTGAGCGCGCGGCATGTCGTCCCGTTCAGCGATGCCCCGGACCCGATTATCTCTGCGGCACCCATCCCGTACTGTGCGAGTGCATGGTCACTGAGTACTCCGCAGTCGAGCGGCATCGAGCGGCGCGCTGGAAGCTCTCCACGCCGACGCTGCCCGACGATGCACGTCGACCGGCACCGTATGTCGGCAAGACAGGCTCGGCGTCGAATGCGACGTACCCCTTCTGTCTGCCGGCCCGGTATGCGACGTTGTCGCTGTTGCCAGAGGTCCGTGATGTCGCTCTTTCGTTGTTCGATGAGTTGGGGATTCCGTGGCACGCCGGCATCGAGGGTGGGCCGAGCAATCATCTGTTGTCGTCTCAGGTGCAGTGCGTGAACGCGCTCGGTCAGATGGTGCATGACCCTGATCGGATCGTTCGAGCGTTCAATCCGGTTGTCGACACGGTCGAGGTGTTGGAGATCGAGCCCGGCCGGTTCTTGACGTTCGAGTACATCGGAGACGTCGACTACCTCGGCGAAGCCAAGGACGGCAAGCGGGTACGCGGTTCGCATTGCACGAGTGTCGATGCCGCGTTTCTGCACCGCACCGGAGATGGCGCGACGGAGTTGGTGTTGGTGGAGTGGAAGTACACCGAGTCCTATGGCCCTCGAAGAATCAACACCGCCCAGGACGCAACGCGCTGGAAGCGATACGGCGAAGCGTTGAGCGATCCCGGTGGGCCAGTTCGTCTCGACCTGCTCGACTTCACCGACCTCGTCGACGAGCCGCTGTATCAGTTGGTGCGCCAACAGCTTCTGGCACACGCCTTGGAGACGGATCGGGCGCATGGCGCGGATCGTGTTCGAGTGATGCACGTGCTGCCGCCGCAGAACACGGCGCATCAGGCGTCATTGCGACGCGACACCCAACTTGCTGTGGGTGCGTCGGTGAGCGAAGTCTGGCATCGGTTGTTGCGTCGACCGGACCGGTTCATGTCGCTCGACCCGGCCGTGTTCCTCGACGCAGAGATCACCTCTGATGAGTACGTCGCCCGCTACGCGGAGGCGGCATGATCGCGGCGGTTGCCGCCTCGTTGCGTGGGCGTCTCGAAGTCGACGAGTACGCAGACCTGTCGACCTTGCGGACGACCGCCGACAAGGCGTTGTCGATCGGTTCCGACGTGTGGCGGCTGAGGTGGCGTAACCAGGTGACCACCGCTGTCGGCGCCGACGCATCACTGCACACGACGTGCGGGGCGCTCCTCGATGCGTTCGCCATCCTCGAGTCGATACCCGACGCCGATGCGGATCGCTCGACGGTGAACGTCCTCATCGACCGGCCGCTTCCCAGCGGTGCCGGCTCGGAGACCGACCAGGCGATCCGATCAATGCGCGACGCGTCCAAGCTGGTCACTGCACGCATCTGGTATCACCGAGACGCCACGAGCTGGGCTGATGACGCTGCGCTGGCGCCGAGTTGGCCGGCCGATCATCACCGGGTCCGCCGTTGGGTGTCGGATCTGCTCGTGCCTCGCCTCACGACACCTCCGCATCCTTTCGCTCTCGCGTTCCTGGAACGCGTTGACGACCCGTCGCTGCATCTCTACCCGTCCGAGATCACAGCCAAAGCGACGAACGTGTGGGCGATGCGCGCCGATGGACTCGAGATCGGAACCATTCGACCCGACCGAGCGATACTCACCATCGGCAAGCCCGGCAGCAACGGCGACGGGCCACAACGCCGAGAATTCACGAACGTGTTCGGCCAATCCTCCGTGACGGTCGCCAACGACGCGAGCGTGGCTGTTCCGGGGCAGATCAGCCTCGACGACGCCGCAGCAAAGATCCGCGAACTGTTGGGTCGCTTCCGCGACGCAGACGTTCGAGGAGCACCACTCACACATCGCATCAAGAACGGCGTCGGCATCGTCGACGAACACGCGCTCGAAGCCCGCCTCCTCAAAGGAATCGTCAAACTCGACGAGCCAGCGGCCGGCCTCGTCCTCGACGACGAAGTCGTCGCACGGGGAAGCCAGTTCCCCACGCTCTGGGGAATCGACAGCCGACCCCGCTACCTCGACGCACTCCTACGCCGCGGCGACTCGCCGGTCGCCGTCGAACTCAAGGTGGCGACCGGCGGGCAGGGCCGCTACTACCGACACTCCCTCATCCAAGCCGTGCTCTACCGCCACTTCATCAGCCAAGCCCCTGGTCTCGACCCGTGGTTCGAAGCCGCCCGACTCGACCGCACCCGCACCCAAGCAGCGATCGCCGTGCCGCTCCCCGCCCGCTGGACCGACCGATACGCAACAGCACACGATCTCCTCAGAACGCTCGCAGCGCACGTCGGCGCCGAAGTCCATCTCCTCGACGACCGAACCACACCCGAACAGTCCAATGACACACTTTCCGAACCGTCCCTCGATCACGCCGAACAGTTGAGCTGGCAGCTCGCAGCCGCGTTGCAACGCAAATGGCCCACCGCGTTGGGACGCATCGTCGAGGTCCACGACGGAGGCGGCCAATACGACCAACTCTGTCTCCAACCAGTCACCGACCGTTCCATCGGCACGCCGTCACCTCAGGCACGCATCTTCCTCAACCGGCCAGGATCAGCCCGGGTGTTCTCCGTGAAGGGAGGCGAGCGATGGGTCTGGCGCAACCTCTGGAATCAACTGGCAGCCGGCGGCGATATCGACCACGCCGCCGCCGCCCTCGGAGCCACCGCCGGCCTCGGCCAGCCCACCGAACCGACCGGCCAAAGCTTCGCCGAAATGGCTGCAGAGTTCCTCGACCGCATCGGCAGCCATGGCTGGTCGTGGCGATGCGCATGGTTCGACGGAAAACTCCAACCCGCCCACTGGGTCGAACCCTTCGCCAAACCGCTCCACAGGTACCAACACTCGGCCGCTGGCGCCGCACTACCGACAATCGCACGGATCTGGGGAGCAGTCCACGACGACCACGCACCACTGATCATCGACCAGGACAACCTGAGAACCTGGGTCCTCGTAGACAACGGTTGCAGCGAAGTCAAAGACCCACTTCCAATACAGCGAATCCGCCACGCTGCCGAGCTACTTCAACGTCCCTGACGCCACGCCAAGGCATTCGCGTCTTCAGCATCGAAGGCGGCGAAGGTAAATACGCTCGCGGCCATAACGACCGCACCACCGGGCCCCTCCGCTTGACCGATCGACAGTTATAGCCAACGCCACCGAACGCCGGATTCAGGGTGCTCGGAGCGGGAATGGTCGTAGTCGCTCGGTCCGCTGGTGACGCGATGTCCGGTCAGCCGCCGCTCGAGTGAGGCAGGTGTGTCTGGTCGTGCCCCCGAAGGCAACGCAACAATCAACCAGAGATCAATCGTGTCGTCATCCCGGCCACCGATCTACGAAGCAGAACACGAGACTCCATCGCTCGGAGCAGCTCCGCCAGAAGCCGACCCGCGGTAGACCTCGTCGAGTGCGTCATCAAGGGCGGCATCAATCTTCGGGAACATGTGGCCGTAGTTGTCGAGCGTGACGGTGATCGTGCTGTGGCCCATTCGTTCCATGATCGCTCTCGGGTGTGCGCCCTGAGCGATGAGCATCGCTGCGTAGCTGTGGCGGAGGTCGTGGAACCTCGTCTCCTCGGGAACGTCAGCTCGGGTCACTGCCGGCCGAAAGTGACGCTTGAACCAGTTCGAGTAGCGGAACGGTCCGCCCTGCGGACTGACCCACACGAAGTCGTCTGGCTTCTTGCCGGCCACGAGTTCGGCCAACTCGTCGACGAAGGAACGCGGGATCGGTACCGACCGGCGCTCGTACGTCTTCGTCGGAACGATCTGCAACTGCCCGTACGCCTCGGACGCCGACTGGAACACCTGCACCCGTCGATGGAGCAGCTCGAGGTCCTTCACTCGAAGCCCGACCAACTCGCCAGCACGCAGACCGGTGAACGCTGCGAACCGAACGAACAACCCGTACTCCGGGTAGCCCGAAACTCGGCGCTCGTCGCGGCGATACCGAGGTGGCGGCGCAGATACCTCCTCAGCCAGCAGCATGATCTGCTCCGGATCGAGGAACACCATCTCCTTCTTGCCGCCTCGACGGACCGTCACCTCGGCGACTGGGTTGACCTTGATCGCTCCAGAACGGACAGCGAGCCGCATGATCATTCGCAGCACGTCGCGGATGTTGCGGATGGTCTTCGATGCCGCCCCCGTGCTCTGCAGCTCGGCAACGAACGACAGGACCAACGGGTAGTCGATCGACACGATCGGCATTGACCCGAAGCGAGGAAGCAGGTGGTTCGAGACGATCGACTCGTAGCTCTCCCGGGTCTTCGGCTTGCGGTCGGCGATGGTTGCGATCCACTTCTCCGCCCACGTCTCGAAGAGCTCTTGACCTCGTTTCGGATCGATCCAATCGCCACGGTTGAGGTCTGTCTCGACACTGTTCGCGAAGTGCTGGGCATCGACTTTGCGCGTGAACGATCGCTTGCGTTGTCTGCGCGCCTCGTCTCGATATCGAACGTCCCACCGGACCTCGCCGCGTGCCGTCTTGCGTCGTTGGATGTCGGCCATGCGGTCCAGTGTGCTCCTCGCGTCAAGCCCCTACCGGCGGAGTCGACGGTGCCGATCAACGACCACCGGACCGGTCGGTTCGATGCGCTTCGACCCGATCCAGGCTTCGACTTCGCCGAGGTCGAAGCGGACCAGGCGCCCGATCTTGAGGTACGGAATCCGCCGCTCCTCGACGAGACGTCGAACGAAACGCTCGCCGACTCCGAGGCGATCGGCGAGGCCGTCGATGTCGACGAGTCCCTCCTGCGATGTCGTGTTGCTCATGCCACCCAACGGAGGTCGAGTCGACGAGTTGGCGAAAGATTCTCGACGCTCACTCAGCGTGACGACGTCGTGGTAGACGTGACGCATCTGAACGTCACCAATCTGGCCCTTGGTACATATTTGGTACATGGCGGCCGATCGCGATCGTCCGACGAAAACGCAGAAGGCCCGAAACCTCAATGGTTCCGGGCCTTCCAATTGGTGGCGGGGGCAGGATTTGAACCTGCGACCTTCGGGTTATGAGCCCGACGAGCTACCGAACTGCTCCACCCCGCGCCGGAGTGAGTGGCCAGAATACGCCCACATCGATCGGAACACAACCAGCCGCCGGTCGCGCCTCCGTCAGCCGGCCGATGCCACACCGGCAGCGACGACGTCGACGAGCTCGACGACACGCGGCCCCCAGCGACTGACCATGTAGTCCTGGACTTCGACCACGGCCCCGTTCGACACGGCCGACACGGCCGACCAACCGGGTCGCTGAGCCAGTGCATCAGCAGACACCCCGCAGCATTCGACATCGGCGAGGATCAACACGTCGGGGTCAGCGTCCACGACCGCCTCCGACGACAGCTGGACGAACCCTGATTCGTCAGCGGGAGCGATCGAGACCAGTCCCAGTTCGCCGTAGATCGAGTCGAGGAAGGTGCCGGCGGCGATGGTCACCAACGACGGGTCGACCTCGTGGAAGTACGAGCGCTGCGACGTGTCGGGCAACGACGCGATCGTCGCGTCGATCGAGGCCTGCATCGAGCCCACCAGATCGTCACCCAGTTCCGGACGCCCGACCAGGCCGGCGATGCTGCGGATCTGATCGAACACACCGTCGAGCGAATCGGGCGCCGGGCCGACGAAGGAAGCGATGCCGTTGGCCGCGAGTCGACCGGCGAGGTCGGTCGGATCGTCACCGATGATGACCACATCCGGGTCGAGCGCCAGCAGCGGAGCCAGATCCGACGAGTCCGCGCTCAGATCATCGCGACGCACGGACAACGCCGCCTCGGGAAAGTCCGACAGGTTGTCGACGCCGACGACGAACTCCCCGAGCCCCATGGCGAACAACGTCTCGGTGTGCGTCGGCGACACGGACACGATGCGCCCGACATCGGCCGGGTCGGGCAGAGGGACCGGGGCGACACTCGGGGCCGCGCTCACGACCGGAGGCGCGTCGGGACCGGTCGGATCGGGCGCCGGCTCGGTCGTCGAGGAGGGGATCGCCCCGTCCTCGGTCGCGATGATCACGTCGTCGTCGAGTTGCACCTCGGTGCCGGGAACGGGCGCATCGGTGTTGTCCGGATTGATCGGGTCGAAGAGAGGCCCGGAGTCCCCCGGCGTCGACGACGACTCCACCGGGCTCGTCGAGTCGGACGACTGATCGTCGTCACCGGAGCAGGCGGTCATCGCCAGCGCCACCGCCATGCCGAACGCGATCGGAGCGCAGCGCCGTCGTCGCGATCGACTTCTGGTACCCGTCCGTGGATCCGCCATGTGTCCAACGGTAGCGACCGGGGCCACACCACGAGCGTTCGCCCGATCGGGCATCCCGAGTAGATCTCGACCGAGAGCGAACGAATGTGGACGCAGCGCGCGAATCGTGCCGAATCCTCCAGGAATCTTGCCCATCCGTCCATTTCGAGACGAATACGATTGAGCGGGTGCTGGAGCGGTTCCAGCACCAGCGGAGGAACATCATGCGGCGGACAGAATTCATCGGAGCCTCGATCAAGCGCACGGCCCTCGCGGCGGCGGTGCTGGCATCGGTGCTCGTCTTCGTGGCTCCCGGATCGACCCAGGCCCAGGCGGTCACCCCGATCCCCGACGACGGACTCCCCGCTGCGACGATCGCCGCCTCCCCACTCGTCTCCACCCGAACCGAGGTGCTCCAAGCGGGCGTGGTCGGCGTCAACAAGGCCAACGACACGTTCACGCAGACCGACATCTCCGTCGCGGCGTTCGCCGAGATCGGCAACACGATCTACGTCGGCGGCAAGTTCACGCAGGTCGAGATCGCCGCCACACGCCAGCGTCACAACCAGCCGTTCCTCGCTGCGTTCGACCGCACGACCGGTGCGTGGATCGACACCTTCCGGCCCACCATCAACGGCAACGTGTGGGACCTCAAGGCCACCAACGACGGACGCCTGATCGTCGCAGGACAGTTCACCACCGTCAACGGACAGCCCAACACCACCGCCGTCGCGATGCTCGACGCGACCACAGGAGCTCTCGACCCGACGTGGCGCGTGAGCCTCGCGCTGACCGGCAGCACCCGTTGGCCACTCGCCCGCACACTCGACATCGAAGGCAACGCCCTGTACATCGGCGGCAACTTCACCCGCGCCACCGGCGCGAACGGCGTCCAGCGCAGTGTGGGTCAGATCGCCCGCGTCAACCTCTCCAGCGGCGTCGTCGACACCAGCTTCCGCCCGCAGTTCGACGGCATCATCTTCGACATCGACGCCACCGCCGACCGTGTCAACGTCGCCGGCAACTTCCTCTACGTCAACGGCACCTTCTCGATCGGGATCGGCATCCTCAGCCCCGCAGACGGCTCACTCGTCCCCGGACTCACTCCGTGGGTCCGCACGAGTGTCGCCAACACCACACGCAGCTACCAGCAAGCGATCCTGGCCGTCGGAGACCAGGTGTGGCAGGGCGGCTCGGAGCACAACCGCCAGGTCTACCGCGCCAGTGACTACGGCCTCATCCGTTCATGGGTCAGCAACCCGTACGGCGACGGCCAGTCGCTCGCCGAACTGAACGGCATCGTGTACGCCGGCAGCCACGCCAACGGCAACACGTTCCTCTACCAGGACGCCTACCGCTGGCCCGCACTCACCGGAGCCACGTCGAACAAGCCGGAGCGCTGGATGTCGGCGTTCGACACCGCCAACCCGGTCCACCTCGACTGGTATCCCGCGATCGGCACGCGCTACGGCGAAGGCTCCTGGGCCCTGTTCGCCGATTCGTCGGACTGTCTGTGGACGGGCGGCGACTTCAACCGTGGCAGCTACGACGGCAACACCCCCCGCTACGTGGAGGGCTTCGCGAAGTTCTGCTCCGCCGACTCCACCGCCCCGGCCCCTCCCAGCAGCCCGATCGCGACCGCAATCGGCGGTGGCGTGAACCTCGAGTGGACGGCGTCGACCGGTGACGATCGCGGTGGACTGGTCCGCTACGAACTGCTCAAGAACGACTCCGTGTTCGCCTCCTACATCGGCATCACGACGTTCCGCGACCCGAACGGCACAAGCAGCGACCGGTACTTCGTGCGTGCGATGGACGTCACGGGGAACCGTTCGGCGACCACCCGTGTGTTCACCGCCAGCGACATCGACACCACGCGACCGTCGATCCCCGAGGATCTCGCGGGCGTCGTCGAGGACAACGGTGACGTCACCTTGACGTGGACCGCATCGACCGATGACGTCGCCGTCGCCGGCTACAAGATCTTCCGCAACAGCGTCGAGATCGCCGAGACCACCGACCCGACCTACGTCGTCCCCGCCCCCGGCGAGGGAGACCACTGGTACCAGGTGCTCGCATTCGACACGTCCGGCAACCTCGGCTTCAAGAACCAGCCGGTCAAGGTGACCGTCCTCGGCGCGGACACCGTCCCGCCCCAGACCCCCGCCGACCTCGCCGGCGTGATCGAGGACAACGGCGACGTCACCCTCACCTGGACGCCGCCCACCGACGACGTCGGTGTCACCGGATACATCGTCTTCCGCAACGGCGTCGAGATCGCCACGGTCACCGAGCCGACCCATGTCGTGCCCGCCCCCGGTCCCGGCGACCACTTCTACCAGGTGCTCGCATTCGACGCGGCGGGCAACCAGGGCGCTCAGACACCGTCGCTGCTGATCACCGTCGCCCCCGATCCGGCCCTGGACGTGACCCCGCCGAACACGCCACGCGACCTCGTCGGAGCCATCCAACCCAACGGCGACGTCACCCTCACCTGGACCCCCTCGGTCGACAACGTCGCCGTCACCGGATACATCGTCTTCCGCAACAGCGTCGAGATCGCCCGAGTCACCGACCCCACCCACACCGTCCCCGCCCCCGGCGCCGGCAGCCACTGGTACCAGGTCCGAGCATTCGACGCCGCCGGCAACGAAGGCTTCAAGACCCCCTCCACCCGCATCGACATCTGATCCGGGCCCGGGCAACGGGTCGCGCGATCCGACGCCTCCGCTGGTTCGACCGACCGTTAACGTGCCCCGGTGACCACGACCGCATCGAGCAGCCCACAGCTCGGCGTCGCCGACGGTCGTGACCTCTCCTGGGGCCTGCTCGGCGCCGGCGTCGCCGTGTGCGCGTGGTCCGCCGGCACGATCCTCGCCAAGGGGATCGAGATGGGTGGACTGGCCCTCGGCGCCTACCGGTTCTGGATGTTCAGCGCGCTCATCGTCGCGTGGATGGCGTTGCGACGCACCCCGCTCACCTGGCGGGTGATGAAGGCGTCGGTGTGGGGCGGCATCGCCCTCGGAGCGGACATCGCGCTGTTCTTCTCCGCCGTCAAGCTGACCAGCGTGGTCAACGCCACGATCATCGGATCGCTGCAACCGATCCTCGTCGGTGCGGTCGCCGCCCGGTTCTTCGGGGAGAAGATCCGGCCTCGCGACGCCGCCTGGTCCGTCGTGGCGCTCGCCGGTGTCGTGGTGATCATCGCCGCGTCGGCCGACAACGGTGCGACCGACTGGCGCGGCGACCTGCTCGCCGTCGGAGCGCTCCTGTCGTGGAGCGGGTACTTCATCACCTCGAAGCAGTCGAAGGGACGGATGACCTCGCTCGAGTTCACCGCCGGGACGTCGGTGTGGTCGGGCGTGATCTGCACGCCCCTCGGATTCCTCTTCGGCCAGGACATGTCGTTCCCCTCGGCCAAGAACATCGGGCTGCTGCTGGTCATGATCGCCATCTCCGGCATCGTCGGCCACGTCCTGATGAACTGGTCGCTCGTGCGGATTCCGCTCTGGATCGGCTCCACCTTCACCCTGCTGATCCCCGTCTTCTCCGCGTTGCTCGCCTGGGTGTTCTTCGACGAGGAGATCCTCCTCGTCCAAGGCGTGGCGATGGCCGGCGTGATCGGCGCACTCGCCGTCGTCGTGCGCGGCCAGTCGTCTGCCGCGAAGGCTGCAGCCGTGCACAAGGCCGTCCTCGACGACGGACTCGTCGACCGGCTCGACCGCAGCCTCGCCGATGCGACCTCCGACGACATCGACGACGGCGCCGGGCTCGCTCTCGACCCGTCACCCACCGACACCCAGCGATGATCGCCGCCGGCTTCGCCATCGAACTGCTCGGCTACGTCGCGTCGGGTCTCGTCGTCCTCGGACTGACCATGCGATCGCTCGTCCGGCTGCGCACGATCTCGCTCGTCGGATCGATCACGTTCCTCGCCTACGGCGTCCTCATCGGTTCCGTGCCGATCATGATCACCAACGTGTGCATCGCGGCGATCAACATCTGGTTCCTGCGTCGGGAATTCCTCGTGAAGCCGGCCGATCGTGACGATCTCGGTGTGTCACGCATCCGGGCCGACTCGCCCTTCCTGCTCGACTTCATCGAGTACCACCACGACGACATCACCGGCTTCCAGCCCGAGTTCCAGATGCCGACGGGCGACGACGTGCTCGCCCTCCTGCTCACCCGCGAGTCGCTCCCGGCCGGGCTCGTCGTCGGGCACCGGCACGGTCGCATCCTGTCGATCGACCTCGACTACGTGCTGCGCGAGCATCGTGATTCGCGACTCGGTGCGTGGCTCTACGGTCCCGGTCGGACCGTGTTCCGCGAGGCAGGCTTCACCGAGCTCCGCGCCGTCGCCGTCACCGCCGCCCACGACAAGTACCTCCGTCGCGTCGGCTTCGACCCGCCCGACGACAAGACCGGCGAATTCGCCCTCGTTCTCTGAGGACGAGCGGCGCGAACTCGCCGCCTCCAGTCCAACGGCGCACTTCTGCATACTGGTGGGATGAGACGATTCGTCACGCTCTCGGTGGCACTCACGATCGCCGGCCCCGCATGCGCGGGCGGTGGCGCGGAAACGAACTGGGATCCCGACGCGATCGTGTTCGGCGACCGACAGGAGTTCGACGTGGAGGACGGCGTCTTCCGTGTCGCCGTCAACCCCGACGGTGACCGGTACGCCGTGCGTCGAGACGACACCGTGTGCATCGTCGGATTCGGCGCCGAGTCCGAGAGCGACGTCGACGAGGTGTGCAGCGACCCTGCTCGCGGCCCCTCGATCGAGGGCGGGTCGTGGTCGAACGACGGCGACGGCTTCGCGTGGACCGACGACCTCACTCGCCTCCTTCTCGAGCCCGACGTGTCCGTCCTCGCTCCCGGCACGGGCGACTTCGACGTGCTCACCGACGACGGGGTCGACGACGTGTCCGGCGACGACGGGACCCCGTTCATCGACCAGGCGCCGTTCTTCGGGCCCGATGACGTCGTGCACTTCTTCCGCACCACCGATCTCGACGACCGCCCCGAACTGACACGGATCGACGACGAGGGCGAGGTCGAGGAAGTCGACGGCGTCCGACTCCCGCGCAACTCCTTCGTCCTCGCCGCCCCACGCCGCGTCGACGACGACCGGTGGGCACTCGTGTACCGGTCGTTCGAACGCGACAAGTCGGCCATCGCCGTCATCGACGTGGCCGAAGGCTCCATCGACACCATCGAACTCGACGAGCCGGCCTACCTGCTCGACGTGAACGAGGACAGCGCCATCGTCGTGTCGGCCGATGCACTCGCACGCGCCGACACCGCCGAGGCATTCTCGATCGTCCCACTGGCCGGCGGTCGCGCACGGACCCTCGATGCCGACCTCGACGACGGTGAAGTCCCGCGCGCTGCGGGTTTCTCGCCCGACGGATCGTTCGTGGTGCTGGCCGTTGACGCGCGCAACGCCGAGCCCGACGACACCCGCCTCGTCAGCGTCCCGCTCGACGAGGACGGTCGCTCCGGCGACCCGAGCGTCCTGCTCACGGTGGAGGAGTTCTCCGATGACGCACCCGACGACGTGAACCTCTTCGGCGTCGACGCCTTCGGCTCGATCATCTGGACCGACGACGGCCGCCTCGTGTTCGGCGCCGACAACGAGCGCCTCGTGGTGATCGAGACGACCCCGGGCTGATCGCGACGCCCGACCGTCAGCTCATCACAGGGACGGTCTTCATCGCCTCGGCGATCTCCTCGTCGGACAGGTCGTAGTCGACCATCTCGCCGCTGAGGTACTTGTCGTAGCTGGTGAGATCGAGGTGGCCGTGGCCGCACAGTGCGGTGAGGATCACCTTCTCCTCACCGGACTCCTTGCACGCCAGCGCCTCGCGGATCGCGGCAGCGATCGCGTGCGTCGGCTCGGGCGCCGGCACGATCCCCTCGGTCCTGGCGAAGTCGATCGCGGCCTTGAAGCACTCGGTCTGGGGAATGGCGATCGCCTCGACCAGCCCTTCTTCGTAGAGGTGCGACACCAGCGGCGCCATGCCGTGGTACCGCAGTCCGCCGGCGTGGATCGGCTCGGGCACGAAGGAGTGGCCGAGCGTGTGCATCTTCATCAGCGGCGTCATCCCGGCCGAATCGCCGAAGTCGTAGCGGTACTCCCCCTTGGTCAGCGTGGGACACGCCGCCGGTTCGACGCAGCGGATCGTCGGGTTCATGTTCCCGGCGAGCTTCTCCCGCAGGAACGGGAACGACAGGCCACCGAAGTTCGAGCCACCGCCCGTGCATCCGACGAGCACGTCGGGCACCTCGTCGACCTTCGCGAGTTGCAGCAGCGCCTCCTCGCCGATGATGGTCTGGTGCATCAGCACGTGGTTCAGAACCGACCCGAGCGCGTAGCGGGCGTTCGGGTCGGCCACGCACATCTCGACGGCCTCGGAGATCGCGATGCCGAGCGACCCGTTGTGGTCGGGATTCTCGGCGAGCAGCGAACGACCGAACTCGGTCAGCTCGGACGGGCTGGAGTGCAGCGTGGCGCCCCAGATCTCCATCATGGTCTTGCGTCCCGGCTTGGCCCGGTACGACGCCGCCACCTGCCACACCTCGCACTCCATGCCGTACTGAGCCGTGGCGAAGGCCAGCGCGGAGCCCCACTGACCGGCACCCGTCTCGGTGGTGAGCTTCGTGATGCCCTCCATGTGGTTGTAGTACGCCTGAGGTACCGCGGTGTTCGGCTTGTGCGACCCGGCCGGGCTGACACCTTCGTACTTGTAGTAGATGCGTGCCGGGGTGTCGAGCATCTCCTCGAGGCGCTTGGCCCGGAACAGGGGGCTGGGCCGCCAGATCTTGTAGACGTCGAGGACCTCACCCGGGATGTCGATGTACCGCTCGGTGGACACCTCCTGCTCGATCAGGGCCATCGGGAACAGCGGTGCGAAGTCCTCGGGTCCGGCGGGCTCGTGCGTGCCGGGGTGCAGTGCCGGCGGCGGCGGGGTGGGCAGGTCGGCGACGATGTTGTACCACTGCGTCGGCATCTCGGATTCGTCGAGCAGGATCTTCTTCGGGGTCTGTTTGCCGGCCATGAGCGAGAAGGTAGTCGAGTACATTCCGAGGCGAGACATGGGACTGTTCAAGAAGCGCCAACAGACGAAGGAGGAGCTCGACGCGATGCGCGCGGAGATGCGCAGCTTGCGTGAGCACCTCGATCAGACCGACGCGGTCAAGGATCGCCTCGCCGAGCGATTGGGGTATCTCGACGCAGCCAACGAGCGACTGCACGCACACGTCGGCACCGTGGAGGAGCGCGTCGGCGAAGTGGCCACCAAGGTCGGCACCGTCGAGAACGACGTCGTCACCGTCGCCGGCTCGATCGACCACGCCGTCCGCACGGCGGTCGACGCTTCGTCCGCCGCCGACGACATCACGAGCCTGCGCGACGAGGTGCGCACGCTCGGTGCGAGCAACTTCCCGCCGAACGGAATGCTGGCCGAACTCCGCACGCAGTTGGCCGACGTGGTCGCCGCAGTGCAGACCCAGCAAGCGCAGATCGCCGACGTGGCCCTGGTCGCCACCGATGCCGCCGAGCGCAGCGAGCAGGTCGATGCAACGGAGATGAAGCGCCAACTCGGTCAACTCGCCGAGAAGGTGGCGGCCATCGACCTGCGGGTGAACCAGGTGAGCGTCGAACTCACGAACCAGTTGAGCGAGCTGTCCGCCGACCTCGATCGTGCGAGCCGCGAGGCCGACACGACCGAGTTGATCGACCGCATCACCACGCAGTTGGGCGACGTCACCGGTGGCCAGGAACGGCTGGCGAACGAGCAGGCCCGCTACGCGATCCAGTTCCGCGAAGATCTCGCCGAACTGGCCGACCGGCTCCGCAAGCAACGCTGACCCGAGCGGGCGACCGTCGACGCCGGCGTCGTGCGTGGTCGGCGCCGCCGCGCCGACCCGACGAGGTCACCCGTCTGCCTCGACGGGAGCGGCGTCGACCGGATCCGCATCGGGATCGCCCTCGCCGCTTGCCGCTTCCTCGGCGGCTGGGCCCTCGAGGGTCGGGTCGTCGACGGGTTCGACCTCGAGGCCGAGCAGCTCGAGCGCCTGCTGCAGCAGGTCGTTGGCTTCGTCGACGCCGTCTTGGTACGCACCGAGGTCACCGTCGGCGAGCGCTGCGTCGGCCTCGGCCAGTACGTCGTTGATCTCGAGCAGGAGGTCGTCGCTCGTGCGCGGGTCGTCGACCGGTGGATCGCCGTCCTCGGGCACCGCATCGGGATCGTCGGGGTCGTCCGGCGCCAGTTCGTCGAGGTCCCCGTCGAAGCCGGGGAACAGATCGGCGAGTGCCTCGGTGAGTGTTTCGGCGAGGACCGCCCGGCCGTCGAACGATGCGATCACGGCCCGGAACTCGGTGGTCTGGTCGACCCGACTTCCCGTCCGCGCCTGGACCACGTAGTACGGGCGGACGTAGAGCAGACCGCTTCCGATCGGGACGATCTGCAGGTCACCGAACTGGACGCCGGTCCCGCCGTCGCTGTCGCGTGAGATGCGCTGGGAGATGTCACGCGTCGACTCCGCGTCCGATGCGACGAGCAACGGCCCGTCGGGCAACTGGTTGTCGTCTCCCGGCTGCACGACGAACGTGGTGAGGTCGCCGTAGGAGTCGGGATCACTCGACGCCGTCATGTACGCCTGGAGTTGCGTCCGGGAGTTGTCGGTGGAGAACTCGACGAACGGACGGAACAGGACGAACTCCTCGTTGCGCTCCTCGCCCGGACCGCTCGTGTCGAAGTAGGTGTAGTACGGGTCGAAGCGATCGGTCGGTGCCTCGGAGGCGAAGGTGTTCCGCGACGCCGAACCGACGGCTGGGTCGGTCGGGGGTCCGGTGGTGGTGTCTGCCGTGGGCGATCCCGCCGCTGCCTGTGCGATCGACCAGGCGCCGGTCCGATCGAAGAACTGCTCGGGAGCGATCCGGTACTTCGAGTACCGCTCGGTCTGCACCCGGAACAGGTCCTCCGGGTAGCGGAAGTGTTCGACGAGACCATCGGGCGCTTCGGAGATGTCCGTGAAGAGATCGGGGAACGCGGACCTCCACGCCTGGAGGATCGGGTCCTCGTCGTCGACCACATAGAAGGTCACGTCGCCCGAGTATCCGTCGACGACGACCTTGACGCTGTTGCGGACGTAGTTGTCCCTCGAACTGAGCCCGGAGTTCGCAGACCGCTCGATGTCGCCCACGCTCTCGGAGTAGGGGTACCGACTCGTCGTGGTGTACGCATCGACGACCCAGTTGACGCGACCGTCCATGGCGACCGGGTACGGATCACCGTCGTAGGACAGGAACGGAGCCAGCTTCTGGATGCGGTCGTTGACGCTGCGCACCCAGAGCATCTGGCTGTCGCTCTCGACCGCACCGGACAGCAGCAGGTTGTAATCGAGGAAGGCGAACGAGAACGCCGCCTTGCGGACGAACGAGGACAACGTGACGCCGAGTTCGCCTTCGTACTCGTGGGGTTCGTCGCACTCACGCTCGTTGGACGCGCTGTTGGCGATCGCGTAGCCACCCAGATCCTGGCTGAAGTACAACTCCGGACGCTCGAGGTCGACGGTCTGGTAGACGGGCCGCTGGATTCCGGCCGTGACCTCGCCGGCCGGGGCGAGCACCATGCCACAGCCCCGCGTGTTCAGCAGGTGGAGTCCCTGCCAACTGCGGTTCGGGATGCTGGCGAGGTCCAGTTCGAGCGCCGCGACGAAGACCTGCTCCTCCTCGCCGTCGATCAACTGGCGGTCGACGTCGAGGTCCCTGATGGTCAGTTCCGACACGTCGCTGCGGTCGAAGATGAACCGGTTCCGCATGGACGTGGGGCTCAGCAGGCGGACGTTGTCGATCGCTTCGAGATCGTCCTCCACCACCGTTGCATCGACACCGGTGTCGTCGAAACCGATCTCGCGGACGTCGATCTCGGTGAGGTCGTAGGCGAGTCGGGTGGCGACGACGTTGCGCTCGATGAACTCGGACTCCTTGGACTCCTGGTCGGGGTTGACAACGAGTCCCTGGATGATCGCCGGGTAGATCACGCCGCCCACGATCGACACGACGAGCCACAGGGCCGACGCGATGATCGGTGCCCGGAACGAGCCGGTCCTGGCGACGGAGAAGTACAGGATCGAGGTGAGGCCGGCGACGAGGATCAGCAGCAACAGCGCAGGGAGGCGCGCCTCGACCACCGAATACGTGGCGCCCTGCACGATGCCGGTCTGGGCGTTGGTCAACTCGAAGCGATCGAGCCAGTAGTCGCCGGCCTTGAGGATCGCCAGGAAACCGAGGAGCACGCCGACATGGGTCTTGGTGGCGGCTCGGATGATCGGAACCGGCGAGACGAGCACGACCCCGCCGTTGAGCACGTGCGCAGCGATCGTGAGCAGGATGACGATGATCAGCGCGGCGAACATCCAGTCGAGCAGGAACGTGAGGAACGGCAGTTCGAACACGTAGAAGCCGACATCGCGCCCGAACTGGGCGTCGGCGGTGCCGAAGCTCTGCGAATTGCGGAACAACAACCAGTCCTGCCAGCGGGCGATGGCCGGCGCCGAGAGCATCAACGCGAACACGGTGGCCACGCCGTAGCGCAGCAGACGCAGGCGGCGGCCGAAGATCTCGTGGAAGCGCTCCACGTACGGGTGGACGTTGGCCGGGAACGACTCCGGCGCGACCCGGTCCGCGATGAACAGGTTGACCCCGGCCATCACGGCGAAGATCGCGGAGAAACCGGCGAACAGCGTGACCTTGGCCCCGATCGACCCCCAGAAGACGTCGTTGCGTCCGAGGGCGTCGTGCCACAGGAAGTCGACGTAGAACCGGGCGATCGCCCGGCCGAAGATCAGGACGAACAGGAACAGTCCGCCGAGGACGATCAGCAGCCCACGGCCGCTGACACGACGTCGTGGACGGTCGACCGGAAGGTCTTGGGAGCGCCGCATCTGGCGACGAGATTAGCGGGCGACGGGAACCAACATGCAGCGGCACCCCGGGTGTGCCGGGGTGCACACCTGGCCGGTCGGGAAGGGTTGACCGGACGCCACGACACCGGCGAGACGGTTGTCGTCGCAGTCGGCGCACACGTCGTGGCTCGGATCGGGGGTCCATTCCACCGGCGTGTCGAGTTCCAGCGCGCCGAGCAGCCCACGCCCGTGCGCGACCCGCACGACGTCGTCGAGTTGCTCGTCGATGTGTCGCGTCTTGCACTCTCGGTACACGGCGCGGATCTTCTGGGTGATCGCCGCGTTGTCACCGTCACCGTCGGCCACACACCGCTCGAGGCGGTCGCGCAGCGGCTGGACCAGCCACTGGGCGACCTTCTGCGAGGCCTCCGACACCGCCTGCTGTCCGGCCGCCTTGCGCAGCTTGGGCGTGCGTTCCAGGTCGGCCAACGACGCCCCGGCGTTCGCCGCGAGCAGCAGGTCGTCGGCGATGACCGACGAGTAGCGCTCGGCGTGGTGCGCCGCCCACGGGAGGATCGCGTCGAGGTTGCGAACGGGGTCGCTGCGTCGGAGGGCGTCGAGGACTTCGTTCTGTTCGTCGGCGAGGACCCGCTTGAGCTTGCGGGCGCTCGACACGATCAGCGGAGTGAGGTCGGCGTCGCGCCGCTCGAACAGTGTCTCCTCGATCTCGGCGGACGTGTCGGCATCGACGTCCGACGCATCGCTCTCGTCGCTCTGGTCGGTGGCGACGCGCCCGTCGGCCACGTCGGCGAAGACCCCCGCGTCGGCGTCGGCGTCGGCGAGGGAACTGCGCGCTGCCGTCTCGGCGTTCGCGTTGGCTCGCAGGCGTGCGAACAGGTCGACGACCACGTGGTCGGAGTCGTCGTCGGCGGACTCGTTGCTCCGACTGGTCGTGTCGTCGGCCGTCGGGGCCGCCGTGGCGAACACCTCGTGACGATCGCTGTCGTCGTCACGTCCGTCGGCTCCGCTGGGAGCCACCGCGTTCGGCTCGGAGAATCCGGCGTCCTCGGGCCCGGCGTCGACCTGCATCTCCTCGGCCTGATCCGTCTCGACCTGGTCCGTCTCGATGTCGTCCGTCGCGACCAGTTCCATCTCGACGTCGTCTGAGTCGACCAGATCCGACTCGACCTCGTCCGACTCGGACTCGTCCGACTCGACCAGTTCCATCTCGACGTCGTCCGTCGCGGACTCAGCCGTGGGCGGTACATCCGTGGCCGGTTCGGCCGGGTCGACCGGATCGGCGGATCCGTCACCGTCGGCGTGCGACCCGTGGCTGTCGAGCACGTCGACCCGCGCGTCGGCGGCATCGTCGGAGTCGGCCGGACCGTCGTCGTCGGACGACATGTCGACCGACGACAGGATCCGGACCGAGGCGTCGTCCGACGAATCCTCGACGGTGGTGTCGTCCGTGTCCTCCGCCGTGTCCTCCACCGTGGGCTCCTGCGCGTTCGCGCCCGGCCCACGCGGAGCGTCGTTGCGCGCCACCATGACCGGCACCGGCCCCGTGGACGGTTGGAGGTTGACGTACTCGTCGGGTTCTCCGAGCGGCTGCATCTCGGACACCACGTCGACGGCCACCAGACGCGCCCGTTCGAAGGCCTGCATCAGCCGGTCACGCCCGTGGATCAACTGCTCGATCTGCTCGCGAGCGAGTTCGCGGCGCCGTGCGAGCTCGCTCAGGACGCGTTCGCGATAGGCGCGGGCCTCGTTGACCATCTCGCGACCCTGCTGCTTGGCCATGGACAGTTCGGCCTCGGCATCGGCGGCCGCATCGCTGCGGCGACGGGAGGCCTCGATCTCGGCCTCCTCACGCATCCGCGTGGCTTCGTCGCTGGCTTCGAGCAGCATCCGGGCCGCCGACTGCTCGGCCTTCTCGCGGATCTCGTGGCTCGACTCCCGGGCCGCGTTGAGGACGCGGGCCGTCTCCTCGCCCAACAGGCGGGTGAGGGCTTCGTCGTCGAGTCGCGAACCGTCGAGGTCGGGGTTGTTCCGGGCGTCGCGCAGTTCGCGTTCGAGGAACGTCTCACGCTCGCGGAGCCGACCGAGTTCGGCCGACACCATCCGCAGGAAGTCGCGCACCTCGTTCTGGTCGAAGCCGCGGCGACTGGTGGGGAACGACGCGTCGGCGATCTGAGCAGGAGACGCCGGGTCGGGTCGGGAGAACGACATGGCCATCTGCGCACGCTACGCGCCCCGCCCGGCGAGATGGTGGAGGGTCCGTGGCGGACGTCGCCGGGCCGGCGTCAGCCGACGTCGATCGGTTCGGCGGGCACGACTGGATCGCCACCAAGCACCTGCAGGACGGCGAGCGCCTCGTCCAGCGAGGCGACCGGGATCAGCACGACCTCGCCCTTGCCCGCCTCGTTCAGGCACTCCCACCGACAGACGCCGTCGTCGGGGTTCTCCGGGTCGGGCTCGGTGAGTTCGAACTGCTCGGCGGGGATCAGGAACACCTCGACGCCGTGCTGGTGGACCGCACTGACCTTCTGTTCGATCCCGCCGATCGGGCCGACGGTGCCGTCGAGGCGGATCGTCCCCGTGACCGCGATGTCGCGTCCACCGGTCAGGTCGCCCTCGGTCAGTTCGTCGATCAGCGCCAGCGTGAACGCGAGGCCGGCGGACGGCCCGCCGACGGCAGCGGTGTCGATCGACACGTCGAAGGGCAGGTCGACCGTTCGGGTGTCGAACGGCACGAACCCGATGATCGTGCGGGTCTCGTCCTGCGGGTCGCTCGCCAACTCGACGGTCACGTCCATGACGTCCTCATCGGGCCGATCGATCGTCAACACCACCGTGTCTCCCGGTTCGCCGCCGTCGAGTGCGGCTCCGAGCGCTTCGATGTTCGCCACCGGGGTGCCGTCGACCTCGAGGATCGTGTCGGCCGGTTCGAGCACGTCGGCCGCCTGGAACCGTTCGTCGCAGGTGAAGCCGTCCTCGGCGAACACGCGACACAGGACGTCCTGGACGACCACGGCGCCGGGCTCGATCTCGGGTGCGAACCCCGCCGCCGTGAGTGCCACGAACTGTGCTTCCTGCGTGGCCGTGCGCATCTGCTGGAGGCTGATCTGGCGGTTCTGCGCCGAGGTCCGCTGGCCGTTCTTGCCCTCTTCGGTCAGCAGGTCGACGACGGGGTCCGGCGAGCCGATCATCCAGGACAGCACGGACTGGTCGGGAGCGCTCACCGTGACGAAGAAGAAGTCGCCGTCGGTGTCGTACACCTCGACGTCGTCGGGCAGGTCGTTGTAGACGACGCGATCGTTGACCGACTCCGCCGACGCCGGGGTCCGTGCGTACGGGGCCGGCTGCTGGACACCGAGGCGGGGGTTCTCGGTGGTGGCGATGACGTCGGACGGCACGAGTGACGCGATGGCGAAGACGACGAGGCCGAGCAGCGCTGCTCCAGCGGGAATCCATGCCCACCACCGCTGACGGGGCGCAATGAGTACGATGGGGGTTGTCGTGTCGGTCACTGATTTCACCACTGCTGCCGGTTGGATGGCCGGGCTCGCCATTGCGGCCATGCTGTTCGCCGGCTGGCGCAAGAATGCCAGAGCCGTCCCCCGAACACCACGCGCTGAGCCAAAAGTCCGTCGCCCACGCGTTCCGATCGGAATCGCCGAGGCGACCGTGCCGCTGTACAAGAGCCCGAACGTGCTGCGCCGGTTGTGGGCCGCGGTCGCGAGTGCAGGTCTCGGCATCGTGATCGGTGTCGTCACGGCGATCGTCATCGCCTTCGGGAGCGCCTACGCAGTCGTCACGCTCACCGATCTGCTGAAGTCGTGACCACGGGGCCTCAGCCCACGCGACGCGACGTGGCCTCGGCCGGCCACACCGGTGATGTCGGCACTGCTCGCGACGGGCTCGTCGCCGACGACCCGGGCGTCCGTTCCGCAGCGCTCGGTGCCCTCGAACGACTCGGGTGCCTCACCGACGCCGACCTGACGACCGCACTGACCGACCCCGTGTCGTCGGTGCGGCGCCGGGCGGCCGAGGTGGCCGCCACCCACCGCGGGGTCGATCTGGTCGCGACCCTGCACGACACGGACGACCGGGTGATCGAGGTGGCCGCGTGGTCGTGCGGGGAGCACGAGTCCCGGCGCGACGCGGTCGTCGACCGACTGCTCGAGCTCGCCGTCGAATCGGGCGAACCGCTCGTGCGCGAGTCCGCCGTTGCCGCTCTCGGTGCGATCGGCGACGAGCGCGCCGTCGCCACGATCATCGCTGCATGCAGCGACAAGCCGGCCGTGCGGCGTCGCGCCGTGCTCGCACTGTCGCCGTTCCTCGGCGACCCCGAGGTCGAGGCCACCGTCGATCGGGCCCTCGAGGACCGCGACTGGCAGGTCCGACAGGCCGCCGAGGACCTGCGCCGCATCACCGGCACCTGATCTGCTCCGGCGACCAGGTCGAACGGTGAGGCCTCGACACCCGGGAAGCTCGATCGCCCGTCACGGTCGGACCTGATCACATCGGGTGATTCCCCAGATCCGCGCTCATGATCGGTCAGGATCGACCGATGATCAGAGGGCACCTGTCGACCGCCCGCCTCCGGAGGCCCGCATGAAACGAATCAGCATCCCGGTCCGCGTCGTCGTGGCCGTTGCCACCGCACTGGTGTCGTTGACCGCCGTCGGGTCACCGGGCCTCGCCCAGACCGATTCGATCGGGGCAGGCGGGGAGTACTTCAGCGTCACGCCCACACGCGTCTTCGACCGACGCGTCGGAGCGAACAGCACGACCGAGATCGACGTGTGGGTCGAGTCGAGCGGGATCGCCCGGGGCGACATCCTGGCGGTCGCCGCGAACATCACGCTCGCAGGCGCCCAGGGAACCGGGTACGTGAGCGCAGCCGCCGCGAACGGCCCCGCCGACGCCACACCGACCTCGCTGCTCAACACGAACACTCGCGGCGACGTCGTGCCGAACTTCGGCATCATCGGCGTCGACGACGCACGACTCGACGTCAGCGTGGTCAGCGGTGGGGCAGGAACCAACCGACTGATCGTCGACGTCGTGGGCTACGTCACCACGTCGTCGCACACCGCGAGCCGAGGGGCCCGGCTCATCGGCGTCACGCCCGAGCGAATCCTCGACACCCGGGCGAGCACGCCGATCGGGCCCGAGGGCAATCGGACGGTGAACGTCTCGCAGCGAGCCGGCGTCGGATCGAACGCAACCGCCGCCGTGGTCAACATCACGGGGATCAACACACGACCGGAGTCCCAGAACACGTACCTCACGGCGAGCGCCTCCCCCGTTCCCCGGGGGACCGAACCCGAGAGTTCGAACGGCAACTACCGCCGCGGCGACATCGTGGCCAGTCTGGCGATCGTCGAACTGGACGAGTCCGGGAACTTCAACCTCTACAACCGGTCGGGATCGCTGAACGTGGCCGTCGACATCGTGGGGTACCTCGAGCCTCGCGACGACTCCACCACCACAGGCCGGATCCTCGCCCTGCAGGCGCCGTTCCGCACGATCGACACCCGAGCCGCGGCATTCGGCGGGGTCAAGCTCGGGGCGCAACAGTGGGAGGACCTGAGTTTCGACGGCTTCACCAACTCGATCACGCTCGACGGTCAGGCGGTCGGGAACCAGGGCGCCCTGTTCGCCAACGTGACCGCAGTCGCGCACGAGCGAGCACGCGCCGCCGACCCGGCCAACAGCTACCTGTCGCTCAACCCGGCGTATCCGAACGGCGCCTACCCGCAGGGCGACGCCGACAACTCGAACATCAACGTCGTCGAGGGCCGCAACGTGGCCAACGCCGCGATCGTCTCCTACGGCACCAAGGCCGGTGACGACAACGTCGTGTCGGTGTTCAACCGGCGGGGCGACACCCACTACATCGTCGACGCATTCGCGATCATCCTGGACTGACCTCGAGACACCACGCACCATGAACCCTCGCACCATGAACCCTCGCACCCTCCTCTCCGCTCTCCTGGTCGCCGGCATCGCGCTGGCCGCCTGCGGCACCTCCGGAGGCGACACCCTCGAGATCGGCGGCTCCGACGACCCGATCGACCGTTCGGTTCCCGCCGACACCCCCGACGCGGCGTCGGCGTCTCGGACCGGTGCGCCGGGATTCACGTCCCCGGTCGACGCGCGCAACGCCGTCCCCGCGCGACGCCTCACACCACCACCACCCCCGACCGCCAACCAGCAGCGGCCCGAGGTCTACCTCGCCTTCTACGGCTCCGAAGGCCTGCTCGGAGCGGACAACCAGTGGACGTATGCCCGCGACAACCTCGACGGACTCTGGGGCAATGCGTTCGGTGGCTCCGACTCCGTCGAGAAGGCCGTGGCGCTCACACGCGCTGTCGGCACCCTCGACCTCGTCGTGGAGCACCCGATCACCCTCGGAGGAGGATGCGTCGGCTTCAAGGACGACCGCTACTGGCAGGCGGTCGAGAACGTCGGCGGCTTCACCTTCGACCGTCAAGGGGTCTCGGTGTACGCCGCCGAGAATCCCGGCTGCTGGGCGAACGTCGGAGGCGTCGCGGGCGCGCGCAACCACTACGCGCCGCAGGGGTACGGCACCATCGAGACCCTCTACCAACCGCAGAACCTCACCAACAGCGTGAATGCGGCGTCGTTCCCGACCATCGGTGCGGGCAGTGCGGGCGAAGCGGCCCTCTACAGCGGTGACCGCATCGGCGTCGAGTGCCCGCTCGACGTGTGCGCCGGAGTCGGCTACGCCGACGGTTTCTACCGCGCGATGAGCATCGCCCGCGATCGCGGTGTGCCCTTCACCTGGTTCACCGGCTACTCGGACAGCTACGGGATCAGCCGGCGGGGGTGGATGGGTCGGGTGCAGAACATGTACAACAACATCACGTTCCGCGGCCTGTGGCGTGCCGGCGACCGCATCGTGGTCATCAACTACGACAACTACCCGGCACTCCCCGAGCGCAACGGCGACGGTTCCTTCGCCGACACCACGTCGGGAATCGTCGGTTGGCTGCTGTCGCAACGACCGATCCAGGGCTGATCGTTCCGCCGGACGTGACGTCACGGGTCCGGACCAGGCCCGGAGTCACCCGAATGTCGAGCTCAGAGGTCGAAGCGGTACAGGTTCGTCTCGCGGCGTTGGAAACCGATGCGCTGGTACAGGCGGTTCGCCGACTCGCGTGACGGGCGGCTGGTGAGGCTGACGTTCTTCGCCCCGCGCTGGCGGGCGACGTCGAGCGCGGCCTCGTTCAGCATCCGTCCCACGCCGTGACCCCGCGCCGCATTGTCGACCACGACGTCCTCGATCCAGGCCTTGATGCCCGTCGGGATGCGGTAGAAGGCGAGCGTGAGGCTCCCGACGATCGCACCGTCGAGGCGGGCGAGGAAGACGACCGTGTCGGCGCCGTCCACCAGATCGGCGAGGAGTTCACGACTCGGTGGGGGCGACGAGGACGAGAGCTGCGGGATCAGCGACTCGAAGGCGGCGACGAGTTCGTCGTCCACGGTCGTGGCGACCTCGATCGTCGCGCCGATGACGTTGCCGGAGTCGGTGTCGGAGTCGGTCATGCCCGCACGATAGGCCCACGTCACCATCGCCACCGCCCGAGTCGGTCCTTCTGATTCTGAACGGATCGGACCGACTCCCACCGACAACCGACCAAGTCGGTCCTTCTGATTCTGAACGAAACGGACCGACTCCCACCGACAACCGACCAAGTCGGTCCTTCTGATTCTGAACGAAACGGACCGACTCCCACCGACAACCACCCGAGTCGGTCCTTCTGATTCTGAACGAAACGGACCGACTCCCACCGACAACCACCCGAGTCGGTCCTTCTGATTCTGAACGGATCGGACCGACTCGGGGTGCCGGGCTCGGGTTCGGGCGTGCCGATCGGCGGGATCGGATGCGCCGGTAGCGTGTGGGGTGTGGGGACCGAGCACGTGCGCTGGCTGGCCGACCGGTCACTCGATCGACCGGTTCTGATCGCGGGGTTCACCGGCTGGAACGACGCCGGTGACGCCGCCTCGTCGGCCATGACCACGATGATCGAGTCGTGGGACGCCGACGTGCTCGCCGAGATCGACCCCGAGGTGTTCACCGACTTCGCCACCGTGCGTCCCCAGGTGCGCCTCGACGACGAACGCAACCGCTCCATCGTGTGGCCCACGGTCGGCGTGTGGTCGGCGTCGCTCCCCGGAACCGACGTGATCCTGATGCTCGGTCCGGAACCGGCCCTGCGGTGGCGGTTGTTCTCCGAGCAGATCACCGGCATCGCCGAACACTTCGGCGCGACGATGGCGCTGTCGCTCGGCGCCCTGCTCGCCGACGTGCCGCACTCGCGACCCGTTCCGCTGGTCGGCACCGCGTCCGACCCGGAGCTCATCGAACGGTTCGAACTGCAGCGATCGCAGTACGAGGGCCCGACCGGCATCGTCGGGGTGATCCACGACGCGCTCCACCGCTCCGGGCTCCCGACGGCGTCGCTGTGGGCTGCGGTCCCCGGCTACGCATCGCAGGTTCCGTCGCCCAAGGCGGCCATGGCGCTCGTCGACCGGGCCTGCTCGATGATCGGTACCCCGGCCCCTCTGTCCCGCCTCGCCGGCGAGGCGATCGACTACGACCAGAAGGTCGCGTCACTCATCGGTGACGACGACGACATGGTCGAGTACCTCGCCCGCCTCGAGCAGATCAACGACGAGACCGAAGCGACCGAGGGTGACCTCACCTCCGCAGCGCCCATCGATCCCGACGAGCTGATGACCGAGGTCGAGCAGTTCCTCCGCGACCAGGACTGAGGTCCCGGTCGGGTCAGGTGCGCCAGACGTGGGGGCGGACGTCGTCGAACGTCGCCTCGGACAGTTCGCCGTCGATGGCGGCGAAGGCCATCGGCCCCCACCACGCCGCTCCGGCCGTGGCCTCGGGAAGGGCGTCGCGGGCGAACCAGCCCACGTCACCGGTCTCGAGCGGGTGCGGGGTCAGTTCGCCGCCCGTCGCAGTGCACTTGAAGAGCAGCATGTACATCCCGAACCGGCTGAAGCCCATCCGCTGGCCGTCGACCACGCCCATCAGCCGGTCGATCGTGCACTCGATCCCGGTCTCCTCGTGCACCTCCTTCGCCGCCACCTCGGCGGGTGAGTACCCGATGTCGGCCCAGCCGGTCGGGTACAGCCACACGCCGGAGTCCTTGCGTTGGACCAGCAGGATCTCGCCCGCCTCGTTGCCGACGATCGCACCGACCGCCGTCTTGGGCGTCACGTAGCCGGGCACGCCTTCGCCGATCGACTCCATCCACTCCCCGACGAAGTGGTCGATCTCGCGAGCGGTGGCCTCGCCGTCCTCCAACGCGCGCGCTGCGACCTTGATGTCGCCCGCCACGTGAAGCACCTCCTCGTACCGCTCGCGCTCGTACAGGTTCTCGGTGAACGCCATCCCCGTCCTGGCGATTCCGGCGAGCGTCTCGCTCCATCGAGCCAGGTCCCGAGCGTCAGCCGTCATGCCTTCAATGTACGCCACGCGCCTCACCGGTCGGGAAGCAGTCGACCGGTCACCGTGCCGCGTGGAGGAGCGCCTTCTGGATCTCCTTGCGGTGTGCGGTGCTGTTCACGAGGTCACCCGCTCTGGTGCGGACGTAGAACGTGTCGACCACTTCGATGCCGATGGTGTGCACCGTGGCGTGGCGGATGTCGAGGCCCATGTCGTCGAGCGCCTGGGTGATGCGGTGGAGGATCCCGATCTTGCTCACCGCGCGGATCTCGATCACGGTGGCGTTGCTCGAGCCACCTTCGATGAACTTGACCTTCGGCGGCCCCGGCGTGTCGGCCTGCAACTTGCGGCGTCGCCGATAGGTCTTGGCCCGCTCCGCGAGTCGGGCCTCGATCGCGAGTTCGAAGCGGAGCGCCTTGCGCAGATCGCTCTTGACCTTGCGCCAGTTCATCTCACCGGTGGGCGACGACACCCGGAACTGGGAGGCCGCCATGCCCTGCTCGTCGGAGTACGCACGCGACGTGACGACGTCGAGCCCGTGCATCGTCACGACACCGGCCACCTGGCTGAACGTGCCGGCGGCGTCGGGGCTGACGATCGTGATCAGGTCGCCGTTGCGCGAGATGTCGACCTCGCCCGTCGCCATGGCGGCCAACGTGTCCGCGTCGGGGAACAGACGCCACTTGACCTCCGACGCCTGACCACCACCGAGGACGTGCTTGGTGCGCGACGTGAGCTCGTCGACCAGTTGTTCCTTCCACGACCCCCAGGCCGACGGGCCGGTCGCCTTGGAGTCGGCCTCGGTGAGTGCGTCGAGCAGTTCCAGCTTCTCCACCGTGCCGACCAGCCCGGCCACCAGATCGATCGTGGCCTCGTCGGAGATGTCACGGCGCATCGCCACGTCGGACAGCAGCAGGTGGTGCTCGATCATGGTGATGATGACGCCGACGTCGTGCGGATCGAGCCCGAGGCGCGGGCCGATGCTCCGGAACATCTCCATCCCGACCTCGGTGTGGTCCCCGGGATAGCCCTTGCCGATGTCGTGGAACAGCGCACCGAGCACCAGCAGGTCGGGTCGCCCGACACGATCCACGAGCTGAGCGGCGTTCGCCGCCGCCTCCCACAGGTGACGGTCGACGGTGAAGCGGTGGTAGGCGTTGCGCTGCGGCTTGCTCCGCACCGGCTCCCACTCCGGAAGGAAGCGGGAGAGCAACTCGCGCTGGTCGAGCGACTCGAGGACCCGGATCGCCCGGTGCCCTTCCAGCAGCAGCGCGACCAGTTCCGTACGCGCACCGACCGGCCAGTCTCCCGGCCACGGCTCGACTTCGTCGTGGAGTCGGTCGAGCGTGGCCCGCCCGATCCGACAGTCGTTGCGCGCCGCTGCGACGGCGGCCTGCAGCGCCAGGGTCGGGTCGCGACGTGGATCGGCACTCTCGGTCAACTCGATCTCGCCGTTGTGCAACACGACGCCCGGAGCGATCGCCCGGTCGTCCTGCGGATCGCGGTCGATCGCCCGGTTCCACGTCTCGTCGCACAACCACGACACGGTGCGACCCGCCGCCGCCACGTCGGCCATCAGGGCGTCGGCGTCGCTCCAACCCCCTCGAGCAGCGATCGCGTCCTGGTCCTCGAGGCGCATCACCTCACCGGCCCGACCGGTGGTGAGATGGGTGGCGACCCGCGCCCGGAGCAACGTGTCGTAGCACGCGTCGAGGTCGTCGAGGTCCTGGTCGATCACGTCGAGCCCGCTCGCCATGGCCCACCACACCGTCTGCACGTCGCGCAGGCCACCGTGACCGTTCTTCAGATCGGGTTCGAGGTGGTACGCCACGTCGGCCGACTCGGCCTGCCGATCGGTCATCCGCGCCCGGAGCGCCGTGAGATAGGTCGACCGGTGCGACTCCCAGGAATGGCGCCCGCGCCGGGTGACCTCGGCGGCGATCTCCTCGTCGCCGACCAGGAAGCGAGCGGTGAGCAGCGCCGTGGCGGAGTCGAGGTCGCCGTCGACCAGGTCGAGTTGCTCGTCGACCCGACGCACGGCGTGGCCGAGCTTCGCGCCCGAGTCCCAGATCGGATACCACAGTGCGCTCGCGATCGGTTCGATCTCGGCGGCCACCTTGCGCGGTCTCGCGTTGTGGACCAGCAGCAGGTCGAGGTCGCTGTGCGGGGCGAGTTCGCCGCGCCCGTATCCACCCACGGCGAGGAGTGCGACACGGTGCTTCGTGGGATTCGCCGCCACGGCGGCTTCGAAGAGTTCGATCACCCATGAGTCGGTGATCGAGGCCAGGGCGACACCGAAGTCGCGTCCGATCCGGTCCACCGAGGTGGCTGGGGCGTCGGCCGCCTGCTCGAGGTGAGCAGCACGGACCGCGGACTTCACGAGGCGAGGTCGACGGTGAGCGCGATGACGGCGAGGCGGACGCCGTCGTCGCCGGAGGTGGCAGCGATGTCGAGGATGCCGTTCGGAGTGTCGATGCTCAGATCATAGGCATCGATGTCGACGCCCAGGCTGTTGTCGAACGCCGGGGACCGGGGCCCGCTGATCGTGCTGTCGAACGGATTGTCACCGCCGAGTCGCTGCCCGCCGACGACGAGTTGCTCGGGGGCGAAGCCGCGCTCGCCTTCGTACGCCACGACGGCGAGGTGCGCCGGCGCATCGACCGAGACCGGGACCGGCATGTCGACCTCGTAGTCGAATGGCGCCTCGGGTGCAACCCAGTCGAACGGGTCGGTGACGACGCGATGACGACGCGGCAGCGAGTCGTCGTCGTACACCACGACGAGCGCCCAGGCTCCGTAGGACCCCCGGACTTCGGCAGTCGCGATGTCGCCGACGAGGTAGTCGCCCGATCCGCCCGTCGCGACCAGGTCGGTCACGTCGGCGCGTCCGACGTACTGCGTCGCGTCCTGGTCACCGAGTGACACGTCCTGGGCCTCGACGCTCACGATCGCGCCGTCGGGGCCGCGCAGCGTCACCGGACGTTCCGCACCGACCTCGACGACGACCCCACCCTGGTTGAGGTCGCCGGACCAGAAGAGACGGGCGTCGACCACCGTCGCACCCTCCGGCATCTCGAGCGTGGCGACCGAGCTGTTGAACAGACCGAGGACGGGAGCCGCACCCGTGAAGGTCATCGGCACGTCCCACCGGTTCACGACGTCCCCGATTCCGGCGTGGACGTCGGCGCACGAGATGCCGAGTTCGGCGGCGGCGGCATCGTCGCACGCCATCACCGTGTTCCCGATCACGGCGACGTCACCGCGGCCCACGGAGTTGTGGATCAGATCGCGGGTCGAGACGATCGGTACGTCGAACGCCTCGGGCAACGCATCGCCCTCGACCTGGAGGCGACCCACGACCGAACTCTCGAGCGCCACCCGGATCGACATGTCGAGCGTGGCGCCGGCCCCCACCGAGACGTTGCAGTACGGAGAATCGTTGTCGGGGTCCACGCAGTCCGCATCGCCCGCCACGAGCGCATCGAAGACCACCCCGCGCGGCAGCACGATCTCGATCGACGCGTCGACGGCGGCAGCGCTCGTGTTCGTCACGGCGATGTCGAGCGTGCCGCTTCCACCGGCGAATGCAGGGGCGGGGCTCGACACGACCGCGCTCAGCGGTGGAGGAGTCGTCTGCAACCCGACCACTCGGATGCCCTCGTCGAAGATCAGTTCCACGGTGTTCACGGGTCCGCTCACGTCGGGGCGCAACTCGAGGTCCGTCGTCTCGGGGACCGTGGGGTCGGCCGCCGAGCTGACCGGCTCGCCAGTGGCGGGTGGCGTCGTCGGGACCTCGACCGGCTGGGCACTCGTCGGCGCGCCGACCGGCTCGTCGTCCGACTGGCGAGCGAGCGACGCGACACCGACGAGCGCGAGCACGACGGCGGCGACCGATCCGAGCACGATGGCTCGCCGGGTCCGATCGGAGCGGGTCGCGAAAAGGGCTGCGGCGCCGAAGGACCGGTCGGCCGTGCCGAGACGCTCGCGGTGCTCGGCAACCGACAGCCCGGTCACAGCGGGAGCGATGGCGTCGGGGAGCACGTCGGGCAACCGGCGCGCGAGGCTCAGCATGTCGGACACGAGCGTGGCTCCGCTCGGTGCCGGATCGTCGTCGGCGGCGGCGAGTCGACGCTCGACGCGCCGTTGGTCGTGCGGGGGCAGTGCGTCACGCACGTACCCACTGAGCATCGGGATCACGGCGGCGGTCTCGTCGTCGACGTCACCTGCGTCCAACACCTCGAGCGCATAGGCGTCGAGCAGACCGCGCTCGGCGGTGGCCACGAGGTCGGTCACGTCGCCTGTCGCCCGACCGACGAGCGGCGAGACCTCTGCGGCCGACAACTGCTCGACGTGGCTGTGCCACAGCACGGTCTGCCACGGCTCGGGAAGACGGCCGAAGGCACGCGCGAGCAGCATCTGCGGATCGTCGGGTGATGCTGCGGCGGGCCCGAAGCGTCCGCCGGTCACCGCAGCGATCGCGCGCGGTCGGAAGGCCCGGATCGCCTCGTCCCCTTCGCGCTCGCCCGCATCCGTGTCGGCGAGGCCCGTGCGGAGACCCTCGATGCGGTCCGCGGCGTGGAGCCGGGTGGACCGGCGACGCGCGCCGAGCACGACGAGGATCGACCCGCGATGGCGCTCCATGAGTTCCTGCCATGCAGCATCGTGGCCGTGGCGCGCAGCATCGACGAGTTGCCGGTCGCTGGGAAGGAGGGGGGTGACGGGCATGGGGCGGTCGGGGTGGTGCTTTCGGGGCGGGC
Organism: Ilumatobacter sp.; assembly: GCF_039969435.1. Lineage (GTDB taxonomy): Bacteria > Actinomycetota > Acidimicrobiia > Acidimicrobiales > Ilumatobacteraceae > Ilumatobacter_A. The sequence goes on from NZ_JBDVNU010000005.1 coordinate 33,826, forward strand.
GCTCGGGGAACGGGGCTCTGGGGGACTGGTTGCGTGGCTCGGAGTCGGGGCGTGGCGCGTCGGTCTCGCTCGGTGTCCGACGCCGGAGGTCTCCCTGGTCTTTCGGCGCACGCTGACGAAATCTTGAGAAACATCCCGGTGAGCGGTGTGCGGTCGCACTCCGTGGGGGAAGCACCCATCGGCCGTCGACGGAACGGTACGGTGTCGACGATGAGGCGCGGACCGCACGCTCGACGCGTACGCCGCGGAGCCACTCTCGCCGTTGCGGCATTCGTCCTCGCTTCGTGCAGCGGGGAGGGCGCCGACCCCGTGGCCACCACGACCACCACCACGACCGAACCGGCCCAGCCACGGGTCGACGACGACATCCTCACCATCGGTGCGCTGATCCCGATGAACGACCCGACGGTCGGGCTCAGCCTCTCGTCCTCGTTCGAAGCAGCGGTGGAGGCCGTCAACGACGCCGGAGGGGTGCTCGGTCGAGACGTCGAGATGCTCATCGCCGACGAAGGTGCCACCGCCACCTCGGCGGCACAGTCGACCGAGTCGCTCATCGACGACGGCGCCGACGCGATCGTCGGGCCCACGTCGTCCAACACGGCGATCGGCGCGCTCGACGAAGCCGTCGCTGCGGGGGTGGTCATGTGCTCGGCCACGGCGACGGCGATCTCGTTGGACGACTACCCCGACGCCGGCCTGTTCTTCCGCAGCGTCGCCACCGACACGTTGCAGGCGACGGCGATCGCCCGCGAGGCGACGAGTCGGACGACCGGGCGGGTGGTGATCATCCACGTCGACGACGCCTACGGCCGGCCCTACGCAACCGCGGTCGCCGATGCGCTGGGCACCCAGACCTCGATCCAGGTCGAATCGGTGGCGGTGCCCTTCGCCGACGTCGACCTCGAGGAGGAACTCGACGAGGTGGTCGCGGCGCGCGCCGACACCGCGATCATCCTCGGCAGCGGCGACGACATCGCTCGCATCCTCGAAGCGGTCGGCGCCAGCGACGACATCTCGTTCAGCCACGTCATCGTCAACGACGCAGCCCGGTCGCAGTCGAACCGACCGCTGATCGCCGGCCTGGACGCCTCGTTCCGCGAACGCATCGTGGGGGTCGCGCCGCAGATCGTGCTGCCCGAGTCCTCCGGTGAGGACGGTGACGGCCCCTTCACCTCCCAGGTGATCGACTGCGTCAACCTGATCGCACTCGCCGCTGCCCAGGGCGACTCCGACTCGCCTGCGGTCATCGCCGCCCAGATGACCTCGGTGTCGTCGGGTGGCGAGGAGTGTCGGACCTTCGCCGACTGCATCTCGCGACTCGACGCCGAGCAGGAGATCGACTACGACGGTCCGACGCGCATCACGGAGCTGGCGCGCAACGGCGACCCGTCTCGCGCCTTCTTCGACCGCTTCGTCTTCCGGACCGACGGCACCGCGGTGCTGGACAGCAGCATCGCCATCAGTTGACGGCTCCCCGAAGGGAGCCGATCAGAGGATGTTCTCGATGAAGTCCAGGTACCCGACGTAGAAGTCACCGAAGTCGCCGAACAGTGCCGACGCCTCGTCGAAGCGCATCGTGTACACCACGTTCTTGACGACCTCGGGGCTCTTGGCGAACAGCGTGACGCCCCACTCGTAGTCGTCGAGACCCGACGAAGCGGTGATCAACTGCACCAACTGGCCCGCGAACTTGCGGCCGCTCGTGCCGTGTTCCATCATCATCGACCTGCGGTCCTCGAAGGGAGTGGCGAACCAGTTCGCGTGCGCCTCACGCTTCTTGCTCATCGGGTAGAAGCAGAACGCGGGCAGACCCTCGGGCGGGAGGTTCGGGTACAGCCGTGCGTTCAGCATCTCCTCCGGGAGGCCCTTCGCGTACTCGCTCACCTCGGTGATCGACACGTAGCTGTCGACGATGTCGAGCCCTGCACGCTGCAGACCGGTCTGCAACACACGGAGCACGCTCCAATCGGGCGACAACGCCATCACGCAGATGTCGGCCTTGTGGCCCATCATCGAGGCCGTCACGACCTGGCAGTCGTCGGCTTCGGCCTGCTTCACCGCGGCGATGACCGCTTCGCGATCGGCACCCGGCGTGGGCTTGGCCATCAGGTGGACGACACCGACACCCTCGTTCATCAACATGGGCCCAGGGTATGCGGAGAAGCTGCGCGACGTGACGATCGGATCCGGCCGTTCAGAGACGTTCCGGGGCATAGACGTTGAAATCGGCACCGCGGACGAACCCGGCGAGCACGAGGTTGGCGCGGCGGGCGGCGTCGACGGCCAGCGACGTCGGAGCGCTCACGGCGACGAGGGTGGAGAACCCGGCGGCCCACGCCTTCTGCACCATCTCGATGCTCGCGCGCCCGCTGACGAAGAGGCCGAGTCCGGTGGCGGGCACCGACGCGCCCTGGACCGAGCCGAGAGCGATCGCACCGATCACCTTGTCGACGGCGTTGTGGCGACCGACGTCCTCGCGGGTGACGAGGACGCTCCCACTCGCGTCGAAGGCTGCGGCCGCGTGGACCGAACCGGTGGCCGCGAACAGGCCCTGCCCGTCGAGCACACGATCGGCGATCGTCGCGATCACATCCAGGTCGACCGGTTCCGTCGCGGCGAGCGGCTCCAGGCGGGCACACAGTTCGTCGAGTTGCTCGCTGCCGCACCAGCCGCAACTCGACGACACGTTGCCGAGGCGCGGTGTCGGTGTCGGTGCACGACCACCCGTCTCGACCGTGACGATGTTGAACTCGGAGTCGACCGCACTGCCGTCGGCGCAGTAGCGCACGCCGATGACCGGGTGTCCGGCGAGCAGCCCGTCGGTGAGGCAGAATCCGACGGCCAACTCGTAGTCGTGGCCCGGCGTGCGCATCGTGGTCGACACGAGTGTCCCGTCGAGCTGGATCGACATCGGCTCCTCGACGATCAGCTCGTCGGGGCGACGTCTGACCCGACGCTCGACGCCGTCAGCGGCACCCTCGACGCGGGTCACGATCATCCGCTCGGTCCTGCGACGCGCCATGTCAGTCGACGCCTGACGTGTGTCGGCGGGCGATGGTGCCCAGCCATGCGTCGAGTGCATCGGCGAACGTGTCGACCGTGGCCGGGTCGGTCGAGAAGTAGAACGACGGCTCGATCAGTTCGAGTTCCATCACGACGTGTCCGTCGATGCCGTCGGAGGTGCGATACGGAGCGATGTCGACACGGGCGAACATGATCCTGCCCCGCCGCCGTACGACGTCGGAGGCGAGCACCCGACGTGCGAGTCCGACCTCCTCGTCGTTCGACGTCCGCCGGTCGATCTGCTCCTTGGCGAACAGATCGCCCTCCTGCTCGACGGTCGTCGACGTGAGGATGGCGCCCTTGCGAAAGGCGTGGGACAGCACGAGGTGACCCGTCTGTGGCGATGCGACGAAACACAGTGCGGTCTCGCCGAGTTCGTCGAGTCGGTCCAGGTACGGCTGCACCATGGCCGTGCGACCCTCCGAGTGCAGCAACGCGACATGGGCCGAGACCTCGTCGGGTTCGCAGCGACGCGCACCGCTCGAACCAGCACCCACCGTCGGCTTCACCACGTGCACGCCGGTGACGGCGGGTGGAGCGTCGCCCGGATCCACGAAGACGGTCGGAGCGATGGCGAAGCCTGCCGCTTCGAGGTCGGACAGGTACCGCTTGTCGGTGTTCCATCGGATCACGTCGGCGTCGTTGATCACGGTCGTGACGGCGTCGACGCGGTCGACCCAGTCGAGGAACTCGGCCAGTCGGTCGGTGTAGTCCCACGTCGATCGGACGATCACCACGTCGAAGCACGACCAGTCGACTGATGCGTCGTCCCAGGAGACGATCCGGACTCGATCGTCTCCGAGACGCCGGCGCATCGCCGCATCGAGCGGGAGGAGATCCGGATCGAGGGCCGAAGCCACCTCGGCTGTGACGAGACCCAACACGACCTCAGCCTACGGAGCCCGATCGGTCCGCCCGACCACGCGCGTCACGGCGAAGCCGAGGATCACCCCGATGGCGTGGGCGATGTACGGTGACCGCGATGAGCGAGAGCGCGATGCCGCCACCCGGACCCGAGGCGGCGTCCACGGTCCGCAACGCGTCGACCGAACTCGTCGCCACGACCCTCGTGATGCTCGCGGGCCCCGGTGTGCTCACGCTGACCAGCGGCGGCGTCGGTGACCTGGGTGCGGCGATCGCGTTCGGGCTGGCGATCGCCATCGCGATCGGGGTGCTCGGTGCGGTCGCGAATCCGATGTTCACGTGTGCGTTGCTCCTGGTGCGCGAGATCACACTCCGCGAGGCGGTCGGAGACTGGATCGGTCAGGTGGCCGGAGCCATCCTGGGCGGCGCCCTGATCTTCGGGATCGACGACCTGACCCGCTCGCAGAGTGCAGCGAACGGATGGGACCGCGGAGGGTTCGGTGCGCTCGGGTCGGTGGTCTCGGCCGAACTCGTCTTCGGTGTGATGGTGGTCGTCGTCCTGCTGTCGTCGATCAGCAAGGGCCTGTCGACGGCGTCGATCGCCCTCTTCACCGGTGGCGCCTACGCGCTCGCCCATCTCGTGCTGCTCGACCTCGACGGCGGCGGGATCAACCCGGCGCGCTCGATCGGTTCGGCGATCTTCTCCGACACCGACCCGAATGCGATCGGCCAACTGTGGGTGTTCGTGCTCGTGCCGATGGTCGCGGCGCTGGCCGGCGTGTTCGTGTGGTTGGCGATCGACGACGCCGAGGTCGACGACACGATCTTCGACGGAACGGTCGTCGACGACGCTCAGAACCGCGTCACCGGCGACGCCGACTGACCGTTCAGCCGCCGGCGACGGCGGGGATGATCGAGACGGTGATGTTGTCGCCGACTGCGGTGTCGAGCCCGTCGAGGTAGCGCACGTCGTCGTCGTCGACGAACACGTTGACGAACTTGCGCAGAGCGCCCTCTTCGTCGAGCAGACGATCACCCATGCCCGGGTGCGCGGCTTCGAGCGCTGCGATGACGTCGCCGAGGGTGCCGGGTTCGACCGGGACCTGCTTCTCGCCGCCGGTGATCGGACGCATGGTGGTGGGGATTCGAACGGTCGCTGCCATGGCCAGAACGCTACCGTCAATCCCGACCGACCCGATCGGGATTCGGACTCGACGGACTCGAGCCGTGGGCGACACCGCCGGCGCCGATCGCACCATGCCCGAACTCTGGTTCACCGTGATCACAGGTCGACCGGGAGCCGCGCTCGTGGCGTACCGACGCCTCGTGCGGGACGCCGCCGAGCGGCCGCCGATCAGGCCGCTGACGACGACGAGCTCGTGGCGTGGTGACCAGCACCTCCGCCGGACGGGTGCGCCACGGGTAGGTTGCGACGATGCGAGTGCTCGCAGCGCCCGACAAGTTCAAGGGCACGGTGTCCGCACACGAGGTGGCCTCGGCGATCGGGCACGCGTGCTGGGAACTCGGCATCGACTGCGTGGAGGTCCCGATGTCGGACGGCGGCGACGGTCTGCTCGACGTGCTCGGCGGTGCCAACCGCACGTCGATCGTCACCGGTCCGCTCGGGGACCCCGTGTCGGCAGGCTGGCGTTTCGCCGGCGACACCGCCGTCATCGAGATGGCGCAAGCCAGTGGACTCGTGGCCGCCGGTGGGGTCGAAGCGAACCTGCCGATGGACGCCACGACCACGGGCACCGGCGAGCTCATCGATCATGCGCTGGACCTCGGCGCCCGCCGGATCATCGTCGGACTCGGCGGGTCGGCCACGACCGACGGCGGCTTCGGTGCGATCCGGGCGATCAATGCCATCGCACGCCTCAAGCAGGTCGAACTCCTGGTGGCCTGTGACGTCACCACGATCTTCACCGACGCAGCTCGCGTGTTCGGTCCCCAGAAGGGGGCGACCCGTGCACAGATCAGGATGCTCGACGGGCGCCTCGAACGCCTCGTCCAGATGTTCGACGAGGACTTCTCGTTCGACGTGCGTCACGTCGAGGGCGGAGGTGCGGCCGGCGGACTGGGCGGCGCCCTGGCGGCGCTGGGCGGTCGACTGATCCCCGGCGTGGAACTCGTCGCCGACGAAGTCGGCCTGTTCGATCATCTCGAGGTCGATCCGGGCGGCGACGACCGTCCCGGAATCGATCTCGTGATCACGGGCGAAGGGCGACTCGACCGGACCAGTTTCGACGGCAAGGTCGTGGGAGGTGTGGCGGCGATCGCAGCCGACGCGGGCATCGCCACCGCTGCGGTCGTCGGGTCCGCCGACGCCGACGTTGCCGACGATCGGAGCGTTCTCGTCGACGTCTCGGTGCTCACCGATCGTTTCGGTCTCGATGCGGCACTGCGCGAACCGAAGCGGTGCATCGAAGCAGCGGTGACCGAGTTGCTCGGCCGGCGGCGCTGACGTCGTCCCGATCACGAACCCCCGGCACCCGGGTGGCTCAGCCCGCGCCGTCGTCCTCGCCTGCGCCCTCGCCGGTGGCGGCATCGGTCGTTCCCGTCTCCGTGTCGCCGCCGGTGGCAGCGTCGGACGGGGCCGTGTCGGGCACGTCGCCGCCCGAGGGATCAGGAGCAGCTGCTCCCCCTGCTGCGGACTCGTCCGCTGCGGGGGCCAGTTCCTCGAGGGTCTTGCCCGCCTGATCGTCGCCGAGCAGGACGAGCACGCCGGCCTCGCCGAGGTCGCCGTTCGCCGTGGGTGCAGGTGTGGACACGGGCAGGACCTCCACCCCTCCGAGATCACGCGCGACCGACCGAGCAACGGCTTCGGCGCCTTCGGCTGCGGAGTAGTAGACGATCGAGGCGGTGACGTTCGCACCGCTCGCGTTGACCGGGTCGATCACGGTGTAGCCGGCGAGTTGGAGCGTGTTGGTCATCGTGCCGGCCGATCCGCCGACGGTGTTCGCGTTGGCCACCAGGACGGAGGCACCCTCGACGGTTCGAACGATCGTGGTGGTGGTGGTCGTCGCCTCGGTGACGGGGATGCTGATGTCGACGAGCGGGTCGTCGGGGGTGCTCTCCTCCGTCTGCTCGTCGCCCGCCCCATCGGTGGGCGAGATGGAACTCGAGTCGTTCGTGATGTTCCGCAGGATGAGGAATCCGGCGACCACGGCCACGACCGCGAGGACGATCGTCAGCCACGAACCCACGGGGGATCCGCCGACGCCCTGGCGCGGCGTGCGGCGACTGGCGCCGAGACCTGATTCTTCGTTGCTCATGCGTGATGCCCTTCTCCGACGCCCGCTGCCACCTCGGCGGCACCGTGACGCAGTTTGCGTGCCCGCAGACGGAGCCGCTTGAGGCGACGCACCACGAGCGGGTCGTGGTCCATCGCGGCCGGATCGTCGAGCACTGTGGTCAGTTCTGCATGGTATTCGTCTGGCGAGCACTGGAAGCGCGCGCGGATCACTTGGTCACGAGGATCGGTGTTCTCCCACCACGAACGTTCGAAATCGAGCATGGCGGCATGACGTTCGGACAGCATCACCCGACAGGTTGGCCTGTGAGAGGTGCGAATTACAAGCGTGAGAGCAACAAAATCCGGGACGGGATCGGGCGACTCCGAGCCGTCGTAGGCTGGCGGCCGTGACGAAACCGTTCATGATCGGCGTGGCGGGCGGCAGCAGTTCTGGCAAGACCACGATCTCCGAGCGTCTCGTGGAGTTGACCGGCGAGCAGCACCTGTCGCGGATCGAGCTCGACTCCTACTACAAGGACCGCAGCGACGAGACGTGGGAGGAGCGCAGCCAAGCGGACTACGACCACCCCGATGCGTTCGACTGGGACCTGCTCAACGACCATCTCGCAGCACTCGCGAACGGCGCCACGGTGCCGGTGCCGATCTACGACTTCGCCGACCACAACCGGTCGGGCGAGACGCGCGAGGTGCACCCGAACCGGATCGTCGTGGTCGACGGCATCCTCGTCCTGTACGACCGCTCGCTGCGCGAACGCTTCGACCTGAAGATCTTCGTCGACACCGCCGCCGACATCCGCCTCATCCGCCGGATCCAGCGCGACGTCGCCGAGCGCGGTCGCACGACCGACTCCGTCATCGAGCAGTACCTCACCACGGTGAAGCCGGCACACGAGCGCTTCATCGAACCCAGCAAACGTCACGCCGACGTGATCATCCCCGAAGGAGGGTTGAACCGTCCGGCGATCGACGTGCTGCTGGCGCGCGTCCGCGAACTCTCGGTCGGGTAGCGCACACCTCGACCGAACGATCGTTCAGACCGGCGCGGCGACGGCACGGTGGACGCGGGCGTTCCAGGTCGGGAGCGTCCGCAACTCGGCGAACAGCGCCGGATACCCACCGACGAGCACCTCGGCCGGCGTGTCGATCCGCTTCGAACCGATGCCGTAGCGCACGGGCGCCACCTCGGGTTCGAACGTGCCGAACAACTTGTCCCACAGGATGAACACGGCACCGAAGTTCTTGTCGATGTACTCGGGATTCGATCCGTGGTGCACCCGGTGCGTCGACGGCGTGACGAACACGTGCTCGAGGACCGGGATCCGACGGCACGAGTCGGTGTGGCACATCTGGCCCATCGTGGCCGCGAGGACGTCGAGCGCGATCGCGGCGACCGGGTTGAAGCCGATCAACGGCAACCACAGTCCGAACCACGGCTTGTAGACAGCTTCCATCCACGGCACCCGCAGAGCCGTGGTGAATCCGATCGTGCGCGGCGAGTGGTGGATCATGTGTGACGCCCACAGCAGCGAGATCCGGTGTTCGGCACGGTGCATCCAGTAGTAGACGACGTCACGCACCACGAACACGGCGATCCACACCAGCGGGTCGGACAGGTCGAGTGTGCAGACCCGCAGGTGGTCGTAGACGAACAGCGCCAGGCTCGTGACGGCGAGCTTCGACACGATCGACTTGGCCGCGAGGAAGGCGACCCCGGAGGCCAGCGTCGTCCGGGTCGCTCCCTTCTCGACCTCGACGGGTTCGACGGCGAAGCGCCGTCGCACGGTCTCCATGGTGACGGCCGATGCGGCGAGGACGACGAACAGCAGTGCCGCCCGCTGCGTGTACCAGTCGACGATGTCGGTGAACATGGCATCACCTTCCACGAACACCGGGATCGACACCATCCGTGCAATCCCCCACGTTCCCCTGGGGAGGTGCGTGGGGTGACGTGTCGAGTCGGCGGCGTGGCCGACGGGTCGCGGCGTGGCGCTCGTCGGCGGTCACATGGTGCGGCTGCGGTGTTCGACCCGGAGGAACGCCCACACCAGTGGCACCAGCGCGATCGCCGGTGCGATCAGCCACACCGGTCGCTGGATCCACCAGCCGACGGTCGGATCGCCGATCAGGTCGAACCCGAGCAGGTTCCACACCGCGATCGCAGCGACGAGAGCGGTCATGTGCCAGCAGAACACCGTCATCGCCACGGCATTGACCGTGACGACCGTGCGCCAGGCGCGACGCGACCGCGCCAGCCAGCGGTTCGCGGCAGGTCGGACCAGGAACACGAGGCCGAGCTGGAAGACCGCGAGGCAGGCGATCGGCGCCGTCGTCGGGAACATGTTCGACAGCCACTCCCCTTCCACGGCGACGGTCGACCGCGGGTAGATGCCGGTGTTCGTGGTGACCACCAGACCCACCATCCCGAGCACCGTGAGCGCGACGTGGGAGTCGCGGCCGGCCGAGTCGAGTGTGCCGTCGCGCCACCAGTACCCGAGTTGGTGCGCGAAGAGCCACACGCCCGCCGTCGTGACGTAGCCGGCGGCGTGGACACCCGCGCCGAAGCGCACGGTGTCGGCGAGTGCGATGATCGCGATCATCCCCGTCAAGGTCGTGGTCGGCGCCGTCGCGTGGAGTCGAGCGGTGAGCGGCACGAGCGAGGTGACGATGCCGTAGACGCCCAGGAACCAGAGCGGCACGAACACCACGATCCCCCACGAGAACACCGAGGGCGTCCCCGGACGCACCAGTCGGATCGCCACGTCGAGCAGGACCCAGGTGCCGAGCATGGCGCCGGCGGGGAGCCCGAGTCGCTTCGCTCGCGACCACACGAAGGACCGTCCCGGGCGACGGTCACGACCTGGATCAACGGCGCGACGTTCGAGCATGGAGGTCCACCCGGCGAGGTTGGAGAACCCGCCGACCACGAAGAACAACGGCATCACCTGGAAGATCCACGTGAGCAGCCAGAGTCCGCTCGCCTCGCCGATCGGATTCGGCATCGACAGCGATCCGCCGCTCCAGTCGGTCACCGACAGCGTCCAGTGCCACAGCACGACCACCCCGATCGAGAGCCCACGGATCAGGTCGACGACGCGGTCGCGGTCTGCCGGCGTGGCGTCGACCATCGCGTCGACGGACGGAGGTGCCGTCGGGGACCGATCCCCTGACGCGACCTCGTGTGTGTGAACCGCCTCGATGTCCATGCGTCCACCCTGACCCGCCGAACGCCAGCGGTCCATGGGGACAATCCCCCATCCCGTCGCGGGGCGTCCTTCGGGCGGGCGGGGACGGACGGGCGCTCAGCGCAGGACGACGACGGAGTCGCCACCGACGAGCGCCAATGGCGTCGACTTGGGCGGGTTGACGACGACCTCGCCGTCGGCGTCGCGTCGGAATCCCAGAGCGCACTGTCGGCGAGCCGCTGCGGCAGCGACGACGTCGCCGAACGTTCCGGTCGCGGATGCGGCGCCGAAACGGTCGGCGGGCACCATCTCGATCGTGGCACCGCCGCGGTCGAGAAGGTCGCGGAACACACGGTCGAGGGCGCTGTGCTCGGAGAGCTGCGCCATCATCAGGCTCGTCAGTTCGTCGCTCACGATGAAGTCGTCGGCACCGGTGGCGATCGCGAGCGGCGCGTGTCGTTGCTCCAGCAACTCGGCGATGATGCGGACCCGTTCGATGCCGTCCTGTCGAGGCAGTTGGTTGAACGCCATGAGCGTCAAGAGCGTCTCGGCGTCCGCCTCCTCCGACGAGATCCCCGAGCGCCGTCCGAGAACGATGACCTCGTGGAACGCGCGCACCGCTGCGCTCCGGGCGATCTGTTCCGGTCGACCCGACACCGTCGTGATCTCGAGGGAGATCGAGACCGGGCCGATCGATCCGAGAACGTCGGCAGGGTCGAAGACGTCGGGATCGACGATGATCTCGAGCGTCGTCTCGGCTCCGAGGAACTCGTCGATCTCCGACACGACCCGCGGTCCCAGTTGGCTCCATCCCACGAGCACGATCCGCCGCTCGCGCAGATCGACGACCGGAGCGGGAGCCGCCGAGTCCACGCTCCCCGTCCGCGCACGCTCACCGACGAGGAACGTGCTGTCGTCCGAGGCGATGCCGATCAGCTGGTCGCCCGGCGCGAGCACGGTGTCCATCGACGGGTTCAACACCACCTCGCCACCGACGGTCAGCAGACCCATGAGGCTGCTCTCCTCGAACATCAACTGGGCCTCGGAGAACGTCTGACCGACCAGCTCGGCGAACTCGGCGAAGTAGATCTCGTCGCCGTCGAAGTCGAGGATCTCCCGGAACACCTGGCTGAGCCCCCGCTGGCGACATGCCTGGGCGGTGAGCTCGGCCACGACGGCGTCGGAGTTGACGATGACCACCCGCTCGCCGAACAGGCTCCGGACCGATGTTGCGGCATCGTCGTCGTTGACCTCGGCCACGATCGGCGCGTCGGGCGAGACGCCGACGTGCTGGAGCGCCAGCAGCGACTTGACGACCGACGCGTCGTTCCCGCCGATGACGATCACGCTGCGAGCGTCGGCGACGTTGACCAGGCCGAGGTCCGAGAACGACGAGGTGGTGCCGCTGCGGCAGACGATCTTCGTGGTGAGCAGGTCGGCGACCTGATCGCGCAGCGTCTCCTCCATCGTGACCTTGTCGACGTCGGCGAGCACGACGATCACGGCGCGCTTCGAGCTCTCGTTGGCGAGCACCAGTTCACCGACGATGGTCGCGACCCGATCCGACCACCCGAGGATCAGCGTGTGTCCGCTCTCCAGCACGGCGCTGCGCCCCTTGCGGAGTCCTTCGATCCGTTGGTCGACGGCGTTGGCGATGAGACCGATGAGGCTGCCGGCGATGAAGATGCCCGCCAGCGTGACCACGAGCCCGAGGAGGCGGGTCCACCATCCGCTGTCGCCTGCGAACGTCCCGGCATCGACGATCCTCAGCATCGACTGCCAGAGCGCCTCGGCGATGCCGAGTTCCTCGCCGTCGTTCACGCCGGACAGACCGGTGACGGTCATGACGATCGCCGCGACGACGACCACGATCAGAGTGAGCAGCCCGAGCCAGCCGATGACGACGGACGGACCGCGTGACAACGCCGAGTCGAACCAGTACTCGCCTCGCTGTCGCAACGTGTACCGACGCGTCGAACGCGTGCTCGTGTCGCTGCTGGACCGGCTGTCTTCCGCCACGTATTTTTCCGCCTTGTCGGGGCCCGACCACTTGTCGGGCTTCGTGACGCTAGCGCTTCGTGTTCACACCGTGACGTGTGCGGGAGCCGTGGCCTTCAGAACGAGCAGGTGCTCGACCAGCGTGATGAGCGCATGCTTCACCGAGTTGCGTTCGCGTGCGTCGATCTGGACGACCGGGACGTGCGAGCCGAGTGACAACGCCTCGCGGACCTGGTCGGCCGTGCCCACGGGCGAGTGCTCGAAGCCGTTGGTGGCGATCACGAACGGGAGACCCTTGCTCTCGAAGTAGTCGATCGGCGCATGGCTCTCGGCCATCCGGGCGGTGTCCACGAGGATCACGGCACCGAGCGCGCCGAGTGACACCTGGTCCCACATGAAAGCGAAGCGCCGCTGACCGGGAGTCCCGAACAGGTAGATCACGATCTCCTCGCCCACCGCGATGCGACCGAAGTCCATCGCCACGGTCGTCGAGGTCTTCGTGGCGACCTTGCTGGCGTCGTCGTGCGGCGCGGCGGCGGCGGTCATCGACGCCTCGGTGGACAGCGGGTTGATCTCCGACACCGCACCGACGAAGGTCGTCTTCCCGACGCCGAAGCCGCCGGCGATCACGATCTTCGCCGACTGGGTCGTGCGTGCGGAGACCGCAAACCCGGCGATCGGTGCCACGGGGGCGGCAGAGTTGTGAGAAGTCGTCACGGGTTCACCATCACAGGAGTTGAAGGGCGGTTCGGATCTTGTACAGCAGGTCGATGTCGCTCGAGTCGACGGTGGTCCCGGCGGTCAACAGACCGGCGGCGACCATCTCGCTGGAGATCACCACCGCTGCACGGAGTGGGATCATCAAGTGGGCCGAGACCTCGGCGATCGACATCGGTCCGACGAGCAGGTCTCGGACTCGTTGGTACTCGCGTCGGCAGGCGACGTGGCGCGAGTCGAGCGGCATCGTGGCCGACACGACCGTTTCGATCGGCAGTTCCTGCACGGTCGCCCGGGTCCGGCCGCGGGTCAGCATGAACCCGCGGACGAGTTCCTCGTCGGCGTCGGGACCCCCCGCTGCGTCGACGTCGCCGGTCCCCCGACCCGACTGCACGGTCACAACCCGAGCGTGCCCTTCAGACGGTCGACCACGTCGGGCGACAGGGCTTCACCGAGTTGTCGTGACAGGCGGGTCATCTCGTAGCCGACGAGCCCGAGGTCGGAGTTGCGATCGGCGACCACGCCGAGCGAGGCCGTGGCCGACACGCGGCTCAACAGGATCCATCCGTTGCTCGCCTCGATGATCTGACGCTGCATCGAACCGATCCCGAAGAGTTCGACCGAACTGTCGGTGAGGCTGGCGAGACCGGAAGCGATCGCTGCGAACGTGTCGTGGCGTGCCGAGTCCACGCCGCCCGAGGCCGCGAGGTGCATCCCGTCGGCGGACACGGTCTGCGCGAATCGCACGCCGACGGTCTCGTCGACGAACCGGTTCAGGACGAAGTCGAGGTCGGTCGACGACACCATCACCTGGGTTTCGGCGGTCGGACGTGCCGTGCCGGCAGCGGGAGGCATGCCGGCGATGGACGACGGCGCCGCCGTGGGTGATGCGGGTGCAGGGTGGGTCAGGTCGGTCATGTCAGTTCTCCTCGTCTGCGCGGCGCGTGCCGCTCTGGAAGCCCGACAGGTGGAAGCGGATCTCGTCGGGGTCGGCGCTGGGGGCGGTGAGTGGAATGTTCGGAGCTGCGGTGAGCGGCTCGGAGGCGGGGCGGGGGATCTCGAGCGTCATCTGTCCGGAGAACAGCGACGCCAAGGAGGTGTCGGGCAGGCTGACTCCCGGGGTGCGTCGGGCAGAACCGAACGCCGACAGTGCGCCTTCGACGGCGTCGGCCGCCGAGGACCTCGCCGCATCGAGGTCGGCCGACGCCGCAGCATGCGCAGACGCCGATCCGGCGGAGAGCGTGGGTCGCGGAGCGAGTTCCCGTTGGCGTGGGTCGATCTGCTCGATCGGCGGATAGTCGAACGACGACGTGGATGGCGGAACCGCCAGCCGTGCGAGCGACTCGGCGCGATCGACCGGGACGGACGGCAGCGGAGCGGCGGGTGCGGGAACCACCGGCGACGAGACGCCCGGCGACGAGGCGACCGGTGAGACCACGGCGTCGATGCGCAGGGGCGGAGTGGTGGCGACCACCGGCGCAGCGGTCGGCGGCGCAGCGGTCGGCGGCGTCGCGGCGACGGGCGGCGACACGACTGCGGGCGTCGGCGGAGGGACCTCGGCCGGAGTCGTTGCGGAGGTCATCGCCGATGCGGCGACGGCGACCGACGGGGCGGCCACGGGCGCCTGCGCATGGACGGGGCGAGGAGCGAACGGTTCCGATGCGGGCACGGACTCGGGGCGGCGGACTTCGTGAACGACGCTCGTCCACGACGGACGAGTGGACTCGACCGTGGAATCGTTGTCCGGAGCAGTGCGGTCGAGGTCGCCGCCGACGCGTCTGGAGGAGGTCTGCGGCGAGGCCGAGCGACCGAACGCAGCTGCGGTCGAGTCGCCGTCGTGGGTCGGCACCTGGCCGACCGACACGAGAGGGTCCGCTGCTCCCGGCGACGTGGCGACGTCGGAGGCGGCGAGTGCGGCGGGGGCGAGTCGATCGACGAGTTCGTCGGCGGCGGGCACCACGGCGCCGAGCGGGATGAGGACGTCGGCGACGACACCCTGCCCGCCGAGCCCGCTGGAGAGCCGGACATCGATCCCGTGGCGGGCGGCCAGTCGACCGATCACGTAGTGGCCGAGGAACTCCGAGGGCGTCTCGTCCTCTGCTCCCGCTCGCCAGATGCGGTCGTTCGCATCGACGAGTTGTGCCTCGTTCATCCCGATACCCGAGTCGCTCACCGACACCAGGTGATCGTCACCGATGCGACGCAGCGCGACGTCGACGATGCTCGACGGCGGCGAGAACGTCAGCGCGTTCTCCACCACTTCGGCGAGCAGGTGGGTCAGGTCGGCGACCACGTCGCCGTGGATCTGGAAGTCGTCGGCGGCGAGGATCTCGACACGCTCGTATCCCTCCACCTCGGACAGCGCAGCCTGCGCGACGTCGTAGACGTCGACGGGCCGGTCCCACTTGCGGGACTGCGACGCCCCGGCCAGGACGAGCAGCGATTCGGCGTTGCGGCGCATGCGCGTCACGACGTGGTCGATCTCGTAGAGCCCGGCCAACTTGTCGGGGTCGTTCTCGTTGCGCTCCAGGTTCGTGAGTCGCTTCAGCAGTCGGTTGACGAGGCGCTGGTTGCGGCGACCCAGGTTCACGAACATGTCAGCCACCACTCGGCGCGACCCGGCCTGCTCGGCGGCGAGTTGCACAGCGGTTCGGTGCATGTCGTTGAAGGCGTGGACCAGGTCGCCGATCTCGTCGTTCGCGTCGGCGACCAGGTCGGTGGTGACCGGAGCCTCGTCGAGGTCCCCCTCACGCATCGCCGACACCACGTAGGGCAGTTCGACCCGGGCGATGTGCTGGGACTGCTCGGTGAGCCGCTGGAGCGGAGAACGGATCGACCGGTAGAGGAGGCGCAGGACGATGCCGGCGATGATCAACATCCAGGCACCCGCGAGGAGGACGAGCACGAGGCTCGTGGTGGCGGCGCTCGCCGTGCTCTCGGCCTGGGCACGGATCGAGGCGACCACGCCGTCGCTCAGTTCGGCGTACTGCGCCGTCACGACGCCGCTGGAACGGTTGACTCCGGCGATGTCGCCGACGGGAGACACGCCAGGGGTTGCGTTCTGTGCGGCCAGTCGGATCTCTTCGTACTCGGCCCCCGCCACGCTGCGGCGTCCGGCCGAGATGTCGCTGACGAGGTCGGGTGCGCCGTAGTCGTAGATCAGGTTGCGGCTGACGTCGGTCCGAGTCAGCTGCTCACGGAAGTCGGCGATGACGCCGTCGGTGATGAGCGTGGCCGGTGTGGTGGCCAACTGCAGCAACGCCGAGACCTCCTCGGCGTAGTCGGACCGCAGTCGTTGGACGAGGTCGAAGTCGGTGAGCAACCGGGTCGTCTCGACGTCGACGACGGCGTTCTCGTCGAAGTCGAAGTCCTCGACGATCTGGGTCGGCAGTGCCTTGAGGCGGCTGAGCGCACGGGGGGCCGTGTCGGACATCCCGTCGGCCGTGACGACCGAGCCACCGTCGATGAATGCCTCGGCCTGGAAGCGCAGCGCGATGTCGGAGGGGCGGTCGCCGAGGAACTCGCGGATCCGGACGAGTCCCGTGTGGCGGGTGTCGGCGCGTCCCAGCAGGTCCTCGGCGAGGCCCAGCGAGGGGTCCTGGACGCGTGCGAACGCACTGTCGCTCGCGGCGCGCGCCGCGGCGAGTTGCGTACTCGTCGCGGTCGGATCGTTCGTGACGATGGACTCGGTGCCGACGGCGTTCGAGTAGCCGGCGACGGCCTCGAGGCGGGCCGCCTCGTCCTGTTGGGACGATGCGATCCGTCGACGGTCGACCGAGTCGCTGACACGATCACCGATCAGGACGGTGACGAGCAGCATCGGCAGCACGAGTGCGATGACCAACTTCAGACGCAACGGCAGAGCTCTGAGTGACAACGTGACTCCTCGGTCGATGAGCGGGGACACGGCCGGAGCCATGCCTCGGGGACATCAACACATCGGGAGGTGAGAGAAAACCTTGAGGGACTTCGCGAACAAGTCAGACGGCCTGTCGCGAGATGCGTCACGGGGTCGAATCGGTCGCGACACCAACGGTCACACCGGTCGGCCACGACGGATCGTCCACTTTCGGGCCATGATCTGGGCGGGGAGCGCACCGGGAGTTCCCTGACGGCCGTCGGGACTCCGAGGCCGACGCGAGGAGATGTGAACGACATGCACGAGACGACCACCGATCCGACCACGAGGACGGGCTCCGCCGACTCCCGCGACACACGGCCCGGCGGGGAGGCGGTCGCGGGATGAAACTCTGGCGCCTGATCACGAGCCACCTCGGCCCGTACCGCCGACTCCTCTGGATCGTCGTGGTGCTGCAGGCGATCCAGACCGCGGCGGCGCTGACGCTGCCCACCCTCAACGCCGACATCATCGACAACGGTGTCCTGCAGGGCGACAACGGCTACATCTGGAAGACGGGCGGGATCATGCTCGCCTTCAGCCTGGTGCAGATCGTGTTCGCCGTCGCCGCGGTCCGCTACGGCGCCCAAGCGGCGATGAGCTTCGGCCGCGATCTGCGGCGGGACATCTTCCACCAGGTCAACAGCTACTCGGCGCAGGAGGTCGGCAGGTTCGGCGCACCGTCGCTGATCACCCGCATCACCAACGACGTGCAGCAGGTGCAGATGCTCGTCGTGCTGGCGTGCACGATGATGATCGCTGCGCCGATCACGATGGTGTTCGGCATCGTGTTCGCGATCCGCGAGGACATCGGCCTGTCGGTGATCATGCTCGTCGCGATCCCGATCCTGATCTGCGTCCTCGCCGTGATCATCACGCGGATGGTCCCCACCTTCCAGGTGATGCAGGTCAAGGTCGACCGGGTGAACCAGGTGCTACGAGACCAGATCACCGGCATCCGCGTCGTGCGTGCCTTCGTCCGAGAGCCCGAGGAGGTCGAGCGTTTCGCCGTCGCCAACCACGACCTGACGGCGACGTCGCTGCGTGCCGGACGGTTGATGGCGCTGATGTTCCCGACCGTCACGCTGTTCATCAGCATCTCCAGCGTCGCCGTGCTGTGGCTCGGCGCCGCACGCATCGACTCGGGCGACATGGAGTTGGGCTCGGTCGTCGCCTACCTCAGCTACCTCGTGCAGGTCCTCGTTGCCGTCGTGATGCTGACCTTCATGGTGTCGATGATCCCGCGCGCCGCCGTGGCGTCGGAACGCATCGTCGAAGTCCTCGACACGGACTCGTCGGTCACACCGCCCTCGTCTCCGGTGACCGAGGTCCGGTCGCACGGCACGATCGACTTCACCGGCGTCGGCTTCACCTACCCGGGAGCGAGCAGCCCCGTGCTGACCGACGTGTCGTTCACGGTCCGCCCGGGCCGCACGACCGCGATCATCGGGAGCACCGGATCCGGGAAGTCGACGCTCGTCGACCTCGTCCCCCGCTTGATGGATGCGACCTCGGGCACCGTCGCCGTGAACGGTGTCGACGTCCGCGAACTCGACCCCGACCTGCTGTGGGGTTCGATCGGCTACGTCCCCCAGAAGCCCTATCTGTTCTCGGGCACCGTGGCCTCGAACCTGCGCTTCGGCCGACCCGACGCCACCGAGGAGGAACTGTGGCAGGCGCTCGAGGTCGCGCAGGCGTCCGGCTTCGTCCAGTCGATGCCCGACGGTTTGGACAGCCCCATCACCCAGGGTGGCACCAACGTGTCGGGCGGCCAGCGTCAACGACTCTCGATCGCGCGGGCGCTCGTGATGCGCCCCGACATCTACATCTTCGACGATTCCTTCTCGGCGCTCGACCTCGCCACCGATGCCCGCCTCCGCAGGGCGATGCAGCCCCACATCCTGCAGTCGGGTGTGCTGATCGTCGCCCAGCGGGTGTCGACCATCGCCGACGCCGACGACATCATCGTGCTGGAGAACGGGCGCGTCGTCGGACGTGGCCGACACGAAGCACTGATCGAGACGTGTCGGACCTATGCCGAGATCGTCGACTCGCAGTTCGAGAAGGAGGCCGTCTGATGAGCAGCGACACCAGCACGAACGGCTCCGGCTCGGGGCCCATCGACGAGGCCGACGACGAACGCGAGATCCTCACCACCACCGGTGCCGCCGCACGCAAGACCAGCTTCGGGCCGGGCGGGTCGATCGGCATGCCGGCCGAGAAGAGCTCGAACTTCAAGGTCACGCTGCGGCGGCTCGGTGAGATCCTCTACAACGAGAAGGGCAAGCTGTGGCTGATCGGCGTGTTCACGATCGTCAGCGTCGGCATCACGGTGCTCGGCCCGCGACTTCTCGGCAACGCCACCGACATCATCGTCGACGGTCTCGGCATCGGCCCGAACGGCACCAACGGCATCGACTTCGACGAACTGCGCGGCCTGCTGCTGCTCCTCGTCGGCCTCTACGCGATCGCCTTCGGGCTCGCCTATGCGCAGTCGTACATGCTCGCCGGCGTGGTCCAGCGCTCGATGTACCGCCTGCGCGAGTCGGTCGAGACGAAGCTCAACCGTCTGCCCCTCTCCTACATCGACAAGCAGTCCCGGGGCGACCTGCTCAGCCGTGTCACCAACGACATCGACAACCTGGCACAGAGCCTGCAGCAGACCGTCAGTCAGATCCTCACGTCGATGCTCACGCTGATCGGCGTCGCGGTGATGATGTTCCTCATCTCGCCGTTGCTGGCCCTCGTCGCACTCGTCACGGTGCCGGCGTCGATCCTGCTGATCAAGGTGATCGGTGGCCGCGCCGGGCCACGGTTCGTGCAGCAGTGGCGACACACCGGGGCCGTCAACGGACAGGCCGAGGAGGTGTTCACCGGTCACGCGATCGTGAAGAGCTTCGGGCGTCACCGCGAGGTCGAGGAGCGCTTCCGCGAGGACAACGACAAGCTCTACGAGGCGAGCTTCGCCGCCCAGTTCATGTCGAGTCTGATCCAGCCGGCGATGACCTTCATGGGCAACATCCAGTACGTCCTGATCGCAGTCGTCGGTGGCCTGCGCATCTCGTCGGGCGCGATCAGCATCGGCGACATGCAGGCGATGATCCAGTACGCACGCAACTTCTCCGAGCCGCTCACCCGGATGGCATCGATGGCCACCACGTTCCAGTCCGGCATCGCCTCGCTGGAACGCGTGCTCGAACTGCTCGACGCCGACGAACAGACCGTCGAGCAGGAACCGACGGTCGACCCGCCCGCAGTGCTCGGCAGGGTCGTGTTCGACGACGTCGACTTCTCCTACGTCGCCGGCAGCCCGCTCATCGAAGGCATGAACCTCACCGTCGAGCCGGGCCAGACCATCGCGATCGTCGGCCCGACCGGCGCCGGCAAGACCACGTTGGTGAACCTGATCATGCGGTTCTACGACCTCGACGGCGGCACGATCAGCCTCGACGGTCGTGACATCGCCTCGTACCCGCGTGCCGAACTGCGGTCCAAGGTCGGCATGGTGCTCCAGGACACCTGGCTCTTCGGTGGCACGATCCGCGAGAACCTGGCCTACGGCAACCCGTCGGCGACCGAGGACCAGATCCTCGAGGCCGCCCGGGTCACCTACGTCGACCGCTTCGTGAGTTCGCTGCCCGACGGCTACGACACCGTGATCAACGACGAGGGCGACAACATCAGCATCGGCGAGAAGCAGTTGCTCACGATCGCCCGGGCGTTCCTGGCGAACCCGTCGATCCTGATCCTCGACGAAGCCACGAGTTCGGTCGACACCCGCACCGAGGTCCTCATCCAGGAGGCGATGAACGCGCTCCGTCAGGACCGCACCAGCTTCGTCATCGCTCACCGCCTGTCGACCATCCGCGGCGCCGACGTGATCCTGGTGATGGAGGACGGACACATCGTCGAGCAGGGCAACCACCTGGAGTTGCTCGCTCGGCGCGGCGCCTACGCCCGCCTGCACGGGGCGCAGTTCGCCGGCCAGACGACCTGAGCGGAGTCGGCTCCGCTGCGTCGACCCGAACGGGTGATATCCATCACGCTGATGGACGACGGAGTCGGCGCCCACATACGTTGGCGTGGGAGTCGTCTCACCACTCGGGTGTCGATCTCACGCAGAGCTCGTCAGCTCAGAGGTGACAACGAATGACCACGATGCTCGCACACCCGTCGGCGGACGACACGTCGGAGCCGTCGGCGTCGCGGTCGGATGCGCACACCGCACGCTGCGAGATGCGTGGGGGTCGCCTGGTGGTGTCCGGCGAGATCGACCAGTGGACTCGGCCCGATGTACGGACGGCGTTCGTCGAGGCGATGCACGCCCGTGATCTCACGGCGATCGATCTGACCGGAGTGACGTTCTTCGGTGCGACCGGAGTCGGAATCCTGGCCGAGTTCGGGTTCCACGAGCGGCTCTCCGTGCTGGGGTCGGCTGCGATCCGCCGGGTCCTCGACATCGTCGGCAGCAGGCACCTCCTCACCGAGGTGCCGCCGACGCCGTGACCGACGGATCCGGAGTCGGTGTCGGGCATCGCTCGAATGCCGAGACCCATCGGGTCATCGGTGGTCGCAGGTGGCGGGTCAGTGACCCCGGACTCGACGAACCGGTCCGTCAACCCCTCGTGAACGAGCTGATGGACGCGCGCCGAGCGGTGAAGTCCGCGCTCGGCGACGAGCGAGCCGACGCACTCGAAGCGGCACGAGCTCGGGTCCACGACGCCAAGGTCGCGCTCGGAGAACGCGGGCCGAAGTGGTGGGAGCCGATGTCGCCCGCCGACGTCGACGCACGCGTCGAGGCGTTCGTGCGAGCGATCGGTGAACACCTCGGCGACATGGACGCCACGACGGCCAGACTCCACCTCCGGCTGGACTGATCACTCGTTCGATTCGCCGGCATCCCCGACGGTCGGTCGTCGCGTGTGGCGTCGGGTCGCCGGCCACCCCGGCGACGTCGCGCAAGCCCGTCAGGCAACAGCGTGGGGTCGGAGCGAACGGGAGGCGTTCGCGTGAGAGATGTCGCAGTTCCTCGATCTGGACGGGGTCGTCGGGCGGGTCGTCGGGGTCGAACTCGGGAGTCCGTGCGCCGACGGGCAGGATGATGGTGCCGTCGAATCGGATCGTGTGGTCGACGCCGTTGACCCCACGCCGTCGGTGGAGTCCGAGACGATGCTTCGCAATGTTGTGCATCGCGCACAGCACACCTGCGTTGTCCTGATCGGTTCCGCCGCCATCGCCCCATTCCCTGTTGTGGTCGACCTGTGACCATCCGGCCGGCAGATCACACCCGGGATGCTGACATCGTCGGACCAGGAGTTTCGCTGCGTCACGCGCTGGGCCGTCGAACAGACGCTTCGCACGACCGTCGTCGGTCACGTGTCCCTCGGCGTCGAGGACGACCCGACGGACGTGTCCGGCGAGTGCCGCCCGGAGCACGTCGTGCGGATGGACCGGGACACCCCGGTCGGTTTCGCAACGGATCGACGTCAACCCGGCAGAGTCGGCCATCAGATCCTCGAGCAACGTGTTCGCGGCAGTGAGTCCGGTGAACGGATCGACGGGCAACCCGTCCACCGACGTGGGTGAGAGACCGGCAGCTGCAAGGATCCGGGCGAACGTGGATGCGTCGATCACGATGTTCACCACCGGAGCCGAGTCGGAGAGTCCCAACAACCCCGAAACGACCTCGTCGACCATGTCCTGATCATTTCGAACACATGATCCCATGCACGCCCTCTGAGCTGGGGTCGAAGCGACACTCCCGTCGCATCGACCGTGCTCGTCGCATCGGCTCGTCACCTGCCCGAGGAACCCCGAACGGCGCCGACCCGGGACCCATCCGCCCTCGGCGGAGAGCCGATCGTGGAGGGATCAGCAGCAGCGTCTCCGGGCTCTGTGGGCGGATGAAAATCTCGGAGGAATCTTCGCCCAGTGGCCGACCCGGAACGCGGACGCTCAACCAGTCGCGTCGACGCCACTCGGCTCACCGTGTCGGTGCGGGTGGTCGGCCGGAGGTGGGACCACCACGACCGGTCGGTGGCTGAGGCGCACGATGTCGTGGCTCGTGCTCCCCATCACCGGGGAGGAACTCCGGCCCTCGCCATGGGAACCCACGACGATCAACCCGGCACCCGTTTCGTCCGCAGCACGCAGGATGCCGTCGACCGGCGTGCCCTGCACACAGCGCCAACTCCACGTCAGGTCGGGGCGTTCGGCCAACGGCGCACACCAGTCGTCGACCAGCGCCGTCGTGACCTGTCGCTCGCGTTCCTCCACACCCTCGCGCCAGTCGCCGAAGGTTCCGACGAGACCGAACGCATGGACCACGACCAGCTCGACGCCGAGGGCGACGGCGAGGTCGGCGGCGAACAGGAGCCCTCGACGGGCCTCGTCGGACCGATCGAGCCCCACCACGACTGCGCCCCTCGGATCGAGTCGTGCCCCCGACGCAGTGCTCGGGTCGGGCGGCATCGGATCGTCTTCCACGATGTCGATTCTCGCACCGACCGCGTCCCTCGCGCTGGGCACTTGGTCCTCATCTGTCGGCATCTGTCGGCATCTGTCGACGACGCAGCGAGCGACGGGACGTTCGCCTCTGACACCGCGACGCCGGATCCTGTCGAGTGGGAGCCATGACCTACATCGCACCAGGGACCGAGGAGCTGACCACGGAGGCGTGTTGGGAGTTGCTCGCTGCGACCAGCGTCGGTCGCTTGGCGATCGACATCGCCGGCAAGCCCGACATCTTCCCGATCAACTTCGTGGTCGACGGCGACGCGCTGATCTTCCGCACGGGTGCGGGCACCAAGTTCGCGGCGTCCGCCCTGCTCCATGACGTTGCATTCGAGATCGACGGGTACGGGCCACGGGAACGCACCGCGTGGAGCGTCGTGGTGAAGGGTCGAGCGCACGAGGTCGAACGAATGGACGAGGTGTATGCCGCCGAGGAACTCCCGCTCTTCCCGTGGGCGGCGCACCCGAAGCCGAACTTCGTGCGGATCACTCCGACCGAGATCACGGGCCGCCGGTTCCACGTGCTCGACGACGTCTCCCCCGACGCCTCGATCGGGTGGGAGCCGTACCCGCACACCGGATCGGAGGACGCCGTGGTTCCGACGCCGGGTGCCGAATACCACCCGGGCGCTCCGAACGTGCGCCCCGGCTGACGAGGCCGAGTCGACCGACGTCAGTCCGCAACGGGAACGACGGCGATGGGGCACGGCGCTTCGTGGAGCAGCCAACCCGTCACCGAGCCGAGCAGCGCCCGGGCGAGGCCGCCGACGCCTCTCGGTCCGACCACCACGAGGTCGGCGTCGTGCATCGCTTCGCCGAGCGCATGTCGGGGACCCTGGACGACGAAGCTGCGCGTCGCCCGTCGGTCGGGGTCGACCTCGTCGGCCACTGCGTCGATCCGCTCGCGTGCGTGGGCGATTGCGTCGGGGTGTCGTTCGACCACTTCCTCCGGCCCCAGCCAGGGGATCACATCGATCCCGACGACGATCTCGATCTCGGCGTCGGTCGGGGCGATCTCGAGCGCCCACCGCAGCCCTGCCGCCGCGTACTCGCTGCCGTCGAATCCGACGACGATCCGCCTCAGCGGTGACGTCGTCCAGTCGTCGGGAACGACCACCACCGGCCCGGTCGCATGGGTGACCAGGTACTGACTGACCGAACCGAGCAGTCGGTGCTTCACGTCGCTGATCCCCCGTCGCCCGACCACGAGCGGCGACTCCGGCCCGGCCAACTCCACGAGGATCGAAGCGGGGTGACCCTCCAGCACCTGCGGCTCGTCCACACAGGTTGCGTCGTCGAGCCCTCGCACCGCCTCCTCGGCATGGAATGCGACGCCGGCTCGGATGCCGGCACGGTCGACGTCCACCGCTCGGCGACCCGACATCAGCCAGATCGGCAACGGCACGTGCCAGGCGGCGATCGGAGTCACCCGCTCTCCACGCTGCACGGCGAGATCGACCGCCCAGCGCAGCGCCGAGACCGATCCGTCCGATCCGTCGAGGCCGACGATCCACGTGGAGTTCATGTCGCCATCGTCGCAGCGACGACGATGCGACACCAGGGTCGTACGACCTCATCGCGCCGAGAGGACCTCCGGCCCTACGACCGGTCGCGATCCGAGCGCAACATGGCGACGAGCGGCGCATCAGGGTGCCGTCCGAGAAGGGAGACACCCATGGTCCAGCATCTCATCGTCCCCGTCGACGGCTCCCCCGAATCGTGGCGTGCCTTCGACGTGGCGCTCCCGCTCGCAGAGCGCACCGGCAGCGACATCCGCATCGTCGAAGTCGCGGGCGACCCCGTCGACGGACGCTCGGGCGACCGACGGCTCCGGGAGGAGTTGGCGGGCCGCGGACCCTTCGACGTCGACGTCACCGCCGACGTGCGCCTCACGATCGGTTCGGTGGCCGACGAACTGTCCACGGTCGTCGACCTCCACCCGGGAGCGGTCATCGTGATGTCCTCCCACGGAAAGGGCCGTTCGGCGGCGCTCGTCGGCAGCGTCACCGAAGACGTCATCCACCAGACGTTCGGCCCGATCGTGCTCGTGGGCCCTCGGGTCGAGCCGGACGACGTCTCCGGCCCCGTGGTCGTCACCGTCGACGGCTCGCGAGAGTCCGAGATCGCCATCCCACTCGCCGTGGCATGGTCCACGGAGCTCCGCAGCACACCGTGGATCGTCCACGTCGCGGCACCGGCGACCAACCAGGCGGAGACCGTCGGCGACGTCTTCGAGACCGCGTACACCGCACGGCTCGCACGCGACATGACCGCGTTGTCCGGTCATGTCGTCCAGTTCGACGAACTCCACGGCCGCCGCGCCGACCGCGCCATCACCGAATTCGCCGACACGCACGACGCGTCGATGATCGTGGCGTCGTCGCACGGCCGGAGCGGGCTGACCCGCTTCATGATGGGCAGTGTCACGGCCGGACTCGTCCGCAACGCAACGTGCCCCGTCGTCGTGGTCCGACTGCCGCACCCTGTCCACGTCGAGCGGAGCGATCACATGTGGGCGTACTGAGACGCAACCGGTAGGGACCGGTCGGGACGGTCGGCGACGCCGGGGGAACCGGTGCCAGGTCACGGTGTCGGAAGTCGTCGGGTCGCCGATGTCCGCACGCGCACCTCGCAGGCACCAGACTGATCCGATGATCAGGATCTTCCTCCTCGACGACCACGAGGTCGTGCGCCACGGGGTGAGAGCCGCACTCGAAGCCGAAGACGACATGACCGTGGTCGGCGAGGCGGGCGACGCCGCGCACGCCATGGCCGCAGTCCGCGAGTGTGACCCCGACGTCGCCGTCCTCGACGTGAGACTGGGCGACGGCAACGGCATCGACGTGTGCCGGGAGATCACGTCGGAGTTCCCCGACGTCAAGTCGTTGATCCTCACCTCGTTCGAGAGCGACCGCGCCGTCGTCGACGCCGGCCTCGCGGGCGCCGCCGGTTTCGTGCTGAAGCAGATCCGCAGCGCCGAACTCATCGACGCGATCCGCAAGGTGGCCGCCGGACGCCAGATGCTCGACGACGCCGAGGTCCGGATGGCGATGCGCCGACTGCGCGACAGTGAGGAGGGCCGCCTCCTCGACCTCACTCCTCAGGAACAGCGCATCTTCGACCTCATCGGAGACGGGATGACGAACCGACAGATCGCGAGCGAGATGTATCTGGCGGAGAAGACGGTGAAGAACTACGTCTCGAACCTGCTCGCCAAGCTCGGCATGTCCCGTCGCACCGAGGCCGCTGCGCTGTCGGCCCGGTTGGAGGAGCGCAGTCACCGCGACGACTGACGGTCGATCCCGACCGTCGGGCGAGCCTCGCCGATGGCGACCTCAGGCCGGCGGACGTCGGACCGGCACCCGCCAGACCAGTTCCGTGCCCGACGGTTCGACCCGGTTCACCGCGCACGAGCCGCCCAGTTCAGCGGCGCGCCACATCACGCCGGAGAGTCCACCGCGCGGCTTGGGCGTGGCCGCGATGCCACGTCCGTTGTCGCGCACGACGAGGTCGATCGACTGCGCCTCTCTCGTGATGCGGATGGTCGCGTCGGTGGCGTCGGCGTGGCGGGCGACGTTCGACAGTGCCTCCATCACCGTCGCGACCAGTTGGTCACCGACGAAGTCGGGCAGGTCGTCGACCGGTCCGACGATCGTCAGATCGGGCACGAATCCGAGATGGCGGGACCGCTCGTCGACGACGCTGCGGACGTGGCTCCCCAAGGTCTGGGCCGCGTCGTGGTTGCCGATGCTGAAGATCGCCGAACGGACCGCACGGACCGTCTCGTCGAGTTCGTCGGTCACCGCGATGACACGGTCACGGGCAACGGGGGACTCGATGAGGTTCGTCACGGACTGCAAGGACATGCCGGCCGCGAACAGTCGTTGGATGACGAGGTCGTGCAGCTCGTGGGCGATCCGCGCCCGCTCCTCGTGCAACAGCAGTCGAGCGTGGGTCTCCTGGCGTTCGGTCACGTCGCGGACCGTTGCCACGGTCTGCACGCGACCATCGATCGTGATCGGGCTGAGACCGATCTCGACCGGGAACATGTCGCCCGCCCGGTGTTGCCCGAAGAGCCGGAGATCCGTTCCCATCGGCCGACGCTGCGGGTCGGCGACGTATCGCGCGCGGTGCACGACGTGTCGTTGCCGTCGTTCGTCGGGAACCAGTTCGTCGATCGAACGGCCGACGAGGCTGTCCGGACCCGTGAGGTCGTATCCGAACATCGTCGATGCCGATCGGTTCGCCAGTGCGATCCGTCCGTCGGCGTCGACCAGCAGCAGCCCGTCGGGCGAACCGTCCAGAAGTCGCACGGCCGTCTCCGCGTCGTGGGCGTCGGGCTGGGGTTCGATCATCGGATGCTACGCATCGCGGACGACGGGGTGGGTGGGTTGTGACGTCACGTCGTGTCCTCTCGTCGGTGTCCCGACCTGCATCGTCGCGCACCTCCGGCGGGGAGAACAGGGCCCGAAGTCCCGGATCGGGCGGATGACGAGAAGGGCGGTCACAGCGCGTGCTCAGCGCGGAATCGACCAGAGGAGTTCGCAACCACCGGACTCCGGCTCGAGGAGGGAGAACTCGCCGCCGAGCCGTGTGGCCCGTTCGGCCATGTTCGCCAGACCGTCGCCCCGGGGTCCGTCCACGGGGATCCCACACCCGTCGTCGGTGACGACGAGCGTCGTCGTCGACGCGGTCGCGACGACCCGCACCTCCACCTTCGTGGCACGCGCATGGCGCGCCACGTTCGACAAGGCCTCGCGCAGCGTTGCCCTCAGCTCGTTCGCTCGGCCTTCGGCGAGGGAATCGACGGGACCTTCGAACGACACGGCTGGCCGGAATCCGAGCCGGTCCACGTGCTGTTCGATCGCGAGCGTGATCTCCTCGGTCACCGACCGATCGTCAGCACGCCGGTGGAGCGAGAAGATCGCCGAGCGAAGCTCACGGATCGTCGCATCGAGTTCGCCGATGGTCTCGTGCGTCCGTTCGATCGCGACCTGCGACGCCATCTCCGGGATCACCGCCTGCAGCCTCATCCCCGCACCGAACAACCGCTGGATGACCAGGTCGTGGAGATCGCGTGCGATGCGCTCGCGGTCGTCCATGGTCGCCAGTCGCTCGCGCTCCGCCTGTCGCTCACGCCGGTCGGTGATGTCGACCACGTGCGACAGGGTCCGCATCCCGTCGGCCCGTTCGATCACCGCTTCGTGGACCAATGTCCACACGTAGGTGCCGTCGTCACGCAGGTACCGCTTCTCCGTGATCACGGCATCGCGTCGCCCGGCACTCATCTCGGCGATCGCATCGGTCGTCCACGCCTGGTTGTCCGGATGCGAGATGTCGAGGGAGTCGACCCCGATCAACGAGTCGACCGTTCGGCCGAGCATGCGTGCGAACGCGACGTTGACGCGTTCGTAGCCTCGCTCGCCGTCGTCTCCGAATCGTGCGATCGTCATGCCGACGGGTGCGTTGTCGAACGACGTCCGGAAGGTCTGCTCGGACAGCACGAGTCGACGCTCGACCTCGACCTGCTCGGTCACGTCGCGCACGATGGCCACCAGAAGCGAGTCGGCGTGTGCGTCCACCGTCGAGTCCGTGGCGACACCCTCGATGTCGTCGCCCGTCCCACGTCGATGTTCCAGCATGATGTCGACGGGCACGTCCCGGCCCGACTTGTGCCGGTGGATCGTTCGGAACGAGAGGTGGTCGACGGTCCCGTCGACCAACGGAGCGATCAGCGTGTCGAACTCCTCCCGGCTGAACTCGGGTTCGATGTGGAGCGGTGTCATCGCGAGCAGTTCGTCGTTCGAGTACCCGACCTGGAGCGACGCACCTTCGTTCGCGTAGACGAAGCGGAGCGTGTCGGGTTCGAACATGAAGACCCCGTCGTGGACGGCGTCGATCGCCGCTTGGATCCGCCGGGTGCGGGCATCCGCTCGGCGCTTCTCGGTGACGTCACGGATCGACGCGACGACCGCCACGCCCTGGTCGTCGGTCAGCGGACTGAGGCTCACCTCGACCGGGAACTCCGTGCCGTCGCGTCGTCGAGCGCGCAGCTCGAAGCCCTCCCCCATCGCACGGACCTTCGGTGCGGCCCGGTACCGCGTGCGGTGCGCGCGGTGCACGGCGTGGAGATGCCCGGGCAGCAGGATCTCGACCTCGCGACCGAGCAGATCCGCCCGGTCGTAGCCGAACATCAATTCGACCTGCCGGTTCACGGCCAGGACCACGCCGCTCCCGTCGGTCATCAACATGCCGTCGGGCGCCGATTCGAGCATGCCCCACACACGCGCCGCGCCGAGTTCGCTCAGGGGTGACGACCGGTTCCCTTCGTCGACGGCATCGTCGAGATTCGTCACCATGACCTCCCAACCGCTCGCCGTCCGAACCGGAACGCGGCTCAGGCTACGCCCTGGCCGACTGCGACGAGCAGGCGGGTCGAGTCCGGTGCCGCCACCACCGCTGCGACCGTCACCGCCGCCCCACCACCGCCGTGTGGCGAATCCACCCGAGCGCCCGACCCTCGGGGCGGAGCAGATCCCGGATCCAGCTCGGTGCTCAGCTCTCGTCGGTCGGCGAGGGAACGATGACGATCGTCGTCTCGGCTCGATGCAACACCTCGGTGGTCGTCGATCCGAGCAGTGCCGCCTTGAGCCCACGTTGGCCACGCTCGCCCACCACCACGAGATCGGCGCCGTCGGCGGTGTCGAGCAGCGCATCAGCAGGGTGACCGCCGACGAAGTGGCGTTCGAACGAGCGATCCGGTCGCGAGGCCTCGACGTCGTCCATGATCGCGTCGAACGAGGCGTGCGCCGCGTCGAAGTCGGCGGCCTGCATGTAGAGGTCGAGACTGACTCCCCAGGACGAAGGCTGCCACGCACCGACCACCTCGATCGTCGCGCTCGCAGGAGCGAACTCGGTCGCCCACCGCAGCGCTGCGCAGGCTCCGGCGGAACGGTCCATCCCGACCACGACCCGCTCGATGTCACCCCTCAGCGGTGCCGACGACGGAACGATCGCCACGGGAGTGCGGGCGTGGGTCGCACACTGGTGACTGACGGACCCGACGACCAGCCGTGCGAACCCACCCAGTCCACGCGTGCCGAGCACCAGGAGGTCGGCATCGGCCGATGCCTGGAGCAGGACGTCGGCCGTGAGGCCGTACTCGACCTGCGTCGTCAGGTCGACACCGATCTCGCCGAACCGAGCCGCCAGGCGGTCCGGGTCCGGATGCGCCGTCTCGGGCTCGACATCGACCTCGGGAAGCACCATCATCCCGGCACCCACCAGCGTCGGATGATGCCAGGCCTGCACGACGTGGACCGCGGTCGCTCGACCCCGTGCATTCGCGAGGCACCACTCCAGTGCGTGCTCCGCTCCCTTCGATCCGTCGCAACCCACGACCCATCGCGTTGTCATCGTGCTCATGTCCCCATCGTGCGGGCAGACGACCCCGCCGACCAGGGTCCAACGACCCACATCACGATCGTCGCGTCGCCCCTGATTCCGAGGAGGTCGGCGGCCAGCCGCTCGCCGCGGAATGCCGGCGTCGAACGGCTCGGACGACCCACGACGGGCGGAACGCGCCGAGCGTGGCGCAGCGCTATGCGTTCACGGTGACGGTGAACTCGCCCGACGGGTGGACCGAACAGCCGCCGGCGAACACGCCCGCCACGTTGAACCGCTGACGGAGCGTCTCGCCGGCACCGACGAACCACGGGCCGACGAGATGTGCCCGGTCGTCGTGGTTCACGATCTGGATCGTCTCGTCGAGGTTGGCGACCAACTCGCTCGGGAGGATGACGAGGGGCTCGCCGGCATCGATCCGGTCACCGGTGCCCGCCGGGATCACGTAGTCGAACGTCGGCTGCTCGGCACCGCCTTCGCCCGAGTCCGTCCCGCACGACGTGCCGACGACTCCGGCCAGCACCAACGCCGCCACCGTCACGATCCGCACCACCCACAACGGATGCTCCGGAGCAACGGTTCTCACCCCTCCTCCTTCGGATTCACGATCAGAGCGGTGACCATCCCGAACATGCCCTCGGCCCTTTCCACGTGGGTGAGGATGTGGCAGTGGTAGACCCACGTGCCCGGGTCCTCCGCATGGAACAGCACCGAGTAGCGCTCGCCCGGCGCGACGTTGACGGTGTCGGCCCAGTACGGGTTGTCGAGCGGGATGCCGTCCTTCGCGAACACCAGTTGCGGGAACTGGTGCAGGTGCATCGGGTGGGCCGTGAGGCCCTCGTTGTAGTAGTGGATCACGCCCCACTCGCCTTCGTCGATCACGATCGGCTCGGTGGCCGGGAAGCTCTTGCCGTTCAGCGACAGCCCGATCGTGCCGGCGTCGTTGAGCACCAGCGGTTTGTCGAACTGCGGCACGACGTCCTCGGGAATCGTGACACCGGAGATCGTCTCGCCGTACGGAAGAGGTGTCTCGCCGATCTGGAAGGCGGCGAACATCCCGTTGATCACCGAGGTCTGGCTGTGGAGGTGCGCGTGGTACATCCCGATCGCCGGGTCCTCGGCGACGAACTCGTAGAGGTACGTCTCACCGGTCGCGACCGGGTCCTGCGTGTACGGCGACACCCCGTCCTGGTCGTTGGGGGTGTGGATGCCGTGCCAGTGGATGTCCGAACCCATCGGCGTGAGGTTGGTGAACTCGACCTGGACCTTGTCGCCGACGCCGACGTTGATCCGCGGGCCCGGGACCTGCCCGTTGTACGCCCACGCCTCGACGATCTCACCCGGTGCGACCTCCCAGGGGATGACCTCTGCGGTCAGCGTGAACTTCTTCGTGCCGTCGGCGAGGATCTCGGGTTCGAGGATCTGGTTGCCGAGTCCCTCGGTCTCGGCCGGGAAGGCGAGCATCGAGTCGATCATCAACTGGTCCATCTGCTCGGCCGTGAGTCCCGCGTGCTCGTCACCGAGCTCGGCAGGGGCGAATTCGTCGGCGTCGGTGATGACGAGATCGGCGAGCATGCCCGACGATTCGTGACCCGCGATGCTGCAGAACAGTTCGTAGGTACCCGGTGAGAGTTCACCCAGTGCGAGGGTGTCGACGCCTCGCGACATCAGGTTCGCCGAGCCCAGCCCCAGTTCGCGTACCTGCAGATTGTGTTCGATCGCTCCACTGTTCACCACGTTCAACACCACCTCACCGGCCGGCGCACTCAACTCGCCGTCGATCGCGAACTCGCTCAACGAGATGTCCAGATCGCTGACGATGGCGTCCTCGCCGGACCCGCCGTCGTGCAGGAGCGCCACGAACGCCAGCGCCACCAACCCGAGGAGCATGGCCAACATGGCGATCGCACCCGCCCCCAGGATCACCGATCCGAGCAGCGACGATCGGTCGGAGTCGGGACGCGACGGGGGTGGATTCGCACCAGCGGGTGCGTCGGGACGATCGAGAACGGTCATCGGGGTGTGCTCCTGGACGGGGGGATACTGACGCTCCTCATCGTCCCGGTCGGCCGCCGGCCGGAGCAGGGCCGAAAGGCCCGAAGTCGATCGGCGATCTCGAACGACCGATGGTTCTCGGCGTCGACGCATCGGCTCGCACGCGCCACGACGCAGCGCACACGAGAGACTCGGACGCCCCCCATGATTCACGACGACCGACGACCTGTGCTCCCCCGTGACGCCATCCGACGCACGTCGCCTGGGGCGATCATCGGCGCCACATCGCACCGCGACGATCGGCGATCCACCGGGCACCCGCCGACGACCTGCAGAACGCGCTGTTCCTGCGACGGACCCGCGCGGCGGAGCGGTGCGGACGAGTGACGAGGTGCCGTCCCCGACGAACGCCCCGTCACCGTCCCGCACCCGGGTGCGGTCAACCGAAGAGGCCGCCGAACAGCCCGCCGAACAGGTCGTCGAGCAGGTCGGCCGTCCCGGACGCGTACCCGGGCTGGAACGGCGAGTCGTCCGGACCCGGCTCGAAGTTCGACTGATCGGGCTGCGGATCGAAGTTCGACTGATCCGGGCCGGGTCCCACTCGAGGCCGTACGGCGCGGACGTCGCCGCTGCGGTTGCGTCCGTCTCAAGCGGAGGCTTATGCTCCGTTTGTGGATGATGTTCCGTGGCCGGCCGACGACGGGGAGGCGTCGCGATGAGATCGGACGCCCGACAGAACCGCAAGCGCATCCTGGACGCCACGGCCGGGCTCGTCCTCGAAGTGGGCGGTGAACCGTCCCGCGATGCAGTGGCCGAGCGCGCCGCCGTCGGCATCGGAACCGTGTATCGACACTTCCCGGATCGCCAGTCGCTGCTCCACGCCACAGCCCGTCACGTGTTGGTACGCACCATCGAAGCCGGGGAGTCGATCGTCTCGGACGTCGACAGCGCCGACGCTCTCGGGGAGTACATGCACGCAGCGATCGACAACGGGATCGGTGTCGTCAACATCCTCCATCCGCTGCTCGACGACACCGACTGGCCCGACCTCCAGGCCCGGGCCGGATCACTCATGACCGCTCTGATCGAACGCAATCGACGGGACCACCCGGACCGAACCGACCTCTCGGTCGGCGACATCGCATTCGCGACCATCCGATTCGGACGGCCACTCGCCATCGGGCTTCCCCCGGACGAGGACCGCGCCATCGCGCACGGCCAGCTCGCTCGATACATCGACGGGCTCCACAGCCGCATCGACACCACCACCCGCACCGCCACCCGCGCCACCACCCGCACCCCGCCCCTGCGCCGACCCGGAGAGCAGACGCCGACGTGAACGCCGATCCCGCACGCACGAACGTACGCGAGCATCAGGTCGTCGTCGTCGGGAGTGGGCCTGCGGGGATGATGCTCGCCGCGGAGTTGACCCTGGCCGGCATCGACGTGGTCGTGATCGAACGCCGACCGAACCAGGACCTCGAGAGCCCACGTTCGCGCGGACTGCACGCTCGAACGATCGAGGTCCTCGATCAGCGCGGAATCGCCGACCGGTTCCTCGCCGCGGGCTCCACCGCCCAGGTGCAGGCGTTCGCCGGCATCCCACTCGACATCAGCGACTTCCCGACGCGCCACAACTACGGCCTGGCACTCGTGCAGAGCGACCTCGAAAGGATCATGGCGGGATGGATCGACGAACTCGGCGTACGCGTCCTGCGCGAACGAGACGTCACGACGTTCACCCAGGACCAGGACCATGTCGAGGTCGGCTGTTCCGACGGCAGCCGACTGCACGCCGACTGGCTGGTCGGATGCGACGGCAGCCACAGCACGGTGCGCAAGACGGCCGGCATCGACTTCGCCGGCTGGGACCCCACGATCTGCTGGATCACCGCCGAGGTCGAGATGCGAGAACAGCCTCGCTTCGGTCTGCGCGGAGGCGGGGGAATCGGCCCGGCCGAGTCCGGACGAATCGGTGTCACCCTCGCCGAACCGGACTCCGAGAGCCGGTTCACCGAGCCGACCCTCGACGATCTGCGAGCCGCACTCGTCCGCGTCGACGCAACCGACTACGGCGCACACAGCCCCCGGTTCATCTCGCGCTTCACCGACATGACGCGCCAAGCCGTCACCTACCGCGCCGGACGCGTCCTGCTCGCCGGTGACGCTGCGCACGTGCACGCACCGCTCGGCGGACAGGGACTCAACCTCGGCGTCCAGGATTCCGTCAATCTCGGCTGGAAGCTCGCCCGAGTGGTCCTGGGAACGTCACCGGACGCCCTCCTCGACACCTACCACGCCGAACGACACCCCGTTGCCGCCCGGGTGATGCACAACACCATGGCCCAACGTGCGCTGGGCGCCACCGACGATCGGACCTCCGCACTGCGCTCCGTCATGTCCGACCTGCTCGCATTCGACGAGCCACGCACACACATGGCAGCGATGATCTCCGGACT
This sequence comes from Ilumatobacter sp., assembly GCF_039969435.1. GTDB lineage: Bacteria > Actinomycetota > Acidimicrobiia > Acidimicrobiales > Ilumatobacteraceae > Ilumatobacter_A. The sequence goes on from NZ_JBDVNU010000005.1 coordinate 69,175, forward strand.
CGACATCCACTACGCAACCGGCCGCACCGCCGATGACGATCACCCGATGATCGGCCGACGCGTTCCGGACCTCGACCTGGTCACGTCCGACGGGCCGAGTCGCATCTACGAACACCTCCACCGGGCCGAACCGCTCCTTCTCGACCTCGACCCCGGATCGGACCTCGACACGTCGCGATGGCGCGAGCGGGTTCGGCACATCGACGCCACCTGCACCGGTACGTGGGAACTCCCCGTCCTCGGCGAGGTCCCGGCTCCCTCCGCTCTGCTGATCAGACCCGACGGCCATGTCGCCTGGGCCGGAAGCCGGACGGACACGGGGCTTCACGTGGCACTTCGCACCTGGTTCGACGCATGATCGGACCGGGTCGAGGTGAGCGACCAGTTGCGCGTACGCGCAGCTCACGACGCACGAACGCAGGGACGGATCGGCGAGAGGATCGCTCCGCCTCGGACGGACGACGAGGTCAGGTCCCCGTCCCGTCGGATCGGCGAACGGGCCGACGGGTCGAGCGGACGATGTCGCGAACCAGCGTCGCCACGGCCCTGCGCCCCCGACGTACCGACCAGGTCGAGGGCCGCCCGACGTCGCGGAACGGCCACCACAGTTGGCCGACCATGGTGGGCGGTACCGCGTCGTCGACGCCGTAGACCGTCGGTCGCTCTCCTCGCGGCATCCGATACGTGCCGAAGACCATGTCCCACACGGGAAAGAGGATCGAATAGTTCGTGTGGTGAGCGGCCGGGACGTTCGAGTGGTGCCAGTGGTGGAACTCGGGCGTGACGAGCAGTCGGTGGATGACCGTCCTCAGCCCCACCCGAGCCGCGGCGGCGGCCACGGTCGCATGGATCCTGGTGGCATTCGTCGCCCGCGCCGTCGTCGACGATCAGTTGGCGGCCTTCCTCCCGGCCGCGCAACTCGTTGCACTCGTCGCAACGGTGGTGTTCGCGGCCGTCACCGTCGCTCGACGCGACGCGTTCGAACGGCTTGCGAGCGCATGAGCCCCGCCCACGTCCACATCGACGGCCTCGTCCACGGGTTCGGACAACGCAGTGTGCTCGACGGCATCGACGTCCTCGCGCAAGGCGGGGTGATGTCGCTGCTCGGTGCGAACGGAGCGGGAAAGACCACCCTCTTGCGGTGTCTCGCGACGGTCCTGCAGCCGCTCGACGGCACCATCCGGATCGATGGTCTCGATCCGCGTCGCGAGGCGGAACGCGTCGAGGTTCGCCGGCGCCTCGGATACCTGCCCCAGGAGGTGGGGTTCACGCGGTCCGCCACCGTGTTCGACACGCTCGACCACATCGCGGTGCTGAAAGGACGTCGCGACGAACGGCGGCGGCGTCACGACGTGTTCGAGGCGTTGGACCGGGTGCGCCTCACCGACCGAGTCGCCGACCGGGTGACATCGCTGTCGGGTGGGATGCGGCGGCGCCTCGGCCTCGCGCAAGCGATCATCGGGGACCCGACGTTGCTCGTGCTCGACGAGCCTGCTGCGGGCCTGGACCCGGACGAACGCCAGAACGTCCGCTCGATTCTCGCCGAGCGGCGACGTGAGCAGACGACACTCGTGTCGACGCACCTCACCGACGAGGCAGCGGGGTCCGACGTCGTGCTCGTCCTGCACGGCGGACGGATCGTGTTCGCCGACACCCCCGAGCGTCTGGCGATGGTCGCAAGTGGTCGCGTCTGGATCCAGGCGCACCCACCCGGTCCGGACGTACGGGCGTCGTGGCGCCGTGCCGACGGTTCCCACCGTTGCCTCGGGACCCCGCCGCCCGGCGCGAGTGCCGTACCACCGACGATCGAAGACGGCTACCTGCTCCTCGTCCGCTCGTGAGTCACGGTGTCCGGCGTCGTCCGGCCGCCGCACCACAATCGTTGTGGGGCATGATGAATCGATGGACGCCGCACTGCAGGAGATGCTCGATGCTCGTGCGATCGAGCAACTGATGATCCGGTACATCGACCGCGTCGATGCCAACGACCCGGTCGGCGCAGCAGCCTGTTTCGCCGAGGACGGAGTCGGCGTCTACTGGGGCGACTACCACGGGCGAGAGGCCATCGCCGACCGTCTCGCGGAGATCCTCGCCGGGTTCACGGTGACCAGTCACCACCTGACGAACGTGGCGCCGGTGATCACGGGCGACTCGGCGACGTCGCAGGCGTACGTCTACGCATTCCATCGTCGGGTCGACAGCGGCGACTTCCTCCACTACTGGGGGCGATGGGTGGACGAACTCCGCAAGGACGAGGGACAGTGGTTGTTCGTCCGTCGAGAAGTCGTCGGCGTCGGCACGATGGTCCCCGGCGACGCCGAACGCGGTCGATCACACCCCGGTCACCCGGGCCGGCTGCTCACCGACGCAGATCACTGACGGCGGCCGGGAGCTCGACTCCGGTGTCGGAGGACGCAACATCGCCAACGGACCAACCTCTGTTGATCCGTCCCGGACGGATCAACAGAGGTTGACCCGGCCGGAGCGCCCGGAGTTCGCTGGATCGACGTTCAGCCGACGTGCCAGTACCGATCGATCAGCTCGGCTCGGGCTTCCTCGTTCTTCGCCGCACTCTTGACGAGCTTCGAGTTCTCGTCGCTCCGCAACTGCTCGAGGACTTGGTCGATGAGTTCACCGGGGAACACGTCGTCGGCTTCGAACTGCACCCGAACCTTCTCGAGTTCGTCGGCCGACTCGGAACACGAGGAGGGCAGCTGATCGAACTCGTCGTTGTCGGTCGTGCTGAGTCGCTCGGCGACCGCCAGGCTGTCGGGGTCCTCGAGTCCGTGCCGTGCTGCGACTGCCATTCCGGCCATGAGAAGGTGAACGTCGGCTGAGCCGTCGGCGACTCGAAGCTCGATCGTCTGCGGGTGGATCTCCGGATCGACGACGGTCGGGCTGGTGTCGGGATTGGCGTGTTCGAGCATGCCGGGCATCACGCCCTCGTTCCAGGCCAGCGGTACACGGACGAGTCCGGTGCGGTCCGTCTCCCCCCAGCAGATGTCCTCCGGGGATTCGTCACCCTCGCTGAAACGCAGGTACGACGTCGGCACGGTGTTGCCGAACGCAGTGAGCGCTTTGGCCGCCGACAGGTACCCGGCGATGACCGTGCGGCCGGTGTCGTTGATGCCGTGCTGCCCCACGATCGCGTTCGCACCGTCGCGCACGAGTCGACTGTGGATGTGGAGGCCGTTCCCTGCCCCCTTCGTGCTGACCAGTGGCGCGAAGGTGACCTCGAGACCATGGGAGTAGGCCACCTCCCTCACCACCCATTTGGCCAGCACGAGCGCATCGGCGGCTTCGGTCAGCGGCATCGGACTCAACTCGATCTCGTGCTGGACCAACTGGCGCTGCTCGTCCACGACGTTCCCCACCTCCCCGTGTGTGTACTTGAGCTGCACACCCATCTCGCGGAGGTGACCGAGCACTTCCTCGCGTACACGTTGACCTTTCGAGAAGGGCGCCGATTCCTGGTAGCCACGCTCCTCTTCGACGGGGTAGATGCGTTCCGCCTCGTCCACGAGGTAGTACTCCAACTCCCCGAAAGCCTCCAGGACCATTCCCGTCTCGTCGGCGAGCACGTCGGCGGCCCGACGCACGATCTGTTCACGGGCGAACGCGAAGGGGGCGCCGGATTCGTCGTAGAACGAGCACAACAGATCCAGGGACGGACGGTGCCCGAACGGGTTCACGAACGCGGTGGCGTGCCGGGGAACGATGTAGACGTCACTGGTGGACGTCTGAACTGCCGGAAAGATGCTCGAACCGTCGACCCGTTCACCGTGAGTCAGGACTTCGAGCAGGTGCCGACGCGAGTTGATCGGAAAGGCCAACGTCTTCAATCGTCCGTCGCCGCCGACGTAACGCAGATTCACCTGCGTCAAACCCAACTCCTCCACGGCGTTGGCGAGATCATCGGCGGTGAACGACGCGGAGGGTTTGTCCAGCACTCGCACGATCGGGTGAGCCACGAAGGATTCCGAAATCATGCTCGATTCTACCGGGAACTTCCTGCCAGAAGCAGGGCCTGTGCTTCGTTCCGGGTGGCGCCATCCATCCCGCCTCGTCATGCACCGGAGACGGCGCCGATGCGGTGGAGATCGTGCGGTCGGCGTTTGGTGAGCGGGTGATCGGAGACCTTGACGGTGGAAGCACCCACATGACGCGGGCGACATCTCCGAGGAGATTCAGATGACTGACCAACGGACACTCACCCCCGCCAGTGAGCTGGCAGCCGAGAACCCGACCACGTTCCCCAACGAGAGCGACGACTACCGCCGAGCGCGCAACGAGTTGCTGGCCGAGGAGATCGAACTGCGCCGCCATCTGTGGCGTGTCGCCGAACAGCGACGCGCGCTTCCGCCCGGCGGCGAGATCCCCCAGGACTACCGCTTCGACGGTCCGGACGGTCCCGTGACGCTGTCGGACATGTTCGGTGACCAGCACACTCTCATCGTGTACTCGATGATGTACGGACCCGAGCGAGACGAAGGCTGCCCGATGTGTTCGTCCATGCTCGACGCATGGGACGGCGAAGCCCGCCACATCGAACATCGCGCTGCACTCGCCGTGGTGGCGCGGTCGCCGATCGATCGCATCGTCTCCTACGCCGAGACGCGTGGGTGGTCGGGTCTGTCCTTCTACTCAGACCCGACTGGCGACTACACCGCCGACTACGCGGGCGAGCGCGATGCCGACGCGCCGGCCTACACCGTGTTCCAGCGACGCGACGGAGTCGTCCGCCACTTCTACAGCGGCGAAGCGACGATGGAGATGGCGGACCCTGGCCAGGACCCGCACGCAGCACCCGACATGAATCCGCTGTGGGTACTGCTCGACACCACACCCGACGGGCGCGGCACCGACTGGTACCCGTCCCTCGACGACTGAGACGGATGCGGGAGACGAGACATGGCGTCCTACGAGGTGAACACCGATGCAGTCGACAAGGCTCGTGCGCTGATCGACGCACGTCAGTACGTGCTCGACAGCGACTGGGGTGACGCCCAGCCGTCCACCGACGACCAGAACGCGTTCCTCGACGATCACACCTGGGGCGAGTACGCGTCATGGCACCTCGGTCTCACCGTCGGTGCGAACGACGAGACCAAGGCACGTCACGGGTTCGTGTTCGGTGACTTCCGGCGCGTTCACCGCAGCGCGCTGATCGCGTGCGTCTACCGGGCGAGCGAGTGGCGCCACAAGGACGTCGAACTTGCGGCGCACGACCTGCTCCAACACCTCGACACCACGAGCGCGTGACCGCGAACCGGGCCCGGGCTGCCGGATCCATTCGTGCAGGAGTGGATCTCAGCGCGTGTCGAGTGCGGGGTGCACATCTCGGAACAGGCCGGCGACGAGTCGATCGATGACGTGATCAGTTGTCGTGGCCGGATCGATGGGCGCGGTGAGTCGGTCGAGGATCAATCCGTCGAGCGCGTAGTGGAACAGCGCGACCTCGTCGCGACCGCCGGGAAGTCCTGCGTCGGTGTGGAATGCCACGTCCGCCGAGAAGCCGGCGCCCTGCCATGCCCGCACGAGGCGGGCCACGTCGGGGTTGCGGCTCGCTTCGAGACGCAACTCGAACAGAGCGAGGGTGACGTCTCGCTCGGTCGTCAGCCTGGACACGATGTCGCGCATGTAGTCGCCGAACAGCTTCGCGGACGGGCGGCGACGACCGAGTCTGGCGAGGACCTCGGGATCCGGGGCGAGCCGCGCGCCGATGCGGTCGAAGACCTGCGCGAGGAGCTCACCGCGATCAGCGAAGTAGTTCGACGCTGTCCCGATCGGCGTACCTGCCGTTTCGTCGATGGCGCGGAACGTCAGCCCGCGAGCCCCGCGTCCAGCGAGGAGGTCGATTGCTGCGTCCAGGAGCAGGGTGCGGCGTCGGGTGTTCGTGGCGATGGACACACGGTAGCCAAACCACGTCAGATGTCGTAGTCTCCGACCACTACAACTGTCGTATACGAAGGAATCTTCATGCGCTCGCTCACCTACCACGTCGCTGTCAGCATCGACGGATACATCGCAGATCCAGACGGATCGTTCGATGCATTCGCACAGACCGGCGACCACATCGACGCCCTGATCCACGACGTGCCTGAGACCCTGCCCGGCCACGTCCTGTCAGCACTCGGGGTCGACGCCACCAACGACACGTACGACACCGTGCTGATGGGGTGGAACACCTTCGCCGTGGGCCTGCCGCACGGCATCGACGACCCCTACCCGCACCTGCGTCAGTACGTCTTCAGTCGCACCCGCCCACCGGGCGATGTCGGCGGCGACGTCCACCTCGTCGCCGACGATCCGATCGAACTGGTCCGGGAACTGAAATCGGAATCATCCACGAAGGACATCTGGCTCTGCGGCGGCGGCGCACTCGCAGGCGCGCTCCGCGACGAGATCGACCGACTCGTCCTCAAGGTCAACCCGGTGCTGCTCGGCTCCGGAATTCCGCTGTTCGAGCCCGAAGAAGCGACGAGTCGACCGTTCGTCCTCGAGTCGACGCGCTCGTTCGACACCGGCGTCCACATGGCCTCGTATCGAGCAGGAAGTCGACGAGAGACACGACGAACCATTGACATTCAACGATTGGATTGAATATCATTCAGAGGTGTCAGCCGTGATGAACCAACCGACGTCGGAGACGTTTCGTGCGCTCGGAGATCCAGTTCGATGCACGATCGTGGAGTACCTGGGCGACCACGGCGACACCAACGTCAACGAGCTGGCAGCGCTGTTTCCCATCTCGCTGCAAGCGGTGTCGAAGCACATCAAGGTCCTCCAGGCCGCCGGCGTCGTCGCGCAGCGTCACGAGGGCCGACACCGGCCGGTGTCCCTCAGAGCATCCGCTGTCACCGGCGCGGTCGACTGGCTCGACCAACGCCGACGCCGACTCGAAGCCCGCTACGAACGCCTCGACGAGGTGCTCGCCGATCTCCAAGGAACCGCCTGAACATGACCACCCCATCGACCGTGCACACCCGCGCCGGAGAACAGTCACTGAGCTTCACTCGTGAGTTCGACGCCCCCGCAGCTCTCGTCTTCCGAGCCCACACCGAGCCGAACCTGTTCGGCAGGTGGACCGGCCCTCGAGGCACCACCTGCGACCTGGAACACTTCGACGCGACGACCGGCGGCTCGTTCCGCTACAGCGTCATCGGCGACCAGCCCTACACCTTCCACGGCTGCTACCACGAGGTCACGGCGCCGACGCGGATCGTTCACACGTGGGAATTCGTCGGCGATCCCGGCCGACCGACGCTCGAAACACTGACCTTCGTCGAACTCGGCAACGGCCGCTGCCGGATCGAGGGCCAGTCCGTCTACACATCGGCCGAGCAGTGCGCCGAGATGCTCGAGTTCGATCAGAGCGGCGACGGGATGGACGAGAACTTCGAACGCCTCGACACGTTGCTCGCCGACGAACTCGGCTGAACCGTCACCGACGACACCCCGGAAGTTACGTCGCTCACGACAGTGGACGGTGTGAGTTGACGGCGGCTGTCGATCCACTCCTGATCGGCATGGTCGGCACGGGGGCAGTCGACGATCGATGTTCCCCAACCGTCCGGTCTGACGGATCAGGACCCACCGACCGCGCCGATGATCCGTGCAGTCGGCTGCTCGGTGGTGTCGGTCGCAGCGGAGCGAGGAAGCCAGCGTCGGGCAGCCAGCGCCGCCGCGAAGGCGAGTGCGGCCGCTGCGACGAGCGCCACGAACATGCCACCGAGGAAGGCGTCACGCGCCGAGTCGAGGAACACCGTGGGCCGGCCGTTCGAGAGTTCCGGTGCGTTGGCGATCGCACCGGCGAGCCCGTCACGCACCTCGGACGCAGCGTCCGGAGCGAACCCGTCGAGCGTCGGCAAGCGACTCACGTACACCGTCGACGCGAGCGACCCGAGGATTGCGACACCGAGCGCTCCCCCGAGTTCCCGGGTCGCGTCGTTCATGGCCGACCCCATGCCCGCTCGGGATCGTGGCACCGCGGACATGATCAGCGTGGTCAGCGGCGACATCGTGATGGCCATCCCCGTGGCGAGGGGCACCAGTGCCAGTTCGACCCACCAGACCGAGTCGAGCTGGGAGAGCCCGGCGAGGAGCGCGAGCGCGCCGCCGATCGTCGCGAGCCCGGTCGGGACCACCCGGTCCACGCCGAAGCGATCGACCAACGACGCAGCACGAGGCGACACCAACATCAGGGTGAACGACATCGGCAGGATCATCAGACCCGCCGCCAGCGGCGACAGGCCGTGGACGAGCTGGAAGAGCTGGGTGATCAGGAAGAAGATGCCGAACATCGTGAAGAACGCGAGCCCGATCCCCGCCGAGGCGACGCTGAACCGTCGGTCGCGGAACAGCGTGAGGTCGAGCATCGGATGGGACGAGTGCGACTCCCAGGTGAAGAACGCAGCGATCGCAACCACTGCGAATGCGAGGGTGCCGAGTGTGGCCGCCGACGCCCATCCCGCTTCGGGGCCTTCGATGATGGCGTAGACGAGCGCACCGATGCCGACGACCGAGAGCAGCGCGCCAGGAACGTCGAGGCGCGTCTCGTCAGGGTCGCGGGATGTGGGCACCAGTCGGTGACCGGCGATCAGCGCGACCGCGGTGATCGGCACCGTGAGCAGGAACACCGAGCCCCACCAGAAGTGCTCGAGCAGGAAGCCCGACGTCGGAGGTCCGAGTGCGGCGCCACCGGCGGCGATGCCGGCCCACATCGAGATCGCCCGCGCACGCTCGTGCGCCGGGAACACGTTCGTGAGGATCGACAGCGTCGAGGGCATGACGAAGGCCGCACCGAGGCCCATCGTGGCGCGGGCGGCGATGACCATCTCCGAGGTGTCGGCTCGCGCACCGAGCGCGGCGGCGACGAGGAAGAGGGCGAGCCCGCCCTGGAGGGCACCCTTGCGTCCGAAACGGTCGCCGAGCGTGCCCGCGGCGAAGAGCATCCCGGCGAAGACGAGCCCGTAGGCGTCGACGATCCACTGGAGGTCGCTGCTCGTCGCATTCAACTCACGCGCGATCGACGGGAGCGCGACGTTCAGGCTCGCGTTCGACACCATGACCAGCGTGAGGCTGAGGCACAGGACGCCGAGGGTCCACCAGCGCCGGGGCTCGACGGCCTCGTCTGCGTCCGCATGTACGTCCGGTGCAGTCGTCACGGCGCGAACATCACTGCATCGCGAGCGACGGCGAGAGCCGATCCCCACCAGACGAGATCGTCGAGCACGACACCCAACGCCGCAGTCGCACCGGGCTCGTCGCCCGGCCGGCCGTGGTCGTCGAAGCCGTTCCACGGACCGTGGAAGCTCACCGTGTCCCGGATGCCGTGGGCGTGCAACTCGTTGAAGACGCCTCGCAGGTGCTCGACCGCGCGCAGTCCGCCGGACACGCCACCGTAGGAGACGAAGCCGACCGGCTTGCGCTTCCACGGATCCTTGACGAAGTCGATCGCATGCTTGAGCGACGCCGGGTAGCTGTGGTTGTACTCCGGTGTGACCACGAGGAAGGCGTCGGCTTCGTCCACGCGTCTGCGGAGGTCCTCGACCGCGGCGTTCGCACCGAAGCCGAACCGGGTCGGCAGGTCGAGGTCGTCGAGATCGATCTCGTCGACGACGATGTCGGGTCGGTCGGCCATCCGGGCGACCAACCAGTCGGTGAGCGCACGCCCGCGTCGACCCTCGCGTGTGCTCGCGACGATCACGGCGAGTCCGATCGGTCGGTCGAGTCGATCCCGGGGTGCAATGTTCGATGACATCTGCGAGACGCTAGAACTTCAAGTGAACTTGAAGGCAAGGGGCAGACGACGTGACATCGGTCCGCCGCCGGCCGCCCGACGACCATCGGACGGAACCCACGAGATGACCGAACAGGACGCCGAGATGACACAGATCGACGAGACCATGCTGACGATCGGTGAGTTGGCGGCACGTGCCGGCGTGGCCACCTCGGCATTGCGCTTCTACGAGAGCGAGGGTCTGATCACCTCCGAGCGCACCGATGTCGGTCATCGACGGTTCCTGCGATCGACCCTGCGGCGCGTGTCCTTCATCCGCGTGGCCCAGCAATTGGGGCTGAGTCTCGATGACATCCGCTCGTCGCTCGGTTCGCTCCCCGACGGACGCACACCGACGAGGGAGGACTGGACCGAACTGTCACAGGCGTGGCGACCGCGTCTCGACGAGCGGATCTCCATGCTCGAACGACTCCGTGACCGTCTCGACGGTTGCATCGGCTGTGGGTGCCTCTCGCTCGAGGCCTGCCACCTCTTCAACTCCGGCGACCGTGCCGCAGCCAGGGGAACCGGTGCCCGCTTCGTCGTCGGCGACCCCATCTGAGTCGAGCGTCGGTCACCCGCCCCGAGGCGCTGCTCCGTCGGCGAAGTGCTCGGCTTCGACCGGCCGCATGAAGATGTCGACGGCCTGCCACATCGTGTAGGAACTCGGATAGAGCAGGACGGGCAACAGAAGGCCGCCGGCGCCGAGTGCGACGAAGAGGGGAACGGTCGGAAAGTCCGGCCAGGTCGCCAGCATGACGCCGCCGAGGATGAACACGAGTGGGCCCATGCTGATGATGGCCGCGACCGCTGCGGCGCCCAGTTCGTAGCCATCCAGCCCCCGTCGCCATCCGATGCCGCACGTTCGGCAGTGCGCGACCTTGCTCGTCCACCCCGTGAAGAAGGCGCCGCGACCACCACACCAGGCACACCGTCGGAACAGACCGCGGAACAGCATCGTCGGAAGGCTCGGTCGGTCCATGAGATGAACGATAGCGCCGGACCTAAAGGTACGTACAATTTGAGATCGCCGATTGTCCCGGTTGCCCCGATCCTCCCGACGATCTGACGTTGCATTTGTACGTACATTTGATACGATCATTTCCACTTCCTATGAGATCGCCTGCTCGCTCCCTCCCCTCGGACGTTGCCCGAACGGCTGACACGGCATGACCGGCGACGTGATCGCGATCGCTCTCGGGCTGCTCGTCGGACTGTCGCTCGGGGCGCTCGGCGGCGGCGGCTCGACTCTCGCTGTGCCGATCCTGGTGTTCGTCGCCGGACTTCAGGCTCAGGACGCAACAACCGCGTCGCTGCTGGTCGTCGGTCTGGCCGCGGCATTCGGAGTCGTGAGCCATCACCGCCACGGCAACGTCCGCCTGCGCGCCGGTCTCGCATTCGGTGCTGCCGGCGTCGTCGGCTCACGGATCGGGTTGCTGGTCAATCGTTCGCTCGACGAGAACGTCCTCCTCATCGCGTTCTCCGTGCTGATCGCGTTCGTCGCAGTCCGCATGTACCGCAGTGTCGGTCCGTCCGAGGTGGCGGTCGATGTGGACGACGAAGACGAGGTGACGAGCAGCACTGGTCCGGTTCTCACGAAGGAGCGGGCCGTCTCCCGGGCTGCGCTCGACCTGTCGGCGTCTGCGCTCGTCAAACTGGCCGGCGCTGCGACGATCGTCGGCCTGCTGACCGGCCTGTTCGGGGTCGGTGGTGGTTTCGCCGTCGTGCCGGCCCTGACGCTGCTGTTGAAGTTTCCTGCGAAGGAGGCGATCGGCACCTCTCTCGTGGTGATCGTCATCAACGCGGCCATCGCGCTCGCGATGCGCGCCGGTGACATCGAGTTCGACTGGGGCGTCGTCGCTCCGTTCCTCGCGACCGTGACGGTCGGCGTGGTCGTCGGTACGCGCGTCGCGCACGACATCGAAGCCGATCGCCTGACCCGTGCATTCGCGCTCATGTTGGGCGCCGTCGCGCTCTACACCGCCGCCTCCACCTTCTTGACCCCGTGACCACCCCACCCCACCCCACCCCACCCCACCCAGGAGAGAATCATGACCGACACGACCGACATGACCACGCCAGCTCCGTCCGACGACGCGATCACCAGCTCGATCGACACGGACGTCATCGATGCATCGCATCTCCGGCAACTGATCGCCGAGGACCCGATGATCCGGATCCTCGACGTTCGCACATTCGGTGAGTTCGACAGCGTCCACATTCCCGGCTCGTACAACGTCCCGCTCGACACGCTCGGCGAGCACGCACGTGATCTCGCATCGCTCGACCACCCGGTCGTCCTGGTGTGCAAATCCGGCGCACGCGCCGACCAGGCGCACGGCAAGCTCACCGGAGCCGGCAAGCAACGTCTGCACCTCCTCGAAGGCGGTCTCGACGCTTGGCAGTCCGCCGGTGGCGATGTCGTACGTGGGAACTCGACGACGTGGGCGATGGACCGCCAGGTGCGTCTCGTCGCCGGATCGATCTCGCTGGTCGGGATCCTCGGTTCCATCGTCGTCCCGAAGGCCAAGTGGCTGGCAGGTTTCGTCGCGACCGGTCTGACGTTCTCGGCGTTGAGCAACACGTGCGCGATGGGCAACGCCCTCGGCAAGCTCCCGTACAACAAGGCGCGCGGGTGCGACATCGACGCCGTGCTGAGCGAGATGCGGCGAACGGCGTGACGATGACCTACCGAGACCACCCCGTGACGGACCACCGGTCCGTCGTCGTCGACGACACACAGCTCGTCGACGTCCGTGAACCTGCCGAATACGCGTCGGGCACCCTCGACGGTGCGGTCAACATCCCGCTCGGGGATCTGACGGAGCGCATCGGCGACCTCGATGCGAACCGACGCGTCGTGCTGCTCTGTCGCAGCGGAAACCGCAGCAGCCGTGCAGCCCGCCACCTCGTCGACGCAGGTTTCGACGACGTCGTCAATCTCGCCGGAGGCGTGATGGCCTACACCCAGGAGGAACAACCGTGATCTTCACCCAGTACTACCTCGACTGCCTGTCGCAGGCGTCGTACCTCATCGGTGACGAGACCTCGGGACGCGCTGTCGTGGTCGACCCGCGTCGCGACATCGACGAGTACGTCCGCGATGCCGCCGATGCCGGGCTCACCATCGAGCTGGTCGTCGAGACCCACTTCCATGCCGACTTCCTGTCCGGTCACCTCGAACTCGCCGAGGCGACCGGTGCGGCGATCGCCTACTCGTCGGTCGCGGAGACCGAGTTCGAGTCCCGCAAGCTCGCCGACGGTGAGCGCATCGAACTCGGCGAGATCACACTGGAGATCCGGCACACGCCTGGGCACACGCCCGAGTCGCTGTGCATCGTGGTGTGGGAACATGCAGACGATGTCGAGCCGCACGCCGTGCTGACCGGTGACACGCTGTTCATCGGTGACGTCGGGCGTCCCGACCTCTTGTCGTCGATCGGTGTCACCCGCGGGGAACTCGCCGATCAGCTCTACGACAGCCTCCATCAGCAACTCCTGACGCTGCCCGACTCGACTCGCGTCTACCCGGCCCATGGCGCAGGCAGCTCGTGCGGCAAGAACCTGTCGACCGACACCTGGTCGACCATCGGGGAGCAACGCCGCACCAACTACGCCCTCCTCGCGGCCGACAAGCAGGCGTTCTTCGACCTCGTCACCGAGGGCCAACCGCCCGCGCCGAGCTACTTCATCTACGACGCCGTCCTCAACCGCCGGGATCGTCCGTTGCTGGACGAGAACGAGCGCCCCACCACACTCGATCTGGACACGTTCGACCTGCTCGTCGCCGACGGCGCCATGATCGTCGACGGACGTGACCCCGAGGACTTCGCACGCGGCCACCTCGCCGCCTCGATCAACGTCGGCCTCGGCGGCCGCTACGCCGAATTCGCCGGATCGGTCATCCCCAGCGACGTCGACATCGTCCTCGTCGTCGACGACGGATTCGAGAAGGAGGCACGGAACCGTCTCGCACGCATCGGCTTCGACCGCGTCGTGGGCTACCTCGAGTTCCCGACGGTGGTCATGGCCGACCACCCCGACCGGGTCGAGCGAGCCTCACGACTCTCGGCGATCGACTTCGGCGAGCGTCGCAACGACATCGACGGTCTGCAACTCGTCGACATCCGCAACCCCGGCGAGGTCGAGCACGGAACGATCCCCGGAGCGATCAGCATCCCGGTCGGACAGCTCCCGAACCGCCTCGACGAACTCGACGCCACCGCACCCACCGTCGTCTACTGCGCAGGCGGATACCGATCATCGGTCGCGGCCAGCGTGCTGCGCCACGCCGGCTTCGACGACGTCTCCGACATCCTCGGCGGATACGGCGCCTGGCAGGAGACACAACCCGCCTGACCCGAGCGGGTCGGTCGCACACTCACTGCCGCGCCCGTCGCCGCCGAGCGTCCACCCGGCGACCCGGTCGCTCAACCTGCGATCAGGGGCAGACCAGCCGCCTGCCATCCGACGATCCCGCCATCGACGTCCTCGACGGACCGGAATCCGAGGTCGACCATGATCTCGCGGGTTCCGCTGCTTCGATTCCCCGACCTGCAGTAGAGGACGTACGGCACGTCGGGATCGAACTTCGCCAGTTCCTCTGCGAAGTCGTCGCGGGAGAAGTCGAGCAGCACCGCACCTTCGATGTGTCCTTCGTCGAACTCCTCCTTGGTGCGAACATCCAGGATCACGAGATCCTCCGGGGAATCGGCGATGGTCGCCGCCGCCTGCGTCGGAGGAACGACCCGGACACCTTCGGCATCGGTCGCTTCGACCTGAGTCGCCACGTGTGAGTCAGCGGAGGTACCGGAGTCGCTTCCACCGCAGGCCGCGAGCACGACCGAAGCGACGAGGGCGGCGGAGAGAAACGATCTGGTCGACACCATGTCGGTGATTGTACGGTCAAATGCACCTCGGGTCGACGCAGGCTAACACCGGACAGTGGGCACGTGGAACGAGCTCGCCCTCGTGACGAGCGTCGTTGCACATGTACGAGCGGCGAACCGCCCCAGATCGTGCGGTCTCCCAACGGCCGGCTACTCGCTCAGGTGGCACACCGCTTCGACGTTGTTGCCGTCGGGATCCCGGACGAAACCGCCGTAGTAGTCGGGGTGGTACTCGGGCCACAATCGCGGTCGGTGGAGCACCTCGGCGCCCGCTTCCCTCGCAGCCTCGAAGAATTCGTCGACCCCGGCTCGGTCGGGCGCGCTGAACGCGATGTGGGACTCGCGGAATCCGTGTCCGGTCGTCTGCGGTCCGATCCAGAAGTCGGGCATCGGTGGGACGCCGTATCCGATGGTGTCGCCGAAGTCCATGATTCTCTGTCCACCGATCGTGGCAAGGACCCGGTCGTAGAAAGCTGCGCTCGCGCCGATGTCAGCGCACTGAATGGAGAGATGGTCGAGCACGCCACGAATTCTCGCGCAGCCGCACACCGACCTGCGGCACATGCACTACGTGTCCATCGTGATCGCGGAGTGACCGAGTCGTACTCGAACGACCTTCGGGTGCACCCCGCCAGTGGGCGAATTCTCGCAACGTGCTCGACGTCCGGAAGTGACCTCTGATCCGAGGTGATCGGGGAGCCGGGTGCGAGGATCGAACTCGCCACCTCATGATTACAAGGCTCAGACAGCCCGTCCGTGAGGTATCGGGCCGTGCGTTCCAGCCAGGAAACATGCGGGATTCGCGATCGTGTGCGTGCAGCCATTCCGTCCCGTGGCATCTGATGGTGGACAGTTCGTGGACACCACGTGGACAGCGGACGTCACGCACCACCGAACAGCTTCTACCCAGGGACGCATTCCACGGGAGTCCCCTGCACGTTATGTGACAGGTGGTCGCGATCAGATTGCCGGATCCCGGACGGGTCTGAGGCGGTCGCCAGGACGCGAATATCGAGCACTGCACTGGGGCCGCAGTCGCACGCGGGTCTGGTGCTCAGGACCGGATTATGGAGCGCACCATATGTGCGTCGGGTCGTGCCGGGGTGACCGAAACGGGACGGTCGGCTGGTCTTCGCGTCGGGTAACGTCCGATCTTTCCGAAGGAGCTTTTTGAAGTCGAATCTCACATCCTGAACCGCCGTGCACGCCCGCCGAAGGGTGATGTGCGGCTCGCCGCCGGGTCGAGTCGCGCCTCGACTCCCCGGTACGACTGTTCAGTTCATCGACATCACGAAAGGACCACACCGTTGAACAACCTCAACGTTCGCGCCGCCACACTGGCGGACGCCGACCACATCAAGCAGCTCGCGCTCGACAACCACATGTTCGAGCCCGACGAGATGGGCGACTTCGACGAGATGCTCTCCGGTTTCTTCGGCGGCACCCTTGAGGACCACCACTGGGTCGTCGCCGCCCACGCCACGAGCGGCGCAGTTGCTGCTGCGGCGTATTACGCACCGGAACCGTTCGCGGATCGGATGTGGAACCTCTACTTCGTCGCGACCGCTCCCGAGCATCATGGCTCGGGAGCCGGGACGATGCTCATCGAGCGCATCGAAGAACATCTTCGTCACCTCGGCGATGAAGCAGCCCGAACGTTGATCGTCGACACTTCCAGTGTCGGCGACTACGACCAGGCACGAGCGTTCTACACCCGGCGCGGCTTCGTGGAAGAAGCACGTCTGCGGGACTTCTACGGACCTGGTGACGACAAGGTCACCTTCTGGAAGCGTCTCCGCGACTGAGGCATGGGTCGGCGCCGGGTCATCCCGACGCCGACCGACCGCCATCCACTCCAGCACAGACTGATGGGGAATGACCGACGTTGTCCTACGTCAATCGGCACGAGTGACACGCCACCGCAGAACAGGCCGGGACGGCGATTCTGTGACGTCACGATTTTGCCGATACGTGGCGGGGTGAGGTTGCTGTCGGCTGGGTTACCGAGCGCTTGTTATGCGTGGTCGACCGATGCTCCGTTCGGATCGGCCGGAGAGAGCTGTTTGCTCACCGCAGCAGGCGGGATGCGGGGCCGGCGAGCGTCATGCCTTTCCAGGACACGTTTGATCTCCACTGTCGTCGTAGCGGTCGGGGGATGCCGCTGCTCCACCCCGAATGCTTTCAGCGGTGGCGGTTGTGGCGTTGGGGGTTCTGATCGTGGTGATGATCCACCAGGTGACGCCGGTTGTGATGTAAATGTCGGCCAGGTTGAAGGTGGGCCACCAGCTGGTGTAAAGCATGTCGACGACGCTGCCGGATTCGAGCCGGTCGATGACGTTGGCGATTCCTCCTGCCACGATGAGCGCAACGGGGACGGTCGGCGCTCGGTGTGTCCGCCACATGTTGACGACGACGGCCACGAACGCGATGGTGATGATGGAAACGACAATTGTGGGGAGGTTCGAGAAGAGTCCGAAGGCGGTGCCGGAGTTGTAGGCGAGCTGTAGGTCGACGGGTCCAGGCAGTTCACGAGGGCTGTTGGACAGTGCACCGACTGCCCACCATTTGGTCGATAGGTCGATGACGACGAGCGAGACGGTTGCGGCGATGAATGCTGCGAGTGGCCGTGGGTTGGTCATCGGGTGAGACCGAGGATGCGGCGGGCGCCGTTGGCGACGACGAGAAAGATGATCGCGCCGGCGGCGAGGTCGGGGACAGCAGAGTTGGTGAGAGCGACGCCAATCGCGGCTGCGATGACGAGGGCGTTCACTTTGATGTCGTTGGCGGTGAAGATCCAGCTGGCCTGAAGGTGTACTTCGCCGGAGCGAACGCGGTGCAGGACGATCAAGGTGATGATGTTGCCGGCGAGCGCGAGCGCGGACAGCACGATCATCGAGGTCGGGTTGGGTAGTTCGGTGTCGACGATGAACCGGCGGATCACTTCGATCAGACCGAAGGTGGCGAGCCCGAGTTGGAGGTATCCGCTGGTACGGGCAAGTCGTTCCTTGCGGGCGGCTGCAGTGCCGACGGCGGCGAGGCTGAGTGCGTACACGCTGGCGTCGGCGCCCATGTCGAGTGCGTCGGCGATGAGTCCCATCGAGCCGCTGACGAGTCCAACGGTGAGCTCTCCGACGAAGAACCCGGCGTTGATGACGAGCGCGACGATGAGCGCGTTGCGTTCTCGGCCGGGTTCGTGGGCGGGGCCGATCTCGCTGGTGTCATCGACATGGCGAGCCCCGAGGCCGAGCGACTGGAGGGCAACGTCGATGGTGTCGGGCGTCGACTGGTGGTCGATGACGACGTCGCGAAGGTCGCTGTGGAACTCGATTCGGTCGATGCCGTCGACGTCGGACAGTGCCATACGGACGAGTTGCTCCTCGGCGGCGCAGTCCATCGCGGCGATGTGGAAGCGGCTGACTGTCACGACGATTTCAGGCGTTCGTGGATTCGAAGATCGACGAAATGTTCTGCGAGTGCCGGCCGTGGATCCAGGCCCGTGGTCTGGCGCGCGCACGAATGATCTTCCGTCCCGGCGCAGAGCACGACGAGATCGAAAGTCGTGGGGGAGGTCATGTGTTCACCGTCGTGGGCACGGTCGAACGAAAACGGAAGGCCTTCGGCTTGGCCTCGACGTCGAGGTCGCGGAAGCCGGCGGCCTCCAGCCGGCTTGCGAAGGTGTCGGGATCGACGAGCACCATCGTGTCGGCCAGGTGCGCGAGGCGGAACACTCGACTGCTTCGGCTGTCCGAGCCGGCGAAGGTACCCCCCGGTCGCAGGACCCGACGCACCTCACGCAGTAACTGGTCCTGCAGCTCTGGTGACGGGACGTGATGGAGCATGGTGAACGACACCGCGCCCGTGAAAGTGCCATCGGGGAAGGGCATTGCCGTGGCATCACCCTGCTGCACGGTGACGTTGGTATCAACGAACCGGCCTCGTAGCCGAGCCGCGAGTTCAGCGTCAATCTCCACCGCCGTGAGCGCGGCTACGCGGCGTGCGAGCACGTCGGTGGTCAACCCGGGGCCAGGCCCGATCTCGAGGACGTGGTCGCCGAGATCGACGTCGCGTAGGACCCAGGGGAGGATCTGATCCTGAATGGCGTGTCGCCAGTGCCCGGTGCGGCAGTACCAGCGGTGGAAGTGGTTCACGTCGAGACTCCGCTGAGGTAACGGTCCGGGGCGGCAGCGAAGGCGGCGACGCATGCGAGGGAACAGAACCGGTGCTCGACGCCCTCGTGGCGCACGCGGGCGACAGCTGCCTGGCAGGACAGGCGCATCCGGCAGACCGGGTCGACGGAAATGTCGATGTGCGTGGCGCACAACTCGATCGCCCAGAGCTCGACCGGGTCCAGGACGTTGCGCAGTTGGTGGGGACCGAGGGGGACGGCGTCGAGGTCGGCGGCGGTGATGGCATCGAGGATCGTGGCAGTGACGAGCGCTTGGCCGCTGCCGGCTCGGCTGGCGACTCGGGCGGCCAGGTTGACGGTGGCACCGAAGTAGTCGCCGCGACGTTCAACGACGGGGCCATGGTGGATCCCGGCGCGTGGCTCGGGGAAACCTTCGTGTTCGAAGGTCGCATGGAACAACCGGCGTACGGCGTCGAGGCCAGCTTCGGGGGTGAGCGCGGCGAACATCACGGCGTCGCCGATCGTCTTGACCAGCTCCGCGCCGCCGACGCCTGCTGCGATGGTGGCGATCTGGGTGAAGTCGTCGACAAGGTCAGCGGCGGCCTCGTCACCGTGGACGCCGGTGAGGGCGGTGAAACCGGCGAGATCGACAAACGCGATCGTTCGCTCGACGCTCACTTCTGCTCCGCGTGGAGGATCTGGGCCAGGTCGTCGGGGACGTCGGCAACCTCGGTGAGGCGCATCGTGGTGCGGCCGGTGTTGCCGATCGGGTAGCGCCCGGCGAGCGACCCGGGGCCGGCGACGATCAAGCGGATCGTCTGACCGGCGAGCTCCCGGCGGTCACGCCGCTTCGCGGCCAGCTTGAGCATGTGGAAGTGGGTACGGGTGTGCGGCCACGCCCACGGCTGAGACACGATGTGTGCCCGCTCGAGATGCGGCCACGGATCTGCGGCGGTGCTCGCTGCGGCGAGTTCAGCTGCCAGCCATTGACTGACGTGGGGCGGGATGCGACGGGTTCGGTCAGGCATGGCTGGTGTGGTCATGGTCGGGGCCTCCAATGTCGCGGCGGGCTCGGAGTGCGTTGGCGATCACAGCGATCTCTGCGACCTCGTGGATTGCGACGACGGCACCGAGGCCGAGAATGCCGAACGCAGCGACAGGGATGAGGCCGACGATGATCGCCCCAGAGAACGCCAAGTTCTGGAACATGATGGTTCGTGTTCGGCGTGCGTGATGGATGAGGTCGTCGAGGTGGATGAGGCTGTCGCCCATGATGGCGACGTCGGCCGCTTCGATCGCAACATCGGTGCCGGCCGCTCCCATGGCAATGCCAATTTCGGCGGTCACGAGCGCCGGGGCGTCGTTGATTCCGTCGCCGACCATGGCAACCGGGCCACGTTGGCGGAGCCGTTCGATGACGTCGGCTTTGTCGGTCGGAAGAAGTGCAGCGTTGATGTCGTCGATCCCGGCGGCTTTCCCCACGGCCCGGGCGGTGCCTTCGTTGTCGCCGGTGAGCATGGCGACGTGCAGGCCCATGCTGCGAAGGTCGGCGACCACCTCTGGTGTTTCGGGACGGACCTCGTCTCGTATGGCAATGATCCCGACACTGCCCCCATCGCATTCGACGACAACAACGGTGGCGCCGCCCGCCTCGAGACGTTCGACGTCGGCACCCAACGAACCGGGGTCGGCGAAATCAGGTTTGCCGACTTTGACGTTCGTGGCGCACACGACACCGGTGATGCCGTGACCGGCCAACGTCTGCACGTCTGATGCTTCCAGGACAGGAATCGGTGCGGCGGCGACGATCGCGGTGGCCAACGGATGATCACTGTTCGCTTCCAGCGCCGCAGCCCACTGCAGCACGTCATCACGGCTGTGGCCGTTGGCGCTGACGACGTCGACGACAGCCGGCTTGTTCGCCGTCAGCGTTCCGGTCTTGTCGAGCGCCACCACCTTGATCGTGGCGAGTGCTTCAAGGGCGGCGCCGCCCTTGATGACGATGCCCGCTTTCGTGGCGGCACCCACAGCTGCGAACACCGTCACCGGAACCGCAATAGCAAACGCACACGGCGATGCCGCGACGAGCACGACCAGCGCCCGTTCGATCCACAGCTCAGAGTCACCGAACAACGAGCCGACCACGGCGATCATGCCGGCAACGACGAGGATGCCCGGCACGAGCGGTGCGGCAATCCGGTCGGCGATCCGTTGCGAGCGGCCTTTGCGTTCCTGGGCGTCTTCGACCGCTCGCACGATCCGGGCCAGCGTGCTGTCGGCTGACTTCGCCGTCGCCTCGACGTCGAGGAGGCCGCCGCCATTGACGCCACCAGCGATCACCGTGTCGCCGACAGTCACTTCCACAGGGATCGACTCGCCGGTGACCGCTGACATGTCGAGTGCTGACGATCCGACAACGACGACACCGTCAGTCGGGATCCGTTCGCCGGTGCGTACGACCATCACATCGCCGGCATCGACCTCACTGGTTGCCACATCGGCAGTGATGCCGTCGCGGCGCAACGTTGTCATTTCCGGGACAAGGCTGAGCACGTGGCGGAGCCCTCGCCGCGATTTGGTGACAGCCCAATCCTCGAGTGCTTCCGAGATGGAAAACAGGAACGCCAACGCTGCCGCTTCGGCGTACTCGCCGAGGATCAGCGCACCGATCGCGGCGATCGTCATGAGCAGACCGACCCCGAGCCTGCCAGCGAACAGACCTCGCACGGCGCCAGGCACGAACGTCGAACCCCCGATGACGACCGCAGCAATCAGCAATCCGTCGGCGACGCCACCCGAAGCGATCAATCCGGCCACCCACAGACCGGCTGCGACGACCGCAGCGATCGTCCGCCAGCCCTCTTTCAGCCAGTGGCCGTCGTCATCCACGTCAAGGTTGCGAGGTGCGCAACACGTGTCAGTCACGACCTGACCTTTGGATGCTTGCCCATCAACGGGTTCGAGCACAACGTGACCGCTTGGCCGCCTTCGACGAGGAGTTGTTCGGCGGCCAAGAGAAGTTCTCGGACCTCGGGACGTGCGATCGAGTAGAAGACCTGACGGCGTGATCCGGGACGATCCACAACCAGGCCGCAACCCCTCAGACAGCCGAGATGATTCGACACATTCGGCTGCGACGCACCGACAACGGCGACGATCTCAGACACAGAACGTTCCCCGTCAAGTAGCGCCAACAGGATCGACAACCGTGTGCGATCCGACAGCCCATGGAACAGACGGGCGGCAACTTCGACATCCACTTGGTCCCGCACCGCAACAGCCATGGGCATACGATATCAGTAAACTATGATGTTATCATCCAATGTTGATGAATTTCCGGTTGGAACTCATAGCCGACCGACGTGCGCCGACAGTTATGCCGGTTGAAGCCCACTTGTTCACCGTGCTCCGAGAGTTTTCGATCGCTGGCGCTTCGTACTACTGCCGCTCGTAATCACAGATCGAAACGCTCCATCGGCCACTCGGTATCCGGCGAAGTGTGCGACCTTCGACAGGTGATTTGGTAGCGCATAGTCACGCTTCGGAGAGCGGCTGAGACCTGCGCTCTATCGGCACGTCGGCGCTCGGCCACCCGCTCGTGAATGTGTGGGGCCCTAGGACTACTCGCAGTCGCGATTCGGCGAGTCGGATCGATCGGTGCGCTCGAAAGCGATCGGTCCTTCGGGACCAGTGAAGCGTGCCGAGGTTTCGTTGAGAAGCACCAGTTCGCCAGCGTGGTACGGGTTTCCCCAGCCTTGCGGGGGGTTGGCGTTACCGTCACTGAGTGGCTCGGTCTGCCACCAATCGCCATCGATTTGTGCCCACTCGACACCGCAGTGCACATAGAGCTCGTAGTCGTAGGTTCGTTCAGCCTCCGCACCGGCTCCGTATGGAGCTTCATCCAGCTCTGCGCCGGTCGGCCCTTCGGCGGGATCGTCATCGTCGGAGCAGGCACCGAAGCTAAGTCCGAGGAGTGCGAGAAGGGCGGCAGATCGCATCATCCAAGTTTGACGCTGATCGACGCCGTTCGGTTCCCAATGCACGCATATCAACCAGAGAAGAGCTGAGATCGAACCGCCCAGTACGGCACGTCGGTGCTCGGCGACCCACCCGATATCAGCGGGCGAGTCGCACTCCCTCGGAGAAAAGTCCGGTCGCGCTTGTTGGATTGCTATTGGTCGACCGGCGGGCGGGACGATGATCGCCGCGGCACGAGGAACACGGTGCCGACGAGCACCGTCAGGAGAACGATCGCAACGAAAGCAGCGATATTCCGCGTCGGTCCCAGGTCGAACCTGCTGACGGAAATCCCGGCGAGCACGAGCGCAACCAAACCGAGCAGTGAGGCCGACAGCTTCCAGCTTCGGCTGTCCTGGCGATGGCCTGAGCGACGCATTGATCACAAGGGTAGTTCGCAAACAACCGTCGCCCAGCCGAGCGTGCATATCCGAAGCCAACCCGCTGAATCAACCGCTGGCAGACGGGGGGGGCCGGGTTCGCTCCCGCTCGGCGCGTCGGTGCTCGGCGTCTCGCTTGAGATCATCTGACCAGATGACCTCAGCCACACGTCTTCGTCCTACACGGTCGGCGTGCCGACGAGTACGAACGAGCGGATCTCGTCCGAGTTGCCGTACACAGAGCCGCGGGCCACGAAGCGACCGTCGATTACCTCGATTTGCCCGGTGTCGGCGAACTCGCCTTCGGTAGTACCGACGAGGTCGGCGAGTGACTCGACTGCATACGATTCGCCGTCGATCGTGCTTGCGAGCACGGCCCGGTTCTGGGTTCCCCACATGGGCAGAGTTGCAGGGTCGATGTCGAACTCGTCCAAGACGACGCCGTCGTCGACGACGGTTCCGACGGTTTCTTCAACCGTGGTCGCCGGCGAGACAATCGTGGTCGTCGGCACGGTACCGGGGGACTCTGAGCCGCTGAGGCCGGGCGAGGCAACGAGTTGGATGCTGCCGGGTGTGCTGACGAGGCGATAGCCGTCGGTCACTTGTTGACCGGTTGACTGGTCGATGACGGTGACACCGTTCGATGGGTCGATCACGAGGTCGTATCCGGAGCCGGTGATCGTGGTTGGTGTGTCGATGGTTCCGGGCGCCGCGTAGTCGACTTGCACGATCGACACCGTTGCACCGTTGGCGGTGGCTGCTCCGTAGGTGTTCAGGTGCGGATTGACCATCGAGTCGTCGATCACCACCGACCGCAGGTCGATTGCAGTTGTTGGGCCGTCGATGGAGTCGGTGACGACGTAGGACCCGAACCCACCGGCGAGTTGGTTGTCGAACGATCTGAACGAGCCGTAGTCGGACTCGACCATGCCGTCGAGGGCCTCGACGAACCCGCCGTCGTCCGTGATGAACCAGGTTCTACTGCCCGTGGCGGACCATGTCGTCAAGACGCCATTGCTGATCGAGGACGACTCGGCGGCCGGGTCCGGAAGATCGACCGACGTCAGAGTGGACCCATCGAATCGCCAGATCCCTGATCGAGGGGTCGATTCGAGCGCCGCAACATCCATCTCGGTGAGCCCGAGATCATTGGCGGAGAGTGTGCGCGTGTCGCAGAACTCTTCGATGTCGACGCCCTCGAGGACGTCGGTCGCGATGGGTGTCGACCCGGATTCCTGCGACGGGTCCTCATCGCAGCTGACGATGACACGGAGCGCACCGTCCACCCACTCCGGTTGGCCCACGGGTTCGATGCCGTCGAGTGATGCGACGACTGTTTCGTAGTCGACCCATGCCGGATATCTGTTGACGGCGACAAGCACGCCGTCAGAGAGCGGCGAGATCGACATGTCCGACGAGGCGCTCACGTGGTCGCTCGTGTAGCTCATCACTTCATCTGGCAGCGGGATCGATGACCAGGTGCGGGCTGCGATGTCGAATCTCCCGGCCGAACCCGGCGCTGCACCGGCGGTGGCTGGGGCTGTGCCCACTGCGTAGATGGCGTCGCCGCTGAACGTGGCGGTACGCAGACCGTCGGGGAGCACGTCGTCGACGATCTTGACCCACTCGCCGTCGAGGTTCTCGTAGAGCGAACGAGTGGTGAATCCGTTGCTTGCTGGTTCGGTGGCCAGGGCGTACCGCTCGGTGGTGTCGCCGTAGCGGAGCGCGATTGCCTCGGGACTGTCGGCATCCAGCACGGCCCATGTGATTCCTGGTTCGGCCGGGCGGGCGGCGCGTGCACCTGCGATCTCGATCTGATCAACCTCGATTGGCGGCGGGACGGTCAACGCCGGCGCAGTTGCAGGTTCGGGTTGCGGAACCGTGTCCAAGGGCTGGGCAGTCGGTGGAGCTTCGACGCGCTGTAGTTGTTGGATTCCGACAGCGGACACGGTCGCCACAGCAACCACGCCCGCGAGGGCGCCTGCCGTACGGCGGCGTCGCATCCGACGGTCACCCGTTCCGATGATCATGTCGACGCTGGTCGACGACGGGGACAGTGCAGCAGCCTGGCGTTGGAGTTCGTCACGGAGCGGGTTCGAGTCATGCATGGTCGTGGGGTCCTTCGTTGGGAGAGCGATGGGAGGGTCGATCCGATGTGAGATCGGGTGAGAGATGGGGGACGCTCTGGCGCAGCTGCGTCAAGCCTCGGTGGAGTCGGCTCTTCGCGGTGCCTGGACGGATTCCGAGCGCTTCGGCGCATTCGTGTTCGGAGAACTCGAGCAGGACCCGAAGCACCACCACGGAGCGGCGAGCCAACGGCAATTCGTGCAGCGCTCGGAGAAGGTCGCTGTCGCCGATGCCGTTGGCGAACGGTGTGTCATCGTGATGGTCCGTGACGAACGAGAGGTTGTAGCGGGCCTTACGCGCGACGCGCCGGAATCGCGATCTGCTGTGATTGACCGCCACGCGGTACACCCACCCGGCGGGCTGGTCCAGTGCCGAGACCTTCGACCATCGCTGATACGCGCTGATCATTGCCTCGTCGGTGGAATCTGCTGCCTGTTCGAGGTCGCCGATCGCGAGTGCGACCGCTCTGACGACTGCGTCGCGGCGCTCTCGATAGAACGTCTCGAAACTTGTTGTCTCGACGAACAATTCGAGGTCGCCGATCGTCGCCGCGACATTCAGCGCAGCAGTTGGGTGCTCCGCACTCAGTGACGACATGTCCGGTACACGCTCACCCACCGGAATCGGTTCCCGACGCCGCCGACATCGCGGACAGCTCATCGACGAGATCCTGCGCCTCGGTCGTGCCGGCTGGTTCCAATCGGGCTGCGCGTCCGAACGCTGTGATGGCGGCCTCGACGTTGCCAGCTGACGCCGACGCGTACCCCGAACCCAGCTGGCACTGGTAGCAGTTCGGGTCGTCTGCTGCGAGCCGCGACCAGGCTCTAACGGCGCGTGACACATCGTCGGGTCGTCCGGTTGCCAGGGCTGTGCGCAGGAGTTCGTCGGCAAGTGCAGTCGCCACGATCGGGTCGTTCGGACTGAGATCCACAGCGCGTTCGACATCGGCGACCGAAGCATCGAATCCGCTGATCGAGTGGCGTTGCAGATCCGCCGAAAGGAGCAGATACCGCACGACGTCAGGGCGCAGTTCGACGGCGCGTTGCGCTGCAGCCAAGCTCCCGGTGTCGACTGCTTGGCGCGCCGCACGGTCAGCAGCGATCGCGAACACACCCGACACGATCAGCACGAACGCAATCGGCACGGCAACCAAGGCGGACCGGGTGCCTCGGTTGGACCGGGTGCTCTTGATCGGTACCGAAGGTGATGCGACGAGCATTCCGGCGAACAACCAGAAGATCGGGTCGATCGTCGCCACCGGAAACAGAAACCACTGCTGCACCAGGTACGCGATGGCCCCCGCTGCCACACCCGCTTCGAGGCGCGAGCCCCTGCGCAGCGCCCGCCAACCCGCTACTGCGACCATCACGGCGATGGCAACGAAGAGCGCGGCCGCCGGCAGGCCACCCGCTGCTGCCACGTCGATCACCGCATTGTGGGCGCGATCAGGCAGTGGCGACCTGCCATAGGTGCGCTCGTAGGAAGCCGTGATCCCATCGACGAGCGAAGTGCGGTATCCCTCCGGTCCCACGCCCAGCCACGGGTGTTCGGCCACGATTCGCCACCCCACACCCCAGTCCGCCAGACGCGACCCGGCGCCACGTGTCCTCGTGGTCACCGAGGCGCTCGTCGGCACAGCGAGCAGGACCCCCACCACGACCGCACCAGCAGGCACCAACCCGGAAGGCCAAGTCACGTCGACAGACCCACGCCCCGTGCGCCTGATCGACATGGCCGAGATCGCCAACGCCGCAGCCACCGCAAGTGCCACCCACGCAGCGCGCGTCCCACTCCCGATCAAAGCGGCAACACCCAACGCAGTCGCGACTGCACCCAAAAGCCGCCACCATCGACCCTGCGAAACGGTGCAGCCCGCCACGCACACCGGCAGAACAAGACAGAGCGCCGCCCCGAGAAACGACGCCGACCCGTACGAACCACCGAGACGAACCGTGTCGGCACCGGCGTCGATGGGAGGGTGCCACCGCTCGACGTACGAGTACACGCCGAGGATGAAGCCAGCGACCACAACCCAGCGAGAAAATCGGAGCAGCCGATCCGGTCCGTCGAGCCGCGATCCAGCAGCCAAAGCCGCAAAGCCCATCACCCACGTCGCAACCCCCAGATGCCGTTCCGGGGTGCCAGTCCACGCGTACAGCGGGTCGCGACCGAACACAGCCGCTGTCGCAAGGACCCCAGCCATCCCGCCGAACAACAACACCACTCGACGATCAAGAGCAGACCCTCGGTCGCTGACCGCCACCGCCCACGCCACAACAACAGCAACCGAGACAGCAGCAAACTTGGCAACGACGAACGGGTACCAACCCCACGGATCAACCGCAGTCACCGACGCCACGACCACCGCACCGGCAAGATCGGCCGGCAGCAACGAGCGCCGAGCATTCACCTCCACACAATGACACGCCCACCGCCACCGTTCGGTTCCCGACGCCGCACCGGAAAGCTGCGCTTGCGTCTCGGAACGACCAGGTGCGCGAACCCGATACCCACAGCTCATAACAACTGCGCAGCCGACGGCCGTTGACCGATCAGATGGGACTGTCAGATCCGCGGTGTAACTGGTCTGGCCTGAAACGCTGAGCGACTCGCTCGGCTGGAAGGACAGACAACCATGACAGACCATGATGTGGCGGTGGCGACACCGTCGGATGAGACGAGCGAGGAGCGGCCCGATC
>NZ_JBDVNU010000006.1:0-590182 GCF_039969435.1 Ilumatobacter sp.
CGGGGGCGGGGGCGGGGGGGGGGGCGGGGGGGGCGGTGCCGGGAGTGGTGGTGGTGACGCCGGTGATCGTGCTCGTGACACGTCCGTCGACGAAATCGGTGGTGAGAGTCGACCCGGCCGAGACTTCATCGGTGGACCGGACGACGTCTCCGGCGCTGTTCCGGGTGATCGACCAGCCCCGCGCGAGCTGCACCGCCGGGTCGACCGCGGAGACTCGCGCCGCGAGCACGTCGAGGCGACCCGACTCACGTTCGACGGCGCTCCTCGACCGTTCGAGCACGCGGGCGGTCGTGGCGTCGAGTCGTTCGACTGCTCGCGCGAGCGCCGACGGGGCCAGCGCGACGAGGCGGGCGCGCCTCATCGTGAGTCGCTCGTCGGCTCGTTCGACGGCGGTCGTGGTGTGCCCTGCGAGCCTGCGAGCGGTGTGGGAGAGGCGGTGGTCGGCAGCGTCGGTGAGCACGAGTGCTCGGCGGGCGATCGCCTCGAATGCCATCTCGGTGTCGTTGACGTAGGCGGCCACCCGTCCGATCAGTTCGCCGGCACACGCGGTCGGGGTCTTCAGTGCCGTGTGTGCGACCTCGTCGGCGATGGTCCGGTCGATCTCGTGCCCGATGCCGGTGAGCACGGGGCACGGCACCATCGCGATCGTGGTGGCGATGCGCTCGCTGTCGAAGACGGCGAGTTCGTTCTTCGCTCCTCCGCCGCGGATGACGACGATCGCGTCGAGCACACCCTTGCGCGCGCCGCGAGCGAGCGTGCCGATCGAGCCGGCCACCATCCGGTCGGCGCCGTCACCCTGCACCCGGGTGTCGGCCACGACGAGGCGGAATCCGAACCCGCTCCTGGCGAGTTCGCTGTGGAAGTCGGCGAACCCAGCCGATCCGACGCTCGCGGCGACGCCGATCCGAAGCGGGATCGGTGACAGCACGTGGCGCTTGTTGGCACCGGTGAGTCCGCTCGCGACGAGTCGCTTCAGGATCTCCTCACGCGACTGTGCGATCTCGCCGAGCGTGTAGCGGGGGTCGATGTCGTCCATGACGATGCTGAGAGCACCGCGCTGCTTGTAGAAGTCGAGTTGGCCGTGGATCCGGACCTTCATCCCGTCGCGCATCTCGAGCCGGTTCGACCGGAGTTTGGGCGTGAGCCGAGCGAGCTTGTTCGCGAACAGCTTGACGTCGAGCTTGGCTTCGGAGCGGCGGTCCTTCTCGACGAGCGAGAAGTAGATGTGCTGGCCGCTGCGCTTGAGTCCGTTGATCTCGCCGCGTACCCACACGCCGTCGCGGAAGCCCGAACGCAGCCGTTCGTCGATCGCGTCCGCCAGTTCGCCGACCGTGAAGGTCAGGTCACCGGGTTCGTCGACGGGCAGATCGTCGAACTCGAACGCAGGCTGGGACACGCGCTTCAGCCTGCCAGCAAACGTCGATCATGCGACACGCGGTGACCGCTCCCGGCGTCAGGCCCGCGATCCGCCGCCCAGATGGCGGACGTTGCCGGCCGGAGGGGTGTCGTCGTCCTCGATGGGTTCGAGTGCGAACAACTCGCCGTCGACGGGCAGGTTGCGCTGTTGACGGATGGCTTCGAGATCGCGGAGGGGCTTCTCGAGCATTCGTCGGCGGCGACCCGTGAGCTCGTCGAAGTCCTTCTCGACGCCTTCGAAACGTCGCTGGATCTTCTCCATCTGGTCGGCGTACTTCGTCCATTGCGTGCCGAACTTGCCGATCAGGGACAGGATCTCGTCGCTCGTGCGTTCGATGGTGAAGTTGTCGTGGGCCTGGCGGATGACGCCGAGGAAGGCGAACAGCGTCATCGGCGAACACATCACGATCTGCTGACCCATGGCGTCTTCGATCAGTGCCGGGTCGTGCTCGTGGATGAACCCGCTCAGCTGCTCGTTCGGAATGAACAGCAGGACGTTGTCGAGCATCGACCCGCCGCCCTCGACCGCGTACTCGCGCTTGGCGAGTTCCTTGACGCGTGCGCGCACGTCCTGGAGGAAGCGCTTCAGGTGTGCGTCGCGCTCGGCGTCGGTGCCGGCCTCGAGGTACCGCAGGTACGCCGCCATGGGGAACTTGACGTCCATGAACAGGGTCTGGCCCTTGGGCATGTTGAACGTGTAGTCGGGCCGGCCCGCACCGCCGTCGATCTGGGTCTGCTTGGTGTAGTTGACGTGTTCGACGAAGCCGGCGAGGCGCAACACGTCCTCGGCCATCCGTTCACCCCACTGGCCCCGTGCCTGCGGGTTGGCCAGCGCCGACTTCAACGCCTGCGTGGACTCCGACAGCGTGTTGGCGATCTCCATGTGCGCCTTGAGCGACGAGTCGACTTCACCGAAGCGGCGGGCGTTGGTCTCGCCGAGCGTGGCGAGCAACTCGGACACCTTGGCCAACTCGCTGCGCATTTCCGCATGCACCTGATCGAGACGGCTGTCGATGACGTCCTTCTTCGCTCCGAGATCGGCCGAGGTCTGCTCCTTGAGCTGCGCTCTCGTTCCCGCCAACTGCTCGCGCATGTGCGCCGTGGTCGTGTCGAGCTGCTGCTTGACCTGACTGGTGGTGGACGCGAGCTGCGCCTCCTGGCGCTTCATGGTGGCATCGAACTGCTCGCGCTGGAGCGTGGCGGCCTGTTGCAGCGCAGCGGACACCGCCGCGTCGCGTTCGGCGCTGGCGTGGAGGCGTGCCTCGGTGACCGCCCGGGTGACCGCCGCATCGACGGCGGCCTGGACGGACTCGTGGGTGGCGGCGAGGTTCTCGGCTCGTTCCGCCACTGCCCGCTCGGTGGACAGCGTGTGCTGATGGTCCGCACGGCGCGTGGCGACGACGAACGCCACGGCGGCGACCGTGGCGAGTGCCAGGACGGCGACGAGGAACAGGGAGGCGAGCAACATGGGACCATCTTGACGTGGGGGTACTCCAGAGTTCGCGGACCCCTCCGAATCCGAGGTCCGACGGGCCGTCGTCGGCGGATCGGCACGACCGGATCTCCACGTGGCATGCGGCACGCGGCCGTTTCCGGGGTCGGGCGGTGGGTAGGCCGCCCGCATGACGACCGGAACCCCCGACCTCTCGATCCACGACACCACCACGTTCGATCTCGGCGGCGCGACCTCGATCCGCCGACTCGGCTACGGCGCCATGCAACTCACCGGCGAGGGGGTCTGGGGCGTCCCGGAGGATCGCGACGGCGCGATCGCGGTCCTGCGATCAGCCGTCGAGATGGGCGTCAACTTCATCGACACGGCCGACTCCTACGGGCCCGAGGTCAGCGAAACCCTCATCGGAGAGGCGCTCGCCCCGTACGCCGACGACGTGGTCATCGCCACCAAGGCCGGACTCGTGCGCCCCGGACCGGGCGACTGGCAACCCGACGGTCGCCCCGAACACATCCGCCAGGCGTGCGAAGGAAGTCTCGAACGTCTGAAGCTCGACCGGATCCCGCTGTACCAACTGCACCGGATCGACCCCGACGTTCCCGTTGCCGAGTCCATCGGCACGATGCTCGAACTGCGCGAGGAAGGCAAGATCGACATGATCGGTGTGTCGGAGGTGACCGTCGACGAGTTGCGCCAGGTGCAACGACTGTGCGACGTCGCCGCCGTGCAGAACCGGTTCAACGTCGGTGACCGCGAGTGGTCCGACGTGGTGGATGCGTGCGCTGCGGACGGCATCGCGTTCATCCCGTGGTTCCCGCTCGGCTCCGACGATCTGGGCGATGCCGTCGAGGCGCTCGACACCGTCGCCGACGCACACGGCGCGACCCGTCACGGCGTCGCGCTCGCCTGGCTCCTGCACCGCTCGTCGACCATGGTGCCGATCCCGGGCACCAAGACCATGACGCACCTGGTCGACAACGTGTCGTCGGCGCATCTCGTCGACGCGGTCACCGACGACGAATGGGCGATGCTCGACGCCCTCGCCTGACGGCACACGCTTCGGATCACGCCTCGACGGCGTTGATCTCGGTGGCCTTGACCGCCGCCCAGACGGTGGCACCCTCGGTGAGTCGCAGCGACGCGATCGCCCCGGGGGTGACGTCGACGGCCACCGGCATCGGCGTCGCGAGGGTGACGCGGACGGTGTCTCCCAGCGGCTCGATCAGATCGACGGTGGTCTGCCACACGTTGCGCTGACTTCCGCTCGGACGCTCGGGATGCAGCGAGATCGCCGTCGGGTGGACGGTGACGAGTACGTCGCCCTGCAGGGTGGTGTCGGCGATCGTGAGGGTGTGGTCGTGGTGGACCATCAGGACCGAACCCGCCTCGGCCCGACCGGTGAACATGTTCGTGCCGGCCAGGGCGGCGACGTACGGCGTCGCCGGCGCCCGCCGGATGTCGTCGGGCGAGCCGGACTGGGTGATCCGACCCGCCTCGAGGACGTCGAGGCGGTCCGCGAGCAGGAACGCATCGGACGGATCGTGGGTCACGAGGAGGCGGGGACCGCCGAACGCGTCGAGATGCGTTCGCAGCATCCGGCGTACCTCCGAGCGCGACGACACGTCGAGCGCCGACAGCGGTTCGTCGAGGAGCAGCATCTCCGGCTCGGCTGCGAGCGCGCGCGCGATCGCGACCCGTTGGGCCTCGCCACCGGACAGGTCGGCGGGTCGGCGCTCGGCCACGGCCGACATCCCGAGCCGCTCCAACCACGAGTGCGCCGTGGATCGCGAGGCGCGCTTCGACGCGCCGCTGCACCGCACCGGGAACGCGATGTTGTCGACCACGGACAGGTGCTCGAGGAGCAGAGCGTCCTGGAACACCACACCGATCCTCCGCCGTTCCGGACGGACGAATCCGTCGACGCCTTCGAGCGTGCGCGTGCCGAGCACGATCTCGGTCCCGCTGGTGGCTCCGTCGAAGTCGGCCCCACTCAGAGCACCCACCGTCGTGGACTTGCCCGCCCCGTTCGGCCCGAGCAGCGCCACGGTCTGTCCCGGCTCGATGCGCATCGACACGTCGAGGTCGAGTCCACCGATGCGACGCACGATGCGGGCCTCGAGCGCGCTCATCGCCCCGTCCCCGCAGTCCACCAGCGCCCGCGCAGCGCGGTCAACACGCTGACCGACAGCACGACCATCAGCAGGCTGATCGCGATCGCTGCGTCACGATCGGCCTCCAGCGACACGAACACGGCGAGCGGCAACGTCTGGGTCCTGCCCTGCAGGTTGCCGGCGAAGGTGATCGTGGCACCGAACTCACCGAGTGCGCGCGCCCAGGCGAGCACGACGCCGGCGCGCAGTGACGGCGCGATCATCGGGAGGGTCACCCGACGGAACACGGTGAGCGGTGAGGCGCCGAGAACGGCGGCGGCGTGCTCGCGGCGGCGGTCGACCGACGAGAGCGCACCCTCGACCGTGACCACGAGGAACGGCATCGCCACGAAGGTGTTGGCGATGATGACGCCCCACGTGGAGAACGGGAGGACCAGGCCGGTCGCGTCGGCGAGCGGCTCACCGAGTACCCCGCGGCGCCCGAGAGCGAAGAGCAGTGCGGCTCCGCCGACGACCGGTGGGAGCACCATCGGGAGGGTGACGATCGCGCGCAGGAGGCCACGCCCCGGGAACGCGACCCGGCTCAGGACCCAGGCCAGCGGCACCCCCAGCACCGTCGCGAGTGCGGCGGCCGCGAGCGACGTGATCAGCGACAGTCGGAGGGCGTCGAGGACGACGTCGTCGACGGCCAGGTCACCGAGACGCGACCATGGCGTGACGCCGAGCAGTCCCACCAGCGGCAGGAGGAAGAGGGCGGCACCGAGCGCTCCGAGCCCCACGAGCACGGCCGGGGGCCGGCGCCGGGGGGTGGTCACGACGGGCCGAACCCCGCCGCCTCCAGAATCGACTGGCCCTCGGCGGAGAGCACGAACGCGACGAAAGCGGCAGCCTCGTCGGCGTTCGGTGCATCGGTGAGCGGCGCGATCGGATAGCGGACGTCGGCCCCGTCGAGCGGCGCGACCACCACGATGTCGTCGGGCCGCGAGGCCACGTCGGTGGCGTACACGACCCCGACGTCGAGTTCGCCGAGCGCCAGCTTCGTGGTCAGCGAGCGGACGTCGTCCTCGTAGGTGTCGACGCTCGCCTCGACGCCGGCGAGAGCGAGCGCCTCCTCGGCGTACTGACCGCACGGCACCTGTGCGGCGCACAGTCCGACCAGGAGGTCGGGGTCGGCCAGGCTCTCGGGCCCGGTCACCTCGGCGGCGCCGTCGACGGGCGCCGCGATCACGAGTCGGTTGGTCGCGAAGTCGGTGGGCACCTCGACGTGGCCCTCGCCGGCGAGTTCGGTCATCACCTGTTCGTTCGCGACGGCGACCACGTCCGCGGGTGCACCCTGGTCGATCTGGAGTCGCAGTGAACTGCTGCCGGCCAATGCGACCTCGATGTCGATGTCGGGGTTGGCCGCCTCGAACGCCGTCTCCATCTCCCGGAACGCATCGGTGAGCGACGAGGCGGCGAGTACGAGCGTGGGGTCGTCCTCACCGCCTCCGCACGATGCGACCGCCAGGCCTGCCGCGAGCAACACCGGTGTCCAACGACGGATCATGACCGACAGACGATACTTGCCGTGCTCCCCGGCCACCCCGCGCCGACCGACGCCAAGTGAGGTGCGGCCTCGCGCAGCGGACGCGTCGAGTCCGGAGGGACGTGGCTGCGGTTCAGCGCAGCGGGATGACGAAGCAGCGATCGGTCAGCGCTCCGAGCGCGTACGACCCGTAGTCGACGCCGAAGTCGGAGTACAGGGCCCGACACGGCTCGCTCCAGGCGAGCGCTTCGGGTGACGACATGCGGTGCACGACCTGCATGATCCCGCCGTCGAAGACGCGGTACTCGGCCCACGTCCCCGGGAAGTCCTTGGTGCACCCGACCTCGATGCTCGGCGCGCCCGAGCGGGTCATGGTGCGGACCCGGTGACGGTGGGTGTGGCCGGCGGTGTACGCGAGGATCGACGTCCGTCGGGCGCACACCTCGTCGAGTCGATCGCTGGCGTCGGGGTGCAGACCGAAGTAGTCGTCGCTGCGACGCGATTCGGTGGGGTCGGCGCTCGTTCCGGCGATCCACTGCTGATGGTGGCCCATGGTGATCACCGGATTCGTCGCCTCCGCAGCCAGCGCGTCGAGCCACTCGATCTGCTCCGACGTGATGTTCCCGGTGGTCGCCCCGGGGATGGCGGTGTCGAGCAGTGCGATCGTGATGCCGGGCAGGTCGATCCGCTGGTCGCCGGCGTAGGCGTCCTGGTGGCGATAGCTGTCGTGGTTACCACGCACGACGTGCAGGAGGTCGCCGAACGGCTCGCGGTAGCACTTCTCGAAAGCGGCCCATTCTTCCTCGGCGCCATCGAGGGAGAGGTCGCCCTTGACGATCACTGCGTCCGGGTCGATCGCCTGCATCTCGGCGACCGCCGACCGGTTCATCACCTCGGGATAGGGCTCGGCGCCGGGAGCCGCCCGACGGATCGGCCCTTGCTCGAGATCGTCGATCTGACCGGCACCGAGTTCGCCGAAGTGGACGTCGTTGACCGTTGCGAACACGCAGCGTCGGTCACCGCTCGGCCGTGCCAGCGTGCGGATCACCAGTTGGTGGACCGTCGCGGGGTCGGTCGGATCGGGGAGCTCGACGACGGTCTCGGACTCGGGTTCGAGCCCGTCGATGCGGTGGACGACGACGGCTGCGCCAGCGGCATCGGGCGTGACGTGGACGACGGCACCGGAGTCGGTGACGGTCGTGACGTCGATCGTCGTCGTCCGGACCGCCTCCATCGGGCTGCACTCGTGGGCGATGCCCTCTTCGGATCGCTCGCACCCGGTGGCCGTCATCCGGGACTCCGTCACCGGTAGGGGCGCTCGCGGCGTGCGGTCAGTGGCACGCTCCACCACCGGCCCGAGAAGCGCCACGTCCGTGACGGCGTCGCCTTCGTCGCTGCTCCGAGGACGACCGGCCTGGGCCACAGGGCTTCCATCGCCGCCATGATCGCCACTGCTTCCTCGTCGGTGGGAGCCGGCGACACCGAGGTCCCGGTCGGCGGCGGTAGAGCTTCGAGCGACACGCTGCGAGCGTACCCGTCAGCCCCCGACACCCGGAAGTCGTCGCTGCACGGGACGTCCGCCCGGCACGTCACGAATCGTCGGCGTTCCACACCTCGCGTGACCGCCGGATCACGACGGTGCCGGCGAGTCGATCGTGGAACGTCCGACGCTGACCGTCGGGGAGCGCGACGAGGTAGCCGAGGAGCAGGAAGGGCGACAGGACATGTCGACCGATCATGCGCAGCCCGGCCCGGCCGGGGTCCACGAACGATCCGTTGATCCCGTCGACGACGGTCGTGCCGGTGACCCGGTTGCCGATCCACTTCCCGCTCGTGGCGATGGATCTCGCTGCGAGCACGACGACGGCGGTGAATCCGCCGACCATGAGCAGCAGCGCGAGGAGAGCGAGACCGGCGCCGTCGGTGAGGCGCAACAGGAGGAAGCCGGGCAGCACGGCGAGCGTGACGACGATCGTGTCGACGATCGCCCCGAGCGCGCGCTGGCCGAACGTCGCGAACGTCGGATCGAACCCGACCCCCGAGCCGACCTCGACCACGATGCCCGAGGCCGACGACGGCCGTGCGAGGTCGCGTGGGTCGGTCAGTCGTGCTCCGACGGCAGGGCCACGGGGTGTCGACGGAGGCGAGGTCGATCCGGCCGAGGACCCGCTGGACGGCGACGCGGTCGACCGGCTCGGTGAGTCGTGCGCCGCGGGTCCTTCGTCGAGTTCCCAGTCCTCCTCCCCGAGGCGGGCGAGGATGTCATCGAGGTCGGCTTCGTGTCGCGACGACGGCGGGTTCGTCGTGGACGGGGTCGATGCAGCGATCGGCGTCAGCGCGGGTGCAGGCGACGGCGGACTGGCCACCGATGGACTCGCCGGCGGGAGATCGGCTGCCGGGAGACTGGTGGGTGGTGGACTGGCGGGCGGTGGACTGGGAGGAGGGGGAACGGGTGCCGGCGGCGCAGGCGGTGCCGTCGGGCTGCCGGGGACGGGCGATGCGAAGGGCGGTGGTTGCCGGAGGTGGCTCGGCGTCGACCCGGACGGCGGTGGTGGTGGGGGTGGTGGTGGTGACGATCGTGTCCCCGGTGCGGCCGGGATGGTCGACGGCGCGACGTCGAGCGCGGCAGGTGGTCGAGGTGGTGTCGGAGGTGGTGTCGGAGGTGGAGGTGGAGGTGGCGGGGTTGGTTCGGGCGGGGTGGCGAAGTCCGAACTCATCGCTCACATCCTTGCACGGCGGTCTGCCCGTACCGGGACGTTCAGAGTGGAACGTTGCCGTGCTTGCGCTTGGGCAGGTCTTCGCGCTTCGTGCTCAGCATCCGCAGCCCGGCGACGAGCTTCCTGCGGGTGTCGGCCGGGTCGATCACGTCGTCGATGTAGCCCCGCTCCGCTGCGGCGTAGGGGTTGGCGTACTTCTCGGTGTAGTCGGCGACCAACTCGGCGCGCCGTGCAACGGGGTCGGCGGCCTGCTGGAGCTCGCGGCGGTACACGATCTCGACGGCGCCCTGGGGGCCCATCACCGCGAGTTCCGCCGACGGCCACGCGAAGGCGAGGTCGGAGCCGATCGATTTCGAGTCCATGACCACGTAGGCGCCGCCGTAGGCCTTGCGGGTGATGATCGAGATGCGCGGCACCGTCGCTTCGCAGTAGGCGTAGAGCAGCTTGGCGCCGTGGCGGATGATGCCGCCGTACTCCTGGTCGACGCCCGGGAGGAAGCCGGGGACGTCGACAAACGTGATCAGCGGGATGTTGAACGAGTCGCACGTCCGCACGAAGCGGGCGGCCTTCTCGGCGGACTCGATGTCGAGCACGCCGGCGAGGATCTTGGGCTGGTTGCCGACCACGCCGACGGGCTTGCCGTCGATGCGGGCAAACCCGCACACGATCGACTTCGCCCAGTGCGGGAAGTACTCGAAGAACTCCCCGT
The DNA here is from genome assembly GCF_039969435.1 of Ilumatobacter sp. Taxonomy (GTDB): domain Bacteria; phylum Actinomycetota; class Acidimicrobiia; order Acidimicrobiales; family Ilumatobacteraceae; genus Ilumatobacter_A. Next base: position 9,932 of record NZ_JBDVNU010000006.1, read on the forward strand.
TGTCGACGCAGTGCGAGATGACCTCGATCATGTCGTAGGGCAGGTTCGAGGAGTCGGGCAGGATCGTTCGGAGCTCGGGGCACTCGCGATCGGGGTCGTCACCGAGGTCCTCGACCGGCGGTTCCTCCATGTTGTTCGACGGCAGGAAACCGAGCAGGAATCGCACGTCGTCGAGGCAGGCCTTCTCGTCGGCCGACACGAAGGTGGCCACGCCGGACTTCGACGCGTGGCTCATCGCACCACCGAGCTCTTCGAGCGTGACGTCCTCGCCGGTGACGGTCTTCACCACGTCGGGTCCGGTGATGAACATGTGACTGGTCTCACGGACCATGAAGATGAAGTCGGTCATCGCCGGCGAGTACACGGCGCCACCGGCGCACGGACCGAGGATCACGGAGATCTGCGGGACCACGCCGGATGCCTGCACGTTGCGACGGAAGATCCCGCCGTACGAGGCGAGGCTCACGACGCCCTCCTGGATCCGCGCTCCGGCACCGTCGTTGAGGCCGATCACCGGCGCGCCGACCTTCGCGGCGAGGTCCATCATCTTGTGGATCTTCTCGGCGAACACCTCGCCGAGTGCGCCGCCGAACACGGTGAAGTCCTGGGAGAACACGAACACCTTGCGGCCCTCGACCGTGCCCCAGCCGGTGATCACGCCGTCGGTGTAGGGGCGGTCCTCGAGGCCCGAGGTATGGGCGCGGTGGCGGGCGAGCAGGTCGAGTTCGTGGAACGAGCCGTCGTCGAGGAAGTAGTCGAGGCGCTCGCGGGCGAGCATCTTGCCCTTCTCGTGCTGGCGGTCGACCGAGCGCTGCGAACCGGCATGCAACGCCTGCTCGCGCCGGTCTGCGAGGTCATTGATCTTCTCGTCCATACTCACGGGCACGAAGCTAGCCCGTCTCGGTCCGAAGCTTCCGATTGCCACACGGCGGTCCGATCGACTCCGGCGTGTGTGAGCTGTCGACCACGAAATCGGGGTCGACGACCCACAGAGTCGTCGACGCAGGCGGCCCTGTCGCGTCCGCTGTGAGCTGTCGACCGAGAAATCGCGGTCGAGGGCTCACACACACGGTGCGGTGCGGGGGTGGGTGTGGCGGAGGTGGGGCAGGGCAGACTGGTCGTGTGGACGACGCGCCGTGGAACCTGCCGATCCAGCCACCGGTGGAGCCGATGCTCGCGAAACTGGCGCGTGCCATCCCGACGCCCGACGTCGGTGCGGCCGACGGAGGCTGGTTGTACGAGCCGAAGTGGGACGGCTTTCGCTGCATCGTGTTCCGCCAGGGCGAACGGATCGAGCTGTTCTCCCGCAAGCTCAAGCCGCTCGGCCGGTACTTCCCGGAGCTGCTCGGGCCGCTGTCGAGCGCGCTGCCCGACCGTTGCGTCGTCGACGGTGAGATCGTCGTTCCCGACGGCGAGGGTCGAGGGCTCGACTTCGACGCCCTGCTCCAGCGGATCCACCCGGCCGAGTCACGAATCAACAGGTTGGCGGCCGAGACCCCGTCCGAGTTCGTCGCCTTCGACGTGCTGGCCGTCGCCGACGAGTCGCTGATGGAATGCCCAATGCGTGATCGACGCACGCGTCTCGTCGACATCGTCACCACCAACGAATCCGTCCGGGTCACCCCCGCATCGACCGATCGGGACCGGGCGGAGGCGTGGTTCTCGACGTTCGAGGGGGCGGGTCTCGACGGGATCATCGCCAAGCCGCTCGACGGCACCTACGAACCGAAGAAGCGGTCGCTGATCAAGGTCAAGCACCAGCGCACGGGCGTGGTCGTCGTGCCGGGATATCGCGTCCACAAGGACGGCAACGGTGTCGGTTCGCTGATGTGCGCGCTCTTCGAGGGTGACGACGACGACCTGCGTTCGGTCGGTGTCGCCGCGTCGTTCTCGGTGAAGCGTCGCTCCGAGTTGCTCGACGAACTCGCACCGCGCACCGTCGACGCAGTGGGCGACGACGCGTACCAGCAGCATCCGTGGAGCGAGTGGATGGCCTGGCAGGACGACCGCAAGGCCAAGGTCGATGCCGGCGAGTCGACGTCGGCCACCGACCGCGCTGCAGGTGGCAGCCGGTGGAACATGGGCAAGGACACGTCGTTCGTACCGCTCGCCACCACTGCGGCCGAGGGGCTGGTGGCCGAGGTGACGTTCGGTCAACTCGAAGGTGGCCGTTTCCGCCACGGCGTGTCGTTCGTGCAGTGGCGTCCCGACCTGGCACCGGCCGACTGTCGGATGGAGCAGCTCGACGTGGCCGAACCGGTCCGGTTCGCCGACCTCTTCACCGAGGACTGAACGAGACGACGCTCGCCCACGACCGACCGGACCGATCCACCCGCATCGCCCGAACTGGAGGCGACGCACCCACACCGTTCGATCAGGACGCAGCGATCACACCGGATCGCCGTTCGCCGTGAGGACGTCGGTCAGGCTTCGGTGGTGGGGGTCTCGGTGACGGGGACCTCGACGATGCTCACGGCCGGGGGCGTGACGACGCTCTCCACGGCAGCCCCGTCGGCATCGCGCACCTGGAAGATCTGCGGCGTGCTCACGACGGCGCCGCTCGTCGTGTTCGCCTCGACCGTGACGATCCAGTCGCCGGCGACGGTGAGAGGGAACCCGACGGACTCGTCGCGCACCGCGAAGCCGGGACCGGTGATCGGGATCGACTGGCGGTAGCCGACGAGCGCGGGGTTGTCGGGTGCGGTCAGCACGACGTCGAGCCCGGTGAGGCCCTCCAGCGGTGCCTTGACCTCGACCTGCATGCCGACGGTGCCGACGGTGTCGTCGGTGAAGCTGACCTCGACGTCGATGATCCCACCCACGTCGGTGTGTGTCTGTTCGACCGCGTAGTCGACGCGGGACACCGCGTCGACGTTCGGTGGCGTGAACGCGAGCAGCCAGGCGCTGAGGACCAGGGCGACGATGCCGATGGCCGCCTCGGCGCCGAAGGCCCGACGGAGCCGGGACGACAGGCCGACGCTCATCTGCTGGGCCCGGTTGAGACGCTGTGCCACGAACTGGCGCGCGGAGAACGCCACGAAGATCATCACCGCGACCACCACGGTCTTCAACACGACGACGCGTCCGTGGCCGGACTGGAAGAGCTCGCCGCCGTCCAGTCGGAACATCTGGACGAGGCCGGTGACGATGGTGACGACGATCGCCGGCGTCGAGATCCGACCGAACCCGCGGACGGCGTGGATCAGGTCCTCGTCGCCCGGGCCCGCGAGCACGACGCGAGCGAGCAGGATCACACCGCCGACCCAGACCGACATGGCGAGGGCGTGGAGCACGCCCATCAGCACGCCGAGCGCTGCGAGATCGCCGACGGTGCGCGAGATGCCGAGCGTCGCTGCGGCGAGGCCGGGGATGCCGAGCGCGACGAGCTGTGTGGTCGGGTCGATCGCGCGGTCGGGACGGAATGCGGCCCAGGCCGATGCGATCAGGAGCACGAGTCGCAGCAGCGTCAGGCGACCGGCCCACCCCGCGTCGAGCAGATCGGCCCAGGTGCCCGGACTGAACGGGCCTCCACCGCCGTCGGGTGTGACCGCAGCGGACGCGAACGCGACGTAGAGCAGGGTGCCGATCATCGCCACGATCCACACCGCGCGCAGGAACTTGATGGTGACCAGGTACTCCACGCCTTCCGGCCAGGCAGCGGTGATGACGAGCAGCGAACCGAACAGGGTCGCGATGCCGAGCGTGGAGATGAGTCGGCCGAGCCACACGGCGGCGTTTCCGCTCCCGGCGACCGAGAGGTCCACCACGGCCGGGTCGGCGGCGACCGTCGCGACCGGGTTGCCCTCGGCATCGACGGTCGGTGCGGGGATGGTGGTGGCATCGGGGGTCGAGGCTGCGCCGGGGGTGGACGCATCGACCGTCGTGCCGTCGTCGACGGCGTCACCCTCTCCAGGCGGCTCGGTGGTGACGGTGTCGTTCTCGATGATGAAGGTGATGTTGCCGTTGCCGTTGGGCTGGTCCTCGGTGCCGGTCACCGCCCAGCTGGCGACACAGGTGCCCTGCGGCAGGGGTGTGCCGACCTCGACCTCGAGCGTCGTGTCGTCGACGACCTCCGCTCCACCGGCGAGCGTCACGGGTTCTCCGTCGCACGTGACCGAGATCGAGTTGGTGGCTCCGAGCTCCTCGGCGAAGACGATGATGATCGCATCAGGCGACATCCCGATCGATCCGCCGTTGTCCGGCGACGAACTGACCACCGTGTTCTCCGCAGCGGGCGCCCCTGCCGCCGAGCCCGGCGCCAGCCCCAGCAGGACGATCACGGACACGACTGCGGCGAACAGGACGCGGACGAACGATCGCCGGCCGGCGCCGGACGCTGCGCCTGGGCCGAGTGGGAACAGAGGTGGGATCACGATGCGCCGAGGATAGTGGTGGTCGTCCGGCACACGGTGTGATCGGTCCCATCGGCCCACCCGACGCTGCGGCCGCGCGACGTCATCCGAAGGTCCGCTCGCGACAGCCGCCGATGCCGAGTTCCGCAGCGAGTTCGATGCGGCCACGGGAGAGTTCGAGGATCTCGGTCCGGGCGGCGTCGATCCCCGTGGCGTCGCCTGCCGCGATCGCCTCCGACAGCGCGTTCCACTGGGCGGCCTGGTCGCGAGTGTTGGTGACGAAGGTCCGGTGGTCCTCGCGCACGGTGCTGATCGTGCCGACGTCGCCCAGCGACTCGGCCTCGGCGTCCAACGCCATGCCCACTTCCGATGCCCAGTCGGTCTCGGAGATCCCGTCGCCGGGCGACGGGAGTTCGGCGAGACGTTCGTCGGTTGACGCACAGATCTCGCTCACGGCAGCCGGGTAGAAATTGGCGTCGAGCGTCGGCGCGCCGTCCTCGTCCTCGCCCGCCTCGCCGGTGCCGGACGTGGTGGAGCAGCCAACGGCAGCGATGGTCATCGTGACCACGATCGAGGCGACGGCGACACCCCTCCGGCCCGACCGGCACCCGGGATCGGCCGTGCCCCGACGACGGGTTCGGCGGCGCAGTGGTCTGTCGAATCGGGCCATCGCTGCGAAATCTAGGCCGATCCGCCGTGGCTGCCCGGTCGGCTCGCCGCGTCGCGAGCGCTCGGTAGGGTGACGGGCGATGGCCACCAAGTCGCTGTACCGCCGCTACCGGCCCCGCCGATTCTCGGAACTGAAGGGTCAGGACCACATCGTGCGGGCCTTGCGCACCTCGGTCGCCGAGGGTCGCGAAGGTCAGGCGTACCTGTTCTCCGGTCCGCGGGGAACCGGCAAGACCACCACGGCACGGATCATGGCCAAGGTCCTGAACTGCTCGGACCCGGTCGACGGAGAACCGTGCTGCGAGTGCGAGTCGTGCCTCTCGGTCGAGGCCGGCACGAGCTACGACGTCCACGAACTCGACGCCGCCTCGAACAACGGTGTCGATGCGATGCGCGACCTGATCGAGAAGGCGTCGCTCGGCACGCCCGGTCGCCACAAGGTGTACATCCTCGACGAGGTCCACATGCTCTCCAAGGGCGCCGAGGCGGCGTTGCTGAAGACGCTCGAGGAACCGCCGCCCCACGTCGTGTTCGTGCTCGCCACGACCGACCCGCAGAAGATGTCGGACACGATCCGCAGCCGCACACAACATCTGCAGTTCCATCTGCTGGCGCCCGACACGCTCGAGCAGCACGTCCGGTGGGTGGCCGAGGACGCCGGGCTGACGGTGACCGACGAGGCGATCGAGCAGGTCGTGGCCCAGGGTGCCGGGTCGCCGCGGGACACGCTGTCGTTCCTGGAGTTGGCGTCGAACTCGGGGGGTGGCGCCGCCGAGGTGATCGCGCTCGACGATTTCGTCGAGTCGATGATCGACCACGATCCCGGCCGTGCACTGAAGATGGTCGCCCACGCCATCAGCCGCGGCCGTGATCCGCGGACCGTGACCGAGGAACTGATCGGCTTCCTGCGCAACGGGTTCCTGTCGCTCATGGCTCCCGACCTGGTGCAGTTGCCCTCGCAGCGGATCGACGCGCTGACCGACCTGGCACAGCGCCTCGGTGCTGCCGGCCTGGTGCGCGGGATCGAGACGCTCGGTGAGGCGCTGACCGAGATGCGCCAAGCCCCCGACCCGCGGGTGCTGCTCGACGTGGCCACCGTGCAGTTGACGTCGGAACAGGTGGGTGCTGCCGACATCGCCGGGCTCGTCGCACGCATCCAGAAACTCGAGCGCAGACTCGCCGACGGTGTCCCTGCGGCACCGGCGGCCGCGCCCGCATCGGGTGTCACGTCGGCCGGTTCCTCTCCGGCGGTCCCGACGGCGTCGGACGCTTCAGCCGCGCAGGCCGCGCCCGCCGTCGACCCCTCGACGGGGCGAGCCAGGCTCGGTTCCCGCGTCGGCGCACCGACGCCCCCGACCGCCCCCTCACCGACGGCACCAACGGAACCGGCGGCGGACACGTCGCACCCGAACCCGCAGTCGTCCGAACCGCCGGCCGCGGATCGAGCCGATCGACCGGCAGGCGGTGACGTCGCCCCGGCGGAGTCCGTGCCTGCCGAACCGATGCCGTCGAGCCGTTCGGAGCAGGACGCATCGGGGTCCCGCTCCGGCGGCGAGGTCTCGTCGGCGGACTGGGACTCGGTTCGTCCTCGCCTGAAGGGCATGGCGCGGGCGGTCTACTCGCCGGCCACCTACGTGTCGTCGGCTCCGGGACGCGTCACGTTGGCGGCGCCCAACGATGCGCATCGGGCGAAGTGCGAGCAGCACCGCGACGCCGTCGAGCAGGCGCTGGGCGATCACAGCGGTTCGCCCGTCACGATCGAGCTGGTCGTCGGTGGGGGCGGCCCGAGCGGTGGTGGCGGTGGAACCGACGACACCGGTGGAGGCGAATCCGCCAACGGGGGTCCCGGTTCGGACACCGTCGACCGCAGTGCCCCGTCGGGCGCGAGGTCCAGCGACGCGGCTCGTGCGACCTCGTCGGATCCCCGGGTCTCCACGCCTCAGGGTCCGTCGCCGCAGGGTTCGTCGCCGCAGGGTTCGACCGTCTCGGGTCGGTCCGGTGCGGGCTCGTCGGTGCGGAGTGGGCGCGTCGTGGTCGGGGTCGGCGGATCGCTCGCCCACGACGACGACCCGTCGTCCACGGCCATCGCGGAGCCGCCGTCGCTGAGTGTGGTCCCCGACGTCGCGGCGCCCGGTTCCCGTGCCACGGACGACCGTCTCCCCGGCGAGCCCGGCGACGACGGCAGGTCGCCCGCTGACGGTGCCGTGATGCAGGCGACCGACGCGCCCGTGCCGGTCCTGAACGGACGGGCGATCGCCGACAGGGCACGTAGCGAAGGTCCGACACCCGACCCCGACGCCGAACTGCAGCGGTTGGTCGACACTCTCCCCGACGACGACGAGGTCGACCTCGATGACCTCGTCGACGCGCCGCCCGAATCGGTGCGGACCCCGATCGACCGTCTGGCCGATGCCTTCCCCGGCTCCGAGATGGTCGACGACCAGTACTGATCATGGCCAGCACCTACACCGCCCCCGTCCAGACGCTCATCGACGAACTCGGTCGCTTGCCCGGAGTCGGGCCGAAGTCGGCTCAGCGGATCGCGTTCCATCTGCTGAAGATCCCGGCCGACGACGTCGCCCGCCTCGCAGAGGCGATCACCGACGCCAAGGCGCGGGTCCGATTCTGCGAGCGGTGCTTCAACGTCGCCGACGACACGCTGTGTCCGATCTGTCAGGACGATGGGCGTGACACGAGCCTGGTGTGCGTCGTCGAGGAGTCTCGCGACATCGTCGCCCTGGAGAAGACCGGCGAGTTCCGCGGCCGCTACCACGTGCTGCTCGGTGCGATGAGCCCGCTGGAAGGGATCGGCCCGGAGGATCTGAAGATCCGTGAACTCGTGGCTCGGATCGAACCCGAGGGCATCGAGGAGATCATCCTCTGCACGAACCCCAACACAGAGGGCGAGGTGACCGCGATGTACCTGGCGCGGTTGCTCAAGCCGATCGGTCTCACCGTGACCCGGATCGCCAGCGGACTCCCCGTGGGCGGTGACCTCGAGTACGCCGACGAGCTCACGCTGGGGCGTGCCCTCGAAGGTCGCCGAGCCGTCTGACCGCTCGTCGGCGCGCCGGTGTCGCGCCGGCGTCGACTCGATCGCCGTCGAGGCGGCCATCGAACCACGGCGGGAGGGGACCGGATAGACAGACGACATGTCCGAATTGGTCGGTGCGACTCTCGCTGCGTTCGGTGTGGTGTTCCTCGCCGAGTTGGGTGACAAGACCCAGTTGCTCGCAGCGAACTTCGGATCGCGTCACTCGTTCCGCAAGGTGGTCGCCGGTCTGGCGCTCGGATACGGCGCGGCGAGTCTCGTGGCCGTCACGGTCGGCGGTGTGCTCGGTGCGAACCTGCCGCAACGACCGATCGAGATCGTGGGAGGTGTGATCTTCATCGTGTTCGGTCTGCTCGCGCTCCGCTCCGACGATGACGAGGGCGACGAGGACGGCGCACGTCGGGCGATGGTCCGTTCGTCGGTGGTGGGTGCGATCGCAGTGGCGATCTTCGTCGCCGAGATGGGTGACAAGACCCAGATCGCCACCGCGACCCTCGCAGCTCGGTCGAACCCGGTCGGTACGTGGCTCGGGGCGACCGCCGGCGAAGTCGCGAGCGGATCGCTCGGAGTGGCGGCGGGGTCACTGGTCGGAGACCGGATCCCGCCGTCCGTCCTCCGCTGGGGGTCGGCCGTGCTGTTCGTGGCGTTCGGGATCGCCATGCTCGTCGGTTGGCCGTGAATCGTCCGGTCGAGTGGCGACCGGACGACAGCGACCGGAAAATGAACTGAGGCACCATCTCGACGAACCGGTAGCGGGCGGACGGGCCGGTTCGTTTCGATGATGCCTCAGAGGCTGTCGACCGGTTGCCGTGGGGCTCCCGACCGAGCGATCAAGTTGTTGCGATTACATTACGAATGTCGAAATCGAAAGTCAACCTCTCGCAAGAAAAGTCAGCTCGTCCGTCAACAGGCGACGGAAAGTCACGGGACAGTCACCGGCGGTGGTGAAATCGGCCGAGATCTCGACGTCTGGCGGTTGCGAGAGACCGAGCGTGCGCGAACTCTCGATCATGCATCGAGGGTTCGTCGTCGGGTCGAGAACCGGTCAGACCGTCTTGAGGATGATCGCGTCGCCCTGTCCGCCGCCGCCGCACAGGGCGGCCGCACCGGTGCCGCCGCCGCGTCGCTGCAGTTCGTGCAGGAGCGTCAGCGCCAACCGGTTCCCACTCATCCCGATCGGGTGCCCGAGGGCGATCGCGCCGCCGTTCACGTTGACGATCTCGTCGGAGATGCCGAGATCCGCGATCGAAGCGATCCCGACGGCGGCGAACGCCTCGTTCAGCTCGAACAGGTCGATGTCGGCGATGGAGATTCCCGCCTTGTCGGCGGCCCGCATCACCGCACGGCTCGGCTGGGTCAGCAGAGACGCGTTGTCCGGACCGGCGACCATGCCGTACGACACGAACTCGCCGAGCGGGGTGACGCCGCGCCTCTCGGCTTCGGCCCTCGACATCACCACCACCGCCGACGCACCGTCGGAGAGCTGCGACGCGTTCGCCGCGGTGATCGTGCCGTCCTTGTCGAAGGCAGGTCGCATACCGGCGAGTGACTCGACCGTCGTGTCGGCACGCACGCCCTCGTCGTGCTCGACCACGACCGGGTCGCCCTTGCGCTGCGGAACGCTGACGGTCACGATCTCCTCGGCCAGCTTCCCCGAGTCGATCGCGGCGGCCGCCCGTTGGTTCGACGCCGCGGCCAGCTCGTCCTGTTGCTCGCGGGTGATCGATGTCTCACCCGTGTACCGCTCGGTGCCCAGACCCATCAGGCACGAGTCGAACGAGCACCACAGACCGTCGGCGATGATCGCGTCGCGCAACTCGGTGTTGCCGTAGCGGAAGCCACTGCGGGCACCGTCGGCGAGGTACGGGGCGTTCGTCATCGACTCCATGCCGCCGGCGACCACGATGTCGGCGTCGCCCATCGCGACCATCTGATGCGCGAGGTAGATCGAGTTCAGGCCCGACAGGCAGACCTTGTTCACGTTGACCGACGGCACGCTCATCGGGATGCCCGCCTTGCTCGCGGCCTGCCGGGCGGGCACCTGGCCGGCGCCGGCCATCAGCACCTGACCCATGATCACGTGGTCCACGTCCTCGGGAGCGACGCCCGAACGCGACAGCGCCTCGGCGATCGCGATGGCACCGAGGTCGGCACCGGAGAAGGAGGCGAGTGCCCCACTCATCTTGCCGATCGGGGTGCGGGCGCCTGCGATGATGTACGAACCTTGAGTCATGCTCGAAAGGTAGCCGCGCCCTGCCGGGCGGCGACAATGCCCGACGATGCCGACGCTGTGGGTGTGTCGTGGAGCCGTCCGGAGCGCGTGGCGAGGAGATGCCAGACTCGGGCGATGCACAGGTCGCACATCCGGTCCACCGCCGCCGTCGGCGTTGCTCTCGTCGTCGCACTGGTCGGTTGCGGCGACGACCAGGTCGACACCGGTGCGATCGAGCGTGGACTCGAGCAGATCCCGTCGTCGGTGTACCGGGATGCGGACGGATCGTCTCCTGTCATCGAGATCAGCGACTTCGTGGCGATGAGCGAACTCCTCGACCTGCAGGTTCCGGCACCGGGCCGAGACTCCGACGAGGTCCTCGATTCCCTCGTCGAACTGACCGGCGGGAGACCTGCCGACACCTCACAGGTGGCTGCCGTGTGGTCGATCGATCCCTCGCCGGCGACCGCACGTCCCGACGACTTCGAATCCGAGATCGGCCTCGACATCGGTGCGATCGAGACCTACGCGGGCATCAGTGCACTCCCCACGAGCTTCTCCGTCTTCACGGGCGATCTGGAACTGTCGTCGTCGCTCGACGAGATCGGCGGAGGAGTGCTGACACTCGGCGGCGGCGATGACTTCGAACGCGACGTCGACGGAGTCTCACCGCTGCGACGAATCGGTCTGCCGCTGCGGCTCGGACAGCGTGACGGCGCGGTGGCGACGTCGACTCTCACCCCAGCGATCGAGTCGTGGTTGGAGGACGACGCAGAGTCGCTGGCCGACGACGACCGATTCGTCGAGGTGGCGCGAGCGATGGACCGCGTGGGCGCGCCGACGGCCGTGATCGTCGAGAGAGACTTCAGGTTCGACCCCGCAGCGATCCTGGGTGCCGGCGTCACACCCGAGCAGGCCGAGCGACTCCTCGAGGAGTTCGAGGGTTCGGCCGTCGACGAGCCGTTCCGCATCGTCGGCGTGGGGGGCGCGGAGATCGATGGAGAGGCGTCGATCGTCGCGGTGTACCTGTTCGCGAGCGACGACGACGCGGCGGAGTCCGTCGACTCCATCGAGGAGTTGTGGAGCGACACCGTGCTGGCCTCGATCCAACAGCCGGTGAGCGAACTCGTCGACCTCGAGTCGGCGGTCGCCGAGGGATCCGTCGTGACCGTCGTGGCCCGTCCACTCGACGGCAGGAGCACCCAACTGGGCATCCAGTTCCTGTTCCGGAGTGACGTGATGTTCCAGCATCGCTGAGTGCGGTGATCGGCGATTTCCGACGGCTGGTTACCCGCCGGTAACGTCGCTGGCCATGGAGCAGATTCTCGAAGCGATCCAGTCTGGTGCGAGCGGCGACGACATCGCCAACCTCCCGATTCCCGAGAGTTATCGGGCGGCATTCGTCAAGCGTGACGAAGCGGCGATGTTCGAAGGGGTCGACTCGTGGGACAAGGATCCCCGCAGGAGTCTGCACGTCGACGAAGTACGCACCCCGGAACTCGCACCCGACGAGGTGTACATCGCCGTCATGGCGTCCAGCATCAACTTCAACACGGTGTGGACGTCGATCTTCGAGCCGGTCTCCACGTTCGGTTTCCTCGACCGTCTCGCACGCGAGTCCGAGTTCGCGAAGCGCCACCAGCGTGACGAGCACATCGTCGGCTCCGACGCCTCGGGCGTCGTGCTGCGCGTCGGCGCGGCGGTGCGCAACTGGAAGCCCGGTGACCGCGTCACCGTGCAGTGCAACCACGTCGACGACCAGGACCCGACCGCGCACGACGACTCGATGCTCGCGGCCAACCAGCGGATCTGGGGTTTCGAGACCAACTTCGGTGGGCTCGCGGACCTGTCGGTCGTGAAGGCCAACCAGTTGATGCCCAAGCCCACCCACCTGACATGGGAGGAGTCGGCGGTCAACGGACTGTGCAGCTCGACGTCGTACCGCATGCTCGTCAGTGACAACGCGGCCCGGATGAAGCAGGGTGACAGCGTTCTGATCTGGGGCGCGACCGGGGGCATCGGCGGGTACGCGGTGCAGTACGTGCTCAACGGTGGAGGCACGCCGATCGGTGTCGTCTCCTCGCCCGAGCGCGCCGAGATCCTGAACCGGATGGGCTGCGAAGCGGTCATCGACCGCAAGGCCGCGAACTACCGGTTCTGGTCCGACGAGCACACCCAGGACGAGTCGGAGTGGCGCCGCTTCGGCAAGGACATCCGGGCCGTGAACAACGGCGAGGACGTCGACATCGTGTTCGAGCACCCCGGCCGCTCCACGATGGGTGCTTCGGTGTTCGCGGCCAAGCGCGGAGGAACGATCGTCACCTGTGCCGCCACCTCGGGCTACATGGTGGAGTTCGACAACCGCCACTTCTGGATGAAGCTGAAGAAGCTCGTGTCGTCGCACTTCGCCAACTACGCCGAGTCGTGGGCCGCGAACAAGCTGTTGTGCGAGGGCAAGATCCAGCCACTGCTCACCGACACGTACGCGCTCGAACAGGTCGGCGAGGCGGCGCTGGCAGTGCACCACAACGAGGCGGAAGGCAAGCTCGGTGTGTTGTGTCTCTCGCCCGAGGCGGGCCTGGGCATCGACGACCCCGAACGTCGCGCCACCATCGGCGAGGACAAGATCACCGTCTTCCGCAGCTGACACCGCGAACCAACCTCTGTTGTTCGCTCCCGGACGGAACAACAGAGGTTGGGCGGCACACTGCGGGCGTGACACTTCCGGCTGCGCTGCTGATCGACATGGACGGCACGATCGTCGACTCCGAGCCGTACTGGATCTCCACGGAGCACGAACTCGTGGAGTCGTTCGGCGGGACGTGGAGCCCCGCCGACGCCCACTCGATCGTCGGGTTCGACCTGCTCGACGCCGCGGCCGAGTTGCGTGATCGCGGTGGGGTCGACCTGGACCCGTCGACGATCGTGGATCGCCTGCTCGACGGTGTGATCGCCAAGTGCCGGATCGACCTGCCCTGGCGCCCGGGTGCTCGGGAACTGTTGACCGAGGCTCGCGACGCGGGTGTTCCGTGCGTTCTCGTCACGATGTCGTGGCGCCGGTTCGCCGACGCCGTGCTCGCCGAAGCGCCCGACGGGGTGTTCGTCGGTTCGATCACCGGCGACGAGGTCGCCAACGGCAAACCTGCTCCCGACCCGTATCTGGCGGCCGCGGCGCTCGTCGACGTGGACCCGGCACGGTGCGTGGCCATCGAGGACTCGCCGACCGGCGTGGCATCCGCGATGGCGGCGGGGTGCCGCACGATCGCCGTGCCCCACGTCGTCGACGTCGAGGCCCGTCCCGGGCTCACGGTGCTCGACACACTCGACGGGGTCCGGCTCGCCGACCTCTGGTGACCGCCCCGAGCGAGCGGCACGACTCGGCGGGAGCGTGTCACACTGACGACATGCAGCGCACCGACCCCGAGCTCCAGGTGGACGAACTCACCTCGCTGAACCAGTTCCTCGACTTCCACCGCGCCACCTTCCTGAGTCGGATCGAAGGACTCGACCACGAACAGGCGAATCGTCGACTCGCTCCATCGCAGTTGACCCTCGCATCGCTCGCCAAGCACCTGGCGTTCGTCGAGGACTCCTGGTTCCAGGAGGACTTCCTCGGCCAGGCGTTGCCCGAACCGTGGGCCGGCGCCCCGTTCGACGCCGATCCCGACTGGGAACTCCACTCCGCAGTCGACGACGATCCTGCGGACCTGGCGGAGCTCTACCGGGCAGCCTGCGACCGCAGCCGTGCCGCGGTCGAATCGGCCGAGTCGCTCGACGTGTTGTCGGTGCGCACCGACAGCCACGGCGAGGCGTTCTCGTTGCGGTGGATCGTGCTCCACCTGATCGAGGAGACGGCACGCCACAACGGTCATGCGGATCTGATCCGGGAGTCGATCGACGGCCTCGTCGGGGAGTGACGACGAGTCCACACGGCGCGACTGTCACATCCGCCCTCGCTGCGTCGTCGAACTGTTCGTGAACCACCACACCGACATCTCACGTCCACGAGCCTCCGACGTCCACGTGATCGGGGGAGGCCTCGGCGGTCTGGCCGCCGCGGCGCTCGTCGCCCGTACGGGTCGAAGCGTGACCGTCCACGAGGGTCGTCGTGGCCTCGGCGGCCAGGCTGCCACCGACGATCACCATGGGTACCGCTTCAACCGGGGACCGCACGCCTTCTACGCGGACGGCGACGGCGCTCGCGTCCTCCGGTCGCTCGGGATCTCGCCGTCGGGACGTTCCCCCGCCACGAAGGACGCACGGATGGTGGACGCCGAACGGTTCGGAGTGATGCCCGGCGGGCCGTTCAGCCTGCTGCGCAGCCCGCTGCTCGGTGCGCGCGACAAGCTGAGCCTCGCTCGGGTGCTGGGCGGAATCGGTCGTCTGGATCCATCGGCGGTCGCATCGCTCACCGTCGACGAATGGGTCGACGGCGTCACCGATCGTCCCCGTGTGCGCCGGATGCTGCACGCCGTGATCCGGCTCGCCACCTACGTCAACGCTCCTGGTGTCATGTCGGCTCAGGTCGCGCTGATGCAGGTCCAACTCGCCCTCGATGGTGGCGTGCTCTACCTCGACGGAGGATGGGAGCAGCTCACGACCGCACTGGCCTCGGTGCCGGGAGTCGAGGTCGCGGAGGGCGAACGGATCACGGAACTCCCGGACGCCCCGTGCGTGATCGTGGCGACCGGAGGGCCGAGGGCGGCAACGGCGCTCACGGGTGCGGAATTCGATGTCGGCCCGCCGGCCGAGGTGTCGGTGCTCGACGTCGGCCTGAGCCGACCCCCGCAGCACGATTTCGTGCTCGGCGTCGACCCGCCGCTGTACCTGTCCAACCACGGCTTCCCGTCGGGGATGACGCCGACGGACCGATGGTCGGTGTCCGTTGCGGAGTACCTGGGGTCGACCGTGGAGCCGGACCGGGATCGGCTCCGCTCGTTCCTCACGTACGCGGGGATCGTGGACGACGCGATCGAGACCGAGCGCCACCTTCACCGGATGCCTGCGGTGACCGCGATCGCCACTGCCGCTGCCGGAGGTCTCTCCGGGCGCCCGACCGGCGTGCTCGGCGATCGTCCCGGCGTGTTCGTCGTCGGTGACTGGGTCGGCCCGCGTGGCCACCTGCTCGATGCGGTGCTCGCGAGCGCACAGGACGCAGCGCTCGCTGCGGTCGCCCATCTCGATCGGCGTCTCGTGGCGCGATGACGCAGTCCGCCATCTCGACCTTCGAAGCCGAGCGTCCCCGCTTGGCCCGTCTCGCGTATCGGATGCTCGGGACGCCCGACGACGCCGACGACGTCGTGCAGGAGGCTTGGCTTCGGTGGCAGGGAGCGGCCGTCGAGGACATCGACAACCCGGCCGCGTGGCTCACGACCGTCACCACTCGCCTGGCGATCGACCGGCTGACCTCGGCACGACGCCGCCGCGAGGTGTACGTGGGGCCGTGGATCCCGGAGCCCGTCTCGATGGGTCCGATCACGGGTGAGGGGGCAGCCGGGCGAGGAAGCGAGTGGTCCGAATCGTCGACCGACCCGGCGCTGGCCGCCGTCGACTCCGAGGCGCTCGAACTCGGCCTGCTGCGGGTGCTCGAGACGCTCGGCCCCGTCGAGCGTGCCGTGTTCATCCTGCACGACGTGTTCGGGTACTCGTTCGCCGACGTCGCAGCAGTGGTCGACAGGTCGACGGCCGCGACGCGACAGATCGCCGTGCGCGCCCGGGACCGGGTCCGTTCCGGCCGACCGCGTCTGAGCAGCGAGCCGGCCGAGCTGGAGAAGTGGACGGCGGCGTTCCTGGGGGCGGTGGTCGAGGGCGACATCGCCTCGCTGCTGGGGATGCTCGCCGACGACGTCGTCCACGTCTCCGACGGAGGCGCGGAACGACACGCGGCGCGTCGGCCGGTGGTGGGCCCCGACCGGGTTGCCCGCCTGCTGGTCAACCTGACCGCGCGCGACCTGCGACCCGACGACGAACTGCACTGGCTGCGGGTCAACGGTCAGGTGGCGTTGTACGTCGTCCGCTCGGAGGCACCGTTCCTCCTGACGGTCGTGGGCTGGCGCGACGGTCGCGTCGGCGAGCTGTTGGCACTGGTCAACCCCGACAAGCTCGCACGATTCCACGAGCGGTGGAAGCGGTGGGGTCGATCGTGAGGGCGGCCCGGGTCCGATGGACGACACGTACGAGCGGTCGAATCAGATCCGATCGGCGACGGCGTCGGGGTGGTGCTGCGCGACGTTCGCCGGGTAGCTGCGCACGAAGTAGTTCCACAACTGTTCGCCGTAGGTACCCGCACGGTGCATGCTCGTCATGTCGCTCACGCCAGATCGCGTCTCCGCCGCGCTGGCCATGAACCCCGCCGACGAGTGGCGGGGGCTCGCCGCGACGGCATCGGCGAACCGATGGTCGAGACCGATCGGATCGAGCGACGTGTCGAGCGACGGGCCGTGGAAGTACGCAGCCGACATCCGCGGCTCGGTCGTGATGACACGGTGCTTGGTCGCCACGAAGTAGTTGCCGGTCATCGACTGCAGCATCTCACCGAGGTTGACGACGAACGACCTCTCCACGATCGGGACGGCGATCCACTCGCCGGCCGGGTTCACGACCTCGAGACCGGCGACGGACCCGGGTGCCAGGAGCGTGAGGAACCCGGTGTCGTGATGAGCGTTCACGCCGGCACCGCCCGGGGGCGTGGGCGGATAGTTGATCATCTTCGTCAGCGACATCGGTCGATCGCCGAACAGATCGACGAAGAAGTCGTCGCGCAGGGCGAGGTGGTCGGCGAGCAGCCCCAGGATGCGATCGGCGAGGTCCCCGAGTTCGCTCATCCAACGCTCGGTGATCTCACGCTGTCCGGCGAGCAGGTCGGTGGGCATCCACTGGTTGGGTCCGTGGAGCCGGTCGTGGACGGGGCCGTGTGCCGCGTCCGACACGGGCCACTCGGACCAGACGTCGATCTGCTCGCGCACGTCGACTCGGTTGTTGGTGAGCTCCGAACCGACGGCCTCCCATCCACGGAAGTGCGGAGACCTGCGCTTGTCGATCATCGAACGCTCCGCCACGTCGAGAGCGAAGAACCGTCGCATCAGGTCGAACACGTCGTCGACGACCGAGTCCGGGATGCCGTGGTCGGTCACCACCATGAAGCCGACCTCGTGGCACGCACGTCCGACGGTCGCGGAGAGGGCACGCCGCTCCCGGGAGGTGCCGCCGATCCCGGCGAGGCTGACGATCGGGATCTCGTCGAAGCCTGACGGGGTCATGGCCGAGGCTCAGTTGTACTGGTCGAGGATGGCGGACTCGGTCACCCGGGCGAGTGTTTCGCGCACGTCGGCGGCGGTGGCCGCGTCGATTCCCGCCACCGCTGTCAGTTCGTCGATCGTGGCGCGCTGGAGCTTGGAGAGCCCGTTGAAGTGTTGTGCGATGGCGGCTGCCGATTCGGCGTCGAGCCGTCCGGTCCGGTTGAGGAGTCGGAGTCCGCGCGGAGCGACGGACTGGCCGAGGTCGGTCGACTCGGCGATGCGGTGCAGGGCGTTGGCCGAGAGGCGCAGATCGTGGATCTCGTCGTCGGTGAGACTGGACATCTCCGCCAGCGTCTGCGCAGCGGTGTGATCGTCGGCGACGTAGTCGGTGACCACCAGTTCCAGTTCGTCGTCGATCTCGCCGTACAACTCGTCGAGTTGGAGACGCAACAGCCGGGCGTCGACGCCGAGTTCGACGATCATCGTCTCGATCTCGTCGGCGATGCGGTGCACCATCTCCCCGCGCTGCACGACGGCGGCGACGTCGCGCAGGGTGGCGACGTCTTCGACCTCGACCGCCGTGAGGTTGGCGATGGCGTCGTCGAGTCGGATCTTGTAGCGCTCGAGAGTCTGGAGTGCCTGGTTCGCCCGTTCCAGCAACCGGCCGACCTCCTGCAGCTGACGCTTGCCGCCGCCGGCGTAGACGTTGATGACGCCCATCTCCTCGCTGGCCGACACGACGGGCACGCCCAGCGACCGGGCGACACGCTCTGCCGTGCGGTGACGGGTGCCCGTCTCGCTCGTGGGCACCGTGGGGTCGGGGACGAGGTGCACGTTCGCACGCGCGATGCGTCCGCCATCGAGGGAGATGATGATCGCGCCGTCCATCTTGGCCAGCTCGGACAGGCGCTGCGGGCTGTACGGGGCGTCGACGAGGAACCCACCCGAACAGATCGACAGGACGTCGGGCCCGTCGTCGAGCACGAGGAGTGCCCCCGCCTGAGCTCGGACCACACGGTCGATGCCGTCACGGAGCGGAGTGCCCGGTGCGACCCGAGCGAGCGCATCGCGCATCTTCTCGTTCGCACTCCCGTATCGCACTCCCATGCGACGAGTCTAGTTGGCGGGCTCCGGGTGCGGGTCGGTGATCGCGATCGCCGCGACGGAATGTGAGGGCGGGCGTCGACTCGTCCGGCCGTGCGAGGGACTCAGGATGATCAGTGGGGGAAGCCGGGGACGCCGTCGTCGAGTTGGACTCCGGTGCTGTTGAGGAACCCCGAGACCAGCCGATAGAAGCCGGCGACGACGAGGAGCTCTGCGAGTTCGGCGTCGTTCCAGCGCGCGTCGAGCGACGCCCAGGTGCCGTCGCTGACACAGTCGTCCGCATGGAGGTCGTCGGCGAGGGCGATCAGTGCGAGATCGCCGTCCGACCAGTCGTGATCGCCGGGGGCCCTCACGAGAGCATCGATCTCCTCCTGTGTGAGGCCGCAGTCCAATCCGATCACGGTGTGCTGACCGAACTCGTACTGGGACCGTGCGTTGGCGCCGACTCGCAGGATCACGAGCTCGCGCTCACGCGCAGGCAGCAGGCCCTTGTTGAGGAGGAAGCCGCCGAGCAGGTTGAACCGCTTGAGCAGCTTGGGGTGGTGGCCGAGTGTGCCGAAGATGTTCAGTGGCTTGCCGTCGCGGGTGAGAGCGGTCGCGAGGATTTCGGCGAGTTCGCCGTCGAACTCGGTGATCGGCTCGATGCGCGGGTGGGTCGGTCGGCTCGACTGGTCGGTCATCGACCCGACGGTAGCGAGCCTTCGTCGAGCGTCGAGCGTCGAGCGTCGAGCAGCCATGTCGACCGGGTCGAGCCCGGCCAGCGCGGGTCCGCTCACGCGTGGTCGAGCCGGGGCATCAGAAGCTGTCGTTCCCCGCACCGACGCCGGCTTCGCGCAGCGCATCGGCGAGCGTGGCGACGCGGATCAGACGGACCTTGTCGGCCACTTCCTCGTCGGGGTCGGGCGACTTGGCGGGGAGGATCACCCGTCGGAAGCCGAGGCGTGCGGCCTCGGTGACCCGACGAGGAGCGTGGCTCACCTGACGCACCTCACCGCCCAGACCGACCTCGCCGAACACGGCCATGTCGGCCGGGAGCGGCCGATCGCACATCGAGCTCGCGACGGCGAGGCAGATTCCCAGGTCGAGGCCCGGTTCGTTGAGCTTGGCCCCACCGGCCGCCGATGCGTACACGTCCTGGTCGGCCACCCCGATCCTGCCTCGCCGTCCGAGTACCGCCATCAGCATCGACAGACGTCCGCCGTCGATCCCCTGCGCGCTGCGCCGCTTCGGCACGTTCTCCAGGCCCTTCGACGTGAGCGCCTGCAACTCGACCACGATCGGGCGGCGACCCTCCATGGTCGGGACGACGGCCGAGCCGGCCACCCCCGTGCGCCGATCGGCGAGGAACATCGTGGACGGGTCGGGCACCGCGACGAGGCCGGCTCCGACCATCTCGAACAGGCCGAGTTCGTTCGTCGGTCCGAAGCGGTGCTTCACGGCGCGCAGCAGGCGAAGGGCGTGGTGCCGGTCGCCTTCGAACTGCAGCACCGTGTCGACCACGTGTTCCAGGACGCGCGGACCGGCCAGGTTGCCGTCCTTGGTGACGTGACCGACGAGCACGATCGCGATGTCGCGCTCCTTGGCCTCGTTCACCAGTCGGTGGGCGCAGCCGCGAACCTGGCCGACCGACCCGGGAGCAGACGTGAGGTCGGGGTCGACCATGGTCTGGATCGAGTCGATCACCACCAGTCGAGCCTGGGTCTCGTCGATTGCCCGGATGACGTGGGGGAGCGACGTCTCGGCGTGCAGCCAGAGGTCGGGGCGGATGGCGTCGAGTCGCTCGGCACGCAGCCGGACCTGGGTGGCGCTCTCCTCGGCGCTGACGTAGAGCGTCGTGTCGTCGCGGGCTGCGAGCAACTGCAGCAGCAGCGTGCTCTTGCCGATGCCGGGCTCGCCTCCGAGCAGCGTGACCGATCCGGACACGAGGCCGCCGCCGAGCACCACGTCGAGTTCGTCGATGCCCGTCGAGATCGGTCGGGCCGTGTCCGTGCGGACCTCGCCGATCCGGCTGGGCCCCGATCGATTCGTGGGCGCCAACGGCAGATCGGACGCCGCCCCGGGGCCGCCCACCAGTTCTTCCACGAGCGTGTTCCAGTCGCCACACTCGGCGCACCGTCCCGCCCACTTCGGGGCCTGGGCGCCACACTCCGAGCATGCGTACACGGTCTTGATCCGGGGGGACTTCGCAGCCATGACCCGAGTATGACGTGGGGGTGTCACGGAGTTGTCGGGCACGGCGGCGACGCAGACGTCGACACGGGGTCACATCCATCCGAGATCGACGTCGCCGGTGCTCGTCAGGGCAGGGCGCGTCGTCGGTACCGGCGTGACCGCCGGGACCGTGCGACGGCCACGTACGCGATGAACAGCGTCATGAACGAGATCCAGGCGAAGAACGCGATGAGCGCCAGGGTGGACACGGGACGGGCCCACACACCGCCCTCGGACGGCGCCTGCTCGGTTCGCGCGATGGCTTCGAGGACCGAGCCGTCGAACGGGACCGTCCACTGGAGGCGACCGTCGTCGAGGAGCTCTCCGTTCGTGTCGTCGTCGACGACTTCTCCCGGAAGGGTGAGGCGGAAGACCGCGCTCATGGCGGTGGCCGGGTCGACGCCGGACTCGGCGAAGCGGTCCTCGAACGGGACGCTTCCGACCGCGCTGATCAACTCGTCGTCGGCGAACGACGCGAAGCCGTTCGGCAGGCCGAGCGCGATGTTCGCCGTGTTGTTGGCCGTGTCGCCCGTCTGGCCGCGACGGATGTCGGCGCCGTTGAACGGTGGGCCCAGACTCAGCAGGAGGTTGGTCGCCTCCTTGTCGCTCTCGAAGTCGTGGGTGAGCGTGAGCACAAGGCCGCCCGCGTCGGTTGCGGTGGGTCCGTCGACGACCCAGCCGGCGGCGACGATGTCATCGAGCACGAGGTCGTCGGCGATGGTGGGCACCTGGGCGACGAGTTCCGCGTCGGCCTCGGCGGTCACGGTGATCGTGCCCGTTCCGTCGGCGTCGACCACGACATCGGCAGCGACATCGAGTTGGCACCCGGCGAGTGCGATCACTCCGATCGAGGCAACGATCCATCGAAGCCACTCCGACATCCGTCGAGGGGGTCGAGGGGGTCGTGGTGGTCCCGAATCCGCCGTCATCACTGCTCAAGTATGACGCACGAGGCGCGGGAATGGTCGGAGCCCGAGCATCCAGCACCCGATGTCGATCCCGCCGGTGAGTCTGCGTCGGGGTGGGACCGACCCAGTCTCACCGGTGCGGGTGGTTCCGGATGGTGGTGAGTTTGTGTCGCCCACGGACCGACGCAGTCTCACCGGTGTGGGGGCGATCCGGGTGGTGGTGAGTTTGTGTCGGGGTGGGGGCGACGCAGACTCACCGGTACGGCTCGAAAACGACGAAAGGACCCGCCGCGTCCCGGAGGAAGCGACGGGCCCTCGTCGGGTTCAGTCGGCGGCGGCCTCGGGTGGAGGCAGTTCGCCACCGGCCTCGGGGACCGACGGTGGGTCGACCGCCGTCAGTTCGAGCTCGACCGAGGACGGGGGCACGAAGCCCTCCACCGCGGTGAACGTGAACTTCTTGCCGTCCTTCTCGTCGGGATCCTCCTCGACGTCGACCACGATGATCTCACCGGCCGAGAAGTCCTTGTACAGGATCTTCTCCGACAGCGAGTCCTCGATGTGGCGCTGGATCGCACGACGCAGCGGGCGACCGCCGAGCGTGGGGTCGTAGCCCCGGTCGGCGAGCAGTTCCTTGGCAGCCTGCTTGAGTTCGATGCCCAGACCCTGACCTTCGAGCTGCTTGACCAGACGCTCCATCTGCATGTCGACCATCTGCAGCACTTCGTGACGGGCGAGCTCGTGGAAGACGATGGTCTCGTCGATGCGGTTCAGGAACTCGGGTCGGAAGTGACCCTTCAACGAGTCGTTGACCTTCTCCTTCATCCGCTCGTAGCTCATGGCCGTGTCGTCCTGCGTGAAGCCGACGTTGGCCTTGCGCAGATCCTGCGTACCGAGGTTCGAGGTCATGATCAGCACCGTGTTGCGGAAGTCGACCGAGCGGCCCTGGCTGTCGGTCAGGCGACCTTCCTCCAGGATCTGCAGCAACGTGTTGAACACGTCGGGGTGGGCCTTCTCGATCTCGTCGAAGAGGACCACGGAGAACGGCTTGCGACGCACCGCTTCGGTGAGCTGGCCGCCGTCCTCGTAGCCGACGTAGCCGGGAGGCGACCCGACGAGGCGAGACACGGCATGGGGTTCCATGTACTCGCTCATGTCGAGCGTGATCATCGACTGGTCGTCGCCGAACAGGAACTCGGTGAGGGTCTTGGCGAGCTCGGTCTTGCCGACACCCGTGGGGCCGAGGAAGATGAACGAGCCCGACGGGCGCTTCGGATCCTTGAGGCCGGACCGGGTACGACGGATCGATCGACTGACCGCCTTGATCGCGTCCTCCTGACCGATGATCCGCTTGTGGAGTTCGTCCTCCATGTGGAGCAGACGTTCGGTCTCCTCCTCGGTCAGGCGGTAGACGGGGATGCCCGTCCACATCGACAGCACGTCGGCGACGGCCTCCTCGTCGACCTCGTCGAACAGGTCGACGCCGGAGTCCTTGACCTCGGTCTCCTTGACCGCCTTCTCCTCGAGGAGCTTCTTCTCCTCGTCGCGCAGGCGACCGGCCTCCTCGAACTGCTGGTCCTCGACCGCGGTCTTCTTGGCTTCCTGGACGTCTGCGAGCTTGGTCTCGAGCTCCTTGAGGTCCGGCGGAACGGCCATGCGCTTGATGCGCAGACGTGAGCCGGCTTCGTCGATCAGGTCGATCGCCTTGTCGGGCAGGAAGCGATCGGAGATGTACCGGTCGGCGAGGTTGGCCGCAGCGACGAGGGCCTGGTCGGTGATGGTGACGCGGTGGTGCTTCTCGTACTGGTCGCGGATGCCCTTGAGGATCTCGATGGTGTGAGCGAGCGACGGCTCCTCCACCTTCACGGGCTGGAAGCGGCGCTCGAGGGCGGCGTCCTTCTCGACGTGCTTGCGGTACTCGTCGAGCGTGGTGGCGCCGATGGTCTGGAGCTCGCCACGAGCGAGCATCGGCTTGAGGATCGACGCAGCGTCGATGGCGCCTTCCGCGGCACCCGCTCCGACGAGGGTGTGGATCTCGTCGATGAACAGGAGGATGTCGCCACGCGACTTGATCTCCTTGAGGACCTTCTTCAAGCGCTCCTCGAAGTCACCGCGGTAGCGCGATCCGGCCACGAGCGAGCCGAGGTCGAGCGTGTAGAGCTGCTTGCCGGTGAGCGTGTCGGGAACGTCGTTGTTGACGATCTTCTGGGCGAGGCCCTCGACGATCGCCGTCTTGCCGACGCCGGGTTCACCGATCAGCACCGGGTTGTTCTTGGTGCGACGGCTGAGGATCTGCATCGTGCGCTCGAGTTCCTTCGAGCGACCGATGACCGGGTCGAGCTGACCCAGGCGGGCGGCCTCGGTGAGGTTGCGGCCGAACTGGTCGAGGATCTGGGAGTTGCCGCCCTTCTCGTCCTCGCCCGAGCCCTTACCGACACCGGCGCCGGCGGTTTCACGACCGCCACCCGACGACGAGCCCGAACCCGAACCGCTGCCCGATGCACCGGCGGGACCCTGGTACCCCGAGAGGAGCTGGATGACCTGCTGGCGGACCCGGCTGAGGTCGGCCCCGAGCTTGACGAGCACCTGGGCCGCAACGCCTTCGCCCTCACGGATGAGGCCGAGGAGGATGTGCTCGGTGCCGATGTAGTTGTGGCCGAGCTGGAGTGCTTCACGCAGAGACAGCTCGAGCACCTTCTTGGCACGCGGGGTGAAGGGGATGTGGCCCGACGGCGACGAGCCACCGGTGCCGATGATCTCCTCGACCTGACTACGCACCGCCTCGAGCGAGATGCCGAGCGATTCGAGGGCCTTGGCGGCGACGCCTTCACCCTCGTGGATCAAGCCGAGCAGGATGTGCTCGGTTCCGATGTAGGAGTGGTTGAGGAGGCGCGCCTCCTCCTGCGCCAGCACCACGACCCTGCGGGCCCTATCGGTAAAGCGTTCGAACATCGGCGTGCCCTTTCCCTGTTGCCCTGAGGGCGTTGGAAGACTTGGTGATGAACCCTACCGGCGGGGTCTCGCACTCACCGGTCGATGGGCGTGACAGCTTTCGGCAACAACCCGGGAATACGCACTCGGGTGCGACTCGCCGTCGAACCCGATCGACCACCGATTCGGGACGAGCCCGACCTCATCGGGTCAGATGCAGGTGTCGAAGGACGAACCGGCCGGCGAGGTGAGGAGGGAGCAGTGGGCGGTCGTGTTGCCGAGGGCGGGAAAGGGGTCGGCGACGTCGACGTGGGAGTGGTACATCCGGAAGGTGTCTGCAGTCGGCCCCGCCACGTCGCCCGAGGTGGGCCGGAAGGATGCAGACTGCGCGGACACGATCGTCGAGTGCCGTACGTCGACGGTGAACGTGCCGGTGTTGTTGTAGACGCGCACCACTCCGTAATCGAAGTTGCCCCCTGTGATGTTCTCCAGGTGCGAGCCCGTGATGCGGACGGTCGTGACCCCGGTTCCGCCGAGGGCAATCGCCGTCGCAACGCCGATGACGTCGCTGTTCTCGATGACGACATCGAGCGACGCGACCACGACGACGCCGTCGCCGGCGACGTCGACGACGCTGTCGACGATGCGAGCACGGTGTGATCCCATGGTGAGGCGGACTCCATGGGTTCCGGTCGATCCACCGAACCCGTCCGCGGTGATCGCAACGGAGCGGACCTCGACGTCGACACCCTCCGAGACGATCAGGACGGCCGCGTTGTTGTCGGTCGTCGTGCCGACGAGATGAACGTCGGCGACGGTGGCACGATCTCCGACGAACAGCATGTCCGTGGCGGAGCCGGTGACCGTGGTGTTGCTCCGGCCGCTGCCGAGCAGCGAGACGTCGTCGGGGAGGGTGAGACTCCCGGTCCCGATGTCGTAGGTGCCGGGCTCGAGGTAGATCGCTCGGGGATCGGTCTGGGTGGCCCCGGTGGAGGCAGCGACGGCGCTGCGCAGTGCCGTGCCGTTCTCGACGGCCGAGAGGTCGCCGTTCACGACGATGATCCGGTCGTAGAGGTCGTCGCCGTCGGCTCCGGCCGGACCGGGGGGACCGGGGATGCCGGGGTCACCGGGGTCGCCGGGGTCGCCCTTCGGTCCTGGGGGACCGACGGTGGCGGCTTCGGCGGGTGTGGTGTAGCCGATGACGTCGATGAGGAGTCCGGTGGTGGCGACGGTGCCGGCAGCGGTGCCGTACCAGATGTCGATGGTGCCGGCCGCGGGTCCGGTCGTCGGCAGGTTCACGGTGACGGCGTTGGGGATGACCTGTCCCGCAGCCGCGTTGAGGTTGCTCGACGAGGGCTCGCCGGTGGCGGTGCCGGGCCGGATGGAGAGGAATCCTCCGGTCGAGGGACCGAGGACGGTGACGTTGAGGAGCGCACCGGTCGCCCCGGTCGGGATGACCTGGGCGACGACGTCGGTGCCGGTCGTCCCGCCCACCCGGGTGGGCACGGCTCCGGTCAGTCGCAGGCTGGTGTTCGTGTTCGTCGCGATCGGTCCGGGGAGTCCCGTTGCCGTGCGGGTGTCGAGCACGCGGGTCGGGTCGACGGTCACGACCGACGACGCGACCGACCCCGTGGTCTGAGCCGACACCGACGTGGTGGTGGCGACCGCGACGGTCACGGCTGTGGTGGCGAGTGCTGCGGCCGCGACGTACACGGCGATGCGACGGCGGGACGACGGACGGTGAAGGCGCATTGGACGATTCGATCAGACGCCCGTGAACCGTGCGTGAACGGGTGGTGGACGACACCAGGAGACGGGCGAAGGTGACGCACGGGCGAGCGCAACGCTGCTGACGGTTGTTGTCGATCTGTTACCGGTGCGGGTCTAGTGTCCGCGGCATGGCAAGGATCTCAGGTCTCCTGGCGGCGGGCGTCGTCGTGTGTTCATCGGTGCTGATCGGTGTCGGCGCTGCTCCGGCCACCGTGACGGGTGCCGGCGAAGCGTTCGCGCCTCTCGCCTCACCTCAGCGGATCGCCGACACGCGCCCGGTGGGGGAGACGGTCGACGGTCGGGTCGAGAAGACCGGCCCGGTGGCGGCCGGACGGCGCCTCGAGTTGCAGGTCGCCGGACGCGCCGGCGTCGCCTCGGACGCCACGGCGGTCGTGCTCAACGTGACCGTGCTCGGCTCGCAGAACGGCGGCTTCGTCACGGTGTACCCGTGCGATCAGCCGTTGCCGAACGGATCCAACATCAACTACCGCCAGGGGCAGGTCATCGCGAACGCCGTGTTCGCCCGCCTCGATCCGAGCGGACGGACGTGCATCCACACCTCGGCCACGGCGCAACTGGTCGTCGACGTGACCGGTTCGCTCCCCGGCGACTCGTTCGCAACCCTCGCCGCCCCGGCGCGACTGCTCGACACGCGCCCCATCGGCGAGGCCTTCGACGACGACGCCCGCTTCGAGAAGACCGGGCGACTGGGCGCCGGAGACACGTTCACGTTGCAGGTCGCCGGGCGAGCGGGGATTCCCGCCGACGCCACGATCGCCGTGCTGAACGTGGCGGCGATCGCTCCGGACGGCGGCGGATTCATCACGATGCACCCGTGCGACCAGCGCCTCCCCAACGCCTCGAACGTCAACTACGCCGCTGGTCAGGTGGTGGCCAACTCCGTGGTCGCCCGCCTGGACGCTGCGGGCCGGACGTGCATCTTCACGTCCTCGACGACCAATCTGCTCGTCGACGCCACCGGCACGCTGGCCGAGGGCGCGTACGCCGCACTGCAGGCGCCGGCACGTGTGTACGACTCGCGTCCGAACGGCGAGACCGTCGACGACGTCGCCGAGAAGACGCTCGCCCGTCGGCCCGGCACGACCCTGCAGCTGCCCATCGCCGGTCGGGCAGGGGTTCCCGCGAATGCGACCGCTGTCGTGTTGAACGTCACTGTCGCGCGGGCGCAGACCGGAGGCTTCGTCACCGTGCATCCCCGCAACTCGACTCGGCCCAACGCCGCCAACCTCAACCATGCGGCGGGTGAGGTGATCGCCAACTCGGTCGTCGCGAAGCTCGGTGGCAACGGTGAGATCTGCATGTTCACCTCGGCGTTCACCGAGATGATCGTCGACGTCGCCGGGTACTTCACCGGCCCGGTCGCGGCCGACACCGGCGAGAACTGTCCGTTCGAGTTCCCTGCGTACGTCTCGACGTCCGGGGTCCGTGAGGACGCTCACCAACTGGTGGGCGAGTTCCAGATGCCACCCGGTCGCTACGTCGGCACGGGCATCGAGGCCGACCAGTTCGGTCGGTGCGACGTGTTCAAGTACGCATTCTTCGGCGACCTCTTCAGCGCCGACGACGGCTCCCGGGGCGACGCGTTCTCGTTCCAGAACTCGCGGTTGATCATCGACGTGCTGCCGACGGATCGCTTCGTGCGGTGGGACGGCTACGACTGCACGCCACTCCTCCCGTACGAGCCGGGGGCATTCGCTCCGGTCGATCTGAACGTCGCACGTGGCACGCACGTCGTGGGTGACCACATCGCTCCGGGGACGTACTCCCTCGACAGCGGGAACTGTGACTTCGAACGGCTCCGGTCGTTCACCGGACGACGTCAGCTCGACCGGATCAGCCTCACGCAGTCGCTGTTCGAGGGTCGAGGGGTGCAGGTCACGGTCCTGGCCTCCGACGTCGGCGTCAGGATGTCCGTCGACTGCAGGATCGTCCGAGTGTGAGCCACCGGCTCGGCGGCGTCCGGATCGTCCCGGCGCTGGCCGCGTCCGTCACGTCGCGGCGTCGACGTAGAAGCCGGTGATGTCGATGATCACGTGAGCGCGACCGACTCCACCGCCGACGAACACGCCGAGCGCTCCGGGCTCGTCGAACGCCGAGGTGAGGTACGCCACCCCGCTGTTCGACACCTGTTCACCGGATCCCGACCACACCAGGGTCGACGCGGATCCGTCGGCGTAGAAGAAGCCGTCGACGTGCATGAAGCCGCTGCCCTCGGTCTGGACCGCCTGCACGTTGTAGGCCACGGCGACCACGTCACCCGGCACCGACTCGAACAGGCTGGGACCGCTCTGGTTCTCGAACGCGGCGAAGACGGGACGTTGATTGCGGCCGACGTCACCGGCGTGGCGGGCATCGATCTTGCCGCTGGCCGCGTCGGTGCGCGAGTCGTAGGCACGGTAGGAACTGATCGGTACGAACAGGGTGCGGGGCCCGGTCGAGATGATCGATCCGCTCGCGGAGTCGGTCGGCACCGCCGCCGAACCGATCCCGGACTGAACGGCGATCAGCCCGCCTCCGACGACGAGCGTCGCGGCGATGGCGAGGTGGCGGATGTGGTGCTTCATGGATCCTCCCGGAAGTCGATCGACGCACGGAGTGCGTCCGGCGCAACGGTACGCGCGATCGCTGGTCCGGTGTGGCGGATATTCGTCGCCGGGTGGACGGTGGCGATCCACGACACCTGCGCGTCGGCCAGAGTTCGTGCCGGCTTCACCCTGGAGGAACGGGGGCGGGCTACGGTTCGTGCGTGGGGTCGACGACGGGTGACGCGACGACCGGTGGGGTGGTGATGGAGAAGCGCCGTTCGTGGACGTGGAAGGACACCGGTCTCGGCGTGGCGATGCTCGCACCCTCGGCGATCATCCTCGGGCTGTTCATCCTGTACCCGCTCGGTCGGGCCGTGTGGCTCGGCCAGCAACGCTGCAACGCGGCGGGTACCCGGTGTACGTCGAGCGGGTTCGACCAGTACGTCGACGTGTTCCGCTCGATCGAGTTCCAGAACTCGCTGTTCGTCACCGTCAAGTTCGCCCTGATCACCGTGCCGCTCGGACTGGGTCTCGGTGTCGGTCTGGCCGCACTGGCCGACAAGTACCTCCGCGGGGTGGCCGTCTTCCGCACCGTGTTCTCCTCGACGATCGCCACGTCGGTGGCCGTCGCCAGCCTGATGTGGTTCTTCCTGCTGCAACCGTCGATCGGGTCGCTCGCCAACGTCGGCTGGTTCAACTCGCTGTTCCCGGCGGTCAAGAATCCCGGCTGGCTCGAGGACCCCGGCACCGCACTCGGTGCCGTGGCGCTGTCCAGCGTGTGGGCCGGTCTCGGCTTCACGTTCATCCTCGTCACCGCCTCGCTCCAGTCGATCCCTCGCGAACTGCACGAGGCCGCTGCCGTGGACGGGGCCACCGGCACGATCCGGTTCTGGCGGATCACGGTGCCGATCATCGCCCCGACCCTGCTGTTCCTCGTCGTGGTCCTCACGACCCGCGCCTTCCAGGCCTACGGCGAGGTCGACCTGCTCACCAACGGGGGCCCCAGCCCGCAGGAATCCACCACCACGCTCGCCTACCTCGTGTACGGCGAGACACCCGTGTCGTCGGACCCCGGTCTCCAGGCCACCGGCTCGGTGCTGATCTTCCTCCTGCTGCTCGTGCTGTCCGCCGTGCAGGTGCGGGCGTTCGGGAGGAGGGCCGATGTCAACCGCTGACACCACCGCCGCGGCTGCGATCGACGATCCGAACGTCTCGTCGACGAAACGCATCACCTCGGTTCGCCGCACGGCGTGGGACGAACCGACGGGTGCCCGCCTCGCGATGCGCTACGGGCTGCTCGTGGTGATCACGCTCCTCGTCCTCTTCCCCGTCTACACCACGGTGCTCGGAGCATTCACGCCCAGCAACCGGGTGCTCGAGAACCGGCTGCTGCCCGGCGAACTCACCTTCGACGTGGTGCGCAACGCCTGGACCGAGGGTCGCCTCGGGCGCTACCTCGCCAACTCGGCGGTCGTGGCGTTGGTCGTCACGCTCTTCCAACTGGTCACGTCGATGCTGTCGGGGTACGCGTTCGCGCATCTCCGGTTCCCCGCCCGCAACGGGGTCTTCTACCTGTTCCTCGCCACCCTGCTCGTGCCGTTCGAAGCCACCGTCGTGGTCAACCTCGACACGGTCCAGTGGCTCGGCGACGAGTCGAGCATCTTCGGCGGGTTGAACAGCCTGCAGGGTCTCGCGATGCCCTTCCTCGCCACGGCGGTGGGCACGTTCCTCGTGCGTCAGGCGCTGCTCGACCTACCTCGGGACCTGATCGACGCGTCGCGCCTCGACGGGCTGGGTCACCTCGGATTCATCCGCCGGGTCGCGATGCCGCTGGTGCGCCCCACGCTGGGTGCTCTCGCACTGTTCAGCTTCCTCAGCACCTGGAACCAGTACCTGTGGCCGCGCCTGGTGATCAGCGACGCCGATCAACACACGGTCCAGAGCGGGCTGCGCCTGCTGAGTCGGTCGGCACTCGACGAACCGAACCTGGTCATGGCCGGAACCGTGATCGCCGCATTGCCGATCCTCGTCGCGCTCGTGCTCTTCCAACGTCAACTCGTCCGCGGCCTCACTGCCGGTGCGGTGAAAGGCTGATGCCGATGTCTCGGTCACGCCGTCGATCTCCCGTCGCGCGGACCGTCGCCGTGCTCGCCGTGGCCGGCGGACTGGTCGCAGCGTGTGGCAGCGGCAAGTCCGTCACCGATGCCGGGTTCGACCCGATCGACCCACCGGAGGCGGCACCGACCGCGACCACGCCGTCCACGACCGACGCTCCCGCCGACGGCGAACCCGTGGGCGACGACGGTTCGCCGACCGCAGCCGATCCGACCGTGACGGACGCGGTCGCCTCCACGGTGCCCGCGCCTCCGACCACGGTCACGCCGCTCGCCGACCTGCCGCCATGTCCCGTCGACGCGCTCGACGACGCGACGGGACCCATCGAGGTCACCATGTGGTTCGGTCTGGCGGGGGACCTTCCGGGCGTGCTCGAAGGCCTCGCTGCGGAGTACAACGCGAGCCAGGACGCCGTCGTGGTCGACGTGCAGAACCAGACCGACTACGAGTCGGTGGTCGACAAGTTCGTCCAGTTCGGGATCAACGAGCGACCCGAACTGATCCTCGCACCCGAGTACGTGGTGCAGTCCTTCGCACAGTCCGAACTGTTCATCCCCGTCGAGTCGTGCATCGCGGCCGACGAGTATCCGATCGACTCGTTCCTGCCCGGTGCGCTCGGCGCCTATGCGCTCTCCGGCACCCAGTGGGGGATGCCGTTCAACGCATCGAACCCCGTCCTCTACTACAACCGCCTGATGTTCGAGGCAGCCGGCCTCGACCCGGACGACCCGCCGCTCACGTTCGACGAGCTGCGCGCCGTGTCGCAGCAGTTGGTCGACTCGGGTGCTGCTGCGCATGGGCTGGTCGTCGACAACGCTCGTGACTCGGGCACCGGTGGCGCCTCGTTCGAACAGTGGTACGGCCGAGCAGGGGTGCCGTTCGCCGACAACGGCAACGGGCGTCTGGCCCCCACCAGTCAGGTGTTCCTCGACGACCCGCAAGCGTTCGACATCCTCACCTTCATGGCCGGGTTGGTCGACTCCGGCCTCGCGGTGTCCGTCGGCGAGAACGCCGGTGGCCAGGCGGGCCTGCTCAAGCTGGCCGACGCCGCGGCGCCCGCAGCGATGGCGATCGAGACCTCGGCGGCGTTGACCACCGTGCTCGCCGCGCTCGGCGGCGGCCTCATCCCCGGGCTCACCGCCGACGACGTGGGCGTGGCGTTCATGCCCGGGCCGTCCGATTCGCCGGGCGCTCAGATCGGTGGCGGCGCGCTGTGGATCCCGGCGGGCAAGTCCGACGCCGAGGCCGCAGCAGCGTGGGACTTCATCCGGTTCCTCGCGTCCGCCCAGACCCAGTCGACGTGGGCCGACGCCACCGGGTACATCCCCGTGCGCGCCGACGCCGTCGACCTCGATCCGATCGCCTCCACCTATGTGTCCGATCCACGGTTCCGGGTCGCCTACGACCAACTCCTCGCGGTCGGCGACGAGGCCACCGCCTCACGGCCGGTGATCGGCCCGCAGCGCGAGATCCGCCAGCTCGTCGCCGATGCCATCGCTCGCGTCTACGCGGACCCGGCGGGTGCCGACATCACCGCCATCCTCGCCGAGACCGATGCTGCAGCCGACGCGCTCATCGCCAACTACAACCGCCTGAACTGACCCGACGTCAACGTCCGCCCGTCAGCCAGCCCCGGTGGTGGTGAGTCTTCGTCGCCCGGTGGCCGACGGAGCCGCACCGATGACGCCGGTTGCGGCGTCGCCTCATCGTTCGGTGAGTCTTGGTCGCCCCGTGGGCGACGCAGACTCACCGCGACCCGGTCTCGAGGCGACGAGACGCCGAACCCGCTCGCCGATACCCTGCGGCGCCATGGCTACAGCATTCCCGCCGTTCGACGGCTCCGCTCCCAAGTCCCAGAAGTTCTCCGGTCCGCCGGAGATGGGGATCGACACCGACAAGCGCTACACCGCGACCCTCGACACGACTCTCGGCGAGATCGTGATCGCGCTCGACGCCATCAAGGCGCCCAAGACGGTCAACAACTTCGTGTTCCTCGCGCTCAACCACTACTACGACGGCGTGATCTTCCACCGCATCATCCCCGGCTTCATGTGCCAGGGCGGCGACCCCACCGGCACCGGCACCGGCGGCCCTGGCTACAAGTTCGAGGACGAACTGCCCAAGCCCCGCGAGTACCAGATCGGTTCGGTCGCCATGGCGAACGCCGGTCCGAACACCAACGGTTCGCAGTTCTTCCTCGTGTCGGGTGCATCGGGCGTCGGCCTGCCGCCGCAGTACAGCCTCTTCGGCCAGATCGTGAAGGGTCTCGACGTGCTCGACACCATGCAGAACGTTCCGACGGCACGCGGCGACAAGCCCAAGGACGACGTCGTCATCAACTCGGTCACCATCACCACCGCCGACTGAACCTCGACCCGGCGGTTCGTCCACCACCCTGCGCACCGGGCGGCCGGGGTGGTCGGACGTCGCCGGTACGAACGACGTGCTTCGCATGGAACAACTGACGCAACCTCCTCCGTCGGGATCCGAACCCGTCGACCCGGTCGCGCGACGCCAGCGGGTCGGCTTCGAACTCGTCGGCGAGATCGTGCTCGTCCTCGGTCTGTGGCTGGGATACCGCCAGGTTCGGCATCTGACGCGCGACCAGGCCGGCGAGGCGTTCTCGAATGCGCGACAGGTCATCGGCTTCGAGCGGGCGCTCGACCTGTTCAACGAACGCGCCGTGCAGCGCTTCGTCCTCCACAGCGACGCGTTCGTCTGGTTCCTCAACCAGTACTACGCGAGGGTGCACCTGCCGCTCACCGCGGTGTTCGTGGTCTGGCTCCTCGTCCGCCATCGTGACTGGTATCGCCGTGCCCGGACGCTCCTGATCTCGGTGACCGCGGTCGGTCTCCTGATCCACGTCACCTATCCGCTCGCACCGCCCCGGATGATGCGGGGGTACGGCTTCGTCGACACGCTGCGACAACACGGCGTGGATCTCTACAGCGCAGACCCGTCGGACTCGTTCGCCAACCAGTTCGCGGCGATGCCGTCACTCCACTTCGGGTGGGCGGTGATCGTCGCAGTGGTCTTCGTGTCGGTGAAGCGCACCCGTGCGAGCACCCTCGCCTTCGCTCATCCGGCGATCACGCTCCTGGCGATCGTCGCCACCGCCAACCACTACTGGCTCGACGCGATCATCGGGTTGATCCTCGTGGTCTGCGCATGGGTGCTCACCGATCGGGTGTGGCGACGCCGGTTCCTGGGGCTGGCAGGTCGCTGGAGATGACCGGTGTGGAGGTGCTCGTCGCCGTCGCCGTGGTCGTCGGGCTGGTGGGCGTCGTGGTTCCTCTGCTTCCCGGCGCTCTCCTCGCGTGGTCGGCGATCGTCGTGTGGGGCTTCACCGTCGGGACCGGCACCGCCTGGGCGGTCGTGGGCGTGGCAACCGCACTGATCGTCGCCGGTCAGGTCCTGAAGTACACGATTCCCGGTCGAGGACTGCGCGCCGCCGGTGTCCCCAACCGCTCGCTGGTCGTGGGCGGGTTGGCGGCCATCGTCGGCTTCTTCGTCGTCCCCGTCCTGGGCGTGGTCATCGGGTTCGTCCTCGGCGTCTACGCGTCGGAGGTCGAGCGCGTCGGCTCGCCTGCGGCGTGGCCGTCGACCAAGGCGGCGGTTCGTGCCGTCGGTGTGTCGATGTTGCTCGAGCTGACCTCGACACTCCTGGCCGCGGTCGTGTGGGCCACCGGGGTGGCCATCACGTGACGCACGCCTGAGCCGCCGGCCGGGACACGAAGCCGACCCGCGACCGCAGCCGAAGCCACGGCGACCTCATGGCCATCGGCGCGTGAGGTGCCGCACGGATACGGTGGACGACGTGGCCGACGAACTCTCGGCGTCGCAGGCGCGGCGTGTCGCGCTGTACGCGCAGGGGTTCGGTGCGAAGCGGCCGTCGGGACGCGTGGACCGGCGGCACCTGCGCAAGGTGCTCGACCACATCGGGCTGATCCAGATCGACTCGGTGAACGTCCTGGTGCGCAGCCAGGAGTTGCCGTTGTTCGCGCGCCTCGGCCCGCATCCCCGCACGCTCATCGCCGACGCCACGGCGGCGGGGGAACTGTTCGAGTACTGGGTCCACGAGGCGTGCCACGTCCCCGTCGAGCAACGGCCGCTGTACCGGTGGGCGATGGAGGGTCATCCGCGCTGGACGTCGATGCGTCGTTTCGCCGCCGAACGCCAGGACCTGATCGGCTCCGTGCTCGAACGACTGCGCGACGAGGGGCCGCTGGTGGCGAGCGACCTGCAGATGCGCAACCGGCCGAAGGGTCAGTGGTGGGACTGGGACGACGGCAAGCACGCACTGGAGCACCTCTTCCGCACCGGCGAGGTCGCGGCGTCGCGGCGACCGAACGACTTCGCCCGCGTGTACGACCTCGCCGAGCGGGTGATCCCCGCCGCCGTGTTGGACGCGCCGACGCCGAGCGAGGCCGACGCCAAGAAGGAACTGCTGGTCCTCGCCGCGAAGTACCACGGGGTCGGTACCGCCGCCGACCTCGCCGACTACCACCGTCTCGTCCACACTCGGGCGCTGCTCGCCGAACTGGTCGAGGAGGGTCGCCTCGTCGCCGCCTCCGTCGAGGGCTGGACGCAACCGGCGTACATGCATCCCGACGCTCACCTCCCGCGATGGGTTCGGGCCCGAGCGCTGCTCAGCCCGTTCGACCCCGTCGTGTGGTTCCGTGATCGCGCCGAGCGGCTGTTCGGGTTCCACTACCGGATCGAGATCTACGTCCCCCGGCCCGAGCGCGTGTACGGCTACTACGTGCTGCCCTTCCTGCTCGGTGACGAGTTGGTCGCCCGCGTCGATCTGAAGGCGGATCGCTCGACCGGCCGTCTGCTGGTGAAGGGCGCATTCGGCCAGCCGGGGATCGACGAGTCGTACGTCGGCGCCGAACTCCTCGCCGAACTGGACCTGATGGCCGGCTGGCTCGGCCTCGATGCGGGCGTCCATGTGAGCGACCACGGCGATCTCGCTCCTGCGCTGCTCGCTGCGACGGCGTCGTAGAGTCGACCCATGATCATTGCCATCGCTGCCGTACTCGTCGCCGTCGCCATCGGAGTGGGCATCCGACTCGGTGTCGTGAAGGCGAAGGACGATCCTGCGGTGTGGCACGTCGACCCGCTCACCTCCGCGAATCCGAAGACGCCGAACTGGCATCGGGTCGTGCCCGCCGACTCGACCGTCGACCGTCACCCGGATCGCGACGCCCACCCGCCCACGTTCACAGCGTCCGCTTCCCAGCTCGGCGCCGCATTCGACGCTGTGGCGATGGGCGACGAGCGGGTCGCCGTCGTCGCCGGCTCCGCCGCCGAGGGCCACGTCACCTACGTGCAGCGCAGCAAGCTGATGCAGTTCCCCGACTACGTCTCGGTTCGCTTCGTCGACCTGCCCGACGGTGGCTCGACCCTGGCGGTCTTCTCGCGGGCCCGCTACGGGCAGAAGGACTTCGACGTCAACAAGAAGCGCGTCGAACGGTGGCTCGACGCCACGCAGAAGCGCCTCGCCTGATCGACGCGCACCCGGGAGTCGCACGGTCCCGAGTTCGGGCGTCGGTCGGCCGGTCCCGACGCCGAGGCGGACCTGTTCGTCACTCGCGACCGAACACGAGCATGTACGGCCCCTCGGGGGTGTCGATCGTGATCGTGAGCGTCGCTTCGGTGACCCAGTACCGGGCGCTCTGCCCGGGCTCGAACTCGACGGCACCCGAACGCTCGCCGGTTGCTGCATCGAGAACGACCACTCCGCCACTCTCGGCCTCGACCAGGAGCTGGTCACCCCACACCTGAGGGCCGGTCGCGTCGAGTTCGCCGGCGGTGTTCCGGCTCGGGTCTCCGGATTCACTCCACAGAAGCGTTCCCGTTGCTGCGTCGAGGGCGCCGGTCCGATCACCGCTGTCGAACAGCACGACGTCACCGACGGCGGTCACGTCACCGACCGGGGCGTCGTCTGCCGGCGACACGTACGACCAGACCTCGGTGCCGGAGTCGGGGTCGAGCGCGATCAACCGGACCTCGTCGCTGTCGGCGCTGGCCACTCGCTCGACCGCGAGGACGAATGCGCGGGTCGGTTCGACGGTGGGCACGAGGGTGGCGAGTCTGGCCGTGTCGTCGTCGCCGGTCCGGGTGGGCCAGGTCCATGCGGTCGTGCCGGTGGCTGCATCCACCGCGGTGATCGAGGTGCGTCCGTCGCTGGTGTCGGCTGCGTTCCAGAGAGTGGCGACATCGTCCGTGGATCGTGGGAGGTGGCCCACGGCGATGACGTCGCCGTACCAGTCGGCCCGTGTGACGGAACGATTCGCGAGATCCGAGGTCCACGGTCGTCCCCGAGACTCGAGATCGATCCGGGTCAGAGCGGTGCTGTCGCCGTCAGGCGTCGCAACGGCCACGGCGGAATCGTCGGGCGATTGCGTCAGCGTGGCGTCGCCGACGTCGTCACTGGAGTCGCGTGGGATGTGGACGCAGCCGCGGACGTCGCCGTCGGCCGGGTCGAGCGCCGTCAGGCGGTAGTCGTCGCCTCCGACCGCCCCGAAGGTGACGAGGTCGTCGCCGATCAGCCTGGGCGCGACCATCTCGCCGGGTTGTCCCCGATCCCAGGAGATCGTGGCGGTGTCGGGACTGACGCTGATGTGGCGGAAGTTGCTCCGGTCGGCGTTGTACTGCTGGTCGGACAGGACGATGTCGTCCCCGAGGCCCGAGGTGATGGAGTCGACGTCCTGGACCAGCCCTGCTCCGCCGACGAACTCGTCCACACCGGGAAGCGACTCGACCTGGTCGATGATGTCGGATGCCGTGCTCGGGAGGTCGGTGGGTTCGCGGCGGTAGTCGATGCGGCTGTCGCTGCGCAGGTCGGTGTCGTGGGAGCAACCCCACCACGAAGTCTGTGGGACGAACACGACCGCAGCAGCGGTCACGATCACCACCATCGCGACGAGCGAGACGAGGATCCGGCGGAAGGGTTTCGATCGGGCGTCGTCGTTCACGTCTGGATTGTGCCAAGAGGTCGACCGGAACGGCCGGCCGTCGTGCGACATCGGTGCCGGACAGGCGCAGGTTCCCGGGTTCGGGCGTGCTGCGACCGGGGCTCGATGCCGAGGCGATCCGCGCCACGTGCGTGACGTCGAGTGAGCGGATCGACGAGCCATGGACTCGGCGGTGCCGAGCGTGGCGTGGCAAACTTCGTCCCGCACCACGACCGCCGGTCGAGGGAGACCGACCATGAGGGGGGCCGGTGGGAGTTCGGGATGCCCCGGTCCGCAGACTGCTGGTCACGCACTTCCTGAGCAGCCTCGGCGAGTGGGCCGCGACGGTCGGACTCCTCGTGCACGCCTTCAACTGGGGTGGGGCCGACGCGGTCGGCCCGATGTCGTTGGCCGTGCTCACCCCGCCCCTCGTCTGTGCGCCCCTGATCGGGTCGGCAATGCGTCGCTGGCGCACGCAGAGCGTGCGGGTCGGTGCGCTGTCGATCCAGGTGTGGACCTACGGGATCGCCGCGTTGGTGGCTGCGCTGGGCGCGCCGTCGCCGGTGGTGGCTCCGTTCGTCATCGTCGGGTTGTCGGTCACGGCTGCGATCCCTCCGACGACGGCAGCGCTGCTTCCCAAGGTCGCACGGAGCGCCGACGCGTTGATCGGCGGGAACCTCTGGGTCACGCACTGCGACAGTTCCAGCGCGCTGGTCGGGTCGTTGCTGGCCGGGGTGATCGCCGGATTCGGCGGCCCACAGGCGGTGTTCGCGATGGGAGCGGTCGGTGCGGGAATCGGCCTGATCGCCACGACCTGGCGGCCCGGCACCGTCGTCCGCTCGGCACGCAGCGGCGGCGCGACGACCGCCCACGGAGTGCGCGGCCGGGCCGGTGCGATGCTGCGCGGTCGGGGGTGGGCCAAGGGGGTGCTGGGCGTCGCCGCCGCACGAAACCTCGTCGTCGGCAGCTTCGACGTGCTGCTCGTCGTGCTGGCGCTCGAGGTGCTCGAACTCGGCGATGGCGGTTCGGGATACCTGGGGGCCCTCGTGGGTGGCGGGGCGTTGGCCAGCACCGTCATCACCACCGTGGTGGTTCGTCGGACCGCGTTGCGTGGGGCACTGATGGGGGCGGTGATGCTCGCGGCCCTGTTGACGGTCGTCCTCGGGCTGCGCCTCGAGGTGCCCGTCGTGTTCGTCGTCCTCCCGGCGATCGGCGTCTGCATGGCGGTGATGGACGCACTCAGCCGCACCCTTCTCCAACGCTCGACCGATCCGCGTCAACTCGGCCCGTTGTTCGCAGTGATCGGTCTCGTCGCGGCCGCCGGTCAGATCGCCGGCTCGCTGCTGGCGCAGGTGACGTTGGCCCTCGGCGACGTCCGCCTGGCACTGACCGCACTCGGAGCGGTCCTCGCGGCCCTGGCCGTCTTCAGCGTCACCTCGTTGCGCCGTGCCGACGATGAGGCCCACGTTCCCGTGTCGGAGATGGCCTTGATGTCGGGGTTGCCGATGCTCGCGTCGGTGCCGTCGCCGGTGCTCGAGCGCGTCGCCCGGGCGGCCGAGACCACGCCGGTCGAACCCGGCGCATCGATCGTCGAAGAACGACAACGGGTCGACTCGTGCTTCGTCGTCGTCGACGGAGAGTTCGAGGTGACGTCGAACGGCCGGTCGCTGCGCACGGTCGGTCGAGGTGCCGTGATCGGTGAGGTCGGGCTGCTCGCCGGCATCGCGTCGATGACATCGGTGTGTGCCGTGTCCTCCGGGGCGGTCCTGCGCATCGCCCGCGAACCGTTCCTCACGGCACTGACGGGCCACGACACGAACCGAGGAACGAGCGGAGAGGACCTGGGCGACGGACGGACGGAGTCGCCCGATCACTCGTCGGCGCGCAGTCGCTTCCGCACGGCGATCGCCGAGCACCGCCGCCACGCGACCTCGCACGACGGCGACCACGCCGACGTGTGGCTCGGACTCGGCGCAGCCGGTCGGGCGTTCGGAGACCTGACCTTCCTCGAGGCGATCGAGCGGGGAGCAGCGATCGCCGAGGCCAGCGGCGACGACCTGATGCTGGCCGAGGCGGCGTCGCTGACCACGGTGCAGGGGTTCTTCTTCATCCTCGCGGACAACGTCGATCCGGCGATGACCGACGTGTGCGAGCGGGCGTTGGCGCGGCTCGATTCCGACGACCCGGCACGGGTTCGGGTGCTGGCGGCGCTCGCCTCGAACCTGTCGTTCTCCGGCGATCACGAGCGGCGGGTCCACCTGATCGCCGAAGCGAACCGGCTCGCCTCCGAACACGGCGAGCCGATCCTGGAGGCGATCGCGCTCAACGCCGAGTTCGTGTCGCGCTGGGAACCCGGCACGCTCGACCGACGTGAAGTGATCGCCGACCGACTGATCGACCTGGCATCGGAACTGGGCGACGCCGAGATCGAGTTCATCGGCGAGTTCTTCGCCGGGTACTGCGCGGTGGAACGAGGATGCGTCGAGGATGCGCACGTGCGCCTCGTCCGACTCCGTCGTCTCGTCCCCGCGACGGGAATCGAGTACTTCGACTTCCTCGTCGAACGGTTCATCCTGGCGATCGACATCGCACGTGGCGCTTCGGAGCTCGCCCAGCGCGTCGACGCGCTCGCCGCTCGCCACGCCGACTCCCACGCCGACACCGACGGGACCTGGGCGCTCCAGGTCGGAGGAATCGCCATCCAGTCCGGTCGCCTCGACACGATGATCCCGGTGATCTCGACGATGCTCGACGGTCCCCACTCCAACACCTGGCGAGCGGGTCTGGCGATCGCTCACCTGATGGCCGGCGACGACGACGCGGCCGGCCGGGTCCTCGACGAGCAGGGTCCGATTCGACGCAGCTACTTCTGGATGAGCGTGATGCAGTGCCGGGCGGAGGTGGCTGCACACCTCGGACGGACGGAACTGTGCGCCCGGTTGTTCGCCGAACTCGCTCCGTACCGTGGACGCGTCGGGATCGCCTCGTCGGGAACGCTGGTGGTCGGTCTGGTCTCGCGTTCGCTGGGTGAGCTGGCCGCTGCTCTCGGACGCACGGACGAGGCGGTCGAACTCCTCACCGAGGCGATCCGCGACGCCGACGAGCTCGAGATGACCTTCGAAGCAACGGTCGCACGCCGTCTGCTGGCCGGTGTGCGTTCGGCGACCGGTGACGCAGCGGCTGCGAGCGCGCTCGCCGAGGAGGCGCGTGCCACCGCCGACCTGCACGGGTTCGAGCGAGAGGCTCGGCTCGCACGTGAGCTGATCGATCGACCGATCCGGACACCGAGGACCCCGGGGCCGCACGACCCGGTCGGACGCGTCAGCGTGAAGGGTGACGCGTGACGGTCACTCGGCGATGTGGACGTCGGCGGGGACGATCGCCCAGCGCAGTGTCTTCGTGACCGCATCGCCGACGGCGCGCCCGAGCGTGGCCTCGCTCACCGGCATCCACGGCAGGCGAAGTGGCCAGCGGGTCCAGACGGGCATCAGCGACACCGCCGCCGCGGCGATCAGGCCGTACGCAGCGCGCCCCGCCATGGGGAGCGGAGGACGCACGAGGAGGTAGCGGGCGGCGTCGCGCGCCTCGCGCGTGCCACGCAGTTCCGGGCGGAACTCCGCCAGGTGCTTGCGCAGAGCCCGCTCGGTCGTGGGGGGCTCGATCACGCCGAGGGCGCGGGCGACCACGGCCGACTCGGCGACGTACCGGTCGCGATCGGCGCCGACCAGCGGCTGCGCACCGAAGCGGTCGTGAGCGGCGAGGAAGCTGTCGAGTTCGGCGATGTGGACCCAGTGCAGCAGGTGCGGATCGTTGGCGGCGTAGGCGCGGCCGTCACTCGTCGTCCCGACCACCCGGTCGTGGACGCGGTGGACGATGTCGACCGCCCGCTCGGCCTGCGACGCCGGACCGAAGGTCGTGGCAGCGAGGAAGTCCGCCGTGCGCTGCAACCGGCCCCACGGATCGTGGCGGTAGTCGGAGTGCTGGGCCACCCCCGCCATCGCCCGCGGGTGGAGTGACTGGAACAGCAACGCACGGAGCCCGCCGACGAACATCGAGGCGTCGGCATGGACCCGTCGGATCGGAGCGTCGTCGACGAACCATCCGGGCTCGCCGGTGTCGAACAGTTCCGCATGGCGCAGGTCGGCGTGCGGGCCCACGACACGGCTTCGCACCTGCTCGCCCAGCCACGCCCGCACTCCGCTCGCTTCGGAACCGACGTCCGTCATCGTCACACCATTTCAGACATCGGTGCCCGCTGCTCAGCGCAGCGCCGATCGTGTCCACCCGAACGTTCGTTCACGAAGTACCTTCCGTGGCGTGACGAGCGATGACCGCAGCACCGACCGCCGCCGTCGCGCCCACCCCGACGACGATCCGGTGTCGACCGACGGATTCGCCACCGACGCACCGGTCACGGACGAACATGTCATGAACGACGTGAACGACGTGAACGACGTGGACGACGTGGACGGCACCGGTGAACGGCGGCGGCGCCGGGACGACGACGCGACCGGACCGATCCCGCGGCGGGACAACTGGGGCAGGCGGATCGACCCGGAGACGGGTCGAGCGTTCGACCGTCGCCAGACCGACCGGATGCTCCCCCGCTGGGCGGTGCCGGCGATCGTGCTCTTCTGGCTCGGCTTCCTGCTCTCGATGGTCGCCCGTCACGTGTTTCACCGCTTGTCGGGGCTGTTGCTGCTGCTCTTGATCTCGGTCTTCCTGACCTTCGCGATCGAGCCCGGTGTGGATCGTCTGGCGCGGCGCGGGTGGCGACGCGGCACGGCCACGGCGACGATCCTCCTCGGTGTGCTCGTGACCTTCCTGGTCTTCGTCGTCGCGATCGGCTCCCTGGTCGGCCGACAGGTCGCCGACCTGCTCTCCGAGTCCGAGACCTACATCACCGACTCCGTCGACTGGGTCAACTCGACGTTCGGCACCCAGGTCGACCCGCAGTCGGTCGTCGACGAGTTCAACGATCCCAACGGCCGTGTGCAGGAGTTCATCCAGGCCCAGGGTGACGAAGCCGTTCGCCTGTCGCTGGCCGTCGTCGGCGTGATCTTCCAGGGCCTGTCGGTCCTGCTCTTCACGTTCTACCTCGTCGCCGACGGGCCACGCCTGCGACGGGCGATCTGTTCCCGCCTGCGCCCCAGCCGCCAGGAGGTGGTGCTGCGCACGTGGGACATCGCGATCAACAAGACGGGCGGCTACCTCTACTCGCGAGCACTGCTGGCGCTGCTCTCGGCGACCTCGCACTGGGTCCTGTTCCAGTCGTTGGGAACGCAGGCTCCGATCGCACTCGCGCTGTGGGTCGGGCTGTTCAGCCAGTTCCTGCCCGTGGTCGGCACCTACATCGCCGGCGTGCTCCCGATCCTGGTGACGCTGCTCGACTCGCCCGTCGATGCGGTCATCGTGGTGGTCTTCATCGTGCTGTACCAG
Organism: Ilumatobacter sp.; assembly: GCF_039969435.1. GTDB lineage: Bacteria > Actinomycetota > Acidimicrobiia > Acidimicrobiales > Ilumatobacteraceae > Ilumatobacter_A. Next base: position 53,435 of record NZ_JBDVNU010000006.1, read on the forward strand.
CAGATCGAGAACTTCTTCCTCACACCACGCATCACGTCACGCACGATGGAACTCCACCCGGCACTCGCATTCGGCGCGGCCATCGGTGGCGCGGCCCTGCTGGGTGCGATCGGCGCGGTCCTGGCCCTTCCGGCGGTCGCCATGGCCCAGGCGCTGGTGACCGGATGGGGTCAGCGGTACGACGTCGTGGACAACCGGCTGACCGAGGTGGTCGAACCGACCGGCAAGCAGATCACGTTGCGGCGGCGGCGATGACCGGTGACGGCGGGGCGGTCCCGATCGACGGGACGCGGTTCGACTCGTCGGCGTTCGCACCGATCGCGGTCGCGACGCGCAACGACGTCGACGAGTCGCTCCATCACGGCGCCGCAGTGGTCGTCGACGCGGATGGTGCCGTCTCGGTGTCGGTCGGTGACCCCGAGGTTCCGGTGTATCCGCGGTCGTCGCTCAAGCCGTTCCAGGCGGACGCCATGGTGGAAGCCGGCCTCGACCTTCCGTCCGAGCTCCTCGCGGTCGTGGCCGCCAGTCACTCGGGCGAACAGCGTCACCTCGACGCCGTGCTCGAGATCCTCGCCCGTCACGATCTGAGCGTCGCCGACCTCGCCAACACGCCCGACCGTCCGGCCGGACCGACCATGCGGGTCGCTGCGATCGCCGCCGGTGTCGAGCCATCGCCGTTGCAGCAGAACTGCTCGGGCAAGCACGCCGGGATGCTCGCCACGTGCCGGATCAACGGCTGGCCGATCGACACCTACCTCGAACGCGACCATCCGCTCCAGCAGGCGATCACTGCGCGGATCGACGCGCTCGCCGGACGCTCGGGCGGGTCGGTCGTCGACGTCGGTGTCGACGGGTGCGGTGCGCCCACGCACGTGATGCCCCTCGTCGACGTGGCCCGTTCGCTCGGAGCGATGCGCCGTGCCGGTTCGATCGTCACTGCCGCCATGTCGGCCGCACCCTCGATGGTGGCCGGCACCGATCGCGACACCACCCTCTGGATGCAGGCCGTTCCGGGCCTCGTTGCCAAGGACGGCGCAGCGGGCGTGATGGTCGTCGGGCTCCCCGATGGTCGCGCCGCCGCGCTGAAGATCGCCGACGGCTCCGACGACGTACGGCGTGCGGTGACGCCGATGTTGTTGCGCGAGTTGGGCGTCGACGTCGACGGCGAGCACCGCAACGTGCTCGATGCCGTCACCGTCCGGATGCTCGGCCACGGTGCTCCCGTCGGGTCGGTGCAGCCTCTGCCCTGGCACTGACTCCGAGCGGACGGTGTCGTCATCACCGGCCGCTCCGACGACGGTGACTCAGCGGGATCGTGACGGCAGCTTGGTGTTGTCCCAGGTGACCGTGCTGACCGGGGTGATCGCCACCCAGCGCCAACTCCGGCCGCGTGCCGATGCGGCCATCGGGACGGGTTCGGCCCCCGGGTCCTCGCCGTGTCCGCCGTGGTACTTGATCCCGTACAGCCGGCGGACCTCGACGAGATCCGCCTCGGCCCGTTCGGCGTCCTCGTCCTCGAGGACGCGTGCATCGCCCTGGATCATGATCCCCCGCAGTTCCCGGAACCGGACGGCGCAGTCGACGAGCACCGTGCAGCGCGGGTCGCGCCGGATGTTGTCGACCTTCTGGCCGCGGCAGTACGCCCACACCTGGTCGGCGTGCCACACGAACCACAGCGGAGTGACGTTGCTGCGCCCGGAAGGAGACGTGGTGGAGATCCGCATGTTCCACTCGGTGCGGAGGATCTCGTCCTGTTCGGATCGGGAGAGCGCGAGATCGGAGTCGATGGGCATGTGGGTCCTCGGTTCCAGGGGTCGGTCGTGGCCGTGAGGCCGTGTCCCGGTCAGCCTGCTCGGCGGGCCTCGGCTTCGTCGAAGCGGGCGTGCAGACGGTCGCGGAGGTCCGAAGAGTTCGCCTCGACGTAGTCCCGACGCCTGCGCTTGACCGTTGCCGTCCCGGCGGCGACACCGACCGCTGCGACGCCCACCACGCCGGCGAGACCGACCCACTTCCACACGTTCATCGCTCGGTACCGTAGGACGCCGATGGCCGACACCGAACATTCGTCGCAGGGCCGGTCGTCGATGACCTTCGACGAGGCCGCCGGACTCGCCCGCACGGGCGACGTCTGGCTGTTCAGAGGGACGTCGACCGCAGACCGTGCGATCCGGGCGTTCACCAACAGCCCGGTCAACCACGTCGGCATGGTGATCGCGCTCGACGATCTGCCGCCACTGATCTGGCACGCCGAACTCGGACGAACGATCCCCGACGTCTGGGCGGGGATCACACACCGTGGGACGCAACTCCACCGACTCGTCGACGCCGCCGGACAGTGGCACCATCGGTACGGCCAGGCGGTGTGGATGCGCCAGATCGACATCGACCTGACGCCCGAGCAGGAGTTGGCGATGGAGGACGCGGTCATCTCGACCGTCGCGGAACTCGACGGGCGCACGTTCCCCGCCACGGCGTCGCTCGCCACCGGATGGGTGAAGGGCCGTCTGCGTCGCCGGACCCGCCTGGAGACGCTGTTCTGTGCCGAGGTCGTCGCGATCACCTACGAGCGCATGGGCCTGCTCGACGCGAAGCGGCCTCCGAACTGGTACGACCCCGGCAAGTTCTGGAGCGGCGATCGTCTGGAACTGAAGGGCGCGACGTTGGGTCCCGAGATCGCGGTCACCGACATTCCGCCGTTCGACGTCGACCTGTCGGCCTGATCCCGACGGGAGCCCGCCGGCCGGCGGTCACTACGTTGGTCGGATGGAGCCGACGCCCGACGACGACCGACCGTCGATCGACGCGCTGGCCGACAGGATCTTCGCCGCGATCGAGGACGGGGACGTCGAGACCATCACGTCGATGTGGGCCGACGACGTGGAGGTCTGGCACAACAACGACGGCGTCGTGCAGACGAAGGCCCAGAACCTCGCGGTCATGAAGTGGATGATCGGGCGGACGGCGTCGATCGAGTACCGCGACGTCCAGCGCACGATCGGCGACACGGGCTTCGTCCAGCGCCACGTGCTGCGGCTCACGTTCGACGAGGGCCGCAGTGCGGAGATCCCCGCCGCGATCTTCGTCGAGGTCCGCGATCAGCAGGTGGTGCGCATCGATGAATACCTCGACTCGGCGCAGGCAGCGGCGGCGTTCTCCCGCTGATCCGCTCGATCCGTCGACCTGCTACATCTGACCGATGGCCGACGGCACCGACCCAGCTGACTTCCTCACCGCCCACGCTGCGAACCAGGGCGACAAAATCGCGGTGATCGACGATCGGGCGAACGGCGACGTGCGCCGGCTCACCTATGCCGAGTTGGAACGTGAGGCGAACCGCCTCGCCCACGTACTGCTGGACCACGGCGTGACGCGTGGCGACAAGGTCGTGTGGTGCGGCCAGAACTCGGTCGGCCTCGTCACGATGGTCAACGCCGCCCGCAAGATCGGAACGACCGCCGTCCCACTGAACTACCGACTGTCGGACGAGGAGGCCGCGTACGTGGTGGATCACAGCGACGCGACGACCGTGTACGTCGACGCCGAGTTCGCGCCACTGTTCGAGCGGGTGCGCGCCGACATCCCGAAGGTCATCAACGTGTTCGTCTTCGACGGCGAGGGTCCGGGGACGCCGATCGACGCACTCGTCGCCGCCGCTCCCGACACTCCACCCGACGTGCCACAGGCCGACGAGGCGGCGGCCACGATGATCTACACGTCGGGCACGACCGGAAAGCCCAAGGGCGCCTTCCGACGATCGGCGGCGAGCACCGCCCAGTCCGGTGCGCTGCTCCAGTTCATCGGATACCGACCGGACGACGTGTACATCACGACCGGGCCGCTCTACCACTCCGGTCCCGGCGGGTTCATGGGGATCGGTCTGGTGATGGGCCAGACCATCGTGCTCCAGCGCAAGTTCGACCCCGTCGACTGGCTGCGCCTCGTCGACACGTACGAGGCCACCTCCACCTTCGCGGCGCCCACGCCGATCCGGATGATCTGCAACGTCGACGAGGCCACGAAGGCCCGGTACGACACGTCGACGATGCGGGTGATGATCGCCAACGCTGCCCCGTGGAGCTTCGCCCTCAAGCAGCAGTACGTGGCGAACTTCCCGGCGGAGTCGCTGTTCGAGGTGTACGGCTCGACCGAACTCGGGGTCAACACCGTGATGCGACCCGAGGACCAGATGCGCAAGCCGGGGTCGTGCGGCAAGGAAGCACCGATGGTCGAGATCCGGCTGTACGACGACGACGGCAACGTCGTGACCGGTACGGGACCCGAGGCGACCGGCGAGCTGTACGTCCGGTCGGGCTCCGTGTTCAACGACTACTACAAGCAGCACGACAAGTTCGAGGAGGACCACCGCGACGGGTTCCAGACCGTCGGCGACATCGCGTACCGCGACGACGAGGGCTTCATCTACATCTGCGACCGCAAGAAGGACATGATCATCTCGGGCGGGATGAACATCTACCCCGCCGAGATCGAGGCAGCGCTCGAAGCCCACCCCGACATCTTCGAAGCGGCCGTGTTCGGGATCCCGAACGAGGAGTGGGGCGAGTCCGTCCACGCGGTGATCGTCCGTCGCGAGGGCGCCGACATCGACGAGGCGGGAGTCGATGTGCACGCACGCGCCCACCTCGCGAACTACAAGATCCCCCGGTCGATCGAATGGATCGACGTCCTGCCCAAGACCGGGTCGGGCAAGATCCTCAAACGCGAGTTGCGTGCCCCGTTCTGGGCGACTGCCGGCGGGTGACCCGGCCGACGATCGAATCCCCGAGTGCGCCGTCGCCGTCGACGGTGAAGTGCACCGGACGGGTTCCACCCGTCCGGGCCGTGGCAGGGCGCATAGGTTCACGGTGATGGACCACGTGACGTTGGAACCCGACGACTTCGCCTACGGCGTGGTCGAGGACGTGGTGCCGGGTGTGCAGCGGATCATCGCCGAGAATCCGTCGAAGTTCACGTATCGGGGGACCGGCACGTACATCGTCGGCGGCCACGAGGTGGCCGTCGTCGATCCCGGCCCGCGTCTCGACTCGCATCGCGACGCACTGGCGGCGGCTCTCGACGGCAGGACCGTGCGCTCGGTCCTCGTGACCCACTGCCACGCCGACCACTCGCCACTGGCGTCGTGGCTGTCCGCCGAGACGGGGGCACCGACCTACGCATTCGGCCCCCACGCGGAGGCCGTGGACGAGTGGGACATCGGCTCGCTCCCCGACGACTTCGGCCGCGCACCCGAGCCGACCGACGGTGAGGGCACGGCTGACGACGCCGCCGGAACCGAGCCACCGGTGGAGGAGTCGACCGACCTCGACTTCGATCCCGATGCACGCGTCCGGACCGACGACGTCGTGTTCACCGGTGGCGGACTCGAGATCCGGGCGTTGCACACGCCGGGTCACACCTCGAACCACACCTGCTTCTCGCTGAGCGGAACCGATGCCGGGCGCGTCCTGTTCACCGGCGATCACGTGATGGGGTGGAGCACGACGGTCGTGTCGCCGCCCGACGGCGACATGGGTGCCTACATGGACTCGCTGCGGATGGTCGCCGGCCGCGACGACGACGTCGCTCTCCCCACGCACGGTGCACCCATCCCCGACCCGAGTCGGTACATCGGGCAGCTCGTCGAGCACCGAGTCGAACGCGAGCGCCAGGTGCTCGACGCCGTGCGTCGCGGCCTGTCGACGATTCCGGAGATGGTGAGCGAGTTGTACGCCGCGGTGCGCGTCGAGTTGCACCGCCCCGCCGGAGCGAGCGTGCTCGGCCACCTCGTGAAACTCGTCGCCGACGGTGAGGTGGTGACGTCGTCGGCCGGTCGCCCCCGCTTCGACAGCGTCTTCGTGCCGACGTGACGACACCTGCCCCGACCGGGGTTCGCGCGCCGTCGGCGGGACGCGACCAGACTCGCGTGATGAACAGGGTCGCCGCCGCGCTCGCAACGGTTGCTCTGCTCGCGGCCGGTTGTGCAGGGATCACCGACGATTCCGCGCCTGGTCCGTCCGCTCCGGAGGTGCCCGACGGGGCAGCGAGTTGGCACCGGATCGTGCCCGACTCGCCCGACTGCATGTGTGGTGACGGCAGTGCGTACTCGTTCTTCGAGAGGCCCGGAGATCCGTCGAAGGTGCTGTTGTTCTTCGAGGGTGGTGGCGCCTGCTACAGCGCCGAGACCTGCGACTCGAACGGGGACCCGACGTACTCGGTCGGGATCAGGAAGGGAGTCGACGAGCTCGCCGCCGGGGCCGGTCTGTTCGATGCAGCGAACGACGCGAATCCGCTGGCCGACCACTCGATCATCTACGTCCCGTACTGCACCGGCGACGGACACCTCGGCAACATCCGGACCGAGTACTCACCCGGCGTCGTCGTGGAGCATCGAGGCTGGGCCAACACCGACGCCGTCCTGGACCACCTGGTCGAGGTCTACCCCGCGGTCGCTCAGGTCGTGGTGGCCGGTGAGAGCGCCGGCTCGGTGGCCACCCCGCTCGTCGCCGGTGTGATGTCCGATCGACTTCCCGCCGCCGAGATCGTCACGTTCGGCGACGGTTCGGGTGCGTATCCCGACCTCCCGGTGATCAACGAGTCCATCGTCACGCTGTGGGGTGCGGATGCTGCGATCCCCGACTGGCCGGAAGCCGAGGGCCAGACCGGGTGGAGCGTGCCGGGTCTGACCGTTCGAGCCGGCCTCCGCGACCCCGACATCACGTTCGCCCGCTTCGACTTCGCCTTCGACGGAATCCAGGCCGACCTCGTGGGGCCACTCGGCCTCGTCCCCGACCAGATCCCGGGTCTCCTCGACGCCACGGAACTCCAGATCGAGACGTCGGGCATCCCGCTCGCGGTCTACGTGGCGCCCGGGAACTCGCACACGATCATCGGCAACGACGACGTCTACGACGTGGAGGTGGAGGGAGTGCGGCTGATCGACTGGATCACCGAACTCGTGGACGGAGACGTCCCGCCCGACGTCCACTGCGTCGACTGCGAGCTCTGATCCCCTCAGGACGTCGGGATCGGCCAGGTCTGCAGCGTGTCGTACCGGGCGCCGTCGGGGCGCAGGGTGCTCTCGACCAGTGCCACCTCGGTCGCGGTCCACGAGGCACTCACCAGTTCCCCGAGCGCGCGAGGCATGTTCGCCCGCTTCTTCAGCCGGGCGAGGGTGACGTGTCCGAGGAATCGGGAGCGGATCGGCTGGTCACCCAGGTGGCGTGTCGCAGCGACGACGGATGCGGCGAGGTCGTCGGCGCCGCGAGCGGGAACGAACAGGGTGCCACCGTTCCCGATGTCGACCGCAGGACCGAGCGTCACCTCGGTCGGCTCGAACACCGCCCGGTCGAGTGCTCCGGCGACCTCGTTCGGATCGGCGTTGCCGACGAACCGCAGGGTGACGTGCCAGTTCTGCGGCGGCAGGAACCGGGCGCCGACCTGATCCTTGCGATGCAGCTCCTCCAACTCGGTCACCACCTCCTCCGGCGGCCACAGACACACGAACAGTCGGCTCATGGATCGCAGTGTGCCGGATCACCCGATGGTGAGGAACACGCGACCGACGGCGTGCGTTGGACCCACACGATGAACGATCGGACACCGGCAGCGATGGACGCCCCGTCGCTCGCGCACCGCGCCGACGAGATCGAAGCCCGACTCGTCGCGATCGAAGCGGCGGCGGTCACCGCGGTCGGAGGCATCGGATTCGGCAAGCGGGTCGGAGAGGGAACCAACATCGCCGTCGAACGATTCAGCGAGGTCGCCATCCACGACGGTCTGCAACACGAACTCGCCACGATCCGCCGCGCCGAGGCCAAGCTGCGGGACGGCGACGGAGGCCGGTGCGACTCGTGCGGTTCCGTGATCCCCGAGGAGCGCCTGGAGGCGATTCCCTGGGCGGTCCACTGTGTGCACTGCGCCACCTGACGAGGCGTCGGATCGCAGAGTGAGGAACCAGACGGACGAGTTGCGACACTGGGCGCGATGGAGGTCTCGATCACCGCACGACCCGACGCGGTCGGCGCCCTCGGCCGCCTGCACGCCGTGCTCGGATCGATGCATCCACGCATCGTCGCGTGCAGCGGCGGCATCGATTCGTTGCTGCTCGCGCACGTCGCGCACGAGGCCGCCCCGGCCGCCACGCTGATCGCACACACGGTCACCCCGGCCGTTCCCGGCGACGGGACGGCCCGTGTCGTCGACCATGCCGAACGCCATGGTTGGGAGACGCGGATCGTCCGTTCCGGCGAGTTCGACGACGAGGCCTACCTGTCCAACCCGACCGACCGGTGTTACCACTGCAAGAGCAACCTCTACGACGCCGTGATGGCGCTCCGTGGTGACACGCTGCCCGACGCGGTGATCCTCAGCGGGGCCAACCTGGACGATCTCGGCGAGTACCGCCCGGGCCTGGCCGCCGCCGCCGAACGCGAGGTGCGCCATCCGTACGTGGAGGCCGAGGTGACCAAGGCCGAGATCCGTTCGATCGCGAGGCATCTGGGTCTAGCCGAGGCCGACCTGCCTGCGTCGCCGTGCCTCGCGAGCCGGCTCTACACGGGGACCCGGGTGACCCCGTCGATGCTCCGGGCGATCGAAGCCGGTGAGGCGCTCGTGCGGGAGCGATCGGGGATCGGCGTGGTCCGCTGCCGAGTACGCGACACGGCCGTGCTCGTCGAGGTCGCCGACGTCGACCGCGACCTGATCGACGACCGCCTCCTCGTCGGACTCGCCGCCACGATGCGCTCGATCGAACCGTCGATCACCTCCGTCGAACTCGACGCCCGTGCGTACGAGCCGGGGAGGGCCTTCGTCGGTGCGTCCGGCACCGGCCACCGCTCGGAGCGATCCGCGGTCGATCCGGTCGGTTCGGAACCAGACGGACCGACTGCGGGCGCTGTCGTCGGGGGAGCGTGATGCATCAGCACGATCACGCCCGGCTCGAGCGCATCGGGATGCCCGAAGCGGTGCTGTGCGGAACGAAGACGGTCGACCAGGTGCGTGCGATCGCCGTGGAACTCGCGTCGTCGTCGAACGGACCCCGGCTCCTCACCCGCCTCGGCGACGAACAACTCGATGCACTACCGCAGGCGGTGCTCGACCGGCTCGACGACGATCGCACGTCGCTCACGGCGTTCCTCGACGGCACGCTTCCCGAGCGCTCCGGCACCGTCGCGGTCGTCGCTGCGGGAACGTCCGACGCGAGCGTGGCAACGGAGGCAGCACGGACGCTGCGGTTCTCCGGCGTGCACTGCGAACTGATCGTCGACGTGGGCGTCGCCGGTCTCTGGCGGCTGGAGGCGCGCCTGGACGAGATCCGCTCGGCCGACATCGTCATCGCCGTCGCCGGCATGGACGCCGCGCTCGTCTCGGTGCTCGGCGGGCTCGTCGCTGCACCCGTCGTGGCCGTACCCACCTCGGTCGGCTACGGGGTGGCCGCTGGTGGAACCGCTGCGCTGCACAGTGCGCTCGCCAGTTGTGCCCAGGGAGTCACGGTCGTCAACATCGACAACGGGTTCGGTGCCGCCTGTGCCGCCGTGCGCATGTTGTCACTCGTCGGCGGCGGTCGATGACCGTGTCCGTCCCCGCGGCGGCGCGCATCGGCTGGATCGACGGCACCGCCGGCGCGAGCGGCGACATGTTGCTCGGCGCAGTCGTCGACGCTGGCGTGCCGCTCGCCCTCGTCCAGGACGGCATCGATCGCTTCGACCTCGGCATCACGTTGCGGTCCGAATCGGTCGTGCGCGCCGGTCTCGCGGCGACCAAGGTCCACGTCGACGTCCCTCGTGCCACGACGATGCGTCACCTGCCCGAGATCGTCGAACTGCTCACCCGGCTCGACGGCTCTGCTCGGGATCGTGCGGTCGCGACCTTCGAACGTCTGGCCCGCGCCGAGGCGAAGGTGCACGCGACCTCGATCGACGACGTGCACTTCCACGAGGTCGGGGCACTCGACTCGATCGCCGACGTGGCCGGGGTGTGCATCGGCATGGATGCACTGGACCTCGCCGAGGTGCACTGTTCGACGCTCTCACTCGGCAGCGGCTCGACACGCGGGGCCCACGGCCCGATTCCCGTTCCGGCTCCGGCGGTGCTCGCCGTGCTGGACGGCATCGCACCGGTGGCGGCGGGTCCGGCGCCGTACGAGTCGACCACGCCCACCGGCGCGGCGCTGCTCGCCGAGTGGGTCACGGCATGGGGGCCGATGCCGGCCATGAGGCTCGGCTCCACCGGCATGGGTGCCGGCACGAAGGACACCGAGGCGGTCGCGAACGTCACGCGTCTGGTGATCGGTGCGCCGGTCGTGTCGCGGTCGGTGTCGGACTCGGCGTCGGCAGACGAGTCGATGATCGTGCTGGAGGCGAACGTCGACGACCTCGACCCGCGGGTGTGGCCCGAGGCGATCACGGAGGTGATGCGTGCCGGCGCGGTCGACGCGTGGGTGACGCCGATCGTGATGAAGAAGGGTCGGCCCGCTCACACGTTCAGCGCTCTCTGTCGACCCGACGCCGTCGATGCGGTGAGCGCGGCGATCTTCGCGAGCACGTCGACGATCGGTCTGCGTCGTCACGTCGTGGAACGCGAGGCGCTCGAACGCAGCGAGTCGTCGGTCGAGGTGGAGGGTCACCGCATCGGCGTCAAGATCGCCCGACGCAACGGCGAGGTGGTCAACGTCAGTGCGGAATGGGACGACGTGGCAACCGCTTCCCACGCCCTCGGCAGACCTGCCGTCGACGTCCTGCGGGCGGCGCACGACCTCGCGTGACGGAACCGTTCAGTCCACCTGTCGCTTGACGCTGCCCGCCGGTGTCACCTCGGCCTCGTTCTGCAGTGCGGCCTTGAAGCTCGGCGTGGCCTGGAGAGCGATGATGTCGGCGGGCATCTCGATGCCGTCGGCATCCAGTCGACGCTTCACCGCCTTGATCGCAGCATCGCGCACCTCGATCGAGGAACGCCTCTGACTCGACGTCCAGAACATCACCGCGATGTCGACGGTGGACACGTTGAGCGCTTCGACCAGTGCGATCGGAGCGGGGTCGGACTCGACGCCATCGACATCGGTCAGCGAGTCGCAGATCGCTGCCGTGGCTTCGGCGGCGTCGTTCTCGTAGGCGATGCCGACGATGAACTGCATGCGGTGAGACGGGCGGTACGTATGGACGTCGATCACGTTCTTGTAGACGTCGCGGTTGGGGATCACCACGAGTTCACCGTCGTAGGTGATCAGGCGGGTCTCACGGATCGTGATGCCCTCGACCGTCCCGGAACGATCGACCACCGTGATCTGGTCACCGGTGCGGAACGGCTGTCGGAACAGCAGGAGCACACCCGACAGCGTGTTCTCCAGGATGTCCTGGAAGGCGAACCCCACCGCCACCGAGAAGAAGCCGAGTCCGGCGAGGATGTCGACCGGTTTCACCGAGGGGAACGTCACGGCGATGGCCAGCAGCACGACGATCGTCAGGAAGATCCACCCGACCACCTTGCTCATCACCTGCGCGAAGCTCGGTGTCTGCTTGCGCTCCCAGAATCGTTGGAGCAGCCAGCGGATCGCCCGGGCTGCCAGCCAGCCGACGGCGACGATGACGAGCGCCGTGGCGACACGGGGAATCGCGTCGAGTGTCGTCTCCCACAGACTCGATGCCGAGTCGGCGATCTCGTCGGAGGCACCGTCGTCGGTGGCGGCACGGGACGAGCTGCGCATCGGGTTCGGCCAGAGCCCCGGGTGTCGGAACCACAGCGCAGAACTCACCGGCTCGGTGTCCTCGGCCGACGGCCCCTCCAAACGGTCGGGTTCCCCGTGCGAGCCGACCGTGCCGGTGCCGAGCACCCGCCGGTTGCTCGCCGGCGGAGGTCACCCGGTCGCGGGCTCGTCGGTCGGACGTTCGCGTGCGGGGAGGTAGCGGAGGGCGAAGAGTGATCCAGCTGCGGCCACACCCGCCACCACCAGGCAGGCGACCGACAGACCCGACAGGAAGGCGTCGCTCACGTCGGTGAGGTAGACACCGGCCAGTTCCCCGAGCGTCGGCGCCACGGTGCCGGCGGCTGCGACCGACTCCTCGGTCGCAGCGCGAGCGGCATCGGGGAGGGCAGCGACCGTCGAGCTGTCGGCGAGCGCCGCGACGTAGACGGAGCTGAACACCGATCCGACGACTGCGACGCCGAGCGTGCCGCCGAGTTCGCGCGTCGTGTCGTTGACGGCCGATCCGATGCCGGCCTTGTCGAGAGTGAGCGAGCCCATGATCGATTCGGTGGCGGGTGCGGTCGTGGACCCGAGCCCGAGTCCCAGCAGCAGCATCTGGCCGACGATCTCGATGTAGGGCGTCTGCGCCGAGGCCGTCGACACCCACACGAAGCCGGCCGCCATCATGGCCAACCCGCCGGCGACGACCACCTTGGTGCCGACCCGCTCGACGATGCGCGGCGAGAGAACGGACGCAGCGGCGATCGAGAACGCGACCGGCAGCGTGCGCACGCCGGCCTGCAGCGGCGTGTAGCCCCGCACGAGTTGGAAGTACTGGGTGATCAGGAACACGAAGCCGAACAGCGCGAAGAACGCGGAGGTGACCGACACGCTGGCGGCGCTGAAGCGCAGGTTCTCGAAGATGCGCACCGGCAGGAGCGGATGCTGGACGCGCAGTTCCCATGCGATGAACGCTGCGAGCAGCACCGCCGACAGTGCGAACCCACCCAACACGATGCCGCTCAGCCAGCCGTACACGGGCGCCTCGATGATGGTGAACACGAGTGCGGCGATCGATGCGATCGAGAGCACCAGCCCGCCTCGGTCGAGTGGCGGTGTGGACTCGTCCCGCGACTCCGGAACGATCGCAATCGTCGCGGCGATGCCGACGACGACCACCGGGATGTTGACGAAGAAGATCGACCCCCACCAGAAGTGTTCGAGCAGCCAACCGCCCGCGATCGGCCCGGCGGCGACACCCACGCCGCTGGTCGCGCTCCAGATCCCGATCGCCTTGGCGCGCTCGCCGCGTTCGGTGAACACGTTGGTGATGATGGCGAGCGTCGCGGGGAAGATCGCTGCGGCACCGATGCCCATCAGCGCGCGGGCGACGATCAGCTCGCCGGCCGTTCCGACGGTCCCGGCGTAGGCCGAGGTGGCGCCGAACACCGTCAAGCCGATGATCAGCGTCCGTTTGCGACCGAACCGGTCGCCGAGCCCACCGGCTGCGAGGAGCAGCCCGGTGAACACGAGGAGGTAGGCGTCGACGATCCACTGGAGCTGTCGCGTGTTCGCCGAGAGTTCGGTCGACAGCGTCGGGAGTGCGATGTTGACGATCAGCCCGTCGAGCGTGGTGACGAAGACCGCCACGCACACGACGACGAGGATCGCCCATCGTCGGGGATCGCTGGGCGGTGCACCGCTTCGGTCCGTGGTGGACGCCACGTCGGTTGCGGCCAGCGGCCGGGCTTCGGGGGTGATGGACATCGTGACTCCTGCGTGGATGGTGTTCGGCGGTTCTGCCGATCGGGTTCCGTGGCGACTTGACAGTGTCATGAAGCCTCGGTTGACACTGTAAAGATCGAAGGTGACACCGTCAAGATGATCTGGGCATACTGACCGGGTGACCGTGAGCACACCTGGCCCGTACCACCACGGGGATCTTCCGCACACGCTGCGCGCCGCGGCGGTCGACGTGATCGTCGACAAGGGTCTCGGCGCGTTCAGCCTGCGCGAGGTGGCCAGGCGGGCGGGAGTGTCCCACGCTGCGCCCGGGTACCACTTCGGCGACGTCCGCGGCCTGCTGACGGCCGTGGCGATCGAGGGATTCGAGACGCTGTACGCCGAGACCTCGACGGCTGCGAGCGGCGTCGAGGACCCCGTCGAGCGGCTCGAGGCGATCGGTCGCGGGTACGTCCGGGTGGGCGTTCGCCACCCCGGGCACTGCGAGGTGATGTTCCGCGACGACGTGGTCGATGCCGACGACGCCCATCTCCAGTCCGCCGGACTCCGTGCCTACGGCCTGTTGGAGTCGACCATCGCCGACATCGCGGAGTCACGCAACCCGGACATCGACGTGACCGACGCTGCACGCCTGTGCTGGGCGATGGTGCAGGGACTCGTCCAGCTCCGAGCGAAGTTCACCCAACTCGACGAGGTGCTCGGCCTCACGTCCGTCGACGTCGAAGACCGTGCGGCGCGCTTCACCGGGTTGATCGTCCACGGACTCCTCGGTCCGACACCACGGAGCGAGCCGCGGGATCGATCGAGTCGGAGCTGAGACGCCACGGCACGGCCGGGACCGACCGGTCCGCGACGCTCGAGCAGCTCAGGTTCTGTCGCCGAGGTGGGTGTACCTCAACCACCGTCCGACGGCCGGGTCCTCGGTGAGTTCGATGGCGCGTCGAGCGCTCGCGCCGGCGGCCTCGGGCCGGACGGCGCCCGCCAGGCAGTGGGCCCGCATCGAGTGGTACGGCCGGTAGTCGGCGGTGCGGTCGGCGGGCAGTTCGCCGAGCAGGCGGAGCGCGATGTCGGGTCCACTGGCCGATGCGTGGGCGGCGGCGCGAGCCACGAGTGTGCCGATGGTCGGATCGAGGCCGGCCACCCCGTCGTAGAGCGCAGCGATCGACGCCCAGTCGGTCACTCCGGTCGGCGCTCGACGGTTGTGGACGGACTGGATGGCCGCGTGCAGTTGGTAGCGGCCGATGCGTCCGGCCAGGACCGCCTCAGCGAGAGGCCGGAGGCGGTGATGTCATCACCGGAACCATCGTGGACGTCGACCCCGGCAGAGAGCTCGTCACCACGTTCAACGGGCTGTGGGCGCCCGACGTCGCCGCGCTCCCGGAGTCGAAGGTCACCTTCGGCATCTTCGAGCCGTTCATGCCGATGCCGGGGGTCACGTTCCTCTCCTGCGTCCACGAGGACCTGCCCGACACGGAGGTTGCGGCGCACCTCGAGATCGGTTGGGTGACGATCCTGTCGGGGATGAAGACCCTGCTCGAGACCGGGGAACCGATCTTCGCTCCCGCCTGACGCGCAGCAAGCGACCGTCCGCCTCGGTGGCGCATGGGAATCACTCGGTCGCGATGGACGCCCTACCTACCGGACGGTAGGCTGGTCCCTGTGAACGACCAGCAGATCCTCTTCGAGCTGACGCCCGTGGTCGAGCAGCTCCTCGAACGCCATCTCGAGACGTCGAAGGAGTGGTTCCCCCACGAGCACGTACCGCACGCCCGCGGCCGCGACGTCGAACCGGGGCACCAGTGGACCGAGGCCGACGCCGACCTCGGCGGTCATGCACTGACGCCCGAGGTGCGCAGTGCTCTCTACGTCAACCTGCTCACCGAGGACAACCTGCCGTACTACTTCCGCACGGTCGAGTCGCTCTTCGGCGCCGACGGTCCGTGGGGCACCTGGGTGCGTCGGTGGACCGCCGAGGAGGGTCGCCACTCGATGGTGATCTACGGCTACCTCGCCGCCACCCGTGCGATCGATCTGGTGGAACTCGAGCGGGGCCGGATGGCGCAGGTGGCGCTGGGAGAGACGCCCAACCCCGAAACGCTCCACGAGGGCTTCGTCTACCTCGCACTGCAGGAACTGGCCACCCGCATCTCGCACCGCAACACCGGCCTGCAGATGGGTGACCCCGTCGGCTACGAGGTCATGAAGCGGGTGTGTGCCGACGAGAACCTGCACCAGCTCTTCTACCGCGACCTCGCCGCCGCCGCCGTCCAGGCTGCACCGAACGAGATGATGATCGCAATGGAGAAGCAGGTCCGCACGTTCGCGATGCCCGGCACCGGCATCCCCGGCTTCGACGAACACTCCAAGCGGATCGCGAAGGCCGGGATCTACGACCTGCAGATCCACCACGAGCAGATCCTCGCTCCGGTCGTGCTGCGTCAGTGGGACGCCGCCAACATCGGCGGGCTCACCGGCGAGGGCGCTGCGGCGCAGGAGCGGTTGATGAAGCGCATGGCCACGAGTGAGCGTGTCGCCAAGCGCTACGGCGAGAAGCGTGATCGCGATCGCGCCGCCGAACTCCAACACGCCTGAACCGCTGCCATCACCTGCTGTCATCCGGGACGGATGTCGCCGGATCGGATGCGGGGTTCAGATGTTGTTGGCCGTGATGAAGCTGCGGTAGATGTCCAGCAGGGACTGCTTCTGGACGTCGGTGAGATCGTCGTCGAGCAGGATCGCCTTCTCGGTGGTCACCGCGTCGGCGTCGGCCTCGCTGTTGCGTCCGAGGAAGCGCAGCAGCCGATCGGCGGGCACGTTGAGCGCGTCCGACAGTCCGTTGAGCACCCTCACGGACGGCTCGTGCAGGCCGCGTTCGAGCTGGGAGAGGTAGGCGTCGGACAGGTCTGCGAGCTTGGCGAGTTCGCGCTGGCTCAGTGCGGCCAGCTTGCGCTGACTCTTGATGAACTCACCGAACGCGCTGGCGGGGGAGGGGGTCTCGCTCATGTCGCTTCGATCCTATGTTCAGTGGGGACGCGAAAGATCCCGGACCGGGGGGAGGTCCGGGATCTCACGTGGTCGTCACGAGCCGCCCGAGGCGGAACGGATCACTTGGCGGCCTTGGTGGCCTTGGTCTTGGCGGTCGCGGCGACGCCGGTCGGGAGCTGCGCCACGACCTTGGCGGTGAAGTCGCGGTTGACCGAGGCGGCACGCTCGACGAAGTCGATGTAGCGGGCGCCGGACTCGGCCGGCGTCGGCAACGTCACGGGCAGCTTGTCGGCCATCGGCAGCTCCACCTTCGGGGCTCGGTCGACGATGCTCTCGTTGATGCGCACGACGGTGTCGACGAGGCGACGGTTGACGCTGACCACGGTGTCGAGGACACGTTCGTTGGCGTCGACGAAGGTCTTGGTGGCGGCGTCGAAGTTCTCGGTGATCTGGGTGGGGACGTTCATGGGATGACTCCTGTGTGGATGGCGACCTGGCGTCGTTGCCCGGTGCGTGTTCGTAATGCGTACTTTATCACGCAATGCGTGGATGTCAACCCCTGTGCGAGAAATACTACGCACCCGGGTTCTCGGTGGCAGCGCATCGTGAGTCGGGGTGGCAGGCTGGGGAGGTGGTGGACTCGGCTCGTGTGGATCAGTGGTTGTGGTCGGTACGACTGACCAAGACCCGCGCCGATGCTGCGGCTGCATGTCGAGGCGGTCGAGTCGAGGTCAACGGCAAGGTGGCCAAGCCGGCCACGAAGATCGTCGTGGACGACAGGATCGAAGCCAGACTCGCCGGACGCCAGCGGATCGTCGTCGTCACCGACGTGATCGCGAAACGTGTCGGTGCCGCCGTGGCCGAGGGCTGCTTCGTCGATCATTCGCCCCCGCCGCCCGAGCGCCTCCCCGAGGTCGCGGTGTTCGCCGAGCGTGACCGCGGCACGGGTCGCCCCACGAAGCGTGACCGTCGCAAGATCGACCAACTGCGCGGACAGCGACGATGACGACGACCCCATCACCGTCACCGTCATCGCCATCCTCGCCGTCGCCGGTCTCGACGTCACCGGTCGGCGGCATGTCCGGCGTCGTGTTCGACGCGACCCGCGCAGTACCCTCTCGGCCCTGACTGCCACCGACTGGAACGCGACCGCCGTGGCATCGGGTGCCCCGGACGGCACCGGATTCGTCGACGAACCGCGCCCGGTGGCCACGGGAATGGGTGGTCTGTGGGCGTTGTTCGCCGGCCTCGCCCTGATGATGGTCGGCAACGGCCTCAACGGTGCGGTCATCGGCATCCGGTCGACCGCCGAGGGGTTCAGTGTCCTGGTCACGGGCGTCGTCATGGCGGGCTACTTCGCCGGCTTCCTGCTCGCGCCGAGCCTCGTGGTCCCGCGGATCCCCAAGATCGGCCACATCCGGATGTTCGCCGGTCTGGCATCGACCGCGTCGAGTGCGGTGCTCATCCATTCGATCTCGGTCGTCCCTCTCACCTGGACGTTGATGAGGTTCGTGTTCGGGTTCTGCATGGCCGGGCTGTACATCGTGATCGAGTCGTGGCTCGGCGAGATGACCGACGCGTCGAACCGCGGTCGAACGCTGGCGATCTACATGATCGTGTCGATGGGAGGGCTCGGCATCGGCCAGTACCTCGTGGCCATCGGTGACCCGAGCGGCTTCCAGCTCTTCGTGGTCTCGTCGGTGCTCGTCTCCATGTCGCTGGTGCCGATCACGTTGGCGGCCACCACCAGACAACCGGTGGTCACCGTCCCCGAGCCGGTCTCGATCCGTGAACTGATCGGCGTCGTGCCGACCGGTGTGGTCGGATCGTTCATGAGCGGGTCGGCAGCGGGCATCCTGCTCGGCCTGGGTGCGGTGTACGCGGCCCGGATCGGACTCACGATCGAGCGGACGGGCTTCTTCCTCGTCGCCCCGACCATCGGCGCGATCGTGTTCCAGTGGCCGATCGGTCGGCTCTCCGACAAGATCCCGCGTCGCCGGGTGATCTTCGCGGTGGCCGTCGTGGGAAGTGCGGTGGCGGCCACGATGGCCGTGCTCCCGCAGGGCGGCCTCGCCGTTGCGGGCCTGATGATCCTGCTCGGCGGCATGATGTTCCCGCTGTACTCCCTCGTCGTGTCGTACGCGCTCGACTGGACGCCCGACGGCAAGCTCGTGGGGGCGTCGGGGACTCTGATCCGGATCAACGGCGCCGGCGCACTCGTCGGTCCGCTCGCCACCGCACCGTTGATCTCCGGATTCGGGTCACAGTGGTTCTTCTGGGCGCTGTCGGTCGTGCTCGGGGTGATCGTGGTGTACGTCGGGTTCCGGATCGTGTTCCGTGAGACCAAACCGCTCGAGCGTCAGCGCGAGTTCATCCCGTTCCCGGCCCGAGCGGGGGCGATGGCGATCAACCTGGTGATCAACCCGGTGCGCCGCGCTGCGACCAAGAGCGGCATGCGGCCGCCCGCCGGGCCGCGCGGCGACGAGCGCGAGCACCCGTCGCCGATCACGAGCGAGATCTACGACGGCCCCGCCCCCGTGTCGCCCCTCGACGGCGACTGAACGACCGCACGGCCTCGTCGCTTCTGCGTGATCCAAACGGTGTCAGACACCGGATGGATCGGTCTGTCATTCGGTGTCAGACACCGTTTGGTTTCGGGCGAGGGTCCGCTGTCGCCAGCGTTCGGTCGCGTCGACCTGGTTTAACGTGTACAGGTGGATCCCGTCGATGCCCAACTCGTCGAGGTCGTCGGCGAGCGGCGCGAGGAGCCTGTCGGGCTCGAAGGATCGCTGGGAGATCAGCGAGCCGAGCGCCCTCCTGTTCTTCGTCAGGTAGCGCAGCGAGGTGCCCACTCCGAGGCGGACGCCCATCGTCATCAGCTTCGCCGTGTCGATCACGCCCGGCACACCGAGGTGGACGGGGACCGTGAATCCGGATGCACGTTCCATCCGCAGCCAGTTCCGGATCTGGTCGGCCGAGAAACACATCTGGGTGGACACGTGGGACGTGCGGCCCGTCGCCAGGATCAGTTCCTGTTTGCGGTGGAGGGCCTCGTGGAGTTGCTCGGTCGTGATGAACGGGTGCGTGTCCGGGTAGGCGGGATGGCCGATGTGGCCGATCTGGCGGTGCTCGGGGCCTCGAGCGTCGTCGACCTCGAGGAGGGCCTCGATGAACTCGATGGCGTCGAAGTAGCAGCCGGGCTCGCCGGCATCGCCACCGACCACGAAGATCTCGCGGATGCCGAGGGCGACGAGGCGCGCCCGGATCGCCGCGAGGTGTTCGGGGGTCCGGACCATCCGCGCCGAAATGTGTGGAGTGACCGAATGACCGGCGGTGATGAGGTGCTCGGACTCGTCGAGCGTCGCCTCGATCGACCTCGCCGGGGAACACGTCATCGAGACGTGGGACCCGGGTCGGAGTTCCCTCGCCGCCCGTTCGAGCGACTTCATCGGGACCAGTTCGACCCTGGCGTCGGCCACGAGTCGGCGCAGGGTCGACGGGCCGGGCGGGAGGAGTGCGCTCGTGCGCGACCGCGTGCGGCGTGGTTCGTTCTTCGTCGCCAGTTCGATCGCTCGGGCGGACATCGTGATCTCCGTCTCCGTGCCGGTTCAGTCGAGGCCGACGATGTTGCCGTCGGCGTCGATGTCGATGTGTTGCAGCGCCGGGGTCTGGCCGAGCCCGGGCATCGTGCGCATGTCGCCGCAGATCGGGTACACGAAGCCGGCGCCGACCGAGGCGCGGACCTCGCGTACGGGCAGCGTCCAGCCGGTCGGGGCGCCCTTCAACTTCGCGTCGTGCGAGAGCGAGAGGTGCGACTTGGCGATGCAGACCGGCAGGGTGCCGAACCCGTTCGCCTCGTAGTTGTCGATCTGCTGGTTCGCCGCGGGCGAGAACTCGGCACCGTCCGCTCCGTAGACCTTCGTGGCGACGGTGATGATCTTGTCGCGCAGACTCATGTCGTCGGGGTAGAGCAACTGGAAGTTCGACTCCTCCTCGGCCGCCTCGGCCACGGCCTGGGCGAGATCCTTCGCTCCGGCACCACCCTCGGTGAAGTGGGTGGACACCGCCGAGCGAGCGTCGAACTCCTCGGCGATCTCCTCGATCGCAGCGATGTCGCCGTCGTGGTCGCCGGGGAACACGTTGATCGCGACGACCGGGGTGCAACCGTGGATGCGCATGTTCTCGAGTTGCTTGCGCAGGTTGTCGCCGCCCTGGTGCACCTCGTCGGGGTTCTCCTTCAACAGGTCCTCGGGCAACGGCCTGCCGGCGACGATGTGGTGGTTGCCGGAGTGGGCCTTGAGGCCACGGACGGTCGCCACGAGCACGGCGGCGTCGGGTGCCAGACCCGACGCACGGCACTTGATGTTGAAGAACCGCTCGGCGCCCATGTCCGCTCCGAAGCCCGCCTCGGTGATCAGGTAGTCGCCCATGTGGATGCCGATGCGGTCGGCGACGATCGAGGAGTTGCCGGTCGCGATGTTGCCGAACGGACCGGTGTGC
Source organism: Ilumatobacter sp. (assembly GCF_039969435.1). Lineage (GTDB taxonomy): Bacteria > Actinomycetota > Acidimicrobiia > Acidimicrobiales > Ilumatobacteraceae > Ilumatobacter_A. The sequence goes on from NZ_JBDVNU010000006.1 coordinate 74,340, forward strand.
ACGAGCGCCGGGGTGTTCTCCAGCGTCTGCATCAGGTTCGGTTTGATCGCCTCGCGCAGGATGACCGCCATCGACCCTGCGACCTTCAGGTCGTCCGCCGTGACCGGCGTGCCGGCCTTGCTGTAGCCGACGACGATGCGTCCGAGGCGCTCGCGCAGGTCCTGCAGCGACGTGCACAGGGCGAGGGTGGCCATCACCTCCGATGCGGCGGTGATGTCGAAGCCGGTCTCGCGCGGCACGCCGTCCAGGCGTCCGCCGAGGCCGATGGTGATGTTGCGCAACGACCGATCGTTCACGTCGATCACGCGACGCCACGTGATGTTGTACACGTCCAGGCCGGACTCGTTGCCGTGGTAGAGGTGGGCGTCGAGCGCAGCCGAGCACATGTTGTGCGCGGCGGTCACGGCGTGCATGTCGCCGGTGAGGTGCAGATTGAGCAACTCCATCGGCACCACCTGGCTGTAGCCGCCGCCTGCCGCGCCGCCCTTGATGCCGAAGGTCGGGCCCATCGACGGCTGGCGGACGGCGATCACGCCGCGCTTGCCGATGTGGCTGAAGCCCATGCCGAGGCCGACGGTGGTGGTGGTCTTGCCTTCGCCGAGCGGTGTCGGAGTGATCGCGGACACCACGACGTACTTGGCCGAGGGTCGGTCCGCCATCTTCTCGATCGCGTCGAGGCCGATCTTGGCGGCCCCCGTCCCGTAGGGTTCGATGCACTCGGCAGGGATGCCGGACGCCGATGCGATCTCGGTCAGCGGGCGCAGCGTGGCCGTGCTGGCGATCTCGAGGTCCGAAGGAAAACTCATGTCTGGCGTCCGTTCTGGTTGGTCCACGATGTGGAACGGTTCCACTATACAGAACAGTGAGCCATGTGTCGAACGAAGGTCGACGCCCACTCGATGGCGAACCGGTTCGTGAGGCGTCGGACGCCGAGGAGTCGAGGAAGGGGAGACGTCCCCGGTCGGTTCGCGCCGGTCCGCCCGCACCCGATTCATACCCTGAGTCGATGCTCAACGATCTGTCGTCCGTCACCCGCCGACTCGTCGTCGCACAGTCGATGGCGATCGGCATGTTCCTCGGTCTCGTCCTCGTGCTCGACGCTGACACGGCTCCCGAGGTCACGATCGGCGTGATGCTCACGGCGCTGCTCGTGTTCCTCGCATGCAGCTTCGGCTTCGCGGCGTGGTCCCGGCGAGCCCAGTCCCGCTTGATCACCGATGTCGAGGTCGCGAGTCGGTCGATCGTTCGTGGGGAGGTGGACCCGGTCGGGGTTGCCGGCCGAACGGTACGCAGTCGGAAAGCCGGGTCCGCAGACGGCTTCCTGGCCAGTCGATCGGACCCGCTCGGCGACGGCGCCTCCATCGTCGTGGCGACGGCGTTGGCCGTCGATGGTCCGAGACGTGTGGCATTCCTCGCTCCGACCTCGATCGCGTCGAACCTGAAGACGGCGCCCGTTGCGTTGAAGCTGCATCCTGCGGAGCGCGAGGTCGCGGTGCTGGACGACCTGGTCCACCGCGATCAACTCGCAGCGATCGCGGCCGACCCTCGTTGGACCTCCGAGGAACTGCCGACCGATCGGAGTGTCGTCGGTGGATGGCTGCCGTTGGTGGGCTCGATGCTCCTCGGCGTCACGTCCGGTTGTGGGGTCGTGGCGATCATCGCATTCGCGTTCACCTGACAGTCGAACCGCCCGTTCGACCCCGGCCTCGACCGCCGTCGGGTGTTCGGGTCCCGACCGACTCGTCGTCGGCCCGCACGGCCGCCACCGCGGCGAGCGTGTCGTCGGCGGGTGGCGCACACAGCTCGTGCGCTGCGTTCGTGGAACCTTCATCGGAGTGCCTCCCGTCGCATTCGTCGGAGTGGGTCGACCGGGTGACGGACGGAGATGGCGACGGTCGGGCGGACCCGGTCTTCTACCATTGCGTCGTGCACCCGGTGGTCGAGATCAAACAGCCGCATCAGACCACGCTGTACGTCTCGGTCCGCGGGCCTCTGGTCGTCGGTCGAGAGTGTGACGGCCTCCTGTTGGCCGACCCCCAGGTGTCCCGCCGACACCTGTCGCTCGACGTCGCCGACGGGCGCGTCGTGGTGACCGACCTGGGAAGCACGAACGGATCGACGATCGACGGTCGGCGCCTCGACCGGCCGACCGCTCTCGGACCGGGCAACGTCGTGCGTTGCGGCGAGACGACGATCGTGTTGGACACACTCCTCGACGTGACGGTGCGCACCGGCGACGCAGGCCGCGGCACGCTCGTGCACGGGTCGATTCGTGCCGTCGACCCCGGCCGCACCGCTGTCGCAGGATCGGACCCGGGTCCGGGTTCCCCGCCGAATCCGCCGCCTCCACCCGTTTCGTCCGGCGCTCCTCGGGTGGACTCGTCACCGGGTGGGTCGGCCGATCCGTTCCCGGTGCAGCGGCCTCGGCCCGAGGCCGAGGGGTTCCGGCGCTCCTCGATCGACATCGTCGCCGCCAGCGCCCAGGACGACGGCGTCGACGTGCGGTCGCTCCCCGTCGACCAGGGCACCGTGACGATCGTGTTCAGCGACATCGAGTCGTCGACCGAGCGCAACGTCGAACTCGGCGACCAGGCCTGGTTCGACGTGCTCGCCATCCACAATCGGATCGTGTCGAACCGCGTGGCGCAGCACGGCGGCACGATCATCAAGAACCAGGGCGACGGCTTCATGCTCTCGTTCGGTGGTGCACGAAAGGCGCTCGACTGCATGATGGACGTGCAGCGTGACCTCACCGCACATTCGAGTCAGCACCCTGACCGCTCCGTTCGCATCCGGATCGGGATGCACACCGGCGAGGTGCTCGCCGATGCCGACGGCGACCTGTTCGGTCAGCACGTCGTGGTGGCGGCACGCGTCGCGAACCTGGCCCAGGGTGGCGAGATCCTCGTGTCGTCGCTGTCCAGGGAGATCATCGCGTCGAGAGGCGACATCGTGTTCGGGGCACCGCGCCGGGTCCACCTGAAGGGCATCGGTGACGCGACCGTGTTCCCGATGGACTGGGCGCGGCTCTGACCGCGTGATCATCGCGTCGCCGGTGCTCTGATCGCGGTGTGGCACGGCCCCTCACGTGCGGCTCGACGACGCATGCGATTCGGTCGAGGGTCGGACCGAGAGCCGGGGAGACCGGGTGTTCACGTGCGGTCGGGTCGGTGCCCGGCGGCTTCCACGAGCACCGCGTCGGCCCACCAGAACGGTGCGACCGCAGTGGTCGTGACGTCCGTGAAACCGGCGTCGACGAGCTCGCCGGCCCACGATTCCGCGGGCTGTTCGTACGTGTGCCGGGGGCGCTCGGGGTCGAACTGTCCGACGAGGACCGGCATCAGGAATCCTTCGATCACCGACGGGTCGTCCCGGTACTCTGCGATTCCGGCCTCGTAGGTGGCGGTGGCGTATTCGGCGTGAGCGACGGAGTGGTCCTCGAACGCGGGGACGTCGAACTCCACGATCGCCAGCGCCCCGGTCCTCGACGCCAGCGTCCTGAACACGTCGTGACGCTCCGGTGCGGCGACGTTGTGCAAGGCGAACGTGGCCTGGACGCCGTCCCACGAAGTATCGGGGCGATCGGTGAGGAGCTGCTGCACCGTGGTCGACGACGACTCGATCTCGATCTCCGTGTCGGCGAAGCGCGCGATCGCGGACTCGAGCATCGAGTGGGACGGCTCCAGGAGGTGCACGCTCTCGCACGACCTCGGCACCGTCGCCGCGGTCATCCGGCCGTCGCCGCAGCCGATGTCGAGCAGCGAGCGCAGGGCTCGACGATCGTTCGACGCCGCGAGGATCTCGATCGTCGACGCGTAGAGGGCCACGTTGGATCCGCCGGAGATGAAGCTCTCGAACGCGGCGGGGTCGACGTAGACGCCGGTGCCCGGGTGCGAGCGCAGATGATCGGCGAGGTGCCGGGAGAGGTCGGTCGATGCCCGGTCGCACGACTCGAGCGCCTCGGCACGATCGCCGCGTGCCAGTGCGAGGAGCGCCTCGTTGACGCTCATCGTCCGACCCCCTCGTGCTCTGCGGACTCCCGCACGAACGCAGCGAGCTCGATCGTGCGATGCGAGTCCGGCGGCGGGATCGGCGTGCCGAGCCGTTCGGCGACGGCGGCACGCACCTGCGCATCGAAGGAGTTCACGTGATTCTGCACGAGGTCTGCCACGTCGTCGGCTCGGCCGTCGACCAGTGCGGCGTGGATCGTCGCATGCTCGTCGACGGCATGGCCCATGTCGTGCACGTCGGCGAGGTACATGTGCCAGAGGCGGTCCGACTGGGCGTACAGCGCGTCGAGGGTGTCGGTGAGGAACCGGTTGCCCGACGCCCGCCAGATGATCTCGTGGCACCGGCGATCGAGTTCCAGGAGTTCTCCGGGAAGCGTGCCGGGACGTGCGGTCTCGGCGAGCACGTCGGCCATCTCGTCCCAGTCTCGTTGCGTGCCGCGTCGGGTCGCCAGACGTGCGGCGTAGGGCTCCATGATCGCCCGCGTCTCGTACAGCATCGCCAATTCGTCGATCTGGATCGCCGCCACGAACATGCCGCGCCGGGGGATCACCGACACGAAGTGGTCGCGCGCCAGGCGCTGCAGCGCTTCGCGGATCGGCGTGCGACTCATGTCGAGTACCGCCTGCAGCTCGGCCTCGCGCACCACGTCACCCGGAGCGAGGTCGAGACGGATGATCATGCGGCGGATCTCGTCGTACGCGCGCTCCGCGAGCGACACGTGTGTGGAATCAGCGGTTGACACGACCGTCATACTCTGTTGATATATCACCACTGTCAAGCACACCTGGGTGTCCAACACACCGGGGTCGGACACCACAACAGGTGCGGTCACCGTCGAACTGGTCGAAACGAGCGAGAACATGAGCGAGCAGGAAGTCCCGACCACCGCCACGGTCGTCGTGATCGGTGCCGGCATCGTCGGCAACTGTCTGGTCGGGCATCTCGCCCGACTCGGTTGGACCGACATGGTGTTGCTCGACAAGGGCCCACTCCCGAACCCGGGCGGCTCGACGGGGCACGCGTCGAACTTCATCTTCCCCGTCGACCACAACAAGGAGATGGCGCTGCTCGGCGTGCAGAGCGCCAACCAGTACCGCGACGCCGAACGCTCGGTCGACTCCGGCGGCATCGAGGTCGCTCGCACCGTGGAGCGCATGGACGAATTCCAGCGGCGGATGACCTCGGCCAAGGCATGGGGTGTCGAGGCCGAACTGCTCACCCCGGGCCGGGTCAAGGAGTTGGTGCCGTTCATCAACGACGACGTCATCCTCGGCGGGTTCCACTGCCCGACGGTGAGCGTGGTCGACTCGCTCGACACGGGCACGCTCTTCCGGAACGAGGCGGTGGACACCTGCGACTTGCGCGTATTCGCCAATACCGAGGTGCTCGACGTCGAGACCGAGGAGGAGCCCGGTACCGGCCTGCAGAAGGTCGTGGCGGTCGTGACCGACAAGGGCCGGATCGAGGCCGAGTACGTCGTGATCGCGTGTGGCGTCTGGTCCAATCGGATCGCGAACATGGCCGGCGCCACGATCCCGCTCGTTCCTGCCGTGCACCAGATGGCCGATGTCGGCCCGATGGACATCCTCGCCGAGACCCGGAGCGAGATCAGCTACCCGATCGTTCGGGACATGGACACGTTCTGCTACGAGCGCCAGTCGTCGGGTTCGATGGAGGTCGGCTCGTACGCCCACCGTCCGATCCTGCACCACCCCGACGACATTCCCTCCAACGAGGAGGCGGCTCTCAGCCCGACGGAGATGCCGTTCACGCCCGACGACTTCGACGATCAGATGGAGCAGGCGATCGAGTTGATGGACATGCTCGGTGACGCCGAGATCAAGTACGCGATCAACGGCCTGCTCTCGCTCACCCCTGACGCGATGCCGTGCCTCGGCGAGACCACCGAGGTCCGCAACCTCTGGTCGGCCGCCGCCGTGTGGGTGAAGGAGGGCCCGGGCATGGCGCAGGTCGTGGCCGAGTGGATGACCTACGGCTACCCGAGGGTGATCGATGCGCACGGCGCCGACATCGCCCGGTTCTACGCCCAGGAGCGCAGCGACGAACACATCTGGTCGCGGGCTTCCGAGCACTTCAACAAGACCTACGGCATCGTCCACCCGGCCGAGCAGTGGGAGAACCGCCGCAACCTCCAGGTGTCGCCGCTCTTCGAGCGGCAGCAGGCGCTGGATGCGTTCTTCTTCCAGGCCCGGACATGGGAGCGCCCGCAGTGGTACGGCTCGAACCAGGACCTCGTCGAACGGCACGGCATCGCCGAACGGGACGTGGAGTGGGACAACCGTTGGTGGAGTCCGATCACGGTCGGCGAGCACCTCAACATGCGCGAGAACGTCGGCCTCGTCGACCTGTCCGCATTCCACGAGTTCGAGATCTCGGGGCCTGGTGCCGTCGAGTTCGCCGACTACCTGAGCGTCAACAAGATCGGCCCGGTCGGACGCGCCACCTACACGCCGTGGCTGACCCCCGACGGTGGGTTCCACTCCGACCTCACGATGCATCGCACCGCCGAGAACGTCGTCACGGTCGTCACCGGCGTGTTCGACGGAGGACGCGACCTGGCGTGGATGAGGAAGTACATGCCCAAGGACGGCTCGGTCACGGTGACCGACAGGACCCTCGAGGTGTCGACGCTCGGCCTGTGGGGGCCGAACGCGCCGGCGGTGCTCGCGAAGTTGACCGACGCCGACCTGTCGCACGAGGGCTCGCCGTACGGTTCGCTCGTCGAGGTCACGTTGCGCTGCGGCGGCGTCGACGTCTCGGCCACGCTGTTCCGCATCTCCTACGTCGGTGACACGGGCTGGGAGATCTACGTGGCGTGGGACGACGCGCCGGCGCTGTGGGACGCATTGATGGAGGCGGGTGAGGATCTCGGGATCCGCCCGACCGGCGGCGGCGTGTACGGCACGTCGGGTCGCGTCGAGAAGGGGTATCGCCTGCAGGGCGCCGAGTTGGAGAGCGAGTACAACCCGCTCGAAGCCGGCCTCGCCCGTCCGAAGATGAAGTCGGTCGACTTCATCGGCAAGGAGGCCTATTCCGCGACCCGTGACGCCGGTGAGCCCGAGGTGCTGATGGTGACGATGACCGTCGACGACCAGACCGACTCGCAGGGCCGGGTCCGATGGATGCAGGGTGGCAACGAGCCGATCTGCGACCTCGACGGCAACACGCTGGTGGACTCCCACGGACGGGTGTCGAGGGTGACCACCGCGGGCTACGGACCGTCGGTCGGCAAGGTGATCCTGATGGGATACGTCCCACGAGACATGGCGACGCCCGGGACGAAGCTGCAGACGATGTACATGAACGAGTTCTTCCCGGTCACCGTCGTCGGCACCGACGGCCCCTTCGATCCCGACGACACCAGGCTCAAGGGCTGACCCGATGCGGTGTCTGGTGGGTGTTCGGTGTCTGGTGGGTGTTCGGCGTCAGACGTCGTTCACCCCGACCGACCACGGGTCATTCGATCGAGAACCGGGTGAACGACGTCTGACACCGAACACCCGGGCCGCAGTGATCACCGAACCGACTGGAATGAGTAGATGAGAGTTCTGGTGTGCGCCAAGCGGGTCCCGGCGCCGGGCTCGAGGATCAACATCACCGACGACGGCATGGCCGTCGACGACACCAACCTCGGTCACACGATCTCGCCGCACGAGGAGTGCGCTCTCGAACTGGCGGTGCAGCTGGTCGAGGCCCACGGCGGAGAGTCGCACGCGTTGACGCTCGGTGTGGCCGCAGCCGACGAGCAGTGTCGGTGGGCGGCGTCGATCGGCATCACCAAGGCCACGTTGGTGGACGTCGGGACGATGGCGTGGGACCCGCAGCGGACCGCTCGCGCGCTCATCGACGCGATCCGTTCGATCGAGCAGACCGACGGCGCATTCGACGTGATCGTGTTCGGCAACGAGTCGGCCGATTCGGGCGGCTTCCAGGTCGGCATCCGAGTGGCGCGAGCGCTCGAACGGCCGATGGTCAACGCGATCAAGGGCGTCGAGATCCACCCGGGAGTCGACGGGGCCGGAGCGATGCTGGCGGCCCGCCGCGAGACCGACGACGGCTTCGAGGTCTACGAGCTCCCGATGCCGTGCGCGATCGGCGTGAAAGAGGGCATCACGTGGCCCCGTTATCCGACGATGCGCGGTCGACTGGCCTCGAAGAAGCTCGCCGTCGACACGGTGTCGTCCGATGCAGCGCCGGGCGGGCAGACGATGGTCCGTCTGCATCGACCCGCGGAGAAGGTGACCGAAACGATCATCCTCGGCAACGGCCCCGACGCTGCTCCCCGGGCTGTCGAACTGCTGAAGGAACTCGGCCTCTGGCCCGAAGGGTCGTCGTCATGAGCAACGACGGGGGAGCGTCGTGAGCGTGCTCGTGGTGGTGGAGCACGATCGTGGCCGGATGGCCGATTCGTCGCTCGAGGCGTTCGAGTTCGCCGGCGGGATCGCATCGCAGCTCGGGGTGCGCGTGGAGGCGCTGTTGATCGGTGCCGACGCGGCCGGTCTCGCTGACCAGTGCGCCGCACACGGCGCCGTGACCGTCCACCACGTCGCGACGGAGTCACTCACCGACTACGGACCCGACGCCCACGGCGGCGCCGTGGCGGCGGCCGCCGGCCTGCTGTCCCCGTCGGCGATCGTGGCGACCGGATCCGACCGCGGCAACGAGGTGCTCGCGTACGCAGCAGCAGAACTCGACCTGCCCTTCGTCGCGAACTGTCTGGAGGTGAAGACCGCCGACGACTGGGAGATGACCCGCACCCAGTGGGGCGGCTCGCTCAACGAGGAGGCACGGCTCGCCTCGTCGATGCCGATCCTGTCGGTTGCGCCCCACGCCGTCGAGGCGGCCCGACCGGTCGCCGGTGCGACGGCGACGGTCCAGGTCCTCGACGTCACCCTGCCCGAGTCGTCGGCGGCGACCTTGATCCGGGACCGGATCGTGATGACCGAGGGCGTCACGCTCGCGACAGCCCCGGTCGTGGTGGGCGGTGGCCGCGGCGTCGGTTCGGCGGAGGGATTCGCCGTGCTCGAGGCACTCGCCGCGAAGCTCGGCGGCGTGGTCGGGTGCAGCCGGGCGGTCACGAACAACGGGTGGCGCCCGCACTCCGATCAGGTCGGCCAGACCGGCACGCGGATCGCGCCGCAGCTGTACATCGCCTGCGGGATCAGCGGTGCGATCCAGCACTGGGTCGGGGCGAAGGCGGCGAAGAAGATCCTCGCCGTGAACACCGACCCCGCGGCGAACATGGTCGTCAAGGCCGACTATGCGATCATCGGCGACCTCTTCGACGTGCTGCCGGCGATCACCGACGCGACCTGACGTCGGTCGGATCGGGTCGTGCCGCGACCGCCGGCCCAGAGAGTCAAGAAGTCGTCTCGTCGGGGAGGTGGCATTCAATCTCGACCGACTTCACACCGATGACCGGCTGTGAGTTCCGCACCCCCACGCGCCCGACCACGGTCGCGGCTGTCCCGCGATGCGCCGGGTCCGTGGCAGCGTCCCGACCCCATCGGCCAGCGCATCGTGCTCACCGTCGCCGCCTGCCTGCTCGTCGGCCTCCTTCCGTTCGGGCCGCATCGGTGGTGGCTCGCACTCATGATCGCCGTCGTCCAGCTCGTCTCCACGACGTTGGTCCGGCGGCGCAACATCTCGATCACCGAGGAGGTCGCGAACTACCTGGTCGTCGAGCACACGCTGATGTTCGTCATCGGTGTCACCGCTCCCGCCGGCTACCTGGCGATCAGCATCGTCGCCATCGGTTCGCTCGGGTCGAACAGTCCGTACCTCCCCGTGCGCTGGCACCGAGCGCTCGCGATGTTGACGACTGCGACGCTGGTCGCGCCGGCCTTGATCCACGACCTCGGCGCGGGTCCGCTGGCGGTCGGCGCGGGGATGCTGATGGTCGGTCACATCGCCTTCAATCGGAGCGGCACGCTGATCCTCGCCGAGGAGGTGGCGGTGGCCGCCCGGTACCAGGCCGACCACGACTCGCTCACCGGGCTTCCGAACCGGCGCGTGCTGCGCAGCGCACTCGACGACCTCGACGAACGCCCGTCGCCGTGTGCGCTGCTCCTGCTCGACATCGACAACTTCAAGGAGATCAACGACACGCTCGGCCACGATCTCGGCGACCGTGTGCTGTGCGAGGTCGCGATGCGCCTGGCGGGCCTCGACGACGACATCGTCGTCGTCCGACTCGGTGGCGACGAGTTCGCCGCGATCGTGCACGGCGACGCGTCGCGCGCCACGGCCTTCGCCTCGGCGGTCGAGCGGTGCCTCGGCCCGGCGATGTGGGTGAACGCGGTGTCGCTGTCCGTCAGGGCGTCGATCGGGATGGCCCACACCGACGAGGCCCCGCCGGGTTCGCTCCTCCGGTTCGCCGACATCGCCATGTACCGGGCCAAGCGGGACGGGACCGGCCCGACCTGGTACCGGCCCGCCGACGACCCGCACAGCGAGCGCCGGATCGTCCTGATGCAGGACCTGCCCGGTGCGCTGGGTCGCGGCGACGTGGCGCCGTGGTTCCAGCCGCAGGTGGACATCATCTCGGGCGACGTGGTCGGCGGTGAGGCGCTGGCGCGGTGGATGCACCCGCGCTTCGGTCTGGTCGGTGCGCGAGAACTCCTCGAGCACGTCGACCTCGCCGGACTCCAGCGCGAACTCTCGGTGGTGATGGTCCGCCAGGCCATCCACGAGGCCCTGTCCTGGCCGCGCCACCTCCGACTCTCGGTCAACGTGACCGTCGCCGACATCCAGAGCGAGGAGTTCGTCTCGAAGCTCGAGATGGTCCTCATGACGACCGGTTTCGACCCGCTCCGGCTCACGCTCGAAGTCGTCGAGTTCGACGCCGAGGTGTGTCCGACGCGCATCGCGGAGACGACGGGTCGCATCCGATCGTCGGGCGTGTCACTCTCGCTCGACGACTTCGGCCAGGCGTCGTCGTCGCTCGCCCGGCTCGACCTGTTCGACGTCGACGAACTGAAGATCGACCGACGCTTCGTCTCCAGGATGGGCGACCATCGGCGCGACGCGGCGATCGTCGACTCGGTCGTCGGGCTCGCGGAGCGGCTCGACCTGCGTCTCGTGGCGGAAGGCGTCGAGACCGACGAGATGGCCCGGGCGGTCGCGTCGGCGGGCATCCGCGTCGTGCAGGGCTACTACTACGGAGGCCCGTCGAAGACGCTCTGCGTGCAGCGGTTCCAGCCGGTCCTGCGCCCGGCCGTGTCCGCCCTCCTCGTCGACTGAGCCGGCGTGCGGCGACCCTCGCGGGACGGGTGTTCGCCCGGGCCGGACTACTGTCGGTCGCATCATGGCCGCGCAACGAGGCGGGGCGGTGACGGAGGAATCGTGAACGTACACACCGAGGTGGCCGAGACGCTCGCCAAGCTCGCGGCCATGGCCCAGGAGCGCAGACCCGACGACCAGGTCCTCCGCGAGTTCATCCAGCGCTACTACCGCGAACTGCCCGACGAGGACGCCGACGACCGACGACTCGACGACGCGTACGCGGCGGCGGTCACCCACCTGACCCTGGGTCGGCGGCGAGCCCACGGTGACGTCCTCGTGCGGGTCCTGTCGCCGAAGGCCGAACGCGACGGGTGGCGCACCGAGCGATCGGTGCTGATGTTCGTCACCGACGACGTCCCCTTCCTCGTCGACACGGTCCGGATGGTGCTCGACCGCCACGGCCTCGGCATCCACCTCCTCGTCCACCCGACGCTGTGCTTCGTGCGCGACGGCAACGACGAGATCGTCCGCTTCGCCGATCCGACCGTCGGTGACACGAGGGCCGGGGGTGGCGCGTCCGACGACGCGTCGGACGCCGGGGTCGTCGAGGCGTGGGTGCTGATCGAACTCGACCGGTGCCCACCCGACCTCGAACAACGACTCGAGGCCGACGTCGCCACCGCCATCGACGACGTCATGCGGGTCGTCGCCGACTTCGCCCCGATGCGTGACCGGATGTGCTCGCTCGCCGATGGCGACCGCCTCCTGGAGTGGCTGGGCGACCAGCACTTCGTGCTGCTCGGAGCCGCCAGCTTCGACCGGCTGATCGGCGACGACGGCACCCCGACCCTGCGACTGCAGCCCGGGACCGAGTTGGGCGAGTACCGGCCCGAGGCACGCCTCGACGCATCCGATCCGACCACGCCGTCCAAGCCGGGCGACGACCGGACGGTCATCGCGCGGACCGAAGCGGTGTCGACCATCCACCGGGCGGCGCGGATGACGTGCATCTCGATCAGGCCCGCGACGGACGGCGGTTCGGTCGAGCACCGTTTCGTCGGCCTGCTCGGAAGTGGTGCCTACCGCGAGAGCGTGTTCGCCATCCCCACGATCGGCGACCGCGCACGCGAGATCCTCGACCTGGCGGGAACGTCGGAGGTGAGTCATCTCGGTCGATCCGTGAAGCACGTGGTCGAGACACTTCCGCGCGAGGTGGTCTTCGAGCTCGACTCCCACACCCTCGCCGAGCTGGTGATCGACATCGTCGGCCTGCAGGAACGCCGCATCGTCCGGGTCTTCGAGGTGGCTGAACCGGTCGGCCCCTGGACGACGGTGTTCGTGTACGTCCCCCAGGCCCGCTTCGAGTCCGCTCTCCCCGAGCAGATCCGTCACCTCGTCGAGAAGCACTACGCGAGCGAGGCGCGTGACCTGCACACCCTGGTGGGTGCCAGTTCGCTGGCGCGGATCACCATGACCGTACGGTCGAGCGATCGGGTCGACCTCGAGCGGCTGGCGGCGGCGGTGGACGACGTGTCGACGACCTGGGACGAGCGCGCCGAGACGGCGATCTGCGAGGTCCTCGGCGACATCGGAGGCCGCTCGACCTTCGCGGCCGTGCGCGATGCGATCCCGACCGACTACCGCGCACGCGTCGCCCCCGAAGCGTCCACGAGCGACCTCGTCAACGTCGCCCGTCTGCTCGACACCGAGCCCGACTCGACGGAATCGCTCTCCACCTCGCTCGGTCGTGCCGTCGACGCGCCCGAGAACCAGTGGCGATTCCGCGTGTTCCGACGCGGGGTGGCGTCGACGATCGCCGAGCTGGTGCCGCTGCTCGACCACCTCGGGCTGCACGCCGTCGACGAACATCCCTACGCATTCGACTTCCCCGATGGTGCGGTCCACCTCTACGACATCGGCGTGCGCCTCGACGCCGGCTCCACGTTCGGCACGCGACGTGACGACACCCAGCAGTCCGAGGTGCGCGCCGCGTTCGCCGGCCTGATGAACGCCACGGTCGAAGCCGACGGTCTGAACCGGCTGATCATCGCCGCGAACCTCGACCGTCGCCAGGTCGCCGTGCTGCGCACCTATGCCCGCTACCTGCACCAGGCAGGGTTCCCGTTCAGTCGCTCGTACGTCGAGGAGGCGATCGTGCGTCACGCCGGGCTCGCGAGCCTGCTCGCCCGACTGTTCGACACCCGATTCGACCCGACGACCGACATCGACGCCGTCACCCGCCTGCTGCTCGCCGACGAGATCCGCTCCGATGCGCTCGCTGCGCTGGACGAGATCCCGTCGCTCGACGACGACCGCATCTGTCGGGCCATCCTCACCCTGATCGACGCGACGTCGCGCACCAACGCCTTCCGGCACCGACGCAACGAGAACGACACAGTCGGCGACGGGTTCGCCGACGAGATCGCCGTGAAGTTCAAGTCGCGCGACATCGCCTTCCTCCCCGAACCGCGCCCGATGTTCGAGATCTTCGTGTGTTCCCCGATGGTCGAAGGCGTCCATCTGCGGGGGGGTCGTGTGGCGCGCGGCGGGCTGCGATGGAGCGACCGTCCGGAGGACTTCCGCACCGAGGTGCTCGGTCTGGTCAAGGCCCAGATGGTGAAGAACGCGGTGATCGTGCCGGTGGGAGCGAAGGGCGGTTTCGTCATCAAGAACAGCTCGGCCCCGCCGGAGGACCGCGACGCCGTGCGCGCCGAAGGAGTCGACCGCTACCGCCGCTTCATCCGTTCGTTGCTCGACGTCACCGACAACCTGGACGGACCGAACGTCGTGCGGCCCACGGAGTCCGTGATCTACGACGAGGACGACCCGTACCTCGTCGTCGCCGCGGACAAGGGGACGGCGACCTTCAGCGACATCGCCAACGAACTCGCGAGCGAGGTCGGGTTCTGGCTCGGCGACGCCTTCGCGTCCGGTGGCAGCGTCGGCTACGACCACAAGGCGATGGGCATCACGGCACGCGGTGCGTGGGAGAGCGTGCGACGCCACGCCCGGGTGATCGGCAAGGACGTCGACACCGACGAGATGACCGTGGTCGGCGTGGGCGACATGTCGGGCGACGTGTTCGGCAACGGGATGCTGCTGTCCGCACACCTGAAGATCGTGGCGGCGTTCGACCACCGCCACGTGTTCCTCGACCCCGACCCGGACCCCGCCGCGTCGCACGAGGAACGCGCACGCCTGTTCGAGCTGCCACGGTCCAGTTGGGCCGACTACGACTCGGCGCTGATCTCGTCGGGTGGCGGAGTGCATCCCCGTTCGGCGAAGTCGATCGAGATCACCGACGCGGTCCGTGACGCTCTCGGCATCGACGACGGCATCGTGTCGCTGCGGCCCGACGAACTGATCTCGGCGATCCTGCGCGCCCCGGTCGACCTGCTGTGGAACGGCGGCATCGGCACGTACGTGAAGGCGTCGACCGAGAGCCACGAAGCGGTCGGCGACCGCGCCAACGATTCGCTGCGTGTCGACGCCACCGACCTTCGCTGCCGCATCGTGGGCGAGGGCGGCAACCTCGGGCTGACCCAACTCGCACGTGTCGAGTACGCCATGGCCGGTGGCTACATCTACGCCGATGCGATCGACAACTCGGCGGGCGTCGACTGCAGCGACCACGAGGTGAACATCAAGATCGTGCTCGACCAACTCGTGCGCGACGGAGACCTCACCGTGAAGCAGCGCAACGACCTGCTCGTCGAGATGACCGGCGAGGTGGCCGAACTCGTGCTCGACGACAACCGCGCCCAGACCCTCGCCCTGATGATCGCTCGCGGCCAGGCCCTGCCGATGGTCAACGTCCACGCCCGCTACCTCGACGCGCTGGAGAACGACGGTGTGCTCGACCGGTCGCTCGAGTTCCTTCCCACCGACAAGCAGATCGCGGAGCGTCAGTCGGCGGGAAGTGGCCTGCGGGCGCCGGAGTTCGCGGTGATGATCGCCTACACGAAGAACGTGGACATCGACGAGATCCTGGCGACCGACCTGCCCGAGTCGCCGGTGTTGGAGGCCGATCTGCTCGCGTACTTCCCGACGGCTCTCCGTGAACGTTTCCCCGACGCCCTTCGCCGGCACAGGTTGCGACGCGAGATCGTCACCACCGGACTGGTGAACAACATGGTCAACCTGGCCGGAATCTCGTTCGACCATCGGATGACCGAGGACTCGGGTGCGTCGGTCCCCGACGTGGCCCGAGCGTTCCTGGCGTCGCGCAACATCTTCCACTTCGGCGAACGGTGGCGCGAGATCGACGAACTGGGCACCTCGATCTCACTCGACATCCAGGTCGACCTGCTCCTCGAGGTCCGTCGGATATGCGAGCGCGGCACCGCATGGCTGCTGCGGCACATGCCTCCGCCCCTGGACATCGAGGAAGCGATCGGATCCTTCTCGGCGGGGATCGCACTACTGTCGGAGTCGCTGGAGGACACGATGGGCGGACGGGTCGCCGAGGAGATCGAAGGGCTGCGCCTCCGGCGGATCGACGAGGGCGTGCCTGCGACCCTGGCCGCACAGTCGGCGCGCTGGCCGTGGATGCACACCGCCTTCGACATGACCCGACTCGCACGCGACGAGGGATGCGACGTGTCCAGGTCGGCCGCGGTCTACGGCGAGGTGTTCGAGGCGTTCGACATCGGGTGGATGTGGGACGGCATCGGAGCGCTTCCACGTTCCGATCGTTGGCAGACCCAGGCCCGCTCGTCGATGCGCGACGACCTGATGAACGTGATCGCCGAACTGACGCGTCGCGTGATGCGCTCCGAGAGCGGGACGACCGAGGCATGGGTCGATGCGAACCAGCGGGCCGTCGCCAGGACGGTGGCGATGCACCAGGAGATCCGCCGGGCCGAGAGCTACGACCTGACCACGCTCTCCGTCGCGCTGCGCCAACTCCGGAATCTCACCACGTCGGCCGTCGGCTGACCGTGCCAGTTGCCCGGTGCCGGGACGGGATCGGCGCGAATCAGGGTCCCGGGGACTGCGCACGTGGAAGAGACCGTCCAGGTGACAGCGGCTCCGGCCCGTGTCGGTCACGACCGTCGTCAGCGACGGCAGGTGGTCAGCCGCGCGGTTCGATGATGCAGGCGCTGCCTCCGCAGGTGTCGATCACGACTCCGTCGGGTCGCAGGAAGGCCGCGACCTGGTCGTACGCAGAGGCCGCGCGCCGCACGTCCTCGTGGGGGTCGACGCCCTCACGGGGAGGCGTGTTCGTCACCGGCGGCAGAGGTGTGCCGCTGTCGAAGAGGAACACCGCCGACCCGTCGAACGGGTACGACTCGATCCGGTCGATTCCCCAGAACGGCTCGACGTCGGTGCTGCGCACGTCGGGTGCGCCCACGCTCGCACCCATCGTGCGCGCCATCACGTCCATTGCGACGTTGGCCACCTGGAAGTCGCCGAGCGCACCCTGGATCAACGCGAACTTCTGGTTCATCCCGTCGAGGGGTTCGCGGAAGTAGGCGGCGTACCCGCTTCCCTCGCCGCGGTCCCACAGCATCTGGATCGCGAGCAGCACCACCGCTTGGTCGAGCTTGTCGGGGAAGGCGGGGTCGAGGATCTGCTGGAACGTGTCGAAGTCGACGCTGCGATTCAGCAACGTCGAGTAGTTGATGCCCGGCACGCCGAAGGCGCCCCGGTCCCAGTCGGGTGAGATCGCCGTGGCCACCGGGCCCATGATCCCGCCCTGGGAGATCCCGTAGTACGACAGTTGTTCGACGTCGAGCAGCGGGCGACCGTCATCGGATCGGAATGCGGGATCGGACACGAAGCCGTCCGGGTGCTTCATCAGCCGACCGAGGAACAGCGTGTTCAGATGACCCTGCAGCAACCGGTCGACGAGCGTCGAGAAGTTGCCCGGGTCCACCAGCGAGGCAGCGGCGTTGCCCGTGTCCTCCTCGGCCATCCCGATCAGAGCGGTGCCGCACACGACGTAGTTGTGGTTCCGTGCGACGAGAGTCGGACCGGCGGAGGTGACCTGGCCCTCGGTTCCCAGCAGGCCGTGCCCGTAGACCAGGCCGGCCCCGGGGTCGTCGGCGGTGGATGCCTCGGTGATCTGGCAGCGGAACCGGGCGGTGATCGACCCGTTCGCCTCCGGAACGTCGGATCCGTCGGGCAGGTTCAGGCCCGTGCCGCTCGCTCCGCCGGCCTCCAGGTAGAGCGGGACCTCGTAGGTGCCGTCGACGACGCGCCGCTGTTCGGCGGGATCGGTCTCGCCGATCTCGACCTCGGAGCTGGTGATCGTGAACGTCGGTGAGGCGTCGCCCAACTGTTCGAAGGCGTCGTCGCGCATGTGGACCAGCGGGTTCGTCAGGTTCTCCGTCGAGATGACCGTGAAGTCCCACGCGATGGTCAACTCGTCCCGATCGACTCCCGCTGCTTCGAGGTCGGCGAACACCTGCTCCATCTGGTCGCGACGGGCCTCGACTTCGGGGACATCGGACTCCAGGCGGTCGCGGTAGGCGCGGAAGGCGTCGGTGGGCTCGATCGGGTTGCCGTCGGCGTCGACGAGGTTGCGCAGCCCGACCACGATGCGGTGTCCGTTGGCGTAGTTGGTGGCCGGACGCAGGAACAGGCCGCGCCGTGCGTCGTCGGTGGCAGTGGCGTCGAGTTCGGCCCAGTGGGCGAGGGTCTCGCCGGTGGTGGCGTCGACGATCACGCTGCCCGAATCGGCATCGAGCGACCGCGCGATGTCGGTGACCGGTGGGAGAGCGGAGGCCTCGGGGTCGACGCCTGGCACCAGCACGAGCGCGGCGCTGCCCGGGCTGAACCCGTCGTTGCGGTTCTGGCGAGCGGTGTCGACGTTCACGCCGTCGGCGTTCGCAGGCATCGATTCCGTCGACAGGTTCACCCGGAGCCCGGTGACACTCGTGTCGTCGGGGACCGTCAGAGCGTCGGAGGGAAAGGGCAACAGGCACGATTCACCCACCACCTCGCAGCGTTCGGGTGACTCCACGTCGAGTTCGATCGTGCCGGCGAAGCCGGTCTCCGGACCGGTGTCGGGCGGGTCGGAGGAGACGGGCTCGGCCGACGACTCGCTGGTCGCGGGTTCCGCATCCGTGCCGACCGGTTCCGTGCCGACCGGATCCGTGCCGGCCGATTCCGTTGCGGGAGTGGCGCTCGCGGGAACATCGGTGTCGACGGTCGTCGACGCCCCGTCGTCGCCACCCGACGAGCAGGCGGCCACCGCCAGGGTGAAGGTGATCAGGACGGCAATTCGTTTCATGGTTCCCCCGGTGATTCGCGAACGTCGTCGACGATCGTCGCACGCCACGGCGCGCCGGTACGTGGCGGACGGCGACGCGGGACCGGGGAACGGGGGAGCCGTCAGGGGTCAGGAAGCGGCGGGCGGCGTCGCGCAGAACTCGGCGAACTCGGCGAGGAATCGTGCGAGTCGGTCGAGTGTCGCCCGGTCGGTCAGTTCACCCTGATCGTCGAGCAGCGTGGCGTAGTTGCCGAATCCGATGGTCGGGAACAGCCGGGTGGCCTGGCGGGACATGATGGCCTCGAAGTGCTCGCGCACCGAGGCGCCGGCCCGTCCACCGGGCGACATCACGACCATCGTGATGCCCGTGCTCGCCCACGTCGACGGATCGCGTGACAGCCAGTCGATGATGTTCTTGGTGACTGCGGGGAGCGAGCTGTTGTACTCGGGCGAGAACAGCACGATGCCGTCGGCGGCACGGATCGCCTCGCGTAGAGCCGTGACCGGCGCGGGCGGACCTGACTGGTCGTCGTCCCCGTGGTAGAGCGGTACGTCGCGGACGTCGTACACGTGGAGAGACACTCCGTCGGGCATCGAAGCCGACACCGCTCGGGCGGTCGCTGCGTTCACGGATGCGGTCCGCAGGCTGCCCACGAGTCCCAGCAGTCTCACGTCGCTCATCCTCGGAGTGTGCCACGACGCCCGGTCGATCCGTCCGGCGCCGTGGGCGTCCCGTCCGGGTGGGCTGCCGACGGCCGTGGAATCGTGGGCGTCGGACCCCATCGGCAACGATGACCGGATGGATTTCGACCTGGCCCAGACCGATGCTCTGCTCTCCACGACCCGATCGGTCCGCAAGCGTCTCGACCTCGAACGCGAGGTCCCCGACGACGTGCTGCTCGAGTGCCTCCAACTCGCCGTGCAGGCGCCCACCGGCTCCAACCAGCAGGGGTGGCGGTGGATGGTCGTGCGTGATGCGGCCAAGAAGCAGGCCCTGCAGGATCTGTACAACGAGGCGGGCGGCGCGTACCTCGCCTCGGCGGCGGCCGACATGGACGCTGCCAGCCAGCAAGGCCGCGTCATCGACTCGGCGAACTACCTCGCACAGAACCTGGCGAACGTGCCCGTCCTGCTGATCCCGCTGATCATCGGGCGGCTCCCCGACAACAGCGCGAACGCAGCGGCCGGGTTGATGGGCTCGATCATGCCGGCGATGTGGAGCTTCCAGCTCGCACTTCGCAGCCGCGGTCTCGGGAGTTGCCTGACCACCCTGCACCTGGCCAAGGAGCAGGAGGCCGCCGACCTGTTGGGCATTCCGGACCACATGACCCAGGCCGGCCTGCTGCCCGTCGCGTACACGAAGGGCACCGACTTCCAGCCCGCCAAGCGTGACGATGTCGCCGCGATCACCTACCTCGACACGTACAAGAACCCGATCCGCCCCGCCTGACCAACCTCTGTTGATCCGTCCGGGAGCGGACAACAGAGGTTCGTGGTCAGGGGTCGAGTGCGGCGCGGACGTCGACGATCAGTGCGCCGAGGTCGGAGTCGTCGCGAGGGTCCCAGCGTGACGTGTCGATCTCGATGACCGTGTCGGCCTGCGCGCACATCTGGTCGTGCCAGGTGTCGAAGTGGGTGCGCAGCGCGACGAGGTGTTCGATCGTGAGGTCGCTCTCCGCCGCCCGGTCGCGATCGCGCACCCGGGTGAGGAGTTCGCGGGGTTCGGCACGCAACAGCACGAGCACGTCGAGGCGTGGTCCGCGGGCGATCCACCCCCGCATCTCGTCGAGAACGGTCCGGCGGTCGGATTCGGCGTCGAGGAACTCCGAGAACGGAGCCGTCCGCATGACGCTGAAGTCCGCCACCGTGAGCTGGTCGGTCGGTGCGGCCGCCAGGAGTTCGGCTCGGGAGCGCAGGAAGGCCAGTTCGACCGCGAGCGCGGCGGCGGGCGCGGCCTCACCCGTGTAGTAGTCGTCGAGGAGCGGGTTGACCGACACCGGGTCGAGCAGGAGCGGGCAGCCCAGTGACGCCCCGAGTCGGCGGGTGGTGGTGCTCTTGCCCACGCCGGTCGGCCCGTCGATCGCCACGATGCTCACCGAAGCGACACTACCGACACCCGTGTCGCGGTTCGGATCCGACCCCGACACGTCCCCGATCCCGGTGCGACCTCGATGCGCCCTGTCACGACCGGCGGCGTCGGGCAACTCTGGAGTACCCCTGCGCCATACTGGTCCCGACGGACGCGTCCGTCGCTTCGTCGCCGTCGCTGCGACCTCCCACCACTGCACTCTGCACACGGAGGCCTGCCATGGCGCACACACTCGATCGATCCGTCCCCGTCGACGACCGGATCGGCATCCACGACCTCGAGTTCCGCGAAGCCGGCGATGTCGCCCGATTCGCCGAACTCGCACCGCTGCTCACCGGTGAGGCGAACTGCGAGAGCTGGCACCTCGATCGGGACGGTCACTTCGCCTGCGGCACCAACGGCACGGCTCTCGACTCGCTGCGCGACTGGGCGATGGACCCCGAGCGACTCGTCCGGACGTTCCTCGAGTTCCGCAGGCAGGGCACGTGCACCCCCGACTGGGTGATCGTCGACGAACGGCCACCGCGCCGACCGTGCGAGGACCCGTCGCCGAACGAGGCCGACGTGCGGCACTTCATGCGTCTGCGCCGTCAACTCGAGGTGGCCGGAATCCGTCTGATGGACGCGGTGATCTTCGACGGTGGTTCGCAGTGGTGGTCGATGTGCGAGCTGCTCACCGGAACGACCGTCTGGAACGACCGCCCGTTCCCCACCCTCGACCTCCCTCGCCTCCGCCCGGTGGCCTGACACGGACGCCTCATGCGAAGCGCCTCACCCGACGCGTCGACACCCGAAGCGTCGATGAGGTGGCGACCCACGGGTTGCGATGGACGCGGCGGGCGGATCGCTTGGAGCCGTCCGACCAGAGCGGCCTACGGTTGGACGCATGCGCATCTGGAGACTGAACGAACTCGGTGACCCGATCGACCAACTCCGGTTGGTCGAGGAGGACGCACCGACGCCCGGCCCCGGTGAGGTGCTGATCGACGTCGAAGCGGTGGGTCTCGCATTCCCCGACGTGTTGCAGTGTCGAGGGATGTACCAGGTCAAGACGGGCCCCGGTCACACGCCCGGCGGTGAGTCGTGCGGCCGTGTCGCCGCGCTCGGCGACGGCGTGACGAACGTGGAGGTCGGTCAACGCGTCGCCTTCCTCGGGTCCGGCGGACTGGCCGAACAGGTCACCCACCACGCGGGCGCGGTGTTCCCCGTGCCCGACGGCGTGTCGGCGGCCACGGCGGCAGCGATCCCGATCAACTACTGCACCACGCTGTACGCACTCCACGACCGCGCACGGCTCCAGGCCGGTGAGTCGGTGCTCATCACGGGCGCGGCCGGAGGAACCGGAACAGCCGCCATCCAACTCGCGAAGGCGGCCGGAGCCACGACCATCGCCGTCGCCGGCGGACAGACCAAGGTCGACCTCCTCACCGAACTCGGCGCCGACGTGGTGATCGACCACAACGAGACCCCCGACTGGGTCGACGCGGTGCGCGAGGCGTCGGGCGGCGGAGTCGACGTCGCCTACGACCCGGTCGGGGGCGACACCTTCCACCAGGTGCGGCGATGCATGGGGTGGGACGGTCGGCTCCTGGTGATCGGCTTCGTGGCCGGGATCCCCGAAGTGAAGACCAACCATGCGCTGCTCAAGAGCTATTCGATCGTCGGCGTGCACTGGGGAGCGTCGCTCGCCAAGTTCCCCGCATCGATCGGCGAGCAGATGACGACGCTGCTCGACATGGCTGCGGCCGGCACGATCGATCCGCCGCTCTACCCGCCGTTCGCCTTCGAGGATGCCGCCCAGGCGCTGCAGGACATCGCCGACCGCAAGGTCCACGGCAAGGCCGTCGTCACCCTCTGACCGCTCAGATCGTGCGGGCGCGCTGACCGGTCGGCAGCAGAGGGTCGGCAGCAGGGGGTTGGCGGGGTGGCCTTCTACGCTGGGCGGATGCGCCTCGCCGACCTGACGATCTTCACCGAACCCCAACAGGGAGCCACCTACGACGACCTGTTGGCCGTGGCCCAGCGCGCCGAACGGCTCGGTTTCGGAGCGTTCTTCCGCTCGGACCACTACCTGGCCATGGGCGACAGCGACGGCCTCCCCGGCCCGACCGATGCCTGGATCACGCTCGGTGCGCTGGCTCGCGAGACCACGACGATCCGGCTCGGCACGCTCGTCACCTCGGCGACGTTCCGGCTGCCCGGTCCGCTCGCCATCTCCGTCGCACAGGTCGATCAGATGTCGAACGGTCGGATCGAACTCGGTCTCGGGGCCGGCTGGTTCACCGAGGAGCACGATGCGTATGGCATCCCGTTCCCCGGGCTCGGCGAACGCTTCGACCGCCTCGAGGAGCAACTCGAGGTGATCACGGGCCTGTGGTCGACCCCGTCCGGCGAGACGTTCTCCCACGACGGACCGTACTATCCGATCACCGACTCCCCGGCGCTCCCCAAGCCCGTCCAGTCGCCGATGCCGATCGTCGTCGGCGGAGGTGGACCCAAGCGGACACCCGCACTCGCAGCCCGGTTCGCAACGGAGTTCAACACGCCGTTCGTGTCGCTCGACTTCTTCGTCGAACAGACCGATCGTGTGCGTTCCGCCTGTGAGGCGGTCGGTCGCGATCCGGCCTCGCTCACCTATTCGGCGGCTCTGGTCGTGTGCGTCGGGCAGGACGAAGCCGAATTCGTCACACGGGCTGCGGCGATCGGCCGGGAGCCCGACGAACTGCGTGAGAACGGGGCCGCGGGCACGCCGGATCAACTGCGTGCGACCGTGGAGCGGTGGAGAGCGGCCGGTGCGCAGCGTCTGCACCTCCAGGTCCTCGACCTCGCCGACCTCGACCACCTGGACCTCATCGCCGCGACCCTCGCCTGACCGGCCGGGTGACGGCCCGGCTCAGCGCTCGCTGAGACACTCGGGTTCGGGGGCGAGGAGGTCGTCGATGATGCGCCGGTTCAGGTCGAACGTGCCGGGGACGAGGTCACCGTTGCTCTGCGTCGACCCGGGCCACGTGTGCGGTCCGTCGGCCACGGCGATCAGCTCGGTGCACGCATCGCACCCGGATGCGCGGTATCGGTCGACGAATCCGGTGACGGGGACGGCGACGTCGACGTCTGCGCACCCGCGTGACATGGCCACCCGTTCGAACCACTCGAGTTGCGGGAGCAGGCCATTGCCGCCCTCGAAGACCGCGAGCTCGTCGAGAAGCCCGACGACGGCCACCAATGTCGCCGTGGTGTCCACGTCGGTGCCGCACCGGTCCAGCACGCCGTCGTCGACGGCGGGGACCACCATCACGGCCGACCGGAAGCGGCCGGCGAGTCGCGCATCGCACAGTGCGGCGAGCGTCATCCCCCCGCCGTTGGACTCACCGGTGATCACGACGCGGTCGCGATCGACGCAGCCGGTCGCCTCGAGGACAGCGAGCATGTCGGCGAGCGCAGCGACGTCGTCGCCGGCCGTGGTCGCGAATGCCCGCGCCCCGCTGTTCCACCCGAATCCACCGATCGGCGTCGGCGTTCCCAACGGGTAGGCCACCGCGATGCCCGCGACGTTCGCCGACTCGGTCAGGTCGGCGACCCGCTCGATTCCGACACGGGTGTTCGTGAACCCGTGGAGCACCACGATCGTGGGTGCCGGCCCGCTCAGGCCGTCGGCTCGGAACGACACCCGTCGCCCCGACGCGGTCGTGAGTTCGGGCTCGACGGATTCGCACGATGGTTCCGTCGTGCCGACCGCCCGATCGGCCGGCCCGTCCGTGGTCGCCGGAGTCCCGACCGAGGAGCTCGGTCCGTTCCCGACGACCTGCGTGGCCGGCACGGAACCGACCGGGCCGCTCGAACCGTCGGCTGCATCGGATCGCCCGTTGCATCCGACGGCCACGATCGCAGCGACGACGACAGCGGTCAGCCCTCGACGATCCATCGGATGGATGCCCCCTCGCCGAACCGCGCCGGGACGCGAGAAGACGCAGCGACATCGGGGCCGAACCGGCCCGTCACGTGCTGGTGGTGATCGCAGCCGTTGCACCGCATCGATGTGTCCGTCCCTTCCTTCCGCGGCGATCTGCCGCTGTCACTCGCGAGCTTCGGCGATGGCACCGTCGTCCACGACGACCACCTCGGTGCCGGCGAGCATGTCGCAGGATTCTGACACCGCGTCGGCTGGCGGACCACGACGCACGGCGCATGTCGTCGTCGACACGTTGCAGGAGTCGCAGCAGGACGGTCCGGTACTTGCGCTCCACCGGTGAACCGAGCAGAATCCGCCGGTGGTGACGCCGATGTCGCTGCCGAGAAGAGGAGTCGGGATGGGAGCGGGATCTACGCCAGCGGGTTGGTACCCCGACGTCGAGCGACCGGGCGGCGAGCGCTACTGGGACGGTTGGTTGTGGACCGACGAACGCCGCAGCGCCTCGGGTGCGGCGTCGAGCTTCCCGTCGGCGCAACCCGAGTCACCTCCGTCGGTGCCGGGCCTGCAACCCGGCGGCTTCGGACATCCGGCCTCGGGCTTCGACCAGCAGATCCCCACGTACGGAGGTCAACAGCCCCCCGCCTACGGTGCGGCACCGGGCGGTGCCTACGGTCAGCAACCCGCGTACGGTTCACCTCCCGGCTACACGCCGTACGGTGCCGTCGGACCGTCTCACCCGAGGAGTTCGGCGCCCGGTTGGGCGCTCGGCCTGTCGATCTCCGGACTCGTTCTCACCTTCTGCTGCTTCGGGTTCGTCCTGTCGATTCCTGGAACGATCATGGGCTGGACGTCGATGAAGGCGATCGACCGTGGCGAGCAGGATCCGAGCCAGCGAGGGATGGCAAAGGCCGCGTTCATCGTCGGACTGATCGGGCTCTCACTGTTCGCACTGGCCATCCTCTACTACGTCGTCGTGATCGCTGCGTCGGCGTGACGTGATGGACCCGACCCTGGTGCTCCCCGACGGTCGTCGCGTCGAGATCGACGGCGACCTCGTGCTCGGCCGTGCCCCCATCGCCCCCGAATCGTCGCCGTCGGCGCGATCGATCAGCCTCTCGGCCGCCACGATCTCCAAGACCCACGTGTTGATCGGTCACGACGCCGACGGCGTCTGGCTGGTCGACCTGAACTCGTCGAACGGAACCGAGGTGGTCGATGCCGTCGGAACCAGCGAGTCGGCCGTTCCGGGGCAACGACTCGCGGTGCCGCCGGGATCGCACATCCGAGTGGGGACCGGCACGATCATCACCGTCGAGACCGCCGTCGGCTCCTCGCGCGACCCGATCGACGACGACCTCGATCGCACGGTCTCCGTCCGGCCACACGTCCCCGGCCCGACGCCCGAGCCCGATGATCCCCCCGTCGTCCCTGCGGCCCGACCCGGTGGCACCGTCGACTGGTCCTCCGTCACCGATCCCGATCCTGCCCCCGTGGCGGTCGCGGAGCCAGCGGTCCCGTCGTGGGCATCGCAACAGCCACCGTCCGCTCAGCCACCGTCCGCTCAGCCGCCGTCGTCCCCGGTGCAACCGGCGTTCACCTCGCAGCCGCCCCCGCCGGTGGAGCCGCCGCCTCCCTCGCAGCCGCCCCCGCCGGTGGCTCCCGTCACCGCCTACCTGGACCGAGCGGCTCCTCAGCCGACGGCCTTCGACGGCGGTCCGCTCCCGGTCGGGGCGCCCGCCGGCTCTCCTCATGGCGGCTTCCCTCATGGTGGCTTCCCTCCGTCGGCTGCGCCTCGGTCAGGCTTCCCGTCCGCGACGTTCCCCTCGTCGGCGTCGGCGTCGGCATCGGCGCCCGCATCGGCTGGTGGCCGCAGTTCGGCGCACGTGATCGGCGCGATCGTCATCGCCGTCTGGAGCGCCGTCGTGTTCCTGGAGATCCGCGAATGGATCCCCGACTCGCTCGTCCGAGCGATCGACGGTCGCGTGATCGACTTCTTCCTCGCTCCCGGCCGAGACGAACTCCGTTTCCAGGAGTACTTCTCGTTGATCACCCTGCCCGACGGTCTCGGGTTCCTCTCGTGGGCGGCCGAGATCGGGCCACTCGTCGCCGTCGCCGGTGCGATCGCAGCGCTCGTCGTCCCGCGCTCCACCGTGCGTTGGATCGTCGTGGCGCTCGTGGCGATCCCCACCGTCCTGAACATCGGAGTGCTGGTGTCGCTCGGCTTCATCGAGTTCTCGATCCTCACCGACAACATCGATCGGTTCGTGCCCTGGTTCGTCCTGCCGTTCGTCGGATCCCTCCTGCTGCTCTGGCCCTCTCGTCGCAGCGCTGCCGGACCCTCGCCGCAGCCGGGCGTGTTCTATGATTTGGAGCAACCATCCGCACCCTGGCCGCCCGGCCCCGGAGCGTCTCCGTTCTCATGACCGTCATCGACGCAGACCACGACCACGACGGCTCCGGAGCCCACGCGCCCCGCCCCGACGCAGCGTCTGCAGGGTCGTGGTTCTCCTCGCTCGTCACGTCGCCGTGGCGGTTCGTTCTCCTCGCCGTGGCGGGGGTCTGGGCGGTCGACGCAGGGGGGACCGACGACGGTGCCGGCCTGTGCATCTTCCGACGCTGCACCGGTGGCTACTGCCCGGGATGCGGGGTGACCCGTTCTGCTCGTCACCTCACCCGTGGCCAGTTCGCAGCGTCGTGGCAGGACCACCCGATCATCCCGCTGATCGCGGTCCAGGCCGCTGTCGCCGCGGGTCTGTTCGCCGTGGTGCGTCCACTGCGGTCCCGGCTGGCGCCTCCGACGACGATCGTCGTCGCGGCGGCCGTCAACGGCACCCTTCTCGTGGTCATCTGGGCCGTTCGCCTCGCCAACGGATCGATCCCTCGCTTCTTCTGATGGACGTCTGCTGATGGACGACGCGGTCGCGGGGACCGAGGGTGTGGCTCGAGGAGACGTCGTCCGACCGGTCGGGCCTCGCCCCGGCGACGCCGGCGGACGCCCGACGTTCTCCTGGGGTGCGGGCACCCACGTCGGTGGCGTCCGCGACCACAACGAAGACGCCTACTTCGTCAGCCCCGACGTGTGCGTCGTCGCCGACGGGATGGGTGGCCACCAGGCCGGTGAGGTGGCGAGCCACCTCGTCACCCAGATCGTGGCCGACGTGTTCGGAACACACCGACTCGACGTGTCCGAACTGCCTCGCTTCGTGTCGGCGCTCAATGCTGCGGTGCTCCGCAAGGGTGCCGCGAACAACACCCGGGGCATGGGCACCACGGTGGTCGGTGTCGCGGTGGCCGACAACGGTGACGCTCCGTCTGCCGTCGTGTTCCACGTCGGCGACTCTCGCTGTTACCGGCTGTGCAACGGCGTGATGAAGCAACTGACGAGCGACCACTCGCACGTCGAGGAACTGGTCCAGGCGGGACGGATCACCGCCCAGGAGGCGGCGACGCATCCGTTGCGCAACGTGATCACCCGTGCCCTCGGTGCCGACGTGTCGGTGCAGGCCGACTTCCACGTGCTCGACGACGAGGACTGTCGGATCCTGCTGTGCTCCGACGGGCTGTCCGGCGAGATCGACGACGATCGCATCTGGGATCTGCTCACGTCGCACACCGACCCCACGGCCGCTGCGGTGGCGCTCATCGACGCGGTCCTCGAAGGTCCGGCGCGCGACAACGTCACGGCGATCGTCGTCGACGTGGCGTTCCCCGAGGTCGACCTGACGAGGTCCACCGCCGTGAATCCGATCCCGGTGATGACCGACGCCGCTGCCGGTGGAGCAGCCGACGATCACACGGCCGACGTGACGGCAGACGTCACCGCCGAGTTCGACGTCGGCGTCACGGCCGAACCGATCGCAGCCGACGCCGACGTCACTGCGGAACCCGTTGCGCCGGGTGCCGCCGTCACCGCCGAATTCGCCGCAGTGGGCGCCGATGCGGGTGGCCGGACGCAGGCCGAGCTTCGACCCACCGCCGATCAGCTCGAGTGGGCCACCTCGGACGAGCACGCGGCCGCCGCCGTGCAGTCGGCGGTCGAGGCAGGTGCCGACCCCACCGACGAGATCATGATCCTGCGGCCGTGGGCCGCACCCGATGCGCTCGATCGCAGATCCGAATCGGATGATCGCACATCGACGCCGCACGGTGCGGCAGCATGGGTGTCGCCCGACGCCGACCGCGCCGATCCGCCCCCCGCCACCGACCAGGAGACAGGCCATGCCCGCCAACACGACCACTGACGCCAGCAGCCCAGACGACGCCCACCCCGACGCCGGTGTCGGCGACGACGGCGCTGCCGACGACGCGGAGTCCCCGCTCGCGTGGGGCACGACGGCGTTCGATCCGGGCGGCGACGTCGGACTCGTGGCGCGCCACACGATCGGTCTCATCGAGCGTGACAATCCCTCGACCCGTGAGCGGCTCTGGGGGCTGGTCTCGCAGGACGCGCCGCTCGACGACATCCTCGACGAACTGTCGTCGACGGGGCTCAAGGCGCTCCCCGACTTCGGACTGGCCCAGGTGGAGGGTTCGGCGATCCGTGTCGTTGCTCGCGGACGGACGATCATCTCGGCGGAACTGTCCTCGGGCTCGACCCACGAGATCGACCCGTCGGGCGTGCGCACCTGGATCGAGGAACTGGTCGACGACGTGTCGGCGATCACGATCTCATTGGCGGCGTCCGAGGGCGACCCTGCCGCCGAGGCAGGATCGTTCGCCGTGCTCGCCGGTTCGGTGCCGGCCAGTTCGCTGACCCGTCGCTACGACGCGCCCGACGACCATGCCGAATTCGCCGAATCGGGTGCGGGCTGGGTGGCCGGCGGTACCGACGCAGCGATGTCCGAGCCCGGACCCGCACCGGTCGAGGACGTGGAGGAAGAACTGTCCCCGGCACCCGTGGTCGAACTCGAGATGCTCTCCGACATCGACGAGCCCGCCGGCGCTGCCGCCACGGACTCGATGACGGACGACGCCGCGGACCACGGATCCTCCGGCGCAGCGGGCGCAGGCGGGTCCGGAGCAGGGGACGAGGTGGAGGCACCGTCGGGTGACTCGTGGTTCGAGGACCAGGCCGGCGCGGCGTCGTCGGTCGTTCCGCCGCAACCCGCGATGCCCGACGAGCCGATCGACCAGCGCGGGCCAGTCGCACCGGTCGACATCACGGCCGATCCGGTCCCGGGCGATCCCCAGCCGGCCGATCCGCAGCCGGCATCGCCGCAGCCACCACCCCCGGGAGGACCGTCGGGCCCGCCGATCGGCCCCGGCGCCGGTGGCCCACCGCCCGACGCCACGGTGATCGTGGGACCCGGCGACGGCCCGTCGCGTGGGCCGGCCAGTTCGATCTTCGACGACGACTTCGACGAACACGCGGCAGGCAGCGTCACGGGCGCATCGCCGGGCGACCACGACGGGATGACCGTGGGTCGCTCCGAACTCGACGATCTCCAGGCCGAGGCAGGGCACACCGCCGTGCCCGCAGGAGCCGCGACCGTCCACGGGGTCCTCGTGTTCTCGAACGGTGAGCGTGTCGACGTCGACCGTCCGATCCTCATCGGCCGCAACCCGAAGGTGGCCGGAGCGGTCGAAGGCGGGCTGCCGCACATCATGAAGTTCGACGGCCCGGGCCAGGGGCTGTCGCGCACGCACGCCGAGGTGCGGGTGGAGGGCGGCGAGGTGCTGGTCGAGGACCTGCAGTCGACGAACGGCACCGAGGTGCAGCTGCCGGGTCAGCAGCGCCGTCGCCTGCGCGGCGGTGAACCGGTGGTCATCGTGCCCGGCACGCTCATCGACTTCGGCGACGAACTGAACTGCACCCTCGAATCGGCGAGTTGACCCGTCCGTGGGTCTGATCGTCGAGTTCGCGGGGACCGAAACGGTCCCCGCGTCCGGCGAGACCTTCGTGATCGGGCGTGAAGGCGACCTCGTCGTCGACGACAACAGGTTCCTGCACCGGCAGTTCCTCACGCTCTCCGATGCGACGGGGGTGTGGTTGCTCGCGAACGTCGGCCACCAGCTCGCCGCAACGGTGTCCGACCCACTCGGTCGCCTCGAAGCCTTCCTCGGCCCCGGCGCCGTTCTCCCGATCGTCTTCGAGACGACGGTGGTGCGTTTCACCGCCGGGCCGACGACGTACGAGCTCCTGTTGCGTCACGACGAGCCGGCATTCCGTGCGAGCCCACTCGACATTCAGGCGGTGGTCGACCCTGGTGGCGAGACCACGATCGGGCGGATCGTGCTGACCCTCGACCAGCGCCTGCTGATCCTGGCGCTCGCCGAAGCGGGTCTGACCTCGGGAGGTGGAGCGTCGGCCGTGCTGCCGACGTCCGGGCAGGCCGCCCGGCGGCTCGGGTGGACGGTCACCAAGTTCAACCGCAAGCTCGACAACGTCTGCGACAAGCTGAGCAAACTCGGCGTCCGCGGTCTCCAGGGCGACGTGGGACGTCTCGCCTCCAACCGCAGAGCCCGGCTCGTCGAGTACTCACTGGCGGTCCGCCTCGTCACCCGCGAGGACCTCGTCGTCCTCGACGAGGCCACGGTCGTCGACGTCCGAGAGCCGGGCTGAATTCGTGGATCCGACCATGACGGCACCGGTCGAGTCCGTCGATGTGTGAGCTCTGCCTGCCCCCGATGACCCGTCGTCGGGCATTGGCGCTCGCCGGTGCAGCCACCGCGGTCGCGCTCCTCGGCAGACCCGACCCGACGGCGGCCGCCCGCTCGTTCCAGACGGAGTTCGGTGTGAACGTGGAGCCGCGGGCGACGTGGGCCGGAGACAGCAGGCCGTACCTCGGCGACCCGCGGACCGAGGACGTCCGCTTCCTGCTGGTGCACCACACGGCGGGTCCGAGCGAGGGTGACCCGATCCAGCTCATCCGCGAGGTCCACGACTTCCACACGAGTTCGGAGAAGGGGTGGCCCGACGTGGCCTACAACTTCTTCGTCGAACCCGGAGGGCGCGTGTTCGAGGGACGCACCGGCAGCCTCCAGCAGGCCGTCGAGGTGTCGGCCACCGGCGGCAACCAGGGTTTTGCACAACTGGTCTGCCTGCTCGGCGACTTCACGGACCGCAACCCGTCCGACGCGCAACTGGCGTCGCTGAACGGCACGCTCGCCTGGCTCGCGAACCGCTATGGGCTCGACACGTCACCGGGAGCCACGGCGACGTTCACGTCGCGTGGCTCCAACAAGTGGCCTGCGGGCACGCAGGTCACCGCCGACATCGTCTCGGGGCATCGTGAGATGAGTTCGACGGCGTGCCCCGGCGACACCTTCCACCCGTACCTCAAGGAGCGGGTCCAGGCCGAGGTCCACGCGCTGCGCGGCAACCCGCAAGCCCCCGCCCCGCAGCCGTCGACGGCGACGTCGGTCGCCCCGCTCCCCGCATCGACGCAGGCTCCGCCGCCCGCTCCGACAGCGCCGACCACCGCTGCTCGATCGACGGAGGTGACTGCGCCCGACGTGTCGACCACGGCCCCGGCTCCGTCGAGCACCGTCACGTTGCCGGCCAGCTCATCGACCACGACCACGACCACGACCACGGTTCCGGCCTCGACCGCGCCGCCCACGGTGGCCGCCGGGCCCGTGATCTCACCACCGGCACCACGGGCCGACGAGTCGGCCGTCGTGGCACCTCGACCGGTCGCCGCCGCCGACGCACGCAGTTCGTCCAACGCCGCAGTGTGGGCACTCGGCGCCGGGGGAGTCACGGTTGCCGTCGCCGCAGGCGTGTACGTCGCGATTCGCGGCCACGGAGACGACGCCCGGGCGGCGACCCCGCTCGCAGCCCCTCCCGACGGAGGCGACTCCACGGGGTAGTGCCCGGACCGGGGCGAACGCTCTCGGGGTGTGGCGGGGAACAGTCCCCGGAACGTGACATCGTCCCGCCCGATCTCGTAGGTTTGCATCCTTGGTGAGAGCAGACGCATCGCGCGCGTGCCCTCCGGGCGGAACCGGAGCGGATCGAACGGGCCTGGACGCGCCCGTCGGAACGAACGGCGTGTCGCGATGAGCCTGCACATCGACGGGTTCACGGACGTGACGCCGCTGGCCGGGGGTGGCTTCGGTTCGGTCTACAAGGCCACGCGCGCGTCGACGGGTGGGGTGGTCGCGCTCAAGGTGCTCGATCGAGCGCACGGCGACGACGACGACCTGCTCGAGCGACGTCTCCGCCGCGAGATCGCCGCGCTGGTGGCACTCAAGGGCCACCCCAACGTGGTCCAGGTCGAGCAGGTCGTGAGCACGGCGAACGGTCCGGCGATCGTGATGGAGTTCATGAGTCGAGGGTCGGTCCTCGACTCCGACGAGGCGGGCAACACCACTGCGGCGCGCGTCGCGTTCATCGGCGCCGCCACCGCGTCGGGGCTCCAGGCGGCTCACGACGTCGGGATCGTCCACCGTGACGTGAAGCCGCAGAACGTGCTGGTCAACAGTTTCGGGCAGGTCAAGCTGTGCGACTTCGGCATCGCGGCGATCCAACGGTCGGCGGAGTTCCAGACCCACACCACGGCGTTGTCGGTGCGTTACGCGAGCCCCGAGGAACTCGACAACGATCCCGACATCGGATCACCCACCGACGTCTACTCGCTCGGCGCCTCGATGTTCCACATGCTCTACGGCGAGCCACCGTCGTTCCGTGGTGGGCGTGGCGCCGATCCGAACCTCACCCGCGACAACCGAGGAAAGGATGCGGTCGCCGACAAGGTGGCCGACATCATCGAACGTTGTCTGGCCGAGGACCCGAAGCAACGCCCGACCGCCAACGACTGCTTCGGGTTGCTGTCCGACGTGACCGGCCCCGGGTCGCAGAGGATCGAGGAGGACCGCGAATCGCCGATCGCGGCCCGGCGACGCCGTCGACGCGAGGCCCACGGCGACGACGTCACCGCCGAACGTCCCAGCAAGGACCGTCGCCCGTCGCGCCCGCCGTCGTCCCAGGCGCCCTCGGGCTCACCGTCACAACCACCGCCACCGAATCCGGCGGACAGGAGCGGCGATTCCCGTCCGTCGCAGCCGCCACCACCATCGGTCGACTCCTCCGGCCAGCGCTCGGGTCAGGTGTCGGGACCTCCCAAGCCGCTGCCGCCGACATCGAACGAGAGGTGGTGGACATGAGCCAGACCGCAACCGGGAGGTCGAGTCGGTGGCCGACCGGCACCGAGTACGCCGCGTCGGTCCAGCAGCCGAGCACCTCGTTCTCCGATCCCGAGTTGCAGACCGGGCGACTCACGCTGACCCCGCTCGGCATCCCGGCGTCGGCGAGCGGACAGAACGCCATCGCCTTCCACATGCAGGCCGCCGACCGTCCGGTCGCGGTGCGCTGCCTGCTCAGCGCGAACGACGACGGACGCCTCCGCTACCGGGCGCTCGAGGAGCACGTCGAGGCCTACCACGTGCCCGCGGTCGTGGCGGCGACCTGGCTCGACGAGGGAGTCCGGGTACACGGGCAGTGGTGGCCCGTGGTGGTCATGCCGTGGGTGTCGGGTGACCCGTTGCACATCGCCATCGAGGACCGCCTCGACGACCCGGCGCGCCTCTCGCGGCTGGCCGACCGGTGGCTCGACCTGGTCGAGATCCTGCAGGACAAGGAGTTCGCGCACGGCGACTACCAGCACGGCAACGTCCTGCTCACCGACGACGACGTCTTCGAGCTGGTCGACCTGGACGGCATCTGGGTGCCCGACATGGGTGTGGGTCCGCCCAACGAGTACGGCCATCCGAACTACCAGCACGTCAACCGGTCCGACACGGACTGGGGCCCGTACGTCGACACCTTCTCGGCGCTCGTGATCGCTCTGTCGATGCTCGCCCTCTCGAACGACCAGAGCCTGTCGCGCTTCATGACCGGCGAGAACCTGTTGTTCGTCAAGACCGACTTCGAGGAGCCCGACACCGCCGAGGTGTGGAAGGCGCTGGCGAAGTCGTCGAGCGACGAGGTCGTCGACCTGACCGGCCGACTGCACGCCTTCGCCCGGGCGGGCCGACCACCTGCGATGTCGGTACGCGAAGCGCTCGACGCATCGTTCGACCCGTCCGCCCTGGGCGCCGAGCCCGACTCGGCGCAGTCGCCGACCGTCACGGGTGGCCTCCCGGTCACGGCCGCCACCAACGAGTGGTGGAACGCCGGAGGACCCACCTCGACACCGCCCGGGCCGTCGATCGGTCCGCCCGCCGGCGCCGACAGCTACTGGAAGGGCGGGACCGACACCGGGATCGCCGCATCTCAGCCGCCCACGCCGGGGGCACCGGGACCTGTGGCCGTTCGTCCGGGACCCGCTGCGCCTTCTCCGTCGGCACCAGGAGTCTCGAACGGCGGCCCGCCGCCCCAGGCCGGTCTCGCGAGCCAGGTACGCCAACCGGCACCGTCGGGGCCACCCGGCGTGATCTCTCCTGCCGCAGCGCGCGCCAGCGCACCACGTCGGTCGGGACTCGCGAAGATCACCGGTCAGCCGGTGCTCGCCGGGCTCGTGAGCGGCGCGGTCGCCGGGCTCGTCGGGTCGATCCTCGGCGGGATCCTGCAAGCGATCAGCACCGAGGCACAACTCGACGGCGGGCTGTTCGTCGGCATGATCGCCGCCATGCTCGGTGGCATGGTCCACTCGTGGCCGGCGCTCAACCTCTCGAACTACACCCTCGCGCTCCGTCGGTTCCTCATCGGCGCCGCCGTCGGCCTCGTGGCGGGCATCGTGGCCGTGTTCGTCGCCGACGTCATGACCCGGGCCACGTTGAGCGTCGGCGACACCCGCAACGCCGTGCTCGTCGCGTACGTCTGGGCGCTCACCGCTGCGCTCGTCGGGTTGGCGATCGGACTCCTGCGATCGCCGAAGGCAGCCGCCTACGCATTCTCGGGTGGCGCCATCGCCGGGTTCGTCGGCGGTCTGGTCCACGGTGCCACGAGTGCCGAATTCGAGAACCGGGCACTCAAGGTGAACGGCTTCGACGGTCAGGTGCTGCTGATCGCCAGCTTCGTGGCGATGTTGATCGGCGTGCTCGTCGCCGTCGCCATCCGCACCGCCCGCAACGGATCGCTCACCGTGATCGAAGGGCCCGGTCAGGGCACGGTGATCGACTTCCACACGAACAAGGTCACCCTCGGTGGGAGCAGCAGCGACACGCTCGTCGTCAAGGGCCGCGACCTCGCGAGCAGGGCGGTCCAGATGGACATCGGCGACCATCACGCCGAGGTCACGTCCGACATCTCGGTCCTCGTCGACGGTGCTCTCCAACCTCGACGATTCGCCATGTATTCAGGTCAGGTGATGGCCGTTGCGGGCGTCTTCATCCGGCTCGAGATCAAGTCCGAATCCGGCCAAGGAGTCCGCCCATGAACCCCCAGCGTCTCGTTGCTGCGCTCGCCGCACTCGCGATCGGCTTCGGCGTCACGCTCGTCGGTGTCGGCGTCGCGGACGACGAGACCGTCGTCGTGACCGAGGTCGAACCGACCGATGCCGACGTGACCCAGCCGAGTCGCGACGGCGACGGCCCGGAGCAGGAGGCCGAGCCGGCTCAGGAACCCGGTGCGGCCGAGGTCGACGAGCCGGTGCCGTCAGGGGAGGAGGAGGACGAGGGCGACGTGGACAACGATCCGACCAGTTCGACCTGCAACGACCTGATCGAGAGCGGGGCGAGTGCAGAGGAACTGGCCGACGCGGGGTGTTCCGAGAGCGCCCCGGTGACCGTTCCCACCACGGCGTCGGCGCCGTGCGCCATCGTCCTGGAGATCGTCACCGTCGATGAACGCGTGCTCGTGCTCACCGACGGCTTCGGACAGGACGCCTCCGACGAGTACTTCGTGTCGGGAGCGTCGACGGCCATCATCGACGCGCCGTTCGTCGACGAGGTGATCCCTCGACTCGCCGCGAGGACCGACGATCCCGATGTCTTCCTCGACTGCGACGACGACGTGGAGTTCGAGGACGTCCAGGGTGATTCGGTCCTCGCCGAACTCGAGTCGTTCGACCGGACGTCCGGGGGTGGCGGTCCGGTGGACGGTGGCTTCGAGGACGGAGGCGAATCGTCGGACCGACGCAGTCAGGCCCCGTGTGACGTCGACTTCAGCGATCTCGTCTCGGTCGTGTCCGACGAGGAATTCGAGAACGAAGGCGGGATCAGCGCCGACATCGGCCGGGAGATCGGAGACGGAGCCACGGCGTTCGACAGCTACATCGAGTTCCTGTCGGCGATCCTCGACGAGCGGTCGCCGGCGGCGCCGAGTCCCGGCTGGTTCGACAACCTCACGCTGGTCACGACCGCCGATCGGTTCGCGGACGTGGACTGCGACCGCTTCGACGAGCGGTACGAGGCTCTCGCCGATCTCTTCGACCAGGTGCGCAGCGACGACGACTACCGACGGGCACTCGGATCGGCCGTGTGCCTGTTCGGCGAGTTCTCGACCCGGAATCGAGCCGGACAACCGTTGAGCAACTCGATCTTCACCTTCCTCTCACAGACCGGTTCGGTCGGAGGCTGCCAGATCGACCCGACCATGACGATCACGGAGAACTGACCCATGTACACACAGCGAGTCGACCGGGCGACGCCCAGTTGTCTGATCTTCCTGGTCGACCAGTCGGCCTCGATGTACGACCCCATGGCGGGCACCGACACACCCAAGTCGGTGGTCGTGGCCGAGCAGTTGAACTCGACGGTGATGGAACTGATCCAGCGCTGCTCGAAGTCGCACACGGAGCCGCCGCGCCCGTACTTCGCCGTGTCGGTCGTGGGGTACCGCACCGATCACGCGGCGAACGCCGTGGTCGAGGCCTGCATCAACGTCCCGGGCCAGCAGGGTGATCTGGCGTGGACCACCGACCTCGCGCAGCACCCGTTGCGGATCGAGGAACGCACCCGCCAGACGAGCGACGGTCCGCTGTCCTACCGCATGCCGATCTGGGTCGAACCGCTCAACGAGGGCGGGACGCCGATGTGTGCCGCGATGGACCGTGCCGGGCGCATCGCCCACTCCTGGATCCAGACCTACCCGCAGAGCTTCCCGCCGATCGTCATCAACCTCACCGACGGGGAGTCGACCGACGGCGACGCCGCCACGTGGGCCGAGCGGCTCAAGAAGTTGAGCTCCGACGACGGGCCGCTGCTGATGTTCAACATCATGCTCGCCACGGGCAGCGTGCTCGCTCCTGCGATGTTCCCGAACGACATCAACCAACTCCCCGACCGCTTCGCACGTCAGTTGTTCACGATGTCGAGCGAACTCCCCGAGTTCATGCGGGCCGCTGCCGTCCGTCAGGGCTACCAGGCCGAACCGGGAGCACGCGGGATGTCGATGAACGCCGACTTCCGAGCCGTCGTGTCGTTCCTCAACGTCGGCACCTCCGTCGGGCACCTGCTGCGATGAACGCCACCGAACCCTCCGCAGCGGGCGACGACCGGATCGGCAAGCTGGTCCTGAGCGGGGCGATCGCCGCGATCGTCGTCGCGGTCGCCGCCGTCAGCGACGTCGGACTCGTCTGGATCGTGGTGGCGGCGGTCGCGGCCTGTGCGGCGTTCTGGCTGCTCGACGCGACGATGTCGCCCCGACGCGATCACCGCCTCGGCCTCGCCCCCGGTGCCGGCTCCGGGCCGTTGCCGCAGACGACCTCGGAATCGCTGCCCCCGCCGCGCGGGGTCGAACCGCCGAGAGTCGGTGAGCCGGTGCAACAGAACGCCACGGCGGCCCCGGTCGAGAAGCACATCGCGACGTTGGACCCGGCGTTGTTCGATCCGAGGAGTGTCGAGATCAAGACCAGTTCCCAGGGCAAGAGTCGCGTCTTCTCGATTCGCATCGCGAAACACGGCAACAGCATCGACGAGTGCGAGGACGCCGTCGCGGTCGACCCCCGACGAGGTGTGCTCGCCGTGGCGGACGGAGCGTCGTCGTCGTTCGGGGCGGTGTCCTGGGCCGACACGCTCGCGAAGCAGTTCGTCTCGACCCCGCCCAAACCGCTGTCGGTCGGTTCGTTCTCCGAGTGGCTGGGTGAGGCTCGCGGTGCCACGCCCGAGCCGGTGCGCCGCGAGTCCGACGACCCGAACGGGTGGTGGAGCGAGCAGGGTGCGCGTCAGGGCGCCTTCTCGACGGTCGTGGGTGCGGCGATCATGAGCGATGGCGGATCGAGGGTTGCCACGGTGATGTGTCTCGGCGACTCCTGTGCCTTCGTGCTGACCGGTCCGTCGGGTGACCGGGTCGTGCGTCGATCGCTCCCGTACGAGGATGCCGAGCAGTTCGGATCCCACCCGTCACTGCTCGGCTCCATGGCCGACCGTCAGCACGACGAACCCACGTGGACCACCATCCCGACCGCCCCCGGTGATCTGCTGGTGCTCGCGAGCGATGCGGTGTCGGAGTGGTTGCTGGGCGACCCGAAGCGCTTCCAACTCCTGGACGGCACCGAGCCCGACGCCATCGCGACCCGGCTGATCTCCGAGCGAACCGACGGCAGGATGGTCAACGACGACCTCACCCTCGCCGTGCTCGAGTTGGCCTCGTAGGGCGGGGATGAAGGCAGGAACCATCGGCGTCACCGCGGTCGCCGTGGCGCTCGTCGCCGGTGGCCTGTTCTTCGGCGTCGCCGGGATGACGGGGGACGGCGACACGGCCGACTCGATCCCGCTGGCCACCCTCCCACCGAGCACGGTGGCGCCACCCGATCCCGCGGTCGTCGACAGCCAGCCGGTGCAGCCGCCGTCGACCGCCACCTCCCCCGAGGACGACGAGACGCTGCCGGTGCCCAACGTCATCGGCGTCAACCAGGCGACCGCCGAAGCGCGCCTCGTGAACTTCGCTGTCGACGTCACCACCGTCATCGCGACCGACGCTGAGTTCTTCGACGAGGTGATCGAGCAGAGTCCGGCTCAGGCCGAGCGGCTGCCTGCCGGTGGGACGGTCTTCCTCACCGTGTCGTTGCAACCGAGGCCCGAGACCATGCCCGCCGACCCGTTCCCGGTCGGCGAGGTCACCGCGAGCGACCTGAGTGGGCTCGAGCCGGGTGACTGCGCCAACTACACCGTCGTCGACGAGATCCTCGTCTACGAACCGGTGGACTGCGACGAGTTCCACGACGCCCAGCTGATCGCCAGATTCGACCTCCAGGACGCTCCGGCCGAGTACGACCAGCTCGCCATCGACGACCTGCTGTTCGACCAGTGCCTCGCGCCGTACCGTGACTTCCTCGGCGTCGACCTCGTCGACTCCGACCTGAGGTTGCGGACCATCCGACCCAACGACGTCCGCTACGCGAGCGAGGGGGAGCGGACCTCGGAGTGCCTGGTGTTCCCGGCGGACGCCGTCCGCATCCGCGGCTCCGCCGAGGACACGCTGTGGTGAGCGGTCGGGAGCAGGTGTCGATCGGCGTGGTGACGGTCGGTTGACGGTGGGAGGGGAGGATGCCGGCAGGACCGCAGGTCGTCTCGGGGAGACGTCCCCGTGGGATGTGACGGGTTCGATGCACGGGAACAGATAGAAACGGCGCATGCGACCCCACCGGACGAGCGAAAGGACCACGACGTGACCACGACCGATGAGGCAGGCGAACTGATCGCGACACTGCGAATCGTTGGGCACCCGGACCACGAGATGTTCGGGCCGGTGACGATCGGCCGGGACCCTCGAGCCGACGACGGCGCCACGATCGAGGTCGACGGAGATCCGCTCGTGTCCAAGTCGCACCTGAGCATCGACCTCGACCAGTCCGACCTGATCATCACCGACCTCGGTTCGTCGAACGGCACGTTCCTGCACCACGCCGCCGGGGAGACGGCGGTCCCGAGTGACCGGTGGATCCCGATTCCGACAGGCGCCGAGATCGAGTTCGGCGACCAACGCATGACCATCGAACGTGCCGTTTCCTTCGCGGAGCCGGAGCAGGTGGCCAGTCCGGCGTCGTCGCCGACCTCCACGACTCCGGACACGACGTCGGACACGACGTCGGACCCGGAGGCAGACGACGGTCACGCCGCCGACGATCTCGCGGACGGTGCGGCGACGATCGAACACCTGGCGCCGGCGGATCGGACGGTCGCACCGGTCGCGGGGAGCTCCTGGTCCGACCAGGTCGAGGCAGCGCCCGCTGCCGCTCCGGCCGATCCGCCCGCGCCCGCAGCGGTCGTCGCCGATGGCGCTCCGTGCACGCAGTGCCACCGCGTCCTTCCACCCGGGTCGAAGTTCTGCGACGGCTGTGGCGCTCCGGTCATGCCGGAACCCGCCGGCCACGCCCCGGGGCCGACGAACGGCGCGAGTGACGACGGCGTCGATGCCGGGAGGACCGTCGTGATCCCCCCCGGTGGCTTCGTCCCGGGCCCCGGTCCGGCCGCTGCGGCGCCCCTCGGTCCTCCCGCCCAGCCCGCTGCCCCGTACGGCGGACCCGTCGCCGGACACACGCCGCAGGGTCCGCCCCCCGGCCAGTACGGTCAGTCGCCCCCTCCGCCCGGTTCGGTCGGTCCGGCGCCGGCGTACCTCGGAGCTCCCGGACAGCACGCCGGCGCGCCCGTGTTCGTCGATCCGAGCGCTGCAGCGTCGTCGAAGGGCGGCGCCGGCAAGAAGGTCCTGCTCGGCGTCGGGGCACTCGTCGTGGTCGGCCTGATCGGTGTTGCCCTCGTGAGCGTGCTGGGCGGTGGCGACGACTCCGCAGGTGGGACCGGTTTCGAACTCGCTCCGGTGCCCACGGACATCGACGAGTTGTGGTCGACCGACGTCGCCGACGCCGCCGGGACGCCCGGAATCGGTGACACCTCCGTCTACGTCGGTTCGAACACCGACACCACCACGACGCTCACGAGCCTCGACCGTGAGAACGGTGACGAGCGCTGGGAGGTCGACTTCGACGAGTCGGGATTCGTGACGTTCGTCGGCGAGTACGGCGATGTCGCGGTCGTCTCGGCCTGCACCTTCGGCGACGACGGTCTGACGAGTTGCGATGCGGTCGGACTCGACCGCTCCGAAGGCGACGAACTGTGGAGGGAGTCGATCGGTGAGGGCACCGCCTTCGCCGGCGACGGCGGCG
This sequence comes from Ilumatobacter sp., assembly GCF_039969435.1. Classification (GTDB taxonomy): domain Bacteria; phylum Actinomycetota; class Acidimicrobiia; order Acidimicrobiales; family Ilumatobacteraceae; genus Ilumatobacter_A. Next base: position 115,799 of record NZ_JBDVNU010000006.1, read on the forward strand.
TGACGGTCGTCGCGCAGGACGGCCTGAGCGTGCTCGACCCCGAGACCGGCGAGCGTCTCGAACGAGTGCGCGGCACCGTCCAGACCGGCGATCGCAACGGTTTCCTGGTCGGTGACGATCAGGAGATCGGGGTGTACGACGAGGACCTGCAGCCGGTGTTCGGACCGGTCGACGTCGACGACGAAGCGACGGCGGCCGTCTACGACGGCGATCGACTGCTGGTCGCGATCGGCGACGAGATCGAGTACCTCGATGCGTCGGGCGAGTCGTCCCCCGGACCGCGCCTCGACGGCGACGTCACCCGACTCGTGTCCGTCGACTCCTCGACGCTGGTCGCGGAACTGGGTGACGAGGTCGTGGTCTACGACCTCGATGGCGAGGACGCCGTCGAGCGCTGGTCCGAGCGGGGCTCGCTCGGCCAGGTGCTCGACCCCGACGGAGGTGTCGTCGTGATCGTCGACACCGGCAGCGACACGCTGGTCCTCGATCTCGAATCCGGCGACGACCGGTTCGACATCGACGCCCAGAGCGTGGTCGTCCCGGCGTCGAACGCCCTCGTGGCCTTCGAGGGTCCGAGCGCGGAGCAGGTCACCGCCTACGAGTGGACCACGGGCGACGAGTTCTGGAGCGAGGGTGTCGGTGGGCTCGCAACGGTCGGCGAGATCGTGGTCGTGATCGAAGCGGACGGGGATGTCGTCGCCTACGGATGACGGCGGCCACCCGTCCAGGCTGCTCGTCGTGGGCGTCCCCGTGGCGTGGGTCGTGTGCGGGGTGGCGTTGTTGTCCACGTCGATGACCCGCTGGTTCCGACGCGGGCCGGGCTCGCGGTTCGCGGGACTCGAACTCGCCGACAACATCCGTTCGGGCGTGCTCTCGCCGAGTTGGGGAGTGTGGGTCGCCGCCGGCGTCTACGCCCTCGTCGGCCTCGGCGGCGGGTTCATCGCGACCGCGGCAGTGACGCGTCCGGCGGTCCTGGTGGTCCGTGCTTCGATGGCGACGGTGTGTCTGATGGGGTTCTGGCTGCTCGGTCGCGTGATCCCACCATCCAACTGGTCGTCAGGACCTACGATTGCAACGTTCGTCTTCGCTTCCGCCGTCGCACTGTCGGCGGTCCAACTCGTGAACATCGTGAGGAAATGACATGTCGTCGTGCCAACACTGCCAACACCACCTGAGCCCGGGTGCTGAGTTCTGCCCCGAGTGCGGTACGTCGGTGTCTGCTGCACCGCCCTCGGGCGGTCCACAGAACATCGCCATGCCGAGTGAAGGTTCGCCCGGCGCGACGCCACCCACGTCACCCGAGCCGGCGCTCCCGTGGCAACCCGACTACAGCGGCGATGCGTCGGCGACGGTCGCAGGCGTGCCGCCGACGCCGACCTACGGACAACCGCCGTACTCCAACGTCCCGTCGGCCGGCCCCGCAGGCCAGTACCCGCCGCAGGGCGTCCCCCAGTACGCCGCTGGCGATCCGTCCGGCAGCACACCGCCCGGCACGTACTCGCCCGCCGGCGCGCAGCCCCAGTTCCTTCCGGTCGGTGGACCGCCCTCCGGTGGGGGCAAGGGCTCCGGCAAGGGGAAGTTGATCGGCTTGGGCCTCGGTGTGGTCGGGCTGCTCGCGATCGGATTCCTCGCGCTCCGGTTCCTGCTCGGCGGAGACGCGACGGGCGGCGCTTCGTCGCCCGAGGCGGTCGTCGACGAGATGGTCGCGGCGATCAACGCACAGGACCCGCTGGCCGTCGTCGATCTCATGGCGCCCGACGAACTCGACGGCGTCGACCAACTCGTCGAGGACGGGTCTCGGTACATCGAGGACCTCGGTCTCGACACGCTCCTCGACGAGAACCAGGACGACGGGTCCGCGATCGACGTCGCCATCGACATCACGGCCGACCGGATCGACGTGTCGATGGAGGGCGACCGTGCCGCCATCGTCTCCTTCCAGGTGTCGGGCGACGTCGAGACGTCGGGCAACGACGCCATGAACGATGCCTTCGGCGACGAGGACATCTCGTTCGACAGCCGTGACCTCGACGACTCGTTCCCGACCGACAGCGGTGACATCGAGATCATCGTCATCGAACTCGACGGCCAGTGGTACATGAGCCCGATGCTCACCATCGGTCACTACATCGTGCAGGCCGCAGATCTTCCCCCGGGCGAGTACGACCAGATCGGTGGCGACCGGGACCCCGGTGCCGAGTCGCCGGTCGACGCGGTCCAGGCACTCGTCGACGTGATCAACGACCCGGACGCCGACGCACTCGCCGCAGCACTCGGCGGGGGTGAGGGCCGGGTCGCTCTCGCATTCCGCGATGCGATCGACGACGGCTTCGCCGAGATCGACACCGGCGACATCAGCTACGAGTTGACCGTCGACGCCGAGGACATCGGCTCGGGCCGTGTCGAGCTCCAACAGGTCGAACTGCAGGTGACCGGCGACCCCGACGACTCGGCCACGGTCACGATCGAGGGCGACTGCCTCCGGGTCCGTGACAACGGCGAGACCGTCACCGACGAATGCCTGCTCGACCTGCTCGACCTGCCCACGGCCACCGATCTCGACACGACCCTGTGGCTCGACACCGTCGACGAGGACGGTGGCCGGCGGGTGCGCTTGGTCCCCACCGTCACCGATGTGCTCGGCCGATTCCTGACGGTGATCGACGATCGCCAGACTCTGCTCTTCGTGACCGACAGCGCTCAGCGCGACGACGCAACGGTCGTCGAGCCGGGCAGCGACATCGAGATCGACTTCGACGGCCAGTTGTACGCCGTCAACGAGTTCCCGATCGAAGAGGGCGAGGTGTACAACGTCACGGCCAGCGAGGACGCCGACATCGCGATCTTCGCCGACGGCGAATTCGGCTCACTGCAACCACAGTTCGGCAGCGAGTTCGAAGCCGAGGTCGACGGGGTCGCGCGTGTCGTCACGTACTCCGAGATCGACGTCGACGAGGACTGCGGCCTGCTCCCGTGCCTGCCGAGCGGTGAGGGCAGCACCACGCTGCGGATCCGTCAAGCCGGTCGTCAGGCCCTGCCGTTCCCCACGCGGATCACCGGTGACTTCGGCCCCGGCGACGTCCGCATCTTCGAACTCGAAGTCGAGGCCCAACAGCAGATTCGGATCGACGTGACCGGTGAGGGGATCGAGTGGCGGATCCGAGACGACTTCGACCTGTTGGTCGACACCGACACCTACGACTTCCCGCCCGGCACCTACGAGTTGATCGTCGTGAACACCAGCGGCGACGACGACACCAGCTACCAGATCTCGCCGACACCCGCGTGACCGATCACGGAGGCGCCCGCTGCCCGTCGTGCGACACGGTGAACGCGGCGCACGCGACGTACTGCACCAACTGCGGATCGTCGATGGGCGCAGGCGCGGCCACACCGCCCTCGCATCTGCATGCGACGGCGGTGGGGGCCGCGAAGGGCGCCGGCGCCACGGGATACGTGATCGGCGCGAGCGCCGTCGCCGCCGTGTTGATCGTCGGTGGCGCATTGCTGTTCCTCGTCGACACCGACGGGAGCGGTGACGTCAGGTCGTCCGATTCGGTCGTCGACGTCGGCGCGGTCGGAACGGTCGACGGCACGCCGGAGCCCGACACGACACTCGATGCCGAGTCCGACGCAACGGCACCTCCCGGCACGGCGACTCCGCAGGTCGCGACGACCGAATCTGCGGCGGTCGACGCGCTCACGACCGTCGCGGACGTGCCGGCCACGCTTGCTGCCACCACACCCGCCCCCACATCACCGGTCGCTCCGCCGGTCACCGCTGCGCCGGTCACCGCTGCGCCGGTGACGGCTGCGCCCGTGATCGCCCCGACTCCCACGGCGGCGCCGTCGCCTGCCCCCGTTCCCGCCCCGGCAGGGGCGTCGGCGCTGACGTTCGAACAGGCCGAGGGATTCTTCCGGAACTACGTCGCCGTCGCGGTGGGCGGCGACCACACGACGGCGTGGAATCTCCTGTCGACCTCCGACCAGGCCGACTACCCGAACGGCTTCGACCAGTTCGTCGGGTTCTGGCGCAGCGTGTCCTTCGCCGACGTGCAGCGCGTCGAGTCGGTGGGCGGCAGCGCCGGGTTCCAGTCGCTCGCCGTCGACATGGCGTACGGGCAGGCCGACGGGGATCCGACCTCGTTCGAGCTCGTCGAGGTCGACGTCAACGTCCGCCCCGACGGGTTCCTCCAGATCTTCGACTACCGGTACATCCGGAACCGGTGACGTGACAGGGGCGGGACGGGACGAGCCGACATGAGGCAGTGCGATCGGTGCGGAGAGCGCAACCACGGCGACGCCCGCTACTGCGGCACGTGCGGGGTCGCGATGCCCGAGGCGGGCGGCATCGAATCGCTCGTGGCGGGTGGAACCGACCCCGAACCCGATCGAGCGCCCGACGGCATCCCGGATGCCCGATCGGCGCCCGGCGTGGCGCCGGGAGGCGACGGGACACGCACGAGCGAGTCCGTGGATGCTCCGACCTTCGGTGAGACCGGGCCGGTCACGGGTCCGCCTCCCGCCCCGGTCGTGCCCGGACCCACCACCGTCGCTCCGCCACCGTCGGCGTCCGACTCCGGTTGGGGCCCTGCGTCCTCGCCGTCGGGACACCCGACCGAGATCCTGGTACCCACGGCTCGCCCACCGGGGGGATCAGGCATCCCTCCGTCCACCGTGCCGTACGGAGTCGGTGCGGCGGTTATGGCGACGCCTGCGTCGGCACCGCTCACCGGTTCGTCACGCTCCACCAGCGTGATGATCGCCACGCTCGCGGTCGCCGCGGTGGTGATCGTGGGCGGTGTGTTCATCCTGCTGTCGTCGGGTTCGGGTGGCGACGAGATCGCCGGCACGGACGACCTGCCCACCACGACGTCCACCCCGCCCGCCCTGCCGACGCCGACCGAGCCCCCTCCCGTCGCGGTTCCTCCCGACACGGGTCTCGTCGACGTCGCCGACACGCTCGCGCCCGACACCGTTCCCACCGACACCGTTCCCACCGACACCGTGGCGGTCCCGGCCGTGCCGGAGACCGTCGTCGCCGGCCCGGCAGCGCCGGACCCGGCCCTTCCCGACCCAGGTGCCACCACGGTGCCGTCCGACGTCGTCGTGGCTCCACCCACCGTTGCATCGATCCCGGCACCGACGTCGCCTCCGGTGCCCACCCCGACGGCCTCTCCCGCACCGACCCGCGGGCCGGGCGACCTCGGACTGACCCAACCGATCCTCGACGAGGCGTGCGACGGTCGATACATCACGTTCGTCGGTTCGGCCATCGGTGAGCAGCCCTATGCGCCCGTCGTCGAGGAGCTGCTCGGGCGCTATCCGGGCACCAACTACATCTGGACCAAGGCCTGCCCGTCGCTGCGCCAGGAGTTCTCGAACGGCGCCGACATCTACGGCGTCGTGTTCGGCCCGTACGCCACGCAGCGGGAGGCGTGCGACGCGATCGCCTCCGGCCCGGCCGATGCGTACGTCCGCCGCATCAGCACGTTCGATCCGCCGGATCACACGATCCGCTGCTGAGCCGCGACCTGATCCTCACCGCACCGGAGAACGACCTGTCTCGTGGGCGGGGTGTGGCAGGGGTCTGACCCACTCCACACCTCCCGTTCCACAGTCGAGGGTCGACCGGTGGGGAGCCGGCTCGCTAGCCCTTCGTGAGCCGTCGGGCGGCGTCGACGACGATGCCGATCGACGTCGACTCGACACGCGCCGAGGCTCCCTCGTCGGGGGTTTCGTCGACGTTGCGGTTGACGAGGACGCCGGCGACGCAACCGGCACGCCAACCGTTGGTGGCGCACATCGTGAACAGCGTGGACGACTCCATCTCGTAGTTCAGCACGCCCAGCGCGCGCCACTCGGCGAGGCTGCCCCGGAACCGTCGGGCCACGTGGCCCGACACGGTGTCGTACCGCTCCTGACCGGGGTAGAAGGTGTCCGATGATGCGGTCACCCCCACATGGACCGTCGCGTCGGTACCTCGCGCCGCGTCGACGAGCGCACGCGTGCACTCGAAGTCGGCCACCGCGGGGAACTCGAGCGGTGCGAAGTGCAGGCTGGCCCCGTCGAGTCGGACCGCACCCGTGGTCACGATCACGTCGCCGGGGTCGATGCCCGGCTGGATGGCACCGGTCGTTCCGACGCGCAGGAACGTGCGAACACCGAGTTGAGCCAGTTCCTCGACGGCGATCGACGTCGACGGCCCACCGATCCCCGTCGAGCACACGACGATCGGCACGTCGTCGAGCCAGCCCAGCATCGATGTGAACTCACGTGTCGAGGCGAGTTCGACCGGTCGGTCGAGCAGTCCCGCGATCCGAGCCACCCGCTTCGGGTCGCCTGGAACGATCGCCAGTGCGGCACCCTGCAGTTGTTCGCCGGCCAGCCCGAGGTGGAACACATCACTCATCCGAGCGACGCTACCAACCTGGTGATTTCCTGCCGGGCCGTCCCGAGCGTCGTGTCGTCGCAGCACACCGATCGCGGTTCCACGTCACGATGAGCGAGCGAGCACGTCGGGCGATGGACATCACTCCGCGTTCTGCGACCGGCCGACGACGACCTGTTGCCGGTGGTCTTCGACCGTCGGACGGGGAACCGGACGCTGGGCTTCTACGAGCTGCCGTCGTCGATCCTCGGCGACCTCCAGATCCTGCTCTACCCGCTCGTGTTCGCCGTGGCGTTCGTCCTGCCGATCGTCACCGGTCAGTACCTCTACCTGTACCTGGTGCTGCTGTCGGTGCCCGGGAACTTCGCGATCGTGTCCACACGGCGGGAACGTTGCGAAGGTACGCCCCGTACCTCCCGGTGCTGATCGTGCTGATGTGCGTGACGATGGCGGTCGAGCACCTGATGATGTGGTCGGCGCTCACCCGCTGCCGACCGGCAACGACGTGTCGTGGACGAACTGGACCCGTCAGGGCGTCGACGGCCTCGCCGGGGCGCCCGGCGGGAACGCTGCACCGAGGTGGTCTTGCCCGCCGGACTGATGGCGACGATGGCGGTCGGCATCCCGAGCGATGCGGAGTTCGACCGACGGAACGACGCCGAGCTCGCCGGCATCCTCAGCTCGGGCCCCGTCGAGCGCGAGAGCGTGTGATCGCCGCGCGCCGCGTGGCCCTCGGTCAGCCGATCGCGTCGGGCATCTCGGCCTTGCGCCGACCGACGTAGTCGAGCAATTCCGCATCGATCGCGTCGTCGAGCGCCGGTGGCTCGTAGCTCGCCAGTGCCGACTTCCACGCCGTGTTCGCCCGGTCGGCTGCCGTGGTCGCACCGTCCTCGGTCCACTGCTCGAAGCTCGAGTTGTCGGCGATCGTCGAGCGGTAGAACGCAGTCTCGAAGTTGGCGAACGTGTGGGCCGTGCCGAGGAAGTGCTCACCGGGCGTGTGGGTGAGAAAGGCGTCCAACCCCTGGCCGTTCTCGCTCATGTCGAGGCCCTGTCCGAGTTTCATCATCATGCCGAGTTGGTCGGCGTCCATCATGAACTTCTCGTACCCGAACGCGAGGCCACCCTCCATCCACCCGGCGGCGTGGAGCACGAAGTTCACTCCCGCCATGAGGGTCGGGATGATCGTGGACGCCGACTCGTACGCCGCCTGCGCGTCGGGCAGCTTCGATGCGGTGAGCGCTCCGCCCGAACGGAACGGCACGCCGAGTCGGCGAGCGAGCGCAGCGACGGTGTAGAGCACGATCGCCGGTTCCGGTGTGCCGAACGTGGGAGCACCGGTGGCCATCGACATCGACGACGCGAACGAACCGAAGACCACGGGCGCACCAGGCCGTACGAGTTGGCAGAAGGCCATGCCGGCGAGCGCCTCGGCCAGCGTCTGCGCGGCCACGGCGGCGGCGGTCGTCGGTGCCATCGCTCCCGACAGGATGAACGGTGAGATCACGCAGGCCTGGTTCGCGAGCGCGTAGGTCTCGGCCGCGGCGAGCATCGTGTCGTCCCACACCAGCGGCGACGACGCGTTGATCAGCGATGACATCACGGTGCGCTCCACACCGGATGCGTCGCGCAGGTCGCCGCCGAATCCGATCCGCGCCATCTCGATCGAATCTGCGGCACGCTCGCCCGCCGTGACCGAACCCATGAAGGCCTTGTCGCTGTACTTGAGGTGCGCGTACACCATGTCGAGGTGACGCTTGTTGACCGGCACGTCGACCGGCTCGCAGACCGTGCCGCCCGAATGGTGGATGTGCGGTGCCATGTAGGCCAGTTTGACGACGTTCTCGAAGTCCTCGATGGTGGCGTAGCGCCGACCGTTGTCCTGGTCGTACACGAACGGCGACCCGTAGTTCGGGGCGAAGACCGTGTTGTTCCCGCCGATCTCGACGTTGTTCGCAGGATTGCGGGCGTGCTGGGTGTACTGGCGTGGCGCCGAGCGCTGCACGATCGTGCGGCACAGGCCGCGGGGGAATCGGACGCGGATCCCGTCGACGTCGGCACCGGCCTGCTTCCAGCGTTCGAGTGCGGTGGGGTAGCCGCGGAACTCGATGCCGATCTGCTCGAGGATGGTGTCGGCGTTGTGTTCGATCTGCTCGAGTTCGTCGTCCATGACCAACTCGTAGGGCCGGATCCGTCGGTTCAGGTACCCCGGCACCGGTGCCGCCGCCGCGGCCCGCGTGGCGGCTCGACCGGCGCGTCCGCCACTGCGCCGTCCGCTTCGTCGGTCGTCGGCTCGTTCTCCAGTCATCAGCGACTCCCGTGCCGATCGAGCAGGCTCGTGCCGGGCACGAACCTGCATGCGGTGTTCCGTCATTCGGAACTGTTCCATATTACAGAACGGCTCACCTCGGGGGTGAACCGACGGCCAGTCGTCCCGGCGTGGTGGTGACGATCACCGACACGAGCCGTGCTCCGGTGTCAGCGGGGCCGGCGGCGACCCGTTCGCCGGCGGGCACCGGCACTCGCCGCGCGCTCCTGGGCGACCGGCAGAACCGTCTCGGTCGCGAGGTTCGGAGTGGGTTCGGTGGTGTGCGGGAAGCCCATCGCGTTGACGAACAGTTCCTGGAACCGGGCCTCGGTGGCGGTCTCGATCTTCTCGACTCGCCGCACCGCCGACTCGATCTCGGCGCGCTGCGCCGCCGACACCAGGGCACGCACGGCACCGGCCCCCGCTGCGTTGCCGACCGACGACACCAGGGCGACGGGGACGTCGGGCACGAGGCCGAGCACCTTGGCGTACAGCGGGTCGATGTGGGCACCGAACGCTCCGGCGAGACGGACCGAACCGATCGCCTCGGGATCCGTGTGTCCGGCATGTTCGCACAGCAGGTCGATCCCGGCGCGCAGTGCGGCCTTCGCCAACTGGATCGCGCGCACGTCGTCCTGGGTGACGTTGATGTTCTGCGTCGGATCCTCCGAGTCGCCCCACAGGCGGTACGAGTAGGTGCGTCCGTCGGCGAAGATCCGATCGGTCCGCTCCGGTCCGTCCGAGCGGATCGTTCCGTCGACGTCGATCAGTCCGGCGAGGTACATCTCGCCCATCACCTCGATGATGCCCGAACCGCAGATGCCCGAGATGTCGAGCTTCATCGTCTGCATCGTGAACTCGGCGTCGTCGGACCACACGTCTGCACCGATCACCCGCAGACGAGGTTCGAGCGTGTCCCGGTCGATCCGCACCCGTTCGATCGCACCGGCGGTCGCCCGCTGGCCCGCCGAGATCTGCGCTCCTTCGAACGCCGGGCCGGTGGGGGAGGACGCAGCGAGCACGTGCGACGAGTTGCCGAACACGATCTCCGCGTTCGTGCCGACGTCGACGAGCAACTGCAGTTCCTCGCTGCGGTGCGGGCCTTCGGCGAGGATCGCCCCGGCGGTGTCGGCGCCCACGTGACCGGCGATGCAGGGGAGCAGGTAGGCCGAGGCGAACGGTGCGTCGATCCCCAGGTCGGTCGCCCGCACGGTCACGGCGCTGTCCGTCGCCAGCAGGAACGGGGCCTGGCCGAGTGGGGTGGGGTCGATGCCGAGGATCACGTGGTGCATGATCGGGTTGCCGACGATCGTCATGTCGAGGATCGACCGGCGGTCGATCGGGCGCAGGGTGTCCACGGTGTCGGCCGCATCGGTGAGGAGTTCGCCGACCATCGCATCGAGTGCGGTGCGGATGGACCGGGTCAACTCGACCTCGCCGCCCGGGTTCATCATCACGTACGACACCCGCGACATCAGGTCGTCGCCGAATCGGATCTGCGGGTTCATCACGCCGTTGCTCGCGAGCACCTCACCGGTCGACAGGTCGACCAGGTGGCCTGCGACCGTGGTCGAACCGACGTCGACCGCCACGCCGAAGGCTCGGTCGACGTAGCCGGGGTAGACGGCGCACACCTCGTGGCCGTACCGCACGGCCACGGTGATCGCTTCGTCGCCGCCTCTGACGGCGTCGGCGATCAACGGCAACACGTGGGTGTCGATCCGGGTGATCGTGACGTCGTAGTCGGCGAGCAGTGCCGCGCCGATCTGCTCGGCGAGGCCACGCAACTCCGAGCCGAGCTCGGCCTTCTCCAACTCCAGGTAGTGCAGCCGGACCAACGGATCGATCTCGATGTCACCGACGTCGACGGACTTGCGGACGACCTGCTTGTGGACCTGACTGGCTGCGGGGATCTCGACCACCAGGTCGCCACACACCTGGGCGGCGCATCCCAACCGCTGGCCGTCGGTGATCGGTCTCCGGCCGGTGTAGTCCGTCTCGGTGGCGGTCCATCCTGTGATCGCGTCGGGACGCGAATCGATCTGCCACTTGCTGAAGTTGCCGATCGAGGGCACGACCTGGCACCGCCCACACAGCCCGCGCCCGCCGCAGGTGGAGTCGAGGTCGGCTCCGGCGGTGCGTGCTGCGTCGAGCAGGGTGGTGCCGTCCTCGACGGTCGCACTCAGCCCCGACGGGGCGAACACCACGCGCCGCACCTTCACCGGCGCGTCGCCGGGCACCGGGCTCACGATCCTTCGATGCGGGCGCGTCGACCGCCCCGACGCTTCGGTGCGCCGCCGCCGGCCTCGGCGGAACCGCTCGCGGCCTGGCCGCCCTCGCGGTTCTCGGAGATCCAGGAGCCGCAGTCCTGATCGTGGCCCATCAGCACGTCGGCAGCCTTCACGGCGCTCTTGATCTCGGTGTGCAGCGGGCTCATGATCGCCGAGGTCATCCCGTTCGCGATCGCCATGGAGATGAACGTCCCGGTGATCACGTGCCGGTTGGGGAGTCCGAAGCTGACGTTTGCCGCACCACAGGTCGTGTTGACCTTCAGTTCGCTCTGCAGTCGACGAAGCAGGGCGAAGACCTGACGCCCCGCCTGGCCCATCGCGCCGATCGGCATGACGAGCGGGTCGACCACGACGTCGGACGACGGGATCCCGTGGTCGGCGGCGCGGTTGACGATCTTGCGGGCGACCTCGAAGCGGACGTCGGGGTCCTCGGAGATGCCCGTCTCGTCGTTGGAGATGGCGACCACCGCAGCGCCGTACTTCTTGACGAGCGGGAGCACGCGCTCCATCTGTTCGTCCTCGCCGGTGACCGAGTTGATCAACGGCTTGCCCTGGTACACGGCGCACCCGGCCTCGAGCGCCTCGACGATCGAGGAGTCGATCGACAGCGGCACGTCGGTCACGGACTGCACGAGCTGGATCGCCTGGGCGAGCAGGGCCGGTTCGTCGGCGAGTGGGATGCCGGCGTTGACGTCGAGCATCTGCGCGCCGGCAGCGACCTGGGCGATGGCATCGGCGGCCACGCGGTCGAAGTTGCCGTCCTTCATCTCGGCAGCGAGCAACTTGCGTCCGGTCGGGTTGATCCGCTCACCGATCATGACGAACGGACGGTGGAATCCGATCACGACTTCTCTGGTGGCGGAGCTGATGATGGTGTCGGTCACGGGGTGTCCATTTCGTTGGCCGGGCGTGCGGTGGTCGGGTCGTCGTGCTGCTCGGAGTCCGGGGCGGCTCCGAGGTCTTCGAGTGTGGGGGCGGAGTGGTCGACTTCGTCGGCGGGATCGCAGACGCCTGCCGCGCGACCGTCGCCCTTGGCGGGGTCCAGCCCGCCGTTCGCCACGAGTGCCTCGAGGCGATCGCGCGGGTACTCCGCTTCGAGTTCCGCGCACTGCTGATCGAGTTGTGCGGCGACGTCGCCGGTTGCGAGCGGTGCGGAATCGGTGCGCCACTGCTGGACGTAGTCGTGCGTCGAGGTCAACCCGGCCACGGCGGCGGCGCGGTCGATCGCATGCTGGAACCGTGCGTGCAACAGCACCTTGTGCTGGTCGTTGCCTCCCCGTGCGGTGAGTTGCGCGGGGATGTCGCGCCAGGAGATCGTCGCCAGGGTCGGCGCCCCGCCACCGCGGCGGCGCCCGCTGCGACCGGCGGTGCGACGCTCGCGCATCTCACCCTGATCGGGTCCCAGACCGACACCTTCGGCGGTGAGGTCGACGGAGTCGCTCGCGCTGTCGCCGGACGGGTCGTTCTGCGCATCGTTCATCGAGGCTCACCTCCCGCTCGGCCTGCGGCGGCTCCGGTCGTTCCGAGTTCCACCATGGTCTCCTCCAGTTCTCCGTAGCCGGTTCGTTCCACGAGCATCGTCAGGCCGAGTCGGTCGGCGCCGGCCTGGGCGAGTGCGAGCAGCTCGGGGTCGTCGGTCTGCGCGAGGTACACGAGGCGGGTGTAGTTGCCGAAGTACATGGGCAGCAGTTCGGGGTGGCGATCCAACCCCAGCCCCTGCCACACCATCCGCTCGAAGTGACGAGCGAGGAAGTCGGTCAGGTAGAAGGAGCCGATCTCGGCGTCCTGGATCTCGGCGAAGCGAGGAGCCGTGGCGAAGAACTCGTAGCAGTGCGCCCCGTCGAGCATCTCGACGCCTTCCTCCGCGCACACCTTCTGGAGCAGCCCGCCCGTCCCGCAGTCGGCGTACGCGACGAAGATCGAGTCGTAGGTCGTCCCGGCCTCGTCCGGCGTGTGGATCAGGTGTGGGCCCTCGACCGCGATGTCGGGGTCGACGACTCGCAGATGGTCGTCGATGGGGTCGACGTCGTCCGGCGTGTGGAGCAGGTGTGAGCCCTCGACCGCGATGTCACGGTCCATCACTCGCACATCTGCGCCGGCGCCCGGATGCGGGTTGCGGGCGCGGTGGATGCGGGCGCGGACGGCGTCGGGGATCTCGCTGGGCCGGTTGTGCAGGGCGGCGGGCAGGCACTCGACCGTCACCGAGTCGAGACCGTTCATCCGGACGATGGCGAGCAGCTCGCGGGCGAGCGCACCACACGCGATGACGAGCGTGCGCGACTCGACCGGTGCCACGGCGTCCACGGTTGCGACCATCCGGTCAGGCGTGGACCGACGGGCCGGCGGGTTCCGGATTGCCGCGGCGCGCGAGGACGAGTTCCTTCGCCATCTCCGACGCGACGGCCGCGTCGCGGCAGTAGCCGTCGGCACCGATCGCGTCGCCGAACTCCTGGTTCAGCGGAGCGCCGCCGACGAGGATGATCTGATCCGCGCGCCGACCCTTCTCCTCGAGGGTGTCGATCACGACCTTCATGTACGGCATCGTCGTGGTCAGCAGCGCCGACATCCCGAGGATGTCGGGCTTGTGCTCGTCGAGCGCAGCGAGGAACTGCTCGACGTCGGTGTTGATCCCGAGGTCGATCACCTCGAACCCGGCGCCTTCGAGCATCATCGCCACGAGGTTCTTGCCGATGTCGTGGATGTCGCCCTTGACGGTGCCGATCACGACCTTGCCGACCGACTCGGCACCGGTCTCGGCGAGCAGCGGCCGCAGGATCGCCATGCCGGCCTTCATCGCGTTCGCCGAGAGCAGGACCTCGGGAACGAAGAGGATGCCGTCGCGGAAGTCGATGCCGACGATGCGCATGCCCTCCACGAGCGCGTCGTTGAGCACCCTGGCGGGGCTCCAGCCGCGGTCCAGCAGGATCGTGGTGCCTTCGGCGATCTCGTCCTTCAAGCCGTCGTAGAGGTCGTCGTGCATCTGCAGCATGAGATCCTCGTCGCTCAGCAGCGCGAGATCGATCGCTTCGTCCTGCTCATCGCCGTGTCCGTCGTTGTCGACGTCAGTCATCGTGAACCCCCAGAGGTGGAGAGCCGCTGTTCGATCGAGTGACGAACAGTCCGGCTGTTCCGTCATGCGGAACTGTACCGTATAGTGAAACAGCACGCCAGACCCATCTGGGTCGACTCCTCTGAGCGGCGTGCCGTCACGCTACAGCCGACAGGGAGCGCAGCACATGTCCGGAGTGCAATCGATCGAACGGGCCTTCTCCGTACTGCGAGTCCTTGCACGCGGACCGCTCGGGGTGACGGACATCGCGGAACGCGCAGAACTCCCGAAGTCGACCGTCTCGCGTCTGCTGGCGGCGCTCGAAGCCGAGGGCGCAGTGGAGCAGGTCGAGGTCGGTGGCGGATACGCGATCGGCCCGGCGTTGGCGATGCTCGGGGCGAGTGCGAATCCGAGTGCCGGGCTGCGTTCGGTGATCCGTCCCTTCATCGAGGAACTCGCGATGCTCACGGGTGGGAGCGCAGGCTTCACGATCCGTGAGGGCGACTCGGCCTACTGGGTCGACAACGTCGACGACGACGGAGACGCGTTGGTGTTGCTCGCCGACCAGACCGGCCAGTCGTTCCCGCTCCACTCGATCCCGAGCGGCATCGCGATGCTCTCGAAGATGTCGACCCAGGCAGTGGAGGAGTACGTCGCTCGGGCGTCTGCGGCGAATGGCGAGCCCATCGACGTCGAGCTGCTGCGACGGCGGATCGGCCGGGTCGGGTCGGACGGCGTGGTCGTGTCGAGAGAAGACCTCGACGCCGGCGTGAACGCCGTCGCCGCTGCCTTCCGTGGCCCGAACGGCGAGTGGGAGGGGGCGCTCTACCTCCAGGGTCCGTCGTTCCGCTTCCCCGACGACGGCGACGAGCACCGCGTGGCCAAGCTCGTGAGCGAAGCCGCGATGCAGTTGAGCGAGCGCCTCGCCAACGGCTGAGGTCCGACATCGCCACCCCTCGACCGTGGGGTGCGCGACACCGTCGGCCGAGGTCGGACGAGACGGGTGCGTCGCGTCCGGGAACGTGGATCGGGCCGACCGTCCGCACGACCATCCTCACGACGCACGCAACGCGCCCGTGAGCGCCGACGCCGGGGGACGGCGGACCCACAACGTGACATGCGCCCGAAATCGCAGCGGGAGGAGTTGGGACGGATTTCACGACCCCTGGTATCTTCGGGGCCCGTATGTCGGATTTCCTTCGTGACTATCTGAACGTCGTGTGGTTCGCGGTCGCCGCCCTCGCCGTGGGTGGGCTGCTGCTCGGGCTCGCCGCGGCGATTCGCCCCACGTTCCCGTCCGCGGAGAAGTACATCGCGTACGAATCGGGCGTCGACCCGGTCGGGATGGGCTGGTCGCAGAGCCAGATCCGCTACTACGTCTTCGCTCTGCTCTTCGTGATCTTCGACGTCGAAGCCGTGTTCCTCTTCCCGTGGGCCGCGAACCTCGAGCGGTACGGCACGTTCGGCCTCGTCGTGATGCTGATCTTCATCGTGCTGTTGCTCGACGGACTGGTCTACGCCTGGAAGCGAGGCCTGCTGCGATGGGTCTGATGATCGAGATGACGATTCCGAACGGAGTGAGCTGACATGGGTCTGATCGACAAGGGGCGGATGCCCGCTCCGCTCACCAAGCTGTTCAACATGAGCCGCTCGTACAGCCTCTGGGTGTACCAGTGGGGTCTCGCCTGCTGCGCGATCGAGATGGGTGCTGCATTCGCGTCGCCGCGCTACGACGTCATGCGCCTCGGTGTCATCCCGCTCCCGGCCAGCCCTCGCCAGGCCGACTTCGTCTGCGTCTCGGGCACCGTCACCGACAAGATGGCTCCGGCCGTGAAGCGCCTCTGGGAGCAGATGCCCGAGCCCAAGTACGCGATCTCGATGGGCTCGTGCGCCAACTGCGGCGGCCCGTACTGGGACAGCTACAGCGTCACCAAGGGCATCGATCAGATCATCCCGATCGACGTCTACGTCCCGGGTTGCCCGCCTCGGCCCGAAGCACTGCTCGAAGGCATCGTGCTGCTCCAGCAGCGGATCAAGAACGAGGACATGCAGGCCAAGTGGAAGGGCGACGAGTTCCAGACCCTCCAGGCCAAGCGAGCCGCGGAACGCGGTGAGTTGAGCGCCGGCGAGCCCACCGGACGGACCACGCACGACATCTCGACGGACCCGCAGCCGATCCCCCAGCGTGACCGGCCCGAGCCGATCGTCGTGGGCGGTGGCCCCATTGAGTGACGACACACAGTCCGCCGTTGCGACCGAGGACGACGCGCCCCTGGCGCTGCCCGGCGACGGCGTGCGCGAAGCCGTGGTCGACGACCTCCGCAACCGGATCGGCGACGCGCTGATCGATTCGCACATCGTCCCGAACGACGACCTCACGGTCCGTGTGTCCACCGAGTCGTGGGCGGCCACTGGTGCGGCGCTCAAGGCAGCGGGCTTCACGTTCTTCTCGTGGTTGTCCGCCATCGACTGGATGCCGTCTCCGTACGGGAAGGGCGAGGACGATCCGACCGTCGAGAAGGAACCGATCGACATGACGATCAAGCAGGGCGTCTGCGGCGGCGACACCCGCTTCCAGGTCCTGGCTCGCCTCACCGACCTCAACCGCCACGTCGGCATCACGATCAAGGCCGACGTCGACGACGACACGCCCGTCGTCGACTCCTGGACCGGGTCGTTCGCCGGCGCGAACTGGCACGAGCGCGAGTGCCACGAGATGTTCGGCATCGGGTTCAACAACCACCCCGACCTGCGCAACATGTACCTGCCGACCGACTTCGAGGGCCATCCGCTCCGCAAGGACTTCCCCCTGCTCGCGCGCATGGTCAAGCCGTGGCCCGGCATCGTCGACGTGGAACCGATGCCGGAGAAGGCCGAGGAGATCGCCGACGAACCCCTGCCCGTCACCGACGAGGCCGGCAGGATCGACCCCGTCGCCACCGAGGAGTTGACCGGTGAACCGCCGTCCGACCCCGACCTGACGATGGCCGACGCCGCCGCCACCGGCGACGAAGCGACCGAGGTCGGTGCAGCCGACGCCGGAGCCGACAGCGAACACTCCGACGCAGGAAGCGACGACGCAGATGCAGCCGCCGACGCCGACGCAGATGCGGACGACACGCCGGAGTCCTCCGAGCCCGCCGCCACCCACGACGACGCTCCCGAATCGGCAGCCGACCCACTCGACGTCGCCGAGGGTGCCTCCACCGCCGACGCCGACCCGCAGGAAGAGGCCGGATCATGACGATGATGAGTGACCGCCAACAGCTGTCGTACATCGCCTCCCAGGCCGCCGATGCGCGTCTGAACGTGGAGCTCGAGACCGAGGGCATGACCCTCAACATCGGTCCGCAGCACCCGGCCACGCACGGCACGCTGCGGATCATCGCCCGTCTCGACGGGGAGCAGGTCATCTGGGCCGAGCCCTCGGCGGGCTACATGCACCGGGGCTACGAGAAGCTCACCGAGGTCCGCACGTTCCCGCAGGTCACCACCCTGATCAACCGGATCGACTGGCTCGGGAGCTTCGCCAACGAGGTTCCGTTCATCCTCGCCGCCGAGAAGCTGATGGACATCGAGGCGCCACCACGCGCCCAGGTGATCCGCACGATCCTGTTCGAGCTGAGCCGCATCGCGAACGTGTCGCTCTTCCTCGGCGACCTCGGCGTGCAGATGGGTGCCGTCACCCCGGTGTTCCTCGCCTTCCGCGACCGTGAGTACGTCCTGAACCTGATCGAAGGCGCCACCGGCGGCCGGTTCCACCCGAACTTCGACCGCATCGGTGGCCTCAAGGACGACCTGCCGAAGGGCTGGATCGACGAGACCAAGCAGGTCATGAAGAAGCTGATCGGCTTCTGCGACGAGAACGAATCGCTGCTGTTCGGGAACGAGATCTTCCAGAGCCGCATGCGTGGGATCGGCGTGATCCCCGCCGAGATCGCCAAGGAGTACGGCCTGTCGGGCGCCAACCTGCGTGCCAGCGGCGTCGACTACGACCTGCGTCGAGACCAGGACATCGCACTGTCGTACGACCTGTGCGACTGGAAGGTCTGGACACATCCCGACGGTGACTCGTGGGCACGCTGCTGGGTCCGTCTGCAGGAGACGCGCGAGTCCTGCAAGATCGTGCTGCAGTTGCTCGACCAGATCCCGGCCGGCCCGGTGATGACCAAGGTCCCGCGCATCATCAAGGTGCCCGAGGGCGAGGCGTACGTCTCCACCGAGAACCCGCTCGGCGAAATGGGCTACTACGTCGTCTCGAAAGGTGACCTCGGTCCGTTCCGCGTCAAGATCCGCTCGGCGAGCTTCAGCAACATGTCGATCGCGTCGTGGGTGCTCAAGGGCGTCTACGTGCCCGACATCGTGACCATCCTGTCCAGCCTCTACTTCATCCTGGGTGACATCGACCGATGATCAACACGCTCGCTGTCGAGATCCCGTACTGGGGTCAGTCGATCTTCCGTGTCGTCGGAGGGCTCGTGGCCGTCCTGCTCCCGGCGGGCGGCATCGTCTACCTGTTCCTGTTCAAGATGATGTCGTTCATGCAGAGTCGTCTCGGGCCGATGGAAGCCGGTCCGTACGGCTCGATGCAGCTCCTCGCCGAGGTGGGCAAGTGGCTCCAGAAGGAGGACATCCAGCCCGACAACGCCGACAAGACCATCTTCAAGATGGCGCCGGTCGTGGTGCTGCTGTCCACGTTCCTGCTGATCGTGGTGGTGCCGTTCGGACCCGAGGCATTCTTCACCGACCTCGACGCCGGGGTGTTCTACTTCCTGGCCGTCGGTTCGGTCAGCGTGCTCGGCATCCTCATGGCCGGTTGGTCGAGTGCGAACAAGTACTCGTTGCTCGGTGGCCTGCGAGCCGCCGGTCAGCTGATCGCCTACGAGCTGCCGATGGTGCTCGCCACGCTCGGCGTGGTCATCCAGGCCGGATCGATGAACCTGCAGACCATCGTCGTGGCGCAGAACACGGGCGAGATCTTCGGATGGGGCGGCCTCGGCAACCCGTTCATCCTGACCCAGGGCGTCGGGTTCCTGATCTTCATGATCGCCGTGCAGGCCGAACTCACCCAGCCGCCGTTCGACATGCCGATCGCCGAGTCCGAACTCGTCTCCGGCTACATGACCGAGTACTCCGGCTTCCGCTTCCTGATGTTCTTCATCGCCGAGTTCGCCACCGCCGGGGTGTTCGCGTTCATCGCGTCGGTGATGTTCCTCGGCGGATGGGGCGTACCGTTCGACTGGTTCGGCTGGAGCAACCTCGACGACGTCGACTGGTGGATGAACATCGTCGGCCCGCTGATCCTCACGACGAAGATGTTCGGCCTCGTGCTCGTGATCATGTGGGTCCGCTTCAGCTCGCCCCGCTTCCGCGAGGATCAACTCCAGACCTTCGCCTGGAAGTTCCTCATCCCGCTCTCGCTCGCCAACGTCGCCGTCACGGCAATTCTCAAGGTGGTCTTCTGATGCCGAAAATCCCAGGAATGATCAAGGGCCTCGGTATCACGATGGGCACGCTCGGACGGACGCTGAAGGATGGTGCCGACACCACCCAGTATCCGCACGAGAAGGAAGCTCCGCCCATCCGCGCGCGTGGTGTGATCGCGCTGCACGAGGACAACTGCACCGCCTGCATGCTGTGCTCGCGCAGCTGCCCGGACTGGTGCATCTACATCGAAGGCCACAAGCAGCTCGCACCGCCGCGACGTGCCGGTGGCAAGCCGCGTCAGGTGAACCATCTCGACCGCTTCGACATCGACTACGCCCTGTGCATGTACTGCGGCATCTGCGTCGAGGTCTGCCCGTTCGACGCGCTGTTCTGGAGCCCCGAGTACGAGTACTCCGAGCCCAAGATCGCCGACCTGCTCCACGACAAGTCGAAGCTCGGCGAGTGGATGGAGACCGTGCCCGAGGCACCCGAACTCGAAGTGGGAGCGGGCAAGTGACCCGGGCCTCGTACATCGGGCGGGGCGATCGGTGTCAGACACCGATCGCGACACCGGTCGGGGGCGATCGGTGTCTGACACCGATCGCGACGCGTTGGTGTCCGACTCCGGGAGCGACGCTGTGACCGCCGTGTCGCTGCTGGCCCAGTCGGTGTCCGACGGGAACGTCAACGTCGCGCAGAACATCGGCTTCGGGCTGATCGCTGCCGTGATGATCTTCGCGGCGTTGTGCGTCGTGACCACCAAGAACGTCGTGCACGCCGCGCTCTGGCTCGTGATCGTCCTCGGCGGCGTGGCCGCGCAGTACATCCTCGCCGCAGCCGAGTTCGTGGCCGTGTCGCAGGTGATGGTCTACATCGGTGCCGTGATGGTGCTGTTCCTGTTCGGCATCATGCTCACCCGCGCCCAGATCGGTGCCGAGGACGGCCTGAACAACCAGGGCTGGCAGGTGGGCATCCCGGTCGGCGTCGTGCTGTTCGGTCTGCTCTCCTACGTCGTGCTCGACGCGTTCGGCGACGACACGCTCGCCGAAGCCCCGCTCACCGGCGCCAACAACGAGGCCACCGTCGACATCGCCGACCGCGTGCTGTTCCAGTACCTCGCCCCGTTCTTCGGCATGACCTTCGTGCTGCTCGCCGCCGCCATCGGCGCCATCGTCCTGGCCCGGAAAGACTGATCGCAGATGCTCGCCGCCAACTTCCTGCTGCTCGCCGCCGTCCTGTTCTGCATCGGTGTCTTCGGCGTCATCGCCCGCCGCAACGCGGTGATGGTGTTGATGTCGATCGAACTCGTGCTCAACGCGGTCAACCTCAACCTCATCGCGTTCGCGCTGATGAACGACGACGTCGACGGGCAGGTGTTCGCACTGTTCGTCATCGCGATCGCTGCCGCCGAAGTCGGCGTCGGCCTCGCCATGGTCCTGTTGATCTACCGCAACCGCCGGTCGATCTCGCTGGACGAACTCTCGGAACTGAAGGGCTGACCCGGTGCTGGCAGCAGAAGCAAGCAACGAAGTCCAAGGCGCGATCGAGCTCACGTCCGGGTGGTTCCTCGAGAACCTCTGGCTCGCAGCGTTGATCCCGGCGATCGGCTTCGCACTCATCCTGTTCTTCGGCAAGAAGATGCCGAGGGGCGGGTCCGAGATCGGCCTCGCCTCGATGGCCGCATCGCTCGTGGTCGCCTCGGGTGCCGCGTGGCAGTGGATGGCGCGAGTCGACTCCGCCGAGGCATCGCACGGGGGAGAGGAGGCGATCGGTCTGATGCAGACCTTCGGTCGCTCCGTTCCACGTGTGGCCGAGGGCGGCGAAGCGGAACCGTTCATCCAGCCGGTGATCTCGTCGTGGACCTGGTGGCAGAACTCGGGCCTCGAGTTCGGCATCGGATCCCACGCCGACGGCCTGTCGGTCCTGCTGCTCTGGCTGGTGGCGTTCATCTCGCTGCTCGTGCAGATCTTCAGTCTCGACTACGTGCGTGGCGACCGTCGCTACACACAGTTCTTCGCAGCTCTCACCCTCTTCTCCGCGGGCATGTTGGTCATGGTCATGTCCGAGAACATGGTCCAGCT
The DNA here is from genome assembly GCF_039969435.1 of Ilumatobacter sp. Classification (GTDB taxonomy): domain Bacteria; phylum Actinomycetota; class Acidimicrobiia; order Acidimicrobiales; family Ilumatobacteraceae; genus Ilumatobacter_A. The sequence goes on from NZ_JBDVNU010000006.1 coordinate 137,343, forward strand.
CATCCTGGGCTGGGAGATCATGGGTCTGTGCTCGTTCATGCTGATCGGGCACTGGTGGGAGGACTCCTACAACAGCCACTCGGCGCTCAAGGCGTTCTTCACCGTGCGCGTCGGCGACATCGGCCTGCTCGTGGGCACGGCGATCATCTACTTCTCCTCCCAGGACTGGATCACCGCGAACCTGCCCGGTGCCTCGGGCTTCGACATCTCGGCCATCCAGGCCTGGGCGCTGTCGGGTGATCCGTCCGCGAGCGGAGCCGCCATCGTGGTGGCGGCGTCAGCGCTGTTCATCGCCTGCATCGGCAAGTCGGGCCAGTTCCCGTTGCACACGTGGTTGCCCGACGCGATGGCCGGGCCCACCCCGGTGTCGTCGCTGCTGCACTCCTCCACCATGGTCGTGGCCGGCGTGTTCCTCGTGGCCCGGATCTACCCGGTCTTCTGGGAGGGTTTCAACATCGCCAACGGTGGGCTCAGCTTCATCGCGATCATCGGTGCGATCACGATCGTCATCGCCGCACTGCTGGCCTTCGTGCAGGACGACATCAAGAAGGTCCTCGCCTACTCGACCGTGTCGCAGCTGGGCTACATGATGCTCGGCCTCGGCACGGGCGCATGGCTCCCGGCGATCTTCCACGTGTTCACGCACGCCTTCTTCAAGTGTTGCCTCTTCCTGTGTGCGGGTTCCATCAGCCACTCCGGTTCCCACCACTCCTTCGACATGAAGAAGGACATGGGTGGACTGCGCAAGCACATGCCTGTCACCTTCACCGCGTGGTGCATCTCCACGCTCGCACTGACCGGCGTGATCCCGTTCGCCGGGTTCTGGTCGAAGGACGAGATCATCGACAACGTCGGCAACAACGGCTACACGTTCCTGTTCTGGGTCGGCCTCGGTGGCGCAGCGCTCACGGCGATGTACATGACCCGTGCCACGTACCTCACGTTCTTCGGTGAACCCCGGGGCGCCGCCGCCGGCGAGCACCACGATGATCACGCCGACGACCACGACCTCACCGTCGAGGAGCACGAGCCCGCACTGGCGATGGCCGGTGGCGGTCTCGGACGTGCAGACGACCACGGACACGCGAAGCCGCAGTCGCTCAGCGCGGCGGCCAACGCCCACGCCGATCACGGTGACGTCCACGATGCGCACGACGCCCACGGAGGGGGGCACGGAGACGACCACGGGCCGCACGAGTCCGGCAAGCTGATCATCGTCCCGATCGTCATCCTCGCCTTCCTCGCACTCACCTCCGGCTTCGCGAACCCCACCCCGCTCGCCGGTGACGCCCTGGGGCTGAACCTCGGCGAAGGTGTCGAGGTCATCAAGAAGTACGTGGAGCCGCGGGCGGTCCCCGTCGCACTCGACCCCGACGCTTCCCACGGCGGCGAGGATCACTCGGCGGCGGGCGAGCACTCCGACGACGAGGCCGTCGAAGCCGGCGGACCGGGCGAATCAGCAGGGCCTGTGTCGATCGGAACGCTCGAAGCCGAAGCCGAGACCGAAGGTGGAGCGAAGGTCGGTTGTGGGTTCTCCACGCCGGCCGAAGGGGCGGTGTGCTACTTCCCGGCCGTCACACACGCCGTGCCGACCCTCGGCAAGTTGTTGCTCTCGCTGGCCGTCGTCGCTGCGGGCTATGCCGTGGCGATCGCGTTCTGCGTGGCCTTCTACAAGAAGCGCACTCCGGCCCTCGTCGGGCTCACCGACCGCAACCCCGTCGCCCGAGCCGGTCACAAGTTCCTGGTGAACAAGTACTACCTCGACGACCTGTACGAGAAGGTCATCGTGCGCGGCGTCGCCGGTCCGATCTCCAAGGCCGCGTACTGGGTCAACCAGAACGTCCTCGACGGCACCGTCAACGCCGTCGGCGAGGGTGGCAAGCGCACCGGGCAGTGGCTCTACGACAATGTGGACCAGAAGTTGGTCGACGGAGCCGTCAACGGGTCGGGCACCGTCGCCTCCGAGACGGGGCACGGCCTGCAGAGCACCCAGTCCGGCAAGGTCAACCAGTACGGCGCACTCATCTTCGGCGCTGCCGCCGTCGGTGCCATCGTCCTCGTCATCCTCAACGTCAACTGACATCACGATCGACGCACACCTCTCGAAGCAACGGAAACAGAGATCATGAACAACCTCACCGACCACAACTGGCTCCTCAGCGTCGGCACCTTCCTGCCGCTGCTGGGCGCGCTGTTCATCATGTTCGGAACCAGCAAGGACGACGAGCGCACACCGAAGGTCATCGGCATCGCGTTCGCCGGCCTCACGTTGGCGTTCGGCATCGCCACGCTGGTGCTGTTCGACTACGGCCAGAGCGAGAACCTGCAGTTCTTCGTCGACGCGGAGTGGATCGAGGTCATCTCGTCGAACTACGCAGTTGGCCTCGACGGCATCAGCCTCCCGCTGTACTTCCTGTCGATGTGCGTCACCTTCCTGGTGATGATCTACTCGTGGGACAACATGCCCGACGCAGGCAACGCCAAGGCGTTCTACTCGCTGATGCTGATCCTGCAGACCGGCATGGCGGGCACCTTCATCGCCCAGGACCTGATCCTGTTCTTCGTGTTCTTCGAGGTCGTGCTGCTGCCGATGTACTTCATGATCGGCGTGTGGGGCGGCGAGCAGCGCAAGTACGCCTCGCTCAAGTTCTTCCTCTACACGATGTTCGGTTCGGCGTTCATGCTCGTCGCGTTCCTCGCGCTCTTCTTCCAGGCCGGTGACATCGCCGGTGTCCAGAGCTTCGGGTTCGCCCACCTCTACGAGTTCGGGGCGCAGGTTCCCGGCGACGTGCAGGTGTGGATCTTCGCCGGCATGTTCCTCGGCTTCGCCGTCAAGGTCCCGATGTTCCCGTTCCACACCTGGCTGCCCGACGCGCACACCCAGGCACCCACGCAGGGCTCGGTCATCCTCGCCGCCATCCTGCTGAAGTTGGGTACGTACGGGTTCGTGCGCATCGCCCTGCCGATGCTCCCCAAGGGTGCCGAGGAGTGGGCGCCGGTCATCGGCATCCTCGCCGTGATCGGCATCATCTACGGCTCGCTCGGCTGCCTCGCACAGACCGACATGAAGCGCCTGATCGCCTTCTCGTCGGTGGCGCACATGGGATTCGTGATGCTCGGCATCTCGACGCTCACCACGTTCGGCATCAACGCCGCACTGTTCGGCATGGTCGCCCACGGCCTGATCACCGGCATGCTCTTCTTCGTCGCCGGGTCGGTCAAGCACCGCTACCACACGCTCGAGATCAAGCGACTCAGCGGCATGCTCTTGCAGATGCCGAAGATGGGCTGGATCCTCGGCTTCTCCGCCATGGCCTCGCTCGGTCTGCCCGGACTCGCGGGCTTCTGGGGCGAGTTCCCCGCGATCCTGTCGGCCTACAACCCGAACGAAGCGCTCAGCGAGGAACTGTTCCGCACGCTGATGGTCGTGGCAGCCGTCGGCACCGTTCTCGCCGCCGCCTACCTGCTCTGGCTCTACCAGCGCACGGCTTTCGGTGAGGTCGGCGACGAGTTCAAGGGCCAGTCCGAGGTCGAGCAGGGTCACGGCACCGGTGTGGCCCACTCGCTCAGCAGCGCAGCGAACGACGACCACGACGGACACGAGGTGATCAGGGACGTGCAGCCGACCGAGTGGATCGCCTGGACCCCGTTCCTCATCGCGATCGTGGTGTTCGGCGTGTATCCGCAACTGATGTTCCAGGTCCTCGACCCGGCCGTCACGGCGCTCGTCGACACCATCAACGCCGGAATCGCTCGGTGACCGACCAGTGATCGCACTGCTCTCGACCGTTCTGGCCCAGGCCGAGGAATGGGTCGCGCCCGACATCGACTGGCACGCCATCGCGCCCGAACTGATCCTCGTGATCGGCATCAACCTGGTGCTGCTGATCGACCTCAACCTCGCCGACTCCAAGAAGTGGACCATCGCCACCCTGTCGGGATTCGTCCTGCTGGCCGCGTTCATCCCCGTCGTCACCCTCGGTCTGGAACTCGACGGTGTGCCACGCGAACTGTTCGACGGTCGCTACGTGGTCGACGAGTACGCACTGGTGCTCAAGGCCTTCTTCCTCCTCGTCGCGTACGTCATCATCCTGATGAGTCAGAACGAACTCGAGGAAGGCGGCTACTACCAGGGCGAGTTCTACATCCTGATGCTGTGTTCCGTGCTCGGCATGGTGGTGATGACGTCGTCACGTGACCTCATCAGCATCTTCGTGTCGCTCGAACTCCTCTCGATCCCGGCGTACATGATGGCGGCGTGGCGCAAGCGCTCGTCGGTGTCGAACGAAGCAGGCGTGAAGTACTACCTGCTCGGCGTGTTCGCGTCCGGGATCATGCTGTTCGGCATGTCGTACCTCTACGGCACCACGGGGACCACCAAACTCTCCGAGATCGGCGCGCAACTCACGAACGGTGACCTCCTCGCCCTCGAAGTCGTGGGCATCGTGTTCGTGCTGATCGGCTTCGCGTTCAAGATCTCCGCCGTGCCGTTCCACTCCTGGGCGCCCGACACCTACGAGGGAGCCCCCACGCCGGTCACCGCATTCCTGTCGGTGGCGTCGAAGGCGGCCGGGTTCGTGGCGCTCGTGACGCTGATCTACGTGGCCTTCCCGAACGCCAGCGACGTCTACGGCCCGATGCTGTGGGTCATGGCGGCGCTGACGATGACCGTCGGCAACGTGCTCGCGCTGCGCCAGACCAACATCGTGCGCATGCTCGCCTACTCCTCGGTCAGCCAGGGTGGATTCATCCTGATGCCGCTGGCGTTCGCCGGCGACGCGAACGCCTCGGGTTCCGCCCTCAATGCCGTGGTCGTGTACCTCCTCGTCTACGCCTTCATGAACCTCGGTGCGTTCGCCGTGGTGATCGCGGTCAGCCGCAAGACCAACTCCGGTGAGATCTCGTCGTTCGGTGGACTGTTCAACTACGCGCCGGGAATGGCCGTGGCGATGACCGTGTTCATGGCGTCGCTCGCCGGCATCCCGCCGCTGGGTGGCTGGTTCGCCAAGTTCAACGCCTTCAAGGCGGTGCTCGACGCGAGCACCACGTCGGCGTACGTGCTGGCCTCGATCGCAGCGGCCAACACCGTGATCTCGGCGGCGTACTACTTCAAGGTGCTGCGCACCGTGTGGGTCGACGACGCGCCCGACGGCAACACCGCACCGATCAACCCGCCCCAGCCGATCATCGCGGCACTCGCGATCACCGTCATCGGCACCCTCGCCGTGGGTGTGTACCCGCGTCTCGTCGCCGGCTTCGGCGAACTGCAGGACCTCGCCGGCGCCCTCGCCTCCTGAGCATCGTCAGCCTCGGCCTCGACGGCACGGCAATCCATTCGGTGTCAGACACCGGATGGATGAGTCTGTCAAACGGTGTCTGACACCGAATGGATGACGTGCAGACTGGCGGCGTGGCGCAGCCGGTTCCGTTCGAGCAGTTCATGGCCGAGGCTCTCTACGGGCCGAGCGGGTTCTACACCCGGTCGGGTTCGGCCGGGCGGCGTGGCGACTTCCTCACCTCGCCCGAGGTCGGGCCACTATTCGGAGCGGTGCTCGCCCGGCATCTCGACGCGGAGTGGCGCCGGATCGGTGAACCCGAGGTGTTCACCGTGGTCGACGCCGGCGCGGGGCCGGGAACACTCGCCCGCTCCGTACTCCTCGCCCGTCCCGACTGTTCCGATGCGATGCGCTACGTCGCAGTGGAGGTGTCGGCGGTGCAGCGCGAACGTCATCCGGAGGGCGTCGAGTCCGTCGCGGAGATGCCGAGCGGGCCCTTCGACGGTGTGATCGTCGCCAACGAGCTGCTCGACAACCTCCCGTTCCGTCTCGCCGTGTACGACCAGGGCTGGCGCGAGGCCCTCGTCGGAGCCGGAGACGACGGCGCGTTCACCGAAGTGCTCGGGGATCGTCTCGACCCGCCGCCGCCGGTGCTCCCGTCGACGACGTCGCTCGGTGCTCGTGTCCCGATCGTCGACCGAGCGGCCGCGTGGGTCGACGACTCCGTCGCCCGGCTGCGATCCGGTTCCCTGCTGGTCATCGACTACGGCGTGGCCCGCACGGCCGAACTCGCCACGCGACCCTGGCGCGACTGGCTGCGCACGTACCGGGGCAATGCGCGGGGGGATCACTACCTGCGCGATCCGGGGACGCAGGACATCACGACCGACGTGCCGTTCGATCAGCTCCGTGAGCCGGACTCGACGAGGACGCAGGCACAGTTCCTCCAGCTCCGGGGAATCACCGAGCTGGTGGACGAAGGTCGGCGGATCTGGACCGAGCAGGCCGCACGTCCCGGCCTCGAGGCGATGCGGATGCGCAGTCGTGTGGCCGAGGCGGAGGCGCTCCTCGACGTGCACGGACTCGGCGGATTCCTGGTGGCCGAATGGAGGGCGTGAGAACGACCTCGCCAGACGGGGACATGTCCCCATCGCAATGTTGGCGCCTGGTTACCGCCTGACGCGTATATTTCCTGCATGACCGAGCCGACGCAGCCCGACAGGCCATCGCCCGCAGTGCCCCCCCGATTCGACGAACGTTCGACAGGCCAGCACCACACGGGCGACGACGCCAGGACACCGGGCACCGCGGAGTCAACCGATCGCTCACCCGACCCCACGCCGGAGCGGGCATCGCGGCCGCCCGACCCCCAGACCGTCGAGCGGCCTGCAGCGAACACACCTCCGGCCGACGCGACGGTGGCCTTCCGGCCCGGCGGTCCGGTCGGTTCGCCCCCGGGTTCGCGGGTCGGGCCGTTTCCCTCCACCGCTCAGAACCCTCCACCGGGTCCGTACTCTCCCGGCCAGTCGCCCGCCCAGTATCCGCCGAACCAGTATCCGCCGACACAGGCGCCCGGCGTCGCGGGTGGTCCTCCTCCGGGGGCCTACGCGCCCGGAGGACCGGGTGGCGGCGGCCAACCCCCGGCCGGAGGGCCGCCGTACGGTGGTGCACCCGGCAACGCCGGTGAACCCAGGAAGAAGAAGAGCGGGCTGCTCGTCGGCGGGTTGATCGCGCTCGTCGTCGCCCTCGTGGGAGCCCTCGGTTTCGTGGCCCTGCAGGGTGGCGGCGACGAGGACACCGACCCGGTGACGACCGACGACGACCGTGACCGCGACGAGGACACGGTCCCCGAGGAGGACACCGTCCCCGACGTGACCGTGGAGAGCACCGTCCCGGTCACGACGGCGCCGCCCGAGACGACCACGACCGCTCCGGTGGTCGCCGACGGTTCCGTCGACGGCCTCTTCGTGAGCGTCGAGGCGTTCCCCGAGGTGATCGCCGAAGCCGACCTCGACGCCACGATCCAGCGGATCGGGCTCAACGAGGGCAACAACCCCGTGGCGTCGGCGGATCCGGTGCTCAACCTCTGCGCGGCGATCCCGGTGGACATGCCGGTGTCGGCGACCGTGTCCTGGTCGGTCGACAACGTCACGCTCTCCGAGGGAACGGAGCGGGTGTTCGCCACCCCTGCTGACGGGAACTGCATCAACAACAGCGGCCAGCCGTTGGCGCCGGGTGCGTACGAGGTGTCGTTCACCGACGCCGCCGGTGCGATGTCGGGCGTCGCCCTCTTCTCCGTCGGGGTCGAGACCGTCGACCAGTCGTTCGTGAACGACACCGGCGCCGACCTGTGTTCGGTCGAACTCGCTCCGACCACTGCCGGCTTCTTCCAGCCCTTCGAGGTCGACGGCGGTGGTCCCCTCGTCGACGGCGAGTCGATCCTGATCCAGCTCGCCGACGTCGAACACGAGGTCCGCAGCGTCGGCTGTGACGACGTGGCGTCGGAGAGCTTCTTCGTGACGCCCGGTCCCGATCCGATCAGCCTCGAGTCGGGCGCGGGCATCCCGCCGACCACCACTGCTCCGCCACCGCCGCCGCAGATCACCGACGGTGAACTCGGTGACGTCGACGGCGAGATCGGCTCACTCGACATCGCCGTGCCGAACGGCTCACCCGACGAGCAGGTGGTGATCGACCTGCTCCTCGACCCGGAGACATCGCTGCGAATCGCCACCCAGGATCCGTCGCTCGCGCTGTGCGCCGCATGGGACATCGCCGGACCGCTCGAGGGTGAGATGGTGTGGGAGTTCAACCGTGCGGTGATCGCACGCTTCCCGGTCTCGACTCCGGGTGGTCGTGTGGGCCGCTGCATCCCACCGGGTGGCCCGGTGTTCGACGAGGGTGCGTATCAGGTGTACCTGCAGCGCGGAGAGTTCCTGTCCGAGGTCGAGACCTTCACCGTCAACCGGGCGCAGACGCAGCTGGCGTTCCGCAACGACACGGGCGTCGCCGTGTGTCGCGTCGGGTTCAGTCCGAACCTCACGAACTGGTACACGTTCTACGACTTCGCCGATTCGACGGACTTCGAGGAGTCGGTCGCTCCCGGCGAGTCGTTCACGATCGTGGCACCGTTCATCGAGAACGACATCCGTGCGTTCGACTGCGACGGCAACCAGGTGTCCGAGGCGACCGAGATCCCACCGACCGACCAGACGTTGAATCTCAGTAACGGAATGCCCTGAGTGCGATGACCGATCCGTTCTTCCACGACGACGACGGCCGCCGCCCGGCGCCGCCGCGGACGGGCGAGATCACGAACGGCCCGGTCTACGACCCCGACGGAACACTGGATCGGGGACGCCCTGGTCCGCCACCCGACCCTGCGTCGACCGCGCCCCGACCCGGTCCACCCGGCCCGTTCGTCCCGGGAGGCGTCACGCCGGCGTCGACCGAGCTCGGTTCGATCCATGCGACGCCGGGAGGCCCGGGCGACGGTTCCGGCACCGGCGCCGGCCACCGACGGTCCGGAGGTTGGCTCGTCGCGTCGCTCGTCGCCGTGGTGCTCGCGCTCGGGGGTGCGATCGGTTTCGTGTTGACGCAGGGAGACGACGGAGCCGACGAACCGCGGGTCGCAGCCGGTTCCACCGGTCGGTCCGCGACGACCGACGCGACGAACGACGCGCCGGACCCGACGACCGTCGACACGGTCGACGTGACCGCCCCGCCCGAAACGATCTCGGCCGTCGTGGTCGAACCCACCACGACCCTGCGTCCTGCGCCCGGGTCGGTCGGCTCCGAGGACGTCGTGATCGCAGCGGAGGCCGAACTGCTCGACGACACGCAACAGGTCGCCCGCATCGAGGAGTTGCTCGCCTCCACCGACACCCCACCCATCTCCACGGCCGACGAGGTCAACACGCTGTGCGCCGGGGTGGTCGTCCTCGAGCCCGTCGAGGCGTCGGCGGTCTGGTACCTCGACGGCGTCGAGTTCGCGAACTCGGGTCCCATGCGGCTCGACACCGCATCGGCCGGTCACTGCCTCGTGGGCGCAGGTGCGCCGTTGGCGCCCGGCACCTACGAGGTCGAGTTCGTCGACGTGCGCGACAACACCTCGTCGAAGGAAGCATTCACGGTGGGCGCAGCGACCGTCGACCAGGTGGTCGTCAACGACACCGGCGGCCCGATCTGCGAGTTCGACGTCGCACCTGCGCCGGCTCTGTCGTTCTCCGTGTTCGAGTTCAACCCGCCGCTCGCGGACGGCGAGGAGATCGTCATCGGCGTGGCCGACGTCGAACTCGCAGCGCAGTCGGTCGACTGCGACGGCAACGTCCTCCAGGAGTTCACCTTCACGCCCACGGCCGACAACGTCGGGATGGCCGCGGGCGCGGTGACGTCGTCGATCCCTGCGACCACACCCGATGAACTCGTCGAATCCTTCGGTCGCCTCGAGTCCTTCGATCGCCCACTCCCACCCAGCCCCGAGCAGGTCGCGGCCATCACGGACATCGCGCTCAACAGCGACGTGGGGCGCATCGCCACGCTCGATCGATCCCTGACCATGTGTGCCGGTTTCGTCGTCCCGGGCCGGTTCGAGGGCGACATGGTGTGGGAGTTCAACGAGGCGGTCATCGCCGTTCTGCCCGTCGTCTCCGACGATCAGGGCGTGGTCGGTACCTGCATCACACCCGGAGGTGAGGCGTTCGACGTCGGTTCCTACCAGGCGTACCTCGACACCCCCGAAGCGTCGTCTCGGGTCCAGAGCTTCACCGTCGGCCGGGCCGAGACCGTTCTGACCTTCGTCAACGACACCGACGCGGAACTCTGCGAGGTCGGATTCAGCCCGCTGCTCACCCGCTTCTACTCGCCGTACTTCTTCCTGGACGAGAACGGCGTCGACGATCCGCTGCTCCCGACCGAGACCTTCACCATCCCGGCTCCGCTCGCCGAGGTCGACATCGAGGTTCGCGACTGCGACGGCAACCAGGTCGCCGAAGCACGGGCGGTCGCACCGACCGACCAGGTGGTCTCGCTGCTCACGGGCCTCCCGGCCTGACCCGGTCGTCTCCCGGAATCGGCTCGGCGATGCCGAGACACGGTCCGATCCTCGCGCCTGAGGATCGCCGTGCGGGGGTGATCTACCATCCGACACATGGCCGAGAACGAGCACACATCGGGAATCGAAGCACTCGCGAACGAGCAGCGACGGTTCGTCCCGTCCGACGCCTTCAAGGAAACGACGCTCGTCGCGGGCACCGACCTGTACGACGAGGCGGCGCAGGACGACGAATCGTTCTGGGCGCGCCAGGCGAGCGAACTGGTCCACTGGGACACCGAATGGCACACGACGCTTGACTGGCAGTTGCCGGACGCGAAGTGGTTCGAGGGCGGCACGCTCAACGTGTCGTACAACTGCCTCGACCGCCACGTCCTCGCCGGCAAGGGCGACAAGGTGGCCTTCCACTGGGAGGGTGAACCGGGCGACCGCCGCACCATCACGTACCAGGACCTGCTCGACGAGGTGTCGCAGTTCGCGAACGTGTTGAAGGGTCTGGGCGTCGCGCAGGGTGACCGCGTGATGATCTACATGCCGATGATCCCCGAGGCCGCCGTGGCCATGCTCGCATGTGCCCGCATCGGCGCTCCGCACAGTGTCGTGTTCGGTGGGTTCTCCAGCCAGTCGCTCGCCGACCGCATCGACGACGCCGAGGCCAAGGTGGTCGTCACGGCCGACGGCGGGTACCGCCGAGGCGAGGTCTTCGCCCTCAAGCCCGCCGTGGACGAGGCGTGCGACAAGACGACGTCGATCGAGCACGTCGTGGTCGTCAAGCGCGGCGGCAACGACGTCACCATGGCCGAGGGACGCGATCACTGGTACCACGACCTGATGGACGGTACGTCCACCGACTGCCCCGCCGAACCCATGGACGCGGAGCACCTGCTCTTCCTGCTCTACACCTCGGGCACCACCGGCAAGCCCAAGGGCATCATGCACACCACGGGCGGCTATCTCACCCACGTCACCTACACGCACAAGTACGTGTTCGACCTGCAGCCCGAGACCGACGTGTACTGGTGCACCGCCGACGTCGGGTGGATCACCGGCCACAGCTACATCGTCTACGGGCCGCTCTCCAATGGCTGCACCCAGGTGATGTACGAAGGGGTGCCGAACCACCCGGACAACGACCGGCTGTGGGAGATCGTCGAGCAGTACGGCGTCACGATCTTCTACACGGCGCCCACGGCGATCCGCACCTTCATGAAGTGGGGGGCGCAGGAGCCCGCGAAGCACGACCTGTCGTCGCTGCGTCTGCTCGGCACGGTCGGCGAGCCGATCAATCCCGAGGCGTGGATGTGGTACCACGAGGTGATCGGCCGGGGGGTCTGCCCGATCGTCGACACCTGGTGGCAGACCGAAACGGGCGGCATCATGATCAGCCCGCTCCCCGGTGCCACCACCACGAAGCCGGGCTCGGCCACGTTCCCCCTCCCGGGAATCTCGGCGGAACTGGTCGACGACGATGCGAACGTCGTACCGGTCGGGGGCGGGTACCTCACGCTGACGAGGCCCTGGCCCGGGATGCTCCGCGGGATCTGGGGCGACCCGGAGCGGTTCCGGGAGACCTACTGGTCGCGTTTCCCCGACCGGTACTTCGCCGGTGACGGCGCGAAGCTCGACGACGAGGGCTACCTGTGGCTGCTGGGTCGCGTCGACGACGTGATGAACGTGTCGGGCCACCGCATCTCCACGACCGAGGTCGAGTCCGCACTGGTGTCGCACCCCGCGGTCGCCGAGGCGGCGGTCGTCGGAGCCGCCGACGACACGACCGGCCAGGCCGTGTTCGCGTACGTCATCCTGCGTGGAGGAGAGGACACCGACGAAGCCGCACTGCGCGCACACGTCGCCTCCGAGATCGGTGCGATCGCACGACCCAAGCGCGTGTTCATCACTCCCGATCTCCCCAAGACCCGGTCGGGCAAGATCATGCGTCGTCTGCTGCGTGACGTGGCCGAAGGACGCAACATCGGCGACACCACGACGCTCGCCGACTCCTCGATCGTCGCCGAACTCCAGGCGAAGGCAGCCGAGGGCGCAGCGGACTGATCGATGTCGGGAACTCTTCGTGCACGACCGACGACCTCATGGTCGTGGAGTGCAGCACCGTAGAGCGGATGGCGATGACGTCGACGTCGCGCGGGGCGGGGGCGCGGGCGTGACCGTCACCGAGTCGATCCAACTGGTCTGTGCGGTTCTGGCGCTGGCGACGGCGGTTGCCGCCGTGGCCCTCGCCGTGATCTCCGTCGTGCTCCGATCGCATCGAGGCGTCCGTCGAGCGATCGCACGTGTCGCCCGCCATCGGACCCTCATCGTCCTCGCGATCGCCGGTTCGGCGATGGTGGGCAGCCTCTACTTCTCCGAGGTCGCCCACTACGTGCCGTGCACCCTGTGCTGGTATCAGCGGATCGCGATGTACCCGATCGCGATCGTCGCGCTCACCGCCTTGGCACGACGCGAGGATCCCGTCGCGTACGTGGCCGTCCTCGCCGCCATCGGTGCACCGATCTCCGCGTACCACTGGCTGGTCGAGCGGATCCCCGACCTGGAGAGCGGAGCGTGTTCGATGACCGTTCCCTGCAACCTGGTGTGGTTCGAGAAGTTCGGGTTCGTGACGCTTCCGTTCATGGCGTTCGTCGCGTTCACCTCGATCCTCGTCGTCTGCGCCACCCTGCGACGCCGAGGCGACACCGACATCGACACGGGCGTCGATCGCGGCGCCTCGATGTCGGCGTGAGCACGGCGTCGTCGCTCACGGACACATCGAGGTCGCGTTCGCGTACCTGGACCTGACGGGTTCGGGAGCCGAGACCGCAGCCCACCTGCGCAACTCCGGTCGGATCACCCTGATGTCCGGCGCGTTCGCGAACCCCGGGCGACCGGTCAGTCGTCGCGTCCGCCGACGACCCAGATGTGGTTGTCGTAGTAGTCGGCGAGGTTGGCTTCGATCGCTTCGACCTCGACGTCGAGGCCGGCGTGTTCGCGGAGGATCGCCGCGCCCGACGGACGGTGTGCGGCGTCGGGCCAGGTGTCGGCGTCCCACAGGTTGCTGCGCCGAAGCGCCGCCCCGCACTGGACGTAGCACTCGGCGACGGCCACCACGACCGCGGCCTTCGGGGTCCGGTCGCCGATCGCGCACGCCGCGAGGACCTGCGGATCCCGAACGAGCGCTGCGGTGCCACGGAGGCGCAGGGTCTCGAGCACGCCGGGGATCATGAACATCAGGCCGACCTCCGGTCGTTCGACGATGTTGACGAACGAATCGAGTCGGTTGTTGCCGGTGAGATCCCCCCACGCGATCCGGTGCTCGTCGAGCACGCGGACGAAACCGGGAGGCCCGCCACGCGGTGAGGAGTCGGCGCGTCCCTCGGCCGAGGTGGCCAACGCCATGAACGGCGAACGGGCGATGAACTCCGCGGCGCCGTCGTCGACGTGGTCGATCACCTTGTCGAGCACCACCTGCCCCGGTCTCCGGTAGACGGTGCGCAACTGCGTGTGATCGGTGATCTGGTACTCGGTGTCCATGGTCGTCATCCTCTCATTCGCGGGGATTGGTGGTCGATGCCCATCGACCGTCCGTTCTGGACGTGGAGTGGTGGCGGCCGATCGGCAGCATCAGCGGCTTATTCGACGTGGGGTCGACGATCACCCGACTCTCGAGGCCGAACACCGCGCGGATCGTCTCGGCCGTCAGGACGTCGGCGGGGTCGCCGGCCGCGTGGAGTCGGCCGTCGCTCAGTGCGATCAGGTGGTCGGCGTAGCGCGCCGCCATGTTGAGGTCGTGCAGCACCATGACCACCGTGGTCCCACGGACGTGATTCAGGTCGGTGAGCAGGTCGAGCACCTCGATCTGATGGCTGACGTCGAGGAAGGTCGTCGGCTCGTCGAGGAGCAGCAGGTCGGTCTGCTGTGCGAGCGCCATGGCGATCCACACTCGTTGTCGCTGTCCTCCGGACAACTCGTCGACCGGCCGTTCGGCGAGATCGACGGTCTCGGTCGCCTGGAGCGCCGCGGCGACGGCGGTGTCGTCGTCCAGGCTCCATCGGCAGAAGATCGACTGGTGCGGGTGTCGACCACGACCCACCAGATCGGCGACCGTGATGCCTTCCGGCGCGATCGGTGACTGCGGCAGCAGGCCGAGGGTCCGCGCCAGTTCCTTGGCCGGCATCCGATGGACCTGTTTGCCGTCGAGCAGCACCTGGCCGGTCCGAGGTGCGAGCAACCGGGACATCGAGCGCAGGAGCGTGGACTTGCCGCATGCGTTCGGGCCGACGATCGCCGTCATCTGCCCGGGAGGGACGACGAGGTCGAGCGAGTCGATGACCTGGCGGTCCCCGTAGCCGAGGCGCAGGTCGACCACCTCCAGCGAGTGGGTGTTCGATCCGGGAGTGGTCACAGCGAGCCTCCTGCGCGGTTGGTGCGGACGATGAGGTAGACGAGATACGGCGCGCCGAGCACGCCCGTGACGACCCCGACCGGGTAGCGGGTGTCGAATGCGAACTGGGCGAGGAGGTCGGCGACGAGAACGAGGAGCGCACCGACGAGAGCCGACGGCACGAGCAGCGACCCGCTCGTGCCGACCACCCGCGCCGCGATCGGGCCGGCCAGGAAGGCGACGAAGGCGATCGGACCACACGCCGCGGTGGCGAACGAGATCAGTCCCACTGCCGCGACGATGGTGATGATCCTCGTGCGTTCCACACGCACCCCGAGCGCGCCCGCCGCGTCGTCGCCCAGTTGCGTCATCGTCAGGTTGCGGGACTGCACCAACAATGTGGGAACGAACAGCACCATCGCCGCGAGCACGGGCAACGTGGCGGTCCACGATGCGCCGTTGAGACTGCCGGCGAGCCATCGGGTGGCCTGTTGGAGGTCCCACTCGGCCGCCCTCGACAACACGTAGGACGTGACGCTGTTCAGCATCGCCGAGATGCCGATGCCGATCAGGATCAGGCGGGTTCCGCCGACCCCGTCCTTGAACGAGAGGACGTAGACGAGCAGTGCGACCGCGAGCCCGGCCGCGATCGCGACGATCGAGACCTGGGTCGCACCGAGCGACAACATCACGATCGCGAACGCGGCGGCGGCCCCCGAGCCCGACGTGATGCCGATCACGTCGGGGCTGGCCAACGGATTGCGCAGCATCGTCTGGAACGTCACGCCACCGAAACCGAAGCACGCTCCGGCGGCGATCCCCAGCACGGCGCGAGGGAGACGGAGGCGCCCCACCGTGAACGACGCTCCCTGCACCTCGTCGCCGAGGACGACGCGGAGTACCTCCGACGGTGAGTAGATCGTGTTGCCGACCATCAGGGTGACGGCGAACACCGAGACGATGCCGATCGCCAGGACCGTGGTCACCACGCGTCGCCGCAGCTTCCGCCTGACGCGGGCGCGGGCGACGGACTCCGCGACGGTGGCGACGTCGTCGGCGTTCGCCCGCTGCATCGGTCGCGCGGCGGCGATGTCGATCACGCTCACAGCTCGCGCACCTTCTGACGCCGCACGATGTGGATGAAGACGGGGGCGCCGAGGAACGCGGTGAGGATCCCGACGTCGATCTCCTCGGGTCGGGCGACGATCCGGCCCACCACATCGGCGGTCGTGAGGAGCGCTGCACCGATCACGGCGGACAGGGGGAGGATCCAGCGGTAGTCGGCGCCGAAGAGCATCCGACACGCATGCGGCACCACGAGCCCGACGAACACGATCGGGCCGGCGATCGCCGTCGACGCGCCGCACAGGACGACGGCGCCGAACGCTGCGACCGCCCGCGTCAGTGCGACGTTCTGGCCGAGTCCGGCGGCGAGGTCATCACCGAGGGCGAGCGAGTTCAGCCCGCGCGCCGACAGCAGGCAGACCAGGAATCCGACCCCGAGGACGGGGGCGAGGAAGCCGAGTTTGTCGTAGGTCGCGCCACCGACTCCGCCGATCTGCCACGACGTGACCCCGCCCGCGATGTCGTTGCGGCCGAGCACGACGGCACTGACCAGTGACGCGAACGTCGCCGAGGTCGCGGCACCGGCGAGTGCCAGCTTGAGCGGAGTCGCGCCGCCGCGGCCGAGTGACCCCACGGCGTACACGAACACCGCGGCGGCAGCGGAGCCACCGATGGCGACCCAGATGAAGCTGGTCGGCGACGTGAGCTGGAAGTACGCGATGCCGATCACCACGGCCAGGGATGCGCCGGTGTTGACCCCGAGGATTCCGGGATCGGCCAGAGGGTTGCGGGTGACGCCCTGCATCACCGCGCCGGCCACGGCGAGTGCGGCCCCGACGAGCACCGCGAGCAGGGTGCGCGGGATCCGCTTCGTCACGGCCGCCTCGCCGAGGGTGTCCTGTGCGCCGCCGAGTGCATTCCAGATGTCGGGCCAGCTCACGGACCTGGAGCCGATGGCCACCGACGCGACCATGGCGAGGATCACCGCGCCGATCGCGACGTGCAGCCAGACGACTCTCACCCGAAGCGGTCGCCGTTGCACCTCCACCTCGACCTCGCCCCGGACCTCGAGTGCCGTCCCGGACCCGTGTTCGAGGAGTGCGACCGACGCCCCGGGCCGCTGCGACCCGGGGGTCGCAGCGACGCGAGGTCCGCCCGTGCTCATCCGACCTTGTCGGCGGCGGCAGCGAGCATCTCGACGTAGTCGTCGAGCACGTAGGACAGCGACAGCGGAGTCGGGTTCGCCGCGGTGGCCAAGGGGGTGCTTCCGTTGAAGAACACCACGGAGCCACGCTGGAGTGCGGGGATCTTCGACGCGAGCGGGTCGGCCTGGAGCGTGGTGATCAGTTCGCCGTCCTCGTCGCCGTAGCCGACGATGAGGTCGACCTCGTCGAAAACCTGGATCTGTTCGGTGCTCTGCGACATCGAGAACTGGTCGGTGTTCGCCGTCGCTTCCTGGACGACATCGGCGATCTCCAAGCCGAGGTCCTCGAAGAACTGCACCCTCGTGTCGTTGCCGGTGTAGAAGCCGACCTCACTCAGGTCGGTCGGGTCGAGGTGTCCGGCGAACATCGTCTGCATGCCCTGGATCTGCGGGTACTCGGCGACGGCATCCGCGATCTGCTGCTCGAGGTCGGCGACGAGTTGGTCTCCTTCTTCGGCCATCCCCATGGCGGCACTGTTCAGTTCGATCATCTCCCGCCACGGCGTGGACCAGGCGGCCTGCGGGTAGGCGACGACGGGAGCGATCTCGCTCAGGGTGTCGAAGTCCTCCTGGGTCAGGCCCGAGTACGCAGCGAGGATCACGTCGGGCTCGGTGTCGGCAACGGCTTCGAAGTCGATCCCGTCGGTCTCGTCGAACAGGACCGGTGTCTCGGCGCCGAGTTCCTCGAGGCGCTCGGTCACCCAGGGCAGGAGACCGTCCCCGTCGTCGTCTCCGAAGTTGGCGGCAGCCATGCCGACCGGGACGACACCGAGTGCGAGTGGCACCTCGTGGTTCGCCCAGTTGACCGTTGCCACGCGCTCGGGCCGTTCGTCGAGCGTGGCGGAGCCGAGTGCCGTCTCGATCGTGATCGGCGTCCACGAGCTGTCCGCACCCAAGGGTTCATCGGACGCTGCCGCTCCCGCCTCGGAGGAAGTCGCCGACGCGATGGTCGTGGCGGATTCGACGGAGTCGGACGAGGAGTCGTCCGATCCGCATGCAGCGAGGAGGACGACTGCGGACACGGCCGTCAGCTTTCTGAATGGAGACATGGTCGAGAGGTCCTTCTGATTCTGATGTCGGGGGGGTTGGGCGGGCCGGACTCGGTGAGCGGCCCTCATCATTGATGGTAGGCAAACCTAACATCGCCGATTGGAGAGTTCAACTCGGCGGTGCGTCGACGGTGGCGGAGTGCGGATCCGGAGGCGTCGCGGAGGTGGGCACGAGGTTCGCGGAGGATCGTTCAAGTCGCCGTCGAGGTGTGCCGAAGATCCCCGTATGGCTCTGCTCGAAGGTGACGAACGCTCGCAGATGCCGAGCATGTCGTGGAGTTCGGTCGTGCGCGATCGACCCTCGGACGTGGCCGATCGTGAGTCGGTCACCGCCACGCAGGAGGCCGGTGCGACCGAGGCCGACGTGCACACCGCACCGCCGGCACCGATCGCTGCTGCGTCCCCCGTCGTGGCGGTCGCGTTCAGCACGCCGCCCCTGACCGCGACCCCGCCTCCCGTCGGACCGACGCCGCTCGTGCCACCCCCCGGGCCGTCGACGGACATGCCCGCCGCCCCACCGTTGCCCGAGGTGCGCCCGGTCGTCGGGGCGCTGAGCGTCCCGGACTTCGACGACCTCCTCGATCACACCTCCCAGCCGATCGCGACGTCGACCGCGCCGACCATCCCGATCGTCGCCCGGGTGCCGGGCGCCACCCTGACCGGCGGTCTCACAGAGGCCCTTCCCGTCACTCCGACGGGTCCGCCTGCCGCCGAACCGCTCCCCGAGATCGTGGAAGCGACACCCTCCTCGTCCGTCACGTCACAGATCGCGGTGATCGGCGCGCCACCGACGACGTCGTCGACGACGATCCAGCCCGTGGTCGACCACGCGTCGACACCGGCCCCGACCATCCCGGACCCTGTGGCCGTCTCCGCGACGCCCGTCGGTGCACCGGTCGAGGTGGCCGCCACTGCGTCGGCTCCGGTCGCCGACGACGGACAGCTCTTCCAACCGGCCCCGTCGCTCATCCCCTCCACCCAACCGAACCAGGCGCTCAGCCTCCCGCCGGTCGTCGCTCCGCGCCCGCCCGCCGGCGAGCTCTTCCAGCCGACCCCCGTCGTGCGTCCCCAACGCAAGGACCGATCGGGGAGCATCGCCCGGATCGGATTCTTCTTCCTGATCGTGGCGACGCTCGGGTCAGCCGCGGTGATCTTCGGTCGGCCGTTCCTCTTCCCGGCCGACTGGGAGGCAGCGGCCCTCGAGTTCGCCGAGCCGATCGAGGCGGCTCGCGGCGTCGAGTTCGTCGAACCCGTCGTGCTCACGGCACAGCCGACGCCGATCCACCGTGCGATGGTCGCCTCGCAGGTCCTCGGCGACACCGCGTCGAATCTCGCGATGTGGCGAGCGCTCGGGCTCGCCGGACCCGACTCGACCGACGATGCGACCCTCCAGTCGTTGATCTCCGACGTGTCTCCCGTGCTGTACTCGGCGACCGACGGTCAGGTCTACTACGACGAGTCGTTCACACGATCCGACCGGTCGGCGTTGATCACCCGCGCCATGGTCACCGCGGCGTTGGACCAGGAGTACGCCTTCTCGACCGACGAACTCGTGCGGACGCTCGACGACGCTGCACTCACCGAGGCCCATGTTCGCCAACAGTCCGCGCGGATCGAGCAGACGGTCTCGAACGGTGCGCCGTTGCCCGCGTCGGACCTCGCGACGCTCGCCTTCCTCCCCGTCGTGCTCGACTATCGCCTGACCGCTCCGGTCGTGTTCGAGCAACTGCTCCCGCCGTACGACGACGTCGCTGCCAATCCGCTGGCCGGAACCGCCACGTCGGGTCCGGGGCCACTCACCGTTGCTCCGATCTCCGCGATCGCGAGCACGTCGGCCGTCACGGGTGACACGCCGGTCGGGCCTGCGGTCGTCACCGACCGGTCGTTCTGGTACCTCGCCTTCGCCAGCCACGTCGATGCGCCGACGGCCTACCGCATGTCGGTCCAGTTGCGCGGCGCCGGGCTGCAGATGGTCGACGGCGCGAACGGACGCTGCGCCGTCGCCACGTTCGCCACGGCGGATGCAGCCACCGATGCGATCCTCCAAGCCGATCTCGGCGGGTGGGTCGCCACCGCAGCACCCGAACTCGGCGCCACGGTCACGGCCCTCGCCGACGGAGGTGTGCAGTTGCGCTCGTGCGACCCGGCCGGCTCCTACGTGTCGAACATCGGCTTCGGTGCGGCACGAGAGTTGATCGCCTGGCGCTCGGTCGAACTCGCCGTGACCAATCTCGTCGTCGCGGCGGGTGGCACCGATGCCGACGTGGCCGCAGCGGTGGAACAGGTCGGGGCGAGCCCCAGTGCGGCCGCCGTTGCGCAGCTTCCTGCCGGCACGAGCCCGACCGACCTCGCCGCAGCGGCCCGGTCCGCGGCGAACGACGTGTTCGCCTCGGTCCCCGCGCCGGGCTGACCCTCCGGTCAGGCGTTCGGAGCGAGTGCTTCGAGAGCCCGACGGTCGAGCGTCGTGGGGCCGTCGACGGACAGCGGCTGGATGCACACGTGGTCGGCTCCGGCGTCGTAGTGCGCCTGGATCCCGGCGCGAACGCGGTCCTCGTCACCCCACACGACGACCGCGTCGATGAACCGGTCGTCACGATGTTGGATCTCGTCCTCGGTGAACCCGAGACGGAGCCAGTTGTTCCGGTAGTTCGGGAGGTCGGCGTAGATCGCGACGGCGGTCTTCGCAGCGGTCCGTGCGGCGTCGGCGTCGGTGGACAGACAGACCTTCTGCTCGACGCACAGCAACGCGTCGGGACCCATGATCTCGCGCGCCGAGGCGGTGTGTTCCGGGGTGGTCCAGTACGGGTGTGCGCCGTCGGATGCCGTGCCCGCGAGTTCGAGCATCTTGGGTCCGAGGGCGGCGAGCACGATCGGCACGTCCGGGATCTCGGGACCGCGGAACGGCTGGGACTCCATCGCGGCGAGGTACTCGCGCATCTGGGTGAGCGGCTTGGAGTAGTCGAGGCCGCGCAGGCCTGCGACCATCGGCCCGTGGCTCACGCCGAGGCCGAGCATGAACCGTCCGCCGGTCTGTTCGGCGAGGGTGTTCGTCACCTGCTTCATCGGTCCGGGGTGACGATGGAAGATGTTCGCGATGCCCGTCGCGTAGTTGAGCGTGTCGGTCTGCGACGCGAGCCACGCGATGTGTGCGAAGGGGTCGCGGCCGACGGTGTCGGGGAGCCAGAACGTCGAGTAGCCGAGCGACTCGATGAAGCCGGCCGTGTCGGCGGCTTCTCCGGCACTCATCGCGTCGGTGAAGTACCACACGCCGGGGGTCGAGAGATCGTCGCGAACAGCCATGGAGGCACAGTACGACCCGAGGGGAGCGGAGTCTCAACCGGCCGGGTCAGCGGGTGAGCCAGTCGCCGCTGACGATCGGGACCAGATCGAGTCCCTCGCCGTACTCGTACACGTAGGCCGTCGTCCCGCGTGCCGTGGTCACGACGGTCCGGCGGTACCGGCCGCCGACCGTGTCCTCCTCCACGTCGAGGACCCGCAGACACTGCTCGAGTGTCGCGTCGAGCAGTGCATAGGTCCGTCCGACGATCGTGCCGCCCGGCTCGGCGCGGTCGTCGAGCAAGGCAGCGGGGTAGTCCAGACCGGTGTCGAACAGTCGCCCGACGATCGTGTCGTCCCAGCCCTCGTCGACCACGAACCGCTCCAGGAACGGCCATCGCACCTCACCGGGGCGCAGCGTCCCGTAGACGAAGACATGATTCACCCGCTCGTTCACCGCCTGAGTCTGGCGTGCGATCGGGATGAACGGCACGCTCCTGCGCGCCGGCGCGACCGTCGTGAGCCCGGGACCGCGTACTGCGTCGCCGATGCCGACATGCAGGGGTCAGCAGACGGATCAGGCGTCGGCGTCGGTCTCCAGCAGGGCGGCCTCCGCTTCGAGTTCGCGCTGCAGTGTCGGCGACGCGAGCCCGATCACGTCGCCTGCCTCGGGCAGCGGATCATTGCGACAGATGAACGCCATCTGGTCGTCATCGATCCGGATCAGAGGCAGGAACGTCCCGTCCTCCAAGGCGTGCGCCACCAGTGGCCGCGCCGCCGTTCCCACGACCTTCCAACCCTGACGGGTCCGTTCGTCGAGTGTCGTGTACGTGAGCCCGTCGATCCCGATGATCCGGCCGAGGTATTCGTCGGGCACGGCGCTGTGACCCGCCCGGCGCTTGCCGGGAGCGAGTTGGAACACCTCGCGCCGTCCGAACACGCGGGCGAACCGCCCGGTCGACAGCGCGTTGACCTCGTCGTTCGAGGTGATGGCCAACAGTCGCCCGATTCCGCGGAGGTCGAGACTCTCGGTGGCCTCCTCGGCGAGAGCACTCATCCGCCGGGCCGTGAGACCCTTGGAGATCGCCCGGGTGACGTTGTACGGGTCGGTGTCGATGAGCAGCGTCTTGATCTGTCGCTCCTTGAGTTCGGTGGCGATCTCCCGAGCCGACGCGTGCGACCCGACGATGAGGACGCCGTTGGCCCGTGACTCCGCGAGTCCGAGCAAGCGGGCAGCGGGACCGGCGACGAAGCCGTAGATCACGATCGTGCCGATGATGACGAGGAACACGATCGGCACGATCTTGTCAGCGCCCTCCACGCCTTCCTCTTCGAGACGCAGTGCGAAGATCGCCGACACCGCCGCGGCCACGATGCCGCGGGGCGCCATGGTGGTCAGGAAGACGCGCTCACGCCAGGTGAGTGACGTGCGGACCGTCGACACGAGCACCGTCAGCGGGCGGGCGATGAACACCAACACGGCGATGAACGCGAGCGAGGGGAGTGCGACGTCCTGGAGCGCTTCGGCCTCGATCCGAGCGGCGAGCAGGATGAACAGCACGGAGATGAGCAGAGTGCGCAAGCTCTCGTTGAACTCGAGCACGGAGCGGATCGTGGAACTCTCGCGTCGGGCGAGGTAGATGCCGACCACCGTGACGGCGAGCAGTCCGGACTCCTCCTGGATCTCGTTGCTGGCCACGTAGCTGCCGACGACGAATGCGAAGGTGGCGGGGACCGCGAGTTGGTCCGGGATGAGGAACCGCTTGAGTGCGTTGTCGAGCAGGAACGCGGTGGCGAGCCCGAACCCGACGCCGGCGAGCAGGGTGAGGCCGACGATGCCGGCGATGGTGAGCACTGCCTCGTCGGTCTCGGTGATCAGGACGACCTCGAAGCAGACGAGGGCGGCCGTGGCACCGACCGGATCGATCAGCACGCCCTCCGCACGCAGGATCGGTCCGACCGTTCCGGCCGGTCGTACGAACTGCAGCAGCGGGCCCACGACGGTCGGGCCGGTGACGACGAGGACCGCGGAGAGCACGATCGCCACCTGGTCGGGCAGCCCGAAGATCTCCTTGGCGCTGTACCAGCCGACCACGCCGGTCACGACGGCGCCGATGGTGATCAGCCGCCGAACCGCGGTGCCGGTGTTGCGGAGTTCTCGCGGCGGCAGGTCGAGCCCACCTTCGAACAGGATGAGTGCGACCGAGAGCGAGACGAGCGGGAAGAGGGTGTCGCCGAGCAGTTCGTCGGGCTCGAGGATCCCCGTGACGGGGCCGAGGGCGAGGCCCGCGACGAGCAGGGCGATGATGCCGGGAATCTGCGTGCGCCACGCCACCCACTGGGCGAGCATCCCGGCGCCGACGATCAACGCGAGCGTGGGACCGACGGTCGATTCGCCGGCGGCGAGCAGCGCGTTGGCGGAGACTGGACTCATGAACTCGATTCCGCCATCGGCGGAGAGGGTAGTGGGGGGCTGGATACGGTCACGGCATGACACCGACGAACCCGGCCCGCGTGCAGCGTGTGGCGTTCCCCGGCAGCCAGGGAGGCAAACTCGCCGCTCGCCTCGACCTGCCCGCGGGGCCGCCGATCGCCTTCGCGCTGTTCGCGCACTGTTTCACGTGCGGCAAGGACCTGCGCTCGGCCGGCCGCATCGCTGCGTCCCTCGCTGCGGCCGGGTTCGGAGTGCTGCGTTTCGACTTCACGGGCCTCGGGTCGAGCGAGGGCGAATTCGCCAACACGAACTTCTCGTCCAACACCGAGGACCTCCTGGCAGCCGTCGAGTGGCTGCGCTCCGAGCATGCCGCGCCTCAGTTGCTGGTGGGGCACTCGCTCGGGGGCGCGGCCGTCCTCGCCGTCGCCGGTGACATCGACGAGGTGCGTGCCGTGGCCACGATCGCCGCTCCGTCGAACACCCAGCACCTGACCGCCCTGTTCGACGACGATGCGGACCGGATCGCAGCCGAGGGTGAAGCGTGCGTGTCGCTCGCCGGGCGGCCCTTCACGATCCGCCAACAGTTCCTCGACGACCTCGCGACGCATGCGGTGACCGAACGCGTGGCGGCGATGCGCGCGCCGTTGCTCGTGATGCATTCGCCCATCGACGACACGGTCGGCATCGACAACGCGACCGAGATCTTCACCGCGGCGCGCCACCCGAAGAGTTTCATCTCGCTCGACGGAGCCGATCACCTGCTCACCGGATCGGCCGACGCCGAGTTCGCTGCCGCGGCGATCGCGGCGTTCGCGTCACGGTACGTCCGCGACGAGAGCGGAGCGCTCGACGCACCGACGGCGGGGGCGGGGGTCGTGGTCGCCGAGACGTCCCAGGGTCCATTCCTCAACCACGTCGTGGTCGGCCACCACCGGTTCCTGGCCGACGAGCCGGTGTCGATCGGCGGGTTCGACGCCGGGCCCTCGCCGTACGACTTCCTGTCTGCGGCGCTCGGTGCGTGCACGTCGATGACGCTGCGGATGTACGCCGACCGCAAGAAGCTGCCGCTCGACCGGGTCACCGTCGACGTACGTCACGACAGGATCCATGCCGACGACTGCGTGGCGTGCGTGGACGACGGGTCGACGGCGGGACGCGCCGGCATGATCGACCGGTTCGAGCGCGTGATCACCCTCGACGGACCCGACCTGACCGACGACGATCGGGCGAAACTCCTGGACATCGCCGACAGGTGCCCCGTGCACCGCACCCTCGAGAACGCCCGCGCGATCTCGACCAGACTCGCCTGAACCCGCCTCGCCGGGTTCCCGGGCCCGGTCGATCGCGTCTGAGTCGGGCAGTGGAACGGACCCATGACCGCTCACGCCGGCTTCATCACCCATCGGACCGAAGCCGGGCAGCGGGCCGTGGCCGTGGCCGTGAGTCCGGGTTGACGGCGGGATCGCTGTCTGGCAATATTGTCGAGTGACGATATTTGCGGCCGTGGCCGAGCCGAACCGGCGGGCGATCCTCTCGTTGCTCCTCGAGGAAGACCGGTCGGCGGGTCAGATCGTCGATGCCCTCGACGTCGGCCAACCCACCGTCTCGAAACACCTGCGCCTGCTGCGCGAAGCCGGCCTCGTCGAGGCGCGGGTCGACGCGAATCGGCGGATCTACCACCTCCTCCCCGAGCCATTGGCCGAGCTCGAGGTCTGGCTCCTGCCGTTCCGTCGGGTCTGGGCGTCCCGGCTCGACGCACTGGAAGCGTTCCTCGACCAGAATCCCGACGATCGGTCCGCCGACCTTCATCACCCCGACCACCCCGACCACCCCGACCACGATGGAGACCAGCCATGACATCCGCACATCCCCTCGGCGAGATCCTGCACGACGGCGACACGGTCGGTCTGAGATTCGAGCGCCGCCTGGCCCATCCACCGGACCGGGTGTGGCGTGCGCTGACCGACTCCGACCAGCTTCGCCACTGGATGCCGGCCGACATCGTCGGCGCACGACGCGAGGGTGCCGAGGTCGAGGTCCGATTCTGGCCCGATGTGGCCGAGAAGTACGAGATCGTCGATCGGACGATGCCCGGTCGGATCCTCACGTGGGACCCACCGCACACGTTCTCGTGGCAGTGGGACCGCGACACGCTGATCTTCGAGTTGCATCCCGATGGCGACGACGCGACGCGGCTCGTGTTCACCACCTGGGTCGTGGACACGACCGCAGGGGTCGAGCTCACCGCCGACGGCTACCACGCGTGCCTCGACCTCCTGGTCGCACTCGTCGACACCGACGATCCGGAACCCTTCGTCTCGCACGAGCCGGGTGGCCACGTCGACGAATACCGCGAGCTGCTCGCCGACTCCTGAGTCGTCGCGCGACGTCCCCCGGGAATCGCGGATGTCGCGGACACGCGCGACCCGTCAGTTGCGGATCGCGATGTTCATCTCCGCTCCACGTTGCACGTGGGTGCCGTCACCGAGTCGTTTGCGGGCGGCGTTCAACTCGGCGCACATGATCACGGTGATGCCGACCAGGCTGAGCCACGTGATCAATCCGATCACGGTGTTGATCACGGCGAACGCATCCGGACCCTCGGCGAACTGCTTGACGAGTCGCGGGCCGAACTGCTGGAGCACGGTGAAGACGATGCCGGCGATGATCGCGCCGAGCCAGACGTCGCTCCAGGTCGGGGTGTAGGACGTGAGGAAGCGGTACATCGAGGCGATCACCAGGATGTTGATCACGACCGTCACGGCGATCAGAGCGATCGTGCCGATCACGGGGAGTCCGGCTTCGCTGATGATGCTGGCGACCACGAGGCTGCCGATCTGTGAGGCGCTGATGATCGCCAGGCCGAGCAACGCCTTGCCTCGCTGGGCAGGCATTCCTGCACGGTCGTCGACCGGGATCTCCCACGTGTCGTCGAGCGCGCCCTGGAGGCCGACGAACGCCTTCGTCGACGACCACAGTGCGCCGCCGAGCCCGACCGCGAGTCCGAGCACACTGCCCTGGATCGCGCCGACCTCCTTGAAGTCGTCACCGATGACCGGGATCTCCGATGCGGCGCTGTCGACGATGCGCTGGCGTAGTTCGGGGTCACCTTCCAGCAGATAGCCGAGGATCGTGACCGCCGCGAGCATCAGCGGGAAGATCGAGAGGAACGTGAAGAAGGCCAGCAGGGATGCGTTCCGACCCGAGAGGTGCCGGCGCCACCCGTCCATCATCTCGGCGAACACATCGACGGCTCGATACCGCTCGCGGTAGGTCATCACGGTGTCGCTCGTCGTCCACGCCATGGTCAGTGTGTACCCGACACGGGGCGGGTCACGCCACCGGGTTCGACTCGGACCCGCTGGCCGGGTCGGCGTCGAGGCTCCAGTCGACCGGTGTGCGCCCGGCGGCGACGAGCGCCTCGTTGGCCCGACTGAACGGTCGGCTGCCGAAGAAGCCGTTGCGAGCGGCGAACGGCGATGGATGCGTCGACTCGATGACCGAGTGTCGGTCGGGATCGTCGCCGGCTGCCGACGCGACGATCAGCGACTTCTTCTGGCGTGCGTGGTTGCCCCACAGGATGAACACCATCGACTGGTCACTGGAGGCGACGGTCGAGATGACGCGGTCCGTGAACGTCTCCCACCCCTTGCCGGAGTGCGAGGCGGCCTGACCGGCGCGCACGGTGAGCGACGTGTTGAGCAGCAGCACCCCGCGTCGGGCCCACGCCTCGAGGTTGCCGTGGTCGGGTGGCTCGACACCGACGTCGTCGCGGAGTTCCTGATGGATGTTGCGCAGCGATGGAGGGATCCGGACACCGCGACGGACCGAGAACGCGAGTCCGTGTGCCTGGCGGGGACCGTGGTACGGGTCCTGTCCGAGGATGACCACCCGCACGTCGGCCAGTGGCGTGAGATGCAGCGCCGCGAACACTTCGTCGCGTGGCGGGTAGACGGTGTGTGCGGCTCGCTCACTCGTCACGAAGGCCTGCAGTTCGCGCCAGTACGGCTCGTCGAACTCTCCGCGCAACACCGGGTTCCAGTCCGTCGTCGTCATCGTGGACCAGCCTGCCACGACCATCGTCGGAGCACCATGACGCCGGATCCGGCCATTGTCCACGGACGCTGTCGGAGCGTCGCCGCACTGCTTCTACGATGACGGCGTGTTCGACCACCTGGAACGAGCCCGCCTCGCCACGCTGCCCACTCCCATCGAGGATGCCGGTCGGCCGACCGTTGGCGGTCCGCGAGTGTGGATCAAACGCGACGATCTCACCGGACTCGGCGGTGGGGGCAACAAGGCGCGCAAGCTGGAGTTCCTGTGCGGCGATGCCGTCGCGCGAGGGTCCAAGGCGCTGCTCACCGTCGGGGCGTCGCAGTCGAACCACTGTCGGATGACCGCGGCGGCGGGTGCTCGCCTGGGGCTCGAGGTCCACCTCGTGTTGTCCGGTGACGCCCCCGCGGTCGGCGAACCCCGACGTGGGAACCAGTTGCTGTCGGAGATGTTCGGTGCGCAGATGCACCACACCGGCGCCGCCGAGAGTCACTGGGGTGAGCTCGAGGTGGTGCGCGAGGCGCTGACCGATTCGCTCGCCGCCGAGGGCCTCGCTCCGTATTCGATCCCGATCGGCGGCAGTACCGCCGTCGGTGCGCTCGGGTACGCGCTGGCGTTCGAGGAACTGATCGACCAGTTCGAGGCACAGGGGTCGATGCCCCGGGCGATCGTGTTCACGTCGTCCTCCGGAGGGACGCACGCTGGTCTGCTCGCGGGTCGCGCGGCGTTGATCGCCTCGGGTCGACTCACGCTTGACTCGGCGCCCGACGTCGTCGCGATCGGCGTGGCCAAAGGAGTGAACCTCGGCCTGCCCGACGTGGCGTCGCTCGCGAACGATGCGCTCGCACTGATGGACCTCGATGCGACCGTCGACCCCGACGACGTCGAGGTCGACCCGAACTGGATGGGCGACGACTACGCCGTACCGACCGAGGCGGGAACGGCGGCGATCGCCTGGGCCGCCACCACGGGCGGTTGGTTGATGGATGCGGTGTACTCCGGCAAGGGTCTGTCCGGCCTGTTGGGACTCGTCGCCTCCGATCGGTGGGGGGCCGACGACGACGTCGTGTTCATCCACACCGGCGGTTGGCCCGCCCTCTTCGCCTGACCAGCGCCGCTGCGCCGTGAGGATCGCCCCGCTCTGGGACGGGGTGTCGCTCACGTCTGGACGACCGACGCCGCAGACGCAGGGTCGCGGGGGAAGCGATGTGGCGGTCGGCGTGGTCGCGCCGAGCGAGGGGCCACAGGACTCGTAGGCTCAGAACCATGACTGACGAGATCCTCGATGTCGACCTGTTGGCCTTCGAGACCGGGTCGGGAGCGCAACGACGTGCCGTCGTCGACGGCGTCACCCGCAGCCTGGCCACCGGCTTCGTGTACACGAGCCACGACGTGTCCGACGACCTGCTCGACACCGCCTACGCCATGCTCCGCGAATTCTTCGAGAAGTCGGCCGAGGAGAAGCAGACGGCCACCGCCGCCGGTGCGAGTGGGCAGACCGGCTACACGGGTCTGCTCGTGGAGACTGCTGCGTCGAGCGACAAGCCGGACTGGAAGGAGATGCTCAACTGGTCCACGCCGATCGTGGAGGGGCATCCGCTCAAGCGCAAGTTCACCGCGGCCTATCCCGACCAGGTGCTGCCCGAGGCGATCGTGCCCGGCATCACCCAGGTCCTGTACACGTTCCACGACACGATCGCCGACCTGCAGCGTCGCTTCCTGCGCGTGATCGCCGAGGGGATCGGCTGCCACGAGACGTTCTTCGACGACATGGTGCAGGACGGCCCCACGCTCACGCGGGCGATCCGCTACCCGGCGATGAGCGAACTCGACGTGGCCCTCGGCGCCGACGGCGAACCCGGTCACGTCTGGGCAGGCGCCCATGCCGACATCAACCTGATCACCGCCCTGCCGCGGTCGACCGCCCCCGGCCTCCAGGTCGAGGTCAACGGGGAGTGGCAGGACGCGATCCCGCCGGACGGCGGAGTGATCGTCAACACGGGTCTGATGCTCGAGCGCCTCACGAACGGCACGATCCCGAGTGGCTGGCACCGCGTCGTCGCCGCACCCGGCTACGAGGGCGAGAGGTACAGCGTCGTCCAGTTCTGCCACCCACGCCCGTGGACCATCCTCAACCCGGTGTCCACCTGCTGCACGCCCGAGACCCCGCAGCGCTACAGCGCGATCTCGGCCGCCGACGCGCTCGACGAGGTCCTCTACGAGATCAACCTCGTCGAAACCGCCCGCCGAGTCGGCTGATCACCACACCGCGTCTGTCGAACGGCGTTGCATTCGGTGTCTGACACCGTTCGCCCCGCGTCTGTCACGCCGGTTGACCGACACCAGGCTCAGCCGCGGCCGAGGATGCGGTCGACGTCGATCTCCACGACGGCGCGATCGTCGCGCTCCTTGGGTTGCTGATACCGCTCGGCGTAGCCGTCGACGCCCGGCTGCACGCCGTCGGGATCGGTCACCAATCGCACGGGTCCCTCGAGGGCCAACCAGCGGCCGCCGTCGACCTGGCACACCACCGCCCGCTGCCCGGCTTCCTGCATGCGACCGGCGTTGACGGCCTTCTGGGAGGCGGCCCAGGTGATCACCCGGGCGACCTTGGCGTCGACGTCGTAGCTGAACCCGACGGCCACCACGTGCGGGGAGCCGTCGTCTCGCAAGGTCGTCAGTGTCGCGAGGTGGCGCTCGCGCAGGAAGGTGATCACGTCGTCGTCGAGTCGGTCGGGGTCCAGAGCCATTCTCCCTGTCTACCCGAGCACGGACGAGACACGCCGGAGAGGATCGAGACGGACTACTCGGTGGAGATCGCTTCGAGGACGTTCATGTTCGAGGCCTTGATCATCGGGTACAAGGCGGCGAGGAGCCCGGCGATGACGGCGCCGACGAGGATCAGCACGATGATCCCCGGACTGAACGCGAGTTCGCTGATCACGTTGTCGGGAACCGCGGAGCTGAGCACGACGCCGAGGAACGTGCCGAGGACCACCCCGATCAGCGCGCCGAACACCGACACGATCACCGCCTCCCAGCGCACCGATCGGCGCACCTGACGACGATTCATCCCGACGGCGCGGAGGAGCCCGATCTCGCGCGTCCGCTCGAACACACCGAGGGCCAACGTGATCGAGATTCCGATCACGGCGATGACGATCGCGAAGAA
This sequence comes from Ilumatobacter sp., assembly GCF_039969435.1. Lineage (GTDB taxonomy): Bacteria > Actinomycetota > Acidimicrobiia > Acidimicrobiales > Ilumatobacteraceae > Ilumatobacter_A. The sequence goes on from NZ_JBDVNU010000006.1 coordinate 168,303, forward strand.
CAGCAGGATCGCGATGATGAACAGCAACTGGTTGATCTGGTCCTCCTGGTCCTGCAGGAACTCGGCGTTGGACTGGATGCTGACCTGCGGGAACTCCTCGGCGACGGCTCGGACCGCCTCGTCTCCGACCTCCGGGTCGACGCCGTCGGCGAGGGCGGCGAACGCGAACTGATCGCTCGGACGGTCGGTGCTCACCTCGTCGAACAGGTCGAGTCCGACGAACCAGTTCGAACCGAGAGCGCTGTCGGCGAAGATGAAGTCGATCCGCAGGTCACGCGTCTCGCCGCTCTGGAACGTGACGGGGACGGTGTCACCGAACGCCAAACCGGCGGTGTCGGCCGCTTCCTCCTGGACGGCGAGCGAATCGACCGTGAGGTCGGCGAAGTCGCCCTCCACGTTGCCGAAGTCGACCAGCCTCGAAGCCGCTTGGGGGTCGACGGCGATGAGGCTCTTCGGATCGCCGTCGACGGACGCATCGAGACTGCGGAACGGTGTCGCCGCGTCGATCTCGGGCAGCGCGGCGAGCGCTTCGACCACGGCGGGCGGGAAGCCGCCCCCACCCGGACCGCCACCGCCTCCACCCGACGAGGTGACGATGTAGTCCGACGTGACGGAGCTCTCGAGAGTCGCCGAGAGTGTCTCACGGAGCGACGACGCGAACACGGCCGCGGCACTCACGAGTGCGACGCCGATCATCAGCGCTGCCGCACTCGACGACGTGCGGCGCGGCGCCCGTGCGACGTTGTCCCGAGCGAGCCGTCCCGGGGTCTTGAACAGCTTGGCGATCGGCCAGCCGATCACGCGGGTGACGGGTGTGGCGACGGTCGCCGAGACGCTCGCGACACCGAGGAACAGCAACAGGGCGCCGCCGCCGGCGAGAACGATCAACCCGAACGTGCCGCCGGGCGACACGAACAGCCCGACGAGGAGGCCGACCACGCCGACCACGGTCATCACCGTGCCCACGACGAGGCGTCGCGAACGGATCGCGGCGAACCCGATCTCGGGGCGCATGGCGGCGACCGGCGGAATCTTCGCAGCGCGCCGCGACGGGACGATCACGGAGAGCATCGTGACCCCGATGCCGACGACGGCGCAGATGACGATGGTGCGCGGCTTCATCACGATGCCCGGCGATGGGAAGCCCGCCCCGATCGCGTTGAAGGCTGCGACGATCAGTTGCGCGACGCCGATCCCGGCGACGATGCCGATGATCGTGCCGACCACGCCGATGCCGAACGCCTCGATCGTGATCATCCGGCGGACCTGCTTGCCGGAGGCCCCGATGGCACGGAGGAGCGCAAGTTCGCGTAGACGCTGACCGATGGTGATCTGGAACACGTTGTTGATGATGAACGCAGCGACGAACGCCGTGATGAAGGCGAAGATCAGCAGCCCGGTCTGGAAGAAGCCGATGAACTCGCCGATCTGGTCCTGGAACTCCTCGATCAGGAAGTTCCGGTCGACGATCTCGTACTCGTCGCCGATCGTGGCGGAGATGGCGGCCTGGACGGAGTCGATGTCGGCTCCTTCGGCGAGCCCGACGTTGATCTGATCCACGAGGCCCTGAGCACCGAAGTGATCGAGCGCCGTCTCGAGGTCGAGCGCGACGATCGATGCGCCGAGGAAACTGTCGCTGTCGGGTGTGCCCACGGTGCCGACCAGCTCGCCGGTGTAGATCCCGGTGTCGGTCGAGTAGCTGACGTCGTCGCCCAGCGCGAACCCCTCACGGTCCGCGGTGGCCTTGTCGAGCACCAACTTGTCGGGCCCCTCGGGCGCCACGCCGCTCTTGAGTTCGATCCCCGCGAGCGTGTCGGGCTGGTACTGCGTGCCGAACATCGGGCCGGTGACCACGATCGGATCGCCCTCGTCGTCCAGGATCTGGGCGTTCGCGGTGAAATCGGGCTCGATCACGGCAATCCCGTCGATGCCTCGGATCTCGTCGGCCAGGTCGATGGGGATCGGCGGTGAGGTCTGGTCGCCGCCGAAGGAGTCACCTTCGAACGCGTTGGTGCCACGGACCTGGAGGTCGACGTCCTGGACGAGGTCCTCGATCAGGCCGTCGAACGATCGCGTCAGGCTGTCCGCGAGGACGAACGATCCCGACACGAAGGACACGCCGGCCACGACGGCGAAGACGATGGCGATGGTCCGCCCGAGGCGAGCTCGGATGCTCTTGCGTGCGATGAGCGAGGTGGAGCCGGCCATTCGTTCAGTTCCCGATCTGGATCATGCGTTCGAGGATCTGCTCGGCGGTCGGATCGAGCAGCTCGCCGTCGATCTGGCCGTCGGCGACGAAGATCACGCGATCCGCGTACGAGGCGGCGACGGGGTCGTGGGTGACCATCACGATGGTCTGGCCGAACTCCTTGACGGCGCGTCGCATGAAGTCGAGGATCTCGGCGCCGGTGGTGGAGTCGAGGTTGCCGGTCGGCTCGTCGGCGAAGATGATCTGGGGTCTCGACGCGAGCGCCCGAGCGACGGCGACCCGCTGCTGCTGCCCGCCCGACAACTGGCTGGGCCGGTGGTGGATGCGGTCCTTCAGCCCGACGGTGGTGATCACGTTGTCGATCCACTCGGCGTCGCCGTCGTCGCCGCCGAGCATCATCGGCAGCAGGATGTTCTCCTCGGCGGTGAGCGTGGGGATCAGGTTGTAGGCCTGGAACACGAAGCCGACCTTGGTGCGACGCAGTTCGGTGAGGGCCTTGTCGTCGAGGGAGGCGAGATAGGTGTCGCCGACGAAGGTCGCCCCGGAGGTGAGCGAATCGAGCCCGGCGAGGCAGTGCAGCAGCGTCGACTTGCCCGAGCCCGACGGACCCATGATGGCGGTGAACCTGCCGGTCTCGAACGACACGGTCACTCCGTCGAGGGCGCGCACCTCGGCATCGCCGATGCCGTAGATCTTGGTGGCGTCGACGGCTCCGGCGGCTGCCGTGCCGGACGGTCCGGCGGGCGATGCCGAGGCGTCGGCAGGAGGAGGCGGGGGCGCGAGTTCGGTGTTCATCGCCACAGCTTGCCCGCTGCGGAGTCGCGCGTCATCCACCATTGCGACGATTTGATCCCGAGCGATCCGCCGGGCGAACGATTGTCCAGGTCGGGCACGTGATCGACCGGCCTCCGACGGACTGGTGGGCCCGATGTCACATCGACGTCGGCGGGTCGCGACATCCCTGGGCCGGATGGGGACGACGGTCCGTCGACGACCGCCGACGGGCGGTGTCGGACGTCCCCCGTTCGGGTGACGTCGCCTACGCTCACCCGGTGATGAGCTGCGTCGCGTGCTCCCAGCCCCTCGCCGAGGGTGCGCGTTTCTGTTCGTTCTGTGGTCACGAGGTCCGCCCGTACGCGGTCGAGGAGCGACGCGTCGTCACGATGGTGTTCGCCGACCTCGTGGGGTACACCACGCTGTCCGAGCACCTCGACCCCGAGCGAGTGAAGCGTCTGGTCGACGGGGCGTTCGCGCAACTGATCGTCGAGATCGAACGCTTCGGCGGCGCCGTGGACAAGGTGCTCGGTGACGGGATCCTCGCTCTGTTCGGTGCCCCCGTCGCGCACGAGGACGACCCCGATCGAGCGGTCCGTGCCGCGATCGAGATGCATCATCGCCTCGCCGAGTTCATCGACGATCAGACCGACCTCGAACACCAGGTCCGACTGCGGATCGGGGTGAACACGGGCGAGGTCGTGGTGGGCCGCGTGTCGGGTGGCGACGACTACACGGCGATGGGCGACGTCGTGAACGTGGCCGCCCGTCTCCAGTCGATGGCGCCCCCCGGCGGGATCTACGTGGGTTCGAGCACCGAGGCGCAACTGTCACCGGCGATCGAACGCGTCATGGTCGCCGAGGCGGATCTCCGGGGTCGTGAACAGACCGAGCGGATCTGGCGGATCACCGGCCGCCTCGACCGGTCGATGCCGATGTCGTCACGCCACGTCCTGCCGTTCGTCGGGCGCAACTCCCAGCGTGAGCTGCTGTCGTCCGTGATGGGCTTGGTCGCCGACGGGAGCGGCGCCGTGGTGTCGGTGTCCGGCGAGGCCGGGAGCGGCAAGACCCGCCTCGTCAACGAAGCGCTGGCACGATTCCCCAGTCATCACGCCGTGGTGTTCGCGGGCGTCTGCGCACCGTACGGCGAGAACAACGTGTGGGCGCCGATCGCCCACGCGCTGTTCAAGCTGATGGGCTCGGACCACGCTGCCCCGGCGCCCGTGCTTCGCCAGATCGTCGAGGAGAAGGGGCTCGAGCTCTACGGATTCGATCCCGCCGACCCACGGCTGCGTCGGTTCGTCGAAGGGGCGATGCACCTGTTCGGTCATCCGTCCGAACTCGATCGAGTCGCTCCCGGCCAGGCGCGCGAGATCCTGATGCAGGTCGTCGTCGAGGGACTCCATCGTCGCTCGGCCGGAGCGCCGGTCGTGGTGTGGATCGACGACCTGCAGTGGGCCGACCCGCTACTGCTCGAACTGCTCGGCCGGCTGTCGCGATCGCTCATGGACCGACCGGTGCTGTTGATCACGGCGCAGCGCGACGACGCCGAGATCGACTGGCCGCTCCCGAACGACCACCCGATCACCGTCCGGATGCCGCTCGACCCGCTCACCCGCACCGAGTCCGACGCCCTGCTCGCCTCGGTGCTCGGCGACGACGTGACACCGGCGCTCAACGATCAACTCTTCGAGCGCAGCGGCGGCAACCCGCTCTTCCTCACCCAACTCGCCGAGGTCGCGCGCGACCATCCGGGAGACGCGGCACTGCCCGGGTCACTGCGCGCCCTGATCGCCGCTCGACTCGACGCCCTGCCGAACAGCCAGCGCCTCGTGATCGACAACGCGTCGGTTCTCGGGGCGACGGGACCGATCAGTTCGCTCGCACGGTTCGCCGAGGAGATGGGTCAGAACTTCGACCCCGCCGATCTCGACGCGCTCGTCGATGTCGGGATGCTCGACATCACCGACCAGTGGTGGCACTTCCGGACCGACGTCGTGCGCGAAGTCGCCTACCAGACGCTCACGAAGTCCTCCCGAGCGCAGCGTCACGCCGGGACGGCGGCGGTGATGCTCGAGTTCGGCATCGCCCCGATCGATCAGGTCGCCCACCACGCGGCCGCTGCGGCCGAACTCGTCCGCGAGATCGGTCCCATCGAGGGGTTCTCGACCAATGCGTCCACCCACGCGGTGAAGCTGCTCCAGGCGGCGGCGCAGCGCTCGCTCGACGTCGGGGCGTTCAGCCAGGCGGTCCACCAGGCGACACGCGCACTCGCCCTCGTCGACGAGGTCGAGGAGCACGTCGTCGCCAGTGACCTGAGGTTGCTGCGCGCCACGGCGACCCTCGAGCGGCGCAACGCCAGCGGAGCCGAGGAGGATGCGCAGCAGGTGCTGACCCGGGCGGAGGCGGACGAGGACCCGCTCCGCGAGGCGATCGCGCGTCGACTGCTCGGCATCGCAGCGCAACAGCAGGGGGATCTGGACACGGCTCGCACGGAACTGACGGCGAGTGTCGACCTGCTGCGAACTCTCGACGACGAGCGTGAACTCGCGACGTCGCTGAGCGACCGCGGTTTCGTCGAGGTGTTCGGCGGGTCGTTGGAGGACGCCGACCGGATCCTCGCCGAAGCCGAGGCGATGGCGGAGTCGCTGGACGATCGTCGACGGCTGGCGTGGATCCGCCAGCACCAGGCGTGGGTCGCGTTCCTGTCCGGTGACACGGCGCTCGCCGAGGAGCGCCTGACCGCGTCGTCGGGGATGTTCGACGATCTCGGCGACCGGACCGGTTCGGGGTGGGCGCTGGGTCTTCTGGCGTACGTCCGGTTCTTCGAACGGCGCTTCGCCGATGCCGAGGAACTCGCGTCGAGCGTTCGCCGGGACGCCGTCGAACTCGGCGAGCTCTGGGCGCCGGCGATGATGGACTCGCTGATGGCGTCGATCCGGCTCTGGACGGGTCGCTTCTCCGAGGCCGAGGAACTGTCGCGCCGTGCGCTGACCGGATTCCGTGAACTCAACGACCGATTCGGGATCATCCAGGCGCTCGCGCCGCGCATGCGAGCGCTCGTCGCGCTCGGTCGGGATCAGGAGGCGGAGCGGAGCCTGGAAGAGGCGCTGTCGATGGCCGACTCGTTCGGGCACCTCGCCATTCCGACCATGGCTGCAGCGGGCACCGCCGCGCACCTCGGGCTCGGTGCCCGCGCCGTCACGCTCGGAGAAGTGGCGCTCGAACGGATGTTGGCAATGCATGCGAGTGGCTCCGAGGCGCGCGTCACGCTGGCGTTGGGGTTGTGTCAGGTGGGCGATCCGGACCGCGCGCTCGCCACACTGCTCGACGTGACCGAACCGAGCCCGTACTCTCAGGCCGTCACCGCGATCGCGTCGGCGATGGCGGGGATCCCCGACGACGCGATCCGCGCCGCCGACGCGGTGACCACGGACGACACGTCGACCTACCTCGACCGGGTGCTCGCCGACATCGCGGCGGCCAGTGCGCTCACGTCGACCGACACGCCGCTCGCCATCGAACGCCTCGAGCGGGCTCGACGCACCGCGACCGAGGCGGGCGACGCTGCGGCGATCGCACTGTCGAGATCCGCGAGTCAGGCGATGGACGAAGGTGTGGACGTGGGCCGGGTCGAGCACCTCGGAGACGGTTGGAAGCGCGTCATCGCCGGACTGGTGAGCGCAGCAGCAGGAACGCCTGCGACAGGGAGCACGACATCGTGAGCGACTTTCGCACCGGGCTCATCGTGGGCCGATTCGACCCACCCCATCTCGGCCACTCGTACATGATCGAGCGGGCGTTGGAGCAGACCGACCGACTGGTGCTGTACGTCAACTCGTCGTTCCGCCGTGACACCATCCCGGGTGAGTTGCGCGGCGCATGGCTCGCCGAGCTCCACCCCTCGGTGGAGATCCGGGTGGTCCGTCACTCGCTCGACACCGACTGGGACGACGAGGACCTGTGGGCCAGGTGGATCGCCCTGTTCCGGTCGCACTGGCCGTACGACGAGGGTCCTCATGCCGTGTTCTCGTCGGACACCTACGTGTCCGGCATCGCGGAACGACTCGATGCGTTGCCGGTCACCGTCGACCCACAACGCACCGCCGTGCCGATCAGCGCGACCCAGATACGCGACGAACCGGCAGCCCACCTCGACAAGGTGGCGCTGCCGGTCCGTCAGTGGATCGAGTCGCACTGGATCTTCGACGATCCAGGATTCTGACCTCGAGGTCCGGGTCGGACCCCAGGTCCGGGGTCAGCGGTTGGGCTGCTTGGTGGTGCGCAGGTACGGCTTGACCGGTTCCCAGCCGCCGGGGAACAGGTCCTTCGCGTCCTCGTCCGACACGGCCGGGCTGATGATCACGTCGTCGCCGTCCTTCCAGTTGGCCGGGGTGGCGACCTTGTGGTCGGCGGTGAGCTGCAGGCTGTCGATGACGCGCAGGATCTCGTCGAAGTTGCGCCCGGTCGAGGCCGGGTAGGTCAGCGTGAGCTTGACCTTCTTGTCCGGCCCGATGATGAACACGGAACGCACGGTGAGCGTGTCGTTGGCGTTCTCGTGGATCATGTCGTAGAGGTCGGCGACGGTGCGGTCCGGGTCGCCGATCATCGGGAAGTTGACGGCGGTGCCGACGACCTCTTCGATGTCCTTCTCCCACTCGACGTGGCTGTCGACCGGGTCGACGGACAGACCGATCACCTTGGTGTTGCGCTTGTCGAACTCCGGCTTCAACTTGGCGACGGTGCCGAGTTCGGTGGTGCAGACCGGCGTGAAGTCCTTGGGGTGGCTGAACAGCACGCCCCAGGAGTCGCCGAGCCACTCGTGGAAGTTGATGTCGCCCTGCGTGGTGGGGGCGGTGAAGTCGGGTGCGGTGTCGCCGAGGCGGACTGCCATGTGAATCTCCTGATTCGAAGGGGATGGGTCTGAGGTCGCGAGGCTAACGAGCAAACGGCGAATCCCGACCCAGATGGTCGGGTTTGTCGCTGCTGCGTCATGTTCCTGTCGTTTTCGATGACCATTTGCATTCTGTTCACACATCGGCCATCGTGGCGTCGATCAGGACGGGCATCGTGCGGGCACTCACGACCACTTGGAGCCTGAATGTCACTCATCCCACCTCGTTCGTCATCGACCGGACCACGCCGTCGGTCGTCGATCCTCGCCGCACTCGCCATGGCGGGTTCGGCCCTCGTTGCTGCGCCGGGCGCGGTCGAGGCCTTCGATCCCGAAGGCATCCCCGTGTATCTCAGCGAGATCCACTACGACAACGACGGCAGCGATGTTGACGAGGGTGTCGAGATCACCGGCCCGGCCGGGACAGATCTGACGGGTTGGACCATTGTTCGTTACAACGGCAATGGAGGAGTCACCTATGGAACCTCCACTCTGAGCGGAGCGATCCCAGACCTCGATGGAACATCCGGAGTTGTCGTGCAGACCTATCCGGCGAACGGTCTCCAGAACGGCGGCTCACCGGCTGCGCCGGAGCCCGATGGAATCGCACTCGTGGACGACGAGGGAACCGTCGTCCAGTTCCTCAGCTACGAAGGCACGCTGACCGCAACGAACGGTCCGGCGATCGGACTGACGTCCACGGACATCGGCGTCTTCGAGCCCAGTGACACACCGATCGGGCAGTCGCTGCAGCGGGTCGATGATGACTGGATCGGGCCGGTCGCGGCGAGCTTCGGGTCGCTGAACACGGCGCCGCCGCCTCCCGTCCGCGAGTGCGCACTGGCACCCGAGGTCACGCTGATCAGCGAGGTGCAGGGCGCCACCGACGTGTCGCCGTGCCTCGACGAAGCGGACGTGCTCGTCGAGGGCGTCGTCGTCGCGGACTTCGAGGGTCCACAACCCCAACTGCGCGGCTTCTACGTCCAGGAAGAGGATCTCGACGCGGACGCCGACCCGGCGACGTCGGAAGGCATCTTCGTCTTCACCAACGCTGCCGACGAAGTCGGCCTCGGCGACGTCGTCCAGGTGACGGGCACGGTCAGCGAGTTCGAGGAGCAGACCCAACTCAGCTCGGCAACGATCAGCATCACGACGCCGGGTGACGGTGTCACGACCCCCGGCGTGACGCCGACCGAGGTGACCCTGCCGGTCGCCGACGCCGACTCGCTCGAAGCGGTCGAAGGCATGCTCGTCACGTTCCCGCAGGCGCTCACCGCCACCGAGTACTTCCAGCTCGGCCGCTTCGGCCAGGTCGTGGTGTCGAGCGACGGTCGCCTCGACAACCCGACGGCGGTCGCTGAGCCGGGACCGGCGGCGCAAGCCGTGCAGGCAGCCAACAACCTGAATCGGTTGATCATCGACGACACCACCAACGATCAGAACCCGGCGACGATCATCTACGGCGGCAACGGGGCACCGCTCTCGGCGGACAACCCCCTGCGCGGCGGTGACACCACCACCGGAGCAACCGGCGTCATGACCTACACGTGGGCAGGCAACTCGGCGTCGGGCAACGCGTACCGCCTTCGTCCGGCCACCGAGCCGATCGAGTTCGTCACGGCCAACCCGCGCCCGACCGAAGCTCCCGCCGTCGGTGGGGGCCTGAAGGCCGCAAGCTTCAACGTGCTCAACTACTTCCTCACGCTCGACGACGGTGGAAACGACTGCGGCCCGGTGGCCAACCGGCAGGAGTGTCGCGGTGCCGAGGACGTGGAGGAATTCGAACGTCAGCGGACGAAGATGCTGGCCGCGCTCACCAAGATCGACGCCGACGTCGTCGGCCTGATGGAGATCGAGAACTCCGAGCTCGCAGGCGGCGGCACGGTCGACGTGCTCGGTGACATCGTCGCCGGCCTCAACGACATCGAGGGTGAGGGCGCCTGGGACTACGTCGACGCCGGCCTCATCGGCACCGACGTGATCAAGGTCGGCATCATCTACCGGACCGCTGCCGTGGCCCAGGTCGGCGACTTCGCCGTCCTCGACTCTTCGGTCGATCCGCAATTCATCGACACGCTCAACCGCCCTGCGCTCGCCGCGAGCTTCATCGACAAGGCCACGGGTGGCACGATGACCGTCGTCGTGAACCACTTCAAGTCGAAGGGTTGCGGTGGCGCAACCGGCTTGGATGCCGATCAGGGCGATGGTCAGGGCTGCTGGAACCCAGCACGCACCGCAGCCGCCGAGGCACTCGTCGACTGGCTCGACACATCGCCGACCGGCCTGGACGACCCCGACACGCTCGTGCTCGGCGACCTCAACTCGTACGCCAAGGAAGACCCGATCGACGTGCTGATCGTGGCTGACTACGTCGACCTGGCACCGGAGTACAGCGATGATCCCTACGGCTACGTCTTCGACGGCCAGTGGGGGTACCTCGACTACGCGCTCGCATCCTCGTCGCTCGTTGCCCAGGTGACCGGCGCGGCCGACTACCACATCAACTCCGACGAAGTGCCGGTGCTCGACTACAACACCAACTTCAAGACGCCGGCCCAGATCGACGACTACTACGCACCCGACGAGTTCCGCACCTCGGACCACGATCCCGTGTTGGTCGGACTCGACCTGACCGGACCGGACGTCGAATTGGGAACCGTCTCGATCTCCGGCGTGACCGTGGACGAGTCGGACGGAACGGCCACGTTGACCGTCGAGCGTTCCGGAGCCGACGATCTCGTCGGCGCCGAGGTCAGCTACCAGACCGTCGACGGGACCGCTCTCGACGGTTCGGACTACGCGGCGACCACCGGCACACTCACGTGGGAGCCGGGTGACTCGGTCGCCAAGACGATCACGGTGGACATCATCGACGACACCGCGGTCGAGGACAGCGAAACCTTCGAGGTCGAGTTGTTCGATCCGGTGACCACGGCCATCGCAACCGATTCGGCCACGGTGACGATCACCGACGGTGACGTGGCCCCGGCCGAGGGCACGGTGTCGATCTCCGACGTGACCGTGGACGAGTCGGACGGGACGGCCACGTTGACCGTCACCCGCACCGGCGCCGACGACTCGCTGAGCGCGTCGGTCGACTACCGCACGGTGGACGGTTCGGCGCTGGCAGGTCCGGACTACACGTCGACCACCGGAACCCTCACGTGGGAACCGGGTGACTCGACGGCCCAGACGATCACGGTGGGCATCGTCGACGACGACGTCGTCGAAGGCACCGAGACGTTCCTGGTCGAGTTGATCGACCCGGTGACCACGGCCATCGCGACACCGTCTGCGACGGTCACGATCACCGACGGCGACGTCGCAGTCGTGCAGCCCGCTGTGTCGACGGTCGAACGTGGTCGGTTCGTGGACACCCGCGCCGACGGGGTCACGATCGACGGACTGGAACAGGCGGGTGGGGCGTTGACCGCCTCGTCCGTCACCGAGTTCCAGATCGCCGGCCGCGGCCCGGTTCCGGTCGGAGCCGACGCCGTCGTCATGTACGTGACGGCGGTTCGGACCACGGCGACCGGGTTCGTCACGGTCTTCCCGTGCACCGATGCGGTTCCCACGGTCTCGTCCGTGAACTACACCGCCGGAGTGAACGTCGGCAACGAGATCTTCGCTCCGCTGTCCGACGACGGCACGATCTGTGTGCTCAGCAGTACCGACATCCAGTTCACCGTCGATGTCGCCGGCTACGTCGACGAGGACTCGTCGACGGTCGCACTCGCCCCGAACCGCTTCCTCGACACGCGAGCCGCCGGCGTCACCGTCGACGGTGAGTTCGTCGGAGCGGGCCGGGCAGCGGGCCAGCAGCGGGTTCAGATCACCGGACGCGGCGACGTGCCCGGTGATGCTGCAGCGGTGATCGTCAACGTGGCGGCCGTCAACCCGGGCGACAAGGGATTCGTCACGGTGCATCCCTGCATCGAGTCCCCGACCACGTCGTCGCTGAACTTCGTCGAGGGGGTCACCCGTGCGAACGAGTTGATCGCACCGCTCGACGAGAACGGTGGCATCTGCATCCTCACGTCGGCCGAGACCGACGTGATCGCCGATGTCGTCGGGTACCTGCCCGTCGGGAGCCCGCTCCAGACGGTGGCGCCGGAACGGGTGCTCGACACCCGCCCCGAGGCGGTGATCACGTCGTCGACGGCCCAGCCGTTCAAGACTTCGGTGTCCGGGCGCCTCGCAGCGGGAGCCGATGTCGCCGTGGTGATCGCCGACCGGGCGAACACACCGGCTGACGCCGACCTCGTCGTGCTGAACATCACCGTGGCCAACCCGGGAGCCCGTGGCTTCCTCTCGGTCCACGACTGCGCAGTCCCGCCGTCGAACACGTCGGTTCTCAACTACGAAGCGGGCGTGAACGGCGCCAACGAGATGATCGTCCAACTCGACTCGTCGGGTGAGATCTGCATCTTCTCGAGCGCGGCGACCGACCTCGTCATCGACATCGTCGGCTACACCCGCTGATCCGGTCGGGGATGCTCGTGCTCCGTATCATCGGAGCATGAGCATCCCCGTCGAATTGCCCGATCTCCAGGCGAAGACCGCGGAGTACACGTGGGCCTACCTGCTCACGGTCCGACCCGATGCCACGCCGCACCTGGTCAGCCTGTCCCCGCAGTGGGACGGCGACGCCCTGCTGATGTCGGTCAGTACCGGAACGGCACGGAACTCGACCACGGGCGCCGTGGTCACCCTCTGCTACCCGCCGCTCGATCACGACGGTTACAGCCTGATCGTCGACGGCCTCGCCACCGCTGTCGATGGTACGGATGCGGTCCCCGACGGCAAGCACCTGATCCGCTTCGCGCCCCGCGGCGCCGTGTTGCACCGTTCCGCAGCGCCGGGCTTCGCCAACTCGGCGACCGGCTGTGCGAACGACTGTCTTCCCGTCGACGATCGAACGAACCAAACGGTGGCGGACACCGAATGAGAAGTTCTCCACGGGTCGACCTGGCTGCTTCGTTCATTCGGTGTCCGGCTCCGTTTGGTTCTCCGACACGATGATTCTCGGACTGCTCGCGCAGGTCGACTCGGCCACGGGTCTCGATGCGACGCTCGAACGCTCCGTCGATCTGGTCGGCGTGTTCTTCTTCGCCGTGTCGGGTGGGCTGCTCGCCGTGCGCAAGGGCTTCGAACTGGTCGGTGTCGTGGCGTTGTCGCTCGTGACGGCGCTCGGTGGCGGGATCATCCGGGACCTCGTGCTCGGCGCCACCCCGCCGACCGCGTTCGACGACGTGCTCTACCTCGTGGTCCCTCTGGTCGCTGCCGTGATCGTGTTCGTGGCGCACGCATCGATCGAGCATCGCTTCGCCACGCCGGTCCAATTGTTCGATGCCGCGGGACTCGGGTTGTTCGCCGTGACGGGCGCAGTCAAGGCGTCGGCCTTCGAAGCGAATGCGGTGGGTGCGGTGCTGCTCGGCGTCGTCACCGCCACCGGCGGCGGCATCATCCGCGACGTCCTGGCCAACGACCCACCCCACCTGTTCCACCCGAACAGCCGGCTGTACGCGATCCCGGCGGCCCTGGGAGCGACCGCGATCGTGATCGCCTGGCGCAACGACTTCTACTCCGGCGGGTTCGCGATCGCCATCGCCTTCGTCGTCTTCGTCGTGCGGCTCGCTGCGATCCGATTCGGATGGCGAGCCCCCAAGCCTCGAGGAGCCGCCTGATCCGTCCCCGACAATTCGGAACACCTCGTCGCGATGGTGTGATATTTTCTCCTCCTTCGAGGACCTGGGAGGGGAATCATGAGGTGTCGCCTGTGCGTGGTCGGCGGACTGCTGGCCGGAATGCTCGTCATGTCGACCGGCTCGAGTGCCGCGCCGGGGGTCCAGGCCGCACCGCCTGATCCGGTGGGCGTCGCGCTCGACCATCTGACATCGCAGTCCCCGTCGGCCAGTGTGACCGACGCGTCCGATCTCGTGGTGGCCGGTGTGGTGCCGACGGACCACAACGGCCTGACCCACGTGTACGTACAGCAGCAGCACCAGGGGATCGACGTGTTCGGGGCGATCGCCAACATCGCCGTGAAGGGAGACGGCTCGGTGTTCAACGATGCCAGTCGGCTCATGGCGGTCGTGGCGAACGATGCGGTCCCCGAGATCGCAGCGGTGGACGCGGCCGAATCCGCAGCGGACATCCTCGGACTCGAGCCGTCGTCGTCGTTCGACGTCGTCGACGCGCCGATCGGGGCTGCCCGGTCTCAGACCTTGAGCGACGCCGGAATCTCCTTGTCGCCGATCCCGGCCCGACTCGTGTTCCAACCCGTGGACGCGAAGTCCACCCGACTGGCGTGGGAACTCGGCATCGAGACCCCGGACGGCCACGACTGGTGGCAGATCCGGATCGACGCTGCGACAGGCGAAGAACTCGATCGCAACAACCTGACCGTGCACGACGACTTCGGCGGCGGATCGGCCCACGACGCAGTGCTGCCCGAGCCGAGCTCGACGGAGACGTCGGAGACATCGGCGGACCTCGTCGCGGACGGTTCGTCGTATCGGGTGTACGCCCAGCCGACCGAGGCACCCACCTTCGGCGGCCGGACACTCGTGAACCAGCCCGCCGACGACACCGCATCGCCGTTCGGCTGGCACGACACGAACGGCGTCGCCGGCGCCGAGTTCACGGTGACCCGCGGCAACAACGTGTCCGCTTACACCGACACCGACGGGGACAACGTTGCCGACGTCGCGAGTCAGCCCAACGGCGGCGCCGGCCTCGACTTCGACTTCCCGATCGACCTGGCGAACGCACCGTCCACGTACCAACCGGCAGCCGTGACCAACCTCTTCTACTGGACCAACATCGCTCACGACTTCCTCTACGCGTACGGCTTCGACGAGGCCGCAGGCAACTTCCAGGTGAACAACTACGGCCGGGGCGGTACCGGCAACGACGCGCTCAACGCCGAGGCACAGGACGGCTCGGGCACCAACAACGCGAACTTCTCGACGCCTGCCGACGGCGCATCCCCCCGGATGCAGATGTTCAACTGGACCAGCCCGGCGCCCACCCGCGACGGTGCCCTCGACAACGGGGTCGTCATGCACGAGTTCGGCCACGGCCTGTCGAGCCGCCTGACCGGCGGACCGAGCACCGTTGCCTGCCTCGGCAACCAGGAGCAAGCGGGTGAAGGATGGAGCGACTTCGTGGCGCTCGTCTCGACGATGCGTTCCACCGACACCGGACCGCAGGCCCGCGGCATCGGCACCTATGCACTCGGTCAGCCCATCACCGGCCCGGGCATCCGTACCGCTCCGTACAGCACCGACATGTCGATCAACGGTCACACCTACGACACGATCAAGACGGCGGCGGTTCCCCACGGCGTCGGCGAGGTGTTCGGCACCATGCTGTGGGAGATGACGTGGGCGCTGGTCGACCGCTACGGCTTCGACGCGGACCTGGCGAGCGGTTCGGGCGGCAACAACATCGCCATGCAACTCGTCGTCGATGGAATGAAACTGCAACCGTGCTCGCCCGGATTCGTCGACGCGCGGGACGCCATCCTGGCCGCCGACGTCGCCGGCAACGCCGGCGCCAACACGTGCCTGATCTGGACCGCCTTCGCCAAACGCGGACTGGGATTCAGCGCCACCCAGGGTCTCTCGTCCTCGAGGACCGATGGAACGCAGGCATTCGATCTTCCGAGCGAATGCCTCCCACTCGTGGTGTCCAAGACCGCGAACGTGGCGACCGCACGGGCCGGCGGCGAGATCACGTACACGCTCGTCGCGAAGAGCAATGCAACGACGAACCAGACCGGTGTGATCGTGACCGATGCGGTCCCGAGCGGCACGACCTATGTCGCCGGATCCGCCGGATGCGGAGGGACCCAGGCCGCCGGCGTGGTGACGTTCGTCGTCGGGACCCTCACACCGGGGCAGAGCCGATCCTGTTCGTTCCGGGTCCGAACGAACGCGAGTCCGTTCTCCGTCGCCGTCTTCACCGACGGCTTCGAACCCGACGCGTCCGCCTGGACGCTCAGCCACGCATCGGGTTCCATCGACTGGGTGATCGATGCGGTCGACCCGCACACCGGCACCAACTCCGTCTTCGCCGGCAACCCCGCTTCGGTGTCCGACAAGTACCTCGCGCTCACGACTCCGGTGTCGATCCTGTCGACCACGCGACTGTCCTTCTGGCATCGACACGACCTCGAGAGCGGCTTCGACGGAGGTGTCGTCGAGATCTCGACGAACAACGGCGCCACGTGGGCCGATCTCGGCCCACAGATGACCGCGAACGGCTACAACGGCACGATCAGTGGCGGTTTCAGCAGCCCGATCGCCGGCCGTCCGGCGTTCACGGGCAGCCAGCTGGTGTACCGCAGGACGGTCGTCGACCTGTCGAGCTTCGCCGGGACGAACGCTCGCATCCGATTCCGCGGCGCATCCGACTCGAGCGTGTCCAGTGCCGGTTGGTGGGTCGACGACGTCTCCATCGGCACCGTGGTCTCCGTCACCAACGTGGCGAACGCAACGAGCGCCACCGAGACGGCCGTGAGCAACTCGGTCAGCACGGACATCATCGCGCCGAGCCTGCCGGCCGCACCGACCGCCGTCACCGGCGTCCCCGGCGATCGCCGGGTCGCGGTGTCGTGGACTGCCCCCGCCGCGGCGCCCGGCGCCAGCGTGCCCAGCGCCTACGCGGTGACGGCATCACCCGGAGGAGCGACGTGCGCGACGTCCGGCGCGACGACCTGCACAGTCGCCGGTCTGACGAACGGTACGGCGTACACGTTCACGGTGGTCGCGACCACCGCCGCCGGCCCGGGTCCGGCGTCGGCACCGTCGGCGCCCGTCACGCCGAAGCCGCCGCCGTACGTCGCGGTGGGTCCGGATCGTGCGATCGACACGCGTGATGGTGGTGGTGATCGTGTTGCTGGTGGTGCGACGTTGACGGTTCCGGTGGGTGCGCAGTATGCGGGGCGGTCGATTTCGGTGAACTTGACGGTGCCGGGTGCGTTGGCTCCTGGGTTCGCGACGTTGTTCGCGTGTGATCAGGATCAGCCGGGGACGTCGTCGTTGAACTATCAGGCGGGTCAGCCGATCGCGAACGGTGTGATCACGAAGGTGAGTGCGCAGGGCACGGTGTGTGTGTTCGTGAGTCAGCCGGCGCACGTGATCCTCGACGTGTTCGGCGACTTCCCGTCCTGACTCGACGTCCGAGGAGGCCCGGCCGTCGACGCTGGGCCTTCATAGCGACGTGTCCGGAATTCGTTTCGTAGACTTCTCACGCGTTGCCCACGTAGCTCAGTCGGATAGAGCGGTCGCCTCCTAAGCGACAGGCCGCAGGTTCGATTCCTGCCGTGGGCGCTCGACGTGGGCGCTCGACGTGTGCGGTCCGTCGTGGTCGTCTCCTCAGCGGCAGGCCGCAGGTTCGATTCCTGCCGTGGGCGCTCGACGTGGGCGCTCGACGTGTGCGGTCCGTCGTGGTCAGTCGTCGGGGACGAGTCGGGCGACGATCGCCGGCACGACCCACACGCCGACCGAAGCCGCGATGGCGCCGATGATCGTGACGATCCACTGGTCGCGTCCGGGGAGATCGAGCTCGAAGTAGTCGCGGAAGAACGGGACCACGATCACGACCACGTACAGCGACGCCATTCCCGCAGCGAGGCCGACCTTCCAGAGCTGCAGCGGCCGACTCACGGAGAGCAACACGAAGAGCCCGGCACCCAGCAGCGTGATCGTGGCCGCGGTCCGCGCCTCGGCGAGGATCACGCCGTCCATGCGGCGCACCACCTCGTACACGACGAACGCAGCGGTTCCCGCCACGATGCCGGCGGGGATCGAGTAGCGGAGAACACGGCGGAGGAAGCCGGGCCGTACGAGGTTCTCGTTCGGGGACAACGCAAGGAAGAAGCCGGGCAGTCCGATGGAGAACGTCCCGATCAACGTGAGCTGGCGCGGCAGGAACGGGAACGGCGACCCGGCCACACCGACCAGCAGCGTGAGGAACACGGCGTAGGTGGCCTTGGTGATGAACAGGTTCGACACCCGCTCGATGTTGTTGATGACACGTCGACCTTCGGCGAGCACGCGGGGGAGGGTGGAGAACCGGTTGTCGAGCAGCACCAGTTGGGCCACTGCGCGCGTCGAGGAACTGCCGTCGCCCATGGCGATCCCCATGTCGGCGTCCTTCAAGGCGAGGACGTCGTTCACGCCGTCGCCCGTCATCGCGACGACGCGCCCACGCGACTGCATCGACTTCACCATCGCCCGCTTCTGGTGCGGGGTGACGCGACCGAAGACCGCCGCAGCGTCGACGCAGTCCCCGAACGCCTCGGCGTCGGTGTCGAAGTCGGGGAGGTCCCGGGCGTCGGTGCCCGATTCGCTGCCGAGCACGCCGGCTCGTCGTGCCACCGCGGCGACGGTCGACGGGTTGTCGCCGGAGATCACCTTGATCGTGACGCCCTGCTCCCGGAAGAACTCGAGGATCTCCGCAGCGTCGCTGCGCACGGTGTCCTCCAACGAGATGATCGCGAGCGGCGTGAGCACGTCGGGCTGCCGTTCGCCCTGATGTTCGCCGTCGGCGTGGCTCAGCACGAGGACGCGGCTGCCCGCATCGGCGCGTGAGCTCACCAGCGCCCGTGTCTCGGCGTCGTCGGGGTCGATGAGGAATTCGGGTGCGCCGATGTAGAACGAGCCGCGTCCTTCGAAGTGCGTGGCCGCCCACTTGCGTGCGGAACTGAAGGGGGTGATGTCGTCGGCGACCCATCCGGCTTCCGGGTCGGGGGCGGGGTTCGCCGTGATGATCGCTGCGAGCGTGGCGTTCGGGCTGGGGTCCGACGCGCCGAGCGCGCCGAGCGCCTCCGACACGTACTCGGCGTCGACGCCGGGCAGCGGCTGGACGTCGCCGTAGCTGATCTCACCGGTGGTGATCGTTCCCGTCTTGTCCAGGCACAGCGTGTCGACGCGTGCGAGCAACTCGACCGAGGTGAGTTCCTTCGCCAGTGCCTTGCGTCGGGCGAGTGAGATCACGCCGACGATGAACGCCAGGCTGGTCAAGAGGACCAGGCCGTCGGGCACCATCGCGACCGCCGCGGCCACGGTGCCCTGCAGTGCGTCCTGCCAGCGGTCCACCTCGTCGCTGTTCAGTTGGCGGATCAGCAGGAGGACGGCGGCCGGGGGGATGACGAAGGTCAGCCACCGCAGGATCGTGTTGACGCCGGCGCGCAGTTCGCTGTCGGCCAGCTTGAAGACGCGGGCCTCCTCGGCCAGCTTGGCGGCATAGCTCTCCGCGCCGATCGCCGTGGCGGTGTACAGCCCGGAGCCCGAGGACACGAAGCTGCCCGACATCACCTCGTCGCCCGGCTTCTTGCTCACCGAGTCGCTCTCGCCGGTCAGGAGGGACTCGTCGACGTCGAGGCCGACCGCCGATTCGACCGTGCCGTCGACCACGATCTGGTCGCCGGGCTTGAGCACGAGCAGTTCGTCGGCGACCACCTCGCTGACGGCCAACTCCACGTTCTCCCCGTCGCGCCGGGCGGTGGCCTTGGGAGCATTGAGCAGTTCGAGTTGGTGCAACGTGCGGCGTGCTCGGAGTTCCTGCAGCACACCGATGACGGAGTTCGAGATGACGACGCCTGCGAACAGCGCGTCGGCCGGGTAGCCGGCCACCAGGATCAGCACGAACAGCGTCGAGATGATCGCGTTGACCGGCGTGAGGACGTTCGCGCGGACGATCTCGCCCAGCGTGCGGACCGGCGCGTCCGGGACGTTGTTGGTCCGTCCGTCGGATCGGCGTTCCGCGACCTGCGCCGCCGTCAGTCCCCTGGAGGTGTCCACCGGATCGATCGTGGCGTCAGTCATGTCGCCGAGAGAGTATCCGAGCGGTGGGAGGTCCCCGCGGGCACCGCTCGGTGGACGCAGGTCCGATCGATCGCGGAGCGTGGCGAGCGCGCTCACATCCGGACGTGGTCGCTCTCGCGGCGTCACGAGGCGGGGATGAATCGCTCCCATACGGTCGGGTCGTTCAGCGCGTTGGCACCGGCTTCGAAGATCGCAGCGACTTCGTCGAGCGTGGGGACGCACGCGGCAACGGTGTGCGGGTACGGGTTCTCGACGTTGCCGGCGGGCAGGGTCTCGAAGTGCAGGTGGGGGCCTCGAGCATTTCCCGTGCTGCCGACGAAGCCGATCACGTCGCCGGCCTCCACCGTTCGGCTCTCGCCGGCGAAGCCGTCGAGGTGGGCGTAGTAGAACTTGTCGCCGTTCGCCGCGGTGAGCCAGACCGCGTTGCCGCCGAGCGAGTTGCGCTTGAAGAGTGCATCGCCGTCGCGGACGGCGATCACGGGGGCGCCCCGGTCGGCGATCATGTCGACGCCCTCGTGCGAGCGGCCGCCCGATCGAGGCCAGCCCCACGAGTCCTCGAACGTCGCAGGTGCGTCGACCGGACACGCCGCGAGCAGTTCGACGGGCGCCTCGACGACCGTGTCGGTGAGGGCGGGGTCGGTGGAGGTCTGGTCGGTGGGGGGCTGGTCGGTGGGGGTCGGGTCGGAGGGGGCGGCGACGGAGACGGATGGAGAGGAGAACAAGGCGGCGGCGGACGTGGCTGCGACGAGGGCGGCTCGGCGTCGGCGGGCGGTCATGTCATTGGACATGGCGAGTCAAGTTACAGTTTGATGACGGACGGATGTCGTTCAGGTGGCGTGAGTCACGAAGAGTGAAGTTCTGACTCGTTTGCGTCGACAACGCGTGTCATTTCGGTGTCGTCAGGCCAATAGGCGCCGAAGCCGGGCCGTCCTGGATCGTCTGCTGCGCCGACGTCACGGCGCCGGCGGCTACTTTGCGATCACGACGAAGTGCCAGATCTGGAATGGGGGTTCCACCATGGGGTACGAGAACGATCCGGGGTCGATCGACGCCGCACCGGTCACCGACTGGGTGAACGACTGGGACTGGTTGGATTCCCAGTGGGGCACCGACGCGATCGACATCTGGAATGCCGTGCGCGAGGTGACCCCGATGGCGATGACCGAACGCTACGGGCGGGCGTTCATGCCGGTCACGATGAATGCGGTGTCGGCCATCGCCAAGGACACCGAGAACTTCTCCTCGCGGTTCGTGTCGGTCGCCCAGCCCGATGCGAAACGACGACCGGCGCCGCCGATCACGTCGGACCCACCCGATCACCAGGGTCATCGTCGACTCCTGTTGCCGTCGTTCAGTCCGAAGCGGATCGAGCAGATGGAGGACGAGCTGCGCGAGTACTCACGGGGCCTGATCGCCGAGCTGGCCGGGCGGGACACGGCCGACGCGGCCGCGGAGTACAGCCAGCACATCCCGGTCCACGGGATCGCACAGATGATCGGCGTGCCCGACTCCGACGCCGACATCTTCCGCGACTGGATCTACCGCAACTTCCAGTTGGCCCCACGGGACAACAGGGTCCGCGAGGAGGTCACCGCCGACATGCGCGCCTACTTCGGCGATCTGCTCGACGCTCGCGCCGACGACCCGCGAGACGATCTGGCCACCCTGGTCACCAACGCCGAGATCGACGGTGAACCCATCGATCGCGAACTGAAGCTCGGCTACCTGCTCCTGCTGATCCTCGCCGGGATCGACACGACGTGGAGCGCGATCGGCTCGGGGCTGTGGCACCTCGGGAGCAACCCGTCCGACCTCGCTCGACTGAAGGGGTTGTCGTTCGACGATCCGTTGTGGCTCACCATGAGCGAGGAGGTGCTGCGCTTCTACGCCCCGGTCACGATGGGTCGGGAGGTGATCGGCGACACGACCGTGGCCGGTTGTCCCGTGCGCAAGGGCGAGCAGGTGCTCGTGACGTTTCCCGCCGCCAACCACGATCCCGCCGCGTTCGAACGGGCCGACGAGTTCCTCATGGATCGCGAGGTCAACCGCCACCTCGCGTTCGGGCTGGGCATCCATCGCTGCCTCGGCTCGAACCTCGCGCGCCTCGAGATGAAGGTCGCGTTCCAGGAGTGGTGTGCGGCGTTCCCCGAGTACCGGATCGACCGCTCGAAGCGGACCACGTGGACGAACGGTCAGATCCGCGGCCCACGCGAGATCCCGGTCGTCCTCCGATGAGACCACTCGGTGTCGGAAACCGTGCGACGACCATTCGGTCTGACACCGTTCGACGGACCGGGGCGCGTCTCGTGGACCTGAGCGGAAAGCACGTGGTGATCACGGGCGGGTCGGCGGGAATCGGGGCCACGATGGCGCACGCGTTCGCCGAACAGGGGGCTCGTGTGCTCGTGGCGGCCCGATCGGAGGAGAAGCTGCGAGTCATCGCGGACCGGATCGTGGGGGACCGCATCGTGGCCGACTTCACGAACCCCGATGACGTCGACGGTTTCGTCGCGACGTGCCTCGACACGATGGGTCACATCGACGTGTTCGTGAACAACGCAGGCGTCGAGACCTCCACCAGTTTCGCCACCACCGACCGCGATGCGCTTCGGACCATCGCCCGCCTCAACTTCGAAGCGACGCTGCTGCTGACGCGCGACGTGCTGCCGCACATGCTGGAGCGGGGGAGCGGCCACATCGTGCAGATGTCCTCGGTCGCCGGCGCGATCCCGTTTCCAGGCCTCGCCGCCTACTCCGGCACCAAGGCCGGCATCACCAACTTCACCGAGACGCTGCGACTGGAGATCAAGGGCACCGGCGTCGACCTCACCCTGGTGAGTCCGGGCCCGGTGGAGACCGAGATGTGGGAACGCCTCGAGAACGACCACCGCCCGTTCGCCGCAGTGGGACTGAAGCGCTTCGCACGTCTCGGCTTCCTGCCCAAGCTCACGCCCGAACAGATCGCCGACGCGACCGTCGACGCCGTCCTGCAGGAGAAGCGGTTCGTCCGACTGCCGAAGCGCTACGGCATCTACCACCTGCTGTCGAATGCGCCGCGCCGCCTGGTCGAGGGTGCGCTCGTCGGCACGAAGTTCCCGCACGACTGGAAGAAGGGCTGACATGACCGCATCGTTCGAGAAGATCTGGGAGACCGACAACGCTCCGAGTCGCAAGTGGCCGCTGTACACGCGTGGCAACGTCGGCGAGGTGTTCCCCGAGGTCGTGTTGCCCTTCACGTGGGACCTGATCGGCAAGGCGGCCGAGGACGGATGGCGCCAGGCATTCGTGAAGATGGGACTGGTCGCCGACGGCGACTTCCCCGACGACGAGGACATGATCATCCTCAGCGTCTTCGGCGGCTACTGCTACATCAACGCCAGCTACGTACGCATCCTCGGGGTGCGCGCCCCGGGTGGCAAGGTCGAGAACATCGACACGATGTTCTTCGGTGAATCCGATGCGCCCCGCTATGCGCCGCGCGACGGGGACAAGAACTTCAGGACGACGCTGATGCTCGGCAAGACGTTGCTGCGTCTGCTGTCGACCAAGGACCTGCCCGCGATGGAGCAGGACAAGGTCAAGGTCGACCGCTTCATCGCCCGATATCCCGGAGACGACGCGTCGAACGACGAGCTCATGGCGTACTGCCTGTCGTTCCGGCCGTTCTTCGAAGCGCTGTTCTCGCGCCACATCGACAACACGTTCTCCAATGCGCTCGTGTCGGGGGCGATGATCGACCTCGTCGTCAAGGCCGGCACGCCCGACCTCCTCGTCTCGATCCTCGGTGGCATCGGTGACATCGAATCGGCTGCACCGTCGGCGGCGATGTGGAAGCTGTCCCGCCTCGATCCCGACAGCGCCGAGTACGCAGCGGGCTTCGACCGGTTCCTCGCCGAGTTCGGCACACGCGGACCCAACGAGTGGGACATCGGATCGGACCCCTGGAGCTTCCGACCCGCCATGGCCACGGCGGCGATCGACGCGATGCGTCCCGCTTCGGACACGCATGCTCCCGGTGCGCAGGCCACCCGACTCGCCGCGGTGCGCGACGGCGCGCTCGCCGAGGTGCGTGGCGGACTCAACCGGATCGACCGGTTCCAGTTCGACAAGGCGTACCAGGCGACCGTGTTGTTCTCCCAGGCCCGTGAACGCTCCAAGACCACGGTGATCAAGGCGATCCACGCCGTCCGTCGAGCGCAGAACACCATGCACCTGCGAGCCGCTGCCGGCGGCGGCGTCGACGAGCGCTGGAAGAGTTGCCTGCTCAACGTCGACGAGTTCACGCGCTATCTCGACGGTCCCACTGCGTTCGGCGGGCTGATCGAGGAGCGTGCAGAACTGCACGGTCGACTGTCGAGCCTGATCCCGCCGTTCATCGTCGACGGGACCGTGCCCGCGATGGAGACCTGGGACGCGCGTGCGTCGACGGCCGTGGCGTTGCGGTCGGGCGACACGATGCAGGGCATCGCCGGTTGTCCCGGTGTGGCCCGCGGGCGAGCACGCGTGGTGCTCGACCCGGGGGAGCCCGGAGACCTCGGCCCCGGCGATGTGCTGATCGCGCCGATCACCGACCCGTCGTGGACGCCGCTCTTCCTCGCGGCCGAGGCCGTGGTGGTCGACGTCGGCGCGACGATGAGTCATGCGGTGATCGTGAGCCGCGAGCTCGGGATCCCCTGCGTGGTCAGCGCCGTGGGTGCGACCCGGTCGATCCCCGACGGGGTCGAGATCGAGGTCAACGGCGACACCGGCCTCGTCACCGTGCTCTGACGTCGACCGGATTCGCGACCTCACGCCGGCCGGGTCGGTCCATCACCCAGCGTTCGCCACATCCGGCGCTGCACGTGAGGATCGCCCCGTTCCAGGGCGGGGTTTCGCTCACGTCGGGCGTTACGTCGGGCTGGGCGTGAGGATCGCCCCGTTTTCGGGCGGGGCCTGGCTCACGTCGAGGGTCGCGCGATGAGCATTCGCACGTCGATCGCGGAATGAGGCATGATGACCTCGGTCACACCTCGTGACCTCGGGGAGAGAGGATCAACATGAAACAGCTGTCGGGGCTCGACGCGAGCTTCTTGTACATGGAGACGCCGAACACCTACGGGCACGTCAACGGGTTGTCGATCTACGAGCGACCGTCCGACGACTTCGAGCCCTTCGAGCACGTGTACGAGCGGTTCGGCGTGATGGTCGGCAACCTCGAACCACTGAGACGGCGCCTCGTCGACGTGCCGTTCGGCCTCGACCATCCCTACTGGATCGACGACCCCGACTTCGACCTCGACTACCACGTCCGCCACATCGGACTCGCCCCGCCGGGAGCGGACGACCAACTCGGTGAGCAGGTCGCGCGGATCGTCGGCCGCCACATGGACCGCCGCCGTCCCCTGTGGGAGGTGTACGTGATCGAAGGCCTCGCCGACGGCCGCTGGGCGATGCTGTCCAAGACGCACCACGCCACCATCGACGGAGCGTCGGGCGTGATCATGCTGAAGATGATGACCGACCCGGCCCCCGATTCCGAGTGGGTGCTCAAGCCGGTCGAGTGGACAGGCGAGGCGATCCCCAAGGACAGCGAACTCCTGAAGCAGACCGTGCGTCATCTCGCCACGAATCCGGTGAAGGCTGCTCGCCTCCAGCTCCGTGTCGTGCGTCAGTTGGCCGAAGCGGCCGGCATCGACAGCGTCGGGAGCGCGGCGAGCCAGGCGCGCGACGCGATCAAGTCACTGGTGACGACGTCGAGCGGTTCGAACGCCAACGACAACGAGTCGAGCGTGAGCATCCCGCTCAGTCCGGCGCCGAAGACCCCGTGGAACGCGTCCGTCACGCCGAACCGAAGATTCGCGATGAGGTCGGTGTCGCTCGCGAACGTCAAGGCGCTCAAGGACGCGACCGGAGGCACGATCAACGACGTCGTGATGGCGATGTGCAGCGGCGCGCTGCGTGAGTACCTGATCCGTCACGACATGTTGACCGATGAACCGCTGCGGGCCATGGTTCCCGTGTCGATCCGGACCGGGGACGAGGAGGACGTCTGGACGAACCGGGTCACGGCGATCGTGTGTGAACTCCCGACCAACTGTGCCGACCCCGTCGAGCGTGTGGCGCTCTGCCGGGACGCGATGAAGCAGGCCAAGCGCCAACTCGACCTCCTCCCCGCCGACACGATGATGCAGGCGACCCAGATGACGTCGCCCGTCATCGCTGCGTCTGCCATTCGCCTGGTGGGACGCCTGAAGCTCGCCGACCGGATGAACTCACCCATCAACGTCGTGATCTCGAACGTTCCGGGCCCCCGGGAGCCGTTGTACTTCGCAGGCGCGAAGTTGGATGCGTACATCCCGGTGTCGACCATCTCGGACGGGGTCGGGTTGAACATCACCGTGCACAGCTACGAGGACCGCCTCGACATCGGCCTGATCTCCGATCGCGAACTCGTGCCCGACCTCTGGGACCTCGTCGACCTGCACGTCGACGAGATCGCCCGCCTGTTCGAGGCGACCGGCGCCGAGTGGGCCGAGCCGCCGATGCCCCCACCGATGCGACGTGGCGGGCTCGGCATCGAGGCGGTCCCACCGAGCAGTCCGGAGGTCGCGGCACGCGTCGCCGACGAGCGCGCCGTGACCGGCGCTCCCTCGATCCCGGCGGGCACGAAGAGGGCCGCATCGAAGAGGGCCGCATCGAAGAGGGCCGCGTCGAAGAAGGCCGCATCGAAGAAGGCCGCGTCGAAGAAGACTGCGACGAAGAAGACTGCATCCAGGAAGTGAGCGCTGGACGCTCCGGGCACCCGATGGACGCAGTACGTTCGTCGTCGGGATGAGGGTCCGATGACGAACGAGAACATCTCGGCGCCTCCGGCGTGGATGGCGGCTCTCGAGTACCGCGCGGTGGCCGAGCGTGCGCAGATGTCGGCGATGCTGCCGGCGCTGCGGCGACTCCCCAAGGGCGACGGCCACCCCGTACTGATCTTCCCCGGCTTCACCACGGGGGATCGCTCGACGCAGCCGCTGCGACGACTCCTGCGTGACCTCGACTACCGAACCTACGGGTGGGGTCTCGGTGTCAACGTGGGTCCGACGCGCCGAATCCTCGACGGCATCTTCGACCGACTCGAGAAGGCTCACGACCGACAGGGCGAGCGCGTGTCCGTCATCGGTTGGAGCCTGGGTGGGATCTACGCGCGCGAACTGGCCCGTGCCCGGCCCGATCTCGTCCGCCAGGTCATCACGCTCGGCAGCCCGATCCAGATGATCGAGAACGACACGTCGTCGGCGTCGCGGATCTGGGATTCGTTGCGCAGGTACCACGCGCCGGGCTTCCGCAGCCCCGAACGCGAGGCCGATCGACCACTGCTGGCGGTCCCCGCCACATCGATCTACACGCGCACCGACGGCGTCGTGAACTGGAAAGCCTGCTTGATCCGCAAGAGCGACCGCACCGAGAACATCAGGGTGTTCGGAAGCCATTGCGGTCTCGGTTTCAACACCGCCGCGATCTACGCCATCGCCGACCGCCTCGCACAGCCCCAGGACCAGTGGCGGCACTTCTCGGCACCGTGGTACCTGCGCAGCGCGTTCCCGTGTGCGCAGGACCTGGATCGCTCGAAGCTGCCGCACGCCGTCACCACCTGAGACGCCACCAGGCGACGGCGAATCGTTCGCGACGTGAGGTCACCCCACGGCGTCGAACGGTGTCCGACACCGTGTGACAGGCTGCGGGTGGTGCGGCGGGCTCTGATCGACTGTGACCGACGACGCTCCGCCGATGCGGCGCGTCGAGTCCCACGCCATCCACACTGATCGGACGACGACATCGGACGGGTCGACCGTGCCGATCACGGACCGCGACCACCGAGGAAGGAGAAGTCATGACGTTCTGCATCGGCATCAGGGTGGACGCCGGCATCGTCGTGCTCTCCGACACCCGTGTCGTCACCGGCAGCGAGACCTCTCGCAAGTCGAAGCTGTCGACGTTGACCGACGGGCGCAGCGAGGCGGTCGTGATGACGTCCGGGCTGCGCTCCGTACGCGACAAGGTCGTGGCTCGGATGCAGGACCGCCTGTCGTCGGGCGTCGAGTTCGATCGCTTCCACGAGTTCGCCAGCGCGTACGGCGACGAACTCCGCGCGGTCCGAGCGGAGGACGAACCGTCTCTCGCCGAAGGTGGCCTGACCTTCGACTCGCATGCGATCCTCGCCGGTCGGTTCCCCGGGGACGTCGACCCGGTCCTGATGCACGTGTATCCGGAGGGGAACTGGGTCGAGGCGACCGACGATGCTCCGTACTTCGTGATCGGCCGGTCGTCGTACGGCAAGCCGATCCTCGACCGACTCCTGCGCGCCGGGTCCACACTCGAACACGCCATCTCGCTCGCATACCTGGCGTTCGACGCCACGGCCGCCAGCTCCACCGACGTCGACTTCCCGATCGACATCGGCGTCCAACCCCGAGACCAGGAAGACTTCACGATGCAACGATTCACCCAGAACGACATGGAGGCGGTGCACGCCGCGTGGCACGACCACCTCCACGCAGCACTCGACCGACTCCCCACGCCGTGGAGCGAACTCGTCGGAACGGAGCGCTCGGCGTGAACGAGATCCTGATCACCTCGCGCCTCCGCTACGAGGTCACCGAGCGGGCGTCGTTCGCCTTCTCGATCGTGGCGGCGCGCACCGACCACCAAACGGTCACGAAGGAGACGATCGACCTGGGTGACGACGTGGCGTGGACGATGGTTCCGTACGGCTCCGGTACGCATCAACTGCTCCGTCTGACCGTCGACCCCGGCGAACTCGACCTGTCCTACACGGCGTCGGTCACGGTCTCGGCCCAGACGGATCGTCCGGACGGCCTCGACGAGGTGCCGTTCGACGAGGTGCCCGCCGAGGTGCTGCCGTACCTGAACCCGAGCCGGTACTGCGAGTCCGATCGTGTCGGCAACTTCTCGTTCCGGCTGTTCGGCGACACGCCGGCGGGCTACGACCGGGTCAAGGCGATCAGCGACTGGGTGCACGACAACCTGGTGTACGAGTCGGGGTCGACGGACGGTTCGAGCAGCGCCACCGACGTACTCCTGCAGCGTGCCGGCGTGTGCCGCGACTTCGCGCACGTGGCGATCACGCTGTGTCGGGCGATCGGCGTGCCGGCGCGGTACGTGTCGGGGTACGGCATCGGTGTCGATCCGCAGGACTTCCACGGCTTCTTCGAGGCGTACGTCGGCACCGACTGGTATCTCTTCGATCCGACGGGCATGGCGCAGTCCAATGCACTCGTCCGCATCGGGTACGGACGCGACGCCGCCGACGCCCCGTTCGCAACGCTGGTCGGTCGCGCCGACCTCCTGGAGAAGGAGATCACGGTCGCGAGCGATGGCAAGTTGGAGAAGGAACCGGCGACCGCATCGACGGCGTAGCGGGCGAGCCCATCGAGCCGACGGGGGATGGGTTCCGCCGTGAGCATCGGTGAAATGTCAGTCTGGCCTGACGCGGAAGGTCGCTGCGTCAGGCCAGACTGACATTTTCGCCACGTCAGCTGTGGAACCGTCCGAGACGACGGGCGGCCGGGCAGCGAGTGCATCTCCGAGACGACACTCACGGATTCTTCGTGCTCGAATCGGCGCCCCGCATCGCCCTGCCACCGGCTCGGTCGGAGGTCGGCGGCGGAGGCTCGTTACGTTCGTCGCATGGACTTCTCCATTCCCGAACCGATCCAGGACTTCCTCGGACAGCTCGACGACTTCATCGAGTCGACGATCAAGCCGATGGAGAACGAGGACGACAACATCCGCTTCTTCGACCACCGACGTGAGGACGCCAGGACCGACTGGGACCGCGACGGTCTTCCCAACGCCGAGTGGGAGGGGCTGCTCCGCCGGATGCGGGTGGCCGCCGACGAGGCCGGGTTCTACCGGCATCAACTCCCGGAGCGCTTCGGTGGCCACGATGCCGGGAACCTCGAGATGGCGATCATCCGCGAACACCTGGCCCGCAAGGGGTTGGGCCTGCACAACGACCTGCAGAACGAGAGCTCGATCGTCGGCAACCTCGTGACGGTGCTGATGATGGAGAAGTACGGGTCGGAGGCACAGCAGGCCGAGTGGATCCCCAAGATGCTCGAGGGCACCGCGCGCATCGGCTTCGGGCTGACCGAGCCCCTCCATGGCTCCGACGCCACGTACATGGAGACCACCGCCGTCCGCGACGGGGAGGAATGGGTGATCAACGGCGAGAAGTACTGGAACACGGGTCTGCACCACGCCACCCACGACTACATCTTCGCCCGCACCTCCGGTGAGCCCGGCGACGGCCGCGGCATCACCTGTTTCATCACCCCCACGGACTCGCCCGGTTTCGGGATCGAGGAGTTCATGTGGACCTTCAACATGCCGACCGACCACGCCCACGTGAGGCTCGACGAGGTCCGCGTGCGTGACGAGGACATCCTCGGCGAGGAGGGTCTCGGCCTCCAGACGGCACAACTCTTCGTCCACGAGAACCGCATCCGCCAGGCGGCGTCGTCGCTCGGGGCGGGGTTGCACTGCATCGACCTCGCCGTCGACTACGCGAACCAGCGCACCACGTTCGGCAAGCGACTGTCGACGAACCAGGCGATCCAGTTCCCGCTGGCCGATCTCGCCGCCGAAGGCGAGATGCTGCGTGCGCTGATTCACAAGACCGCGTGGCAACTCGACTCGGGGATCGACCACATGGAGATCACCGACAAGGTGGCGATGTGCAACTACCGCGCCAACCGCTTCTGCTGCAACGCAGCGGATCAGGCGATGCAGACCTGCGGCGGACAGGGCTACAACCGGGCGATGCCGTTCGAGCACATCTACCGCCACCACCGTCGCTACCGGATCACCGAGGGGTCCGACGAGATCCAGATCCGCAAGGTCGCCGGCGCGCTCTTCGGCTACACGGGTCGCGCCAAGGGTTGACCGGTACCGGCCCGACCAATTCCGGGCGCGCGCACCCCGACACAGGTCGTCGGGGAGCGCGGCGCGCCCGTCAGATCGACGCGACGAAGTCGAGGAGCACGCGATTGAACTCCTCGGTGTGACTGTCGAGCACGCCGTGCGGGCCGCCGTCGATGACGTGCAGTCGGGCGCCCTTCACCTGGTCGGCGGTGCGCTTGCCGCTCACCTCGAACGGCACGATCTGGTCGCCGCTTCCGTGGATCACGAGCGTCGGAACGTCGATCTTGTCCAGGTCGTCACGGAAGTCGGTCCGGGCGAAGGCGTCGATGCAGGCGAGCGCCGCCTCGGTGGAGCACGGTGCTGCGAGTTCGAGCCAGGTGTCGATCACGTCCTGGCCGACCACGAGATCGCCGTCGGCGTTCGTGTAGAAGTTCGTCGAGAAGTCGGCGAAGAACGCCTCCCGATCGTCTGCCAGCCCCTGCTTCATCTCCTCCACGTCCTCGTCGCCGAGGCCACCGTCGGGGTTGTCGTCGGACTTCAGCAGGAACGGCGGCACGGCCGAGGCGAAGACCATGGCCGACAGCCTCTCTGTGCCGTACTGGCTGACGTAGCGGCAGAGTTCGCCGCCGCCCATCGAGAAGCCGACGAGCACGGCGTCGCGAACGTCGAGTTCGTCCATGATCGTGTGGACGTCGGACGCCATCGTGTCGTAGTCGTAGCCGTCGCCGGGCTGGTCGGAGTCCCCGAACCCGCGCCGGTCGAACGAGACCACCCGGTACCCGGCCGCTTCCAGGTCGACCTTCTGCGGCTTCCAGCTGTGACCGCTCAGCGGCCAACCGTGGACGAGCACGACGGCGCGGCCGTCGCCGCCGGAGTCGTACACCTCCAGTTCGATCGGGGTCGGGCCGGCGGTGGAACGGATCCTGGACATGTCTCTCCTCTGACGTCGCTTCATCTGTCACCTGCGGTGCTACCCGAACGACGAGGCCGCGAACCCTCCACACGCGCAGCGTGCCCGCCGGATGAACCGGCGGGCACGTTCGCGTCACACCTCGAGTCAGGCCTTCGCGTAGACGGTGACCTGCCTGGAGTGGAACCGGAATACCAGGAACCCGATGATCGCCAGTGCCAGACCGCCGACCAGCTTCGCGATCGCCCCGATCCGGATCTGACGGTGGACTTCGTCACGGATCAGCCCGATGCTGTCGGTCACCTCGTCGGGGATCGTGGAGGTCTCGTCGTCGATGCTGTCGGCCAGATCCTCACAGAAGGCGTCGTCGGTCTCTCCGTCGCAGATGTCCTCGAAGTCGTCCTGGCGCTGCATCCGCTCGAACTCGTCGAACACACCGAGCCCTTCGTCGACGACCTGGGTGGCCCCGACGAGGCCGCGATCCCATCCGTCGCGCAGTCCGCTGTCGGGGCTCACGACCGCGACGAGGGACCCCACGGCCATCAGCAGACCGACGATCATCAGCACGCCACTGGCCGCGCACGCTCCGAACAGGTAGACGGAACGGACCCACGCCGACTCGTCGACGGGACCTCGCTCGACTCCCGCCGGGGCTGCCGTGTCGGCGGGCGAACCCACCCAGGTACCCGGTGGAGGGCCCGCGGTCGGTGACTCGGGCGGCGGCTCCGTCGGGTACTGCGGCGGCGCAGGTCGGCGGGGGGAGGTCTCGTCGTTGACATCGTCACTCATGGAGACGACGGTACGCATCGCTCCCGAATGCGCCCACGGGGAGGTGTCCCCGCGGCGGATCGCGTCGGACGGCGTCGGATCGCCGGCCATGGGCGCCACAACGTACGCAATCGACCTGTCGTCGGTTCGCCAGCCCTGCGGGGAGCTCTCCCCGACCGTCGTCGCGGTCCGGCCGCCGAGGATCGTGATCAGTCGAGTTCCCGGAGTGCCCGGTCAGCGGCGTTGGAGCCGCACATACCGTGAGCGCCGGCACCGGGCGGGGTGGACGCCGAGCACAGGTAGGTCCCGGGGATCCCGCAGGAATAGGGATCGAGGGCCACACGTGGGCGGAAGACCAGTTGTCGCACCGACGTCGCCCCGCCGATGATGTCACCGCCGACGTAGTTCGGGTTGTCCACCGACATCTCGGTGGTGGAGCGCACGGCCGTGCCGACGATCCGGTCGCGGAAGCCGGGAGCGAACCGCTCGATCTGCGCGATGATCGACTCGGTGGCGTCGCCCGTGTAGCCGTTCGGCACGTGTGCGTAGGTCCACAGCGGGTTGACGCTCCCGACCGATCGTCCCGGGTCGGCCAGGTACTGCTGGCCGACGAGCACGAACGGGCGGTCGGGCATGTCGCCCCGGAAGATCGATGCTTCGGAGGCCACGACCTCCTCGATACCGCCGCCGAGGTGGACCGTGCCGGCGGCCCGGGGCGATTCGGCGGTCCACGGGACGTCGCCGTCGATCGCGAAGTCGACCTTGAATGCTCCCGGCCCGTGACGGAACCGGCGGTAGGCGCGGGCGACACGGGCGGGCAACCGGTCGCCGAGGATGTCGGCGGCGATCGACGGTGCGACGTCGAGCATCAGAACGTCGCTCGCCGGCAGATCGGCGACCGACGTGACCCGGACGCCGGTCTCGATCCGACCGCCGTGTCGTTCGATGTCAGCAGCCAACGCGTCGGCGATCGTGCCCGACCCGCCCTCGGCCACGACCCACCCTCGAGCGTGGGCGGAGGCGATCAGCATCGTCCCGACGGCGCTGGTGAGCGGGCGGCCGAGCGGCGCGAGCGCATGTGTGGCCACCCCGGCCCAGAGCGCTTTCGCCCGGGGTGTGGACAACAGCTTCGCCGTGGTCGTGGCAGGCAACAGAGCGCTCGAGCCGAACGACATCAACGAGAGCGGATGACGGGGGAGGTGCAGCACCGGCTGCGACACGTCGGCGAACACGTCGTCGAAGTGTTCCGAGACGTAGCCGAAGTATCGACGCCACCTGCCACCGTCGGAGCCGAGCTGCTCCGCCGTCCGGCCGATCGACCGGTACAGCGCACCCGCGGACCCGTCGTCGAGGGGATGCGCGCAGTCGACCTCGGGCTGGAGCCAGCGCACGCCGCCACTCCCCACGAGGTCGAGGTCGGCGAAGCACGGTGACGCTGCAGCGATCGGGTGGAACGCCGAGCAGTGGTCGTGAACGAGGCCGGGCACGATCATCTCCGAGCTGCGTGTGCCGCCACCGATCGCAGCCGCGGCCTCGAGCACGGTCACGTCGAGACCGGCGCGAGCCAGGCGCGCTGCGGCAGTCAGGCCGTTCGGCCCGCTGCCGACCACGATCGCCGACGTCACGATGTCACCCGACGAGAGGAGAGGCGGTCATTCGCGACCACCGGATCCGGGATGCGCCACACCGGGTGCAACGTACCCGGGAAGTGTCCGGGTGGCGGCGTGCGGGACCGGGCCGTCGGGCGTCGCCACGGGCCCGGATACGGTGCGGCCATGGAGTACGGATTCGATCGGTTCCTTCGGTACGACGAGTTGAACGCATGGCTCGACGGCGTGGCCGCCACCCATCCCGACCTCGTCTCGATCGACACCTACGGCTCGTCGCACGAAGGACGCGACCTGCGGATCGTCACGGTCACCGATTCCTCCACGGGCACCCACGACACCAAGCCGGCGATGTGGATCGACGCCAGCATCCACGCGGTCGAGTTGACCGCGACGGTCGCTGCGTGCCATCTCATCCAGCGACTGGTCGAGGGCTTCGGCAGCGACGACACGGTCACGAGGGCCCTGCGGACACGCACCTTCTACGTCGTGCCCCGGGTCAACCCCGACGGGGCCGAGTGGGTTCTCGCCGACTCGCCGCGCTTTCGCAGGTCGAGCACACGCGCCTGGCCGTGGACCGATGGCCACGAATGGCCCGGTCTGCACGTGGAGGACGTCGACGGCGACGGACGGATCCTGCAGATGCGCATCGCGGACCCTGCCGGAGCCTGGACCCCGCACCCCGACGACGAGCGACTGATGATTCCTCTCCCAGCCGAGGGTGTCGCTCCCGGAACGCCGACGTACCGACTGCTCGACGAGGGGCGGATCGTCGACCACGACGGCTTCACCGTGCCCACGCCAAGCGCCGTGGAAGGGCTCGACCTCAACCGGAACTACCCCGCCGGTTGGTCCACCTCGGTGCCGGGCGCCGGCGATCACCCCCTCAGCGAACCCGAGATCGATGCACTCGTGCGTGCGATGGTGGCCCGGCCCAACATCTGCGGATTCAACGCGTACCACACGAGCGGCGGGGTGCTGTTGCGTCCGTCGTCGACCCGCGCCGATGCGAAGCTCGCGCCGCGTGACGTGTGGGTGTGGAAGCAGATCGGCGAGCGCGGCACCTCGCTGACCGGCTACCCCTCGCACTCGGTCTACGAGGACTTCACGTGGGACCAGAGCGAGACGATGAGCGGCGCGAGCGACGACTGGGCGTACGAGCACCTCGGTGTGTTCAGTTGGACCACCGAGTTCTGGGACATCGTCCATGCGGCGACCGGCGAGAAGCAGTCGACGCACTTCTGGTACACCGGGCCGACCGACGGGCAGGCACTCGCCGTGCTCCGTTGGTGCGACGAGCACCGGCCCGGCGGCCACGTCGACTGGGCTCCGTTCGATCACCCGCAACTCGGCGCCGTCGAGATCGGCGGCTGGAACGGTCTGATCACCTGGACGAACCCGACGGGCGAGCACCTTCGTGAGGAGGTCGGACCGCACGCGGACTTCGCGATCCACCAGGCGCTGTGCTCGCCGCGGATCGAGATCGCGCACGTCGAGACGACGCGGATCGGGGGCGCGACGTGGCGGGTGGACGTCGGCGTGGCGAACACGGGGTGGCTGCCGACCGACGTGACGTCGTTGGCGCGCAAGGAGTCACTCGTGTCGCCGATCACCGTGGAGTTGCAGAGCGACGACATCGAGTTCCTCGACGGACCGGCACGCCGACAGGCCGGGCAACTCGAAGGCCGGGTGGCGCTGCGCTTCGCAGGTGGCAACGACGGCACGCCGGACCGCGCACTCGTGTCGTGGACGATCCGTGGCGGGATGGGCACCGGGATCACCGTCGAGGCCCGCCACCCCCGCGCCGGCCGGGTCACCCGGACGATCACCCTCGCCTGAACAACCTCTGTTGTTCGCTCCCGGACGGAACAACAGAGGTTCGCGGTCAGACGTGGGCGATGGGGGCGATGATCTTCTCGGCGAGTTCGGTCGCCTTGGCCTCGACGCCGTCGGAACCGAGCAGCATGAACGCGGGTGCGATCGTGCGGCTCACGCCGATCGCCCGCAGCTCCTCGGCGGCCCCGACAGGATCGTCGCCGAACAGGCCTGGATGAGCAGCGGTGATCTCGATCGCGTCGGCGTCGCGGTCGTGTTCGGCGGCGGTCTGGCGCACGATGTCGATCATCTCGGTGAGCTCCGCGATCGAACCCTTGCCGGGGAAGAACCCGTCGCCGAGCCGGCCCGCACGCCTGGCAGCGGCCGCCGAGTGGCCGCCGATCGTGAACGGCACGCTGCCGCTCGCGGGCTTCGGATTCGACGACACGTTCTCGAACGACACGAAGTCGCCGCTGTAGGACGCGTCGTCGCCCGCCCACAGTGCGCGCATCGCATGGACGTACTCGTCGGTCCGGTCACCACGGCGGGGCCACGACACGCCGAGTGCGTCGAACTCCTCCTCCAGCCAGCCCACACCGATGCCGAGTTCCATCCGTCCGCCGGACAGTCGGTCGAGCGTGGCCACCTCCTTCGCGAAGATCAGCGGGTTGCGCTCGGGCAGGATGATGATGCCGGTGCCGAGTCGCAGCGTCGAGGTGTGCGCCCCGACGAACGCGAGCCACACCAGTGGGTCGGGGATCGAGGATGTCTTGTCGCCGGGCATCCTTCCCGTCGGGGAGTACGGGTACTCCGAGTCGTAGTCGCTCGGCCAGATCACGTGCTCGACGGTCCACACCGATTCGACCCCCGCCTGCTCGGCAGCAACGGCCATCTGAACGACGCCCTCGGCTTCGGCGAAGGGTCCGGTGTTGGCGAATGCGAGTCCGAGTTTCATGCACCCGAACCTACTCACACCATCTCGATGGCGGCGCCTCGCACGCAGCGCTCTCCGGGGGGACCAGACTGCACGGATGAGCGACACGCACGTGGACGACGTCGACTACCTCCGGCGGATCCTCAACGCCCAGGTGTACGACGTGGCGATCGAGACGCCGCTCGAACCGGCGACCGATCTGTCGCGGCGCTTCGGCAACCGCATCCTGCTCAAGCGCGAGGACCTGCAGGAGGTGTTCTCCTTCAAACTGCGTGGTGCGTACAACAAGATGGCGCAGATGACGGCCGAGCAACGCTCTCGCGGAGTGATCGCCGCCTCCGCCGGCAACCACGCTCAGGGCGTCGCGCTCGCGGCGAACGAACTCGGGTGCCGGGCGGTGATCGTGATGCCCACGACCGCGCCGTCACTGAAGATCGACGCCGTGCTGGCGCGCGGTGCCGAGGTCGTGCTGCACGGCGAGTCCTACAGCGAGTCGCAGGCGCACGCCGAACGACTCTGCGCGGAGGGTGGCCTCACGTTCGTGCATCCCTTCGACGACCCCGACGTGATCGCCGGACAGGGCACGATCGGAATGGAGATCCTTCGCCAGCACGGCCGACCGATCCATGCGATCTTCGCGGCGATCGGTGGGGGCGGGCTGATCTCGGGGATCGCGGCATACGTCAAGCAGGTTCGCCCGGAGATCCGGATCATCGGGGTGCAGCACGTGGAGTCCGATGCGATGCGACGGTCGGTCGCAGCCGGGGAGCGGATCGAACTCGCCGACGTCGGACTGTTCTCCGACGGCACGGCGGTGAAGCAGGTGGGCGTCGAGACGCTGCGACTCGTCGAGCACTACGTCGACGACATCCTGGTGGTCGACACCGACGAGACGTGTGCGGCGATCAAGGACGTGTTCACCGCCACCCGAACGCTCCTGGAGCCCGCGGGAGCGCTCGCGATCGCCGGGTTGAAGAAGTACGTCGAGACGACGGGCGTCACCGGCGAGACGCTGGTGGCCGTGTCGTGCGGTGCGAACATGAACTTCGATCGACTGCGGTTCGTGTCCGAACGTGCCGAGATCGGCGAGCGGCGAGAGGCCGTGTTCGCCGTCACCATCCCGGAACGGCCGGGGAGCTTCCGCCGATTCTGCGAACTCGTCGGAGGGCGCAACGTCACCGAGTTCAACTACCGGATCAGCGACGACACCACAGCGCACGTGTTCGTCGGCGTGAGCATCGGGTCGCGTGCCGAAGCCGACGAACTCGCGGACACCTTCCGTTCCGACGGCTTCGACACACTCGACCTGACCGATGACGAACTGGCCAAGGTCCACCTGCGTCACCTCGTGGGCGGCAAGTCCGAACTTGCCTCCGACGAGGTGTTGCATCGCTTCGAGTTCCCCGAACGGCCGGGAGCACTCCTCAACTTCCTCGGGTCGATGCAGCCGAACTGGAACATCTCGCTCTTCCACTACCGCAACCACGGCTCCGACAGCGGCCGGGTCCTGGTCGGAATGCAGGTCCCTGCGTCGGACGCCCGAGCCTTCGACGACTTCCTCGAACACCTCGGGTACCGCCACTGGGACGAGACGCACAACCCCGCGTATCGCCTCTTCCTCTGAGACGTCGAGTGGTCGGAACGCCACGAAAAGTGACCTCGTGTCACGCGACGTTCCTTGTCATGGATAGTGTCAGTGGTGTACGAGGACTCATCAACGGGAGTGGAGAGCCATGATCATCGACGAGACAGTCGCAACAGTCGACGGACGGACCCAGCGGCGGCGCCGCAACATCGACGCCGTCGTCGATTCGGTCATCGAACTCGCACGTGCCGGAAACCTCGATCCGACCTCGGAGGAGATCGCCGCCCTGGCCGGGATCTCCCACCGTTCCATCTACCGGTACTACGACACGCGTGCCGAGTTGCTCGATGCTGCGGTCGTGCGCGCATTCGACGCCGTGTCCGCCGAGGTCTTCCACGACGATGCGCGCAACGGCTCCTTCGACGAGCGTGTGGAGTGGTTCGTCGCCGCTCGTATGGAGATGTACCGCCGACTCCGCTCGGTGGTCCGCATGGAGGTCGCCCACGCCGCGGTCGACTCCTCGGGCACCCCGGGGGTCGACCGGGCGCGTGCCGCCCTCCGGACGCGGCTGGTCGACGTGTTCATCGCCGAGTTCGATCGCTACGAGCCCGAGGAACGGCGCCTCGTCGCCGCCGTGGTCGATGCGGCGTTCCAGTTCGAGGCGCTGGAGTACCTCGACGCGAATGCGGGTCTCGACGACGATCAGGTCCAGCGTGCGCTGGCCCTGAATCTCCGCCGCCACCTCGCCTGACGGCCGAGGTCAGCCGTGAGTGTCCGGTGGAGTCCGTTCGGGGCCACCGCGACGTCCTGGATCAGTCGGTGCGGAGCGCGTCGAAGGCTTTCGCCAGCAAGCGGTCGAGCGACTTCTTGCTCGCGGCGTCGCCGTGCCAGCGCAACAGTGCCGCGGTGAGGACACCGATGGCTGCGGCGGCGCGGGCGTCGTCCTTCGCGCCGCCCGACTTCCCACGTCGTGCCGCGAAGGCTGCGGCGATGTCGGTGCGCTGATCGAGCAACTGACGTTCCCACGCGTGCATCAGCGGGTCGTTGGCGACGATCAGACCCAACTCGACCGCTGCGGTGGGGTCTGCCTGCCAGACGTCGACCGCTGCCCGCCGGAACGCATCGGCCCACGTGGTCTCACCGGTCTCGCGGAGGCGTTCGAGCAGGTGGGCGGGTCGCGAGGAGGACAGGACGAGCGCCTCCTTCGTCCCGAAGTACCGGTAGACGGTCGACGGCGACACGCTCGAGCGAGCGGCGATCTGTTCGACCGTGACCGCGTCGAACCCATGGGTGGACATCAGGTCGAAGGCGACGGCGCGCACCTGCTCCATTGCCGCCTGCCGGTTGCGTTCCCGAAGGGTGACCGTCATCGCCGACACGGTAGTCGCTCGCAACTCGGCACTCGGGCTCCCGTCGGCGTTCGGCGCAGTCCGCCACGCTCCCGGTAGAGGGAACCGAGGTCCGTGGATCTACCTTCGGGGGCATGACTGCATCGGAGTTCGAGGGACGGGTGGCGATCGTGACGGGGTCGTCGAGCGGGATCGGCGAGGAGACCGCCCGTCGTCTGTCGTCGCTCGGTGCGACGGTCGTGGTCAACTCGGCGTCGTCGGTCGAGGCCGGCGAGGCGGTGTCGTCGGCCCTTCCGGGCGAGTCGATGTACGTGCAGGCCGACATCGCCGACCAGGCGCAGGGTCGGGCCCTCGTCGATCGCACGATCGAGGCGTACGGCCGTCTCGACTTCCTGGTCAACAACGCCGGATGGACCACGTCGGTCGCGCACCACGATCTCGACGCCCTCACCGACGAGATCTTCCAGAAGACGTTCGACGTCAACGTGTTCGGGACGTGGTGGCTGACGAAGTACGCGATCCCGCACCTGCGTGAGTCCGACGCTGCGAACATCGTCAACATCACCTCGATCGCCGGGGTCCGCCCGGTCGGATCGTCCATGGCGTACTCGATGACCAAGGCCGCACTGAACCAGATGACGGTGCTGCTGGCGAAGAGCTACGGCCCGATCCGCGTCAACGCCGTCGCTCCCGGTCTGGTGGCCACGCCGTGGACGGCGGACTGGCAGGACCAGCACGACGCCGTCGCGGCGATCGCGCCGGTACCTCGTTCGGCGACACCCGAGGACTGCGCCGAGGCCGTGCTGGCGCTGCTTCGCAACACGTACGTCAGTGGCGAGATCTTCGTCGTCGACGGCGGCCTGACCCAACGCATGTGACGCGTCGACCGGCTTCGGTGAGCCTCCGTCGGCCTGGCGGCGACGACGACTCACCGAACGCGCGCAGGCCGCCCCGGGTCAGCGGGTGACGGACCGTTCCGTGAGCCAGGCGGGGAGGCGTGTCGGTCGGCCCAGCAGCGTCGTGCAGCCGTGGACGGTCACGCCCGTCGTGCGCGCCTGGCCGTCGACCTCGACGAGGTAGCTCATCTGGAACGTGGCACGGGTCGCGGCGGCCAGAGCGACGTGGACGGTGAGCACCTCGTCGAACCTGCACGGTTGGCGGTACTGGACGAACGACTCGAGCACCGGTGATTCCAGCCCGGCGGAGCGCCACTCGGTGAACGGGTGTCCGATGTGCGCAAGGAACGCCACCCGCGTCTCCTCGAAGTAGGCGAGGTAGTTCGAGTGGTGCACGATCGCCATGGCATCGGTCTCCACGAACCGCACGCGGATGTCGTGGGCGAACTCGTAGTCCTGCGGGTCGGTGGAGGGATCGACGGTCAGACGCACGTGATGAGTCTGCCGCGAAAGCCGATGCACCCGATCCCGACCTGTCATCCGGTGTCAGACACCGTTTGACAGACTGGGGTGGTGACACCTGCGGTCGTGCTGTTGGAGGACAAGGGTGTGACATTCGGGGTGCACGAGTACGACCGAGGCGACGGTCTGCGCGACTTCGGGCGGGAGGCTGCAGAAGCGCTCGGGCTCGAACACGACCAGGTGTTCAAGACGCTGCTGGTCGACACCGAAGGTGGTGACGCCCCGCGTGACCCGGTCGTGGTGGTCGTACCGGTGAGTTGCATGGTCTCGATGAAGCTGGTCGCGGCGGCGGTCGGCGCCAAGAAGGCGGCGATGTGCGACCCGGCCGCGGCGGAACGGATCACCGGATACGTCGTCGGCGGCATCAGCCCGCTCGGCCAGCGCAAGTTGCTGCGGACCGT
This sequence comes from Ilumatobacter sp., assembly GCF_039969435.1. GTDB lineage: Bacteria > Actinomycetota > Acidimicrobiia > Acidimicrobiales > Ilumatobacteraceae > Ilumatobacter_A. The sequence continues at coordinate 209,718 of NZ_JBDVNU010000006.1, forward strand.
GCTCGACGAGAGCGTCGAACTGTTCGACACGATCTACGTCAGCGGCGGGCGGCGCGGCCTCGACATCTCACTGGCACCCAGGGACCTGGCCGACCTTCTCGACGCCGTCGTCGCCCCGATCACCGCCTGAGGTTCGCGCCCGGGACCCACCCGGTTCCATGTACGAGATCTCCGAAATGTCAGGCTGGGCTGACAGGACATCGGTCGATGTCAGGCCAGCCTGACATTCGAGGAGGTCGGCACCTGGAGCCGATCGGCTCGAGACGATCCGTTCGTCAGCGGATCGCCGCCGCCATCGACTGTGCCTGGTACACCAACTGGCGTGCGTGAGCCACGGCGTGGGGCGAGTTCGCCGGGAGTTGCACGACGTGGAACAGGTTGCCCGAGCGGACCGTCACCTCCGTGTAGCCGCTGGTCTGGTTCTCCTTGACGATCAGGAACAGCAGTCCGAGCAGACAGAACACGATGCCGAGGACCGCCATCACGATCGCCCACGTGGGGGTGGTCTGGGTGACGAACGTGCGGTCCTGCACCGTCCACTGCGATTCACGCAGGGGCGCTGTGCCGTTCGGTGTGACGACCCAGGACGGCGACACGCCGATGTCGCCGATCGTCAGGACGAACTGCTCGGGCTGAGCCGGAACGGCGTACTGATTCGTCATCGGGTCGACAGTAGTCCGCAGTGCCGACGCCGTGACGTGAACGGCCGGGCCCGTCCGAGGATCAACGCGCCGGATGGCGCAGGAGCGCTTCGATGCGGGCGACGCGGGTGCGAGCCGACGGATGCGACGACGCCACACGGGCACGCCAGCCGACCGGCCGCGGAGTGTGGTGAGCAGCGAGCACCCGTCGCAGCGCGCTCGCCAACTCCCGGCCGAACCCCATCCGGACCGCACGGCGGTCGGCGTCGAACTCCGAGCCGTGTCCGACCAGGTTGCCGATCGCCACGCCGGCGCGGATCGCCGCGGTGAACACCCACGACACGGCGCGGATCGCCACCGCGGCCACGTTGGTGATCGCATCGATCGCCGGTGAGTCCTTGCCATAGCTCTCGCGTGCAGCGATCGCCACGTTCTCCAGGAACACGCCGATGCGAGCGAGCAGGACGACCGGCGTCGACAGCCAGTGTCCGATGGTGATCGCCACGGTGTGCAACCCGAGGTGATGGCTCAACTCGTGTGCCAGAACACCTTGCAGTTCGGGCGTGGTCAACTCGTCGACGGCGAACGACGTGACCACCACCAGGTGGCCGCCGCAGGCGAACGCGTTGAGTTCGTCGGACGGCAGGATGCGGACCACGTACCGGTCGTCGCGGACCTTGCTCGCCCGCACGATCTCGTTCCACAGCGGTGCGATCGCCGCCTCCTCGTGCGGCGTCGGCACGCGCGCTCCCATGATCGGGGTCAGCACGAGGATCTGGAATCGGCGAACGAAGAGCAGCGGGCCCGTGGCGGCGAATCCGATGAGGACCCACACGAACGGCACCCAGAACGAGAACGGCAGCCACAGGACGAACAGCGCAAGCACGCTGAAGGGGGCCATGGCGACGACCGGAAGGAACGCGAGGAGCGCAGACCGCTGGGTCATCCCCGATCAGGATACGAAGCGGTTGCCCGTGCGCGCCGGAGGTGGACGGATCCCGGTACTGCGCCGACGTCGCTCGCTCGACTGGATCTCAAGACCATGACCGACCGTGCCGATAGACAACCGTTACCCACGAACAACCGCCGACATGCCCACGAGCTGGGTCGCGAAGTAGGACCGAGTGCAGGATTCGATGACAACCGATCAGAATCGAGTTCGGGCACTGCTCGATCAGGTCGCAGCGTGCCGGTCGACCGACGCCACGCTCGCTCGCAAGATCGCCCTCGACGCTCGCGTCCAGGCGCGCGCCAGCGGACTCGTGCTCGACGAAGCCGAAGCTCTGTATCAACTGGCCTCGATCGCACATCAGCACCAGCAGGCCGACGACGCATTCGCGCTCGCGTCGGAGGCGGTCAACCTCGCCGACACCGGCACCGCGAACCTCACGCACGCATGGTCGCTGCATCTGATCGGGGTGGTGCACTACCAGGCGAGCAACTTCGCATCGGCGCTCGAATCCTGTCTGCTCGCGATCCAGGTGTACCGGGCGACCGGAGACGACATCAACGAGGGCAAGATCCTCCACACGATCGCCGCGATCTACCAGTCGATGGGCGACTACGACCGGGCCATCACCACCTACGAGAGTGCCCTTGCCATCAACGAGCCGCTGAGTCGCAAGGACCTCGACGCGATGGTGATGGGCAACCTCGCTCGCATCCGCGGTCGTCGCGGCGAATACCTCCCCGCCGTCAGCCTCGGTCGCAAGGCGGTCGAACTGGCCCGCGAGCACGCACCGCACCTCGTCGGTGGGCTGCTGGCCGATCTCGCCGAGGCATACGTCGGCCTCGCCGACCATGCGAGCGCAGCCTTGTGCTTCGCCGAGGCGCGTGCCGACTGGGAGTACCGGACCGCCGACGGCGGCGAGTTGAGCCCGACCGAGCAACTCGGCGTGATGGTGTCGGAAGGACGCGTCGCTCTGCGCAGTGGCCAGGTCGACGACGCGATCGCCTCGCTGTCCGCGGCGCTCGATCTCGCCGACCGGACCGACATGCGCGAGACCGAATTGGAGATCCACGATCACCTGGCAACCGCCTACAAGCAGGTGGGGCGGTTCACCGAAGCGCTCGAGCATCGCGAACGCCACTTCGCCCTCCACCGCGAGATCTTCACCGACGCTGCCGACCTGCGTCTGCGCACGCTGCAGGTCTCCCACGACAACCAGACCGCGCGCCACCGTGCCGAGATCACGCGGCTCCAGACTTCGGAGCTCGTGGCCAACTTCGCCGTCGATCACGTGGACGTCGACGCGTATCACCTCGAGGCGTTCGAACGTCTGGCATCGCTGGCCGAGTTCCGCGGGGGGAACACCACCAAGCACACCGCGACCGTGGGCGACCTCGCCGCCGAGATCGCGCACGCGATCGGCGAGGCTCCGGACTGGGCGGAGCAACTGCGACTGGCGGCGCGACTCCACGACATCGGCAAGGTCGCGATCGCCGACTCGGTGCTGCTCAAGCCGGGGCCGCTCGACATCGACGAGTTCAACGAGGTCAAGCAGCACACCGTGCTGGGCCGGCGACTCCTGTCGGGCGTGTCGACCGATCTGTTCGAACTCGCGGCCGAAGCAGCATGGACGCACCACGAGTGGTGGGACGGCTCCGGCTACCCGAACGCACTGAGCGGGAACGACATCCCGCTGTCCGGACGGATCGTGGCGATCGCCGACGTGTACGACTCGCTCGCCACGCGACGCATCTACAAGCGCGAGTGGAGCCTCGAGGAGGCCGTGCGTTTCGTCGCCTCGGGCAGTGGAGCGCAGTTCGACCCGCGCCTCGTCGACGCCTTCGTGTCGGTGATGCGTGCCCGCAACCCCGACCTCGCCGCCGACACCGGCACCTGAGGGGCAGACACCGCAACACCTCCGCGGGGTGATCGGTGTCAGACACCGATCACCTCCGCAACGCCTGGCCGATCGGATCGTCGGACGCGGTCGGGGGAGGGTGACATCTCGTCGGGTGATCCGGTGGGCCGGTGGGCCACCGGCGGCGGGTGGACCCTAAGGTCGTGTCGATGAGTGGGCCCTCACCCGATACGGCGACGACGCGCGATCAGCGGATCGAGGGGCGCGTCCGCAACGACAAGTGGCAGAACCCGCCGCTGTGGATCGACATGCTCGACTGCATCAACTGCGACGCGTGTCTCCGTGCGTGCCCACCGACGTTCGGTGCGATCTTCAACCACGGTCCCGACGTCGTGATCATCCCCGAGCTGTGCAGCGGCTGCGACAAGTGCGTGCCGGCGTGCCCGGTCGACTGCATCCACCCGAACCCGGACTGGAGCCCCGCCGACGTGCCCGCCGACTGGTGGACGCTGCCCCGCTCCGACCAGGACCCGTACTGAGGTCGACCGATCTGCGATCGAGCCAGAACATGTGCGATCGAATCCGTCGAGAGGGTCCGTGCGCACGAGTTCGCGACCGGTCGTGGCCGCCGCACCGGCGCCGGATCGTGGGTGCGTGACACCTGACGATCGCGACGTGTCGACCCGGAGCCGGCGCGACGCGTACGGTCGTGGCATGGCAGCACAGGCCGACCGGCAACTCGCACGTCGAAGCTTCGTGTCCTACATCGACAAGTCGCGCGAGTACTACCAGGCGCAGGGATTCGAGCATCCGTACCGCTGGGCGGCGTTCGACGAGGTCCCGTTCTCCCCATCGTCGAAGCCGCTGAACGAGAGTCGGGTCGCCGTGGTGACCACGTCGTTCCTCCACCATCACGACTCGGCGCACGGCGCGCCGGCCACCGGCAAGGTCGTCTACCACCACCCGGTCGCCGAGGTCCCCGCCCGCATGTTCACCGACGACCTGTCGTGGGACAAGCAGGAGACGCACACCGACGACACGGAGTCGTTCCTGCCGCTCGGGGCGCTCCGGTCGCTCGCCGACGACGGTGTGATCGGGTCGCTGAACGGCCGGTTCTTCGGTGTGCCGACGGAGTACAGCCAGCGCAAGACCGGCCTCGACGCCGACGAGATCGCCGCCTGGTGCACCGAGGACGGCGTCGACATCGCACTCCTCGTTCCTCTTTGACCCGTGTGTCACCAGACCGTGAGTCTGGTTGCGCGTCGGTTGGAGGAGTCGGGGATCGTCACGGTGGTGATCGGCAGTGCCCGAGACATCATCGAGGAAGCGGGGGTTCCGAGGTTCGTCTTCGTCGACTTCCCGCTGGGCAATCCGTGCGGCAAGCCGGGCGATCGTGCGATGCAGCGCGAGATCGTGACGCTCGCGCTCGAACTCGCAGGGTCGGCGATCGCTCCACGTACGACGCTCCAGGCTCCCCAGCGATGGGGGAACGACGACTGGCGGGACGCCTTCATGGCTGTCGGCGAACACAACCGCGACGCGTTGGCCCGAGCCGGTGAGGCCCGGCGCGCATACCAGGCCGCCAACCACTGACCGGTCGGTTCGAGGGCTGCGGCGGTGAGTCTGTGTCGGGCCTGGAGCGACGCAGACTCACCGATGGGTTCGGGTGGGCTGTTGCGGTGAGTCCGTGTCGGGCCTGGGGCGACGCAGACTCACCGCACAGACTGGACGGGGCGCTGACCGGGGGCGGGGGTCAGGCGCTGGTCATCCGTTCGGCGCGAAGGGCGGATCGGCGGACCTTGCCGGCGTCGTCACGCAGCGGTTCGTCGACGTACTCGATCGTGCGCGGCAGCTTGTAGGCGACCAGACGCTCCGCGAGGAACGCGAGCAGTTCGGACTCCGGAGCGACATCCGGATCGGCCTGGACGATCGCGTGGACGTCGTTGCCGCGATCGTCGTGAGGGAGGCCGATCACCGCACACGAATGGACGTCGGGATGTTCGTTGAGCGCGTGCTCGACCTCGGCGGGGTAGATGTTCGCGCCGCCGCTGAGGATCATGTCGGCCACCCGGTCGCCGAGGTAGAGGTAGCCGTCGGCATCGAACCATCCGATGTCGCCGAGTGACTCCCAGCCTCCACCGAGGGTCTTGGCGTCGGCACCGACGTACTCGTACGTCGGCGTGCCGCGGGTCGAGCGCATCCACACCTCGCCCTGCTCACCCGCCGCCAGTTCGTTGCCGTTCTCGTCGCAGATCTTCATCTCGCCGGTCGTGACCCGGCCGACCGAGCCGCGATGTTCGAGCCACTCGGTGCCGGTGATGATCGTGACCGCCTGCGCCTCGGTGCCTGCGTACAGCTCGAAGATGCGTTCGGCACCCAGCCAGTCGATCCACTCCTGCTTCAGCCACGCCGGACACGGTTCGGCGAGGTGCCAGACGATGCGGATCGACGACAGGTCGAACCCGAGACGGACCTCGGGGTCGAGACGCAGGATGCGCTTCATCATCGTGGGGACCATGTAGACGATGTCGCAGCCGTGTTCCTCGATCGACGCCAGCGTGGCCTCGGCGTCGAACCGGGGGAGCAGAACGACATGGTTCCCGGCGAGCAGGGCCTGGCAGGCCCACACCGCAGGACCGTTGTGGTAGAGCGGGCCCGGCATCATCATCGCCCCGTCGTGCACCAAGCCGAGGCCGAGGGGAGCGTCGGTGTCGACGACCGCCGGGTCGCCCGACACGATCAGCTTCGGTCGCCCGGTCGACCCGCCCGACGTGGGTGCCTTCCACGCCGGCGACGTGACGTCGGGGAGTGGTTCGTCGGAGATCGCCGGGTCGGGCCGGTACCCGAGTGGGATCGTCGCGGTGCCGGGCGGCAACAGGTCCACGACCGCCTCCGGTGCGCCGACGACGACCTTCGATCCGGCCAGTTCCACGATCGCTGCGAGTTCTCGCGCCGGCAACTTCGCCGACGTGGGTTGTGGCACGGCTCCGAGCATCCAACACGCGATGTACGCCACGAACCAGTCCACCGAGTTCGGCAGTGCCACCGTCACGAAGTCGCCGGGTCCCACGCCCAGATCACGGAGCTCGCGAGCGAGGCGGGTCGCGTCGGACTGCAGGGACCGGCGCGTCAGCGTGTCACCGAGGCAGGTGACGGCGGGACGATCGGGATCGGCCCGAGCGAGGGACTCGAGGCGGGCCGGGAAGGAGAGCAGCGGCATCCGGCGAGTCTGACCGCCGGGCACGCCCGACTCGATGTCGGAGCCGGCGTGTTCCGTGCCGAGCCATCCTCTGCGGTCCGGTCGTCGCGCACGGATCCACCTGTGGGACGCGCATCGGCGCAGGGTCAGGCACGAGCATTCGGAGTAGACAGTGGGGATGAGTCAGACCGATGTGATGCCCGGATGTGAACCGTTCACCCACGAGGGGTCCTCGACCGCCGGGGTGTTGGTGATCCACGGCTTCACGGGCAACCCGTCGTCGATGACGTACCAGGCGCAGGCCTTCGCCGACGCGGGGTACCACGTGGAGCAACCCCGCCTGCCGGGGCACGGCACCACGCTCGAGGACATGATGACCACCGACTGGACGGACTGGTCGGGCGAGGCCGCTGCTGCCTACGACCGGCTCGCCGAGCGAGCCGAGCAGGTCGTCGTGATCGGGTTGAGCATGGGCGGGACGCTGACGCTGTGGACCGGCCTCGAACGCCAGGCCGATCCGAAGTTGAAGGGACTGATCTGCGTCAACGCCGCGACCGCCCCGCAGGGGGAGGACGTGATCGCCATGATCCAGGAGATGATGGACGAGGGCAACGACGTGATGCCGGGTATCGGTTCCGACATCGCCGACCCCGACGTCACCGAGATCGCCTACGAGGGCACCCCGCTGAAGCAGTTGATGTCGCTCTCGAACGACGGGCTCGCTCCGATCACCGGGCGCTACGGCGAACTGAAGGTGCCCGTGCTGATCCTCTCCTCGACCGACGACCACGTCGTCCCGCCGGAGAACAGCGCGCACCTGCGTGACACCGCCGGTGGCGAGGTCGAGTTCGTCACGCTGGAACGCAGCTACCACGTGGCCACACAGGACTACGACCGTGACCTGATCAACCAGCGCAGCCTCGCGTTCATCGAACGCGTCACGAGTTGATCGTGAACATGATCGCTGCGATCCCGAGCCCGTCGTTCAACTCGCTCGACATCGGACCGCTGAGCCTCAACGTCTACGGACTGATGATCGCGGCCGGCGTCGTGGCCGGTGTGTGGCTGTTCGGCAGGCGACTCGAAGAACGCGGTGCCGGCACCTCGGACGACGCGAGTTCGATGGCGATCTGGGCGGTGATCGCCGGAGTGATCGGCGCTCGGCTCTACCACGTCGCCACCGACTGGGATCGCTTCGCCGACAACTACGGGGCGATCCCGAAGATCTGGGAAGGGGGCCTCGGAATTCCCGGCGGTTTGCTGTTCGGAACTGCCGTCGGGCTCCACATGGCGCGCGTCAAGGGAATCGCGTACTCGACCGCCGCCACGTGTGCCGCACCCGCCATTCCGCTCGCGCAGGCGATCGGGCGATGGGGCAACTACTTCAACCAGGAGTTGTACGGCCGAGCGACGGACCTGCCGTGGGCGTTGCAGATCGACCGGGAGCACCTGGTCACGAACCCTGCGACCGGGGAGCAGTTCGACGTCGGGACGACCTTTCACCCGACGTTCCTCTACGAATCGCTGTGGAGCTTCGCGACCGTCGGCCTCCTGCTGTACATCGACCGCCGCTGGCGACCTCGCGGTGGCTCACTGTTCGGCCTGTTCATCGCGATGTACGGCGTCGGTCGGTTCTGGATCGAGGGTCTGCGTGTCGACCCGGCCGACGAAGTCGGACCGTTCCGTTGGAACCAGTGGGTCGCCCTCGCGGCGATCGTGGTTGGGCTCGGTGCGTTCTTCGCACTCCGTCGTCGTCCCGAGGTCGAACCGACACCGCGTGGCCTCGTCGACGGCGTCGCACCGCACGACACGTCCCCCGACACCGACCCCCTCGACGACGGCGAGGGATCCCCGACCCTCGACGACGACCTCATGGACGATGAGCTCGCGGACGACGAGCTCGCAGACGACGATGATCTCGCAGACGACGAGCTCGCAGACGACGACCTTGCGGGAGATGACGATCTCGCGGACGCCGAGGTCGCCGGCGATGCTGACGTCGTCGTCGCCGGTGACGAACCCATTGCTCGGACGCGTGCCAGGCGCGTCGGCACCGACGAACCGGACTGAGCCCACGTGATCGACGGCGGGGTGTCCCGTCTGTCGCCGAACCTCGTCGTCCGTGGGACAGAATCGTGCCGATGCGGCGCTCGATCATCCTGTTGACGGCTCTTGCGCTCGCAGCACCGGCGTGTTCTGCCGGTGACGTCGCCACCGACGCCGACTCGACGGTCACCGAACCGACGGTCACCGAACCGACGGTCGCAGATCCGACGGTCGCAGATCCGGCGACCGAGCCGAGTACGGGGCCGGGCAGCGAGGCGTCGACCACGACCGCCGAGGGTGGGCAGTGTTCGCCCGGCGACGACGCATCGATGCCACGCATGTGGAACGACGCAGCCCTCGATGCGATCCGCGTCGACTTCCCCGCACCGACGGTGCACGCTCGCAACCTGTACCACCTGTCGGCTGCGATGTGGGACGTGTGGCGGGCCTACGAGCCGAACGACACGACCACGTCGGCAGTCTTCGTCGACGAACACCGCGTGGCCGACGACGTGGCCGCAGCCCGCGACGACGCGATCGCCTTCGCGGCACACCGCATCCTCACCCAGCGATACCGGCTCAGCCTGGCCGCACCCGAGACTCGGCTGGCTCTGAACAACTCGTTGTCCACCGCGTGTGGCGCGCAGCCGGACTTCGCCGAGCAGAATCCCGAGAGCGCCGCGGCGTTCGGCGTCGAGATCGCCGACGCGATCCTGGAAGCGTCGTTCGACGACGGGTCACTCGAGGGTGCGGCCTACGTGGACGACGCGTACGAATCGGTCAACCCTCCGCTCGTCGTCGCCGAGTCGGGGACCGAACTGGTCGATCCCGACCGTTGGCAGCCGCTGCTGTTGGAGAACAGCGTGTCCCAGAACGGCGTGCCGCTGCCGGGCGGCCAACAGACCTTCGTCGGGTCGCAGTGGGGGTCGGTCACGCCGTTCGCCATCGACGTCGACGGGCAACCTCCGCTCGATCCCGGACCGCCCCCTCGGATCACCGACCCGGCCACGGCCGAGGAGTATCGCAACCAGGCGGTCGACGTGATCCGGGCGTCGTCGGACCTGCAGGTGGGTGCGGCGAGGATCGACATCGGACCCGGTTCGGACGGCGTCGCCGTGCTCGACTACGAGTCGTCGGGCGGCCACGAGGTCAACCCCGCAACCGGCCTCGCGTACGAGCCCAACGAGGTCGACGCCGCCGACTACTTCCGAGCGATCGCCGAGTACTGGGCCGACGGCCCCACCTCCGAGACGCCCCCCGGCCACTGGAACTCTCTGGCGAACCAGACGTCCGATGCTCTGTTCGCCGACGACGACACGCGTCCGGAGGGAGAACGCCTCGAGTGGGACGTGAAGCTCGGGCTCGCGTTGAACGGGGCGATGCACGACGCCGCCATCGCCGCGTGGGGCAACAAGGGGTTCTACGACTCGGTCCGTCCGATCTCGATGATCCGGTGGATGGCGGAACAGGACGGCGAGACGTCGCTGCCGCTCGTGGAGGGGCTCGTGGAGATCGTCACCGAGGAGTCGTCCGCGATCGGTGAGCGACACGCCGGGTTGCCCGTGGGTGAGACGGCGATCCTGGCCTGGTCCGGTCCGCCCGAACTCGGCGACGTCGAGGTCGCGGGGGTCGCGTGGATTCGCGCCGTCGACTGGCTGCCGTACCAGCGTCCGACCTTCATCACACCCGCATTCGCCGGGTACGTGTCGGGTCACAGCGTTTTCAGCCGAGCGGGCGCAGAGGTGCTCACGAACGTCACCGGATCGGAGTTCTTCCCCGGCGGCCTGCTCACCCGCGACGTCGCGGCGTTCTCGCTGGTCCACGAGCGAGGTCCGAGTGAGGACATCCAGTTGCAGTGGGCCACCTTCCGTGACGCCGCCGACGAGGCGGGCCGGTCGCGCATCTGGGGAGGGATCCACATCCCGGCCGACGACGAGTCCGGACGCGAGATCGGCCGTCGGGTCGGCGAGGCCGCGTGGGAGCGTGCCCAGGTGATCTTCGGCGAGACCTGACGGGCGACGTCGGCTGCGAATCCGGCCGGCCACGCCGTCCCGCCCCGGTCGGCGACGGCCCTGTCGGAACCGGTCGAGCGCCCCGGTCGCAGCTATGGTCGGCTCGATTCCAAGGGGAGTCGATGACGCAGTTCGTCCGTTTGTCACAAGATCACGCCTCCGGGCCGGTGGACGTCGTGGTCGACGTCTCGACGGGTGCGCCGACGATCGTCCACTGGGGTCGCTCGCTGGGCGGGGACATCGATCCGGAGTCGGTCGTCTCGGCGCTGGACCGGCCGGTCGTCCACGGAACGTTCGACACCGTTGCGCCCCTGTCGGTCGTCCCCGAGCACGGGTCCGGATTTCCCGGCCGGCCCGGGCTCGTCGGTCGCCGTGGTGGAGGGCGGGCCTGGGCGCCGCGATTCCGCACCTCGGAGCACCGCGTCGACGGTGACACGCTGGTCGTCGAAGCGGTCGACGAGGTCGCAGGGCTCGCTCTGTCGACGACGATCACGCTGTCCGAGATCCTGCGGGTGACGGTGACCGTGGTCAACACCGCCGAGCGCCGCTACTCACTCGACGCGCTGACGGTCACCTTGCCGATCGCCGAGCACGTCGACGAACTGCTCACGTTCTCGGGCCGTTGGGCGCGCGAGTTCCAGCAGCAGCGTCGCAGTTGGGCCGACGGTTCGTTCTCCGTGGAGAATCGCAGCGGGCGCACGTCGCACGAGGCACCTCCGCTGGTGTTCGCCGGTCGGTCGGGCTTCGGGGAGTGGGACGGTGAGGTCCACGGCGTCCACGTCGCGTGGAGCGGCAACCACACGCTGTTCGCCGAGCGACTCCCCGACGGTCGCCGGTACGTGCAGGCGGGGGAGTTGCTGCATCCGGGCGAGATCGTGCTGGAGCCGGGGGAGTCCTACACGACGCCCGACGTGCTCGGCGTCTACTCTCCCTGTGGCCTCACCCCGGCGTCGTGGCAGTTCCACGCTGCTGTTCGCACACGCGACGCTCATGCGACCGCGCCGCGCCCGGTGCTGCTGAACACGTGGGAGGCGGTGTACTTCGATCACTCCACCGCGAGGCTCACCGAACTCGCCGATGCCGCAGCCGACCTGGGGATCGAACGATTCGTCCTCGACGACGGCTGGTTCGGGTCCCGGCGTGACGACACGAGAGGCCTGGGCGACTGGTGGGTGTCGGACGACGTGTATCCCGATGGTCTGGCACCACTCATCGATCACGTGACGGGGCTCGGCATGCAGTTCGGGATCTGGGTCGAGCCCGAGATGGTGAACCCGGACAGCGACGTGTTCCGCGCACATCCGGACTGGGTGCTGGCGACCGACGGCTACGAACCGGTGCTCGGACGGAACCAACTCGTCCTCGACCTCGCGAACCCCCGGGCCCACGAGTACGTCGAAGGATGCCTCGACGCGCTGCTGTGCGACCACGACGTGTCGTACGTGAAGTGGGACATGAACCGGGACCACGTCCAGGCCAGCGGCCACGGCGGTGCCGCCGGTACCCACGCTCAGACCCGAGCGCTCTACCGACTCCTCGACGATCTCCGAGCCGCGCATCCTGGGGTCGAGTTCGAGTCGTGTGCGAGCGGAGGGGGCCGGGTGGACCACGAGATCCTCCGGCGAGTGGAGCGGGTGTGGACCAGCGACTGCAACGATGCGCTCGAACGCCAGCTGATCCAGCAGGGTGCCTCGATGTTCATCCCACCCGAGGTGATGGGCGCTCACATCGGACCGGCCCGCTCGCACACCACGGCGCGGACCCAGTCACTGGCGTTCCGTGCGGCGACGGCGATCTTCGGTCATCTGGGCGTCGAGTGGAACGTGGCGACGCTGAGCGAATCGGAACGGACGAGGCTGCGGGCGATCATCGCCCTGCACAAGCACCACCGCGAACTGCTGCACGGAGGTGACGCGGTCCGTTTCACGACCGAGGCGGCCTACGTCGCTCGCGGTGTGTACGCCACGGATCGTTCGCACGCGATCGTCTCGTTCGCTCAGCTCACGACGGCGTCGAGCCTGACGCCGCCCCCGTTGCGCATGCCGGGCCTCGACCCCGATGCTCGGTACCGGGTCGAGCACCTGCCCATCCCCGGCGAACGATGGGGTGCGGCGCGGGTGCAGCCGGCATGGCTGAGCGGCGGGATCGCGCTGACGGGTCGCCAACTCGCCGTCCACGGCGTCCAGCCGCCCGTCCTCCATCCCGAGTCCGCCGTCCTCCTCACCCTCACCCGCACCTGACCAGGGTGTGGCAGGGGTCTACTGTTCAGCGGGTGGGGGAGGAGCGCGCGCCGAGTCGGTGGTGGGGGCTCACTGCTCTGGTCCCGCTCGTGCCGTTCCTCGCGATCGGTGCGTTCGTGCCTCCGGGCTACCTGTCACGGCTGTACTTCGCGGGCACGCCGGACCGGTGGGTGTACGCCGCTCGTGGCGGCGGGGCCGCCGGCGGATGGTTCGTGTACGCGCCCGGAAGCGAGACCACGATCGACTCGGTCGATCTGTCCGATGCTCGGATCGCACTCGTCCTCGATCTCGTGTTCCTCTCGTCGTTCGCGGTCGTCGGATTCCTCCTCCTGCGCACCGGGCACCGGTACTGGGCACCGATGCGTCGACGTGGTGACCGCTTCATCTGGCGGCACATGGCGATCGCTGCCGTCGCCGCCGGTGTACTCGATCTGATCGAAACCGGTGCCCAGCTGATCTGGATCGACTCGCTCCCGCCCACGATCGTCACCCACGCCGTCGCCGCGATCGCCTGGTGGAAGTGGATCGCCTACCTCGTCGCTCTCGTCGGCCTCCTCGGTCTGGTGATCGGGCCAGGGCTGGCGCCGGTGATCCGGCCGACGATGCGTCGGATCCTCGGTCTCGCCGACGGGGCACTCGGTGTGCCGCCCGCGCCGACGCGACGAGCCGACGACGTGTCCGATCACGTGCCGGGGGAGGTGCTCGGCATCACGTGTTCGGGTGGTGGCATCCGGTCGGCCGCGGTGATGATCGGTGCGTTCCGCGGGTTGAGCGGCACGGGCACGTTCCAGCGTGCCCGCTGGCTGCACGCGGTGTCCGGTGGCGGCTTCACTGCCGGTGGCTGGCGGGCGACGAGCCATCGGGACGGCCGCGTCGATCTGTTCGGCGAGGACGATCCGTGGTTCCGTCACGTGCGCGAGCGTCGCCGTTACCTCGACAACGGGGTCGGGTCGATCGTCGGCGGGGCCGTCGGTGCCGCGGCGCGCACGGTCGTGGTCCTCGGGAGCGTGGTCTCCGGTGCGGTCCTCGTCGGCTGGCTCGCCGGGAGGCTCACCCGCAACTGGTCGGTGCACCCCGGATTCTCGAACGGCGAGGGCACGGCCACATCGCTGTCGAGCCTGCTGGCGTGGCGTCTCGTCCTGCCCGGGCTGATCCCCGTCGTGTTCGCCGGAATCGTGTTCCTGCTCAGCCGGACGACCTACGACACACGCACACGGGCTCGCGCGACGGCCGTGATCACCTTGGCGGGCGGGGTCGGTGGGCTGCTCCTCGTCGCCCTCGTCGCCGTGCCCGTCGGCATCCGGTACGGGCGGCCCGTGCTGTCGCTGTTGCGCAACGGATCGGCCGAGACCAATGCCGGTGTGCTCGGTCTGCTGTCGGCCGTCGGGTTGATCACTGCGATCCAGAAGCTGCTGACGGCCCAGATCAAGAAGCGGTGGAGTCGACTCGGTGGCGTGGCCCTCGGCGTCGGACTGCTGTTGCTGGCGGGCAAGGTCGCCGACGACCAGGCGAACCTCGAACGCTTCTTCCGTGGATCCTGGGTTCCGGCGGTGGCGGTCGCGTGGCTCGTCGTCGTCGACGTCCTGCCCTCGCACCGGTTGACGCTCAACGGCGTCTACCGCAAACGGCTCGCCGAGACCTTCCTGCCCGGAATCCGATACGCCGACGAGCCGCTGTGGGCGGAGTACCGCAACGATCCGGGACCCGAACTGGTGCTGTGCGGGACCGCCCATTCGAGCACGCTGCAGGCAGGTGGCCTCCCGGCTCTCGGTTTCAGCTTCCGAGCTGCGGGGGTCACCCTGCACGACGGAGCGTCGGCGCAGTGGATCGGGTATCCGGGAGGATCGTCGTGGGAGGGTTACCCGCGCAGCTGGGTGGTGTCGCGTTCGATGGCGCTCGCGGGTGCGGCGTTCGCGTCGGCGATGGGTCGCCAGTCGTACGGAACCACGAACTCGCTGCTCGCCGCCGTCAACTTCCGCCTCGGGATGTGGGTGCCGAACCCGAAGCGCGCCGACTGGTTCATCGATCGCGACCGGTCGCCCCGCATCCACCTCGGATACTTCGTGAAGGAACTGTTCAACCGGTACGACCCGGACGACGACGCGTTCCTCTACGTCGCCGACGGTGGCCATCGCGACAACCTGGGCTTCGTCGAACAACTGCGCGAACGACCCGACCGGATCATCGTCCTCGACGCGAGCGGCGATCGGCCCGGCGGGTTCGGGACGATGAAGGGCGCGATCGAACTCGCCGACGTGGAACTCGACGTGCAGGTCGACATCGACTGGAAGCCGGTCGAGTGGCGCGACCGCGACGTGGCGATCGACTGCGTGACCACGGGCGTGGCCAGCTTCCGGGAGGGACCGGACCGTCGCGTCGTTCATCGCACCCGGCTGATCTATGCCAAAGCGCAGATCAGCGACACCGCCCCTTCCGAACTCCGCCAGTTCGCCGCCGCCAACCCACCGTTCCCCGACTACTCGACGGGGGACCAGTACCTGTCCGAGGTCGAGTTCGATCTGTTGGTGGCGATGGGTGAACACCTGGCCTCACGGATCGAGTCGATCCTCGACGATCGGTCCTGAAGCCGACCTCTGTTGTTTCGTCCGGGACGGAGCGACAGAGGTCGGTCGGTCAGCGGGCGAGGCCACGGAAGCGGAGCGGGCGCTCCTCGAGTTCTTCGAGATGGTGGGCCGTCCAGCCGGCGACTCGGGCAACGGCGAAGAGCGGCGCACCGGGCGGTAGTCCGGCGACGTAGGTGAGTGCGCCGAGCGCGAGGTCGACGTTCGCCAGCCGGCCGACCAGCGCACCCGCCGCCCGGACGGTGTCGTCGACCACACCCCGGCGATCGTGTGGGTCGGGCAGATCACGAACGCGGTCGAGGAGCAACGAGAACCTCGGATCGCGGTCGCGGTAGATCTTGTGTCCGAAGCCCGGGACCGGTTCTCGGCGACGCCGGTGGTCGGTGAGCACCCGTTCGGGTCCGGCGGCTTCGATCCGCTCGAACATCCGGTGCACGTGGAACGACGCGGCACCGTGGAGATCGCCCTCGACGGTGGCGAGACCGGCGATCAACGACGCCGCAGGCGAGGCTCTCACCGACGTGGCGACGCGCACGGAGAGCGTGCTCGTGGCCAACTCGTGATCGGCCAGGAGCACGAGCGTCGAGTTCACCGCCCGGACGAGGGCCGGCGACGGATCGTCCACCCATCGGCGTGTCAGGCGTGCGGCGAACGAGGAGCGATCTTCGGTCGGGAAGGATCGCGGAGCGATGGCGTCCAGGAACCGCACGGCGGTCTCCGTGGGAGTGGAGCCGGCGTCGATGTCGGTGGCGAGCCGGATCAGCGAGATCACGCTCGTCGGCGCACCGCAGGGGGCGGCCGGCGGCAACGACCGGAGCGCGCACCCGGTGAGGTCGCCCAGCGACCCGTGCCACAGCAGGTCACACACTCGCTCGAACGGTTCGTCGACCAGGTCGTCGAGCGACACGCCGCGGTACCGGATCCCCGCTTCGTCGAGCTGCGTGATGCACGTCGAGATCCGCACGTCGATCGTCGACGGCGGTCGGGTCGGCCGCGAGGACGCAGCGGCGAGCGCGTCGAGTTCGGCGACGTCGAACAGCGACGATCTGCCGTCGGATCCGAGTGTGCGATGGACGCGGCCGCGACTGACGTAGGAGTACAACGTCTCCGTGGTCACGCCGAGGCGTCGCGCTGCCTCCGGTGCTCGCACCCAGGTCGTCATCGGGCCATCGTGCCCACACCGCAGCCGACCGTCAACGTCGATTCGTCAACGTCGATCGTGTCCCGACCTCTGTTGATCCGTCCGGGACGGATCAACAGAGGTCGGGACGGATCGCCGGAGGTTCAGGAGGCGGGTCGGATCGCGGCGTGCATCGCGGTCGTGCCGGCGACGAGAGCGTCGGCCTGCTCGGACGTGAGTGCGAAGAACGCTCGTTCCAGCATCGTGTTGGTGAGTTCCTCGGCGGCGTCCATGCGCTCGTCGCCGTCGACCGGGACGGACGGCGCCTCCTCCCAACCGAACATCGCCACGTCGCCCGGTCGCTTGATCGCGTGCGCCTGCGCATCGCTGAGTCCGCTGGCGAGCACGGCGCAGAGGTGCACGCTGCCGCGCAGTTCGCGCAGCACGGCGGCCTTCTGCATGGCGCGCCCTGCGATGTCGTCGCTGCAGGTGAGGCGTGAGGTGCCGGCGAAGAGCGGGAGGGCCGCGAGATCGGCGTGATCGATGACGATGTCGGCCGCCTCCACGTACGCCTCGAGAACGTCCGGATCGATGCCGGCGAAGAGTTCACTGCCGCGCCGACCGCACTCGTCGAAGTACGCCTGGCCCGCTGCCGACGGCGACATCGTCTCGCTCGCCTTGTCCCATGCGCTGGCGATCGTGTCGGGGTTGAAGTAGCCGAAGGCGGCCGACACGACGGCCGCCGGCACGTCACCGAGCGCACCGCCGCGCCCGAGGATGTAGAAGGTGAAGCCGTTCAGCCCCAATTCCTTGCCGGCGGCAACGGTCGCCGGGTGGAAGTAGAAGGAGGCGCCGATGTCCCCGGTGGGTCCGGCGATGGCGGTCAGGGTGTCACGTGCGGTCATGGGCGACATCGTCTCAGAACCGGCGCTCTCGGTTCGAATGCACGTTGGATCGAACGGCACCGGTGACATCCGGCGATCGCGGAGCCGCCCGGCGGCGTCGGGCGGCACTCCTTCACGAATCCGCCCGGGGTCGGGATCGCGGGCACGGGTAGCCTCGCTCGGGTGCCAGAACGGATCACCACCGCCGACGTGAGCAAGGTGGCCACGCTGGCCCGACTCACGCTCACCGACGACGAACTCGCCACCGCGACCGTCGAACTCGCTGCGATGCTCGACCACTTCGCCGACATCGATGCGCTCGACCTCGACGGCGTGGAGCCGATGAACAACCCGACCCACCTCGTCAACGTGATGCGTGACGACGTCATCGGTGAGGTGCTCGATCGTGACGAGGTCCTGGCGGCTGCGCCGCTCGCCGAGGACGACCGGTTCCGCGTCCCGCCGATCATCGGTCTGGACGACTGACGATGAGCGACACCACTGCCGGTTCCGAACCCGCTGTGCAGGCGACGCAGATCGCCGAGGGAGTGCGCCACGGGACCCTGCGCGCCGTCGACGTGCTCGACGACCACCTCGCCCGCATCGACGCTCGTGAGGACGAGATCCACGCCTTCAACCTGGTGCTCGCCCACCTCGCCCGCGAGCGGGCTGCGGAGGTCGACGCCATCGTCGCCGGGGGCGGCGATCCCGGAATCCTCGCCGGGGTGCCCGTGGCGCTCAAGGACAACATGTGCACCCGGGGCATCCCCACCACGTGCTCGTCCAGGATCCTCGGCGACTGGAAGCCGCCCTACGACGCAACCGTCGTCACACGTCTGCGCGAGGCGGGCGCCGTGGTGATCGGCAAGACCAACCTCGACGAGTTCGCGATGGGGTCGAGCACCGAGAACTCGGCGTTCGGCCCGACGCGCAACCCGCACGACACGACTCGCGTGCCCGGAGGATCCTCGGGCGGTTCGGCGGCCGCCGTGGCCGCGGGGTTCGCATCGGTGAGCCTCGGTTCCGACACCGGTGGGTCCATCCGCCAACCCGCGGCACTCTGCGGAACCGTCGGCGTGAAGCCCACGTACGGCGCCGTCAGCCGCCTCGGATTGATCGCCTTCGGGTCGAGCCTCGACCAGATCGGCCCGTTCGCGCACTCGGTCGACGACGCCGCCCTCACGCTCGAGGCGATCTCGGGGCACGACCCCGGCGACTCCACCAGCATCGAGCGCCCGCCGCTCGACCTGCGTTCGAAGTTGCAGATGGGCGCGGCCGGACTCCGCGTCGGACGGATCACCGACCTCCCGACCGGAGCGAGCCCCGACGTCCAGGCCCGCCTCGACGAGGCATTCGATGCCCTCGCTGCCGCCGGAGCGGAGATCGTCGACGTCGCGGTGCCCGCCTTCGGATACGGCCTCACCGCCTACTACCTCATCGCACCTGCCGAGGCGTCGAGCAACCTCGCCCGCTTCGACGGTGTGCGCTTCGGCAGTCGCACCAGTGCGCCCGACACGAACCAGATGTACATGGCGACCCGCACCGACGGCTTCGGTGCCGAGGTCAAGCGCCGGATCATGCTCGGCACCTATGCGCTGTCGGCCGGCTACCAGGAGGCCTACTACGGGCGGGCCCAGAGGGTCCGCCGCCTGATCGCCGACGACTTCGCGTCCGCCTACGCGAAGGCCGACGTGCTGCTCACGCCGGCATCGCCCACGGTCGCGTTCGAGATCGGCGACAAGTCGTCCGATCCACTCGCCATGTACCTGTGCGACACGTACACCATCCCGTCCAACCTGTCCGGTGATCCAGCGATGAGCGTGCCGTTCGGCTCCGGCGACGGCGGCCTGCCGGTCGGTGTGCAGGTCCTCGCGCCGGCACTGCAGGACCACACGATGTTCCGGGTCGCCGCCGAACTGGAGCGGTACATGCAGGATCAGCAGCAGCAGGGGTCCGGGTCGTGAGCGCCGCCGACCCGACCACCGATCGCAGTGTTCGCGGGAGGTCCGTGCGGCCCACGACCGCAACGACCTCACGCGAACGAGAAGGAGTGAGATCATGACCGGGCAGCCGATGTACGTCAACGACGACGGATACTTCCCCTCGAACGACGAACACGAACGCTGGGAGCATCGGGGCTACGAGATGGTCGTGGGGCTCGAGGTGCACGTGGAACTCGCGACGCAGACCAAGCTGTTCTCGGCGTCGCCGAACCGTTTCGGCGACGAGCCGAACACCAACATCGACCCCGTCACACTCGGGCTCCCGGGCGCACTGCCCGTGCTGAACCGCCAGGCGGTGGAACTCGCGATGCGCCTCGGCCTCGCCCTCAACTGTCGGGTGCAGAAGTCGACGTTCGCGCGCAAGAACTACTTCTACCCGGACATGCCCAAGGCGTACCAGATCAGCCAGTACGACGAGCCGATCAACGCCGACGGCTGGCTCGATCTGCCCGACGGGTTCCGTGTCGGCATCGAGCGCGGTCACCTCGAGGAGGACACGGGCAAGTCCACCCACGTGGGCGGACCCGGAGGTCGCATCCACGGCTCCGACTACTCGCTCATCGACTTCAACCGCGCCGGCGTGCCGCTGGTGGAGATCGTCAGCCGGCCCGACATCCGCCACCCGGAACAGGCCAAGGCCTACGTGTCCGAGCTCCGGGCGATCCTCGTCGCCGTGGGGGCGTCCGACGCCAAGATGGAGGAAGGCTCGATGCGCGTCGACGCGAACGTGAGCGTGCGCAAGCCGGGCGCCGACTTCAACACGCGCTGCGAGATCAAGAACGTCAACTCGGTGCGCTCGGTCGGCCGCGCCATCGAGTACGAGGCGAAGCGCCAGATCGCGTTGCACGAAGCGGGCGAGCCCGTCGTCCAGCAGACGCGCCACTGGGACGAGAACGACGGCAAGACCCACACGCTGCGCTCGAAGGAGGACGCCGACGACTACCGGTACTTCCTCGAACCCGACCTCGTCACCGTCGACCCCGGACCCGAATGGATCGAACGGGTGCGTGCGTCGCTCCCGCCGCTGCCGGCCGCCCGTCGAGCCACCCTCGCCGAGGCGTCGGGTGAGCCGGCGAACTCCGACGCGGTGCTCCTCGTCGTCGAGCGGGATCAGGACGAGTACGTGCTGCGAGCGGGGACGCAGGGCGGTGACGTCGCCCTCGCCCTGAAGCACGTGAAGGAGGCGCCGGACCTCTCGACCGTCGTGCCCGCCAGCTCGCTCGCCACGCTCACGTCGATGGAGCTCAGCGGCGCGGTCACGGCGACGCAGGCCAAGACCGTCGTCGAGGCGATGATCGCGGGCGACCACGAGCGCGACCCCGAAGCGATCGCCGCAGCGCTCGGCTTCGAGGCGATGGACACGTCGGAGCTCGAGTCGATGGTCGATGCCGCGATCGCAGACCAACCCGACGCGTGGGAGAAGTTCTGCGCCGGGGAAGGCAAGGCGATGGGTGCGTTGGTCGGTGCCGTGATGAAGGCGTCGAAGGGCCAGGCCGACGGCAAGGCCGTGACGGCGCTGCTCAACCAGAAGAAGAACTGATTCGGTCGACTCCCCGGAACTCCGCTCCGGCGAGGTCTCGGTCGGTGGACTTCTCGCTCAGGGTGCGTTCTCCTGTGCCGGTGGGATGGTGGTGTCGACGATCCAGGCGTGCTTGCCGACCTGTCGGCGGCGGGTGAAGCCGAAGTCCTCGAACAGTTCGAGGGTGGCCGAGTACAGGAAGCGACCGTGGGCGGTGCGCCCGGCGGTGACCTCGGGAATGGCCTCGACGAGTCCGCCGCCTGCTCGTGCGATCTGATCGAGTGCCCCGCCGAGCGCGGCGCGGGCGACGCCACGACCGCGATGCCTGGTGTCGACGTAGAAGCACGTGATCCGCCAATCGGGAACCGGCGGCGGTTCCTTGCGGTAGACGCGACCGTGCTTGATGTTCGACAGTTCCTCGGGGTCGCCCCACTGGCACCATCCCTGAGCGACCCCTGCATCGTCGAGCACGAGCGCGGCGTGCGCGCGTCCGCATTCGACACGTTCGCGCTTGGCCGACCGATGGTCGAGACCCTTCTCCGGCGCTTCGGGGTGGAAGCCGATGCACCAGCAGCCGCCGAAGACGCCGTTGTTGCGCTCGACCAGTTCGGCGAACAGGTGCCACGTCGATGCGTCGAGTTCGGTGACGGTGAGCGTCATCGTGTCAGCCTGCAACGTCGGCGTTCGTCGTGGCGATGTCGTCGAGGATCTCGGCCAGTCCCTCGGGGCGGGTGATCATCGGCCAGTGACCGGAGTCGATGTCGACGAACCGGACCTGGTCGGTTCTCGCCAGTTCGGGGAGCTGGCCGTCGGCGAGCCAGGCCCGGGCTTCGTCGGGACCGAACTCGGGGCACACCAGCGTGACGGGGACGGCATATCGGCGCTCGTCGACCAACTCGACCGTCGCGCGGGCGACCGACTCGGGAACCGGGACCGCGATCGATTCGAGATGCCGACGGGCGGACGCGTCGAGATCATCGCTGTCGGGGCCCTCGAAGGGTCCCCAGCCGGGAAACGCCATGATCCCGTCGGTGACTGCGAAGAAGTCGGCATATGGCGTGCCGGTCGCATTCGGGAAGCCGCCGATCATCACCGCGGTCGCGACGGCGTCGGGTCTGCGGTCGGTTGCGAGCCATGCCAGCGTCGACGCAGCAGAATGACCGACGACCACCACCTGTTCGCCGGCATCGTCCACGACTGCGAGCACTGCGGCGAGCTGGTCCTCGAGGGTCGCCGTCGTCGACCCGTCGTCGACCCCGGGCAACGTGACCGCCGTGGGTCGGTGCCCCCGTCGTCGAAGTTCGTCCGCCACGCGGTCCCACACGGTTGCCGGGAGCCACAGCCCGGCGATCAGCACGATGTCCATGTCGACGACGGTAGAACAGAACCAGGACGATCTGCGTCCTCTTTAGACTCGTGATGTGGATTCGGGAACGAGCACGACCGCCAACGTGATCCGCACGCTGCTGGTCCTCCAGACCCGACCAGGGATCACCTCGCGAGGGCTCGCTGATCGACTCGGTGTGTCGGACCGAGCGGTGCGTCGATACATCTCGATCCTGCGCGATGCCCACGTCGCCGTCGACTCGACCCTGGGCCGGTCGGGTGGCTACCGACTCGGTCGGTCCCTCACCCCTCCTCCGATCGTCTTCACCAGCAGTGAAGCACTCGGGCTCGTCATGGCGGTGCTCGATGGACACCACGCCGCCGCTGACGCCGACGATCCGGTCGGTGCCGCACTCGGCAAGCTGATCGGGTCGCTGCCGGCGTCGACCGCGCAGCAGGCGGCGCTCGTGCGCGACCATGCCCGCGCAGCGCCGGACCAGCGAGCCGTCCGCCCCGATCCGGACATCATCGCCCGCCTCGTGGAGGTCGTCGCCCACCGACGTGGCGCACGAATCGACTACACGACGGGTGCCGGGAGATCGATCGAGGCACGTGTGGATCCCTGGGCCGTCGTGGTGCGACACGGACGTTGGTACCTCCTCGCGTATGTCCACGACAGTGATGCAGCCCGCGCCTACCGGGTCGATCGCATCACCGACCTCATCGAACTGAACACCGACGTCGACGTCCCCGTCGACCTGAACCCGGTCGAATGGCTGGAGAACCACCTCGCCAGCGGGTGGGCGCACTCGACCACCGTCGAATTCGACGCGGCGTACGCCGATGTCGCTCCGTGGATCACGCGGTCGATGGGCATCCTGGAACCGCTCGACGACGGCGCACGCTGCATCCTGCGCGGGACGACCAGCAACGTCGCGATGTACGCCGGGGAATGGCTCGCCGGCATCCCGCATCCGTTCCGGGTCGTCGACAGCAGCGAACTCCGCGCTGCCGTCGCGGAGGTGGCCCGCCGACTCCTCGCAGCGAGCGAGGTGTCACCGTCACCCGAATGATCGGCCATTGCGGACAGGATCCGTCCGGGTCGTTTCGTACGTTGATCTCTCCAGTTCGGTGGCCTCCGTGCCCCGACGACCCGAAGGAGAATCACATGACCGACCAGGACCGATACATCGCGGGAGTGCCGTGCTGGGCCGACGCAGCGTTCCCCGACCCGGCGGCAGCCGCCGACTTCTACTCGGGACTCTTCGGGTGGGACTGCGAGGACACGATGCCCGCCGACGCTCCCGGTCAGTACTTCATGGCGCGAATCGGTGGACGCGACGCCGCGGCGGTCGGTTCGATGACCGAGGGAACGACGACGACGGCGTCGTGGAACACCTACGTCTGGGTGGACGACGCCGACGCCACCGTCGCAGCGGCGGAGGCGGCCGGCGGCTCGGTCGTCGACGAGCCCTTCGACGTGTTCGACTCCGGACGTTCGGCCTCGTTCACCGACCCCGAAGGTGCTCTGATCCGGATCTGGCAGGCCGGCGCGCACCGCGGTTCGCTCGCGGTCAACGAACACGGAGGCGTGACCTTCAACGACCTCCACACCCGAGACGTCGACCGGGCCGCCGCCTTCTACGGCGCGGTGTTCGGTTGGGAACTGCAGGAGATCGGGCCCGGAGCGTTCATGTGGGCGTTGCCTGCCTACGGCGACTTCCTCGAGGCGTCGAACCCCGGGATGCGCGAGAACATGGCGGCGATGGGTGCCCCGACCGGCTTCGAGAACGTCGTGGCCAGCGTGGTGCGGATCGACGATGCGGACACCCAGACGCCGGCCCACTGGGGTGTCACGTTCGGTGTCGACGACTGCGACGCCGCGGCCGAGGCGGCGACGCGACTCGGTGGCACCGTGCTCTCCGAGCCGATGGATCTCCCGTGGGTCCGCTCGACCACCATCGCAGATCCGCAGGGCGCGTCGTTCGTGGCGAGCCAGTTCGTCCCCGCGAACACGGCCGGCGCCGGCGACTGAGCGATTGCGGGGAAGGGGTGGTCGGGCGTCGCCTTCAGCCGTCGTCGAGCAGTTCGTCGGCGAGGGCACGGCCACGTGGCGCAGTGTCGGCGACCGATCCGTGCAGTCGGCGGTCGCTGCTGGCGAAGCCACCGATCAGGCCGCTCACGCGCACGGCCTGCACGATGCCGATGAGCGCGACGACGAGGAACGGAACGAGGTAGATCCCCCCGTGCGGGCCGACGTTCACGATGGCGAGCACGGCGGCGGCGACGAGTGGGAGGGTCTTCTTCGCGAGGGTGAGGGAGCGGTCGGTCGTCGTCATGGCTCGCATCGTGGTGACGGAGCGTGAACGCGCCGTGAACCGGACCGGCGGTGAGACGTCCGCGACATCGAAAACTCACTATCGTGCAGGAACCGTGGCAGCCGAAGAACGACAGTGCGAGACATGACGAGTTCCGGGCCGCAGTCGTGGTGGAAAGCGGTGCTCACGTACCCGCCCACGTGGGTCGCCGGTGCCCTTCTGGCGGTTCTTGCAGCGGGCTTCGTCGTCGCCGTCGATCCACCCCCCGTCATGATCGGCGCGATGGGCGTCGTGGTCGTGCTCGCCGTCGTCGGCTGGCCGCTCGTCATGTCGATGACCGGCACGCTGTCTGGTCGACAGTTCGCGGTACCCGAAGTCGAGTCGGACGACCGGATGGCGACCGCGACGTTGGCCACCGAACTCTCCGGGATCTCCGATTCCCAGCCGTTGGAGCAGTTGATCGCACTCGGGCAGAAGAGGGCAGCGCTGATCAAGGTGCTCGACCGTCGGCTCGATCGCACGGAGCTGACGTACTCGCGCTACGTGTCCACGTCGGAGCAGGTGTACCGCAGCGCGTTGGACAACCTGCGAGAAGTGGCGGTTGCCATCGACAGTGTCGGGAGCATCGACACCGGCTACATCAAACGGCGTCTCGCGGAGTTGGATCGCTCGGGCGCGCAGACGGAGTCGGCGGTTCGCGAGCGCGAGTCGTTGGCCCAGCGAACACAACTTCGCGACGACCAGATGGCTCGGATCGAACGCCTCCTGGCTCAGAACGAGGTGGCCCTCACGACGCTCGACCGCACGACGAGCGCGCTGGCCGACGTTCCCGTCGGTCAACGTCCCGAGGACGTCGACGCCGCCATGGCGGCACTCGCCGACCTCGCCGACCGCGCCCGGTTGCTCGATGCGGAAGAAGGGCCATGACCGCCGGCCAGCGCGACATCGCCACCCACGCGACCGGCGGGACGACGACCGGGGATCCGTCCGAGAACGTGGCGATGCACGCCTCCGACGACGTCGCTGCACGGGCGGACGAAGACGACGTCACGCGTGCCGTCTCCCGGTGGCTGCTGCTCGACCCTGCCGATCCCGCATGCAACGACGCCCGCGATACGGTCGAGACGCTCGGGCGCGACGTGCAGCACGAGGCGGGCCGCGTCGCCGCATCACTGCGGACCTCGTGGGCCGATGTCGACGATCATCGCGCCGAGGGCGGCGAGATCGCTCGCTCACTCGCCGACCTCCGCCGCGCACTCGAGTCGCTCGACCCGTCGGAACTGGACCGCGACCGTGGCTGGTTCGCTCGAGCCATCGGCAAGGTGCCGGGAGTCGGATCCCCCGCCGACCGTTACCTCCGGCGTCTCGAGAGTTCGCGCGCCCGCATCGGATCGATCGTCCAGTCGTTGGAGGAGGGGCGGGGAGTCCTGTCGCGTGACAACAGCACACTGCGCGCAGACCAGGAGCGACTTCACGAACTGTCGGCATCACTCGGCCGAGCCGTCGCCGACGTCCAGGCGTTCGACGACGCGCTCGTGTTCGCGATCGATGTCGAACTGGCCCCCGACGACCCTCGTCGACCGTTGTTCGAGGACGACTTGTTGGACACCTGTCGTCGACGGATGCGCGACCTCGACCAGGCCAGACTCGTCAACGATCAGGCCG
This sequence comes from Ilumatobacter sp., assembly GCF_039969435.1. Classification (GTDB taxonomy): domain Bacteria; phylum Actinomycetota; class Acidimicrobiia; order Acidimicrobiales; family Ilumatobacteraceae; genus Ilumatobacter_A. The sequence goes on from NZ_JBDVNU010000006.1 coordinate 236,080, forward strand.
CCGACGCGATCGAATCGGTGATGCGCAGCAACCGTGAGATGATCGCGGGCATCGACCGCACCTGCCAACTCACGCTCGGAGCGCTGGCGGTCGCTTCGACGGCGGCAGGCGCAGCGGGCCGCTCCGGCGACTCCGCAGCGTTCGACCGGATCGACGCAGCCACCGCCGAACTGATGGCAGCAACCGGGATCCGACTCCGCACCGACGATCGCCCTCGCGCTCGGAGCAGCGGCGACACGACGATCGAACTCGACGCGCTGCGAGCGGCATTCGACGAGATCGATGTCGAACTGAACGAGATCGACGGGCGACGACGCGAGGCATTGCCGTCCGTGGAACGTACTGTTCCCGAGGTCACCCCGTGACACGACAGGAGACACGATGAGATCCACTTTCAAGCGCTCGGCGACGATCGGCATCGCAGCACTGGTCGTCGTCGCGTCCTGTGGCGGTGGCGGCGGGGACGGTGACGAGCCACTGGAGCGCGATGCAGCGCTCGCATCGCTGAACGAGTTCGCCGACGACATCGACTGGATCGACGACACGGTCACCCGTCGTGCTGCGATCCCCCCGCCCTCGGGTGCCGACCTCGCCGCCACGCTCCCGCCGATCGACACGTTCGACCTGTCGGTGCAAGCACCGGGCGACAGCACGGCGGTCGAGATCTTCGCGTCGACCGAGAAGTCGGGTGACGGTACCGACGGCTGGATCAACGAGGCCGCAACGGCGTTCAACGCGGCGAACATCACCCTGGCCAACGGGGAACGCGCCGGTGTCACGATCCGTGAGATCGCGTCGGGCACCGGCTACCAGTTCATCGCGAGCGGCAGCTACCTGCCCGACGCATTCAGCCCGTCGAACCAGTTGTGGGTCGAGATGGCTGCAGAGTTCCAGCCGATGTCCGAGATCGATGCGTCGATGGTGTCCAACACCGCAGGAATCGTGATGAAGACCGAGACGGCCGACGAGGTGGAAGCCGCCTACGGTGCGACGACTCCCGAAACGCTCGTCGACGCCGTGATCGCCGGTGACCTCGTGATGGGCTACACAGATCCGTTCGCGTCGAGCACCGGGTTGAACTTCCTGGTGACGGTGCTCGACGCGATCGCCGACGGCGACGAAGCACGGATCACCTCACCCGACGTGGCGAGCGTGTTCGAACAGTTCCAGCGCCAGGTGCCGTTCGTCGCACTGACCACCCTGCAGATGCGTGACTCCGTGGAGAGCGACACCGGCACGCTCGACACCTTCGTGATGGAGTACCAGACGTTCATCAACACCGACTCGCTGCAGTCCGGTTACGTGTTCATCCCGTTCGGTGTGCGCCACGACAACCCGCTGTCCGCCGTCGGCGACATCGGCCCGTCCGCGACCGAGACGCTCCAGTTGTTCGCACAGTTCGCCGAGAGCGACTTCGCCGATCTCGGTCGGGAGTACGGGTTCGACCCACCCGACTACACGGCCACGGTCGAAACGCCGACGGGGGCCACGCTGATCGAGGCGCAGGCGATCTGGAAGGACAAGAAGGACGGCGGGCGTCCCGTGTCGACGGTGTTCGTCGTCGACGTGTCCGGTTCGATGGCCGGCACCCGGATCGAAGCACTGCAGCTCGCGATGCTGTCGGCCCGTGAGTTCATCAAGCCCGAGACCCGTGTGGGAATCGTCGAGTTCGACGACCGGGCATCGCTGCGGCTCCCGATCGCCGAGTTCGACCTCAATCAGCAGGGCGGCTACACGGCCGTGGCCGAGGACCTCTCGCCCGGCGGTGGCACGGCGATGTACGACGGCATCGTCCTGGGACTGTCGATGCTCGAAGCCGAGGTTGCCGCGAACCCGGAGGTGAAGCCGCTCCTGGTGGTCCTCACCGACGGCCAGACCACCGACGGGCTCGAGTACGGCAGCGTCGACAACACGATCGCCGGGCTGCGGATCCCCGTCTACACCGTCGGGTTCGAAGCCGACCTCGACGAACTCGGCCGACTCTCCACGCTCGTCGAGGCCGCGAGCATCAACGCGGACCAGGACGACGTGGAGTTCAAGATCGCCGCTCTGTTCAACGCCGGCGGATGACCGGCGTCGTTGCTCCGATGACATCCGTGAGGTGCGGTCGATGAAGCCGTTGGCGATCTGGGCGGTCGGGGTCGTGGCGGCGTTCGCGGGACTCACCGCCGTGACCGGCGCGACGCGCGACACCGAGCAGGTCTTCGTCGTGGTCGACACCTCGCAACCGATGGTCGGTGTGCTGAATCGGGTTCCCCTGGAGCTCGATCGCATCGACGACCGGGAGCACACCGAGTTCGCGCTGGCGACGGTCGGCGCCACGTCGTCATCGATCCACGGGTATCAGTCGGACCTGGAGTGGGTGAGCACGGAGGCATTCAGACCGTGTTCGTTCGAGGGGATCAACGCCTTCCCCGATGCCTCGTCGGCAGACGAACGCATCCTCGTGACGAACGCACAGAGCATCGCCGACTGTTCGACCGACGAACTCGACGGTTGGACGGTCGTCGAACTCCGCTGAGCCACTTTTCACACGGAGGGCTCAGGGCGCGTCGTCGGGTTCTTCGTCTGCGCCGGTGTCGTCGGTGTCGTCGGTGTCGAGGCCGAGTTGCTGGGCCAGAGACTCCAGCTCGCCCGTGTCGAGGCTGCCGGCGAACATGTCCTGGATCTCGTCCTGGGTGGCCGCGACCTCGAAGAGTTGACCGATCGTGATCGCGACCGTCTCCAGCTTGCGTGTGGCGAATCCCTCGAGCATCGAGTCGGCCATGTCGTCGTTGATCGGCAGGAACCCACCGAACGCCCGGTACGTGTCGCCGACCGGTACGAGCCGTCCGATCAGCTTCCAGCCGGTGTCGAGCGGTTCGTCGGGGACGGTGTCGACCACCGTCATCCGTTCGCGCGTGGCGAGGTCGATCACGTCCATCGTCCCCGGTCGGGACCGGACGACCTCGTAGACGCTGCGGCTCGCATCGATCCAGCTCTGGACCATCTCGACCTCGTCGGCGGGAAGCAGCGACCGCTTCGCGCCGAGGAACCACGAGGCGACGCCACCCTCGAACAGTGCGAGGTCGATCGGCAGGTACGACTCGTGGACCATCGACCGCAGATCCTCCGAGGCGACCCCGTCGACGATGTCGTCGGCGATGACGGCAGGGAAGTTCGGGTTGTTGACCCCGATGAAGCGCATCAGCTTGACGTACAGCCACCCCGCCCGGTCCTCGAGGGGGTGCATCTCGTTGCCGAGGTGGCACTGCTTGTACTTCTTCCCGGATCCGCACGGGCACCGGTCGTTGCGGCCCGCCATCGGTCGCGGACGGATGGCGGCGAACGGGGCGATCTCCTCGGCCAGTTCGGCACCGAAACCGTCGTCGGCCGAGAAGGGGTCGAACTCGGTGTCGAGGTCGATCTCGACGTCGACGTCGGCTTCGCGCAACAGGTCACGCGCTGCCACGGGGTTGCCCCGGTCGGCCTCGATCGCAGCGAGCTCGCACAGCACGAGGTGGTGGCCGCTCGACCGAGCCGCTTCGAGCGTGGCGATCGCCTCGTCGGTGCGGGAGAACCAGGCGTGGTGCCGGGCCCGCAGCCAGGCGGCACCCGGACTCACGTCGTCCGCGATCGACTCGACGAGTCGATCGAGCGGGCGACCGAGAAGATCCTCGTCGGACCAGCGTGTCCACGCCGCTTCGGCCACGGCCCGGTCGTCGAGCGCGGCGATCACGGTGGCGGGGTCGACGTGCGCCTCGTCGGCGCCGTCGACGGTGACGCTGTCGACGAGCGCCTGGAAGGCGTCGGCCTGATCGGCATCGAGCCCGAACTCGATGGTCGCGCGGTGCACCCGCTCGACCGAGTCGTCCGAGTCGGGGTCGTCGGGAGCGGGGTCGTCGGGAGCGGGGTCGTCCGTCAGAGCCTGGTCGTCGTCGGTCAGGGGGTCGTCGGTCCGACCCTGGTCGTCGTCGGTCATGTCGTGGATCCTTCCGACGTTGCGAGTTGCGCCCCGAGCCACGCGACGACCTCGCCGATCACGTCGTCACGTTCGGGTTCGTTGAAGCACTCGTGACGCAGCCCCGGCCAGACGCGGCGGGTCACGTTGGGAAGCGACTCGAGTGGCTCGGAGGCTGACGCGGGCACGAGTGCATCGTCGGCGCCGTGCAACACGTAGGTCGGGATGCGGAGCCGATCGAGCGACGTGCCCACGGCCTTCATCGTGTTCAGGATCTCGCGTCCGAGCCGTGCCGTCGAAGCGGGAACGCGCAGTGGGTCGCTCTCGTAGTCCTGCTGGACCCGAACGTCCCGGGACAGGAGGTTGCCGTCGAAGTCGGCCGGGACCTTCATCTTCGGGAAGAGCGTGCCCAGCAGCGGAGCCCCGGCTCGCTGCCACCCCGGCAACTCCGCCGCGAGGGCGGGAGCGGACAGCACGGCGAGGTCGGGCTGTGGACGGTCGCTGACGAGATAGGCCGTGACGACCAGGCCACCGAGCGAGTGCCCCAGCAGGATCACCGGCACACCGAGTTCGCGACGGTCGGCGATCAGGGGCTCGATGTCGGTGAGGAAGTCGCCGAAGGAGTCGACGTAGGCCCGAGGTCCGCCCGATCGGCCGAACCCGCGCTGATCGTGCGCGAGCACGTCGATCCCCGCAGCGGCGAACGCCACCCCGACGTGTTCGTAGCGCTGGGCGTGCTCCCCGATCCCGTGCACCAGCACCATCGCCGCTCGAGGTTCACCTGTCGGAGACCACCGACGCCGGAACTGATCGAGTCCGTCGTGGGTCGTGGCCGTCGCAGTCGTCGATTCGATCACGCAGGAAAGCTACCCACCACGGATCGAGCCTCCTGTCCCGGTGGGCGACCGGTGGCGGAAGGGCGTCTGCCGCGGTCGCCGCCAGTGCGCCCCTCGGCGACTCGACGATGTGCCGACGCAGGTACGGAGGGCTCGCGTCGGCGACAGGGGAGAGGAGGATTCCCGTGGTGGGCCCCGACGCACACGTGCAGGACGCGGCGCGACGTCAACGTTCACCGAAGTACGAACCCCGTTCGATTCCGTGCACTCCGGCCACGACGTTCGAGGGGAACGCCTCGGTCCGCCGGTTGAGTTCGGCGACCTTCAGGTTGTGGAAGCGTCGCGCTGCACTGATCCGGTCCTCGGTGATGGCGAGGTCGTGTTGGAGTCGCAGGAAGTTGGCCTGGGCGTTCAGCTGTGGGTACAACTCGCGGAGTGCGACGACCGCTCGGGCCGATGCCGCGAGTTCGTCCTCGGGACCCGATCGCGCGGCAGCGCTGCGCTCGACGGCCGATGCCGCACGCTCGCGGGCGACCAGTTCGTCGAGGATCCGGCGCTCGTGCACCGCAGCGGCCTGCACGCTGTGGACGAGCGCGGGGATCAGGTCGTGACGACGCTGGAGTTCGAGGTCGACGACCGCCCAGGCGTCCGCGACCGTCTGGCGCGCCTGGACCAGTCCGTTGTAGGAGATCAGGTAGGTCGCACCGGTGAGCACGAGCAGCAGGAGCGCACCGACGACGAGGACGGCGATCACGTCGGCCACGGAGGAGACTGCTCGGTGATCGGATGGAGCGAGGTGAGCACGTCGGGAAACTGGTCGGGCACGCTGCGCGCCCAGTCGAGGAACCCGAACTGGGCGTCGATCGCCATCCGCTTCGAGATGCACAGCAACCACGGGCCCCACAACTCGAAGGTGACCGAACCCGGGCCGTTGGGGATGTGCTCGAGCAGCCAGTCGATCGCGCTGCTGTCGAGGAGCGTGATCGCGAAGCGCTCGTCGTCGCTGGTGATCCGGTAGACGTCGTTGAACCGGACCGACTCGGTTTCGATGTCACGGATCCCCAGCCGCTGGCCGAGTGTGCTGAAGAAGTTCTCGGTGGCGATCTTGGTGTACGGAGCGTCGAAGGGGAGCGCGACCAGGGCACACGTCCGTCTGTGGGTCGTCTGGTTCTTCCCGCTTCCGGTGGTGTACGTGTAGTCGAAGACCGAGTCCGTGGATCCGGGACGCCACAACTGGTTGGTCACCTTGCGGCTGTGTCCGGTACCGAACGCGTCGAAGCGCTGGGGCGGTGGACCCTTCGTGCTCGCGTCGATGAGGAACCCGTAGTGAGCCGCGAGTGCGATGGCGCGAGCGCGCTGTCGGGCGGCGATGCGTTGGCCTCGGATGATCAGGAACACGACGAGGGCGACCACAGCGCCGAACATGAGGGTCGGAACGACCGCGACCAGGAATCCGAATCCGCTGTTCACCGAATCACCGGCGTCGCTCGCCGCGAGGTACACGTCGACCGTCGAGCGACGGTTCACGGGAGAACGGGAAACCGCTGGTAGGTGTCGATCAACAGATCGACGATGTCGGGCAGGTACGGCGACGCGTCACTGCCGATCAGACCGCGGTCACGCAGGTCGTCGACCAGGCGCCGCTCGATCTCGGCGATGGTGAGCGAGCCCCGCGCCGCCTCGAACGCAACCGCGTCGTCCGCGTCGTCGAAGCAGTACGCCTTCCACGAGATCGAGATGCGGACCTCGTCGGTGCCGTACCGACGCAGTTCGTCGCCCGACGGAGACGCCATCACCCAGGCCGAACCGTCGTGCTGCAGGGTGGCGCCTGCCACGATCTCGACCGGAGCGGGCTCGTCGGGCGCACCGACGCGCTCCACGCCGTGGTACCGGGAGTCGGTGTCGAGCACCAGCGCGGTGTTGTGCGACGGTTCGAAGCGGTGACACGGCATGTCGGGTCCGTGTGGATAGTGGCGCAACGCTCCGCCAGGTGCGTGACCGAAGTAGGTGATGCCGGTGGCGATCGGCACGCGCAGGTCCTCGAACAGACCCGACGCGCGCATGATCACCAGCAGCCACTGTGGCGTGATCGACCGGTCGGCGCCGGCGAACTCGGGCACGTCGATGTGGATCGCGAGTTCCTGACCCGGGACCAGCAGGTTGAGGTAGAGGATCGCAGGCTCCACGACCGGCTTGGCGTGGACGTCGCGCGCGGCGTCGTACAGGGCGGGCAACGTGTCGAGCACCTCGAACCCCGGCGCGACGACCCGCCCGCCCTGCATCAACGTGGATCGGAAGTAGCCGGTCCGCCGGATCAGGGTCGTCGGTGGTTCGCTGACGCCGAGGTACCCGCCGGTGGCGACGTAGTTGCGCGCGGCGTCGTACCGTTCCGTCACACCCGATTCCAGCGGGCCGTTCGAGCGTTCGGCGGCGTACAAGCCGTACGGGCCGCCGTCGAGGACCGCACGGTTGATGGCCTCGGCGTCGGCCGGAGCGAGCAGCGGGTCGATCTCCACGGAGGTGGTGGCGAGCGCAGCGGTGGTCAGCAGGTCGGTCACGCGTCGCATTCTTCCACCGATCGACGAGCGGTTCCCGTCTGGGCAGCCTCCGTTCGGAGGCGGCGGACGCCCGTCACGCAGGCGAGGTGTGCCGATCGGACCGGCCCCGGCCGGCGTGCCGAGCAGACCGGTCGACGAGCAGACCGGTCGACGTCGAAGGTCAGTGAGCGAGACGGCCGAGGGGGATCCGGTCGGCGAAGCGCGCCACGACCGGACCGACCACGGCGGTGATCAACACGTACCCCGCGGCGAGGGCACCGAGTTCGGGGCCGTCGGCGAGACCGGCACCGAGCGCAGCGATCACGATGGAGAACTCGCCACGCGCCATCAGTGCGGTGCCCACACGGAGTCGACCCCGGGGTCCGGCACCCACCCGCCGGCCGGCGTACCAACCGGTGACCACCTTGGTCATCATCGAGACCACGGCGAGAGCACAGGCCGGGAGTGCGGCGGAGAACAGGTCGGCGGGGTCGATCTGGAACGAGAAGAACACGAAGAACGTCGCGGCGAACAGGTCCTGCAGCGGGCTCATCAGGCGCTCGGCACGCTCGGCCACCGGTCCGGACAGCGCGAGTCCCACCAGGAACGCGCCGATCGCCCCCGACACCTCGAGCGACTGGGCGCCCCCGGCGACGAGCAGGGTCACGCCGAACACGGCGAGCAGCAACGACTCGTCGGACCCGCCTCCGAGCAGGGTCGTGAACCTCCGCCCGAACCGCAGAGCGGCGAACAGGATCACGACCACCGTGACCAATGCGATCCCGACGCTCGTGGAGATCTCGGCCGCGGTGCCCCCGACGATCAGAGCCGCCACGACCGGCAGGTAGATCGCCATGGCGAGGTCTTCGATCACCAACAGGTTGAGGATCGCCGGCGTCTCGCGGTTGGCGAGTCGTCCGAGGTCGGCGAGCACCTTGGAGATGATGCCGCTGGAGGAGATCCACGTCACCCCGCCGAGCAGCACCGCGGCGAGCGGCTGCCACCCGAGGAGCAGGCCGAGGCCGACGCCGGGGAGCGCGTTGGCGACCATGTCGAGCAGTCCGGGTGGGACGCCGGTCCGCAATCCGGAACGCAGCTCGGACTCGCTGTACTCCAGCCCGAGCGTGAAGAGCAGGAGCAGCACGCCGATCTCCGCAGCGAGCGAGATGAAGTCCTCGCTCACGCTGACCTCGGCGATGCCTCCTTCGCCGAACGCCAGGCCGGCGACGAGATAGAGCGGGACGGCCGTGATGCCGATCCGCCCGGCGACGCGGGACAGCGCGGCGAGACCGAGCGCCACGGCACCGATCTCGAGGAAGGCCAGTGCCGCCTCCGAGCTCCCGGCGGCGAGCAGGCTCACGATGCGACCCTCATCGGCCGGTCAACCGACAGTCGTTCCCGGGCATGGGCGTCTGGGCGTGTGGACTTCAGTTGCCGGCGATCAGATCGGTCAGGGCCGAGAGTCCGTCGGACGTTCCGGCTGCGACGACGGTGTCGCCGTGGGCGATGAGGAAGTCCGGATCAGGCGCCGGATGAGCGGTCGCGCCGCGGATGACGGCCACGATCGAGGCCCCGGTCTTCGTCCGGTACGCACCCTGCCCGATGGTGACGCCGACGGCGGGCGAGGTCGAACTGATCGGCAGCCATTCGATCCCGAGTCCTTCGATCTCCTGGGTGACCACGCCGATCGCTTCGGTGACCCGGCTCGCTCCGAGGAGTTCGGTCAGCGTGCGGGTGTCCCCCGCCGAGAAACTGATCTGGGCGCTGCACCGATCGGGATCCGCCGAGTCGTACACGACGATGTCGCGTCGCCCGTCACGATGGACGAGGACGCCGACGTCTCGTCCGTCGTCGGTCGTGAAGTCGTGTTTGACGCCGATCCCCGGCAGGTTCGTCTCTCGAACGGTGGCCATGTCCCCATTGTGTCGGATCGGACGCGACAAGGCTCCTGCGGGTCGGGCGCCGGTCGCGGCACCGGCGGTGTCGGTGTCGGTGTCGGTGTCGCCGGGACTGGTGTGCGGAGCACCAGGTTCTGCGTGGAGACCCCCCACTACTCTGAGCCCCATGTCACCGGACACGCCCAACACCCCTGTCGACGTCAAGCCACGTTCTCGTGACGTCACCGACGGCATGCAGAAGGCACCGTCGCGGTCGATGCTGCGTGCGATCGGCATGGGTGACGACGACTGGGAGAAGCCCCAGGTGGGGATCGCCTCGGCCTGGAACGAGGTCACGCCGTGCAACATGACACTGCGCAAGCTGGCCGAGCACACCAAGGCGGGCATCTTCGCCGCCGGTGGCTTCGGGATGGAGTTCGGGACGATCACCGTGTCCGACGGAATCTCCATGGGCCACGAAGGCATGCGCGCCTCGCTCGTGTCACGTGAAGTGATCACCGACTCGGTCGAGACCGTGATGCACGCCGAACGCCTCGACGGCTTCGTCGGGCTCGCCGGCTGCGACAAGTCGATCCCGGGCATGCTCATGGCCGCTGCCCGACTCGACCTCGCCTCGGTGTTCGTCTACAACGGCTCGATCATGCCCGGCGAGCACAACGGCAAGGCGCTCGACATCACCTCGGTGTTCGAAGCCGTCGGAGCCCACGCTGCGGGCACGATCGACGACGCCGAACTGCACGCGATCGAGGTCAAGGCGTGCCCCGGTGAAGGCGCATGTGGCGGCATGTTCACGGCGAACACGATGAGCTCGATCGCTGAAGCGCTGGGCATGTCGCTCCCCGGCTCGGCATCGCCGCCCGCCATCGACTCGCGCCGTGAAGTCGATGCGCGTGCGGCCGGTGAGGCCGTGGTCAGGCTCCTCGAGCGCGGCATCACGGCGCGCCAGATCATGACCAAGCCCGCATTCGAGAACGCCATCGCACTGACCTCGGCACTCGGCGGATCCACGAATGCGGTGCTCCATCTGCTCGCGATCGCCAACGAGGCCGGTGTCGACCTGAGTCTCGACGACTTCAACCGCATCGCGGACAAGGTGCCCCACATCGCCGACATGACGCCCGGCGGCAGGTTCCACATGAGCGACCTGGACAAGGTCGGTGGGGTGCCCGGCGTGCTCAAGCACCTGCTCGACAACGGGATGATCGACGGGTCCTGCCTGACGGTCACCGGCAAGACCATGGCCGAGAACCTGTCGGAGATGGACCTCGCCGAACCCGACGGCGTGGTCGTGCACCCGGTCAGCGCTCCGATCCACAGCGAAGGTGGCATCAACATCCTCTCGGGATCGCTCGCTCCGCTGGGTTCCGTCGTCAAGGTCGCCGGCCTCACCGCCGAGCAGATGCACTTCGAAGGTCCGGCGCGCGTCTACGACGACGAGTCGTTCGCGATGGAGGCGATCCTGGCCGGTGGGATCAACGCGGGTGACGTGATCGTGATCCGCTACGAAGGCCCCAAGGGTGGACCGGGAATGCGTGAGATGTTGGCCATTACCGGTGCGCTCAAGGGTGCGGGCCGCGGCGGCGACTGTGCACTCATCACCGACGGTCGTTTTTCGGGCGGCACGTGGGGGTTCTGCATCGGACACGTCGCACCCGAGGCCACCGACGGCGGGCCGATCGCGTTCGTCGAGGAGGGCGACGTCATCCGGATCGACGTCGCCACCAAGGCACTCGATCTCCTGGTCGACGAAGCGACGCTCGCCGCCCGCCGGGAGGGCTGGTCACCGAATCCGCCCCGCTACACCACGGGTGTGCTCGGAAAGTACGCCCGCCTCGTGCAGGGCGCCGAGACCGGGGCGATCACCAACCCGCTCTGAGAGCGATTCGCGCTGCGCTGCGACGCGTCACACGACCTCGTTCCGGCGGCTTCGTTCCGGCGGCTTCGTTCCGGCGACCTCGATCCGGCGACCTCGATCCGACGACCTCGTCCCGACGAGTCGCCCCGCCGCCAGTCGCGTGGCTCGTCAGCCGAGGATCGCTGCGCCGATGATGAGTCAGCCGACGAGTCGCCTCGCCGCCAATCGCGCGCCCGCGTCAGCCGAGGATCGTCGAGCCAGAGTTCGTTTCGCAGACGGGCAGCGTGACTCCGGCGATCAGATGCGCGTCGGTCGCCCCGCCCTCAGGCGGCATTGCGACTCGGCGGTCCGGTCGACATCACCTTTCCGTCAGGCAGCGTGATCGAGAGTTCGCGATTCGGCCCGAGTTCGACGAGCCACTCGTCGGCGTGGAGCCTGCTGTGGTGCTGGGCGCAGATGGGCAGCAGATTGCTCAGATCTGTGAGACCACCGTTGCGCCACCAGACGACGTGATGGATCTTGCACCGGTCGAACCCGACCGCGCATCCCGGAACCGCGCACCCTCGGTAGAGACCTCGCAGCGCTCGCCGCTGATCACGACTCGCGAGTCGGGTGCTCCGACCCAGGTTCATCGTGCCCGGAGCGTGGAGCACGACGCCGTTGCGAACCACGACACCGACCACCTCGGCGCCTGCAGCGAGTTCGGCGAGCACGCGGTACGGCACCTCGACCGGGATGGGCCATTCGACACTCGAGTCCGTCGACCGTCCTCCGCACTCGCACGTGGCCGGTGCGTCGACGTCGATCACCGCGAGCACCGCACCAGATCGCGCCGACCCACGTCCGATCGGTGTCGGACCGTTCGACCGGCGGTCGCCACCGGGCTCGGCGCCACCCATCTGATCGCCACCGTTCGCATTCGCATTCGCACTCGCACCGGTCGCCGTGCCACCGGTCAGCAGCCGTGCCAGCGCGTGCGCCCGGAGGAACTTGTCCTTCTCGAGCGGGTCCGACGGACACAGTTCCGGTACCTGTTCGGTGAACAGCGACTCGACCGCATCGTTCAATCGCGAGGACATCCCGATCCCCGCGACCGGATCGAACCGCCCGCGCAGGTTCCACATCCCGTCGTCGTCGGTCCACGTGCTCAACCGTGTGTCGCGCCGCTGACGAATCAGACGGGCCTCGCCGTCGTCGGAGCGCATCCGCGTGATCTCCAGGTTCAGCCGCCGGGTGAACTCGGCGACCGTTGCCGCTGCAGCGACGTCGGCGAGCGACTCGGCCCGATCGACGAACGCCTGACGCTGCTCCGGCTCCAGCCGCTTGGACCCACGCGTGATCGCGTCGACATGACCGACGGTGATCGAACCGTGCTCCAGGGCCTCGGCGATCGACGGAGCGCCGGCGATGGTGTCCGCTCGCTCCTTGATCTTCGAAGCGTCGGACAGAGAGCCCCGCGAGACCTCGGCGATCGCTGCCTCGGGGAACGAATCGAGCGAGGCGAGGAGCCCGACGAGGGCAGCGTTCTGGGCATCGGCCCAGCCCGAGATCTCGCGCACCGCGACCATGGCGGACCTGACAGCCGCCGCATCGCCTCGTGATCGAGCACGCACGTCGGCGATGTGCCGTGCACGATCGGCGAGGGCTGCGGGAGTCATGAGTCCAGTATGACGAAGGGGTACTCCAGAGTTTCGACGGCGTGGACGGCGCGCCGCCCGTGTCAGGCTGACGAGGCAGTGCCGAGGCGCTTCCAGACGTCCACGTCGCAGAAGTCCTCGATCATCCCGTACGGGTACGGCGGCAGATGGGTCGCCGACACCGAAGTGAGTCGTCCGAGTTCGGCGTCGGACAGCACCAGGTCCGCAGCAGCGAGATTGTCGTTCAACTGCTCGGCGGTACGGGCGCCGAGCAGCACCGATGCGACGCCCGGCCGGGAGAGCAGCCATGCGATCGCCACGTGCCCGGGCGACCGGCTGTGTTCGTCGGCGATCGACATGACCTCGTCCAGGATCCGCCAGGTCCTCTCCGTGTTGCGCACGTCGTAGGCCTCCACCCCGCGTTCGGGGTCGTCGCCCAGCCGAGTGTTCCCCGTCGGTCGCTGCCCTCGGTCGTACTTGCCAGTCAGCCAACCGCCTCCGAGCGGCGACCACGGCGCGATGCCGAGACCCGCCTCGAGGCAGCACGGCAACACCTCGAGCTCGATGCCCCGGTCGATCAGGTTGTACTGCGGTTGGACCGCGACAGGCGGGACGAAGTCGCCCAGCGTCGCCGTCGTGATGATCCGCTGGAGCTGCCAACCGGTCACGTTGGACCATGCGATGTGGTGGATCTTGCCTGCTCGGACCAACGACGTCAGAGCGTCGAGCGTTTCCTCGATCGGGGTGAAGTCGTCCCAGCCGTGGACGAAGTAGACGTCGATCGCGTCGAGTCCGAGACGGCGCAGACTCCGGTCGACCGATCGATGAATGCTTCGTCGCGATGCGCCGTGTGAGCCTGCGGGAGGAGCGAATCGACCCTTCGTGGCGACGATCAGGTCGTCGACACCGCCACGTGCCGCCGCCCATCGGCCGATGATCTCCTCGGACGCGCCGTCGCCGTAGACGTCGGCGGTGTCGACGAACGTTCCGCCCGCCTCGACGAACTCGTCCAATTGGCGGCGGGCGACCGACTCGTCGGTTTCGACGCCGAACGTCATCGTCCCGAGCGCGAGCCGGGAGACGATCGGTCCGCCGGGTCCGAGTTCGCATGTCGGCAGTGAGGTCTCGTGCGAAGTGGTCATGGATCCCATCCAACATCCTGGAGCGCGCTCCAGGTCAAGCGATACCGTGGACATCGTGTCAAGCCCGACCGAGAGCGTGCACCACGACGCGATGTTCTCGATCGGCGAGGTGAGCTGCCGGACGGGCGTGAGCATCGACACGCTGCGCTACTACGAGCGAGCCGGGCTGATGCCCGAGGTGGCCCGGGGCGCATCTGGCCAGCGGCGCTACTCCGACGACGATTGTGGGTGGATCACGTTCATCCGCCGTCTCCGCGCCACGGCCATGCCGATCAGCGAGATCGCCCGGTACACCGCTCTCGTCCGCAACGACGAGGGCACACCGGAGCAACGGCGCACCGTGCTGGTTCGACATCGCGACCGGATTCGTGACGCGATCGATGAACTCCACGTCGCGCTTGGCGTGATCGACAGCAAGATCGAGCACTACGACGCAGCCGAGCGAGGTGTCGACCTCGACTGTTCGCAGGATGCAATCACCTCGGTGCGCCTCGTCGATTGAACACGCAGGCGCGTGGGCCGAGTCGACGCGGTCGCAGCGGCACTGCCGACCGCAGGGACTGCTCTCGGCGACGCGGGACGGAGCGATCGAGTCAGACGTCGGCGACGGCCACCGCTTGGACGGCACGGACGGCAGCGACCACAGCGGTCGCCACGCCCGTGGCGCTCGGCGGATTCTGGCCGGTCACGAGACGACCGTCGACGACGACGTTCTCCTCGAAGTCGGGTCCGGCTCGGTGGTCGGCTCCGGCGGCCTTCAACTCGTCCTCCAGGAGGAACGGGACGACGTCGGACAGGTCCATGCCGTACTCCTCCGCATTCGTGAAACCGGCGACACGCTTGCCGGCGATCAGCTTCTCGCCGTCGATCTCGATGTTCAGCAGACCGGCCGGGCCGTGGCACACGGCTGCGACCACGCCGCCGTCGGTGTAGATCGACGAGGCGATCGCCGACAGTTCGTCGTTGTCCGGGAAGTCCCACATCGTGCCGTGGCCACCGACGTAGAAGATGGCGTCGAAGTCGGACGCGTCGACCGCGTCGGGGGTCAGGGTGTCGGGGCCCTTGTCGCCGAACTCCTCGAGGAACGCGACGTTGGTCGCGTCGTCGAGGTCCTTGCCGTCGATCGGCGCGAAGCCACCGTCCGGCGACATCCACGTCATGCCATAGTCGGCGCCGCTGAACACCTTCCAGGGATGCGCCGCTTCGGAGAGGTACCAGCCGGTGGACTTGCCGGTGTCGCCGAGGGCTTCGTGGCTGCTGAGGACCATCAGGATCTGAGTCATGGACGAGTCGTGCCCGGTGGACTCGGAGCGAAACGATCCGACCGGGTCGCCCATGTCACGTCCGGCGCGCAACCGGGGCGGTGGCCGCGACGCACGTGCGTCGCGACCACGCCCTGGAACGAACGTCGGGCCCCGATCGGGTGTCGGGCGCCGTGAGGCGTCAGAAACCTCGGGTGTTGAGGACGCGCGTGGCCGACCCGTCGGCGTTGAGCGGCACGAACACCCCGGCCTTCATGTAGCCGGCGACGTCGAGGAGTACCTGGGTGGCACCGCTGGAGTACACACAGATCCGCCCGTCGGCTCCGGCCGGAACGATCGTGCCGTTGGCGACGTTCGCCCCGGCCCGGAAGTTGACCGTCGAGTTCAGCGTCGGGTCTGCCGTGGCGCTCGAGGGGAAGACGTTCAGGAACCCGTTGGCGTTGAGCACGACCGATTCACCCGCCTGTGCCGACGTGGCGACGCAACGACTGTCGAACGCGCGAGAGGCTCCACCTTCGGTGGGGAGGAGGTTCGCGGGAGCGATCCAGCCGGCGACGTCGGCGATGATCTCGACCTTGGCGCTGTTGTATGCGCAGACCTCTCCGTCGAGGACCGGCGTGATCACCGAGTTCGCCACCGCTGCTCCCGGAGCGAAGTTGACGCTCGACGTCGCGCGCGGCTCGGCGTCCGGGCCCGGGCGCATGGAAGTTGAGGTAGCCGATGCCGCCCGGTGGACGACTCCCCACAGGCCACGACCATCCGGACGGGTGACCGTGCGTACGATGAGGTCATGGCAACGTCGACGGGCCGATCCCTCCTCGCCACGATCGTCGGGTGGATCGTGGTGGCGTTGGTCGTCTGGTTCCTGTTCGGCTGGGTCCTCGCAGCATTGCGAGCCGTGCTCCGGATCATCGTGATCCTCGTGGTGATCGGAGCGCTCGCCGCTCTGTACTTCAAGCTGCGCGGCGACGACTGACGATCGTTCCGGTCACTCCGCCCGCCGACCACGTCGGTGCCGGGGCCCGACACGGACCCCCACGCCGGAGTCGTGGACCGAGCCGGGCTCAGTCGACGAGGGCCTGGTACACCAGCTGCTGGAGCTGCGGGCGGATCGGGTACGTGCTCGACGGGAGGAGCTGTGTCAGGAACAGGGCGGTGATCTCCTCGGCCGGATCGTTCCAGAAGACCGTGCTGGCTGCGCCGCCCCACGAGTACGAGCCCTTCGATCCGGGCACCTTGTTCGCCGCCGGGTCGAGGACGACCGAGAACCCGAGTCCGAATCCCACACCGTCGAACGTCGTCTCGGCGAAGAGCGGCCGCCCGTACTCCTCGAGGTCGGCGTCACCCGGGAGGTGGTTCGTCGTCATGTAGTCCACCGTGCGCGACCCGAGGATGCGGGCACCGTCGAGTTCGCCGCCGTTCATCAACATCTGGGTGAAGCGCAGGTAGTCGGCGGCGGTGCCGCACAACCCACCGCCACCGCCGAGCATGTCGGGCTTCTCCGTCAACGCCGGCGCGGGCATCTTCGCGGCCTTCTTCGTGGCGGGGTTGCGGTAGTACAACTCGGCGAAACGGTCGCGTCGGTCGCCGGGGACCCAGAACGCGGTGTCGGTCATGCCGAGCGGCTCGAAGACGCGTTCCTGCAGGAACACGTCGAGGGGCTGACCCGAGACGACCTCCACCACCCGTCCGAGCACGTCGGTCGACACGCCGTAGTTCCATTCGCTGCCCGGCTGGAAGACGAGGGGCAACGCCGCCCACCGATCGCAGCACGAGGCCAGGTCGAGTCCGGCCGGGATGCCCCACTCGAAGCCGTCGTTGCGGTACATCGCGTCGGTCGCGTGAGAGTTGTGGAAGCCGTAGGTGAGTCCCGACGTGTGGGTGAGGAGGTGCCAGATGCGCATCGGCTCGGTCTGCGGCTCGGTCAGCGGCGCCTGGAACGAGCCGCTCCGGTAGACCGGCGTGTCGGCGAACGACGGGATGAACTTGGACACCGGGTCCTTCAACTGGAAGCGGCCCTCCTCGTGCAGGATCATCGCTGCCACCGACGTGATCGGCTTCGACATCGAGTACATCCGGGCGATCGTGTCCGGTGCCCAGTCGGCGCCCGACTCGAGGTCGCGCTTTCCGTAGGTCGAGTGGTGCGCGAGTCGGCCATGACGCATCACGGCGACCTGCCATCCCGCGAGGCGTCCGTCGTCCACGTACTCCGCGAAGTGGTCGTCGATGCGCTGCAGTCGGGTGGGGTCGAACCCCAGAGTCGACGGGTCGGCGGCGGTCGGCATGTCGGTCATGTCCGTCAGCCTCTCAAATGCGAGCCCCCGCAGCCGCACCCGTGCGCATCGCACGGTGGGGACGGATCGTGCGGCCCGACGGGTCCCGAGTGCTCGCCACCGGTGCCCGACACCACGGGGGAGACGCCCGCCGGGACCGGCGGTGCGGAGCTTCTCGGGATGTCGGGAACCGGAGGGCGGCGGCGGTCGTCCAAAGAGCCACGACGGCCGAGCGGCGCGTCGTAGGTTTGACTCGGACTCGAACGAAGGTGGCGCGATGAACACGAAGCGATGGACGGCACTCCTCGTTGCAGCGGCGATGGCCGCGGCAGGCTGCTCGGGCGACGACGACTCGTCGAACCCGACCACCACGGTCGAAGGTGCGCGCACCGACCCCGAGCCCGGAGGCGGCGTCACCACACCCGACGGCACCCGATCGCCCGGCGACGGCGCCGCGGGCGTCGTGCCCGCTGCGCTCGGCGTCCGGCTCAGCGAGGGGACGGCCGCTGCCGCCGTCGCTCCGTCGGTCGCCGTCGTGGACGGGACACCGTTGACGCCCGAGGAGGTCGCGGCGGTTCTCGACCGGTTGCCCGACTGGGACGTCCCGGATGACGACGCCACCGACTTCAACCGTCCGGTCGAGTCGTTGCAGCCGCCGACCGTCGGCGAGACCGTCGACGCACCGTTCCCGCCGGCGCCCGATGCGCCATCGGTGCCCGATGCGACACCCGACGGCCCGCTCGAAGTGCTGCGCATGCAGCCCGAGGGCAACGTCGACATCGCACCCTTCATCGCTCTGACGTTCGACCAGCCGATGGTGGAACTGGCAACCCTCGATCAACTCGACGATGCCGACGTTCCGGTCAGGATCGAACCCGACATCGCCGAGACCGCGGGCATCGACGGCCGCTGGCGTTGGATCGGTACCCGCACCCTCCGTTTCGAGGTCACACCCGAGCCGGGTGCCGACGACTCGACCCCCGCCGGGGGCTCGAACGATGCGCTCGACCGTCTCCCGGCGGCCACCGACTACACCGTCACCGTCCCGGCCGGGACCGAGTCGGTCAACGGTGCCACGCTCGCCGACGACGTCAGCTTCACCTTCTCGACGCCTGCAGCGTCCCCGCTCGCCGTGTTCGGCGTCAGCGAGTCGATGGGACTCGACCCGGTGTTCGTCGCACTGTTCGATCAGCGGGTGGACCCGGACGCCGTGCTGGACATCGTGCGTCTCGATGCCGGCGACGTCACGTCGGTCCGTCTCGCCACCGACGAGGAACTCGACGCCGACCCGTCGGCTCGATCCACGTTCGACGGAGCACTCCCCGGCCGTGCGGTCGCATTCGTCCCGACCGCCACGCTGGAACCCGACACCCGCGTCGTGGTCGAGGTCGGTCCGGGCATCCCGTCGCTCGAAGGCCCGGTCGTGGGCGACCAGAGCGCTCGCGAGTCGGGCCGCACCTACGCGCCGCTGGAGATCGACCGCTCGGACTGCTCCGATCCGTGCGCTCCGTTCTCCTCGTTCTCGATCGAGTTCAACAACCCCCTCGACGCGGACGCCTTCGACCCGGCATGGATCAGCGTCGAGCCGGCCGTGCCGGGCCTGCGGGTGGACAACTTCGGCAACTCGCTGCAGATCCGTGGCGCCACCGCCGGCAACACCACGTACACCGTCACGATCGCACCGGACGTCGTCGACGTGTACGGGCAGACCCTCGGCGAGGAGTGGAGCGACGAGTTCGACGTCGGCGACGCACGGCCGTTGTTCGTCGGGCCCGATCGCCAGTTCGTCACGACCGATCCGTTCGCCGAAGCGCCCGGGGTGTCGTTCACCACGGTGAACCACGATGCGCTCGCGGTCACCGCATGGCAGGTGACACCCGAGCAGTACGGCGAGTTCACGGCGTACCTCGACACGACCTTCTCCGACACGCGCCCCCGCGACCCCGACTGGCCCGTCGTGCTCGACACGCGGATCGAGGTGGATGCCGCCACCGATCAGCTCACCGAGACCGTCGTCGACCTGACCGCTGCGTTCGACGAATCGGGAGGCCCGATCGTCCTGCGCGTCGAACCCGACCCCGCGATCGATCCGCGTGACGACGAGTACTTCCAGAACCGCCCGTCGTACACCTGGGTGCAGGACACCGAGATCGGGATCGACGCGTTCGCCACCGACGACGAGGTCCTCGTGTGGGTCACCGACCTGCTCACCGGTGACCCGATCGAAGGAGCGGCGGTCACCGCACTCGGCACCGGGGAGTCGGTCACGACCGGCCCGGACGGCGTCACGAGGGTCAGCCTCGCCAACGGCGCCGTGAACGGCCTCACCGCAACGGCGGGCGACCGGACGGGCATGCTGCCGTCGCAGCGCTTCAACGGATGGGAGGGATTCGAGCCAGGGAGCCAGAATCGCTGGTACGTCATCGACGACCGCGGCATCTACCGACCCGGCGAGACCGTTCGGATCACCGGTCTCGTCCGCAACGTGACGGCCGACGATGCCCAGCTCGAACTGTTCGGGGGCGAGCGCTTCGTCCGCTACCAGGCGTTCGACCCGACCGGCAACGAGATCGCGACCGACTCGGTCCCCGTCAACTCGGTCGGCGGGTTCAACCTCTCGATCGAGGTCCCCGAGGCGTCGAACACCGGAGGTGGCTACGTCCAGCTCTACCTCGTGGACTCCGCCGAGCAGACCGACTCGAACATCTCCTGGTTCCAGGAGTTCCAGGTGCAGGACTTCCGCACCCCCGAGTTCGAGGTCGAGGCCCGCGCCGAGACCGAGGGGCCATACTACGTCGTCGAACCGGCCACGATCGCCGCCGACGCGAACTACTTCGCCGGCGGACCGCTCGGTGACTCCGAGGTGAACTGGTTCGTGTCCACCAGCGACACGACCTATTCGCCGCCGAACTGGCGCGACTTCTCCTTCGGGGTCGACACGCCGTGGTGGTTCGACAGCTTCGGCGAGTTTGGCGGCGGCTTCGGAGGCGACGTCGTCGAGGACGTCGGCGGGTTCCCCGGCGGCTTCCCCGGCGAGGACCTGCGGTTCCAGGAGTTCACGGGCCGCACCGATGCGTCGGGAACGCACCTGCTGCAACTCGACTTCGCCGACATCCCGGCATCCGCCGACCCCGACGCCGAGCCGATGCAGGTCGACCAACCCACGTCGGTGACCGCCGAGGCGACCGTGTTCGACGTGAACCGCCAGGCGATCTCCTCACGCACGAACCTGCTCGTCCACCCGTCGCGCTACTACGTCGGTGTCCGCAGCGATCGCGGCTTCGTCGAGCAGGGCCAGCCGATCGTGATCGACACCACCGTGGTCGACGTCGACGGCAGCCCCGTCGCCGGCCGCACCTTCGACGTCGTCGCAGGACGTGTCGACTACCGCTACGACGGCGACCAGTACGTGGAGGAACTCGTCGACGAGCAGACGTGCACCGTCACGTCGACCGACATCGTCACGAACGAGGAGATCGACGAGTCGATGCGTTGCGAGTTCACCACCGAGGTCGGTGGGCAGTACCGGATCACGGCGATCGTCACCGACGACGACGGCCGGTCGAACCGTGCCGAGTTCACCCAGTACGTCAGCGGCGGCACCGCACGCCCGACCCGCGATCTCACGCAGGGCGACGTGGTGATCGTGCCCGACGCAGAGTTCCACGCGCCCGGCGACACCGCCGAGCTGCTCGTGCAGGCACCGTTCGCCCCCGCCTCGGGTCTGCTCACCGTGACCCGTGCCGGTGTGGAGATCGTCCAGGCGTTCGATGCTCCCGACGGGAGCGCGGTGCTGACCGTGCCGATCGCCGAGGACGACATCCCGAACCTCGACGTCCGCGTCGACATGGTCGGAACGAGCGAACGTCTCGCCGACGACGGCACGCCGTTGCCCGACGCGCCCCCGCAGCCCGCATTCGCCGCCGGCCAGGTGCGCTTGCAGATCCCTCCGGTGTCACGCACTCTCGATGTCGTCGCCACCCCGGCGTCGACCGACCTGTTGCCAGGCGACTCGACCACCGTGGACGTCACCGTCGTCGACGCATCCGGCGATCCGGTACCGGACGCAGGAGTGGCGCTGATCGTCGTCGACGAGGCGGTCCTCTCGCTCACCGGCTACGAACTCGCCGACCCGCTCGAGTCCTTCTACTCCGATGTGTCCAGCACGCTCGACCCGCAACTGATCCGCGACTCGATCGTGCTCGCCAACCCCGACCTGTTCGGCGACGAGGTCAGCCCGGACGTTCCCACGACCGACGCGATGAGCGAAGGGGCAGTGGAAGATTCGGCCGACGCCGAGTCGGCGGGCGGTGAAGACACGGGAGCGGCAGAGGCACCGGCCGCCGCACCGGGCGACACGGAGCGAGCCCAGGGCGAGGCGCCGACGCCGATCGACGTGCGTGCCGACTTCGACGCGCTCGCCGTGTTCGCCCCCGACGAGACCACCGACGCCAACGGTTCCGTCACCGTCGCCGTCGACCTGCCCGACAACCTCACCCGCTACCGGGTGATGGCCGTCGGCGTGTCCGGTGCCGACCGGTTCGGCTCGGGCGAGTCGACCATCACCGCCCGACTCCCGGTGTCGGTCCGTCCGTCGGCGCCTCGGTTCCTGAACTTCGGCGACCGCTTCGAACTACCCGTCGTCGTGCAGAACCAGACCGACGCTGCCGTCGAGGTCGACGTCGCGATCGAGGTGTCGAACCTGTCGCTCGCCGACGGCTCCGCCGGCTCGGCCGGGCAGCGGGTGACCGTTCCGGCCAACGACCGTGTCGAGGTGCGCTTCCCGGCGTCGGCGGCCGAGGTGGGCACCGCTCGCTTCCGTGTGGCGACGGTGAGCGGCGAGTTCACCGACGCCGCCACGATCGATCTTCCGGTCTACACGCCCGCCACCGCCGAGGCGTTCGCCACCTACGGCGTGCTCGACGGTGACGACCCGATCGCCCAACCGCTGCTCGCTCCGACGAACGTGTTCCCGCAGTTCGGCGGCCTGGAGGTGTCGACGTCGTCGACGGCGCTGCAGGCACTCACCGACTCGGTGCTCTACCTCTACGACTACCGCTACGAATCGTCCGACGGCCTCGCCTCGCGGATCCTGGCCGTGGCGGCGCTGCGCGACGTACTCGACGCATTCGACGCCGACGGCCTGCCGGCCCCCGCAGAGCTCGATGCCGCCGTCACTCGCGACATCGAACGACTCCAGGCGCTGCAGAACGACGACGGTGGGTTCCCGTACTGGCAGCGCGGCCGAGAGTCCGTCCCGTGGGTGTCGGTGTACGCGACGCACGCACTCGTCCTCGCCCAGCAGAACGGGTACGCGGTCGACCAGTTCACCCTCGACGTGGCGCTCGACCACCTCCGCAGCATCGAGGACTTCATCCCGCCCGAGTACTCGCAGGAGACGAAGGATGCGATCAGCGCGTACGCCCTCTATGCCCGGGGCATCGCCGGCGATGCCGACCCGGTGAAGGGGCTCGACCTGTACCGACGCGGTTCCGACGACACCCTGCAACTCGACTCGATCGCACAGTTGTGGACGGTCATCGACGACGCGGATGCACGCGCCGAGATCCTGAGCCTGATCGAGAACTCCGCCGTCGAGACCGCCGGTGCGGCCACGTTCGCGACCTCGTACGGCGAGGACGCCTACGTGATCGCCCACTCCGATCGCCGGACCGACGGCATCGTCCTCGACGCACTCGTGCGGGAGGCGCCCGACAGCGACGTGACCCCCAAGGTCGTCACGGGACTGATCGGTAACCAGACCCGGGGCCGCTGGAACAACGCCTACGAGAACTCCTTCATCCTGCTGGCGATGAACGAGTACTTCGACACGTTCGAATCGGTCGACCCCGACTTCGTCGCCCGCGCCTGGCTCGGCGACACCTACGCCGTCGAGTCCGAGTTCCGGGGACGCTCGACGGACACGAACCTCACCACCGTGCCGACGTCGGAACTGATCGAGAGCGGTGACGTCGACCTCGTCCTCGACAAGGACGGAGCCGGACGCCTGTACTACCGACTCGCCCTGCGGTACGCCCCCGACGACCTCGACCTGGACCCGCGCGACGAGGGGTTCGTGGTGGAACGCAGCTACGAAGCGGTCGACGACCCCGCCGACGTGACCCGTCGCGAGGACGGCACGTGGGAGATCGCGGCGGGAGCGACGGTCCGGGTGCGACTCACGATGGTCGCCGACGCCCGCCGCACGCACGTCGCGCTGATCGATCCTCTCCCCGCCGGGCTCGAAGCGGTCAACCCTGCTCTCGCCACGTCACTCACCGTTCCGGCCGACGATGCCAGCGTGACCTACGACGGGTCGTGGTGGTGGCAGTGGTACGAGTACCAGAACCTCCGGGACGATCGGGCCGAGGCCTTCACGAGCTACCTGCCCGGTGGCACGTACGAGTACACCTACGTCGCTCGTGCCACCACCCCCGGCGAGTTCGTCGTGCCCCCGACCCGCGCCGAGGAGATCTACGCCTCCGAGGTGTTCGGTCGCAGCAGCAGCGACAAGGTCGTCGTCGTCGACGGGTGACCTCCGGGCCGATCCGTCAGACGAACGCCGTCATCCAAACGGTGTCAGACACCGAATGCCGCCATCCACATGGTGTCGGACACCGGATGGATGGGTCGTGGTCGCCCCGGCGTGGGGCCGGTCCCACACGTCAGACGACGTGGCGCTTGGCGACGACGGCGAGGCGGGCGGCGCGCCAGCCGACGAGGGTGACGCCGAGGAACACCGTGGCGACGATCACGAACGACAGTGCGGTGCCGTCCCCGACGAGTCTGCGCCCGATCATGCCGACGGCCACGGTGACCGGCCAGATGATCAGGCCCCTGCGGATCGGCATCGGATCGTCCCAGGCCTTCGTCACGAGCCACCCGATGACGAGGCCGACGAGGAACGGCGCCGCAGTCGACAGCAGCCCGATCACGCCGGGATCCTCGTCGTGGTTGTTGCGCCCGATGGCGACGAAAGCCGTGACGATGCCGGCGTCGACGGCGGCGGCGATCGGGGTTCGTTCGTTGATCGACGATCGACTCATGTCGACATCGAATCAGCCTTCGGCTGCGAAACCGCCCAGCGTGCCCTTGAAGAACAGCAGCGGCACGGGTGGCGTCCCGTCGTGGTCGGCGTCGGCATCGAGCGCGCCGACGCGCCCGAGCACGAAGTGGTGGTCGCCCATGTCGTACACGTGCTCGACCGAACAGTCGATCCACGCGACGGCACGATCGAGGATCGGTGAACCAGAAGGCGCTGCGTGCCACCCGACGCCGTCGAAGCGCGTCGCGTCGGTGTCCGACTTCGCGAACTTCCAGCAGAGATCGCTCTGCTGATCGCTGAGCACGTTGACGCAGAAGCTGCCCGACGGCGCCATCTCCTCCCACGTGGTGGATCCGATCTGCGGGAGGAAGCCGACCATCGGCGGGTCGAGCGACACCGACGTGAACGAACCGATCGTGAAGCCGTGCGGAACACCGTCGGCGTTCATGCCCGACACGATGGTGACCCCGGTCGGGAAGTGACCCAGCACGGTGCGGAAGTGCCCGGGATCGAAGCTCACATCGCCTGTGCCGCCGTTCGTGGATGGTTCGTTCGTCTGATCGCTCATCGCCTCGAACTGTACGCTGCCGATCCATGCCAGACCAGAACGAGGCGAGTGCGTCGTCGATCGTCGAGGCGAAACGCGATCTGCGTCGCCGCATGCGCGCGCTGCGACGAGGCCTCGCAGACCGACCCGAGCGATCGCAGCGGATCATCGAACGGTTGGTCTCACTCCACGCCGTCGTCGACGCCCGACGGCTGCTCGCCTACGCATCGGTCGTGGGCGAGGTCGAGACCGACGCGCTGTTCTCGTGGTGCGCCGATCGAGGCATCGAGACCGCGGTGCCCGAGGACGACGTCGAGGCGTCGTGGCCGGACGTGATCATCGTTCCCGGGACGGCGTTCACCGCCGACGGAGACCGGGTCGGCCAGGGCGGCGGGTGGTACGACCGGTTCCTCCCGGCGCGTCGCGACGATGCCGTCGTGATCGGGGTGGCGTTCGCCGCCCAGATCGTCGAGAGCATCCCGACCGAGGATCACGACGTTCGCCTCGACCTGGTCGTCACCGAGGACGCAGTTCACGGGTCGACGACCCGATCGCACGCCCACGCCCCCAGCGAGCACCCCGGCGACCATGTCTGAGACCGCCCCGCCGCTTCCCCCGGCCCTGACACTCACTCGCGCCGACCTCGCCGAGGCGGTACGCATCGTGCGGCCGCACGTTCCTCCGACACCCCAGTTCGAGTGGCCGATGTTGACGGCCCACGCCGGTACGAGAGTCACTGTCAAGCACGAGAACCACACGCCCGTCGGCGCATTCAAGGTTCGTGGTGGCCTGGTCTACCTCGATCGCCTGGTGCGACAGCGACCGCACGTGTCCGGGGTGGTCAGCGCGACGCGTGGCAACCACGGCCAGAGCCTGGCGTTCGCCGGTCGGATCCACGACCGCAGCGTGACGATCTTCGTGCCCCACGGCAACAGCGTCGAGAAGAACGCAGCGATGCGGGCACTCGGCGCGACCGTCATCGAACACGGCGACGACTTCGAGGAGGCCCGTCAGGCCTCGGTCGCCCACGCCGACGACCACGGCCTGGAGGCGGTCCCACCCTTCCACCGTGACCTGGTGCTCGGTGTCGCGACGTACGCACTCGAACTCTTCGAGGCGGCGGAACCGATCGACACGGTCTACGTGCCGGTCGGGATGGGCTCGGGCGTGAACGCGATCATCGCGGTACGCGACCTGCTCGGACTCGACACCCGGGTGGTCGGCGTGGTGTCCGATCGTGCTCCCGCCACGAAGCTCACGTTCGGGTCCGGCAGGCTCACGACCACACCGACCGCAGCGACGTTCGTCGACGGGGTGGCGACGCGCTCGCCCGACCCACAGTCCATGGCGGGCGTCATCGGCGGTGCAGCCCGGGTGATCTCGGTGTCGGACGACGCCGTCGCCGAGGCGATGCGCATCATCTTCCGGACCACACACAACGTCGCCGAATCGGCCGGCGCGATCGCGCTCGCCGGACTCCTGTCGGAGTCGCCCGCGCAGCGCGGCGCCCACAGTGCGTTCGTCCTCTGCGGCGGCAACGTGGACACCGACCAGTTCGCCACGGTGCTCGCCGGTCGTACGCCGACGGTCTGACAGCGACGGAACGACCGAGTGGGTGCGTCGACGGACCGCGCGGCCGCGTGTTGCTCGCTCCGGCCTGATCCGATCGGACGTTGGCGGCGCCGTACGGTCGGAGTCGATCGAGGCCGAGCCCCGGGAGTCGCAGCGTCGTTCAGGCCGGCTGAGGTCGTCGACGCAACCGGGCGGCGAGATCGTCGGCGGCGGGGTCGTGGACCGACCGTGACCGCCGAGCGAGCACCAACTTGCGCTCGAGCAGTCGGTCGCCCACCACCAGGTCGGCCTGCGCCGTCTCGCCCTGGGTGCGCGGCAGGACCGTCCACCCCAGGCCGAGTTGCACCATCTCGCGGAGCACGTCGGGCTGGTGCGACTCGGCGGCGATGTCCACCCTGGCTCCCACTTCGACGAGCCTCTGCTCGACGGCACGGCGGGTGTGGGAGTCCGACGGGAACAGCACCCACGGTCCCCAGGTCGACGGGTGGCCGATGACCGTGGTCGGCGGGGCGTAGACCACGAGCGTCTCGCTCAGCAGTGCCACGGTGTCGATGCCGGGAAGTGGCTCGGGCGGCTCGACGCACACGGCGAGGTCCAGGCCTCCGCGCGCCACGTCGTCGAGCAGCGCACGTGACGGAGCGACCGAGAGCAACAGGTCGACGTCTCCGCGCTCGGAGCGGAACGACCGCAGCACGTCGGGGAAGTGGACCACGGCGGCCACGTCGACCATGCCGAGGCGCACGCTGCCGCTCGTGCCGTCGCGCAGTCGGGTCGACCACCGGGTCAGGTCGGTCGTGAGGGTGACGACCTGACGGGCGTGGTCGAGGACGGGTCGGGCGGTCGCGCGCAGGACGCGACGACGGCCCACGTTCTCGAACAGGTCGACGCCGATTCGTCGCTCCAGTTCGGCCAAGCCCTGCGACAGTGCCGACGGGCTCACTCCGACCCGCTCCGCTGCGACCGCCCACGTCGGTGCGTCGTCGATGGCCACGAGGTACTCGAGTTGACGCATCGTGATGTCGGGGAGCAGCGGACGGTCGACCGAGGAGCCCCGATGGTTCGAGCGGTCGGATCGGGTGGTCGACACCCCGCCAGGGTACCCGTGCGGCAATGTGAAGTCATGCTTCACCAGATGGACAAATCATGAACGGATGCTTAGCTTGACTCGATGACAGCTCGACAGATCGCCCCCGCCACCGGCAAGCTCGGTGTGCTCACCCCCGGGATGGGCGCCGTGGCCTCCACCTTCATCGCCGGGGTCATCGCGGCTCGCAACGGCACGCACGCCCCGATCGGGTCGGTGAGCCAGATGGCCCACATCCGTCTCGGCACCAAGGAGGAGGACCGCAACCCCCTCATCCGTGAATTCGTGCCCCTCGCCAGCCTCGACGACATCGTCTTCGGTGGGTGGGATCCGATCTCGCCCAACGCGATGGAAGCGGCCACGACCGCAGGCGTTCTGCAGGGCAAGGACCTCGATGCGGTCTCCAAGGAGATGGAAGGCATCGTGCCGATGGAGGCCGTGTTCGACCAGCGATGGGTGAGCCGCCTCGACGGTGTTCGCGTGAAGGACATCTCGAACAAGTGGGAACAGGCAGAGGCACTCATCGCGGACATGGCGCGCTTCAAGGAGGAGAACGGCTGCGACCGCATGGTGATCGTCTGGTGCGGTTCGACCGAGGCCTACCAGGAGCCGTCCGACGTCCACGCCACGGTCGAGGCGTTCGAGCAGGGACTGCGGGACAACGACGAGAACATCTCACCGTCGCAGATCTACTGCTACGCCGCGCTGCAGAGCGACGTTCCGTACGCCAACGGCGCACCGAACCTCACCACCGACCTCGACTGCATGATCGAGTTGTCGAAGCGCAACGGCGTTCCGATCGCCGGCAAGGACTTCAAGACGGGCCAGACCCTCATGAAGACGATGCTGGCCCCGGGCTTCAAGGCCCGCATGCTCGGCATGCGCGGCTGGTACTCCACCAACATCCTCGGCAACCGCGACGGTGAGGTGCTCGACGACCCGGAGAACTTCAAGACCAAGGAGATGTCCAAGCTCGGCGTGCTCGGCGGCATCCTGCAGCCCGAGGTGTACCCCGACCTGTACGGCAACATCGACCACGTCGTGCGCATCAACTACTACCCGCCGCGTGGTGACAACAAGGAGGGCTGGGACGCGATCGACATCTTCGGTTGGCTCGGCTACGAGATGCAGATCAAGGTCGACTTCCTCTGCCGCGACTCGATCCTCGCCGCCCCGATCGTGCTCGACCTGGCGCTGTTCATGGACCTCGCACACCGCGCCGGTGAGAGCGGCGTGCAGGAATGGCTGAGCTTCTACCTGAAGGCCCCTCAGGCCGCCGGTGACAGCCCTGCCGAGCAGGACCTGTTCATCCAGCAGACCAAGCTCAAGAACACCCTGCGCGAGTGGATGGGTGAGCAGGCGGTCACCCATTCCGAAGCGGGCTGACGTCCGAACCCGGTGCGTGGCGAGTCGCCGCGGCGGGGTGGGCCGCTCATCGCGTCGGGGATCCTGAGTGGCAGTAGCGTCGCCGCGATGGCAGCGATCGTGATGGACGGAAATGCCCTGCGCGACGAGATCGTCGCGGGGTTGGCCGAACGGATCGCCGCAGCGGGCTCGCCGGAGATCTGCCTGGCCACGGTGCTCGTCGGCGACGACGGGCCGTCGCAGCGCTATGTGAACTCGAAGCACAAGAAGGCCGCCGAGGCCGGCATGGTGTCGCGACACCACGGCCTCGGGGCCGACGCCACCCAGGCCGAGGTGGAAGCGATCGTGAGGGAACTGGCGGCCGACCCCTCGGTGCACGGGATCCTCGTCCAGTTGCCGTTGCCCGACGGCCTCGACCCCGAACCGGTGCTCGACCTCGTGCCGGCCGAGAAGGACGTCGACGGGCTCACCGAACGGTCGATGGGGCGACTCGTGCGGAACCGGCCGGGCCTGGTCGGTTGCACCCCGCTCGGCGTGATGCGGTTGCTCGAGAAGTACGACGTGCCCACGTCGGGCAAGCGAGCGGTCGTGATCGGTCGCTCCACGCTGGTGGGACTCCCGCTCTCTCTGCTGCTCAACCGCAAGGGCGCCGACGCCACCGTCACGATGGCGCACTCGCGCACCGTCGACCTGGCTGCGGTCGTCTCCGAAGCCGACATCGTCATCGGTGCCGCCGGCCAGGCCCGCATGATCACCGCCGACATGGTCAAGCCCGGCGCCGCCGTCATCGACGTCGGCGTCTCACGCACCGAGGCGGGCATCGTCGGCGACGTCGACACCGAAGCCGTGGCCGAGGTCGCCGGCTGGATCACCCCGATGCCGGGCGGAACCGGGCCGATGACCATCGCCTGTCTGCTCGAGAACACGCTCACCGCTGCGACGCTGCAGGGAGCATTCCCGGGTCACTGACCGATCACCGTGCATGCGGCGGTCGCACACTCACGAGGCGCAGAACTTCGCGAACCCCTGCACGTAGCGTGGCGTGGCGCCGTCGAAGCTGCCGCGGTTGAAGTCCCCGCCCGTCCAGAGGCATCCCGTCGAGTCGGCGAACAACTCCCAGCTGCCCTCGCCGTTCCGGCTGCCGATCTGTGGATTCCAGGCGAGGTGTTCGGGAACCGCGGAGTTGAACG
Organism: Ilumatobacter sp.; assembly: GCF_039969435.1. GTDB lineage: Bacteria > Actinomycetota > Acidimicrobiia > Acidimicrobiales > Ilumatobacteraceae > Ilumatobacter_A. The sequence goes on from NZ_JBDVNU010000006.1 coordinate 266,263, forward strand.
CCTCCATCCAGACGATGGGTTTGCTGCTGGTCGCTCCGTCGAGCCCGGGCCAGCGACGGGCGTCCTGATACAGCCGCGTCGCGCCGCTGGCATGGCTCCCGGAGTACACGACGCCGTTCAGGATCGCGAGCGCCTGGCCGTCGCCGAACGGGTCGCTGATCCACGACCGGATGAGAGCGTGATCGCTCCGCCGGTACACCTGGCGGCTGTGTTCCGAACCGGCCTGCCAGACCTGACCGTCGAGAACGAGGACGGCCTGCTGGTAGTTCCTGGTGATCTCGTCGCTCGTTCGAACGGGGGGTCGGAGTCCGGCGACGCGCGACCCGTCCGACGCGTTCAGGATGCCGATGCCGATCGACTCGGCCCCGTTCACGAACAAGAAGTTGCCTGCGACGTAGACGCGTCCGAGGGCGGCATCGATGTCGAACACGATCCCGCCGAAGTCAGGCACGAACGACGGATCGACGCGGCCGGTGTCGAGGCGCACCCGGGCGGCCTGGATCACCTGCGTGGTCCTGTTGTCCGAGCCGGTGATGCGGGTGAAGTTGCCGCCGATGTAGACGTAGCCGTCCTCGATGTCGAGCGCACGGGCGATCGGCCAGCGCGGGGCGCCGGTCAGGCCGAGCGAGACGCGCCAGGTCGGGTCGAGGGCCCCGCTCGCCGCATCCAACATGGCGACCCCGGTCGTGTTCGGGCGGCCGTTCACGCTGGAGAACTGGCCGGCGACGATGAGTCGGCCGTCGCCCGTCGCCTTCAGGTCCCACACGTTCCCGTCGATCTGCGGGCGGAACGAATCGATCCACGCGCCGGTGGATCGGTCGAAGGCGGCGAGGAACCGTTGGCCGATGCGCTGACCCGTTGCCGCGATCTCGACCTGGGTGAACTTGCCTCCGACGTAGATCGTGTCGCCGACCTCCGCGATCGCTGCCACGGAGATGTCGGTCTGGGGAAACGTGTCGTTCACCTTGTTGATCCCGACGACGCCGGCCTGCAGCACTTCGGTTCGCGGTGACACGAGACGGGGGGCCGACACCCGCTCGGCGGGCCGGAGTCCGGCGACCGGCGCTGCGTCGGAGACCGTCGCCGGAGAGGTGTCGGCACCGGCGGTCTGCATCGACGCACTGGAGACCGTGACACCGGCCACCGCCAGGGCGGCGACGAGGAGGCCGTGTCGCAGCGTGCGGCGGCGTCGTCCTGTCCACGCAGTCTTCACGATGGATTCGGCATTCGCGGGCCTCGGTCAGGGGTTCGGGCGCTCGGTGCGCCACATCTCATGATGTCAGACGTCTCGGCCGAACACGCGCCGGATCGACGTCCGACCCGAGACGAACCGTACGGCGCAACCGAATCGTGTCAGACGCCATCCGGTCGACCGACGGTGTCCGACACCGACTCGTTCGGGAGGGAGGTGGCGGTGTGGACGCGGTCGACGACCGCCTGGAGGACGTCGGGATCGCTGTGTTGGTGGACGCCGTGACCGAGGTTGAAGACGTGACCAGCATGCTGCGAGCCGTCAGCGCGCCGATTCGACTCCAGGACCTGCTCGGTGCCGGCCAGAGCGGCGTCGGTGCCGGCGAGCACGAGCGATGGGTCGAGGTTGCCCTGCACGACGAGGTCGTCGCCGAGGCGTGCGCGCGCGTCGCTGATCGGAGTGCGCCAGTCGAGACCGAGGACGCGCGGACCGACCGTGGGCATCGCTCCGTACATGGCCGGGAGCAGATGGTCGCACCCGATCCCGAAGTGGATGCACGGAGCCTCCGGGTGACGAACCCGGAGTTCGGCGAACACGCGGGTCGAGTGGGGGAGCACGAACTTGCGGTAGTCGGTGAGGCTGAGCGATCCGGCCCACGAGTCGAAGAGCTGGAAGGCGCCGGCACCGGCGGTCAACTGGGCGTCGATGAAGGTGACCGCCGACGTGGCCAGGCGGTCCATCACCTGGTGGAACAGCGCCGGCTCGGTGTACATCATCGCCTTCGTGTACCGGTAGTCCTTCGACGGTCGGCCTTCGATGAGGTAGCTGCCGACGGTGAACGGCGCACCGGCGAACGCGAGGAGCGGCACCGATGCGGGGAGTTCCTCGACGAGCAGCTTCACGGTCTCGACCACGTAGGACACGTCGTCCACCTCGAGCGGCCGGAGTCGTTCGAGGTCGGCCACGGACCGAAGCGGCTGCTCGGCCACCGGGCCGGTGCCCGGGGCGACGTCGATGCCGAACCCGACCGCATGGGGCGGAACGACGATGTCGCTGTAGAGCACGGCGGCGTCCACGCCGTATCGGCGCACGGGCTGCATCGTGATCTCGGCGGCCGTCTCGGGCTGCTTGATCGCATGCAGGATCGATCCCTCGCCGCGCACACCCTTGTACTCGGGCAGCGAGCGACCGGCCTGGCGCATGAACCACACCGGCGTGTGCGCAGGAGTGCGTCCGTTCGCGGCATCGAGGAACGGGACGGAAACAGGGTCGGTCATCGTGCACGGACGCTATCGCCACGCCACCGACGGGTCCCCTGGCGACCTCCCACACCCGGTCGGTGAGTCTGCGTCGGTCCGGGCCCGACGCAGACTCACCGGTGGGGGTGTGGGGATCTGGAGCGGTGAGTTTGGGTCGGGGTGGGTGCGATGGAGGCTCACCGGTGGGGGTGTGGGGGTGTGACCGACGTTGGACGAGACGGGGAGGCTCGGGGATAGCATTTCTCCGCCCCGATTTATGACGCAACAGCATCCCGAACTCGCCGAAGAGCAGTCCTACATCGACCACGCGTACGAGTGTCTGGACGCCAGCAAGGCGGCCGCGCTCCGCATCCGGAACATGACCGAGGCCGACCAGGGCGGCACGTTCCAGGCCAGGTACGAGCGCAACACGTTCGACGCCGCCATCGTGAAGCGGCTCGAGGAACTCGATCTCGGTGATGCAGCCCTGGTGTTCGGACGGATCGACCGGGTGGCCGAGTCCCCCGATCAGTTCGAGCCGTTCCACATCGGGCGTCTCGCCATCGCCGACGAGGACCGCGAGCCGGTGGTGGTCGACTGGCGCGCCCCGGTTGCCGAGCCGTTCTACCGGGCCACCGGTCGCGAGCCGATGGGCATCGCGCGTCGTCGGCACTTCGTGATCGAAGGTCGCAGCCTGCTCGGGATCGAGGACGAACTGTTCGGCGACGGTCACCTCGGACTCGGCGACGACGCCGGATTGAGTTCCGGCGCCAGCCTGCGCAGCGAGGGTGACGGGGCGGTCGTCGCCGCCGACTCCGGACTGCGCGGCTACTCGACGCTGCTCGCCTCGATCGAGCGCGGCCGCACGGGCACGCTCGGCGACATCGTGGCCACCATCCAGGGCGAGCAGGACGAGATCATCCGCTCTCCGCAGCAGGGTGTGCTGGTGGTGCAGGGCGGGCCAGGCACGGGCAAGACCGTCGTCGCACTCCACCGGGCCGCGTACCTCCTCTACACCCACCGGTTCCCGCTCGAGGACCAGGGCGTCCTCGTGATCGGTCCGAACCGCGTGTTCCTGCGCTACATCGAACGTGTCCTCCCGTCGCTCGGTGAGGCCGGCGTGGACCAGGTGGTGCTCGCCGACCTCGTGCGCGGCGTGAGCTTCCTGCGCCCCGGCGACGACGGTGACGATTCGCACGCCGCAGCTCGTCTGAAGGGTGAGGAGCGGATGTCGGAGATGATCGACAACGCTGTCGCCGACCGGGAACGCCCGTTGCGCGAGGACGTCGTGTTGCCGTTCGGTGCGGGCTACGTGCGCCTGCTCGTCCAGGACTCCGCGCGCATCGTCAAGACGGCGAAGCGGCGTTTCCAGCGTCACAACGCAGGGCGCCGTTACGTGGAGAACGAGGTGTGGGGGGTGCTCGCCGCGAGCCAGCGCGACCCCGAGGTCGGGCCACGCCAGATCAGGGAGGCGTTCCGCCACACCGACGAGGGTCGTGCGATCCTCGACGCGATGTGGCCGGTGCTCACGCCCGCGCAGCTCCTGCACGATCTGTTCGGTTCGAAGGCGCTGCTCAAGCTCGCCGCGCGTGACGTGATGGGCGAGTCCGACGCACTCACACTGTTCCGGCCGCGATCGGAGTCGGTCGACGATGTCCGCTGGACGATGTCGGACGTGGCACTTCTCGACGACGCCTTCGACGTGCTCGGCCCGAAGCCCGGCAGGGACGGCAAGTTCGACGATGCCGACGAGATCCGCACGTTCGGTCACATCGTGATCGACGAGGTGCAGGACCTCACACCGATGCAGTTGAAGATGGCCGCCCGCCGCTCGCTGAACGGATCGATGACGATCGTCGGCGACATCGCCCAGGCGACCGGGCCGCTCGCCCCCGACTCGTGGGACGACGTGTTGGTGCACCTGCCGGATCGCCGGGCGCCGCGGGTCATCGGCCTGTCGGTCGGCTACCGCATCCCGGGCCAGATCATGGAACTCGCGAACAAGGTCGCAGCGGTCGCCACGCCGGGGCTGCGTGCTCCGGAGTCGGTGCGTGTCGGTGAGGCTGGCCCGTCGATCGTGCGCGCCGGATCGCTCGACGAACTTCCCGCCGAGGTCGCGCGTCAGGTGGCCACGATGCAGGAGCAGTTGGGTGGTGCGTCGCTCGGTGTCGTGGCACCCGACTCGATGCTGCCCGATCTGTCCGAGGCCCTGACGGCCGCAGGGATCACCCACGGCTCTGCCACCCGCACCGGCCTCGACTCCGGTGTGACCCTCGTGCCGGTGAGTGTGGTGAAGGGTCTGGAGCTCGACGGTGTGATCGTCGTGGAGCCGAGCCGGATCGTGAGCGACATCGAACACGGGATGCGTGCGCTCTACGTCGCTCTCACCCGTTCGACGCAACGTCTCGCGGTCGTCCACGCCGACGAACTCCCCGAACCCATGAGGTGACGACGTCCGAGCTGAGCCGTCGGGAAGACGGCTCGATCTCGACCACGACGTGACGTGACGGGACGAGACGTGGCGGTGGGTCTCAGGTCGGATCGAAGATGGAGTTGAGTCGCTTCACGACGTCGGGTGGAACATTGCCCTCGGCATTCATCACGATCACGGTCGGGTTGGAGACCGCATCCGATCGAGGGTTCACCAGCGGGTCGAACGCCTGGCGGAGCATGCTCAGGCCGATCGTGGTGGTCTCCATCGCGTCGGCGTGACCGGCCGACGCCGACCACGTGCGTTGTGCGCGATTGACGACCGTGACGACGGCGGCCGCGATCATGTCGCTCAGCGCGTTCACGTCGGCGACGTCGATGCCCGTCTCGCGGAGTCGTCGGCGCAGGAACCGAGCGAGCACCCCGGTGTACTGGAGCCCGTAGGCCTGTTCGCGCAGACGCAGTTCGAGCGTGTCCTTCAGCAGGCGGTGTCGGGTGAGGAAGAAGTCGGCGGGGTCGACGAACGACGGGATCGTGGCCTTGGCCGACCCGATCACGACATCGAGCGGTGAGGTGTCGGGCGAAGCAGCGAGCAGGTACTCGTCGAGCCGCATGATCCGCTCGGGATGATCCGCGAAGATGACGTCGGCTTTCGTGGGGAAGTGTCGAAAGAGCGTGCGGCGGGACACTCCACCGGCTTCGGCGATCTCGTCGACCGTGGTGTCGGCGAAACCTTGACGATCGAACAGGTTCAGTGCCGCGGCAGCGAGGTCGTCGCGGACGCGTTCCCTGTTCGCTGCACGCTTCCCCGTCGTCCTGCTCATTCGATTCACAGCGTAGTTCGTTGGCATGTCGTGCCACTTGGACCGCCATAGTCGACACTGGATGTCACCTTTTTCTTGACAAGGGGCATCCGATGCCATAATTTGCGTGACAAGCGACACCCCGCACGACAGACGTCATGCGACCGCAACACGAACGCCGCTGGTTTCGACCGACCGAAGCACCATCGAGAGGAATGACCATGACGACCCGCTCGCCAGAGTCACACGCTGAAACCGAGGACATCGGCGATGACCTGCCGTCACCGACCGGGGTCCTCGCCACGCCGGTGGAGCGCCGATCGCTCATCGGGTACGCCATCAAGGGATCCGCGCTGGCCGTTGCGCTGACGGTCGGAGTCGACAGGGTCACGGGTGATGACGATGCCGAGGCCCTCGACCTGCTCCCACCGATCCCGGAGTTGGCCGACGCACTCGACCTCACCGACCTGCTGCTGTTGTCGGGCGATCCGTTCTACTACGACTACCTGATCCGCATCGAGGCCGACAATCGGGTCCGATTCGAACTCCCACGGATGGAGGTCGGACAGGGGATCATCACCGCTGCGGTGATGATCGTGGCCGAGGAGCTCGACGTCGCCGTCGACATGATCGATCCGTCGCTCTCGCCGGCCGAGATCCGCCGGTTGACCGGCCAGATCACCGGCGGCTCCCACTCGATCTCGTCGCTGTGGGATCCGCTCCGCAAGGTCACCGCCGCACTGCGCCAGATGATCGTGCTCGCGGCGGCGCAGCAGTTGGGTGTTCCGGCCGGACAGATCACCACCCAGGACGGGTTCGCCTCGGCTCCCGACGGCCGATCGATCCGCTACGCCGACCTCTCGAACGGTGTCGAAGGACGCAACGACCTCGCTCGCCTGGCGGTTCCGAAGGATCCGTCCGACTACCGCGTCGTCGGGCAGCCGACGGCACGACTCGATGCACGCGACATCGTCACCGGCAAGGTCCAGTACGCCATGGATCTCGACGTCGTGCCCGACGCGATGCCCACCGTGGTCGCTCGCCCACCGACCCTCGGCGGCACCGTCGCCTCGTACGACGATGCGGTCGCCCGATCGCTTCCCGGCGTGATCGACGTCGTCGAGGTCCCGATCGACGTCGAAGGGGCATCGTCGGGCGTCGCCGTGATCGCCCGTTCGTTCGGCGAGGCCTTCCGCGGACGCGACGCCCTGGAGATCGTCTGGAACGGCGGGACCGCCGACGACCTCTCCGACGACGACATCATCGACGATCTGCGTCGGATCAACCTTCCGACTCTGCCGTCGATCCCGTTGCTCACGAAGAAGATCAGCGGCGAGTTCATCTTCCCGTACATGGCTCACGCGCCGATGGAGACCATGACCGCGATCGCCGACGTCTCGGACGGTCGGGCACGGGTCTGGACGGGCGTGAAGACGCCCGTTGCGGCGCAGGCCAAGATCGCTCGCGACCTCGGGATCCTGCCGACGAGCGTCGAGGTGAACGTGGTCAAGACGGGCGGCTCGTTCGGCCGTCGCCTGTTCTTCGACGCCGCGGTCGAAGCGGCCCGGATCTCGAGCATCGCCGGCCGCCCGATCAAGTTGATGTTCACCCGCCAGGAGGACATGAAGTTCGGTCGGGCCCGTCCACTCAGCATCCACAACGTGCAGGCCACCTACCGGACACGCAGCCTGTTGGGTGGCAAGGGCAAGGTGTTCACCTTCGATCACCGTGCGGCCACGCCGGAGCTCGATCTGCGCCACGGGTTCGGCGAGGGCATCACCGCCCTCGGTGGCGAACTGGTGCCGTTCGGGTTCAGCCAGACGATCTGGCACTCGACCCAACTCGTTCAGTACGACTTCGGCCTCACGACGCTGCTGTTGAACGAGAAGAAGTTCCCGGTCGCCACTTCGTCGTGGCGTGGCATCTACTCCGGCACGGCGGTGGTCGCCAACGAGGTGATCGTCGACGAACTCGCCCGAGCGATGGGCGAGGACGAGTACGACTTCCGCATGCGAACCCTGGACGACGAGCGCACCAAGGCGGTGTTGGCCAAGGTGGCCGAACTCGGTGACTGGGGTCGCTCGATGCCGGCGGGGAGTGCGCAGGGCTTCGGCGTCCACAACGAGTACAAGTCGCGAGCGGCGGTGCTCTGTGAGTTGCAGACCTCGCCCGATCCCGACGTCGACGCCAGGGTCACCAAGCTCGTCGTGGCGCTCGACGTCAGCCGCGTGGTCAATCCGACCGGACTCGAGGCCCAGGTGATCGGTGCGGCGACGGATGCGATCTCCTCGATCCTCCGTACGGGACTCCATCTCGACAACGGTGCGATCCGCGAGAGCAGCTTCGGCGACTTCGAGATCGCCCAGATGAAGCACACCCCGCCCGAGATCGTCGTGCACTTCATGCCCGCCAACGGCGACCGCCCCGGCGGCGCCGGCGAACTCGCACTCCCGGCGGCGGCGGCAGCGATCGCCAACGCCTTTGCCCGTGCGACGGGGATCAAGCCCCGCCGCTTCCCACTCCGCGACTTCCACCAGGAGGGCTGAACCGATGCCTGAGATCACCTTCAACGTCAACGACACCCCCGTCACGATCGACGCCGAGAACGACGATGCGTTGCTCTACCTGCTCCGCGACCGTCTCGGGGTCCGCGGTCCGAAGTACGGCTGCGGTGTGGGCGTGTGCGGTGCGTGCACCAGCTTCCAAGGCGGTGAACTCGTCCGCCCGTGCATCGTCCCCATGGGTGATGCTGCCGGTGCGAACATCACCACCATCGAGGGACTCGCGGTCGAAGACGTGCTCCATCCGGTGCAGCAGGCGTGGATCGACGAGGACGTCGCGCAGTGCGGCTTCTGTCAGGCGGGGCAGATCATGACCGCGGTCAAGCTGCTCGAGCGGATCCCGAACCCGACCGACCAGGACATCGACGACGCGATGAGCGAGAACTACTGCAGGTGCGGGACGTACCACCGCATCCGCAAGGCGATCAAGCGAGCCGCTGCCGCCCTCTGAACGCACGTCTCCGTCTGGCGGGGTGAACCCGCATCGGACGGACCCCGGCGGGTGGTGGCCGTGCGGGCCGCCGGTCGGTCAGCCGTCGCCGGTGTAGGCGTCGATCAGGTCGGTGAGCAGACCGAACGCCTTGTCGGCGTCGGCCGGGCGGTTGGCGTCGACGGCGGTGCGCGCCATGTCGACCGTTGCCTGGATGCTGTTCACCAGTTCGGGGTTCGATTCGGCCACCTCGTCCTCGATGGCCGCCCAGTTCGCCTCGATGCGGGCGATCGTGGCGTCCTCGTCGCCGTCGTCACCGATCTCGGCGCTGAGTCGGCTCATGTCGATGCCGATCTCGGGGAGCAGGTCGGCCGGCGAACCGACGATCGCGAGCGTGGTGGTGGGGGCGTCGGGGTCGACGATCTCGCCCTCCTCGAGCGGACTGGTGTCGTCCTCGGCGATCTGGCGGCCCTCACCACCCGTGAGCTCGGCTTCGGTGAGGGAGTCGGCTGGATCGCTCGTGTCGTCGAGGTTGGTCGTCGCGCAACCGATCAGCATCGAGGATGCGAGCAGAGCGCAGGACGCGAACGTGACTCGACGCGATGGTCGGTGCGTGGTCATCGGTGACAGTCTGCCAACGTCGTGCGCGACGGCGTCGTCATGCCGTGACGAGGATGCGCTCACTTGCGAACGAGCCGACGCCGACATGACGTCCGTCGATCTCGATCGTGAGCGTGCCGTCGGGCGACGACGCCGTGACGGTGCCGGTGTTGCCGGGCTGGATCGCCGATTCCTCGAGGAACTCGAGGAGACCGGGCTCGAACTCGAGTTCCTCCGTGATCCGACGCACCGTGAAACCGGCGCCCACCTGGATCGTGGAGAGCGGCTCGGAGTCGGGTGCCACGTAGCCCGAACCGGGGATCGGGTTGCCGTGCGGACACGTGGTGGGGTCGCCGAGCAGGTTCATCATCGCCTTCTCGACCGAGTCGCTGATGACGTGTTCCCACTTGCCGGCTTCGTGGTGCGCTTCGGCCCAGGAGAGCTTGAGGACGTCGGTGAGGAAGACCTCGGCGAGACGGTGCTTGCGGACCACCGACTCACCCAGCGTGCGCCCGGACTCGGTGAGCTTGATGCCGCCCTCGGACGTGATCAGCCCTTCGGCTTCGAGGCGCTTCATCATCTCGCTGACCGCCGGTCGACTGACCTGCAGTCGCTCGGCGATACGAGCCTGGATGACCTCGAGGTCGTCCTCTCGAAGCTCGAAGATGCACTCGCAGTACTCCTCGAATGCGGGGTGGTGCTCTCCGGCAGCGGGCATCTCGACATCCTACAGAGGTCGCCGGAGTGCCTGCCGCGCCCAGCGCGATGGCCGGACCGGCTCGGATCGGCTAGCGCAACAGTTTGCGGAGCCAACTCTCGCTGTAGCGGAGCCGCCGAGCGAGTTGCTCGTTGGTGGCGCTCGCGACGCTGCGCACCCCGGCGATGCTGTTCATCTCGGCCTGTACCTTCGCGTGACCCCACCCGGTGACGTCGACCAACCGTTTGGCGACGTGCGCGTTGCGGTTGCGCAGGTCGTCCTTCAGTTCGGCGACGCTGAGCGACCCGGCAGGCGCGAGGCCCGCTGCGGTCGGGATCTCGGGCAGGTCGAGCAACAGCGACGGATCGCTCGCGAAGAACGGGGTGGGCGGGTCGGGCTCGTCGTCGAACGCCGGTGGGCCGCCCACGTCGTAGGTCGGCTCGTAGTAGGTGGTGGCGGACGTGTCGCTGCCGTCGCCGGCGATCACCGCACCGTCGGCCCCGACCGTGTGGATGGAGATGTCGGTCGCATCGGCTCGGAGCACGGCGAACTCCGAGAACAGCGCCAGTTGTTCGGCGTCGTCGGACACCTTCTGGTCGTCGAGGCCACCGTCCGCCTGGAAGTCGTCGTCCTCCGTGGCGGTGCCCGGCGGGCGCAGGATGTGGCGACGCGCCTCGGCGATCGCGAAGGCATGAGCACGCAGGCGTGGGTCGTCGGGGATGTAGACGTACGCCTTCTGGTTCGATCGTCCGGCCTGCCACCGGACGAAACGGCCGATCGCCTGGCGGAAGAACAGCTCGGTCGAGGTGGTGGTGGAGAACACGCCCACGCGCAGTCGGGGGATGTCGACGCCTTCGGACACCATCCGCACCGACACCATCCACGGTCGGTCGTTCTCGGAGAACTCGGCGATCTTCCTCGAGGCGCCCGGGTCGTCGCTGACCACGATGTCGACGGGTACCTGGAACCGGTCGCGCAGCAGGCGGGCGATCCCCTGGGCATGTTCCTGGTCGATCGCGATGACGAGGCCGCCGGCGTCGGCCTGACCACCCTCCGCCACCGGCGACGACCGGATCATGCGGAGTTGGTCGACCGCTTTGGCGAGCACCGACGGCATCCATTCGCCCTCCAGGCTCAGCGCCGTTCGCAGCCGCATCGAGCTCTGGTCCCGGGTCAGTTCGTCCTGGAACGACGCCGACAGCGTGTCGCCCGCGGCGGTGGTCCACTCCATCTCCCCGTCGACGCGCGGGAAGTAGACGGGGCGCACCACGCCGCCGTCGCGCAGTGCGTCGGCGTAGCCGTAGGTGTAGTCGGCGTGTGCGAGTTCGCCTTCGCCGGTGGCGTCGTAGCGCACGAACGGGATCGGTGCCGCGTCACTGCGGAAGGGCGTGCCCGACAGCGACAGGCGACGGTGTGCGAGGGCGAATGCCTTGCGGATCCCGTCGCCCCACGCCTTCTCGTGGCCGGCGTGGTGCACTTCGTCGAGGATCACGAAGCCCTCCGCCGACAGCCCGGCGAGCTTCGTGGCGGCGGCACCGGTGGCGACCTGCTGGTAGGTGGTGACGAGGCCGTGCACGTCACGCGCGAGTCCGTCGCCGGGTGACCAGTGCGGGTCGAGTTGCAGTCCGAGTCGATGCGCCGCCAGAGACCACTGGGTCTTGAGGTGGCTGGTCGGTGCGACCACGATCAGCGGCCGGTTCTCCTCGGCGAGCGTCGCTCGCGCACAGGTGAGGGCGAAGGTGGTCTTGCCGGCCCCCGGCGTGGCGACGGTGAGGAAGTCGGGGGCGATCTCGCCGGTGACGGGGTGCGGTCGTCCACCGTCCATGAACAGGGCGAATGCGTCGCGCTGCCACGGGCGGAGGTTGATCGTCGACACGTGAGAGGGGGTGGTGGAGGCTGTGGTGTGGAGGGAACTCGTGGCTCGACCGAATCCGGCCGAGCGAGAAGGGAACGTCGAGACTACTGTCGTCACCCATGAAGCACCTGTGAGGCACACGTGACGTCCACCAACCTCTGTTGATCGCTCCCGGACGGATCAACAGAGGTTGCCGCCAGATCAGGCACCGAGCAGCAGCCTGCTGCGTGCCGCCGCACCGCTGAACACAGGAGACCCGAATGCCCGCTTCTCTCATCGCCCGCGACCTCACGGTCACACGCGGCGCATTCGACGTGCTCGCCCACGTCGAACTCACGCTCTCGCCCGGCCATCGCGTCGGGGTCATCGGTCCGAACGGGATCGGGAAGTCGACGCTGCTGCAGGCGCTCGGTGGCCGGTTGACGGACACGACCACCTCGGTCGGGGGGTCGGTCACCCGGGTGCCCGCCTCGGCGACCGTCGGGTACCTCCCCCAGGAGGCCGATCGGCGCGCCGACGAGACCGTCGACGCATTCCTCGCTCGCCGCACCGGTGTCGACCGAGCGCAGTCGGCGCTCGACGCCGCCACCACGGCGATGGCGGAGGGCCGGCCCGGCAGCGACGACCAGTACAGCGACGCCCTCGAGGCGTGGCTGTCGCTCGGCGCCGCAGACTTCGACGCTCGCGCAGGCCAGGTGTTCGCCGACCTCTCGTTGACCGAACGCGTGCGATCGCAGCCGACCGCGACGCTGTCGGGTGGGGAGGCGGCGCGAGTGTCGCTCGCCTCCCTGCTGCTCTCGCGCTTCGACGTCGTGCTGCTCGACGAACCCACCAACGACCTCGACCTCGACGGGCTCGATCGGCTCGAGCGGTGGGTCGTCGGGCTGGATGCTCCGGTCGCTCTGGTCAGTCACGACCGTTCGTTCCTCGAACGCACCGTCACCGACGTGATCGAGATCGACCATCACTCGCATCGGGTGTCGTGGTTCGCCGGGGGCTGGAACGCCTTTCTCGACGAGCGCGCCCTGGCGAAGCTGCACGCGCAACAGCGCTACGACGAGTACGACACCAAGCACCAGGCGCTCGTCGATCGCGGGCAGCGTGAACGGGAGTGGGCGAGCCAGGGCGCAGCCCGTGTGCGCAAGTCGGACGAAGCCGACAAGCACATTCGAAACTTCAAGATGAACCAGACCGAACAGCTCGCAGGCAGAGCGGCGCGAACCGACCGGGCGCTGGAGCGGCTCGACGTGGTCGACGAGCCGCGCACGGCGTGGGAGCTGCGGTACTCGATTCCGACCGCGGGCCGCAGTGGCGACATCGTGGCCACGGCGAACGGTGCCGTCGTCGAGCGCGGCGACTTCCGTCTCGGGCCGGTGGATCTCGACGTCGCACACGGGGATCGGATCGCGATCGTCGGGCCGAACGGCTCGGGGAAGTCGACCTTGCTCGACCTGCTCCTGGGACGTCGGGCGCCGACGTCGGGTCGGGCGGGTCTCGGCTCGTCGGTCGTGATCGGTGAGATCGAGCAGGCTCGCGACGGGCTGATCGGCGACGACGGGTTGATCGCCGCATTCTGCGCGATCACCGGCATGGACACGGCGACGGCTCGGACTCTGCTCGCCAAGTTCCGCCTCGGCCCCGACCAACTGGATCGGCCCGGTCGCACGTTGTCGCCGGGGGAGCGGACACGAGCGGCGATGGCGGTCCTGATGGCGAACGGTGCCAACCTCCTCGTCCTCGACGAACCGACCAACCACCTCGACCTCGATGCGATCGAACAGTTGGAGCACGCCATCGCGGCCTTCGACGGAACCATCCTGCTCGTCACCCACGACCGCACCCTGCTTCGGGCGACCGAGTTCACCCGCGTGATCGCGGTGGACGCTGGTGTGGTGACGGAACGGGACCCACAGTCGATCAGCTGAACACGTGGATGACGACGCCGTCGCCGCTGTCGGCCCGCCCGGTCAGGCGCCCAACGAAGTCACACCGAGTGAAGTACGGCCGCTCGCAGCATTCGTTCGGTTCGCAACGGGTCGACGATCCGCTCAAGATCACCACAAAAGTCCACGCGAACACTGTTCGTGAGCGATCGCGAGGCGTAGCTTTCCGGTCCCGAGCTCTGTCCAGGCGGACGGAACCTGAGCAGCAACCGAGAAGGCAGATGGCAGACGAGGCGGCGCGCAGCGCAGGATGGCGAGGCAGGCCCGCGCTTTCGTGGTTCGTCCGCGTGACGATCTTCGTCGTGCCGTTCGTTGCAGCGATGGCCATGGCCTTCCTGCTCTCCGGGTTGATGCCCGTGGCGTCGGCGCTCCCGATGCGCGTCGTGCGGTGGTTGGGCATCGTCGCCGTCTCGACCGTTGCGATGATCGCGGTCGACCGTCTGGCGCGCCGCCTCCTGCCTCTGTCGGTACTCCTCAAACTCACGCTCGTGTTCCCGGATCACGCCCCGTCGCGCTTCGCGGTGGCGATGCGCACGGGGACCACAATGCAGCTGCGCGCCCGGCTCGAGTCCGCTCGCGAGGTGCCGTTGGGCGAGACCCCGCAGGCCGCCGCCGAGCGCCTCCTGGAACTGGTCGGGCTGCTCAGCCACCACGACCGCCTCACCCGTGGTCACTCCGAGCGGGTGCGCGCCTACACCCACCTGATCGGTGACGAACTGGGTCTCACCGGATCCGAACTCGACAAGTTGCGTTGGGCGGCACTGCTCCACGACGTCGGCAAGACCGCGATCGCCACCGAGATCCTCAACAAGCCCGGTCGTCTCACCGACGACGAGTACGACATCGTCAAGACCCATCCCGACGAAGGTCGAGCCCTCGTTGCACCCTTGTCCGACTGGCTCGGCGACTCGATCCAGGCGGTGTGGCAGCACCACGAACGCTTCGACGGTGGCGGGTACCCGCAGGGCCTGAGCGGGACCGACATCTCGTTCGCCGCACGCGTCGTCACCGTTGCCGACTCCTACGACGTGATGACGTCGGCGCGGTCGTACAAGAAGCCGATGAGCGCCGAGGCGGCGCGTACGGAGTTGGCGGCGTGTTCGGGGGCCCAGTTCGATCCGGTCGTCGTTCGCGCGTTCCTGAACGTGTCGCTCGGTCGGCTCCGTCTGATGACCGGGCCGCTCGCCTGGTTCGCACAGTTGGCGCTCTTCGAGCCGAGCGGCATCGTGCACGCCGGCTCGACCTCGGCCCAGGCCGGCGGGTCGGGAGCGACGGCGACCGGCGGGTCGATGCTGACGTCCGCCGTCGCATCGACCGCGTCGGGGATCGGGTCGGGCGCCGCATCGGGAGTGACCGCCGCAGCGGCATCGACGGGCGGTGCCGGCCTGGCCTCCACCGTGGCAGCCACGGCGGCCAGCGTGGTCGCGAGCACCATCGGCATCGCGGCTGCGTCGCCTCCGGTGAGCGTTCCCGTCATGGCAGCATCGCCTCCGGCGGTCGTCGCGTTCGGTGACGCGGACGACCTGCAGACGCCGGGCGAGACGGTCGTCGTGCTCGACGCCGCCTCCGCCGAGGCGCCCGACCCGTCCGTCGGGCGAGGCGGGCAGGTGTCGGCGTCCATCGAACCTGCTTCACTCGTCGCCGATCCGTCTGCCGCGACCGAATCCGTGTCGGCGTCGACGAATGCGGACGGTAGTGCGCCTGCGATCGACTCGGCGAACCCACCTGGAACTGCGGGCACGGACACGACCTCCACGGCAGGCGACGGGACCGCAAGCACCCCGTCGACGACGGTTCGACCCGGGACGGGGACGGCGACCACGACCTCCACGTCGCCTGCTGCAACCGCAACGCCCGACACCACACCGCCGAACATCGCCCCGCCGGCGACGGTGCCAGTACCCGCCGGTCCGGCCGTGACCACGACCACGACCACCACGCCTCCGGTCGCTCCCGAGCCCGAACGTCCAGCACCCACCACGACGACGACTACGCCGACCGTCCCGGCGCCACCTGCGGTCGGGGCCGGACAGACGCTGTACCTCGGGAACAGATTCGCTTCGGCGATGCCGGCGCCGGCGTTCTTCGGGATCTTCGACAACGCTCCTCGCGACGTCTCGCTCGTGAACCTCGACACCGATCGTGACAGTGCGCCCGGTGCTCTGGTGCAGAAGGACGCAGCCGGTGTCGGCGGAACCGACCCGACGAAGGTGATGAGATTCCGGTCCGCGACGCCCTTCCCCATCGTGATCGATCGCGGTCTGGACGTCGAGTTGTACATCGCCGCGAAGGACTTCGCGCACGAGTACCTCGATGTCCAGGTCGGCGTCTACCGGTGCAACCTCCTCAACCAGTGCACCCTGCTCGGCTCCGACACGCGGCAGGTGAACAACGCCACGTCGTGGAAGAAGACGAAGTTCCACCTCCACGGCGTCGATGCAACGATCGGACTCGGTGAGTCGATCGAGTTGCGCGTGGCCGTGCTCGACACGTCGCAGACCGATGGCTGGTTTGCCTTCGGGACGCAGCAGTTCGACTCCAAGATCACGCTCCGTGGGCCGGGCGGCGACGAGGAGGACTGAGCGGCCGGCGTCCCCGCCTGCCTTCCTCCACATCGACTCGATCACGACCCGCTTCGGCTGATGCCGTGGCGGGTCGTCGCATGCCCACGGACATTTCGGGCACATCATGGGAACCGATGTGCGCGGTGATCCGTGTCATCGGGTGTGAACGGGAGAATGAGCGGGTGGTGTGCCGATGACCGATGACGAATACGACGATCTGTTCCGTTCGACCTACCCGCGTCTGGTCGCGATGGGGCTGGCGATGTCGACCTCGCGTCACGTCAGCCAGGAACTCGCCCAGGAGACGATGCTGCGGGCGCACCACCACCGCGACGAGTTGGATGCGTACGATTCGCCGATCGCATGGTGCCGCAGGGTCATGGGGAACCTGCTCATCGACCACCATCGCAGCCGCAGCTCGGAGGCCGCTGCGATCGAGCGGCTCGGCCACCGGGAGTCGAGCCACGACGACCGCACGCCGGACCCGGCGACGGTCGCTGCGTCCATCCGGTGGGCCGATCTCACACGGTCGCTCAGTCCGCAGCAGCGGCTCGCGGCAACGCTGTACTACGCCGAGGACCACTCGGTGGCCGATGTCGCGGAGATCATGGACATCGCCACCGGCACGGTGAAGTCCGCGCTGTCCAAGGCGAGGGCGAACCTGCGCCGACGACTCGGCGGATCCGACGAATTCTTCCCCGACGAGAGGGACACGGAGGCACGGTCATGAACGAACGCGACGACCAGAGCATCGACCACGAACTCGGTGGTGTGGCGATGGCGGCCATGCACGAGCACGAGCATACGGTGTCGTCCGGTGAGACCGGAGCGGCTCTGGACGCCGTGCGGTCACGGATCGCCGGCGGCGACCTCGGTGGCGCGCCGCCATCGATCGACCTGGCGCGCGATCGCCGACGGCGCTCGCCGCTGATCCTGCTCGGAGCCGCGGCGGCGGTCGTCAGCATGATCGCGCTCGGCCTCGTCGCCGTGGTGGGCGGCGACCGGACGAACGACGTGATCACCCCGGGCACGGTTGCGCAGACCGACCCGGCAACGACGTCACCCGTGTCGACCTCGCCTGACACGACGGTCGCCGCACCCGAGCCGCAGCCGTCGACGACCGTCGGATCCGAGGGGTTCGTCCGCCAGACCATCTCGGTCGACGCCGCGAATCCGCCGCCCATCCTCGAGCCGGAGCCGTACTTCTCGCTGCCCTTGGTGCCGAACCCCGAGGGGGGCGGCCTGATCAGTTTCGCCGTCGGAGCCGATCACGTCGTTGTCAACCAACCCAATACGGGATCGATCACGATCGTGGGGCCTGACGTCGACGGCATCTCGGCCCGCGAGGTACCTGTCGAGGAGGACATCTCCTCGGTCGTCAGCGGACCGGGTCCGGTCGTCTACGGGTTCGGCGAGCCCGTGTTCGACGGCGACGACCAGGCAATTCCGCGGGGCTTCCGGTTCGTCGCGATCCCGTTTCTCGGGGAGAACGCGGGCTCGGTCGTGGCCGTCGACGAAGTGGACGTGAACGCCTACCTGGAGATTCCACCGTACTTCTTCGGCCACGGGTCCGACGGTGTCATTACCCGTGGACGTGACGGCGCCACGGTCATCGGGTACGTCGACGAGGACGGGCAGCCGCGCGATTCGGGCGAATCGGCGGAGAACGGCACGTCGTTCCCGATGCTCGACCTCGAGACCGACCTGCAGGACACCAGCCCCGCTTCGGAGGGCATCGTCACGCTGCGCGGCACGGAGGTGTCCTGGCAACTGGACATCGAACGGGATCCGACCTGGGCGCCGCCGTTCGTCGGGCTGAACGTGGTCGCTCCGGGTGCGCAGCGTGCGATCTACACGGAACGCATCGGAGCCGACACGGACCCCGATGCCGACTTCGGCCCGACGGGTATGCCGGTCGTGGCGCTCCTGAACTACGACGGGTCGGGTGAGTGGATCCGCCTTCCCGACGACTGGGACGTTGTGGCCAGTGACGTGTGGGGCACGCTCCTCGCACGCATCACGGCGGACTCCATCGAACTCGCACGGCTGGAGGACCTCGTGCCGCCGACCGGTCCACTGCCGCCGATCTCGGGGGTCACCGAGCCCGGGTCACCGACGCCCTCGACACCGGCGCCCACGCCACCGGCGCCGACCACCGCGGTGCCGACGACCACGGCGCAGCCGACCGACCCCGGTGCTCCAGGACTCGTGCAACCGACGGCGGTCACCCGCACCTGTGTGTCGGAGTTCGAATGCACACAGTTGGCCACGACGGAGACCGGACGCATCGTCGCCCTGGATCCCGGGGGAGACACCCTGCGGGTGTACGACGAGACGGGCACCGAAGTGCAGTCGGAGGTGACGTTCACCGAGCCGGTCGGGGATGCACCGTTCCTGACCCACGTCGGACCGGACGACGTCGCCTACCTCCGGGTGCAGACGCCCGGAGTGCAGGACCCCAGCAACGACCTCCTGGCGATCCCGCTGGTGGGGTCCGACGCCGGGTCGGTCGTGATGCGCTGGACGGGCCTGGACGGCAGCGGCGACAGCAGGCTCGTCCCCCGTAAGTCGGGGCTGACGAACGTGAACTGTTGCGGCGGAGAGGGAACGCGCCCAGCCCCCGACGCCACGATCTACAGGTGGGTCGACCGCAACGGCGAGGTCGCGGAGTCGACGCACCCGTCGTTCGACCTCAACCTGGGCGACGCAGGGAACAGCCTCACGCGGATCGACACCGCCGCCGACGGTTCCGCGGTGTTCACACGCTTCACGCTGCCCGCTGTCTATGCGTCCCCCCGGGACTTCCCGTCGGTCGTGGCGACCGACGACGGCGGAGCGTTGGCCTACGACTACGTGCAGTTGTCGTCCGGTGGGTTCGAGGTGATCGTCGACTTCGACACCGACTGGCCGTCGGCGAACGTGGACAACGGCGACGTCTACTACCGGGAACTCTCCGATTCGTTCCTGAGCCTGCTGCTGGAACCTTCGGGAACGGTGGTCGTCCCATCCGGGCCGAACGGCGGCGAGTTCGTCCGACGCGAGCTCGACGAAGTCGCGACTCGCGGATGGCCGGGCGAGATCGACGTCGATCTCGAATCGGCGTCCGCCTCGGCACCTGGCCTGAACGAGTACATCGACACCGAGCAGCCGTTCTGGGCCTTCGATCGCGAACTCCTCGCGCTCCAGTTGTCGCCCGCCCTCAGCGACAGCGCCGAGCAACTGATCGAGGTCGACGGTCAGCTCGTCATCGTCACCACCACCGGTCTCCTCGACGACTCCTCCGATGCCACACGGCTGATCGTCACGACCGAGCGTTCCGACGACGGGTCGTTCCGATTCGCATCGGCCACCTACGGGTTCCGTTGCGTTCCCGGACGCGGCCACCAGGACTTCTCCACCGTCCCCTGCATCTGATCGTCCCGCCGACTCGGGGTGGTGGCGAGCGGGACGACCGACACCGCGGAAGGCCTGGACGCCCGCCCGTCCGATCGGGTGATCCCGCACTGGGCAGAACGGGCGTTCGTACCGCTCGATAGTCTCGACTCATCGCTCATCATCCCGTGCTCGACGCGTTCTCGCCGGCCGTCGGAGAATGGTTCGCGTCGTCGTTCCCGTCGCCCACACCGCCGCAGATCCAGGGCTGGCCGCACATCGCGGCGGGGGAGCACACGCTGATCTGTGCGCCGACCGGGTCGGGCAAGACGCTCACCGCGTTCCTCGCGTCGATCGACCGGCTCACCACCACGCCCCGCCCCGACGGCGACCGAGCCCGGTCGCACCGCAACCGGGTCCTCTACATCTCGCCACTGCGAGCCCTCGCCTTCGACATCGAGAAGAACCTGCGCGCCCCGCTCAAGGGCATCGAGTTCGCAGCGCAGCGGCTGGGGGAGGGGTTCGTCGCCCCCGAGGTCGGGATGCGCACCGGCGACACGCCGTCGAACGATCGACAGAAGTTGATCCGACGTCCTCCCGACCTGCTGATCACCACGCCCGAGTCGCTCTACCTGATGCTCACCTCGAAGGCCGCCGAGACCCTGCTCGGTGTGGAGACGGTGATCATCGACGAGATCCACGCGATGGCCACCACGAAGCGCGGCGCTCACCTCGCGCTCACGCTCGAACGCCTGGAGTTGGTCACCGAGAAGCCGTTCCAGCGGATCGGGTTGTCGGCCACGCAGCGCCCGCTGGAGGAGATCGCCGAGTTCCTCGGCGGGTACGAGACGCCCGGAGTCGACGGCACGCCCGGGAAGCTGCGCCCGGTGAAGATCATCGACGCCGGCATCCGCAAGGACATGGAGATCGAGGTCGTCATCCCGATCGAGGACATGTCGTCGCTCGGCCAGCGATCGACCGGACCGGGCAGCGGCTCCGAACTCGGATACGGGTCCGCCGGGTCGGGAACCGGTGATTCGCGCTCGTCGATCTGGCCGTCGATCTACCCCGAGATCCTGAAGCGGATCCTGGCGAACCGCACGACGATCATCTTCTGCAACGCACGCCGCGCCGCCGAGCGGTTGGCCGCCAAGCTCAACGAACTGGCCGTCGAGGAGGGTGTGCCGGGCATCGTCGACGCCGAGACCGGCGTGATGGTCGAGGAGCTCGTCAAGGCGCACCACGGGTCGTTGGCGCGTGAGCAGCGGGTGGTGATCGAGGACCAGTTGAAACGTGGCGACCTGCGGGCGATCGTGGCCACGTCGTCGCTCGAACTCGGCATCGACATGGGTGCGGTCGACCTCGTGATCCAGGTCGAATCGCCCGGCGCCGTGTCGCGCGGGATGCAGCGGATCGGTCGTGCCGGTCACCAGGTCGGCGAACCGTCGCGCGGATCGATCTTCCCGAAGCACCGAGGCGATCTGTTGGAGACGGCCGTCGTCGCACGCCGGATGATCGACGGACAGATCGAATCCAGTCGGTTCCTGCGCAACCCGCTCGACGTGCTCGCCCAGCAGATCGTCGCGCACACGGCAGCGGTCGAGGAATGCACCGTCGACGAGGTCACGTCGATGGTTCGGAGGTGCGCGAACTTCGCCGAGATCTCCGACGAGTTGTTGAACAACGTGCTCGACCTGCTGGCCGGGCGCTACCCGAGCGAGGAGTTCTCCGAACTGCGGCCGCGCATCGTGTGGGACCGGGTGAACGACACGCTGCGGGCGCGAGACGGGTCGAAGCGCCTCGCCGTCACCTCGGGCGGCACGATCCCCGACCGGGGCCTGTTCGGCGTGTTCCTGCCCGACGGCACGCGTGTCGGCGAACTCGACGAGGAGATGGTCTACGAGTCGCGCCCGGGCGAGACCTTCGTCCTCGGTGCGTCCACCTGGCGCATCGAGGACATCACCTACGAGCGCGTCACCGTCACCCCGGCACCCGGCCAACCCGGCAAGATGCCCTTCTGGCACGGCGACCGACCCGGCCGTCCGCTCGAACTCGGCCGAGCCCTCGGTGCCTTCGTCCGCGAGATCCGCGACCTCTCCAACAGCGACACGGGGTCAGATGCGCGCAACAGCTCGCGCAACACCTCCTCCGGGGGCGACGACGACGGAGTCCACGATCCTGGTGCTCTGATCGAGGCCGCGCAGCGACCGGTGTCCAAGGCGGCCACCAAGCGGCTCATGGAGCACTACCACCTCGACGCGTTCGCGGCGACGAATCTCGTGGCCTATCTCGACGAGCAGGCCGAGGCGACGGGAGCAGTGCCCGACGACCGAACCGTCGTGGTCGAACGCTTCCGGGACGAGATCGGCGACTGGCGGGTGTGCATCCTCACGCCGTTCGGCACCCCGGTCCACGCCCCGTGGGCGATGGCGATCGAGCGTCAGCTGATGGACCGCTACGACATCCCCGTCGAGACCATGTGGGGTGACGACGGCATCGTCATCCGTCTGCCCGAGTCGGCCGACGAGATGCCGATCGAGAACCTGCTGATCGACCCGGAGGACATCGACGAACTGGTCGTGTCGACGCTCCCGCAGACGGCGCTGTTCTCGGCCCGCTTCCGCGAATGCGCCGGCCGGGCGCTCCTGCTGCCGCGTCGTCGTCCCGATCGACGCACGCCTCTGTGGCAGCAGCGTCAGCGCGCCGCCGACCTGCTCGCGGTGGCGTCGAAGTTCCCGACGTTCCCCATCCTGCTCGAAGCGTCACGTGAGTGCCTGCAGGACGTCTTCGACGTCCCGGCGCTCCGCGAGGTGCTCGGCGACCTCCGCAGTCGCAAGCTGCGCGTGGTGTCGGTGGACACCGGCAAGGCGAGTCCGATGGCGTCGAGCCTGCTGTTCAACTGGATCGCCGCGTACATGTACGAGGGCGATGCGCCGCTCGCCGAGCGTCGCGCCGCAGCGTTGGCGCTCGATCGCGACCTGCTCCGTGACCTGCTCGGCGCCGAGGAACTCCGCGACCTGCTCGACGCCGACGTGCTCGCCGATGTCGAACTCGAGTTGCAGTGCCTGAACGAGTACCGACGGGCCCGATCGGCCGACGAGTTGCACGACATCCTCCGCAAGGTGGGCGACCTCACGGCGGCCGAGGTCGACCTCCGCGTCACCGACGACCTCGACTCCGTGCGCCCGAGCAGCGTCGACACCATGACGGACGGGCGATTGGGGCGATCGGTGTCAGACACCGATCACCCAGCCGCCGATCAGCCGCGGTCGACGGGGTTGGGGGCGGTGTGGATCCGACAGCTGGTGGAGGAGAAGCGGGCGATCGAGATCGGGGTCGGTGGCGAGATGCGCTTCGCCGCGGCCGAGGATGCCGCCCGGTACCGAGATGCGTTCGGTTGTGCGATTCCGGTGGGTCTGCCCATGGCGTTCACCGAGCCGGTCGCCCGACCGCTGGAGGAACTCGTCGGCCGGTACGCCCGCACCCACGGACCGTTCGTCACCAATGACGTCGCCACCCGGTTCGGCGCGCCACGCGAGCGGATCGCCGGTGCGCTCGCCGCGCTCGAAGGCGAGGACCGACTGGTCATCGGCGAGTTCCGTCCCGAGGGTGTCGCTCGTGAGTTCGTCGACGTCGACGTGCTGCGCCAGCTCCGCCGTCGTTCGCTGGCCTCGCTGCGCAAGGAGGTCGAAGCCGTCGAGCAGGAGGCGCTCGCGCGCTTCCTCCCGGCCTGGCACGACATCCCACCGAGCCGGCGCGGCATCGAAGCGCTCGTCGAATCGCTCGGCATGCTCTCGGGCTCGGCGATCGTCGCGTCCACCATCGAGGCCGACATCCTGCCGTCGCGAGTGCTCGGCTACCGACCGTCGATGCTCGACGAGCTGTGTACGGCCGGCGAGGTCGTGTGGATCGGTGCCGGTGCCGTCGGTGCGCGGGACGGTCGGGTGCGCCTCACGTTCGCCGATCAGTTGCCGCTGCTGTCACCCGGTTGGGAGGAGCGCGACAAGCCCGACGGTGCGATCCACGAGGCGATCCGACTGCAGCTGACCGAACGCGGCGCCAGCTTCTGGAACCAACTCCGCAGCGCTGCGCCCGGATCGAACGACGACGAGATCCTCGCTGCGCTCTGGGATCTCGTGTGGGCGGGCGAGGTCACGAACGATTCGCTCGCTCCGCTGCGCGCCGTCGTCGCGGGTGCGAAGGTCAAGTCCGGCACGGCCACATCGCGTTCGTCGCGCCTCGGTGGTCGCCCGCGCCCCGGGCGACTCAACCGCATCGGCCCACCCGCCGGACAGGGTCGTTGGAGTCTGGTGGCGCCGCTGTTGGAGACGACGGCGCACCCGACGGAGGCGTCGTACGCGCAGGCGTTGCAACTCGTGGAGCGGTACGGCGTGGTCACCCGCGAAGGTGTGCTCGCCGAAGGCATCAGTGGCGGCTTCACGAACGTCTACGGCGTGTTGAAGGTGTTGGAGGAACGTGGCCAGGTGCGCCGTGGCTACTTCGTCGACGGTCTCGGTGCTGCTCAGTTCGCCGTGCCCGGTGCGGTCGACCGCCTCCGGGCCGCGCGCGAGACGCCGGACCCGCTGCTGCACCCGGGCGACGTTCCGGACCCGATCGTCCTGGCCACCACCGACCCGGCCAACGCGTACGGTGCGACGCTTCCGTGGCCCGAATCCGCGGGGCGGCCGGCGCGCAACGTCTCGTCGGTCGTCGTGCTGCGAGCAGGCAAGCTGCTGGCCTGGTTCGACAAGCGCGGCCATCACCTCGTCACGTTCCCCGACACGTTGGTCGACACCTCGTGGGCGGCAGCGTTGATGGCGCTGGTGCCGAACGGGCGGATGAAGTCGATCGAGATCCGCAAGGTCGACGGCAACACGCTGTCGAGCCCGGACGTACCCGAAGGCTTCGTCGAGATCCTCCGCGCCGCCGGCTTCGCCGACGGCTACCGGGGGATGACGTACCGCGGCTGATCCGGGCGATGGCCGTTGGTCAGCCGCGCAGCAGCGGGCGGGTGAGGCACGTGGGCCCGCCTTCGCACGGAATGCAGAGTTCGTCGCCGACGAAGGTGGTGACCTCGCAGCCGGCCTCGCGCATCAGTGCGAGCGTGCCGTCGAATCCGTCGATGGCGATCACCTGGCGTGGAGCGGTGGCCAACACGTTCAGGTTCAGGCCGAGGCTCGCTGCGAACTCCCCGGCCGGTGCTTCGAGGAGCGCATACCCCATGTCGAGCATCCGTTGGTACAGCGCGGTGGGCATCAGGGGTGCGTGCACCAGCGCGAGGTCGTCGTCGAGCACGCTCACGACGGACATCAGGTGGAGGCAGGCATCGGGACCGAGGTGGTACGGGAGGTCGAACGCGTCGACGGTGACCCCGAGCGGCGCGACGATCTCCGCCATCTGGTCGATGCCGGACTGGTTCGTACGGAATCCTCGACCCACCGCGAGCGTGGTGGCATCGAGCCAGAAGCAGTCGCCGCCCTCGAACAGGCCCGGTACGTCGATCCGACCGAGGATCGGGATGCCCGCCGACTCGTAGAAGTCGGCGTGGAGACCGGCCTCGCCTGCACGGAGCGGTTTGCCGGGCCGCAACACGACGGCACCGCCGGGCACGCCGAACGACGGGTCGTAGGTGAACACGGAGTCGGCGAGGTCGTCCACTGCGCCGGTGCCGTCGTCCTCGGGAAGCCAGTGGATCTCGGCGCCGCTCGCTGCCACGAGGCCCGCGAACACCTCGTACTGCGCGGTGAGCGCGACCGGATCGAGCGGTTTCGTGTAGTGCCAACGCTCGTGGTCCGCGGTGAGCATCGCTCCGGGCCGGCGCATCGCCACCTTGCGCAGCACGGCCACGCTCGAACACACGCCGAACCCGTCGGTCGACGTGCTCTGCGCCGGTCGGTCCTCTGCCAGTCCGTTCTCGGCCGGTCCCCTGGTGGCCGCCTCACTCATTGCCCTGGCTCCGTTGGAGGTGGTCGGCGTCGGCGGAGAGGAGGTTGGTTGCATCGGTCCCCGTGATCGCCGTGCAGAACTCTCCGTGGAGGTTGGCGACGGTGATGTCGTGGATCAGTTGCGGGTCGTGGTCGGTGCCGTCGGGTCCGACCCGGTTGGTCGTGGCGCACCCGTCGTGGACGAGGTAGGTGTCGAATCCGAGGTTGCCCGCCATGCGCGTGGTCGTCTCGACGCAGAAGTTGGTGAAGAAGCCGGCGATGACGAGTCGGTCGATGCCGCGTCGTCGCAGGTCGACTTCGAGCGACGTCCCGATGAAGCCGCTGTTGACGTCCTTCTCGACGACGATCTCGCCGTTCCTCGGCTCGAAGCCTGGCTTCTGTGCCCCGGTCGGCAGCGAGAACTTCAGCGGGGACGCCGCCTCCCGCGAGTCGTGCCGGGTGAAGGCGACCTGACGATCGGCACCGCGCCACGCCGACAGGAGATCGGCCATTACGGCTTCGGCACCCGGGTTGTTCCGTCGCCCGGTCGGGCCACCCCAGTGTTCGAGCACGTCGACGCCGACC
Source organism: Ilumatobacter sp. (assembly GCF_039969435.1). Taxonomy (GTDB): domain Bacteria; phylum Actinomycetota; class Acidimicrobiia; order Acidimicrobiales; family Ilumatobacteraceae; genus Ilumatobacter_A. The sequence goes on from NZ_JBDVNU010000006.1 coordinate 292,457, forward strand.
TGCACGTCGATCAGCAACAGCGCCGTGTCGTCGCTCCACCGGGAGATCATCGGGACAACATAGTGCCGCGAGGTCCCGTCCTCCCGGGTCCCGATCCACCGCCGAGCTCCGGTTCCCGTCAGCTCATCGGGACGGCTCGCCGAGATGAGCTGACCGCCGTTTCTCGCACGACGTTCCGGTCAGCGAACTTCGTCGTTCCGCAGAGATGGGCTGACGAGAGATCGCAGTGGTGACGGGCCCGGAGCGCACGATGGCGAGGACGGGTGGCCGGTCAGGCGCGGTAGGCGGACGGGGTCAGGAGGGGTCAGGCGGGGCCGACGCTGGTGTCGGCGACCCAGTTGCCGTGGAAGCCGAAGGGGACGCGTTGGGGGAGGGCGATCTGGGCGACGGCCGGTGCGGTGATGTCCTCGGCGTCGAGGACGTGGAGTTCGCTGGAGTCGGTCGTCGCGTCGTAGACGACGGTCATGATCCACGCCGCGTCCTCCTCCGACCGGTCGGCCTTGGGCACGACGACGGGCTCGGCCCCGCCGCGGCCAAAACCGAAGTCGTGTCGTTCGACCGAACCAGCCGCCATGTCGTACTTGTTGATCACGCCGTGGAGGTTGACCTCGGTCGGCTTGACCTGCGACGTGAATCCGAACCGGTGCTCGCGCAGCCCCGCCTTCGGGTTGTGGCGCGGGAACTCCTGGGGCATGTCGTCGATCCGGGTCTCGGTGACCCGGCGTGACACGGGATCGATCACCCAGCGGTCGAACGTGGCCGGACTCTCGGTGAACGGCCCGCATCGGTCCTCGACCATCATGTCGTCGTATCGGCAGACGTCGACGACGACCTTGCCGTCGGGTGTGTCGTAGGCGTTGAGGGGGTGGAACACGTAGCAGGGCTCGACGTCGCACCACACGATGTCGTCGGCCGCTCCGTCACGCGGGAGCAGTCCGACCCGACACGGGCGGTCGGGATCCCACTTGAACGGGAACGGGAAGCCGGCGCCCAGGACGTCGAAGTTGATGGTGACCGAGAGGTCGTACACCACGGCGTACTTCTCGGTGAGGGACATGTCGTGCATCATCGGCATGTCGGGCACAGGGATCGCGAGGTTCCTGTCGACGCGGCCGTTCGGTCCCACGACCGTGTAGTTGACGTGGTCCACCAGATCGGGCCACTGGTAGTTCATCGAGTGCAGTTCGCCCGTCGTGGGGTCGTACTTCGGATGAGCGGTGAACGGGCCGTCCAGCGTGCCGCCGAAGCGGTTGATGCCGAGCGGATCGAGGTCGTAGCTCATCTCGCACGGCGGCATCCCGGCCTCGACCATCGCCCACGTGGTACCGGCGAAACCACCGACGTTGGTGTTCGCCCCGAAGACTCCCGCAGAACGGGAGTCGGCATCGAGCACGAAGCGGTTCTTGTACCACTCGGCCTTCCCGCCGCGCATGCGGACGCCGTGGACCATGCCCTGACCCATGAACCAGTGGTGCTTGGCGACGTCGTCCACCGACTCCGGGTTCGGACCGTTGCGGAGCCAGCGACCCTCCAACTCGACGGGGATCTCGCCGACGACGGGGAGATCGTGTGCCGTCACCTCCACCTCGACCGGTGCGTAGTTGCCCGACAGGTAGATGTTGTCGCTCGGCCGACGGAGTGGAAGGTCGGTGGCGGTGGTCGCAGTGGTGGTCGCGGGCTCGAGCACATCGGTCATGACGACCATCCAACACGGTGAGTGAACAGTTGTCAACCCACGGGGTGGGGGCGGACGCCTCGGCGTGGTCGCAACCGTGTCGCGGCAGGCGGGAGACCTTCTCGGCGAGGCCCCGTGCGGTGGGCGCCGTTGGGTGGTCAACGCGAGTGGATGAACACCTCGGCGGCGATCAGAGCGCCCGGAGGCCGGCCCAGGCCAGCGTCGACACTTCGCTCGCGATCTGGTCGGGGTCGAAGTCGTCGCCGAGTTCCACGAGGCGGCGGCTGGCCCCCTCGGCCATGCCGACGAGCGCGTGGGCGAGCGTGCGCCGACTCGATTCGGGCCGGTCGACGTCGATCAACGGCACGGTCGCCGCAGCGGCCTGGGCCGTGATCGCAGCGACGGCCGCAGCGAACTCGTCGTCGGTCGAGGTGCCTCCGCCGAACACGAGACGGAAGGCGGCATGGTCGGCTGCGACCCACCGGAAGTAGGCGCGGAAGCCGAGTTCGGTCGTGCTCTTGCCGTCGGTCGCCTCGGCGGTCGCCTTGGCGATCTGGGTGAGCAGGCGGTTGCCCACGTCGTCGAGCAGTGCCTTGTAGAGATCACGCTTGGAATCGAAGTGCTGGTACAGCACGGGCTTGGTCACGCCGGCCGCCTCGGCGATGTCGTTCATCGACGCACCGTGGAAACCGGCGTCGGCGAAGACGTTCAGCGCGACGTCGAGGATCTGCTCGCGTCGTGCGGTGGCGGGAAGTCGCTGGGACACAGTTACCGGATGGTAACCGCTCGTCGGGCATTCATCTTGCGGGTGGCGACCACGGGTCACGGCCGCTCGACCGGCCACCGGGCCGGACGTCAGAGACCCCGCTCGTGGTCGTCCTGGTACGCGGCCTTGACGGCGTAGCCGACGATGATCGACGGAGCGAGGAGCGCGCTGCCGATGAGCAACGAGATGATCACGAGGGTGGCCATCGTCGAGTTGAAGCCGACGGCGAACGCGATGACGAACAACGCGATCGCGAGTGCCATGAACAGGTACCCGACCCGGTTCGCCACCAGCGTCCACCTGGCGATCTTGGCGCGTTTGATCAGGACCGGGTCCTGGGTCGCCGGTGGCGTCGTGGGCTTCTCGTCGGCAGCCATGGGGAGCGCGTAGCGTACGGCGCCATGCTGCGAGTGGAACGAAACGACCGCATCGAACTGATCACGCTCGACCGACCGGAACGACGCAACGCACTCGACCACGAGTCGATCCTCGAGTTGATCGACGAGCAGGAACGTGTCGCGTCGGCGTCGCTCGACGAGGTGCGCGCCGTCGTGTTGACGGGCGCTCCCCCTGCCTTCTGTGCCGGCGCCGACCTCACCGGTGTCGAGGAGGGCCGATTCGCCACGGACCTCGCACGGATGCTGCACGGCTTCAGTTCGCTTCGCGTCCCCGTGATCGCGTCGATCGACGGTCCGGCGCTCGGTGCCGGAACGCAACTGGTCGTGGCGTGCGACCTGCGGATCGCCACCCCGGACAGCGTGCTCGGCGTCCCCGCTGCCAAGCTCGGCCTGGTGGTCGACCACTGGACGGTCCGGCGCGTGGCGTCGGAGTTCTCGGCGTCGATCGCGAGAGCGATGCTCGTGGCCGCCGAGACCTACACCGCGGCCGACCTGCACCGCACCGGGGGGATCCATCGCCTCGGTGGTCTCGACGACGCACTGGACTGGGCAGGGCGGTTGTCGATGCTCGCTCCGCTCACGATGCACGCGCACAAGGTCGCACTGGAGTCGGAGTCGATCGGAGTCGATGCCGAGTTCGAGTCGCTGCGCACCGAGGCCTGGGCGAGTGCCGACGCCGGCGAGGGTCGCACCGCCTTCCTCGACAAGCGCCGCCCCGCCTTCACCGGTCGGTGAACCCGAACGGAACCACACGGTGTCAGCAGACACCGGATGGTCGGGCTCAGAGGTTGGGGGGGAGGAGGCGGTTGACGTTCTGGAAGAAGAAGTAGAGCGCCAGGGCGAACGGCACCAGGCCCACCGTCAGGCCCACGAAGTCGTGGCGGAAGCGGCGGCTGAGCGCGTACGCAGCCAGGGCGATGGCCCCGAGTGCGGACCCCCAGAGTCCGACCTGGAGGTCGGCCCCCGGGTCGCTGAACCAGCCTTCGGAGAATGCATCGGCGATCCCGGCGTTCGCCGCCTCGGACCCGGGCGCAGGGGTCGCGTCGTCGTCGGTCACCGAACCGGTGTCGTCGCCATCCGGTGCGGCCGGGTCGACGGTGCCGTCGTCGACCGGAACGACGGTGTCCTCGGCGGGGAGTTCGCCGTCTGCGACGTCGGACGGGGTGTCCGCGGCGGCGGGGCGGCCGTAGTTGATGACCGGTTCGCCCACCGGGTCGGACAGGGTGCGATCGAGTTCGGAGAAGATCACGATGCGTTCCCGAGCCGTGAACACCGGGTGACACGAGGTGAGGGTGAGGTTGGCGACCGTGGGGTCGGTGGTCGCCACGACCTCGTACTGCGACGGCGACACGATCTCCTGACCCGTGACCCGGTAGACGAAGACGCCGCTGAGGGTCGTGACCTTGATCTCGTCGCCGCTGCGGAGCTGGTCGACGTACCGGAACGGTTGGCCGTAGGTGGTGCGGTGGCCTGCGATCGCTGCGTTCCCGAGTTGGCCGGGCAGGGGCGTGTCCGGGAAGTGGCCGGGGCCGCGCTTCAAGTCGCTGGTCGCGACACCGGCCACGACGTAGTCGTCCACGCCGATGCTCGGGATCTCGATCCTGGCGAGGACGTCTCCGTCGGCGAGGTCGGCGGGAATGTTCTGCGCGTCGATCGGGAGGGCCGACGGTTCAGGGGCGTCGCCGGCCGGGGCGGAGGGGTCAGCTCCGGTCACGTCGGCCGGATCGGTCGCGTCGACCGGGTCGTCCGGGTCGTCCGCGGGGGCGTCGACCGATCCGCCGTCGCCCGGTTCCTGAGACGTCTGCCCGGCCTGCGCCAACTGCTGCTCGAAGTCGTTCTGGAGTTCGTTCTGGGCCGCTGCGGTCTCGATGCCCGTTCCGTAGAGCTGGAAGCCGACGAAGCCGAACATCAGCAATCCGACGGCGATCAGCGTCTTGCCGACGCCACCCACGTAGAACCGCCAGTCGCGAGGTTGCTTCGGCCGATCCCACTTGCGGATTCGACGCCGACGGCGACCGCGGCCGGCGACGACGGGGGAGGTGATCGGGTCGGAGGTGACCGGGTCGGAACGTTCCAGGTGGACGGCTCGATCGGCGTCGGGGGTCGCATCGGTTGCACGTGTGCCAGGCACCTCGGACCGCGATGCGGCGTCGAGTTCGGTCTGCTCCGGGGGCACCGTCGGTGTCGTCGAGCTGTCGCGCCCGGTGTCGATGCCCGTCATCGTCCCCGACGGTAGTGGCACGGATGGCCGGATGTGAGGCGTCGGGATGCCGAACGAGCCGATGCCGTATGGCGCATTCGTGCGCCGGATCGAGCAGAGTGGGGCGGCGCGGAATTCCTCGTCCGACACGATCGAAGTGAGTCGCAATAGCGTGCAGCCCGTGACAGCGATCGGGAACGACGGCGACGACCTGGCGTCGGATCCCGATGTGACCGCCGCATCCTCGCAGCCGGTGATCGAACTGGTCGACGTCGTCGCCACCCTCGGGCGGTTCCCGGCGCTGTCGGGGGCGACGATGCGGGTCGACACGGGCGAGATCGTCCTGCTCCGTGGACCGAACGGCGCCGGAAAGACGACGCTGCTGCGGTTGTGCGCCGGCCTGCTCCCGCTGGTGCGCGGCGACGCCAAGGTAGTGGGCCACGACCTGGCCACCGATCGGGAAGGTGTGCGGCCCCACGTGGGCCTGCTCGGACACCAGAACGGCCTCTACGCCGATCTCACGGTGGTGGAGAACGTGCGGTTTTGGGGTGCCACCGTCGGAGCGAGCACCGACGAGATCGCTGCGGCGATGGAACGGATGGGTGTCGCTGATCGTCTGGCCGACGTGCCGGTGCGGCTGTTGTCCGCAGGGCAGAAGCGACGCACCGCCCTCGCCGGCCTCCTGGCGCGGCGAGCTCGGTTGTGGCTGCTCGACGAACCCCACTCGGGGCTCGATCAGCGAGGCCGCGACGAACTCGACGCCACGCTGCGCCAAGCGGCCGCTGCCGGCGCGACGATCCTGGTGGCGAGCCACGAGCTCGACCGAGCCGAGTCACTCGCGACGCGGATCGTCGACGTCGTGGCCGGCCAGGTCGCGTCGGGCGGCGCGCGATGACTGCGTGGAGCGTCGCGTGGCTGATCGCGAAGAAGGACCTGCGCATCGAACGTCGCAGCCGTGTGCTCACCAATCAGGTGCTGCCGTTCGCAGGTGTGACGATGCTGATCTTCGGGTTCGCGCTCGATGCCAACAAGGCGGTGTTGGAACTCGTCGCCCCGGGCCTGGTGTGGCTGGCGACGATGTTCAGTCTGCTGCTGCTGGTGCAGCGTGCGTTCGCCGTGGAGGGTGACGACGGAGCGCTCGACGCGATGCGCGTCGCCGGGGTCGACGCCCGTGCGATCTTCCTCGGCAAGGCGATCGGCCTCGTGATCCAACTCCTGCTGCTCGAAGTGGTGCTGCTCTTCGCCGCGGTGGTGCTCTTCGCCGAGACGATCCCGGCGGGTGGGGTTGTGTTGCTCGTCACGACCTTGGTCTCCGCGACGTGCGGTCTCGCCGCGGTCGGTACCCTGTACGGAGGCTTGGCCGCCGGATCGAAGGGCCGTGAGACTCTGCTCCCACTGCTCACCCTTCCAGCGGTTGCGCCCGTCCTGATCGGGGCGACGAGAGCGGTGGAATCCGCGCTCGGCACCGGCGTGGCGGAATTGTCGGACGGCTGGCAGTGGGTCGGTCTGCTGACGGTCTTCGCCGTGGTGTTCGGTGTCGGCGGAGCCCTGGCGTTCGGCCCGCTCATCGACGAATAGAACCGAGATGTCGAGGTTCGGTCCGCCCGTCCTCGACACGGCCGAGGAGAACGCTGGACATGACGACGCTGGAGCCCAACCGGACCCCCACCGACTCCGAGCTGGTCGCGGAACGATCGACCGGTACGAGGGCGACCCGGGCCATCGGGATCGCCGTCGTCGTCGCCATGGCGTGGCTGTTGCTGTTCGCCCTCGTGTTCTCGCCGGCCGACGTCAACCAGGGCGAATCGGTCCGGCTGATGTACATCCACCTCCCGACCATCTGGGTCGCCTACCTGTCGTTCATCGTCTCGGCGATCGCGTCGGGGTTGTACCTGTTCACCAAGAACCACTCGCTCGGCTGGGACCGCATGGCCGGGGCATCGTCGGAGATCGGCGTGATCTTCGTGGGGCTCACGCTGATCGTCGGGTCGCTGTGGGGCCGCCTCACGTGGGGTGTGTTCTGGCAGTGGGACGCTCGCCTCACCACGACGGCGCTGCTCTTCGTCACCTACATCGGGTACCTGGCCGTCCGACGCCTCGACGGTTCGCACCACCAGCGGGCCAAGCGATCCGCCGTGATCGGTCTGCTCGGTGTCCTGCTGCTCCCGCTCGTGCACTGGTCGGTGCGGATCTGGCGGAGCCTGCACCAGGAGGCGACGATCCTGAACACCGACCTCGACGCCGAGATCGACGGCCTGATGTTCTTCAGCATCCTCGTCGGACTCGTCGCCTTCTCCCTGCTCTACGTGTGGTTGATGCTGCACCGCACCCGGGTGATGGCGATGGAGGACCTGCTCGACGATCGGGGTCTCGACGTGGCACTCGCCGAACGACGAGCCGAAGGGGGCGTGCGATGATCGCCATCTTCGAGGACGCCGGGTTCATCGTCACGAGCTATGCGGTGACGTTCGCTGCGATCGGCGCCATTGCGTGGCGGCTGGTGAGGACCGGCAGAAAACTCGGAAAACAGGTCCCCGACGACGAGAAGTACTGGGCCTGACGGGCCACGATGGACTCAGCATCATGAGCGACATGGACCTCACACCTCGCAGTGGATCGGACGACGACGCCGACATTTCGTCGAAGAAGAAGAAGAAGCGAAACCTCGTCCCGATGGTGGTGCTGGCTCTCGTCCTCGTCGGCGGTGGCGTCATCATCACGCAGGGCCTGAACAACGCGGTCGACTACTTCTGCAACGTCGACGAGGTCGGCTCGCGCGACGGCTGCGAGGAGGGCCGCCGGATCCGGCTGCAGGGCACCGTCGAGGCGGGCACGATCAACGGGTCCGTTCCCGGCGTCACGGCGTTCAAGATGGCGTTCGGTGAGGCCGAGATCGACGTCGAGTACGACGGCATCCCGGGTGGCATCTTCAAGGAATGCATCCCGGTCGTGGTCCACGGCGAGATCCGCAACGGTGTGCTCCACGGCGATCTCGTCGAGGTCAAGCACTCCAACGAGTACGTCGCGGTGAACGACGAGAACCTCGCCGCCGCCGAAGAGTTCGCGGACGCCGAATGTCCCGCCGTCACTGCATGATGGTGTGGCAGGGGTCTGACCCACTCCACACCACGTTCGCGACGCGAGTCTCGTGGGGCGTGGGGGTGTGGAGTGGGTCAGACCCCTGCCACACCTCGGACCGTCGCGCCGGGTCACGGCGATGATCGCTGCGTCGCTGAATTCGGCGCTCGGGCGCGGCGGGCTGCTGCTGATGCTCGCCGCGTCGGTGATCGGGGCGCTCACCATCGTCCTCGGCGTGTGGCAGAAGGACCGCCGTCTGCTGAAGCAGGCACCACGCTACGCCTGGCTCGCTGCAGCCGGTTCGGTCCTCGCGGTGATCATGATGCAGCGGGCACTGATCACCCGCGACTACTCGATTGCCTACATCCAGCAGGTCGGCTCGGGCGACACCCCCGTGCTGTACAACATCGCCGCCATGTGGTCCGCCCTCGAAGGCTCGATCCTGCTGTGGGGCGTCACGCTCGCCGGCTTCACCGGAGCCGTGGCCTGGCGCTTCCGCAAGCGCAGCGACGACGAACTCGTCGGCTGGGCGCTGATGGTGATGTTCGTCGTGACCGCGTTCTTCGCGGTGCTCAGCTTCGGACCCGCCGACGCATTCCAGGCGGGCGTCCCCGTGGCGCCGGACTTCAACGGACCCGGCCCGAACCCGCTGCTGCAGAACCACATCCTCGTCCTGTTCCATCCTCCGATCCTGTACCTCGGCTACGTCGGCTTCACCGTCCCGTTCGCCTTCGCGATCGCGGCACTCGTCACGGGTCGTCTCGGCGAAGGCTGGCTCATGGAGACCCGCCGCTGGGCTCTGTTCTCCTGGGCCTTCCTGTCGATCGGAATCCTCCTCGGCGGGTGGTGGAGCTACGAGGTGCTCGGCTGGTCCGGCGTGTGGGCGTGGGACCCCGTCGAGAACGCCTCGCTGTTGCCGTGGCTCACCGGCACCGCGTACATCCACTCCGTCCTGGTGCAGGAACGACGCGGCATGCTGCGGGTGTGGAACCTCAGCCTGCTGATCTCCACGTTCGCGCTCACGATCCTCGGCACGTTCCTCACCCGCTCCGGGGTGATCAATTCGGTCCACGCCTTCGGCGACGGCCCCGTCGGCTCGTGGTTGCTCGGCGGCTTCGTCGTCATTGCCGTCGTGTCGCTCGCCCTCATCGCCTGGCGTGGTGACCGACTCCGGTCGCCCGGATCCATCGACTCCCCGCTCAGTCGGGAAGGGGCGTTCCTCGCGAACAACGTCCTGTTCACCGTGTTCGCCTTCATCGTGCTGCTCGGCACCGTGTTCCCGCTGCTCGTCGAAGCACTCCAGGACCGCCGCACCGTCGTCGGTGCGCCGTACTTCGATCGACTGTCGATGCCGATCGGCATCGTCATGCTGTTCCTCATGGCCATCGCGCCGGTGCTGCCGTGGCGCAAGGCCAGCCAGGAACTCCTCTCGACCCGCCTGTTCTGGCCCGCCTGGTGCGGCGTCGGAGCTCTCGTCTTCTCGGTCGCCGTCGGTGCGACCGGTTGGGCGCCGCTCGTGGCGTTCGGCCTGGGCGGGTTCGCCGCCGGTGCGGCGCTCCGCCAGATCGTGCTCGCCACCCGTCGCCAGGGTTGGCGCGGTTTCGTCGGGCGGGCGAACGGCGGAATGGTCGTGCACCTCGGTGTGATCATGATCGCCGTCGCACTCGCAGCATCCAACAGCTTCACGCACTCGGCCACGCTCGAGCTCGACACCGACGGGGTCGTCGAATGGGGCTCCCACACGTTCGCGCTGGACTCGGTGACCGTCGAGACCAACGCTGCGGAGAGCGAGCGGGTCCTGAAGGCCAACGTCCTCCTCGACGGTGAGCAGGTGTACAGCCCGGCCATGACCACCTACCTCAACCAGGGCATCACCGTCGGCACCCCATCCGTTCGGACCGGACTCGCCAAGGACGTGTACCTCACGCTCGAACCGGGCGCCGAGCCCGGCGACTCCACCGCGGTGATCCGTGTGTTCGTCAAGCCGATGATCCTCTGGCTCTGGATCGGCGGGCTGATCATGGCGGTGGGCACGTTGCTCGCGGCGTTCCCCGGTTCGAAGCGCCGTCGGGCCACCGACGCGGTCTCTGCTCCCATCGCGGTCGGCGGACCGCCGATCGTGCGTGATTCCGAGCAACTCGTCACCTCCGACCCGGTGGACGACGAGTGACCACCTCGGTCGACGAACTCACGGAACCCGCGTCGACGGGCGGTCGTTCCGGAGGACGGCTCGCGCCCTTCATCGCGCTGGGCATCGCCGTCGCACTGATCGGTCTCGTCGTGCTGTTCATCGGAGCCGATCCCGATGCCCCGGCGCCGCAGGGTGCCTCGCCGTTGCTCGGCAAGCCGGCCCCCGAAGCGGTCGGCGAACTCGACGACGGCACGCCGTTCGACCTGTCGCGACGCAAGGGAAGTTGGGTCGTCCTCAACTTCTTCCAGTCGTCGTGCATCCCGTGCATCGCCGAGCACCCCGAACTGGTCGAGTTCGTCGACCAGCAGGCCGGTCTCGGCGCACAGGGCGCCGAGTTCTACTCGGTGGTCACCGGCGACACGCGCGCCAACGTCGAGGCGTTCTTCGAACGCGAAGGCGGCGACTGGCCGGCGATCTACTCCGACGGTGACCAGATCACGGTGGCATTCGGAGTGGCGCAGGTTCCCGAGACGTGGATCATCGACCCACGCGGTGTGGTGCAGGCCCGCTTCCAGGGTGAGGTGACCGCCGAAGTGCTGAGCGTCACGATCCAGCAGATCCGCGAGGGAATCCGGTGAACTCCTCGATCAATCGCCGGCTCAAGTCGTGGCCGGGCTGGGCACTGATGCTCGTCGTGGTCGTGGCGTTCCTCGCCGTCGGCTCGACCCGGTCGAGTGGTCCACAGTCGCCCGAGGACCGGGTCGACGACATCACCCAGCGCATCGCCTGTCCGGTGTGTGACGGCGAGAGCGTCTTCGAGTCGCAGAACAACTCGTCGCGCAACATCCGCAACCAGGTCGAGTCGCTCGTTCGGTCCAACGAGCTGTCCGACGACGAGATCCTCAGCTTCGTCGACAACCGTTTCGAGGCCGAGTTGCTCCTCGTGCCGCGGGCCTCGGGCCTGGATGCACTGGTGTGGGCGCTGCCGGCGGCCGGTTTCGTGCTCGGCATGACCGGCTTGATCGTCGCCTTCCGCCGCTGGCGGGCCGATGCGGCGGGCCTCGCCGACCCGACCGACGACGATCGTGCGCTGGTCGACGCGGCGCTCGCTGCCGACGTGGATCAGGACGCGGGCGAGGGAAGCGGTCGGTGACGATGACCGAGAACCGAGCGGATGGGGTTCCCGACGACGAGACCCCCGACGACGGGAGTCCCGAGCACGACGAGAGCTCTGGACCGTCGACGATCCGGTCGGGGCAGCGACTGGAGCGACTCGCCGAACTGGAAGAGGAGCGCCGCTACCTCCTCCGGTCGCTGAAGGACCTCGAGAACGAGCGCGTCGCCGGCGATGTCGACGACGTGGACTACGAGACGCTGAAGAACGGCTACACCGTGCGGGCGGCGTCGGTCCTGCGCCAGATCGAGGACGGTCGTCGGGCGCTCGCGCCGAAGCCTCCGCGCAACTGGAAGCGCCTGGTCGCCGTGTCGCTGGTGGCCGTGGTCTTCGCAGTCGCGATCGGTGCAGCTCTGGCCTCCGCCTTCGGCGAGCGCGGCACCGACGACCAGATCACGGGCTTCACACCTGGTGACGACACGCGCACCACGCTGGCGAATGCGCGCGCAGCGCTGAACCGCGGCGAGTTCGTCCTCGCGCAGGAGTTGTTCGTCCGAGCAGACCAGGAAGAGATCGAACGTGGGAACTCCAATGCCGAGGCACGGGCATACGTGGGCTGGACGTCGTTCTTCCTCGCTCGTCAGGCCGCCGGCGACGGTGAGGTGGACCCTCGCCAACTCGAGATCAGCCTGCTCGCTCTGAACCAGGCGATCACGATGGATCCGACGTTCCCCGACCCGTACTGCTTCGTGGCGATCATCGAGTTCAACTTCAACGACGACGCCGACACCGCCCTGCCGTTCGTGGATCAGTGTGAGGCGTTGAACCCGCCGTCGGACATCGAGGCGATCGTCGCTCCGTTCGCCGAACAGATCCGCGCCGCCGCTTCCGAGTAGTCAGCACGGCGCCGGCCACACCTTGCCCCTGGTGATCTTCGATCCCTTCCGTCGCAGGACCCAGGTGCTGGCCTTGCCCCAGTCGGGAGGGGTGTCGAGGTGCATCCCGCGCCGGTGGAGTGCTCTGATCGTGGCCGGGATGATGTCGCCGTGGCTGCACAGCACCGCCCCGTTCTCGACCTCACCGAGCAGGTCGAGCACCGGTTCGAACGGTTCGTCCTCGAACAATCGGGGTTCGGGCCGCACCTCGGTGCCGATCAACTTCGCCAGCGGTTCGAGCGTCTGCATGCAGCGGACGTACGAGCTCGAGTAGAGCGTGGTGGCTCCATGCGAGGCGAGTCGCTCGGCCACCGCCTCGGACTGCTTCCATCCTCGTTTGCTGAGCGGGCGATCGACGTCGTCGTCGACCCACAGGCGGCGTTCGCCCGCCTTGGCGTGGCGGACGAGGTAGATGGTGTCGGGTCGTCCCACGGTGCGATGTTCCCTGTCGGCTCTCGTCGGTCGTGGTGGTCGGGTCAGGTCTCGCCGGTCAGTTCGACGTGGCGATCGGTCAACCGCTTGACGAACAGGACCCACGCTGCTGCGGCGACCAGGGCGACCCCGGCGGCCACGAACGGGAGGATCCCGCCGGAATCGAGCGACTCGGCGGTGACGCGGGTGCTGTCGGTGGTCGAGATCCCGCTGTCGAGCAGCGAGGAGACCGTCGACACGGCGACGATCGCCTGGATCACTCCGCCGACGACACCGTAGAGGAGGAACCAGACGTAGAGCAGCGGGTCGACGGGTCGGGCACGCCAGCCTTCGTCGCCGACGGGCGTCTCCGGGTCGCTCGCCTTCCACAGCTCGCGCAGCACGAGGAGTGGCAGCACGAACAGGAACGGCGGGAGCACCCAACCGAAGATCGAGAACACCGGACTGAACGTGGTGCGTCGGGAGTACACGCGCAGGTTGGAGGCGACGCGGAACATCCACAGGATGGTGAACACGCCCGCCGCCAACCCGACCACGGCGCTCAGCGTCGACAGCAACTGACTCGAGAGGTAGGCGTCGTCGAACTCGTCGGCGCTCACGGTCCCGTCGAGGAACCCCGACGCCTTGTCCAGGACCGGGACGAGCACGACGGCCGCGACCACGTCCACGATGGCGGATCCGGCGGTGGCGATCATCGCCCACTTGCCGAGGCCGCGGATGCGCTTCAACTGGCCGACGGGGGTCGGAGCGTTGCGGAACGCCAGGTAGCCGGGTGGAGCCGTGAGCGGTGGCGGCGGCGGTGGTGGCGGCGGTGGTGGTGGCGATGAGGAGCCTGGAGGTGGCGGCGGAACCACCGAGCTCGCGCCGGTCGGAGCCGGAGTGCCGACGGGGGAGTTGCGTGACGACGGGACAGGTGGAGGCAGGCCGTCGTCGCTCACCGCCGCGAAGCTATCCGCTCGGCCGGGGGTCTCGCCATCAGGCCAGGCCCACGGGGACGTGACGTGTCGACGCGGCGGCGTTCACTTCGCCTGCGACCAACGTTCGATGACGCTCGTGTCGGCGACGAACCTGACGGGCGAGTCGGCGGGCGGCGCCCATCGAACCGCCGCCTCCTGGAGGCAGGCGTCGACCACGTCGCGCACTTCATCGGCGACGTCGGCGCGGGTGTGCACGACGAGCTCGTCGTGGAGGCACAACACGATCCGCGCACCGAACGGCCGACTGCGCAGACGCACCAGCACGGCCCAGGTCTTGAAGAACTCTGCTGCGGCGCCCTGCACGATCGCGTTGCGGCCATAGCGGCCACGGGCCGCGGCTCGTGATCGCGCGTCGCCGTCGCTCATCCCCTCGACCAGGTTGCCCGACATCCTGATCCGGCGTCCGCCGTACGTCCACAGGTCGTGACCGCCCTGCGCCGCCTCGTCGGCCGAGCGGAGGTGGCCCATCGCCACCGGGTACTCGCGCTCGAGACCGCGGAGGGCCTCTGCGCCCCTGCCCGTGGTCTGGCCGTACATCGCGCCGAGAACCGCGACCTTCGCGATCTCGCGCTCGACTCTCAGGCGCTGCGCCACGGGTGCGTACATGTCGTCGTCCTGCGTGGCAGCGGCGAGTCGCTCATCACCCGACACCGCGGCCAGGACACGCGGTTCGATCTGGCCGAGGTCGGCGCGCACCAGGACGTGGCCGGGCTCGGCGGCGACCGCCGGGCGCATCTCGGACGGCATGTTGTGCAGCCCCGCCGTGGCGGTCATCCGGCCCGCCGCACCGTCAGATCCCGACCAGCGCCCACGGAGTCGACCGTCGGCACCGACGTTGTCGTCCATCCAGGGATAGCCGAAGGTCGTCCGGATCCGCTCGGCGCGCCGCCACGTGAGGAGCGCGTCGACGACCGGATGTTCCGAACGGAGTGCTTCGAGCCTCCACGCCCGGGTGTCGGGCACCTCGATGCCGGCGCGCCGCAGCAGCGACCTGACCTGATCGGGGCTGCGGAGGTCGACCGCTGCGCCGGCCGGCAGATGCGCCAGCACCGGCGCATCGAGTTCGCCGAGCACCACCCGCTCGTCGGCGGCATCGACGGGTCGTCGCCCCACGAAGCCGGCGACGAGCCGCTCGCCCACGGTGCGGTCGAACGGCAGGCCGTGGACTTCGAGTTCGGTGCACACGATCTCGGCCGCCGACTCCGACAGCGCCGTCTGGTGGCGATGACGGAGTGCCGCATCGGACTCACCACGGCGACGAGCTGCGAGCTGGCTCGACTGCGCCCGCTGGACGTCGGCGACGAGACCCGCCCATCGCACGAGCCGGTCGAGTGACTCCGACCATCCTCCCTGCACCCACTCGGGTCGGAGATGTCCGTCCGGGCCGACGGGGTCCTCGACGTCGCCCGCGTCGATCGCCTGCGTGAAGAGGTCGACCGGTTGCAGAGTCGGGATCGTCGACGTGTCCAGTCCGAGGGCCGATGCCCACACCCGCTCGGGTCCGCTGCGCCACCCGCCGACGAGCAACCGGTGGACGGCGGACAGGTCCCAGCACTTCGACGGCTCGATCTCCATCGAAGCCAGTTCGGCGCACGTGTCCTTGTTCCACCACGCCCACCGCACCCCCGCTGCCTCGATCGCCGTCAACCGTTGCGCCGCCTCACGGGGACCGAACGCCTCGACCCGTCCGTCGGCTCCCACGATCGCCGCTCCGACGTCGGGGGCGATCGCGACGGCGGTCAGGCCCCGATCGGTGTCGGCCATCACCCCCAGCCGAGTTCGTGGAGACGGTCGTCGTCGATGCCCGCCGCATGAGCGACCTCGTGGATCACCGTGACGTACACCTCCTCCATCAGGTCGTCGAGGTCGTCGCACATCTCGCACAGTGCGAGCCGGTAGATCGAGACGACGTCGGGTCCCTCCTGCCCGGTCCGTTCGGTGTGTGGAACCCCTTCGTACAGGCCGAGCAGCGTCGGTTCGTCGGGATGCCGATCGACCACCTGGACAACGACGTTGTCGAGCACGTGGTGCAACTCGTCGGGGAGGTCGTCGAGCGCCTCTCGGACCATCCGCTCGAAGCGGTACTTCGCCACGATCTCCACCCGGACAACCTACGGGCCGGACTCGATCGGGTCGCGTAGAGCGGCGGTGGCGCGGCAGTCGTCCTCGTTGTAGGCCAGGATCCGCTCGATGTTCTCGTCGCGGTCGATGCCGGCCAACGCGCTGCGATACCACGCCATGCTGGCGAAGCCGCCCGGGTCCTCGTCGCGCCACGCGAATCCGCAGGCCGCGGCCGTGACCTTCAGCCCGTGGCCCTCGTTGCTCCAGAACTTCCGCTTCATCAACGGGTGCAAGTCGACCCATCGGTCCGAGTCCACGACCTCCTCGAGGGCCTCCGACGGGATGATCCGGCGCAGCTTCGTGGTCTCGACGCTGCTGTAGGAGTACACCCGAGCCACGAGACCCTCGTCGTCTGCCCGATCGATCAGGCCGAGCAGCCAGACCCACATCTCGGCGGCGAGCGCACGCTCGCCGGCATCGTCGATCGGTTCGAACGACACGAACGGAACGTACGTGTCTGCGGACTGCGGCCACCCGTCGGGGACTCTGGCGAGCAGCGTCCCCCACAGGTAGACGTGGTCGTCGTTCTCCATATCGAGGTCGATCTCGAGGTCGCCACGCGGCATCTCCGCCTCGTCCCACGTCGGCCGGACGATCGGCCTGCCGGCCACGGCCGACTTCGCCTCGTCGATCTGGTTGCGCAGCGCCTTCTCCGTGAGCGGTGTGCCGGAGTAGCGCTCGACGGCCTCGTCGGGATCGAGTTCGGCAAGCTGCGTACACGTGGTGACGCCCATGAACCGATGGACCCGCCACTCCTGATACCCGACGCTGTTCACCAGGCTCACGTCGTCGCCCGCACGGAGGTCCGCGTCGCACACGTCACGCCAGTCGCATCGCTCGCACTCGGCCACCTTCACCGGGTGGACCATCGGCTCGATGCTGCGATCGGTCCGTGCCTGGGCGGCGTCGACGACGTTCACGCGAAAGGCGAACTCGAAGTCGTAGCGGTCGAGCGTGGTCCGCTTCGTCGAATGGCTCCGGCGGTGATAGCCGATCGATCGCCCGGTCCCCTCGCCGACGATCTGTGGGGTGAGGGTCGCCCACTTCGGTCGCTGCAGATCGAACCAGGCGATCACGCCTTCGGAACCGATGATCCCGCCACGAACGTCGTGTGTCGAGTCGTCGAGTTCGGCGTGCCCGGTCGCCTGGAGCAGTCGGTGATAGTGCGCCAACTGCAAGCAGTCGTCCTCGCGGTACTTCGCTGCGACATCCTCCACCGGCGACGGTTCGACCAGGTTCAGGTCGAACACCTCCGGGACGGGCTCCGGCGTGGCGGTGGTGGTGGTGGTGGTCGTGGTCGTGGCGGTGGTCGTGGTGCAACGGTGCGACTTGACGTCGATGGCGCGGTACTCGGGTCTGCCCGACGTGCTCACGGTCCGGCCGGTCGCCACCAGCACGTCGATCTCACCCAGCCGTCGGGCGTGCAGATCGGGCTCCATCAGTGCTCCGCAGATCACGGGTGTCGCCGCGTCGAGTGCTCGTCGCGTCAGGTCGCGTCGCGCGGCGTGGTCCAGTTCGTCACGACCGGGGATCACCACCACGTCACCGGGTCGGTGCAGCGCCACGATCTCGGAGACGATCGTGTCCTCGAATGCGATGCCGTCGTCGAAGAGACGCTGGAGGTCCTCGTCCGCAGGAGCGGCGACGGCGATCTCGGTCGGGTCGTACGAGCGGAACAGCCGCACCGGGCACTGCTTGGCCGCGTAGGCGCCGAGCATCGGTGGACCCGGCTCGGAGGTCGCGTTCATCCCGCGCCCCGAGGACTGGACGGGAGGAGGAGGTCCCGTCTGTCATCGTCCCTGGATGTCAGGCTGGCCTGACGTGGCCTCGGGCTGATGTCAGGCCAGCCTGACATTCTTCGAATCAGACGGACGGAGCTCGCAGCACCGACGCCCAGGTGGCTGGTTCCGGTGCGAGTCATGTCAGAGCTCGGGGGCCATCGCATCGCCCGGGAGTGGGCCGTCGGCGTGGAGTGCGGACTGGAACCGGCGCATCCCGGCGAGCCACCGGTCACGATCGGCGCCCTTGCGCTGTGCATAGGTGGCGACGTCGGGGTGGGGGAGCACGAGGAAGCGCTCGTCTCGCATCGCTTCGATGCAGAGCCGTGCGACATCGTCGGGTTCCAGGACGCCGTCGCCGGCTGCGACGCCGCTGTCGAAGTCACCGGCATCGCCCGAGCGGCCCTCGACGAAGTCGGGGCTGTTCGTGACGATGTTCGTGCGGACCGCTTGCGGGCAGAGCACGGACACGCGGATTCCCTGGTGGTGGTGGGTGATCGCCAACCACTCGCCGAGCGAGACGGCCGCGGCCTTGGTGATCGAGTAGCTCATCGATCCGATCTGGGTGAGCAGGCCGGCGGCGGACGCCGTGTTCAGCAGGTAGCCGCCCCCGTTCGCGATCATCGACGGCACCACGGCGCGGGCGGCGTAGATGTGGGCCATGCAGTGCACGTCCCACATCTTGCGGATCGCCTCGTTCGAGTCCTCCAATCCGGCGACGGTGACGAATCCGGCGTTCGACACGAATGCTCCGATCGGCCCGTGCGCCGCCTCGGTCGACTCGACGAGCTCGATGATCGCCGCCTCGTCGCTCACGTCGACGGTGGCGGCCGTCGCTCGCTCGCCGAGGTCGGTGGCGACGCGTCGGGCCTGTTCGCCGTCGAGGTCGACCACCACGACGTGACGCGCTCCTTCGGCGTGGGCTGCGCGGGCGATCGCTTCACCGATCCCCGATCCGCCACCCGTGACCACGACGACCTGACCGTTCAGTTCCATCCGCTCACCGTGTCAGATCGGCCGCCCGGAGAACGAACGCGTCGGACTTCCGTCCGGCACCGATCCCGGCGTGTCGGGACGTTCAGTCGGCGAGGAGGTCGACCAGGGCGTCCACGTCGCGCCGAGTCGTGTGGACGTGAGGTGAGACACGGATGCCGTTGGCACGATGGTCGACGTCGATGCCGTGCGATGCCAGACGGTCCACCTCGGCGACGTCGGCGCGCACGATCGCGGTCCCGCTCCGACGAGCACGGTCGTGAGGGCTGGTCACCCGTTCGCCGAGCATTTCGACGAGGTGGTCCGTGAGGGCGAGGTTGTGGGCACGGATCGTGCCGACGCCGATCGAGTCGATCGTGGCGAGCGAATGGGCGGCCACGAGAAACGGGAGAACCGTCGGACTGCCACCCCAGAACCGGAGTGCGTCGGGCGCGTCGCGGTAGTCGTGGATGTCGAACTCGAACGGCGCCGCGTGGGAGAACCAACCGACGTCGGTCGGGCGACACCGTGGCAACAGTGGCTCCGACACCCACAGCCACCCGGCACCGGGCCCTCCACTCGGCCACTTGACACACGAACCGACGACCGCATCGACTCCGCTCCGCTCCCAGGCGACGAGATCGATGGGGACGACGCCGACGGACTGCGCCACGTCGACCACGAGCAGTGCACCCGCGTCGCGTCCTGCCGGAGCGATGTCGGGCACCGGGACGCAGACACCGGTGTTGGAGTGCACGTGGGTGATGATCGCCACGTCGACCCCGCGCAGGTGCTCACGCCACACCTCGGGGTCGCAGACGTCGGCGGTCTCCGGCACGAAGCGGACGCGGTAGCCCGACCGCTCGCAGACGAAGCCGAGTGAGGGGAACGCGTTCTCGCTGATCAGCACCGTCGGGGTGTCGAACTCGTGACGGACCGAGTCGAGGAGTTTGGTGAGCCCGCTCGACACGTTGCTCTGCGGACAGATTGCGGTCGCGTCGGCACCGAGCAGCCTCGCTAGGGTGCTGCGGAAACCTTCGATCCCTTCGAGCCAACGGGGCCACGCATCGGCGGTGTGGTGCTCCCATGTGTCGAAGTACCGGGCTGCCACCTCGCGCGATCCCACCACCGGCAGGCCGATCGAGTGGCTCAGGAGGTAGGTGCGGTCGTGCTCGACGAAGTGCTCGGCGAGTCGCTCGACGGAGTCGATGTCGTTCCGCTCGCCGCCACCGCTCGTCGGTACCTGGGACCCGGTCACGAGATCAGACCTCGCAGGGTGGCGATGTCGTCGTGTCGGGTCGGGATGTCGTCGCGTGCTCGGGCCAGGCGACGGTCCACCAACCCGCGCAGCGCGCGGAGGAGGACATCGAGCGGCGGGCCGCTGGCGGTCAGGCCGTCGAGGTGCTCGGCGGGAATCTTGCCTGCCGGCCGCTGGATGAATCCGACGACGAGTCGTTCGTGATGGTGCTCGGCAGCGCGTCCGTGGGCGTCGCACACCTCCAGGAACGCCGTCGCATGGGTCCTGAACCAGTTCTCGTCGGCGTGGTCGGACTGGGCGAGGAGTGCGTCGAGCACGTTGGGGTGGCGGAACGACTCGTGCAGCCGTCGCTGTTCGTCGGGTGTGAGGTACGGGAACTTCTCGACCACGACCTGGCTGTAGGACGGGTCGGTCGCGCTGCACAGCCCGAGCAGCATGTCGATCTGGTTGAACGCTGCGAAGTCTCCGGCGTTGGCTCCGCGGTACTCCTGGGATCCGACCCGGTACGGCTTGTAGTACGGCCGCACCCGGAAGAAGAAGTCGTCGACATCGAGGGTCTGTTCGAGGACGACGTTCATCTCGTATGCGTCGCGCAACGCGTCGCGCGCATTGACCAGCAGGTCCAACGTGGCGGGGTGGGACACGCCCATCGGGTGGATGCGCCCGAGCGCGTCGGCGGCGCGCATGTAGGCGAACGCCCCGCGCGTGTTGTGGTCGAGGAAGAGTTTCTCCGCCGGCGCGTGCGTGAACGTGCGGTAGACGCCGTTCACCGCGCGGTTGTACGTCTCCATGTGACTGGTGACGAATCGCGGTGCCGTGCCGAGCGACGCTCCGAGGTGGAGGGCGAGCGTCGACGCCTCGACGAGCGGCGACGTGCGCTCGCGCGACGGTTCGGTGATCTCGTGGCGGCGGCAGGCGGCCATGTAGTACCCGACGTTGCCGAGCAACTCGAACGCGCGGTCGAAACCCTCGTCGGTGTTGCCCTCCTCGATCAGCGGGATGATCAGGTCGCGGCCTTCGTCGTGCAGTGTCGCCTTCAGGTCGTCGCCCACGCCGTCGACCTGCGACCGGTTCTCCCGGGTCGCGTAGAGGTCTTCGAGTTGCGTGTTCAGGTCGACGAAGCGGGTGCGGATCCACCGGTCGAAGGCGGCGACCCGCGGCGTGCTCGACGAATGCGGTTGTGCGGCGATCATGACGACGTCGACAGTACTGTCTGGTCGCGACCGGGCGTCCGGTCCCGATTGACGATGATGTGTGCATGGAATGCCATCAGCAGCGAGCGAGCCGTGTCGTGACCGGCGCCGCCGATCGCCTCGCTGCGACCGCCGATCGCCTCGACGAGCTCGCCGACACCGCCGAACTGATGAACGACGACTCGACGGCCTTCACGATGCGCGACCAGGCCGCACGCCTGCGTGAGGAAGCGATGACCCTGCTCCCTCCGCACACCCCACCTCGTCGGTGAGTCCGGCTCGAGATCAGATCACCTTGAGGGCGTCGGAATAGATCTTCTTCGGCTTCATGTCGACCGCGATCTGGCGGGCGATCTCGTGGAACGCCTTGGCCGTCTCGGACTCTGGGTCGACCGCGGTGATCGGCTTGCCGTCGTCGCCACCTTCTCGTGTCGCCTGGACCAGCGGCAGCTTGCCGAGCAGCGGCACGCCGAGGTCGTCGGCGAGTTCCTGACCGCCGCCGGAGCCGAACAGCTCGTAGCGCTTGCCGTCGTCTCCCGTGAACCACGACATGTTCTCGATGATGCCGCGCACGGGAAGGTTGACCTTCTCGGCCATCGCTGCGGACATGGCGGCGACCTTCTGCGCGGCGGGCTGTGGTGTCGTGACGACGTACACCTCACCGCGCGGCAGGTACTGGGACAACGACAGTGCGATGTCGCCGGTGCCGGGCGGCATGTCGATCAGCATGAAGTCGGGCTCGTCCCAGAAGACGTCGGTCAAGAACTGCTCGAGCGCCTTGTGCAGCATCGGACCACGCCAGATGACGGCTTGGCCCTGCGGCACGAAGTAGCCGATCGAGATGCAGCGCACACCCCACATCTCGGGTGGGAGCAGCATCTCGTCGATCACGACGGGGTCGCGGTCGGTGCCGAGCATGCGTGGGATCGAGTAGCCGTAGATGTCGGCGTCGATGATGCCGACGGAGTAGCCCTGCTGTGCGAGTGCGACCGCGATGTTGGTGGTGACCGTGGACTTGCCGACGCCGCCCTTGCCCGACGAGATCAGCAGCGGACGCGTCTTCGAACCGGTCTTCGCGAACGGGATCTCCCGACCCTCGGCGTGGCCGTGCGCCTGGTTCGACCCCGCTGAGGCGCCGGCGTCGCCGTGCACCATCTTGCGGACGTTCTCGCGTTCCTCGTCGGTCATCACCGTGAACTCGAGGTCGATCGACTCCACGCCGTCGAGTTCGGTGGCCGCCTCGGACACCCGCTTGGTGATCTCGCCCTTCAGCGGGCAGCCGGGGACGGTGAGCGCCACGAGTACGCCGACGATGCCGTCCTCGCGGATCTGGACGGCCTTCAACATGCCGAGATCCACGATCGATCGGTGCAGTTCGGGATCTTCGACGGGACGCAGTGCGTCGATGACCTGGTCCTCGGTCACGGGAGTGGTTGCCATGACGTCCAGTGTGGAGGAGGGCCGGTCGATTGCCACCGTGACGACCGCTGCCCCCGATCTGCCTCTCGTGAGCGGTCCCGCCGCGGATCCGGGCAACCGCGTCCGGTCGACCGTCGCCCTCAGATCGGCAGGATCTTGGACACCGTGTCGTCCCCGAAGTTCGTGACGAACAGGTTGGTGCCGTCGAAGACGATGCGGCTCGGATCGGAGTCTCCGTGGGGTCAGGTGGGCTGTGTCTCAGTGCCGGTGTTGGGCGTACTCGATCACCCGGGCGACCACGTCCTCGCTCGCCTTGGCGGTCGAACCCGCGTCGAACGGCGGCTGCGGGTCGTACTCGATCATCAACTGGGAGGCCTCTGCAGCCGTCCGGTCGACGAGGATCTCGACGAGTCGGAGGGCCATGTCGATCCCGCTCGACACGCCGGCGGCCGTGATGATCCGCCGATCGAGGTGCTCGACCACCCGCTCGCCCGTCGGGATCGCGCCGTGCTCGGTGAGCACGTCGAGCGCGCCCCAGTGGGTCGTGGCGGTCAGTCCGTCGAGGATTCCCGCCGCCGCGAGCACGAGTGAACCGGTACACACCGACGTGGTGAACGTGGTGGTCTCGTGGGCGCCACGCACCCAGTCGAGCACACGCTGGTCGTCCATCAGTGCGCGCGTCCCGTGGCCACCGGGGAAGACGATGACGTCCGGTGTCGGGTGCTGCTCGAACGTGGCATCGACCTCGATGCCGAGCATCGCGTTGTCCGAGCGGACCACACCCAGTTCGTGGCCGATGAAGGTGATGTCGAAGTCGGGGATCCGTTGCAGCACCTCGTACGGGCCGATGCCGTCGAGCGCGGTGAAGCGGGGGAAGAGCGGGATGACGATCTGGGTGGTCATGCGGGTGTGGCCTTTCGTCGGACGGTCTGGCTGGGTGGGTGGGCGAAGCGGCGCCGGTACTCCTCGGGGCCCACGCCGAGGTGCCGGTGGAGCGATCGACGGAGGGTCTCGGCGGTTCCGAAGCCGCAGCGTCGGGCGATGGCGGCGACGTTGTCGTCGGATCGTTCCAGTTCGTGGCGTGCGGCGTCGATCCGCACCCGTGCCACGAACTTCGCAGGCGGCAGGCCGACCTCCTCGGTGAACCGGCGGACGAAGTTCCGCTCGCTCATCGCGACGCGCCCGGCGAGTCGGACGACGCGGTGGTCCGCACCCGGATCGTCGATCACCGCCGCCTGGGCCACGCGGATCGGACCGGCCGGCGCCTGGCGGATCCACGTCGGCGACGCGAACTGCGACTGGCCGCCCGGTCGCCGGAGGTACATCACCAGCCAGCGACCGACCTCCTGGGCGATGTCGGTCGAGTGATCGAGTTCGACGATCGCCAGGCACAGGTCGATCCCGGCGGTCACGCCCGCCGACGACCAGACGTCGGGTCGATCCGCGTGCGGCGACGGCGAATGGACGAAGATCGGATCCGCGTCGACCGTCAGTTCCGGGTGGGCGTCGGCGAGCCGTTCGGCGCGCGCCCAGTGGGTGGTGACGCGGTGGCCGTCGAGCGCCCCGGTGGCCGCTGCGAGCGCCGCACCCGAGCAGATCGTGACGAGTCGTCCGCATCGACCGACGAGGCGGCCGAGTGCTTCGACGAATTCCTCGTCGTCACGGTGGCGCCAGACCGAGAACCCGCCGGCCACGACGAGTGTGTCGATGCGGCCCTGCACCGAGTCGAAGGACTGCGTGGCGAGACGCACGGCGCTCTCGGTGGACACGACACCTCCGTCCATCGACACGATCGTCACGTCGTACCCGAGGCGTTCGAGCCCGGTCGACCCGAGAAGGGTGTTCACACCGGCGAACACCTCGGCCGGACCCGCCACGTCGATCGACTGGACGCCGTCGAAGGCGACGATCACGATCCGGTGCATGGCGCCCATCTTCGACGTCCCGGTCAACGGCGTCAATGACACGCGTCCCACGATTCACGCCAACGGCGTCCCGGGGCGGAGGCCACCGGGTGACATCCGCCGAGTCGGATGTCACCGGCGTGGACGTCGCCGACGCGCTGCCCGGGAGGCGGGAGCCCAAGGTTCGGGCGGGCCGATACCCTCACGGCGTGGACGTACGCATCGGAGTCACCCAGGCACCTCGTGAGATCAACATCGAGCTCGCGGACGACGCGGATCGCAACGATCTCAAGCAGCGCATCGAGGCTGCCCTGTCGGGCGCCACCGACCTGCTGGTCATCACCGACAAGCGGGGCAACGAGGTCTTCGTGCCGTCGGCCAAGATCGCCTACGCCGAACTCGGCTCCCAGGAGGGCAGCCGCAGCATCGGGTTCGGCGGCTGACGCACGCTCGCGGGCGGCCGTCGAGCGGTTGAAGTGCAACTCCGTGGGGCAGGCCCGTCGCGTGCTGCGTGAACCTTCGACACCCCACCCGTGCGTTCCGGGTGCGTCCGATCGATGACGGCGCTGCTCGACCTCGAGCTGCTCTTCGTCACCGGCAAGGGCGGCGTCGGCAAGACCACCGTCGCCGCCGCGATCGCCGAGGTCGCTGCACGGCGCGGCCAGCGGGTGTTGGTCTGTGAGATGGACGCCAAGGGCGCACTCGCCACGGCGTTCGAGGTCGCCACCCTCGAGTTCGAGCCGACCGAGGTCGAGCCCGGGCTCCACGCGATGTCGATGAACACCGAGGACGCACTGCAGGAGTACCTGCGCCTCTTCATCAAGATCCCGTTCCTGGGCCGGATCGGGCCACTCGCCTCGACCCTCGACTTCGTCGCCGATGCCGCTCCCGGGGTGAAGGAGATCCTCGCCATCGGGAAGCTCGCGTGGGAGGTCAAGGAACGTCACTACGACCTCGTGGTGGTCGACGCCGAAGCCAGCGGGCACGTGGTCAGCCAGATCGGTGCGCCCAAGGTCATCGCCGACCTCGTGCAGGTGGGCGTCGTCAAGGACCAGACGCAGTGGATGCTCGACATCCTCGAGGACCCGCGCCGCACCGGCGTGGCCGTCGTGACGACATCGGAGGAGATGCCGGTAACGGAGTCCATCGAACTGCTCGAACGCCTGACGACCGAGACCGGCACGTTCCCGGCGGCCGTCATCGCGAACCGTGTGCTCCCCGAGATCTTCGACGACGCAGAGCGCGACGTCGCCGATCGCATGTCGGGGGCCGTCGACCTGTTGGTCGACGAGGTCGGTCCAGGCGTCGCCGCAGTCGTCGAGGCAGCCAGGATCATCGAGTCGCGTCGCGAGATCGGCGAATCGCATCTCGCTCGGCTCGCCACGGCGATCGAGGGCCTCGACCTGTCGGGTGCGACGCGTGGCCGAGCCGCGCTCGACCTGCCGATCCTGTCGATCCCCGAGATGTTCTCCCGCGCGCACGGTCGGCGGGTCGTGTCGCTCGTGGCCGACGTCCTCGATCGAACCCTCGACGCCGGCAGCCGGGACGGGAGCACGGTCTGATGGCCACTCGCAAGCGTCGGACCGCACCGTCGGTCGACCCCCTCCTCGCGAGCCGTGAGATGATCCTCGTCGCCGGATCAGGCGGCGTCGGCAAGACGACCGTCGCCGCTGCGCTCGGCCTCGCTGCGGTGCAGCGCCAGGCGAGCCGGGTGCTCGTGCTCACCGTCGATCCGGCGCGTCGTCTGGCCACCGCCCTCGGACTCGAGGCGTTCGGCAACACGCCGGTCCGAATCGACGACCAGGCACTCGCCGACGCCGGCCTCGACGTGCGCGGCGAACTGTACGTGGCGATGCTGGACACGAAGGCCGGCTGGGACGAGCTGATCAGGCGGCACGCGCCCGACGCCGCCACACGCGACGCCGTGCTCGCGAACCCGCTGTATCAGAACATCACGAGTCGTTTCGTCCACAGCCACGACTACCTGGCGATGGAACAGTTGCACGACCTGCACGCGACCGGGGAGTACGACCTCGTGATCGTCGACACGCCGCCGTCGCGCAACGCGCTGACGATCCTCGACGCCCCGGGGCGCATGGCCGACTTCTTCGGGAGCCGATTGCTGCGCTGGTTGACCGTGCCGTACCGGTCGCGGCTCTTCACGTTCGCCTCGAAGCCGTTCTACAAGATCGCCGACACGATCCTCGGTTCACGTTTCCTGCAGGACATCGCCGACTTCTTCGTGTTGTTCCAGGCGATGGAGAAGGGCTTCGTCAAGCGGGCCAAGGAGGTCGAAGCACTTCTCGTCGATCCGCGAACCGCCTTCGTGGTGGTGTCGACGCTGGAGGCGGCACCCGCGCACGAGGCGAAGTTCCTCGCCGAGTCGCTGCGCGAGCGCAAGATGCCGATCGGGGCGATCATCGCGAACCGCGTCCTGCCCGACCACCTGGCCGACGTGGCGGCGAGTCGCGCCGCCGAGGTGCTCGCCGAGCGCACGGGATCGGGCGGTGACGGCGCTCTCGCAGTCGCGGTCGCTGCCGAACTCGGTGCCGACGACGAGGTCGTGGACGCAGTGCTGCACCGGATGGCCGAGCGCTTCGACGAAGTGGCGATGGTCGCGGCCCGTGAGCGCCAACGGCGGTCGGAGCTGGCGTCGCTCGCCACCACGACCGTCGACGTTCCGTGGCTCAGAGGCGACATCCACGACCTCTCGGGGCTCGGTGTCCTGGCCCGTCACCTGCGAGGCCTCCCGAATGCGGCAGAATCGTCGTGATGACGTCGCTCGCTGACCTCGCTCGAACCCACTCGCCGCTCGACAAGGAAGACATCGATCACCTCAATCGGTTGACCGCCGAGTGGGCGTTCCTGGCCGACCTGTCGTTCGGTGACCTCCTGCTCCACGTCCGTGCCGACGACGGCAGCTGGATGATCGTCGACCAGGTCCGCCCGGCGACCAACCAGACGATGTACGCCATCGACTTCATCGGCGTGTGGGCCACTCAGGCCAACTCGCTGATGGACCAGGCGGCCGAGACGGGTGCGCGTACCGAAGGCGAGATCTCGCTCAACGTCCCCGTGGTCGGAGGCGACGAGACCACCGCACGGGTGGTGGCCATCCCGGTGTGCCGCAACGGCAACGTGATCGCCGTGCTCACGAAGGAGTGGGTCGTGCGTGCCGGGCGCAACCTCGGCGAGCTCGAACGCAACTACTCGCTGATCTTCGAGCAGTTCGCCCACATGATCGCAGCGGGCACCTTCCCGTTCCCCGGTCGTGTGGCCGACTCCAGTGCTGCACCACGGGTCGGCGACGGCGTGATGATGCTCGACCTCGACGCCGCCGTCACCTACGTGTCGCCGAACGCCAACTCCGCGCTGCACCGTGTGGGCATCCAGGCCAACCCGGTCGGGATGCGTCTCGCGGAACTCGGGTTCCACGACGGCCCCGCTCGCCAGGCGTTCGAACGACGGGAACCCGTCGTCGAGGAGTTCGAGCAGGGCACCGAGGTCACCCTCCTCGCACGGTGCGTGCCGTTGCTGCGCGGGAGCGGTGATCAGGCCGTCGTCGACGGGGGACTGTTGCTGATCCGTGACGTCACCGAACTCCGCAAGCGCGACCGTCTGCTGCTCTCGAAGGACGCCACGATCCGCGAGATCCACCACCGGGTCAAGAACAACCTGCAGACGATCTCGTCGCTGCTGCGCCTCCAGGCGCGTCGTCTGGAGAGCGAGGAGGCCAAGGCTGCGGTCGCGGAGTCGGTCCGACGCATCCGTACGATCGCGCTGGTCCACGAGTCGCTGTCACGTGAGCCCGGCGACGACATCGCCTTCATCGAGATCGTGCGACCGCTGCTCCGTCTGGCCGAGGAAGGCCTGCAATCGCCCGACCGGCCGGTGCGCTTCTCGGTGAGCGGAACCGGTGGGCGCGTGCCCGCTCATGCCGCGTCGCCGCTCTCGGTCGTGATGACCGAACTGTTGCAGAACGCCGTCGACCACGGGTTCCCCGAGGGGTCGGGTGGCGGCGACGTCGCGGTGGTCCTCAGTCACGACGGCAACGTTCTGTCGTTGCGGGTGGTGGACAACGGACGTGGCGTCGAGCCGGGGTTCGACCTCGACGCTCAGACCGGCCTCGGCCTGTCCATCGTGCGGACGCTCGTCACGACGGAGTTGGACGGCACGATCACCATGCGGCCCGCCACCATCGACGACCTGTCCGCAGTGGGGCTCGGCGCCGACGTCGGCCGCCCGTGCGGAACCGTCGTCGAACTCCGGGTACCCACCCTCGACGACTGAATTCAGCCCGCGGCTCGCTCGGCCGAATCGGCCGGCTGGCCGGACTCCTGGGCGTTCGGCCCGATGGGTGACGGAGCCCGCGCCCCGACCGACCCGTCAGGCGGAGGCGGCCGAACGGCGCTCGGCGCGGGCCGCGGCCACGCGCTTGCGGCGGATGACCCGCCGCTCCTCTTCGGTCAACCCGCCCCAGATCCCCGAGTCCTGGTTGGTGTCGAGCGCGAAGTCGAGGCAGTCCTTGGCGGCCGAGCACTCGCCACACGTGGCCTTCGCATGGTCGATCTGGACCAGCGCGTTGCCGGTGGTGCCGACCGGGAAGAACAGTGCGGGGTCGGTGTCCCGGCACAGCGCGTCGTCGCGCCAGTCGTAGTCGGCAGCTCCGAGAGCAAGGCTGGACGCAAGGATCGTCACGTTCGGGTTCCCCCATGTGGGTCGTTCGGCGGTGCAGGAAGCATCGCCGAGTCGGTGGCAGTGGTCGCGGCGGTGAGCGGCCCCAACGCCGACCCCTCGTCGGCACGAAAAATAGGCGCGACCCACGCCGTCCGCAAGTGGCTCTTCCTGTGACGTGTGACCGCCGGCTCAGGTTGTCAACGCCGTGAATCGACCGGTCGCTCCGCGCGCCGCCCGTCGGTCCGAGCGCGTCGGGCGAGGTCGGACGCCGTCGGGCGGGGTCGGATCGGGCGATACTGGCGCGATGAACGTCATCGGCCACCGCGGTGCCTCGGGCGCCCTCACCGAGAACACCCCCGAGGCGTTCGCTCTCGCCGACCGGATGGGCGCCGATGGGGTCGAACTCGACGTACGCCTCGCCACGGACGGCAACGGCGGCACGCGTCTGGTCGTGTTCCACGACCCGCTGCCGGCGTCACGGATCGAACTCGATGCGCTCCCGAGCTTCGACGACGTCCTGGATGCGTGCGGAGAGAGGATGCTGATCAACGTCGAGATCAAGAATTCCGCCGGCGACGGTGGACACGATCCCACGATGGCGGTGGTCGCGCCGACCGTGGCCGCGATGCGTCGTCGGGGCGATTCCTGGGCGGGTCGCTGGCTGTTCTCGTCGTTCGACCTCGACACGATGAACCACTGTCGTCTCGTCGCGCCGGACCTGCCCACGGCGCTCCTGGTGGGCGACTGCACGGACGAGGCGATCGCTGCGGCGGTTGCGTCGGGCCACGTCGCCGTCCACCCGTGGGTCGGGTCGCTCACGTCCGAGTGCGTCGATGCATGCCACGCTGCCGGGCTCTCGGTCAACACCTACACGTGCAACGACCCGGCTCGGCTGCGCGAACTGGTGACGATGGGTGTCGACGGTGTGTGCTCCGACGTTCCCGACGTCGCACTCGCCGCCACGGGGCGGATCGGCGGACCGGACCTCAGCCCGAGTTGGGGAACACGAGCCTGACGGCGTCGGGGACGTGGACGAAGTCGAGTCGGTTCGTCTCGCCGAGCGCATCACCGTCGAGTTGGTAGGGGAACGGATCGTGGTGCGTGACGGTGAGTCGACGCACGTCGGTGCGGATGTCGAGGTGTGGCGCAGGCCTCACACCGCCCCCCTTCAGTGCGCCCGCCAGTGACGTGAGGATCGCGCGGGCGCTCATCGTCGTGAACGTGATCGCCACCAGCGCCTGATCCAGTCCGGCGTGGGGCGACAGGTCGAGCGGACGGTTCCCGAGGTAGGTGTAGGGATTCGTGTTGAGCACGATCGTGAAGTAGCCGTTCTCGAGATCGGCGCCTCCGTCACCCGACACGGCGAAGTGCGGATGCTTCCGGTCGTAGCCGGTGGCCCACGTGGACAGGCCTGCGTAGATGAACAGTGGGTGACCGAGCCAACGCTTCAGCGAGCCGTGCTTCTCGACCCGTTGCACCACCGCGGCGTCGTACCCGATGCCGGTGTGGAAACAGAAGGAGCGACCGTTGACCTGCCCGAGGCCGATCGGTCGGAAGTCGGCGGCGTCGATGCCGCGGACGAGGTGCTCGACGGCCTCGACGGGGTCGTTGGGCATGCCGAGGGTCCGAGCGAAGACGTTCGTCGAGCCCCCGGGGAGCACGCCGAGCGCGGTGTCGGTCCCGGCGATGCCGGTGGCCACCTCGTTGAGCGTGCCGTCGCCGCCGTACCCGATGACCACGTCGACGCCGCGGCGAGCCGCGTCGTGGGCGAATCGCGTCGCGTGCCCACGCCGGTTGGTCTCGACCACCTCGACCTGGTGCCGATCGGGACTCCGGCGGGTCCGGTGGTCGGGATCGTCAGCGCCTTCGGACAAGCGTCGCTGCACCACCACCGTGTTGCGCGCCGTCACCGACGACGCGAACGAGTTGACGATGAGCATGATCCGCAAGCCGCAGAGGGTAGTGCGCCACGTTCCCGGACTGTCCGAGGAGACGAATCCGTCGCGCCGACCCGTCCACCTCCCTCGGGGCGCGAGACCTCGATCTGCACCGCCGTGTGACATCCGGGTCTCGATTTGGGGCGCGTAGTAGACCCGGCGGTAACTTGGGTGGCCTTATGAACGTGATCGTCTGTGTGAAACAGATCCCTGATCCGGCGCTGCCGGGTGAGCTGGATCCCTCGACCAACACGCTGAAGCGCGACGGGAAGCTCATCCTCGATGAGTCCGACAGCTACGGCGTCGAAATGGCGCTGCAGCTCGTCAACACCGCCGGTGACGGCTCCGTGACGCTGGTGTCCATGGCTCCGAACGACGAGACGTCCGGTCTGCGCACCGCACTCGCCATGGGTGCCGAGAAGGCCGTCCTGGTCTCCGATCCCACGCTGTCGGGAGCCGATGCGCTCACCACCGCCAAGATCCTCGCCGGTGCGGTCGGCAAGGCCGGTGACTACGACCTGATCATCGCCGGCACCGAGTCGTCCGACGGGTACACGGGCACGGTCCCCGAGCAGATCGCCGAAGTCCTCGGCCTGCCGTCGGTCACGTTCGCGAAGACCATCGTGGTCGACGGCTCGACCGTCAAGGTCGAGCGTCAGACCGAGTCGGGCTACGACGAGGTCACCTGCCCGCTGCCCGCCGTGGTCTCCGTGACCGCCGGTGTCGTCGAGCCCCGTTACCCGAGCTTCAAGGGCATCATGGCTGCCAAGGCCAAGCCGGTCGACACGGTCACCGCCGCCGACCTCGGCATCGAATCCGTCAGCTGGGCCCAGTCCATCACCGACGTCACCGACGCTCCCGCCCGTCAAGCCGGCGAGATCATCGAAGACGACGGCGAAGCGTTCAACAAGATCGTCGCATTCCTCGACAACCTGAAGGTGATCTGACCATGTCTCTCTCCAACATCTGGGTCTTCTCCGAGACCACCCCCGAAGGAGCTGCCACCGCCGGCACGCTCGAACTGCTCACGAAGGCCAACACGCTCGGTGGCACCGTCACGGCATTCGTCGTCGGATCCGCCGGTGAGGCCGCTGCGGCGTTCGCGGACCACGGGGCAGCCAAGATCTACGAGACCGGCGACCTCGCCGGCGCCCTTCCGGGTGCTGCCGTTGCGTCGGCCATGAAGGCCGTCATCGACGGCGGCGATTCGCCCGACCTCGTGATGTTCCCGCAGAACTACGAGGGCCGCGACGTCATGGCCCGCCTGTCGGTCAAGCTCGACCGCACGGTGCTCACGAACTCGACCGACGTCTCGGTCGACGGTGACTCCGTCAGCTGCACCACGCCGATCTTCGGTGGCGCCAAGCTCGTCACGGCGACCTTCACCGGTGAGACGCCGTACCTCGCGGCCTTCCGCCCGAAGAGCTTCGAGCCCGCCGGCGGTGCCGGTGGAGCGGGTGAAGTCGTGGCCGCTCCGGTTCCCGACCTCGGCGCCACGGGCGGCGCAACGGTCGAAGCCGTGCACGTCGAGGAGACCTCGGGTCCCAAGCTCGACGAGGCTGCGGTCGTCGTCGGCGGTGGCCGCGGGCTCGGCGACGCCGAGAAGTTCGAGATGATCGAGCAGCTCGCGAAGCGGCTCAAGGGCGCGCCGGGTGCCTCGCGTGCGATCGTCGACGCCGGATGGGTCCCGTACAGCTATCAGGTCGGCCAGACCGGGAAGGTCGTCAAGCCGACCGTCTACATCGCAGCAGGCATCTCGGGTGCCACGCAGCACATGGTCGGGATGAAGGGTTCCAAGAACATCATCGCGATCAACAAGGACAAGGAAGCGCCGATCTTCGGCGTGGCCGACCTCGGGATCGTGGGTGACGTCCACAAGGTGCTCCCGCAGCTCCTGGAAGCCCTCGCCGCGCGCGGCTGATCCAACGGACAACCGAGATGTGTGGCTGCGGCCGGACCCGTCCCTCGGGTCCGGCCGTCGCCGTTTTCACGCACTCCCACCGCACTCCACCGGCCTCGGCGTGAGGATCGCCCCGTTCCGGGGCGGGGTGTCGCTCACGTCGAGGTGTGTGGGTTCGTCGGCGTGAGGATCGCCCCGATCTGGGGCGGGGTGTCGCTCACGTCGAGGTGGGGTGGGGAGGGGTGCTGCCCGGTTAGGTTTGCGGCCGATGTCGGCGAGGGAGATGGACCAGCGTCGATACCGGATCGCACTGGCGCTGATCGTGGTCGCGTCGGGGCTGTTCCGCCTGCTCTACGTGCTCCTGGTGAAGCGTGACGATCCGCTCTGGACCGACGAGTTCTTCTACACCCGACAGGCGATCGCGATCGCCGACGGCCGAGGGTTCGAGAACCCGATCCTGCCGGGTGTGAAGTCGGCTGGTCACGCGCCGATGACGGTCGTGGCGTTGGCGCCCGTCTCCTGGCTCGACGGCGCGGTCACCGCTCAGCGGATGCTGATGGCGGTGTACGGAACCGCCGTCGTCGTTGCGATCGGCGCCGTGGCCCGGATGCTCTTCGATCGCCGGACGTCGCTGGTCGCAGCGATGCTCGCAGGCGGCTATGCCGGCTTGTGGCTCAACGACGTGATGGTGATGTCGGAGACCTTCGCCGCCGGCACCGTGGTCGCCATCCTGTGGTCGGCGTACCGCTACCGAGCCGCACCGTCGTGGACGTCGGCAGCGGTCGTTGGGGTCACGGTCGCGGCCGGCGGCTACGCACGCACCGAACTGCTCGCCCTCGGCGGGACGATCGCGATCTTCGTCATGTGGCTCCACCGTCGCCCGACCGGGACCGTCGAAGCCGGCCACCCTGATCCGCCGACCGACGACGACACCGACACCGACGACGGCACGAACACCGATGCGATCGTCGGTGTCGCGGCAGCAGAGGTGAGTCGCCCGATCGGGTTCGCGCACCTCGCTCTCGCGGGCGTCGTGACCCTGACACTGCTCGCACCGTGGGTCGCACGGAATCTGGCGGCGTTCGAGGAACCCACCTACATCTCCACGCAGGACGGCGGAACGCTGCTCGGTGCCAACTGCCCCGCCGCGTACGACGGTCGGTTCGTCGGCTTCTGGGAACTGAGCTGCGTGGCGGCGATCCCGACCCTCGAGGGGGAGGACCAGAGTCAGACCGAGGCCCGGTATCGCGATGCCGCCTTCGACTACATCGGCGAGAACGTCGACGAGCTGCCCCGCGTCACCGTGTTCCGCGTGGCGCGCGGTTTCGGGTTCTACCGACCCGACGACATGACGATCATCAACCAACTCGACGGCCGCAATCGTTGGGCGAGTTGGATCTCGACGATCCAGTTCTGGGCGCTCGGCGTCCTCGCGATCGCCGGTCTGCGCCGCTGGCCCAGCGTTGGTCGATGGTTTCGTCCGAGGTGGCCGATCGTCGCCACGATGGTCTTCACGCTGATGATGATGGCGATCTCCTACGGCAACCCCAGGTTCCGTGTGCCGATCGAGCCCGGCCTGGTGATCGCCGCATCGGTGGCGGTCGTCGGTCTCGTCGACAGGTGGCGTCGCCGGAACGACCCGGCCGCTCCGGCGACCGTGAAGGCCGATGCCGGAGCAACCTGAACACCCGGTGGTCTGCAAGGCGACGTCGTCGTCGATGTCGCAGAGCGCGTACCGCCGATGCCTCGGTGGCGTCCTGGCCGCCGCCGCAGTGTTCCGGATCGGCTACGTGCTGGCGGTGAAGGGCGACGATCCGCTCGTGGGCGACGAGGGCTACTACCACGCTCAGGCCGTCGTGATCGCCAACGGACAGTGGTTCGAGAACCCGTTTCCGCCGGGCGGGTTCGCGGCCGATCACGTTCCACTGACGGCACTGTGGTTGTCGCTCGTCTCCTGGGTCGACGATCGGTCGATCCTCGCGCAGCGTCTGCTGATGGCGTCGACGGGCGTGTTCGTGGTCGGTGCGGTCGCAGTGCTCGCCCGGATCGTGCTCGGCCGCCGTGCGTCGCTGGGTGCGGCGGCGATCGCCGGCGGATATGGAGCGTTCTGGCTCAACGACGTGGTCCTGATGTCGGAGACGCTCGCCACGGGTGCGGTGGTGGCTGTGCTCTGCTGCGCCTACGTGTACCGCGAGCGTCGATCGTGGCGCTGGGCGGCGGCTCTCGGCGTGGCGGTCGGCGTCGCAGGTCTGGCGCGTGCGGAATTGCTCGTACTCGGCGCGCTCGTCGCGATCGGGATGACTCTCCTCGACCGAGGTGGTCGCGCCGGACGACCGGACGTTTCGGGCCCGCCATCGCCGTCCGTGCGCTGGACCCACCTCGCACTCGCCGGGGTGGTCAGCCTTGCCGTGCTCGCCCCGTGGGTGATCCGCAACCAGGTGCGGTTCGACGAGTCCACGATCATGTCGACGCAGGACGGTCTGACGGTGTTGGGGGCGAACTGCCCGCCCGCCTACCGCGGCGACTTCGTCGGATTCTGGGCGATCGAGTGCGCTGAGACGGTCGAGGTGGACGACGGCGCCGATCAGTCGGTCCGTTCGGCGGCCTACCGCGCGGCGGGCCTCGACTACGCCGTGGAACACGCAGACGAGCTCCCGGCGGTGGCACTGGCGAGGGTCGGGCGCGGCGTCCACCTCTTCCGGCCCGACCAGATGACCCGCATCAACGAACTCGAGGGTCGGGCCCGGTGGGCGAGCTGGATCGCCACCGTCCAGTTCTGGCTGCTCGCCCCGATCGCCCTGTCGGGTCTGACACGATGGGCGAGCCCGATGCCGCGCTGGCCGTTGATCGTCACCGTTGGCTTCACCCTCGTTCTGTTCGCTGCGGTGTACGGCATCCCCCGGCTCCGGGTCCCGCTCGACGTGGCGTTCGTGCTCGCCGCCGCGGCCGCCGTGGACGGTTGGTGGTCGCGGCGTTCGGTGGCGACCCGACCGACTCAGTCCTGATCGAGTGCGGTGATGGCCCAGGCGACGCCGTCGGCCGGGTCTTCGACCGCCAGTTGCAGCGACCAGCCGACCTCGGGTTCGTACGCGTTCCACCGGTACCAGCGGAGGTCGTGTGCGAGATCGCCGAGTTCGTCGGGATCGATCGGCCAGTCCTCAAGCAGGTCGCCCAGGGATGCGAGCAGCCACCACGCGCCGAATCGCCCGGCTGCGGCACCCGCCCGCCGACCGTGGGCGCCACCGCTGGCTCCGGCCCACGCCATCCACGAGATCGCCTCGGCAGGCGTGAGATCACAGATGCGGACCCGACGGAGCCCGAGCGAACCGAGCGCAGCACCGATGTCCCCGTCCACGCACGTCGATTCGGCCCGTCCGTTCGACGACGTCGTCCACGCGTCGACGAGTTGGCGCAACGACAGTTCGACGTCGTCGTCGAGTTCCTCGGCACCGCTGGTCGTGGTGAGGTCGCGCCAGTCGTCGGGGAGGTCGGGTGCCGGGAATTCGGCGCCGTTCTCGGAGTACGTGGCGAGGGCGTAGTCGGGCTCCCAGTCGGCGAGCACCGGTGGGATGTCGAGGACGGCCGAGAGGTCGACGGTCTCGATCGGTTCGCCACGGATCGCTCGTTCGTGGGCGACGAACGTCGCTCGCGGACCGTTGTCGAGGACGGCTTCGAGGTCGCCCCACGAATGGTGCTGTGCCGCGACCTCGGTCAGTGGGCCGATGGTGAAGCGCCCGGACAGCCCGTCTCGTTCGTCGAGGACGGCCGCGACGTGGTCGGCGTCGGCGAGCAGTGCGAGCCGGTATTCCGCCAGCGTGGCCGCAGGCCACAGTTGGCGACCCGTGTGCACCGCCGCGCGCGATTCGTCCCGGACCCGCAGCAGGCCCGGCCAGTCGCGTGACGAGCAACGGTCGTCGATCATCCGCACCAGACCGTCCAGGTCGCCACGGGCGATCAGCGCATCGAGATCGTCGTCGTTCACCCCCGCAGCCTGCCACGATCCACCGACGTCGGGGGCTCGAGACGCAGCCGGTTCAACGCAGTTCGACGGAGATCCATCCGTCGTGCGTCAGGGAGTCGACGGGCGCCAGCGGAGCGAGAGCTTCGAGGACGTGGTCGTGGCGGTCGGCGAGGATGCCGCTGATCACCAGCGAACCGCCCGGCCGCAGGAGACGCCGCAGGTCGCCGGCCATGTCGATCAGGGCGGGGGCGAGGATGTTCGCCATGATCACGTCCCAGTGTCCCTCGACGTCCGCGACGGGCGTGGTGTCGACGTCGATCCGGTCGATGACGTCGTTGAGTTCGGCGTTGCGCAGCGTGGAGGACACGGCGGCGTCGGCGATGTCGATCGCCCGGATCGTCGGTACACCGAGCTGTGCGGCGAGCACGGCGAGGACGCCCGTTCCGCATCCGACGTCGAGGAGGCGTTCGCAGGTCTGTTCGCCGTCGTCGACGAGTCGGGCGAGCAACGCCATCGAGGTCCGCGTCGTGGGGTGGTCTCCGAGTCCGAACGCGCTGCCCTGGTCGATCACGGTGACGACATCCGCGTCGAGGAGGGTGTGGAGTGGTTCAGACCCCTGCCACACCCCGAGGAGCGATGCGGGGACGCAGACCTTGCCGGGCGCGTACCAGGTGGGAGCGAGGAACTCGGGAGCCACCTGGACGATCGAGGCGTCGAGGTCTCGGACCTCCACCGACCAGGCCGGGTCGAGAGCGGACAGGGCACGTGCGATGGCGTCGTCGTCGTTGCCGACCGACGTCGACACCTCGACCCGCCCGTCGGCGATCCCGACTTCGCTGACCGCTCGGACGCCCAGTTGCCACAGGCGGTCGGTCACGAGGTCGGCGAGTGGTGCGTCGACGGTGACCACCACCGTCCGCTCCATCTCACCCACGAGTCGGTCCTTCTGCTCCTGAACCGGTCGGACCGACTCGGTCGCTCACACCAGTGGCCACGGGTACCGGCGTCCGGTCGGGTCGGTCGGGAACCTCCGCTCCTTCACCATCCACGCCGCACGGCCCTGGATCGCTTCGACCTCCTCGTCGCCGAGCAGTGCGGCGACATCGAGCGGGACGGCGTCGATCAACCGGTTGGCCCCGTCGATCACGTGGGCGGGCAGTTCCTCGTCGCCGAACTCCCAGATCACCGTGCGCAGCTTGTATTCGGGAGCGAAGCACAATCCGTGGTCGATGCCCCACACGGTCGCGGGGGTGTCGTCGGTACCGGGGACGAGGAGGCAGTGGCCGCTCTTGCGGTCGGTGTTGTTGGCGAAGATGTCGAGCGCAGCGATGTCACGCAGCCGGTCGTGCAGCTCGGGCATCGACTCGTAGATCGTGAAGAAGTGTTCGGTGTGGTCGGCGACCGCGAACCACTGGAACGACCCCTCTCCGACCGGACCGTCACGCAACACGGTGGGTGGGACGACGTGGAGACCGAGGAATTCGCTCAGCCGGAAGGTGGCGACTTCGCGGCGGTGCAACCCGGGCTCGAAATCCCACAGCGGCCGCTCGCCGCGCATCGGCTTGTAGATCGCCGGGTGCGACTTCCCGTCGTGGTGCACGTGGACGAGGAAGGTCGCATTCGAGCTGTAGGGCATCCGCCCCTCGACCTCGACCTCGCCGCGCAACAGATGCTGGATCGGGTCGTCGACGTGATCGACCCGCAACTCGACGCCCTGCGGTTCCTCGTGGACGACATCGTCCGAATCGTCGTCGTCGTCTTCGTCGTACTCGTCGCTCTCGAACCCGTCGTCCTCGCTGTCGTCGGAACGGTCCTCGGGCGTCGCAGCGCTCACGGGGTCAGTTCATCCTCGGGCAGGCGTGGCCGTCGGGATCCATCGGCGACGAGCACCACTGGCATTCGGGGCGGCCCGACTCGATGACCTGGCCGGCGTGCTTCGCGAACGCCGCCGCCTGACCTCGGGTGATGTAGATCCGGATGTGGCCACGATTCTCGTCGTCGACCATCTCGCCGTCCTCGTCGACCTCGCCCATCTCCTCGAGTTGCAACAGGACCCGGTCGTTCGACCGGTCGTAGCCCAGCCCGATCGGACCCAGCACGAAGAGTGGGTCGATGGGTTCGGACAGTTCCATGGCGCCCTGGATCGGACGGTCCTCGGCCGGGGGCAAATCGGCCAGCACCTTGTCGAGGTACTGCGAGATCGCCGCCGCCTGCTGCTTCTCGCACTTCACCGCGAGCCGGGTGCCCTCGGCGCGGATCTGGAGGAAGAAGGTGCGCGCTCCCGGCCGACCCTGGGTGCCGACGGTGAACTTGTCGACATCGTCGAATTCGTGGAACACGCTCATCGCAACCGCCCGATCATGCGGGTTTCAGCTCGGTGAGTGGTCGTCCGGTCGAGTTGACGGCGAGCACGATCGGCCCACCCGCATGCCAGGTGAGAGCGCTCACCGAGGCAGGGCTGATCACGATGCGTTGGAAGAGGTCGATGTGCGTGCCGAGTGCGTGAGCGACCGCCGCCTTGATCGTGTCGGCGTGGGACACGCACACGATCGTGCCGCCGGGATGCTCGAGTCGGAGCCGGTCGAGGGTCGACACCATCCTCGTCTGCATCTCGGTGAAGCTCTCGCCGTTCGGGAACCGGAAGGTGGACGGTGCGCGCTGCACGGTCTGCCATTCGGGCAGCTTGTTCAGTGCCTTCAGTTCCTTGCCGGTCCAGTCGCCGAAGTCGCACTCGAACAGACCGCGATCGACCTTGGTCCTGAGCCCGAGCGCCTTGGAGATCGGTGCCGCCGTCTCCTTGGCCCGCTCGAGTGGCGACGAGTACACGGCATCGACTCTGCCGAGTTCGGCGATGCGGTCGGCGGCGATCTGGGCTTG
Organism: Ilumatobacter sp.; assembly: GCF_039969435.1. Classification (GTDB taxonomy): domain Bacteria; phylum Actinomycetota; class Acidimicrobiia; order Acidimicrobiales; family Ilumatobacteraceae; genus Ilumatobacter_A. Next base: position 332,160 of record NZ_JBDVNU010000006.1, read on the forward strand.
ACGGTGACCCTCGTCGGCGAGGTGGAGGCCCTTCGCCCGGCCCGGCAGGACCTTGCCCGTCGTGGGGGTCTGGCCGTGACGTACGAGCAGGATCGTCGTTGCAGCGGGAGCCGCCGCTTTCGAGCGTGCGGCGGACTTCTTGGGGGCGGGGGTCGGCTTGGTCATGTCCGACGACGAATCTACTGTCGGTCCCGTGGAGTCGCTCGTCGTGCCCGGAACCGGCCTGCATCGCGAGATCGTGAACTGTCGGGCCTGTCCGCGCCTCGTCGAGTGGCGCGAACGCGTCGCTGTCGAGAAGCGGGCGGCATTTCGCGACGACGACTACTGGGGACGACCGATCACCGGGTTCGGTGACCCGGACGCACGGATCGTCGTGCTCGGACTGGCCCCCGCTGCGCACGGAGCGAATCGCACCGGACGGATGTTCACGGGTGATCGCAGTGGCGACTGGCTGTTCCGTGCGATGCACCGAGCAGGGCTGGCGAACCAGCCCGAGTCGGTCCACGCAAGCGACGGTCTCCTCCTGCGAGACGCCTGGGTGACGTCGGCGGTCAAGTGTGCGCCACCCGACAACAAGCCGACCCCGGTCGAGCGTGACACCTGCGCTTCGTTCCTGCGGCTCGAACTGGCCGGCTTGGCGCGGGCACGTGTGATCGTGTGTCTCGGGACGTTCGGCTTCGACGCTGCCCTGCGACACTTCGCACTACGTCCCAAACCGAAGTTCGGCCACGGAGTCGAGGTCGAGGTCGAGCTCGACGGCGGAATCCGACTGACCCTGCTCGGCTGCTATCACGTCAGCCAGCAGAACACCTTCACGGGTCGCCTCACCGAGGAGATGCTCGATGCCGTCTTCTCCCGAGCGGTGGAGTTGTCGGGCATCGTTCGACCGCGCTGACCGCTGACCACCTCCGGGCCCGACAGGGTCGGACGGCATCGGTGGATCCCGGCAGTAGCCTCTCGACACTGTGATGACCGACGATTCCATGCTGCTCGCACCTGTGTCCCGGTCCCGTCGTCGGTCGACACGGCACCTGGGTGCTGTTGCGGTGGTGGCGGTGCTCACGCTCGGCGCGTGTTCGTCCGACCCGGGCCCGAGTCGTGTCGCTCAGGACATCATCAAGGCCGAAGCACTCGAGAATCCGGCGCTGGACGAGGAGTGCATGCTCGATGCGCTCGAAGGGTTCGACGACGAAGCTCTCGAGGCGATCGCCGACGACCTCGCGAGCAGCAACGCTGACACGCAGGCCGCCGGCGAGTCCGCGCTCGCCGACTTCCAGGCCGCCCTCGACGCCTGCAACGCCTGAGAGACCGTTCGGCCGGAGTTCCGGCGATTCCTCTGCCGACTCGCCCTCGTTCTTCGGGACGACGTCGGCTCCGGAACCCCCGGAACTCCGACCTCACTCACGGCTGCTCTTCGGACGGCTTCGCCGACCCTTTCGCTCCTGGCTCCGCCGACTCGCCGTCGGCCGCCGGCTTCGCCTCGGCGGCGACCACCTTCTTCTTGGGCGGTGGGACGCCGACGGCCGGTGACATGTCCGCCGACTGGGGCCAGCGTCGCCGGCTGACGATCGAGAGCAGGCGGAGCAGACGCATCGCCGTCTCGTCGGTCTGAGCAGGCTTCGCCTCGATCACCCCGTCGGCGATCATCCGCTCGATGATCTCCTCACCGAGTTCGGTGCGGGCGATCGTGAGGGTCCAGTCGTTGTCCTCGCCGATGCCTCCGGTGGCGATGTCGGAGTGCTCGGCGGCGAAGTCCGGGCAGGTCGTGCATCCCTGACGGGTCCACGCGTGGCACTCCTTCAGGTTGATCTCGTGATACGACCCGTCGTTCATCCAGATCTGGAAGACGCCCTTGATGTTCATCTTCTTCATGTCCTGCTTCTTCAGGCCGTACTTGGCCTCGAAGAGCTCCTCGAAGATGGCGTCGTCGAACGTCTTCGAGCAGAGCAGGCCGATGTTGACGATGAACGGCTTGGACACCTTGCCGGCCTTGCGGTCCCACATCACGGGCGGCGACGAGGTCTGGCATCCCATGCCGACGAGGGCGAGGCGCTCGAACCCGCGCTCTCGTGCCTCGGGGAGCGCGAGGGGGTTGGCGCAGTACGTGTAGCGGGACCCGGCGGTGGCGAGGATCTCCTCCTTGGTCTCCACGACGACGGGCTTGGCCTTCCACTTGTCGTCGTCCTCCACGCCCGACACCAGTGCGGCGTCGATGTAGTCGTTCTCGCGCAGCCAGATCAGCAGTGCCGACACGAGGCCACCGTCCTGACCGTTCTCGTGGACCGTCGCGTCGGTCGCGCGGGTGAGGTACAGCTGGCGCCAGATGCCTGCCATCTCGTCGGGCTCGCGGACCCGGCCGAAGAGGTGCATGTCGGCCGCCGGCTCCCACGCCCGGAACCGCGGGCACGCCCGTGTGCAGGTGGTGCAGCCACCCTCCTCGCCGAAGCCGTGGATGCAGTTGTCGAGCCCGAGTGACTCCTCGAGGTGGAACGGGATGTACTTGCCTTCCTCGTGCTCGTAGCCGATCACGTCGTGTGGGCAGGTGACGACGCAGCCGGCACATCCGGTGCACAGGTCGTTGGTGATGACCTCGGCGTACAGCTCCCTCCACTGCGCCGTCCAGCGCCCGTCCTTGTCGGCAGCCAGGTTCTCGGGAAGCGGGGCGTCGGCCTCGATGGTCGTCATGGTGCCGACTGTATTCGCCCCCGGCTGCGGGGTCGCATTGCAGACGCGTCGACGACGAGCGACGCGAACGTGATCCGCTCGCATCAGCCACCTCGCCACGACGATCGCGCATCTGACACGATCGGGCGATGAACGAACCCATCGATCTCGACGCAGCGCTCGACGAGCAGCACGCGGCCGTCTTGTCGATGCTGCCTCCGGATCTGATGGATCTGAGCGACATCCCTGCCGGGCGCTCGCGCCTCGACGGGCTGCTTGCGCTGATGCCGGCGCCACCGCTCCCCGCCGACGTCGTCGTGACCGAAGCCTTCGCACCGTCGCTCGACGGCGCACCCGACGTGCGGGTCAAGGTGTACACGCCGACCTCGCCGGCTCCCGGTGCGGGCGGCCTGCTGTGGATCCACGGCGGCGGGATGGTCTTGCTGAGTGCCGACGGCGACGACTTCCTGTGTGCGACCCGGGCGTCCCTGCACCGCTGCGTGATCGTGTCCGTCGACTACCGGCTCGCGCCCGAGACGCCGGCACCCGGGCCCGTCGACGACTGCTTCGCGGCGCTGACGTGGTTCGCTGCCGATGCCGGCGAACTCGGCGTCGACGCCGACCGGATCGTGATCGGTGGCGCGAGCGCCGGCGCCGGTCTGGCTGCGGGGACCGCGCTGAGGGCACGCGACTCGGGTGGCCCCTCGATCGCCGCGCAGCTGCTCGTGTACCCGATGCTCGACCATCGCAACGAGACGCCGAGCAGCCATGCGATCACCGACCTGCGGGTCTGGAACCGGTCGTCCAACCTGCACGCCTGGGAGGCATACCTCGGAGGCGGCGAACCCACCGATTACTCCTCGCCTGCGATCGCCGACGATCTGAGCGGCCTGCCACCGGCCTACATCGACGTCGGCACGTTCGACATGTTCCTCGACGAGGACATCGCCTACGCGACCGCGATGAACCGGGCGGGTTCGTCGGCCGAGCTCCACGTGTACCCGGGCGCGTTCCACGCCTCGAACGGCTTCCTTCCCGATCACCCCACGTCGGTCCGTTGGATGGCCGGGGAAGAAGCGTTCCTCACCCGTCACCTCCGTTCGTGACACGGCGCCGCCCTACCCGGCGGCAGTGCTTCCACGTGGGGCCGGTCGCCTCGACCCCCCACTCGATCGCCGAGGCCGGCGTCAGACGGCTTCGGGGCCTTCCTCGCCGGTGCGGATCCGCACGACGCGGTCGACCTCGGTCACCCAGATCTTGCCGTCGCCGATCTTCTCGGTCCGAGCGGCGTGTGCGATCACGTCGACGACAGCGTCGACCTGTGCATCGTCGATCACGATCGACACGCTGACCTTGGGGACGAAGTCGATCTTGTACTCGGCACCCCGGTAGGTCTCGGTGTGTCCGCCCTGGCGCCCGAAGCCGCGGACCTCGCTGACCGTGATCCCGGTGATCCCTGCGTTCTTGAGGGCGTCCTTGACGTCGTCCAGCTTGAACGGCTTGATGACGGCGGTGATGAGTTTCATGGTGATCTCCAGTGTGTCACGGAGGCGTGGATGTGGACGGGCTCGTGTGGGCGCCGTGGGGTACCCGGGTTCACGACGTGTATGCGGACTCGGCGTGCTGGCTCTGGTCGAGGCCCTTGTGCTCGGACTCCTCGTCGATGCGCAACCCCATCGTCGCGTCCACGGCCCGTGCGATGGCATAGGTGGCGACGAAGGAGAAGGCGCCGACGGCGACTGCGGCGACGAACTGGTCCTTCAGCAGTTCGAGTCCGCCGCCGTGGAAGAGACCGTCGAATTCGTCGTTGACCGCCGTGTCGGCGAACAGGCCGAGCAGCAGTGTGCCGACGAGCCCACCCACGAGGTGGACGGCGATCACGTCGAGGCTGTCGTCCCAGTCCATCCTCTCCTTGATCCGGAGTGCGAGGTAACAGATGACGCCCGCTGCGGCACCGATGATCAACGGCGACGGACCGCCGACGAACCCGGCGCACGGGGTGATCGCCACGAGACCGGCCACGGCCCCGGAGGCGGCCCCGAGCGTGGTGGCGTGGCCACCCTTGAGTTTCTCCACGAGCAGCCAGCCGAGCATGCCCGTGGCCGCAGCGAGGTGCGTGTTGACCACGGCTTGAGACGCGAGGCCGTTGGCGGCCAGACCGGAGCCGGCGTTGAAGCCGATCCACCCGAACCACAGGATGCCCGTACCGAGCAGCGTGTAGGGCAGGTTGTGCGGCGGCATCGGCTGGCTCCCGTGGCCCCGGCGGTTGCCGATCACGATGATCACTGCGAGTGCGGCGACGCCGGCGTTGATGTGGATCGCCGTGCCGCCGGCGAAGTCGAGTGCGCCCATGTCGAGCAGCCAGCCGTTGAAGACCCACTTCGCGACGGGCAGGTAGACGAGCACCGACCACACGCCGATCAGCACGGCGTAGGAGCCGAACTTGAGGCGATCGGCGGTGGCGCCGGTGATGAGGGCGGGGGTGATCACCGCGAACATCATCTGGAATGCGAAGAAGGCGAAGCCGGGGATGTCACCGTCGAGGGTCGTGACGTCTCGCATCAGGACGAAGTCGAAGTCGCCGATCCAGCCGTTCCCGCTGTCGCCGAACACGAGTGAGAAGCCGATCACCGCCCAGATCGTCGAGACGAGCCCCATCGCGAAGAAGTTCTGCATCAACATGCCGAGCACGTTCTTCGAGCGGACCATGCCGCCGTAGAAGAACGCCAGCCCCGGTGTCATGAAGAGGACGAGAGCGGCTGACATCAGCACCCATGCGGTGTTGCCTGAATCCATGGGCGGCGAATCTAGGTGCGGCACCTCTGCCGCACGGGACCCGACACACGGCGTTCACATGGCGGAAACACCGACGCAAAGGAGCGACGGTGTTTCCGCGTGGGCCACGAACGAATCCCCGGGCCCCGTCTGAGGACAAGCGACGGGACCCGGGGAAACGGTGGAGATGCGTGGAACATCTCGGAACGGGCGATGTCGAGAGGGGATGGATCGTCCTCGGATCCACTCGACACCGCCGGGTCAGCGCTAGATCGCGTCGACCCCTTCCTCGCCGGTCCGGATGCGGACGATGCGATCGACGTCGCTCACCCAGATCTTGCCGTCGCCGATCTTGCCGGTGGCGGCGCCCGTCTTGATGGCGTCGACGACGGCATCGACGACCCCGTCGTCGACGACGACCTCGATGCCGACCTTGGGCACGAAGTCGATCTTGTACTCGGCGCCCCGGTAGGTCTCGGTGTGTCCGCCCTGGCGGCCGAAGCCGCGGACCTCGCTCACGGTGATGCCCGTGATCCCGGCGTCCTTCAGCGCGTCCTTGACGTCATCGAGCTTGAACGGCTTGATGACTGCAGTGATGAGTTTCATGGTGTGATCTCTCTTTCGTTCAGTCAGTCGTTCAGACGTAGTTGACGTCAGCGGGGTAGCCGGACAGGCCGTGCTCGGGTACGTCGAGGCCTTCGACCTCTTCTTCGTCGCTCACCCGCAGGCCGATCGTGGCCTTGAGTGCGGAGAAGACGATGAAGCTGCAGACGCCGACGAAGACGACGATGATCAGGACCATCAGCAACTGGATGATCAACTGCTCGATGCCGCCTCCGTAGAACAGCCCGCTCGATTCCCACGTCTCGCCGTCGGGGGTGTTGGCACCGAGGAACGCATCGTCGACCTTGGCGAACAGCCCGATCGAGAGGACGCCCCACGCACCGCACACGCCGTGGACGCTCACCGCACCGACCGGGTCGTCGATCTTGACCTTGTCGAAGAAGTCGACGGCGAAGACGACGATGATGCCGCCGATGGCACCGATGACGATGGACATCAGGGGAGTGACGGAGCCGACCGGAGCGGTGATCGACACCAGTCCGGCGAGCACGCCGTTGCCGATCATCGCGAGGTCGGGCTTGCCCGACTTGAGCCAGACCACGACGGTCGTCGCGAAGCCACCCGCCGCTCCAGCGATGAGTGTGTTGATGGCGATGCCACCGACGAGGTTGTCCGCAGCGAGTTCCGAGCCGGGGTTGAATCCGAACCAGCCGACCCACAGGATGAACACGCCGAGGATGGCGAAGGGGATGTTGTGCCCGGGGATCGCTCGTGGCGTGCCATCGGCGGCGTACTTGCCCTTTCGGGGCCCGACGACGAAGGCTCCGACCAAGGCGGCGATGCCGCCGGTCATGTGGACGACGCCAGAACCGGCGAAGTCGGAGTAGGCGCGGTCACCGATGTTGATCTGAGCGATGAAACCGCCGCCCCATGCCATGTGGACGACCATCGGGTAGATGAACGCACACATGATCGCACCGAAGATCAGGTACGAGATGAACTTCGTGCGTTCGGCCAGTGCCCCCGAGCAGATCGTGACCGCCGTGGCAGCGAACACGGCTTGGAAGAAGAAGAACGTCGTGTGCGACAGGTTGAGATATCCGCTCCCGCCGAACTCCGCGATGTCGCCGATACCGGTGAGGGCGAATCCTCTCGATCCGGCGATCTTGCTGACGCTGTCGGCGGCGGGATCGTTGCCGAAGGCCAAGGCGTAGCCGGTGCCGAAGAAGGCCAGGATGCCGATGATCGCATCCGCCATGTTCTTGGCGAAGATGTTCACGACGTTCTTGGCCCGGGTGAGACCGGCCTCGACGAGCGCGAACCCTGCCTGCATGAAGAAGACCAGGATTCCGGCGACCAGGACCCAGATGTTGTCCAGGATCGCCTGAACGCCGGCAGCGGCCTCCTCTCCGGGTGTCGCATCCTGTGCGAAGCCGAGTGACGGTGTGATGGCCAGGATGGCGACCACACCTCCCAGGCCTGAAACGATTCGAAGTGCTCTGTTGTGCACTGGTTGTCCTCCAAGTGAGAGTGAAAATGGGATGAACCAGGGAGCCACGCTGCCGCCCGGGAACGGAGGGGAAGGTAGGCGGGGCGGGTTTCTTCATCGTCGCCGTCACGTTTCGTCTCGGTGAACGCTCGTGTCGAGGAGGTGTTGACGATGTTTCGTCCGTGTGAAGCACCGGATGGCGGCGGTGTTGTCGGCTCACCGCTCGTGAACGGGTCGGAGAACCTGAGCGGCCGGCTCACTCCTGACGAGGGGGAAACCGATGTCGTTCGAGGGGGTGAACGTCGGAGTGGGGGGTGTCAGGAGCGAACCGGCCGCTGGTGAGAGACAGTAGGGACGGACTCTTTCGGAGATGTGTGCGCCGTGTGAACGAGTGATGAACCCGCACGTGACCTCTGGCTCGTCGGTGCGAGCGGACTCGGCCGAGTGCGGGGCCTGCTGTGACCGACGAACCCGCGGTGGCTTTGGCGGCGCCAGATGCGCGCCTGCAACACTGTTCCAATGGACTTGACGTACCCCGCTGAAGCCGAAGAGTTCCGCACGGAGATCCGTGGCTGGCTCGAGGAGAACCTGCCCGACGGTTGGTTCGACGACGACTTCGAGATGACCGACGACGAGCGCGCCGAGTTCAACCGGACCTGGCCGGCGAAGCTGTTCGAAGGCGGCTGGATCTGCGCCACGTGGCCCGCGGAGTACGGCGGCAAGGGCCTCACCACGATGCAGGGCGTCGCGCTCTCCGAGGAGTTCGCACGAGCCAAGGCGCCAATGCGCGGTGACTTCTTCGGCGACACCCTGGTCGGACCGACCATCCTGCAGTGGGGGACCGAGGAACAGAAGAAGGAGTTCCTGCCGGGCATCCTCAAAGGCGAGACCCGCTGGTGCCAGGGGTTCTCCGAGCCGAACTCCGGCTCCGACCTGGCCTCGCTCAAGACGACCGCGGTGCTCGACGGCGACGAGTGGGTGATCAACGGCCAGAAGGTCTGGACCACGCAGGGCCACCACGCCGACTACTGCTTCCTGCTCACCCGCACCGACCCCGACGTCAAGATGCACGCAGGCATCTCCTACATGCTCGTCCCGATGAAGCAGGACGGCATCGAGGTCCGCGGGATCGTCCAGCCCGACGGCACCGCGGAGTTCTGTGAGGTGTTCTTCGACAACGCCCGCTGTGCCAAGGACGCGGTCGTCGGTGGCGTGAACAACGGTTGGAAGGTGGCGAACTCCACGCTCGCATTCGAACGCGGATTGTCGGCCACCACGGGCTGGCGTCGGTTCGCCGAGGAGTACCGCCTGATGGTCGAGGTGGCGACCGCCAACGGCAGGATCGACGACCCGTCGATCCGCCAGCGGTTGATGGAGTACTACACGAAGATCCAGATCCTGAGGATCAACGGTCTGCGCAACCTCACCTCCACGCTGAACGACAGCAAGGACATGGGCACCATCGCACTGGGCGCCACGAACAAGATGTTCTGGTCCGAGATGCACAAGGCCGCGATGGAGCTCGCACTCGACATCTTCGGAGCCGAGGGCATGCTGATCGACACCACTCCCGAGTCCGGTGGTTGGCCCGGTGCCACCCGCGACAAGCGGCGCGACGGATACCCCGTGAGCCCGATGATGTCGTCGTTCTTCTTCTCCCGCTCCGAGACGATCTGGGGTGGCACGAGTCAGATCCAGCGCAACATCGTCGGCGAACGCGTCCTCGGGCTCCCCAAGGAACCCAAGCCCCCGACCGGCGACTGACGCGCCCGGCACAGCGTTCGGTGTCGTCCATCGTTCGGTCGACCTGTGACACACGACTCGCCGACCGGTCGGTTGACCGCGCGAGCGATCGGGGCACGATGGTCCGGTGGCTGCCACGAACGACGAACCGGTGAGCGCAGTACCGCTCGACCAGCAGCGTCGTCGTACCTACGTCGCTCCGACGGACCGTCTGATCACGGTCCCGTTCCTCGTCGTCACCGTCGCCGGCCTGATGTTCTTCATGTACATCGGGACGCTCCTGCCGCTGATCCCGCTCTACATCGAGGGACCCCTCGGGGGAGGCGAGTTCGGCGTCGGCCTGAACGTCGCGGCATTCGCCGTGGCAGCGGTCGTCGCCCGACCGTTCATCGGACGTCTGGCGAACCGGTACGGGCGTCGCGCCGTCATGGTGGGCGGCACGCTGCTCGCGGCAACCGGCGGTGCGGGGATGAGCCAGGTCGAACACCTGGCGCCGCTGCTCGGGTTCCGTGCACTGACCGGCATCGGCGAGGCAGCCATGTTCGTCGGAGCCGCCACGTTGATCGCCGACCTGTCGCCGCGTGACCGACGTGCCGAGGGCGCCAGCTACTTCTCCGTGGCGATCTTCACCGGCCTCGGCCTCGGGCCGGTCTTCGGCGAATGGTTGCTCGACGACACCCAGTTCGAGCGGACCTTCGTCGCCGGTGCGATCTTCGCGGTCGGCGCCGCCGCCGTGGCATTCTTCGCTCCGTCGTTCGTCGTGTCACCCGACTCGCAGACCGGGAGATCCGTCGAGTCACCCGCCGCACCGGCGCTGCGAGGACTGGCGAAGTACATCCATCCCGCCGCGGTCCTCCCGGGTGCCGTGCTCGCCCTCGGTGTCGGCGGGCTGACCGCCTTCTTCCTGTTCATCCCCGAGTACTCGCGCGACCTGGGACTCGGCTCGTCGGGTGGGCTCTTCCTCGTGTACTCCCTGATGTCGCTCCTCATCAGGATCTTCGGAGCGACACTGCCCGAACGTCTCGGACCGCGGCGGATGGTGACGGTGGCGCTGCTCGCCTTCGCCGTCGGCCTCCTCGCCGTGGCGATCTTCGACGCCGTGTGGGCGCTCTGGTTCGCCGCGGTGATGATCGGGATCGGAGCGGCCTTCAACTATCCGTCGCTCAATGCGCTCACGGTGAACCGGGTGAACGATTCCGAACGAGCCGTGGCGATCAGTTCGTTCACGATGTTCTTCGAGATCGGCTCGGCATTCAGCGGGCTGACCATCGGCGCCCTCGGCCAGGTCGTCGGGAAGCAGTCCGCCTTCTACGGTGGCGTGGTGATGGTCCTGGTCGGCCTGTTCGTCCTGCGCCGCTTCGTCGTTCCACTCGGGTCGCCCGATGCGGGCCCGACCACCGTGCGTCGACGCGACATCGACACCGGGCGCACCGCGCTCACCTCCGCGGGCGACTGAGCATCTGCACCAGCGGCAATCGGACGTCGTCCTGCCGTGTCCGATTTCCGCTTCCATCGATGCTGTAGTCGGTGCAGGATGGTGCCGTGCTCGATCACGACCGCTGCTACGCCGCCGCCGCCACGAGGGATGCGCGCTTCGACGGTCACTTCATCGTCGCCGTCCGCACGACTCGGATCTACTGCCGTCCCAGCTGTCCGGCCGTCACGCCGAAGCAGTCGAACGTCGAGTTCCACCTCACCGCAGCGGCGGCCCAGCAGCGTGGCTTCCGAGCGTGCAAGCGGTGCCGACCCGACGCCTCTCCCGGCTCGCCCGAGTGGAATCTGCGCCACGACGTGGTCGGTCGCGCCATGCGCCTCATCGCCGACGGGATCATCGAGCGCAGCGGTGTGTCGGGTCTGGCAGCGAGTCTGGGGTACAGCGAGCGACATCTCAACCGGGTCATGACCGACGAGCTGGGGGCCGGTCCGCTGGCGATCGCACGTGCGCATCGGGCGCACACCGCGCGTCTGCTGATCGAGACCACGGCGATGAACTTCACCGACATCGCCTTCGCAGCGGGTTTCGGCAGCGTCCGCCAGTTCAACGACACCATCCGTGAGGTGTTCGCCACGAGTCCGACGAACCTGCGCGGGCGACGAGGTCGGGTCGGCGCTCCGGGTCCGGTCGGGGAGGTCTGTCTCCGACTGCCGACGCGTCGGCCCTTCGCCGGTGACCAACTGCTCGCATTTCTCGGAGCCCACGCAGTGCCGGGAGTGGAGTCGTGGGACGGAGCGGTCTTCCGCCAGGTCCTCACCTTGCCCCACGGGCACGGGGTGGCGTCGCTGCACGCCGGTGACGACCACATCGAAGCGCACCTCCGACTCGCCGACTGGGTCGATCTCGCCACCGCCGTTCAGCGGTTGCGCCGCCTCCTCGACCTCGACGCCGACCCGGTCGCCGTCGACGCAGCCCTGTCCGGCGATCCGGTCCTCGCACCGCTCGTCGCACGTGCGCCGGGACGTCGGGCATCGGCGAGTGCCGACCCGATCCAGACCGCAATCCGTGCGGTGATCGGTCAACAGGTGTCGCTCGCCGGTGCTCGCACCGTGACCGGCCGACTCGTCGCGGCACTCGGTGACCCGCTCGACGCAGCCCTCGCTGCGGGCACGTCGCTCACCCGTGCCTTCCCCACCGTCGAACAGCTGGTGGCCGCGCCCGACGAACCGTTCGCGATGCCGACGGCCCGGCGCGACACGGTTCGTCGCCTGGCTGCGGCCGTGCTCGACGGAGCGCTCACCCTCGATGTCGGCGTCGATCACGATCGGGCCCGGACGCAGTTGCTCGCCCTCAAAGGGATCGGGCCGTGGACCGCCGACTACGTGGTGATGCGGGGGCTCGGCCACCCCGACCTGTTCCTCCACACCGACCTCGTTGCGGTCAACGCTCTGAAGAACATCGGCCTCGACGTCGCAGCAACGCACCGTTGGGCGCCGTGGCGCAGCTACGCCCTCCACCATCTCTGGGCGAGCCTCGGGACGCTCGACGGTGCGGCGAATGCCGCAGCCGGCCTCCTCCGATCGACGACCCCGGCGCCGAACCCGTGACGTCCGGTCACGCGACCACCGGTCACGCGACCACCGATCACACGACCAGCCATCACACGACCAGCCATCACACGACCAGAGGGAGAATCCGATGCGCGACCACGACGCAACGATCGAGACCGAACGCACTGCCGAGAACGTCCACGGTGAGATGTCGACCCAGACGGTGCTGCGGTCGACCACGATGACGAGCCCGGTCGGAGAGTTGACCGTCGTGGCCAGCAGCGCGGGTGTTCGTGCGGTCCTGTGGCCGCTCGACGGGCCCGATCGGGTCAGGCTCACCGAGGTCGAATCCAGCGGCGGGAGCGACGCCGGCATCGCCACGGACCGCCGCGACGAGATCCTCGCGGCCGCCGTCGACCAGTTGGAGGACTACTTCCGAGGCGAGCGGACGGCATTCGACGTCCCGCTCGATGCACACGGCACCGGCTTCCAGCTCGACGCATGGAGGGCACTGCAGACCATCGCATTCGGCACGACGATCAGCTACGGCGAACAAGCCGACAGGATGGGCGACAAGCGCAAGGCTCGAGCGGTCGGCGCGGCGAACGGTCGCAATCCCATCTCGATCATCGTGCCCTGCCACCGTGTCGTGGGCTCGACCGGCGCACTCACCGGATTCGCCGGCGGGATGGACGCCAAGCGATGGCTCCTGGACCACGAGTCGCGGGTGGCCGGTCACACGCTGGTGTGAACGCTTGCCACGGGTGTGCGGGAGACACCCGCCGGCTCGGCTCCGTGCGTCGGGCTACTTGCGTCGGGCGGCGATGGACTGGGCCTTGCGTGCCCGAGCCTCGTCCTGCTTGGCCTTCTTGGCGGCCTTGCGCTGGGCGCGCAGTTCGCTCTGCTCGTCGGCCGACCGCTTCGACGTGTCGAGCAGCGGAGCCAACTCGACGTCGTCGACCTTGGGGAGTGCGAGTGTCTCGTCGTTCTTGAGGAGGTCGCGGATGATCGCCGAGGCAGGGGCCTCGCCGGCCACGGTCGATGCCAGCATGATCCTGGTGATCCCCAGGTTGTGACGCTCGACGATTCCGGGCAGGACCTCGCGGAGCTGATCCGAGGACGGGTTCTCGGCGTTGTCGCCGAGCTTGTCGATGCAGTCGGCGAGCGCCGCGTCGGTGACGATGGCAGCGATCGCCTCCATGCCGCCGTCGATCCGACCGGCCTTCACTCCTGCACGGACGCCGTCCGGGGTGAGCTCCTCGACGAAGGCATCGAGTCCTTCGCGGTGGTCGTCGCCGAGCGCATCGATCGCACCAGCCAGGTGCTCGTCGGATGCGGCCTTGAACGAGCGATCGAGCAGCCCGAGCGCCTGCATCCGGTTCTTCATCTGATTCACGGCCATAAGGTCCGCGACGTTACCGCCGCGGAGCGACCGATCCGACGGACGGCGTGGCACCCGCGTCTCGCTCTGAGCTACTCTGCAACCGCTTACATCGTTCGAAGGGGAAACTGATGGCAACGGTCACACTGGACAAGGTCAACAAGGTCTACGAGAACGGGTTCCATGCGATCCACGATCTCGATCTCGACATCGAGGACAAGGAGTTCTTGGTGCTCGTCGGCCCGTCGGGCTGCGGCAAGTCGACCGCACTGCGGATGATCGCCGGCCTGGAGACGATCAGCGGTGGTCAGATGTTGATCGGCGACAAGGTCGTCAACGACGTGGAGCCCAAGGATCGCGACATCGCCATGGTGTTCCAGAACTACGCGCTGTACCCGCACATGACGGTGTACGACAACATCGGCTTCGCACTCAAGCTCGCCAAGGTGCCCAAGGAGGAGATCGACAAGCGAGTCCGTCAGGCCTCCAAGATCCTCGAACTCGATGCCAACCTGCACCGCAAGCCCGGTCAGCTCTCGGGTGGTCAGCGTCAGCGTGTGGCGATGGGGCGGGCGATCGTGCGTCAGCCCGCAGCATTCCTGATGGACGAGCCGTTGTCGAACCTCGACGCGAAGCTGCGTGTGCAGATGCGCGCCGAGATCGCCGCACTCCAGCGCGACCTGGCCGTCACCACCGTCTACGTCACCCACGATCAGATCGAGGCGATGACCATGGGTGACCGCGTCGCGGTCCTCAAGGCGGGCTACCTGCAGCAGGTCGACACGCCTCAGAACCTCTACGACCGACCGGACAACGTGTTCGTCGCCGCGTTCATCGGGTCGCCGTCGATGAACCTGTACGAAGCGACGATCGACCTCGTCGACGACGGAGGGATCGTCCATCTGGGGAGCCAGACACTCACGATCGGAGCCGAGGTGCTCGCCGCCCGCCCGGCGTTGAAGAACCACACGGGCAAGGTCATCGTCGGCATCCGTCCGGAGGACTACGAGGACGCGGCGATGGTCAAGGAGGACACGTCGGGCAGGCAGTTGACGTCGACGGTGAGCCTGATCGAGGCACTCGGATCGGAACTGATGGTGCACTTCGACATCGACGCCCGCACGGTCGACTCCGGTGACCCCGACGCTGTCGAGGAATCCGAGTCGTCGTCCAATGCCGTCGGACGTTTCAGCCCTCGCTCGCGGGTGCGGATGCGCGAAGAGGTGACGGTCGCGGTGTCGACGGAGAACATGCACTTCTTCGACCCCGAGACACACCTCGCCATCTGGGACTGACCAGAGGTTGGTCGCCTTCGGCCGCGGCGGGAACGGGCGGCTGGGGTGATCAGGACCTCTTGGCGGCGACGATGATCGCTCCGACGCCCGCGATCACCGCGCCGAGCAGGCACAGCCCGACACCGAATCCGATGTTCAGATCGTCGAAGAATGCGTTGTCCAGGACGCTGCCGACGGCACCGAGCCCGCCGAGTGCCATCAGGCCGCCGAATCCGGCGGCGAGGAGCGCGATGATCCAGGTTGCGACTCGGCGCCCGGCAGCGAGCACGATGACCGCCGAGATGATGACGAGAACCATCGCCCCGACGACGTACGCCCCGGGGTTGGTCCACTGGACGGCGTCGAAGTCGTCGCCGATGGGGTACGTGTCGTACCCGTTGACGGAGTCGTTCCCGAAGGTGACCCACGGCAGGAACGTGCCGATGATCGACACCAGCGCGCCGGCGATCATCGTCGTGGCGCCACCGGGAGCGCGGTACGTGCCCACCCGTGATGACGGGTCGACGAACTGCGGTCCACCGTAGGGAGCGGGTGCCTGCTGCGGAAAGGTGTGGGGATGCCGGTTGGCGTCGTTCGGCGTCGGATGGTTCGGCCATGCGTCGTTCGGGTGCGGTGGCCCCGGCTGCCGAGCGCCGAACGCGGAGTGCTGCGGGGCGTACTGGGCGGGTGTGCCGCCGGAGCCGGGACCGGCCGGTGGCGCACCGGGATGCCGGGCCGGTACGACCACGGTCGCATCGGGATCGGCGGGCAGTCGGCCGTGAGCGTCTGCGGCGACGGTCGCGCCGGGCGGCATCGGGCCGGCCGGAGTCGAGTTCGTACCGGCAGGAGTCGGCGAAGCCGTCGGCGGCGACGTGTCCGCTGCGTCGGCCCACCACGGATTCTGTTGATCGCTCATGTCCGGCAGTCTCGCGGATCGGCGTGAACCGGGTGACAACCGGCGCTCGCCTCGCCTCGCCTC
Organism: Ilumatobacter sp.; assembly: GCF_039969435.1. Lineage (GTDB taxonomy): Bacteria > Actinomycetota > Acidimicrobiia > Acidimicrobiales > Ilumatobacteraceae > Ilumatobacter_A. The sequence continues at coordinate 348,014 of NZ_JBDVNU010000006.1, forward strand.
GCCGCGGTGGGGTCGGAGGTCGTCACGGCAGTGGGACCCCTTCGCAGGCCTGCACGATGGCGTAGACGTCGTCGCGGCCGAGGTCGACGCCCAGTGCTGCGGTGGCGGACCGGATGCGGTCGGCGTTCTGGGAACCGATGATGGCGATCGGTGCCGACGGGTGGGCGAGCACGAAGGCGAGGGCGATCTGCGACCGGTCGACGCCCTCGCGCTCGGCGAGTCCGTCGAGCACGCCGAGCAGGTCGGCGGGGAGGTCGTCACCGGTGGCGAGTCGGCCGCCCGCCAGCGGGCTCCAGGCCATGGGCGTGATCCGCAGTTCCATGCACTGGTCGAGCGTGCCGTCGCGCATCGGTGCGAGGTGAGCGGCCGAGAACTCGGGCTGGTTGGCCACGATCGGGAATTCGAGGTGAGCCTGGAGCGCGGCGACCTGTGCGGGCGTGTGGTTGGACACGCCGACCTCTCGGATCTTGCCCTCGGCACGCAGTGCATCGAGCGTGATCGCGACGTCGGCCGGGTGGGCGAACATGTCGGGACGGTGGATCAGGTAGAGGTCGATCACGTCGACCTGCAGGCGCCGCAGGGACGCTTCGCACGCCGATCGGAGGTACTTGGGGGAGGAGTCGTAGGGCGTGGGTGGAGCGATTCCGCCCTTCGTGGCCAGCACCATCCGATCCCGCAGGCCCGGTGACGACGCGATGATCCGCCCGAGGATCTCCTCGACCTGGCCGAAGCCGGTGCCGCCCCAGTCGAATCCGTAGACGTCTGCGGTGTCGATCAGGTTGAGCCCGGAGTCGAGTGCGACTTCGAGCAGTTCCTGGCCGGCCGACAGATCCTCGTCGGTGAACCGCCACTGCCCGAAGGCGATCGGCCCCACCGGATCGAGTGCGCCGAGCGAACGCTTGTGAGATTGGACGAGAGAACCCATCCGTCGGAACCTAGCCCTTGACGGCGCCCGCCAACATGCCTCGCACGAAGTACTTCTGGAGTGCGAAGAACACGACGAGGGGGAAGAACGCCTGCACGAACGCAGCGGCCGGAAGCAGGTGTTCGTTGGCCCCGAAGTCACCGGCCAGGTTGGCGATGAGGATCGTGGTGACCTGCGCATCGGGGTTGTTGCCGGCCATGGTCTTGGCGATCAGGTAGTCGTTCCACGTCCACAGGAACTGGAAGATCGCGAACGCCGCGAGCACCGGGACCGACAGCGGCAGCACCAGGCGCCAGAAGATCGTGAAGTGGTCGGCACCGTCGATTCGGGCCGCCTCGAACACGTCCTTGGGCAGCGACGAGATGTAGTTGTGGAGCAGGAAGATTGCGAACGGCAGTGCGAAGCCGGTGTGTGTGAGCCAGACCGCCGTGGTCGATCCGACGAGGTTGAAGTCGGGCACGAGCGTGATCGTCTTGTCGAGGAACGGGATCGTGAAACGGGCACCGCTGACCCAGAGGCGCAGCAGCGGGATCAGCGCCACCTGCAGGGGGATCGCGAGCAGCGACACGGTGATGATGAACAGCGTCTTGCGGCCCTTGAAGTCGATCCAGGCGAACGCATACGCCGCGAAGGCGGCGACTGCGATCGGGATGAGCGTGGCCGGGATGGCCACCGCCATGGAGTTCAGCAGCGAATCCTTCAGGCTCGACCGTGCGCCGAAGACGGTCTCGTAGTTGTCGAGCGAGAGTTCGTCGAGGCGGATGTCCCACCAGCCGGTCTGGCGCTGGGCGTCGCGTGTTCGGAATCCACTCAGGAACAGCCCGACGGTCGGCAGACTCCAGACGAGCGCGATGCCCCACAGCGCCCAGACCGGGATCGACCGGAGCCAGCCGTAGAGCTTCCCGGCCGGGCCCTTCGGTCCGCTGTTGCCGTGGGAGGAGCCCATGACGTCGGAGGTGTCGGCGAGCGAGCCGGGTGCGTCGACGTCGCTGGTGACGGGAGTGATGTTGCTCATCTCAGTTCTCCTGCTGCATCTTGCGGATGTTGAAGACCATGATCGGGAGCACCGACACGAAGATCAGGATTGCGAGAGCCGCCCCCTGTCCCTGGTTCTGGCTCTGGAAGGCCTGGAAGAACATGTCGTTCGCCAGCACCTGGGTCTCGAAGTTGCCGTTCGTCATGACGTTCACGATGTCGAACACCTTCATCACGAGGACGATGATCGTGGTGACCACCACGCCGATGGTGGGGGCGATCTGCGGCAGCGTGACCCGCCAGAAGACCTGGGAGTCGGTGGCGCCGTCGACCTTGGCGGCTTCGATCAATTCGGTCGGTACCGCCTTGATCGCCGCCGACAGGATGACCATCGCGAACCCGGTCTGGATCCAGATCAGCACGACCATCAGGAACATCGAGTTCCACGGGGATTCCTGCACGAAGTTGATCGGACTGTCGCGGAGGTTGCCGACGGTGTTGATCGACTGACCACCGACGCCGCCGCCCCACACGGCGAGGTAGCGGAGGAGGAACCAGCCGATGAGGGCGGCGAGGATCAGCGGGAGCACGGCACCACCGAAGTTCTGCGTGGTGAGTCGCTGAGCGGTCATCGCGAGCAGTGCGAGCAGGATCGCCCCGACGGCGACGCCGACGATCACCTTCTGCGTGAAGCCGGTGAGCGATCCACCCCAGACGGACGCGAAGCCGTACAGCACCGCAGCGAGCACCACGGCGTAGACCGCCCCGGCGACCATGCCGATTGCGTCCTTCATCACGGCGAGGACGAAGATCGCCACTGCGGCGATGACCGCGAGGGCGACCAGGACGATCGAGACGACGAAGTGCGTGGTGCTCGTGTTCGTGGTGCCGGCGAACAGCCAGATCAACGCGGCGACGATACCGGTCACGGCGACGACGACGCCGGCACCTCCGACCATGCCGATGGTATTCGAGCGCTTGCGGGCCAACTTGTTGAGCAGTGCCACGCCGAGCAGTCCGCCGATGATGACGAGCGCGACCGATGCCACCTCGCGTCCGGTGGACACTCGGCCCAGCGCCACCCACAGCGAGTTGAGCACGCCGGTCTGTTCCGTCGAAGAGTCCCGGGCGACGTACATGAACCGCCAGATCACCGAGGCGCCGACGAGTGAGATCGCCATCGGCATGAAGATGATCGACTTGGCGACCTGCTCGAAACGCACGCCGTCGGCCAGCACCGCGATCGCCAGTCCGAGTCCCGTGGAGAACAGGGTGACCACGATCACCCACCACAGGTTGTTCATGATCGTGCCACGGAAGGTGGTGACCACGGCGAGCATGACGAGCAGCCCGCCGACGATGAGTGGCCCCATGCTCGGGCTGCCGAGTTCGACCACCTTGCCGGTCCGAGACTTCTGCAGGAGGCCGACGCCGACGAACACGGCGAGGACGATCAACCCGATGATCATCAAGCGACTCGTGCCCGTCGGGAGTGCGAACAGGTTGAAACCGACGACCTGCTCGATCGACGACGGCAGCAACCGTTCCACGATCGCGCCGACCGCCAGGATGCCGAAGAAGGTGGTCACTGCGTACCCGGGCGAGAACACGGGCGGTGCCTCGTCGTCGCCCGCGGAGCGGCGGCGCACAAAGCCTCCGACGAACCCGGCGACGACGGTGAGGACGGCCAGCAGGATCCAACTCGCGCCCTGACCGAGGCCGACCAACTGGAACGACAGACCGTCGGGCGGGTTCCACGAGTTCGGGTCGTCGAAGATGTTGCGGTAGTTCGCGAACAGGTCGGCATCGCCGCTCTCGTTGCGGATGAAGTCGTCTCCGCTGCGGTTCTTGAGCGACAACCAGATCGTGGAGATCGCCGGGACGACGAGCATGCCGCCTGCGAACAACACGGCGGGTGCGAGGAAGATCCACTTGCGGGAGTTGATGTCGATCGCACCGCGTTCACGCAGCGCCAGGTTCCCGTTGAGTGCGGCGCGTACACCGATGAGCGCCGGCGGGACGGCGACGGCGACGATGGTCCAGCCGGACGGGCCTCCACCGATGTCGGGGGCACCGAATGCGCCGATGACCCAGCCGATCGCCGCGCCGAGGAGCATCGGTCGCATCGGGTCGGACGATCGCAGGAAACCGATGCCGGCGCCGATGCCCGCTGCGAGTGCCGTCCACGCGACGAGTCCCACGGCGTCGACCTCGGGGCGGGCGTTGAAGTTCCAGAAGGCTCCGGCGGCCACGCCGACGAGGCCCAGGCCGCCGGCGCCGATGGCCAGTCGCGTCGCCAGGGCATCGGTCCGAGTGAGCAGCAGACCGATCGCACCCGCAGCGACTGCCAGCACGAGCGGGATCCAGATCATCGCCGTGAAGCGCGGGACCAGGCTGTCGGATGTGAGCGTGCCCGAACTGATGCCGTTGACGAACTTGTTGATCGCCTTCGCGATCGGGTCGTCGGCGGCCTCGTTGCCGATCGCGCGGTTCCCGCTGATCAGCGTGGTGACGATCAACGTCACCGAGAAGTACAGCAGCATCGTGAAGCGCTGCCACTTGTCGCGCACCTGGTTGAACAACAGGTTCGCACCGATCCAGATGGCCGCGCTGCCGCCCACGGCGACTGCCACGGTCACCAGGGTGGAACGAGCCTTGCCCTCCGTGACGAGGAGGTAGAGCACACCGATTCCGGCGATCACGCCCAGCGAGCGTCGCACGTAGAACGCAGGTGTGCGTGGCTCCTGCTCGGCCGGGGGCGGCGCAGCGAAGGTGGCCGAGGCCGTGTCCGCTTCCGCGTCGGTTGCATCGATCAGCGTCATTCGTTCCCCACATTCATCACGGCGGCGAGCCGTTCCCTCGATGATCTTCCTGGTGTGTTCGTTGTCACCCGTCCCGATGACATGTGTAGCACTCGCACGATCGATGTGCGAACGGAACGGAAAACGGAACGGGGCACCGGCACGACGTGTGCCGGTGCCCCGCAGGATTCACGTGACGGGTCACCCGGAGGCGAGCGCCACGTTCATTCGGTTGCTCAGGCCGGCCAGGCCGCCTCGATGGCGTCGGCCGCAGCCTGTGCGTCCTGGTCGCCGTTGACGGCAGACGTGCCCTCGGTCCAGAATGCACCGGCTCCGACGTCGGCCGGCATCAGGTCGGAAGCGTCGAAGCGGATGATCTGAGCCTCGGCCAGGATGTCGAGGAACGACTGCTCGAGCGGCTGGTAGACGCTCGGGTCCTGCCCGTTCGCAGCGGAGAGGAAGCCCGACAGCGCCGTGCCGCCACCCTTCAGTTCCTGCTGCGCCACCTGACGAGCCTCGGCGTAGTCAGCCGTGGACATGTAGGTGAGGAGTTCCTGGACTTCGGGACGGTCGTTGAACGCCGCGGCGAGCGTGCCTGCACCCAACACCGGCGCATCGCCGTTGATGTCGGGGAAGTAGAACACGTCGACCGCACCCTCGGAACCGTCGGCGAAGGCGGTGCCCTCGGGGATGAACGCCGAGTAGAACGATGCCTGACGGTGCATGAAGCACTGTCCGTCGACCAGCGGCTGGCCGTTGTCCTGGAACGCCGTTGCGGCGATCGTGCCCGAGCTGGCGAAGACGGTGTCCTCGTTCCAGAGGTCGAGAACGGTCTGCATCGACTCCACGATCTGCGGATCGTTGAACGGGATCTCGTGGCTGACCCACTGGTCGTACACGTCGGGGCCGTGCTGACGCAGGACCATGTCCTCGGTCCAGTCGGTGAAGGTCCAGCCCGTGGCCGGGCCCGACTCGATGCCGACACACAGCGCCTTGGGGCCGCCGTCCTCGGTGATCTGCGTGACGAGTGCGGTGAACTCGTCGAACGTCTCGGGCACCGTGTAGCCGGCTGCCTCGAAGGCGGACGGCTGGTACCAGACGAGCGACTTCAGGTCGGCCTTGACGGGAACGCCGTACTGCACGTCGTCGACGTTGCCGAACACGGTCCACTGCTCGGGCCAGTTCTCGGCGGTTGCTGCGGCCGTCGCATCGGAGAGCGGCTTCACGTCACCGGCTCGTGCGAACTCGGCGAGCTTGCCGGGCTGCGGGAAGATCGACACGTCCGGCGGGTTGCCGCCGGCGATCTGGGTGTTGATGTTGGTTTCCCAGGCGGCGTCGCCGAGGTAGACGACCTCGACGCCGTTCTCCTCGCCCCATGCGCCCAGGACTTCCTGGATGGCGCCGGCCTCGGAGTCGTCACGCTCGGGTCCGGTGACGACGATCTCGTCGCCGGTGCGCTCGATCTCGAGCGGCGGCGGGGTCTCCTCGGCGGCCGGAGCCTCCGTGGTCTCGGTGTCCTCGGCAACGCTGTCGTCGGTCACCGCATCGGTGGTGTCCGTCTCGTCGGCGACTGCGTCGGTCGTGTCGGTGTCATCTGCGGTGCCGTCGCTTCCGCATGCTCCGGCGACCAGCGCCAGCGCAACGGGAACAGCAGCCAGCTTGATGCTGTGCTTTCTCATTGGGTCCTCCCCCATGATGTGGTTGATGTCCGGAGCGTGTCCGGAATGTAAACGCTTACATATCGGGACGGGCGCGTCAAGTGGAACGCGAAACGGCCACGTCAGGTCCGCGGCGGCGGTCCGGTCGTCGAACGTTCGACGAGATGCACCTCGGGCTGCAGGGACGCGACCTCGGCGTCGATCCGGTGGACGCCTGCGTCGCTGCGATCCCGCGCCGTCATCGTCTCGATCAGCAGCCGTGCGGCGGCCGAGCCGTGGTCGGCGACGGGCTGGCGGATCGTGGTGAGGCGGACGACCTGGGCGAACTCGTGGTCGTCGACGCCGATCAGGGACACGTCGTCGCCCGGCACGAGACCGTGCTCGTTCAGCGCCATGATCGCGCCGAACGCCATCTCGTCGGACATCGCGAACACCGCGGTCGGCCGCTCGGCCGAGTCGATCAGCGCCGTCATCGCCGCGTACCCGCCGGCGACGTTGAACTGGCCGTTCATGAAGGACCCCTCGGCGAGGGTGATGCCGTGCGCGTGGATCGCCGACTCGAAACCGCGACGCCGCGCGATCGGCGCGTCGAAGCTCATCGGCCCGTCGGCGACCCCGCCGATCACCGCGATCCGACGATGACCGAGTCCGACGAGATGATCCGCCGCGACCCGCCCCACGTGTGTGTCGTCGATGGCCACCGACGGGTGTCCGATCGTGCGCGATCCGACCGTCGCCAGGCTGACCCGTCGCCGCTGGAGCGACGCAGCCTGTTCGTCCGTGACGGTGATGTCGATCAGGATCAGCCCGTCGGTGCGCCGTTCGATCCGTTGCAGTTCGTCGAGCAGTCGGTCGCGCTGCTGAGGGGTCGCGATCCCGATCACCTGGAACTCGAGGCCGGCGTCGGCGCAGACGGTCTCGGCGCCCGCCACGACGGTGGAGAAGTACCACCCGTTGAGCGACGGAACGGCGACGGTGACCGTTCCGGTTCGCCCGGCGGCGAGCCGAGCGGCGGCCGGATCGGGCTGATAGGCGAGGGAGGCGGCCACGTCGGCCACCCGCTGGCGGGTCGATTCAGCGACGTTGGGAAGGTTGCGCAGCGCCCGGCTGACGGTGGCCACCGACACGCCGGCGCCCGCGGCGACGTCGTCGATCGTGGCCCTCCGTGCGGGGCTCTCGTTGCTGTGGGTGTTCGTCATGATCCTCCGCGGCGCCGAGTGTAGGTGGCAGGACTGCGCCGCCTCCCGACCGCAACTACGATCGAGGGCGATGCCCGACGCCGACACACCCCACCCGTCGTCACCCGACGTCGCAGCGATCGAGCGTGTCATCTCGCTGATCGACCTCACCGATCTCGACGATTCCCACCGTCCCGACGTCATCGACGGGTTGCTCGCCGACGCGCGGCGACATCACACCGCCGCCGTGTGCCTGTGGCCCGAGTTCATTCGTCGCGCAGCAGACGAGCTGGCGGGCTCGGGCGTGCGGGTCGCCACGGTCGTGAACTTCCCGTCCGGGGCCGCCTCGGTTGCCGACGTCGTCTCGGAGGTCGACGCCGCGCTCGCCGACGGCGCCGCAGAGATCGACGTGGTGCTCCCGTGGCGAGCGTTCCTCGACGGTGACGTCGAACGGGCCCGCGCGATGGTCGACGCGGTGGCCTCACGCGTGCACGACACACCGGCTGCACTGCTCAAGGTGATCCTCGAGACCGGCGAACTCCCCGATGTCGCCTCGGTGCTCGCGGCGACGCGACTCGCGATCGACGGTGGCGCCGACTTCGTCAAGACCTCGACCGGCAAGACCGCGACGGGTGCCACACCCGACGCGGTCGCCGCGATGCTCGACGTCATCGCCGAGACCGGCGGACGTGTCGGCATCAAACCGTCGGGAGGCGTCCGCACCGTCGCCGACGCACTCGCGTACCTGGGGCTCGCCGACGACCGGTTGGGCGAGGGGTGGGCCACGCCGGACACGTTCCGCTTCGGCGCCAGCGGTCTGCTCGGCGACGCCGTCGCACGCCTCGGCTGACGCGTGGTGTGACCCGGGACGGGTGACCACCTCGAATCGGGTGGAATCGGGTGGTCCCGTCCACGTGAGGTGAATCGCCGTCGTGCGGTGGCGCCCTCGGCAGGATTCGAACCTGCGACACCTGGTTCCGGAAACCAGTGCTCTATCCCCTGAGCTACGAAGGCAGTAGCGAGCCCGAATCTACAACCGGGTGCACGTGTTCCGGCACCGCGATTCGGGTCCGGTCGGCTGCGGAGGTCCTCCCGCCCGCCGAGCGAAGGGGATCGGCGCCGACGGATGCCCGGACCTCGGCGGAATCGATCATGCGATCTGCGCAGCCGTTCGGGCAGACTTGGCGCCGCATGTCCGACCCGCTCGTCACCCTCAACACGCTGCTCGAACCGGTCTTCGCCGACCTGGCCGGCACCGGGACCGATGCTCCTGCCGATCCGACGGTGCGTCCGTCGGAACGTGCCGACGCGCAGGTCAACGGTGCACTCCCGCTCGCGAAGCGTCTCGGCGCGAACCCTCGTGAACTCGCGCAGCGAATCGTCGAATCGGGCGTGCTCGACGGTGTCGCCGGTGAACTCGAAGTGGCCGGACCCGGGTTCGTCAACGTCACGTTCACGAACGAATTCCTCGCGTCGCAACTCGCGGAGGTCGCCACCGACGACCGGGTCGGAGTCGCCGTCGCGACGCCGTCCAAGACGGTCGTCGTCGACTACTCGGCGCCCAACGTGGCCAAGGAGATGCACGTCGGTCACCTGCGCTCGACGGTGATCGGCGACTCACTCGTGCGCACCTTCAGGTTCCTCGGACACACCGTGATCCGCGAGAACCACATCGGCGACTGGGGTCGCCCGTTCGGGATGCTGATCGAGCACCTGCTCGACCTGGGCGAGGACGTCGCCGCCCACGGGCTCGGTCAGGGCGACCTCGACGGCTTCTACAAGCAGGCCAATGCGAAGTTCACGCAGGACACGGCGTTCCAGTCGCGTGCGCGCGACCGGGTGGTGCTGCTGCAGTCGGAGGATCCCGAGACGATGGTGCTGTGGCGCCGCCTCGTCGAGATGTCGGCTGCGTACTTCAACCAGGTGTACTCCAAGCTCGGAGTTCTGCTGACCGACGACGACCTGGCGGGGGAGTCGAAGTACCAGCCGCTGATGGAAGGTGTGTACGCCCGACTCGAGGAGTCGGATCTGGTGCGCGAGGACGATGGCGCCATGGTCGTCGACGTCGACGGGTTCACGAACCGTGACGGCGACCCGCTGCCGATGATCGTGAAGTCACGCACCGGCGCGTTCATGTACGCGACCAGCGACCTCGCATGCGTGGTCGACCGCGTCGAGCGACTCGGCGCCGACCTCATGCTCTACGTGATCGGCAGCCCGCAGGCGCAGCACCTGCAGATGGTGTACTCCGTGTGTGCGGCGGCGGGCTGGTTGCGACCGCCCGTCGAAGCCGTGCACGTCGCGTTCGGGAGCGTGCTCGGCGAGGACCGCAAGATGCTGCGGAGTCGTTCGGGGGATTCGGTCAAGCTCGTCGACCTGCTCGACGAAGCGATCGATCGTGCCGACTCCGCGATCGCCGAGAAGAACGCCGACCTCGATCCGGGCGAACGTCGACGCGTGGCGAACATGGTCGGCATCGGAGCGATCAAGTACGCCGACCTGTCGACCGACCGCGTCAAGGACTACGTCTTCGACTTCGACCGCATGCTCGCCTTCGAGGGCAACACCGGTCCGTACTGCCAGTACGCACACGCTCGGATCAACCGCGTCTTCGCCAAGGCCGGCGTGCCACGCGATTCGGTGCGCGGCATGGGCATCACCGTCGTCGAGCCGCAGGAGCGGGCGCTCGCGCTGGCGGTCCTCGCCTTCCCCACGGCGATCGACTCGATGCTGGATCAGTACCAGCCGCACAAGCTGTGCACGTACGTGTACGACCTGGCCTCGGCGTTCAGTTCGTTCTACGAGCACTGTCCGATCCTGTCGTCCGACGAGCCCGTCCGGTCCAGCCGTCTCGCGCTCGCCGACCTCACGGCCCGCGTGCTCGAACGGGCGCTCGGTCTGCTCGGCATCGACGCTCCGGAGCAGATGTGAGCTCGCGTTGCGCCCTGCGCCCGGCGCCTGGCCCGTCCGGCGAATTCGTGCGTCAGGTCGCGCCGAGCGGGATCGAACGCACACGTTGCGCGATGGGTCGGGGCCCCTCTCGAGATCTGTGCGGCTCGGCCCGTCGAGCGGGCTCCGATGCACATGTTCCGCCAACGATTTGCCGGAGCGAACGATGAGCACCCTCGACCGTCGACTCCTGTCGGACAACACGGCGGTGGACGACGACGGGATGCTCACCGTCGGTGGGTGCCGCATCGACGACGTGGCGGCCGAGTACGGCACGCCCGTGTTCGTGTACGACGAACAGCACCTGCGCGATCGGTGCCGGGAGGCGGTGGCGGCGTTCGGTCGCGACCGTGTGATCTATGCGACCAAGGCGTTCCTGTGCAGGGCGATGGCGAAGCTCGCGTACGACGAGGGGATGCTGCTCGACGTCGCGTCCGGCGGTGAACTGCACGTGGCGATGTCGGCGGGGGTTCCGGCGTCGGCGTGCACGCTGCACGGCAACAACAAGTCGATCGCCGAGTTGCGCATGGCGATCTCCGCAGGCGTGAAGCACGTGATCGTCGATTCCTTCGACGAGATGGACCGCATCGACGCGCTCGTCGCAGCAGGCGCGGGCGACGTGCCCGATGTCGTCCTGCGGATCACCCCGGGCGTCAGTGCGTACACGCACGAGTTCATCTCGACCGGCCAGAACGACTCCAAGTTCGGGTTCAACCTGGAGAACGGCGACGCGCACCGAGCGGTCGATCGCGCACGTCGCTCGTCGTCGATGCAGCTGGTCGGCGTGCACTGCCACATCGGCTCCAACGTGTTCGAGGCGTCGTCGTTCGCCAAGGCCGCCGAGGTGATGGCCGACTTCGCCATCCCCCTCGACCTGCCCGAACTCGTCCTCGGCGGTGGCCTCGGCGTTGCGTACGTCGCGGGGGAGGAGGCACCGACGATCACCCAGTGGGGCAACGTCCTGCTCGACGCCTGCCAGTCGATCGGAGTGAGGTCGAAGGTCAGCGTGGAGCCGGGTCGTTCGATCGTCGCGGCAGCTGCGATGACGGTGTACACCGTGGGCACCATCAAGCACATCCCCGGCGTGCGCACCTACGTGTCGGTCGACGGCGGCATGAGCGACAACCCCCGTCCGGTCCTGTACGGCTCGGGCTACGAATCGTTCCTGCCGCGTGCCGTCGACGATCCGCGGGCGATGTCGGCTCGTCTGGTCGGCAAGCACTGCGAGTCGGGTGACGTGCTCTCGTTCGAGGCGGCACTCCCGAGCGACATCGTCGTGGGTGACCTGCTCGCGATGCCGGTCACCGGCGCCTACGGCCAGTCGATGGGCTCCAACTACAACAAGATCACACGACCACCCGTCGTGTTCTGTGCCGAGGGCGACGCCCACCCCGTCGTGCGGCGCGAGACCTTCGACGATCTCCTCGCCACCGACCTCGGCTGATCCACCTCTGTTGTTCGCTCCCGGACGGAACAACAGAGGTTGGCATCTGAGCGTGGCAACCGTGGTTGCGTAGGGTTGGAGCGATGACATTGGTCGGCTCCATCCGCAAGCTCGTCAAGCAGGTCCAGTCCGCGCAGGCGGAGCGCGACCCGATGGCCGGCAGGAGGACCAAGCGGCCGACCCCGCCGACGCGTGCGGTCGAGCACGGTGTGCGCGTCGAGTACACGCCGGAGATGGACGGTGACGCCGACCCCGGTGAGGTCGTGTGGGCCTGGGTGCCCTACGAGGAGGACCCGCATCAGGGCAAGGATCGGCCGGTGGTGATCATCGGTCGGACCGGTGACGGCTTCGCCGGCGTGGCGCTGACGTCGAAGGACCGGGGGCGCCGGGAGAACGTCCCGGTCGGCACCGGGGCGTGGGACCCCAGGCGTCGCGACAGTTGGGCGAAGGTCGACCGACTGCTGACCATCGACGCCGACGAGGTCCGGCGCGAAGGGGCGATCCTCGCGAGGGACCGGTTCGACGAGGTCGTCGGCAACGTCGCCAGGTATCACGACATCGTGCGGGCGTGACCGGCCGGGCGGCATCGATCGGTCGGCGGATCGCGATGCCGATCGCCGTGACCGCGCTCATCGGGTTCGGGGCATCGGTCGGCGGGTCGGCCGCAGCGGACGAGCGCGCCACGACCAGCGAGCGTGCGGTTCGTGTCGACACGCCGCTGCGGTCGCTCACCGTCATCGCCGGAGGCGACGTTCTGCCCGAGTCGCGCGTCCGAGCGGCTGCAGCCCGCGCCGGCCTGGCCGCCGGTGTCCGCTTCGACTTCGGCCCGATGTTCGCGCCCGTCGGCGACATCGTCCGACGTGTCGACCTCGCGATCTGCAACATGGAGATCCCTGTCGGTCGCCCCGGCCAGGCCGCCGGATTCGCCGGGCGATCACCCTTCGGCGGCAACCTGCTCCTCGCTCCCCACGAGATCGCGGCCGGCCTGGCGGGCGCCGGTTTCGACCGGTGTTCCACTGCGTCGAACCACAGTTTCGACCTCGGTGTCGACGGCATCGCCTGGACGATCCAGGGCTTGAACGAGCAGGGGATCTCCACGACCGGGTCGGCACGGTCCCGGGAGGAATCGGTCGACCGGATCCTGCTCGTCGACGGTGTCCGTGTCGCACATCTGGCCGTCACCACCTCCTCGAACACCGTTCCGCCGAACGATCCGTGGCGGTTGAACCACGTGCGATCGCCCGAACCGATCGCCCGGCGGGTGGCGACGGTGCGAGCCGCCGGCGCCGAGGTCGTCGTGGTGAGCATCCACGTCGGCAAGGAGCTCCTGCCCGGACCGGATCCGACCGATCGAACGCTCGTCCAGCGGCTCACGGCGATGGCCGACGTCGACGCGGTCTTCGTGCACGGTCCCCACGTCGTGCAGCCGTTCGAGATCGTCAACGACACACCCGTGTGGTGGAGCCTGGGCAACTTCGTGTCCGAGATGGGTCCTCCGTCGGTGGGCCGGTACGCCGACGCCCGCACCGCTGACGGACTGCTCGCCTTCGTCGACTTCAGCGAACGCGGCGACGGGGGCTTCGACGCGGTCACCCGCTCGATCGCGATCTGCAACGACCTCGCCGACAGGACGGTCCGTGTCGCATCGGTGTCGCTCGCCGACCCCGACCTCCCCGCGAGGGTGCGAACGGAACTGACCGGGTGCCGCGAGCGGACGCGTCTCGTCGTTCCCGACGTGAGCTGACCACGCTCGGAGACGACGGACCCCGGAGCACACGAACAGGGTGCGTCCGAGACACCATTGGGGACGCAACGATCCCGTAGCCTGACGACGTGACCGAAGCGAACGATTCCCCGTCTCAGAACACCGCCGTGCGCATCGGTGTTCTCGGCTGCGGAAACGTGGGCGCGGCACTCATCGACATCGTGCGCAACCGTGCCGACGCCGTCGAACAGCGCACCGGCATCCGCCTCGAGGTCACCCGCGTCGCCGTTCGCAACATGTCGGCACCCCGAGACATCGAGGTCGGCGACGATCTCCTGACCCGCGACGTCATGAGCGTCGTCACGGACCCCGACATCGACATCGTGGTCGAGTCGATCGGCGGCATCGAACCGGCACGCGAGCTGATCCTCGCCGCTCTCGCCAACGGCAAGCCGGTCGTCACGGCGAACAAGGAACTGCTCGCCAACGTCGGCGCCGAGCTCTATGCAGCGGCCGACGCGGCCGAGCGTGATCTGCTGTTCGAGGCGGCCGTCGCCGCCGGGATCCCGTTCATCCGCGTGTTGCGCGAGAGCCTGTACGGCGAGCCGATCACCCGCATCCTCGGGATCATCAACGGCACCACCAACTACATCCTCACCAAGATGACCGACGCCGTCGACGCCGGTGGCGACGCCGACTACGGTGCGGCGCTGAAGGACGCACAGAGCCTCGGGTATGCCGAACGTGACCCCACCGCCGACGTGGAGGGCTTCGACGCCGGCGCCAAGGCGGCGATCATCGCGTCCGTCGCATTCGGCAAGAAGGTGGTCGCCGGCGACGTGTACCACCAGGGCATCAGCGAGATCACGGCGTCGGAGATCGCGATCGCACGTCGTCTGGGCTACGTCGTCAAGTTGCTCGGGATCGTCGAACGTGATCCCGGAACCGACGAGGTGAGCGTGCGCGTCCACCCGACGATGGTCCCCGACCACCACCCGCTGGCCACGGTGCGCGACAGCTTCAACGCGATCTTCGTCGAGGGCGACTACGTCGACTCGGCACTGTTCTACGGACGCGGCGCCGGGGGAGCACCGACCGCCAGCGCCGTGTTCGGCGACGTGATCGATGCGGCCCTGAACCTGCGCAGCGGCACGCACGGATCGATCGGCGCACTCGGCAAGGCGACGATCCGCCCGATCGACGAGACCTCGGCCGAGTACCTGCTCGGCCTCGACGTCGCCGATCGCCCGGGCGTCCTCCATGCGGTGACCGGCGTGTTCGCCGCCCACGACGTGAGCATCCGGGTTGCCGAGCAGGAGGGCAACGGCCCCGATGCGCGGCTGGTGTTCATCACGCACGAGGCCCGGGAGAAGGACGTGCAGGCCACCGTCCGCGAACTCAACGAACTCGACGTGGTCCTCAAGGTCGGCGGACTGATCCGCGTCATCGGGGACTGAGGCGACGATGCGCTACGTCTCCACCCGCGGCAGGGCCCCCGAGTTGGGTTTCGCCGAGGTGCTGCTCGCCGGCCTCGCCGACGACGGCGGCCTCTACGTTCCCGCCACCTGGCCGCAGCTCGCGCCGCGCCGATCGACGAGCGCGGGCTACGTCGACCGAGCGGTCGAGGTGATGCTGCCCTTCGTCGAGCCCGACATCGACGAGATCACGCTGACGCACCTGTGCACCGAGGCGTACGCCACGTTCCGACACCCCGCCGTCGTGCCGCTCGTGCAGACCGGAGCGAACCAGTGGGTGCAGGAGTTGTTCCACGGACCGACCCTGGCGTTCAAGGACGTCGCCCTGCAGCTGGTCGGCAAGATGTTCGACCACGTTCTCGCCGAGCGCGATCAGCGCATCACGATCGTCGGGGCCACCTCGGGCGACACGGGCTCGGCTGCGATCGACGGCGTGTCCGGATGCGATCGGGTCGACATGGTCATCCTCTATCCGCTCGGACGCACGAGCGACGTCCAACGCAGGCAGATGACCACCGTCGATGCGCCCAACGCGCACGCCGTGGCGGTCGAGGGCTCGTTCGACGACTGCCAGGACCTGGTCAAGGCGATGTTCAACGACGCCGACTTCCGCACGCGCAACAATCTGTCGGCGGTCAACTCGATCAACTGGGCGAGGGTGATGGCCCAGACCGTCTACTACGTGGTCGCCGCCGAGACCTTCGCCGATCCGGCCACGTTCGTGGTGCCGACCGGCAACTTCGGCAACGTCCTCGCCGGATGGATCGCCCGGGAGATCGGTGCCCCGATCCAGGACTTCGTGCTGGCGTCGAACCGCAACGACATCCTCACCCGCTTCGTCAACGATTCCGACATGAGTTCCCGTCCCGTCGAGCCCAGCCTCAGCCCGTCGATGGACATCGCGGTGTCGTCGAACTTCGAGCGACTGCTGTTCGAGATGAACGACCGTGACGGCGGGATGACCGACGAGCAACTCACCCGGTTCCGTTCGACCGGACGCCTCGACGTGGAGCCGGATCAGCGCTCGGCATTCATCGACGGAACCTTCAAGGCAGCGGCGTTCGACGACGACGCCACCCTCGCGGAGATCACCCGGATGCGAGCCGAGACGGGAATGCTCGTCGACCCGCACACCGCCACCGCCACTGCGGCGGCGAGGTTGTTCGGTGGGCCGAGTGGCCCCACCAACCCGATGATCACCCTCGCCACCGCACACCCGGCGAAGTTCCCCGACGCCGTCGAGAAGGCGACCGGCGAGCGGCCGCCACTGCCCGATCACCTGGCGGATCTGTTCGAGCGCGAGGAGCGCACCGAGACCGTCGCCAACGATCTGCATGCGGTCCAGGCGCTGGTCGAGCGACTGACCCACTGACCGCCTCGGCGCGCTGATGTTGCAAACGGCTGACGCTGCCAACTAACGTCTGTGTCGTTCGGTTCTCGCCGAACCGCACCTCGAACTCTCGAAGCGTGCGAATCTCTCAGGGGATCCGTGGCTGGCGCCTTGTACTCGTTGCGATGCGCCGCGACCCCTTCCTCTGAGCCCAGATCTCACCGGTCGATCTCCACCGACGGTGAAAGAGAGGCACACGATGCCCGCAATGGCACTCGAACAGTCCGCGCTGGAAAGCAAGGACAAGGACCAACTTCTGCAGATCGCCAAGGCGCTCGGCGTCAAGGGCGTCTCGAAGTTGAAGAAGGCCGACCTGGTCGACAAGATCATCGACGCCGCCGGCGGCGTCGACGACTCGCCCGCCGAGCGTGACCGGCCCGCCGAACCCGCTTCCACCCCCACCGACACGGCTTCCGCGTCGCCGTCGTCCGAAGCGGCATCGCCGACAGGTGCGGTCAGCGCCGGGACGCCGTCGTCGCCATCCTCTCCTCCTTCTTCGTCCCCCTCCTCCGCTGCGCCACGTCCGTCGTCGGGGATCCAGGTGACCGACGGTGCACGCGGGTTCAGCAAGCCGCGCTCGAAGCAAGCGGCCGAGAGCGCAGGGGCATCCACGTCGAGCGCGCCGGACGCCGAGGTCGAACTCGGCCCCGACGGCGAACCCCTCGCCGACTGGGAGATCGAACTCCGCAAGCAGGGTGTGTCCACCGAGACGACATCCACCGACGCTTCCGAGTCGAGCGGCGCGCCGGAGCGCGGGTCCGGTCGCGACGAGAACGGCCGCCGCAACCGTGACGGCCAGAGAAGTGACGGCCAGAGAAGTGACGGCCAGCGCAACGACGGCCAGAGAAGCGACGGGCAGAGAAGTGACGGCCAGCGCAACGACGGCCAGAGAAACGACGCGTCGGGACGGAACCGGAACGGCGGTCAGAACCGCGACGGTCAGGACGACCGCACCGATCAGGGCGGAGGCGGCAACCAGGAGGCCCGCTCCCAGCAGAACGGCAACGGCCAGGGCGGTGGCAACTCCCAGGGCGGCAACAGCGGTCAGGGTGGCGGCAACCGGAACACGAACAACAACAACGACGACGGTGGGAACAAGCGTCGGCGTCGGCGTCGCAAGGGCGGCGGACGCGGTCAGGAAGGCCCCCAGGGCGATGACGTCGACCTGTTGGACGACGACGGTCAGCCCCAGTCGAACGAACCCGTCGAGGTCACCGGCTACCTCGACATGCGCAACGAGGGATACGGCTTCCTGCGCACGAACGGATACCTCCCCGGCAAGGAGGACGCCTACGTCCCGGTCAAGCTCGCCCGCCAGTTCGGTCTCCGCAAGGGCGACCAGATCGCCGGCAAGATGCGCCCGATGCGCGGCAACGAGAAGAACCCGCAGTTGCTCGACGTGCACACGGTCAACGGCGGTGACCCCGAGAAGGCCAAGTCCCGACCGCACTTCGAGAACCTCACCGCGCTGTTCCCCGACGAGAAGCTGACACTCGAGGACCTCTCCGATCCGTCGAACATGACGGCTCGGATCATCGACCTGATCAGCCCGATCGGCAAGGGCCAGCGCGGGATCCTGGTGTCGCCTCCCAAGGCCGGCAAGACCACGATCCTGAAGACCATCGCGAAGATGATCGAGAAGAACAACCCCGAGGTCGAGTTGATCGTGCTGTTGATCGACGAGCGGCCCGAGGAGGTCACCGACATCAGGCGCACGGTGAAGGGCGAAGTCATCTCGTCGACCTTCGATCGCCCGAGCGACGAGCACGCCGCCGTCGCCGAGATGACGATCGCCAAGGCCCGTCGCATGGTCGAGTCCGGCAAGGACGTCGTGATCATGCTCGACGGCATCACCCGGCTCAGTCGTGCCTACAACCTGTCGGCGCCCTCCACCGGCAAGATCCTGTCCGGTGGTATCGACGCCGGTGCGCTCTACCCGCCGAAGAAGTTCTTCGGCTCGGCACGCAACGTCGAGGAGGGTGGCTCGCTCACGATCCTCGCCACGGCACTGGTCGACACGAACAGCCGGATGGACGAAGCGATCTTCGAGGAGTTCAAGGGCACCGGCAACATGGAGTTGCGCCTCGACCGCAAGATCGCCGAACGGCGGATCTACCCGGCGATCGACGTCGACGCGTCGTCCACCCGCCACGAGGAGCTGCTGTTCGACCGCAAGGAACTGCAGATGGTGTGGAAGCTGCGCCGCGTGCTCAGTGGCCTCGCCGCCGAAGGCAGCGCCGCACCGGGCCTCGAACTCCTGATGGACCGACTGAAGACCTTCAAGTCGAACAGCGAGTTCCTGAACGAGATCGCCAAGCAACCGGGCATGTAGCCGGGCGCCTGCGCGGTGCGACGTCCGTGCGCATCGGCGTGAGCCTGTGGGAACAAGGACGGGCGCAAGCGTGTTCTACCCAGATAGCGTCACCCGGCGCTGATCGTCGACGACGTTCAACGACACCACGAGCCAGTGGGGTCGAGTGTTCAGCCGTCACCCGAGATCGAAACCGAGGAATCATCATGAAGACCGACATCCATCCCACGTACACCGACACGACCGTGAAGTGCTCGTGCGGGAACACGTTCGTCACGAAGTCGACCCGCGAGGGCGACCTCACCGTCGAACTCTGCAACGAGTGCCACCCCTTCTTCACCGGCAAGCAGAAGCTGGTCGACTCCGGTGGACGCGTCGAGCGCTTCAACAAGCGCTACGGACGCCGTGAAGGCGCCCCGTCGCAGATGGAGGACTGATCCTCGGCTTCCGAACCGGGAGCTCCCATCGAATGCACCGAGATGCCGCCCACCCGGGCGGCATCTCGTCGTTTTCGCCCGTCGTGTCGAACTCGAGTCCCACGGCGACCCGGCCGTGCACGCACCGCGTCGGTTCGAACGCGCCGCGCGATGATTCTCGCATTCGTGTTGCGATCCGATGACGATCATCGACACACAGAGGTTGCTCAACCTCGTGCAGTGACGAGCCGATGAGCTTCGTACACATCTGTGCTGCGATCCGGGAGAACGAGTGCCAGCTCTGAACGAAGCCAACGTCCGTCACCTGCTGCGCCGGACCGAGTTCGTGGATCGACCCGCGCGCGTCCAGGCCCTGCTGGGTCTGGGCAGCATCGAGGCCGCAGTCGACGACATCATGGACGTCGCGGCCTCACCGCCGAGCGTGACGTACGACGGCATCCCGGCTGACCAGGGATGGCAGCGAGGGCAGCGCGTGGCCGAGCACTGGGTCGGTCAGATGGCGACGGCACGTCGCCCGTTCGGTGAGCGGATGGCGTTCTTCTGGCACGGTCACATCGTGTCGTCGATCTCCAAGGTCGACTCCTACGACGCGATGCGCGCCCAGATCGATCTGTTCCGATCACGCGGGCTGGGGACGGCGGCGAGTTCGGGCAACGTCGGCGCACTGATGCGCACGGCATCGACGCAGGCGGCGATGCTGCGCTACCTCGACAACGACCAGAACTTCAAGGACTCACCCAACCAGAACTTCGCACGCGAACTGATGGAACTGTTCCTGCTCGGGGTGGGCAACTACACCGAGGCCGACGTCGAGGCGTCGACGGCGGCGTGGACCGGCCACACCCGGACCCGCTGGGACTCCGACACGTACGTCTTCGACGCCACCCGGCACGAGTCGGCACCGCAACGGTTCCTCGGCCGCACGATCAACGCCACCCGACCGGCGAACGAAGCGGGCTTCGAGACGATCGAGGTGATCCTCGGGACGGGTCCGCTCGGCTCGGGCACGGTGCCGGTCGGCCCGAACGTGAGCCGCCCGAGCAGAGACGTGGCCGCAGAGTTCCTCACCTTCAAGCTGTGGCAGGAGTTCGGCGAGGCGGCAACCGGGTCCGTGCCTGCGGGTGTTCGATCAGCGATGACCTCCGCGCTCGTGTCGAGCGGTTTCGACATCCGACCGTGGGTGCGGGCGATGCTCGTCCACGACGACTTCTACACCGGGGCCACCAGGACCGGTCTCGTCCGCCAACCGGTCGAGTACATGGTGGCGCTGCTGGTCGCCACGGGGCTCGATGCGATCGGCAACGTCCCCAACTGGTTGATGCGCCACACCGGACAGGAGGTGCTGAATCCGCCGAACGTCAGCGGTTGGCGGCCCAACGGCTACTGGGTCAACGCGAGCGCGATGGGTGCCCGCAAGAGCCTCGTCGACACCGTCGTCTGGAAGCTGACCGGCTCGACCTGGGACGGCGACGACGGGTACATCCAATTCGGCCCGGACCCGTCGAGACGCTTGACCAAGACCGAGATCGAAGGACTCTGGCGACCCGGCCATCCCTACATCGAGCCGATCCCCACGACCGAACTCGTCGCCCGACTCGTCGACTACACCGGCATCGTCCCGTCAGCTGCGAGCCGTCAGCGAATCCTCGCCCACCTCGACTCCGACGTGATCGAGAACTGGATGCGCCTCGACGCTCTGACGCTGATCCTGTCCACTCCCGAGATGCACATCGCCTGAGGCCCCCATGCTCGATCCAGACATCTCCACCTCCGACGCACTGCGTCACCTCTCCGTCTCGGACGGGACCGATGCGTTCGCGCTCGACCGGCGCCGCTTCCTCCAGATGGTCGGCCTCGGCGTCGGTGCCGGCATGGTCGCCGGCCCGGGCACGTCGCTGCTCGATGTCGCGCTTCCCGGACTCGACCCGTCGGCCTGGGCGGCAGGTCCGATCGGACCCGAGGAAGGGATCCTCGTCGTGATCGGGTTGTTCGGGGGCAACGACGGACTGAACACCGTGGTGCCGATCAACGACGGTTTGTACCACGACCAGCACGGAGCGCTCGCGATCCCGGGAAGCGCCACGCTTCGGCTCGATGCGAACTCGGGCCTCAATCCGGAACTGACCGAGTTCAAGAGGCTGTGGGATGCCGGCCAACTCGCGATCGTCGAAGGCGTCGGACACCTGCAGGACGAGTTCAGCCACTTCTCCTCGATGGCGAAGTGGATGAGCGGCAAGCCGACGGGCATTCCGACCAGCGGGTGGCTCGGGCGATGGACGGACCGCTACCTGAACGGCAGCAAGGACCTGTTCGCATCGGCGGAGATCGGCCACTCGATCCCGCTGCACATGATCGGCGAACGATCCATCGCCACGACGGTCCCGACCAACAAGCCCGACTTCGGCGTGCCCCGGGAATGGCGATCCGCAGCCGACCTCGCACTGTTCCAGACGGTGCGCGACCTGGCGTCGAGTGCGCCGGCGAGTTCGTGGCTCGGTCGGGTCGGTCAGGCGCAGGTCGATCAACTCGACGTGGCTGCCGCGCTCAATCCGGTCATTCCGGACGACGATCAACTGTCCGGGACGGAGATCGTCGCGAAGCTCGACATCGCGGCACGCCTCGTGAACGCGAACCTCGGGATGCGCGTGCTGACCGTCGGATGGGGAGACTTCGACAGTCACGCCGGCCAGCCGAGCCAGCACACGAGTCGGATGCGCGAACTGAACGAGGCCGTGCGCACCTTCTACCAGCGCCTCGATCCGGCGTGGGGGAACCGTGTCACCTTGATGACCTTCTCGGAGTTCGGTCGCACCCCCTACGCCAACGACGGGCAGGGCACCGATCACGGTTCCTCTGCTCCCCAGTTCGTGTTCGGCGCCGCGGTGAAGGGTGGCTTCCACGGACAGCGGCCGTCGTTGTCGGGCCTTCAACGCTGGGATCGGATCCCGAGCCACGTCGACATGCGCGACTACTACGCATCCGTGATCGACGGCTGGATGGGCGGTGGTTCCAGCGAGATCTTCGGCGGCACGCGACAAGATCTCGGACTGTTCCGCCGGGGCCCGACCGGAGAGATCGCATTCCCGCCGACCTCGGCACTCGGCCAGTTCGTCGGCATGAGGCCCGAGCGCGCGTACGACTCCCGTGACGGCACGGGCGGACGCTCGACGAGGATCGGACCCGGCGAGACCGTCCGGATCGCGGTCGCAGGCACCGGCTCGCTCCCGGAGGCCGGCGTCACGGCCGTCGCCGTCAACCTCACCTCGATCCGCCCCGGCGAGAACACGTTCCTCACCGCCTTCCCCTCCGGTCAGAACAGGCCGCCGTCGTCGACGCTCAACCCGCGTGCCGGAGCGATTGTGCCGAACACGACGATCGTGGGCGTTGGCCCCGACGGTACGTTCTCGCTCTACAACGACCGTTCCGACGTCCATGTCACCGCCGACGTGATGGGGTACTTCCAGGCCGGTGGCGGAGGGTCGTCGTCGCTCGGTCGGCTGCTCGCACTCTCCCCGGCACGCCTCCTCGACACCCGCTCGGGCATCGGTGCCACTGCGGGCCGGGTGGCCGGTGGTCGCGCGATCTCCTTGGCGGTGCTGGGACAGGGCGGCGTCCCCGCCTCCGGGGTCGACGCCGTGGTGGTCAACCTGCTGTCGATCGATCCGACCGAGGACGGATGGGTCACCGCGTGGCCGACCGGCTCGGCGAAGCCGACGACTGCGAGCCTGTCGTACCGTGCCGGTCGGATCATCCCGAACCTCACGGTGTGCAAGGTCGGGACCGGCGGGACCATCCAACTCGAAGCGAGCAGCGGGCGGGTGCACCTCGTCGCCGACGTGGTGGGATGCTTCGCATCGACCGGGTCGCAGCTCTCCCCGGTCGCGCCGGTTCGCCTGCTCGACACCCGCGACGGCACCGGGGCCGCCCGCAGACGCGTCGGACCGGGCCAGGAGATCGTGCTGCGTGTGACGGGCAACGGCATCCCGACCGGCGCGACGGCGGTGGCGCTGAACGTGTCGGCGGTCCGCCCGAGCGTGCAGACCTACCTGACGGTGTATCCCGACGGTGAGGCCCGCCCCACGGCATCGAGTCTCAACCCCGACCCCGGTGCGGTCTCGGCCAACCTCGTGGTCGCCAAGGTCGGCGAGGGCGGAAGGATCCGCATCTTCAACGCCAACGGAGACGTCGACCTCCTCGCCGACCTCACCGCCTACTTCATCTGAGCGGCGCCAGACCTGTCATCCGGTGTCTGACACCGTTTGGTGGACACCGTTTGGTGTCTGTCATCCGGTGTCTGACACCGTTTGACACCGTTTGACGGGCACCGTTCGCCGGCGCGATCCGGGCGGGGCCGGTAGCTTTCTGCTCCTTGATCGAAGTCGGCTTGCTCGTCGTCGCGGGCGTGCTCATGCTGTGGCGACCCGGTGGAAGCGCCATCTGGATCGGGCCGGTGATGTGTGTCGTCGTCGGATTCGCGACGACGCTGCTGTCTCCGTCCGCTGCGACGTCGGCTCTGGGGCCGCTGCGGGACTCGCTGCTGTTCCTGGTCTTCGCGGTGCCGCTCGCGGTCGGCCTCGACGAGATCGGTGTGTTCTCCTCGATCGCGGCGCGCTTCGGGCACGATGCACATCTCGTCGCCCGACTGTGGTGGCTCGCGGCCGGTGTGGTGGCGGTGTTCAATCTCGATGCTGCGGTCGTGTTGCTCACGCCGCTGTACGTGCGCATCGCTCGGCGACATGGCCTGCCCGCCGAGGCGCTGGCCTTCCAGCCGGTGCTCCTGGCGTGCCTGAGCTCGGGTGTGCTGCCGGTGTCGAACCTCACCAACCTGATCGTCGCGGACCGGTGGGACCTCACCGCCGCCGACTTCCTCACGCACCTCGCACTGCCGTCGGTCGCCGCCACGGCGATCGGGTACCTGGCGTACCGGCACGTGTTCCGGTTCGACACGACCGACGTCGGAGTCGAGGACCACGTCGACCCCCTGGCACTGCGACGTGGAGTTCCGATCATCGGGTTCGTCCTCGTCGGATTCACACTCGGTGACGCCCTCGGAATCCCGGCCTGGGCGATCGCCGCGGTGGCCTGGTCGTGGACGGTGTCGACCACCCGACGTTCTCAGTGGCGGGCGGTACCGCTCGCAGCCGTCGTCGTCGCAGCCTCGCTCGCGATCCTCGTCACCGCAGCGCTGCCGTCACTCGGGCTCGATCGGATCTTCGGTCGGTCCGGCGTCTGGGGTGATCTCGGCATCGTCGCATTCGGCACGATCGGCTCGGCCGCGGCGAACAACCTGCCGATCGTTCTCGCCGGATCGAGCGCGATGACGAACGCCGAGCAGGCCTGGCCGCTCCTCATCGGCACGAACATCGGCGCGATCTTCGTGATCTCGGCGTCGCTGTCGGGACTCCTGTGGAGCGACACGGCGGCACGTGCCGGTGTCCACGTGTCGCCACGTCGATACGTGGCGGTCAGCACGCGCATCGGGCTTCCTGCGGTGATCGTCGCGACGGTTCTGGTGCTGGTGACGTAGGGGCACCGATCGGGTGGTCGCGAGCCGACCGCGGTCGTACGCGACCCGAGCGGGGCTACGTTCGGAGTTCCGACACGGGGAGCGCGGGTGTCGCGACGGATCAGGAGAACGAGTGCCAGCTCTCGACGAGGGGAATGTCCGCCACCTGCTGCGGCGGACGGAGGTCGTGGATCGGCCGCAGCGCGTCGCTGCCCTGCTCGCCCTCCCGAGCCTCGAGGCGGCGGTCGACGACGTGATGAACGTCGTCGCCGATCCGCCGACCGCCACGCTCGACGGCCCCGAGGGAAGTGAGGAGTGGCGACGGGGCATTCGACTCTCCGACCACTGGCTGGGCCGGATGGCGTCCACGACGAGACCGTTCGCCGAGCGGATGGCGTTCTTCTGGCACGGTCATCTCGCCACCTCGATCGACAAGGTCGGTTCTGCCGATCTGATGCGTGACCAGATCGATCTGTTCCGACGGCGTGGTCTCGGGGCGGCCGGTTCGTCGGTCACGGTGACCGAACTGGTGAGCAACGCCTCCCTCCAGCTGGCGCTGTTGCGCTACCTCGACAACCACCAGAACTTCGCGAGCTCGCCGAACCAGAACTTCGCTCGGGAGTTGATGGAACTCTTCCTGCTCGGCGTGGGCAACTACACCGAAGCCGACGTCGAGGCCTCGACCGCGGCGTGGACCGGGCACACCCACGTCCCGACGAACCGCAACGCCTACTTCTTCGACCAGTCGGCCCACGAGCCGACGTCGCAGGTGTTCCTGGGCCGCACCATCAACGCCACGCGGCCGCCCCAGCAGGCGGGCATCGAGACGATCGAGGTGATCCTCGGGACCGGACCCCTGGGCTCGGGGATCGTTCCCATGACCGCCGAGCGCAACGGCGGTCGGGAGACGAAGGCCGTCGCCGCCGAATTCCTCACCTTCAAGCTGTGGCAGGAGTTCGGTGAGGCCACCACCGGCTCCGTGCCCGCCGGCGTGGGGTCGGCGATGACCGGCGCGCTCCTCGGCACTGGATTCGAGATCCGTCCATGGGTGCGAGCGATGCTGCTCCACGACGACTTCTACTCCGCCACGGCGCAGACGGGGCTGGTGCGTCAACCGGTCGAGTTCATGGTCGCCCTGCTCGTCGCCACGGGGCTCGACACGAGGATGGATCACATTCCGAACTGGCTGCTGGCGAGCGTCGGTCAGCAGCCGCTGTACCCGCCGAACGTGAGCGGGTGGAGGCCCAACGGCTACTGGGTCAACGCCGGATCCATGTCGACCCGCCACGGCATCGTCGAGCACGTGGTCCAGAAGCTGCGTGACGCGACGTGGTACCGCTCCGACGCGCACCTGCGCTTCGGTCCAGGACCCGGTGACGTGATCACCCGATCGGAGGTCGAAGGGCTGCCGGCCGCGACCCTCGTCGACCGATTCGCCGCACTGACCGGGGTGCGCCCGACCGCAGCCACACGCGCCGGCATCCTCGAACATCTCGGCGACGCGACCGTCGACCCGGCGATGCGCGTCGACGCACTCTCGCTGCTCCTGTCCGCCCCGTCCATGCACATCGCCTGAGGATCATCGTGCTCGACCCCGACATCTCCACCGCCGCCGCTCTGCGGCACCTGTCCGTCCCCCCGTCGGACGACCCGTTCGCTCTGGATCGTCGCCGGTTCCTCCAGATGGTCGGTCTCGGCCTCGGGGCCGGGATGCTGGCGGCGCCCGGCGCGAGCGTGCTCGACCTGACCCTTCCCGGACTGGATCCGTCGGCCTGGGGAGCTCCGATCGGGCCCGCCGACGGAATCCTCGTGGTGGTCGGCCTGTACGGCGGCAACGACGGGCTGAACACCGTGGTGCCGGTCAACGACGGTCACTACCACGACCAGCACGGCGTCCTGGCCGTCCCGGCAGGCGACACGCTGCCGCTCGACGCCGACACCGGCCTGCACCCGGAACTGACCGAGTTCAAGAGTTTCTGGGACGCAGGGCAGCTCGCGATCGTCGAGGGCGTCGGCCACCTTCGCTCGGACTTCAGCCACTTCGCGTCGATGGCGAAGTGGATGAGCGGTCGACCCACGACCGTTCCGGACAGCGGCTGGCTGGGCCGCTGGACCGACGGCTACCTGAACGGTGACAAGGACCTGTTCGCCGCGGTGGAGGTCGGCAACTCGGTCCCGCTGCACGTGATCGGTCAGCGGTCGATCGCGACCAGCGTGGCGCCGAGCCGACCCGACTTCGGGGTCCCTCGTTCGTGGCGTGCCGGCGCCGACCTCTCCCTGTTCCGGGCGGTGCGGGCGATGGCGGCTGGCACGCCCACCGGATCCTGGGAACGGCGCGTCGGTGCGGCTCAGGTCGACATGCTCGACGTCGCTGCGTCACTCGACTCGGTCGTCCCGGCCGATGGCGGGCTGTCGGGCACGGAGATCGTCGCCAAGTTGCAGGTCGCGGCCCGCCTGATCAACGCCAACCTCGGCCTCCGGGTGGTGACCGCCGGCTTCGGCGACTTCGACAGCCATGCGGGCCAACCGTTCCAGCACCGAACGCGGCTCCGCGAGCTGAATGCAGCGGTGGGCGAGTTCTACCGCAACCTCGATCCCCGGTGGGTCGGTCGGGTGACCCTGATGACCTTCTCCGAGTTCGGTCGGACCTCGTTCTCCAACGACGGGCTGGGAACCGATCACGGCTCGTCGGCACCGCAGTTCGTGATCGGCTCGACGGTCCGGGGCGGCTTCCACGGCCAGCGCCCCTCGCTCGCGGGGTTGGAACGCTGGCAACGGATGCCGTCCCACGTCGACTTCCGCGACTACTACGCGTCGATGATCGACGGTTGGATGGGCGGTGGCTCCGAGCAGGTGCTCGGCAGTGGCCGACGTGACCTGGGGCTGTTCTCGAGCGGCCCGACGGCCGAGGTCACGTTCCCGCCGACGACGATCCGGGGTGAGTTCGTGGGGATCGCTCCCGAACGGCTCTACGACACCCGCGACGGGACCGGTGGCCGCACCGCCCGCATCGGCCCGGGCGAGACGGTGCGGATCAAGATCGCGGGCGCGGGTTCGGTCCCCACCGACGGGGTCGCGGCCGTCGCCGTGAACCTCACGTCGATCCGACCGGTCGAGGAGACGTTCGTCACCGCGTTCCCGTCGGGTCAGAGCCGCCCCGGTTCCTCCACGGTGAATCCCCGTGCCGGTGCCGTGGTGCCGAACGCGAGCATCGTGGGTGTCGGCTCCGACGGCTCGATCTCGATCTACAACGACCGATCCGACGTCCACCTGACCGCCGACGTGTCGGGCTACTTCGCGCGCTCGGGCGGGCCGTCGACGGGAGCGCTCGGGCGCATGCTGCCGCTGTCACCGTCGCGGATCCTCGACACCCGTGAGGGGGTGGGTGCTGCTGCGTCGACCGTCGCCGGTGGTCAGGCGCTTCGCCTCGTGGTGCTCGGACGCGGTGGCGTGCCTGCCGGGGGTGTCGACTCGGTGGCCCTGAACCTGCTGTCGATCCGGCCGACGGAGGACGGATGGGTCACGGCGTGGCCGACGGGTGCTCCCGAACCGGCAACGGCGAGCCTGTCGTACCGTGCGGGGCGCGTGATCCCGAACCTCACCGTGTGCAAGGTCGGTGCCGACGGGACGATCCAGGTGAGACCGAGTCACGGCACGGTGCACCTGGTCGCCGACGTGGTCGGGTGCTTCACGTCGGCGGGCGCTCGGTTGGCGCCCGTCGCCCCCGCCCGACTGCTCGACACGCGCAGTGGAGTCGGCGCCCGAGCGGCGCGGGTCGGGCCGGGTCGGGAGATCGTCCTGCGCGTGACGGGCAACGGCGTGCCGACGGAGGCCACGGCGGTGGCGCTCAACGTCACCGCCGTGCGTCCGAGCGTGCAGACCTACCTGACGGTGTATCCCGACGGCGAGTCCCGTCCCACTGCGTCGAGCCTCAACCCGGACCCGGGAGAGGTGTCCGCGAACCTGGTGATCGCCAAGGTCGGCGCGGGTGGGCGCATCCGGCTCTTCAACGCCAACGGTGACGTCCACCTCCTCGCCGACCTCACCGCCTACTTCGTCTGACCCGGCCCCGCTCTGTCATCCCGTGTCTGTCAACCCGTGTCAGACACCGTTTGGACGGTCTGTCATTCCGTGTCAGACACCGTTCGGATGGCAACCATCCGGTGTCTGACACCGTGTGGTTAGGTTGGGTTCATGGCTGAGATGGGCGATCCAGGGGTGGGCGATCGTCGACGGCGGCTACTCGGGATCAAACTGAAGGCGCTCGTGTCAGAGCACCTCGGTGTCGCCATCGACGACGAGGTCGCAGCGTTCGGGGCGGGGGCGGCGCTGGTGCACGGCGGCGGCGCCTGGGCGATCGTCGACGGGCCCGCCGCCCGACGGCTGGGCGCGACGCTCGCCTGGGCGATCCGACACGACGCCGAGTCGCTCGACGTCATCGCCGAGCGCGACGGTGGCCTGCTCGCGCGCCGAGCGCAGGCCTTCGATCTGCCGATCCGCGTCTGGTTCGCCGAGGGGCGCACCCTCCTCCCGGTCGTGGCCGAAGCCCCCGAGCCGCCGGCCGAGCCGCCCGGCGAGCACCTCGCGCTGCTCGACATGATCCGCTCGGCGGGGGCCGACCCTCACGTCGAGCGCGGCGTGGTGACCGGCGAGGTCCGCGGCCTCGAGGTCTGTCGGGTCGTCGACGAGCCCACCACGGGGAACTTCGCCGAACTGAGCGATCTGCCGACGTCGGCGAGCGTCGCGTCCGACGACGCCGAACTCGCCGCACGCATCGCCCGGCGAGAGGTCGAGGGTGTGATCCTGGAGGTCGGTGTCGGCGCCAACGATCGCGAAGCGTTCCAGATGCTGCACGGTCACCTGCCCACCCACGAGGCCCTGGCCCGGGTCGTCGACGCGGTCACCGAGCACCGCAGCGAACGAGCCCCGCAGCATCCACTGAACCGGATGGCACCCGAGCGTCACCTCCGGTGGCGGGTCGAGCAGGACCCGTCGTTGCTGTCGTTGCGGGACCTCACACCGGTCGACCCCCCGGTCGATCGTCTGA
This sequence comes from Ilumatobacter sp., assembly GCF_039969435.1. Classification (GTDB taxonomy): domain Bacteria; phylum Actinomycetota; class Acidimicrobiia; order Acidimicrobiales; family Ilumatobacteraceae; genus Ilumatobacter_A. The sequence goes on from NZ_JBDVNU010000006.1 coordinate 377,815, forward strand.
GCATGAAGCACGCCGAGCCGTGTCTCGCCACGGCGACACACGTCGACGGTGACCCCGTTGCCGTCGTGTTCACCAGCGGTGTCGACCTCGACCTCGTGGCATTCGTGGCCGACGTCGCCGTCCAGCGGAGCGGCGAGTTCGAACGAGTGGTGGTCGTCTCCGGTCCCGAACGCGACCTCGTCCAGATCAATCGGGACCTCGCACGTCGTCTGCGTGTCGACGTCGAGTTCGTCGCGCTGGACTGACACCCTTGCGGCGGTGGGCGACGGAATGACCGGTTCCGGGCATCCGATCGGTGACGGACGCGTCGGTAGCCTGCGCTCACCATGTCCGCCCAGACGATGTTCGACCGACTCGCACAGATCGTCGACGAGTACGACACTCTCGAACGGCAACTGTCCGACCCCGAGGTGCTCGCCGACCCCGACCGGTTGCGGACGGCGTCGAAGCGGTACAACGCGCTGGGCCCGGTCGTCGCGGCCGTCAACCACTACACCTCGCGACGCGCCGACGCCGAGGCGGCACGCGAGATGCTCGACGGATCGTCGGGCGACGAGCGCCAGATGCTGGTGGACGAGATCGACGCCGTCACCGCCGAGTTGCCGGGCCTGGAAGCCGACCTGCGCGAGTTGATGCTGCCCAAGGACCCGCACGACGGACGCAACGTGATCATGGAGATCCGAGGGGCAGAGGGCGGCGAGGAGGCGAACCTCTTCGCTCGCGACCTGTTCGAGATGTACGCGGCGTACGCGTCGTCGAACAAGTGGACCGTCGAGACGCTGTCGTCCACGACGAGCGAGATGGGCGGACTGAACGACATCACGTTCGAGGTGCGCGGCGACACCGCCTGGCGGTCGCTCAAGTTCGAAGGTGGTCCGCATCGGGTGCAGCGGGTTCCCGTCACCGAGAGCCAGGGCCGGATCCACACCTCGTCCGCCACCGTGACCGTGTTGCCGGAGGTCGACGAGGTCGACGTCGAGGTCGACGAACGCGACCTCCAGATCGACGTCTACCGGTCGAGTGGCGCAGGCGGCCAGCACGTGAACACCACCGATTCCGCGGTTCGGATCACGCACGTGCCGACCGGAGTGGTCGTCACCATGCAGGACGAACGCTCCCAGTTGCAGAACCGGAACCGAGCGATGCAGGTGTTGCGGGCCCGCCTGTTCGAACGCGCCGAGCAGGAGCGCGCCGACGAACTGTCGGCGGAGCGTCGCTCCCAGGTCGGTGGAGGCGGGCGCAGCGAGAAGATCCGCACCTACAACTACAAGGAGAACCGGCTCACCGACCACCGCATCGGCTTCACGGTCTACCGCCTCGCCGACGTGCTCGCCGGTGATCTGTCGTCGGTGGTCGACGCGTTGACCTCCGACGAACGCAGCCGACTGCTCGCCGAGGGAAGCCCCGACGCGTCGTGACGCGCTCCGACGGCACGGTCACCTGGCGTGAACTCCTCGCCGAGACCCGGTCGCTCGTCGACGACCCGCAACACGCACGCTGGATCTGCGAGATCGCCACCTCGTCCACGGCCGACGAGTTCCGGGAGATCCTCGACGATGCCGCAGGCGAGCGGGCGGTCGCCCACCTCGACGCGATGGTCACCCGGGCACGGACCGGTGAGCCGATCCAGTACGTGCTCGGTTCGTGGTCGTTCCGTCACCTCGACCTCGCGGTCGATGCCCGGGTGCTGATCCCGCGACCGGAGACCGAACTCGTCGCCGAGGTCGCGATCGGGCTGGCGGCCACGTTCGGGCCGACCCGTGCCGTGCTCGACCTGGGGACCGGTTCGGGTGCGATCGGCCTGGCGATGGCGGACGAACTGCCGCTGACGGGAACATCGGTGTGGATCACCGATTCGTCACCCGACTCGCTCGCCGTCGCTCGGGCGAACCTGGCCGGTGTCGGGCGGGCAGCGGGCAACGTGCGGGTCGCCGAAGGTCACTGGTTCGACGCTCTGCCCCGTGACGAGCGCTTCGACGTGATCGTGTCGAATCCGCCGTACGTGGCGACGGGATCGCCGGAGGCCGAACGGATCGTGACCGATTGGGAGCCGCACGATGCGCTGTTTGCCGGGGCCGACGGCCTCGACGACCTGCGACGCATCGTCGCCGACGCTCCTGCCTGGCTCCGCCCCGGCGGGTGGCTCGTGGTCGAGCACGGGCACGACCAGGGCGCAGCCGTGGCCGGACTGTTCGAGGACGCGGGGTTGTCCGACGTCGAGACCCGACTCGACCTCAGCGGACTCGACCGCATGACGCTGGGTCGGCTCGCGCCGGAGTCGGCGGCGCCCGGACACGTTGCCTCGGGACGGCTTGCGCCCAGCACTGCAGACGGGGCAGCATCGTCGTCGTGAAGTCCGACCTGCCCAACGGCGTGATGCTCAACGTCTACCCCGACAGCATCGGTGGACGTCTCACCGGAACCGTCACCCTGCTGGAGCACCCGGCACTCTCCGACGTGTTCTCCATGCTCTACGTGCTTCCGTCGTGCTTCCACAGCGACCTCGACCGCGGGTTCTCGATCATCGACTACGACCTCGACGAGGACATGGTCGACGCCGACGACCTCGCCGCACTGGAACGACTCGGGATCGCACTCAAGTTCGACCTGGTCCTGAACCACCTCTCGGTCGGATCACCCCAGTTCCGCGACATGGTCGCGCTCGGTGACGCGTCGGAGTTCCGAGACTTCTTCATCGACTGGGACGAGTTCTGGGACGGGAACGGGACCCTCTCCGACGACGGCCACGTCGTACCCGATCCGCAGCACCTGGAGCGCCTGTTCATGCGCAAGCCCGGACTGCCGATCCTGCGTGTGCGCTTCCCCGACGGCACGGACCGCAACTACTGGAACACCTTCTACCAGCAGGTCACCGACGGCCCGGAGGGTCGCGAATACCTCGGCCAGATGGACGTCAACGCCGAGTCGGCCGCCGTGTGGGAGTTCTACCGCGAGACGATCGAGAAGCTCAGCGGCTACGGAGCGAGGATCCTTCGACTCGACGCCTTCGCGTACCTGCACAAGGAGGTCGGCAAGACCAACTTCTTCAATCGCCCCGGCACCTGGGACCACCTCGAACGGCTCCGGGTGATCGCGGCGGAGTTCGACCTGACGCTGCTCCCCGAGATCCACTCCGAGTACGGCTCCGGGCTGCACGAGGAACTCGGCGACCACGGCTACCCCGTGTACGACTTCTTCTTCCCCGGGCTCGTGATCGACGCGATCGACTCCGGCGACGTGACCCACCTCGTGCGGTGGATCGGCGAGATCCTCGACAACGACCTGAAGGTCGTGAACATGCTGGGCTGTCACGACGGCATCCCGGTGATCGACCTCCGCGGGGGTGTCGACGTCGACGGCGTGCAGCGACCCGGGTTGTTGCCCGACTCGACGATCGAGGCCACCGTCGAGCGGTTGATCGAGCGTGGCGGGCGGGTCAAGAACCTCTACGGCGCCGACGGGACCAAGATCTCCTACTACCAGGTCAACGCCACGTTCTTCAGCGCCCTGGGCGAGGACGAGCATCGACTCCGCCTCGCCCGGGCGATCCAGGTGTTCATGCCGGGCACACCGGAGGTCTGGTACCTCGACCTCTTCGCGGGAGCGAACGACGACGCCGCCGCCGACGCCGCGGGGGAGGGTGGTCACAAGGAGATCAACCGCACCAACCTCTCGATGTCCGACGTCGACGCGGGGCTCGCCCGACCGATCGTGGTCGATCAACTGGCCATGCTCCGGCTGCGCAACACGTCACCCGCATTCGCGGGCAGGTTGGAGATCGGGGCCACCCCGCCGGATCGTCTGCTGCTCACGTGGACCCACGACGATGCGATCGCCGTCCTCGATGCCGACCTGTCGACCGGAGCGTTCACGATCGTCGACCGACGCGGCGCCGAGGAGTCGACCCTCCGGTTCCCGTGACGCCCGGAGTTCGTCGGAGATGCGGCGCGGCCGGCTCGGGAGCGGGAGAATCACCGCCATGACGATCACACCGATTCCTCGTGCAGCCATCGACGCCACGGCACCGACGTCGCGTTCGACGTTCCGGCACCTCGCCGCGTGCGTCGGCGCCACGAACCGGGACGCCGACACCATGCGTCGGGCGCTGCTCGCGACGTGGGCCGGGCACACCGGTGACGACGACCTCGTGCGTCGGCTCCGGCGCCTCGACCATGCGGACCCGGATGGAGCGCAGGGCGTCGACGCGCGGCTCGCGGTCTGGTTCGAGCCGGTCGACCCGGGTGACGGCACGCTCGTGGCCGCGAACGATCCCGTGCTCGTCGGGGTGTCGGAGGAGCCGAGAGGCCGTCTCGCGGCGATGCTGCGTGCGATCCCCGGAACGAGCAGCGACGACCCCGAGTCGCCCTCGGCGCCGGAAGGTGCTCAGACGGAGGGGACCGAGGCGACCTCGACGACGTCGTAGTCCTTGGTGATCACGAAGTCGGCCAGTTGCTTGTGGCCGGCGATGATCTTGTGTTCGGTCTTCAGGATGTTCTCGACGAACGGGTCGTCGACCTCGCCACCCCGGTTGCGCTTCTGGCGGTGTTCGAGCGTGTCGAGTCGGTTGCGATCGATGAACACACGGGTGTCGATGTGTCGCAGGAGCGAGGTGTAGGTGCCCTCCACCACCACGACCTGGACGCCGGCCAGTCCGATCGTCTCGTCCTCGACGCTGTTGGCGTCGTAGTCGATGAGCGGCTTGGTGATCTCGTCGGCACCGCCGATGGCGTCGACCAGGTTCTGCTCCATCAGGTCGAGGCGTACTTCCACGTGTGGGCCGAGCCAGTCGGGATCCTCACGACGGCGTGCGTCGTTGGACGTGGGAGGGAGCACGAAGTAGTTGTCCTGCCCGAGCAGCACGGCGCTCACCCCGTGTGCGCCCAGTGCGTCGACGATCGCCTGCCCGGTCTCGGACTTGCCGCTCCCGGACTCACCGGCGACGCTGATCGTGTAGCGCGCCGGCTTGGATGCGATGGCATCGAGCAGGCTCGGGACGATCGCCGCCGCCGCCCGCTCGTGGTGCTCCTCGAGCACGATGATGTCGCCCTTCACGTGGTGCCTCCGGCGCTCGTCAGTCGAACCGGACGGCGACTTCGGCGAGGATCGAGCCTTCCTCGGGCGAGAGTTCCTCGTCGGCGCCGGCGACGTCCCGTGCGGCGGAGAAGAGAGCGGACCGCAGGACGCGGCTGCTGATCGTGGCGTCGATCTGGTCGAGGAACTCGATGGTGCGGCCCGTCTCGATCGCCCGTCGAGCCGTCTCGATCGCCGGACGCAGGTAGTCCTCGAACGGGAAGTCGGCTCCGCGCCACTCCTCGCTGATCTCGCGCACCGCATCGACCTCGCGATCGTTGATGTTGTCGTCGGCGAGCATCACCAACGTCAACAGCTGGAGCGCGGCGCGGTGCTCCGCGTCGGCGGTGGCGTGGACGGCAACGCCACGGTAGAGCTCGGCCAGTCGATCGTTCATGAACCCGATGCTTCCAGATCGAGGCCCAGTGAGCGCGACAGGAAGTCGAGTTGATGCACGAGGATGTTCTCGGCGACCACTTCCTGCGGTGTCATGTGGGTGACGCCGACGAGTGGAAGCACCTCGTGTGCTCGACCGGCAGCGAGCAGGGCGGACGACAGTCGCAGCGTGTGCGCAGCGACGACGTTGTCGTCGGCCAGACCGTGGATCAACAGCAGCGGGCGGGTGAGGTCGGCCGCGAGCGGCAGGAGCGAGTTGGCGTCGTAGACGACGGCACCCTCCTCGGGTCCCGTGCCGTTCGGGTCGCCCAGGTAGCGCTCGGTGTAGTGGGTGTCGTACAGCCGCCACTCGGTGACCGGAGCGCCGGCGATCGCCGCGTGGAAGACGTCGGGGCGCTTCAGCACGGCGAGCGCAGCGAGATACCCCCCGAAGCTCCAACCGCGGATCGCCACACGATCGAGATCGACCGCGGCGAACCTCGTGGCGGTGTCGTGCAGCGCGTCGATCTGATCGTCGAGCGGCGGGTTCATCAGGTCGTTGCGGACCGCCCGCTCCCACTCCGCGCCGCGCCCGGGAGTGCCGCGCCCGTCGGCCACGACGACCACGAACCCCTGATCGGCGAACCACTGCGACGACAGGTGGGCGTTGTGGCTCGCGGTGACCCGCTGCGCGTGCGGGCCGCCGTACGGGTCGAGCAGGACCGGCAGCTTGGTGTCGTCGTCGGGGTCGTGACCGGTCGGGAACAGCACGGCGGTGGCGATGTCGCGATCGCCGGCCTTGATCAGCGTGAGGTTCGGCGCGATCGACGGGAGCTGTGCGTGCGAGGTGATCGTCGGGCCGTCGACGACGCGGTCGACGAGCACGGTGTGGGTGGCTCCGGGCGTGTCGGGGACGAGCGATCGGACGACACAGGTCGTGCCGCCGACGGCGATCGAGTGGACCCCGACGCGTTCGGTGAATCGCCCGGGTCGGGACCCGTCGGCCTCCGGATCGGTCGACGGCGTGGTCGACCAGACGTGCAGCTCGGTCGGCTCGTCGGGATCGTTGGCGAGGAACACGATGGTGGGGTCGTCGCTGTCGTCGAAGTCGGCGACGGCAGCCACGGAACGGACCTGGAGATCGTTCGGCGTGACCGGGCGGTCGTCGACGTACAGGCGTCGCATGCCGTCACGATCCGACGCGGTGAGGAGGGCGCCACCCGGCAGGAGTCGGGGAACGCCGGGGACGTTCTCGATCCAGGCGTCGTCGTAGTCGCTCGTGAGAGCGATCGCCTCGCCCGTGCCGAGGTCGACCTTCATCGCCATCGAGCCACGCTGGTCGCGCGACTGCACCGACATCAGGAGCCCGTCCTCGGTCCAGTCGACATGGGCGAGGTAGGGGAAGAACTCGCGATCCCAGTCGACCATCCGGCGTGATCCGTCGAGGCCGAGCAGATGCAGCGTGACGATGGGATTGTCGGTCCCGGCGGCGGGGTAGCGAACGGTGCGCGCCGGTCGGTTCGGGTCGGCTGGGTCGGCGATGGTCCACTCGGACACGGGGCCGTCGTCGACCCGGCAGGCGGCGATCGTCTGACCGTCGGGACTCCACCAGAAGCCGCGGAACCGGTGCATCTCCTCGGCCGCGATGAAGTCGGCACCGCCCCAGGACACGGCGTCGGAGTCCTTGGGGTCGTCGCCGGCGAGCAGTCGCGACGAGCCGTCGAGTTCTCCGATTCGCAGGGTGCGGCCGCTCACGTACGCGAGGCGGGTAGCGGTCGGGTCGGGCCGGGGATCGTGGACCGGCCCCTGCACGTGGATCGGTCGGGCCTGGCCGCTCAGCAGACCGGCAGCGAAGAGAGCGCCGTTGAGTGCGAACGCGGCGACCTGGCACTTCGCGTCGGTCGCGTACGCCGTGATCCCGGTGGAGCCGTCACGCGTGCGTTCGCGACGTGCGCGCTCCTCGTCGGTGACCTCGTCGCGGATGTCGTCCCCGGCCGGATCGTCGAGGCCGAGCAGCGCACGAGGGTCGGCCACCAGTCGCTCGGCGCCGGTGTCGACGTCCATCACCCACAGTGCGTTGACCGGGTCGTCGCCGGCCGACGAGCGCAGGAACACGATCCGCTTCCCGTCCGGGGAGACCGTGACGTTGCGGGGTTCGCCCAGGGTGAACCGTTGGGTGCGGGCGTACTGGCGGGGAAACGAATCGCTCACGCCCGCACTGTAGATGCACCGGTCGGTGGCGACCGGTCCCCTGCGTCTGATCGGCGTCGGGTCCGGGTAGTCCTGCACCATGACCTCCGGCAGTTCTCCGAGAAGCGGCTCCGCGCCCGACACCCCAGCCTCCGACCCTGCGGTCCCGCCGTCGTTGCGGGAGCCGACGGCGTCGATGCGGCTGCAACTGACACCCGACTTCGCATTCGCCGATGCCGCCTCTCGACTCGCCACGATCGCCACACTCGGTGTGTCGCACGTGTACCTCTCACCGATCGCCGAAGCGGTGACCGGCAGCCGACACGGATACGACGTGACCGATCACACCCGGGTCCGCTCGGATCTGGGTGGCGAGGCAGGCCTCGAACGACTCCTCGACGCCGCCGAGGAGCGCGGCATGGGTGTGATCGTCGACCACGTGCCGAACCACGTGTCCGTCGAACGCGCCGAGCTCAACGCGCCGTGGTGGGAGACGCTGCGCGGCGGCCCCGACACCGACGCCGCGCTCTGGTTCGACATCGATTGGCAGGCGACGGGCGGCAAGGTCATCGTCGCGAAGCTCGGCGCGCCGCTCGACGAGATGCTCGACGACGGCGACATCGTGATGGGTGACGGCGATCGCGGACGCGAACTCCGGGTCGGTGATCTGCGCTTCCCCCTGGCAGCGGGTACCGAGCACCTCGACGTGCGCGACGCCGTCGGGCGACAGCACTACCGGCTCGCCTTCTGGCGCGACCCCGCTCGCAACGTCCGGCGCTTCTTCACCATCGACGATCTCGCCGCGGTGTGCGTGGAACACGCAGCCGTCGCCCACGTCGTCGACACGCTCCCACGGAACCTGACGGCGCACGCCGCATTCGCTGGTGTCCGTGTCGACCACGTCGACGGCCTCGCCGACCCCGGCTCCTACCTGGAGGGCCTGCGCGACGTGATCGGCGAGGAACGCCTGCTGTTCGTCGAGAAGATCGTCGCGACCGGTGAGCCGCTGCCGACCGGGTGGCCGGTCGACGGCACGACCGGCTACGAGCAGGTGACCGTCGCCGAGCACGCACTCCTCGACCCCGCTGCCGAGGAACACCTGATGCGTGTCTGGGAGCGTCGGTCCGGCGGCCGGTCCTTCGCCGACCTCGACGACGCTGCCCGAGCCGAAGTGCTCGCCGACGGCCTCGATCCGGACTTCGACCGTCTCGCCACGGCGATCGCCGACGCCCTCGCCACGACGGCATCGGAGGTGAGGCCTGCACTCGATGCCATGACGCGCTCGATCGATCGCTACCGGACGTACCTGCCCGACGACACGGCCTCGGAGCAGGTGTTCGAGCGCGTCGTCGAGCGCGCCTCGAGTCGTCCCGACACCGACGGATCGGCGGTGCGCGCCGTCGCCGACACGATCCGCACATCCGACGGCCTGCTCGCACGCTGGCAGCAACTGACCGGTCCGGCCGTGGCCAAGGGTGGGGAGGATCGCGCCTTCTACCGATGGTTTCCGCTGGCTTCGCTGTGTGAGGTGGGCGGCGACCCCGAACGGTTCTCGATCCCGGTCGCCGAGTTCCACGCCGCCCAGCTCGCCAGGCAGAGCGCCCATCCGACGGCGATGCTCGCGGAGACGACCCACGACACGAAGCGCTCGGGCGGGGTGCGGGCTCGGTCGCTCGCGCTGGCCGCACACGCCGAGGAATGGGGGGCGGTCGTCGACACCTGGCTCGACGGCCGGGATTCGCCCGGTCACCCTGCCCTCGACCGCGACGGCGGGCTCGGTGCCGGCATCGTCGACCTGGCGATGCAGACCGCCGTCACCGCTCGACCGATCGACGCCGTTCGACTCGGTGACTACCTCGTCAAGTCGGCACGCGAAGCCGATCTGATCACGACGTGGACCGCGCCCGACGACGAGGTGGAGGCCGCCCTGCGGTCGCTCGCCCACGCGCTCGTCGACGCTGCGAGCTCAGGACCGCTCGCCGACTTCGCCGACCGGATCGAACCGATCGGTGACGCCGCCGGACTCGGACTGCTGGCACTCCAGCTCACCTGCCCCGGTTTCGCCGACCTCTACCAGGGCTCGCCGCGCCGGTTGCTCACGCTCGTCGATCCGGACAACCGAGGTGAGGTCGACTGGGACTCGATCGCCGCAACGATCGAGAGGGTGCCGACCGCCGATGCTGCGACCGCACACGCCGACGGGGACGTCGACTTGGCCCGGACGGTCCTCACCGAGCGCATCCTGCGTCTCCGGCGTCGCCGGCCCGAAGCCTTCGGCGCCGGCGCCGGCTACCTCGAGCTCCAGGCGTCGGGACCCGATGCCGAGAAGGTCATCGCCTTCGCCCGCACCGACGGCGGCAACGCCGGTGACGGCGCATCGGTCGTGGTGATCGTCACCCGGGTCACGAACGACCCCGGGAACGACGCCGAGGTCGAACTTCCGGCTGGGACGTGGCGCAGCGTCACGGTCGACGACGCGGCGATCGAACAGGGCGGTCGCCGCCGGCTGGCTGATCTCCTGGGTGCGAGTGCCGGACGGTCGGGCATTCCGGGAGTCGAGGTCCTGGAGCGGACCGACCGCTGAGTTGCGGTCAGCGAGCGACCCGAAGTCGGGCTGACCACGGGGCGAGCGCGCCGTGCGTCGCTCCGCTCGTGTCGAGCACGGTGGCGTGAACCTCGACATCGCTCGATTCGAGACCGGCGTCTTCGTCTCCGAAGTTCAGGATCAGGATCGACTCGGTGCCGTTCGAGCGTCGACGCACGGTCATCACGAAGCCGTCGACGGTGACGTCCTGCTCGGCGTCGGCGTCGGTCAGCACGGGGTGTTCTCTCCGGATCCGCAGCAGTTCGCGGTACAGGTCGAGCACGTGGCGATGCTCGTCGGAACGTTCGACGATCGACGGGTCGAGCACAGCCTCCCGGTAGGTCGATTCGGCGGCAGGATCGGCCACGCCACCCTCCCAGTCGACACCGGAGAACTCCCGTCGGCGACCCTCCTGCACGGCGCGGACGAGGTCGGGGTCACCGTGGTCGACGAAGTACGGGAAGGGCGCCGGTTCGGCGTACTCCTCGCCCATGAAGAGCATCGGTGTGAAGGGCGCCAGCAGCGTGGCGGCAGCGGCGAGACGCAGGCGGGGGTCGCCCGGGCCACCGTCGTGGAGGAGTCGGTTGCCGAGCGGTGTGTTGCCGTTGTGGTCGTGGTTCTGCGAGAAGGCGATGAACCTGCGGTGGTCGACGTGGTCGGCGTCGGAGCCGTGTCGGCGACCGAAACCCGTCGAGTGCTGGCCTCGGTAGACCCATCGATGTCGCCAGGCCTCGGCGAGGTCGTCGACTCCGGAGTAGCCGGCGTAGTACTCGTGACGTTCGCCCGTCAGCGCCACCCGCAACGCGTGGTGGACGTCGTCGCTCCACACCGCATCGCATCCCCAACCGCCGGAGCCGACGTCGGTGACGATGCGGGCATCGTTCGACGAACTCTCGATGGTCACCAGCACGTCGCGCTGCGCCTCGGCGGCGGCATGGTGCACGGCGGCGGTCAGTTCCGCCACGAACGGTCTCGCCGTCGGGTCCACGATCGCATGGACCGCGTCGAGCCGCAGACCGTCGAGGTGGAGGTCGGTGACCCAGCCGACCGCGTTGGCGATCAGGTAGCGCCGCACCGAGTCGCTGTGTCGTCCCGACACGTTGACGGCCCCACCCCACGGGGTGGAGTAGTCGTCGGTGAGGTAGGGACCGAAGCGGGGCAGGACGTTGCCCTCGGGCCCGAAGTGGTTGTACACCACGTCGAGGAACACACCGAGGCCCTTCGCGTGAGCGGCGTCGACGAACCGGGCGAAGCCGAGGGGTCCGCCGTAGCTCGCCTGGGTGGCGTACGCGAACACCCCGTCGTAGCCCCAGTTCCGGTGGCCGGGGAAGGCGTTGACGGGCATCACCTCGATCGTCGTGACACCGAGGTCGACGAGGCGGTCCAGTTGTCCGATCGCCGCGTCGAAGGTGCCGTCGGGTGTGAACGTGCCGACGTGCAGTTCGTAGAGGACCGTGGCGTCGAGCGGTACGCCCGCCCAGCCGGCGTCGGTCCACGGGAAGGTGGTGACGTCGACGACCTCGGAGGGTCCGTGGACCCCGTCGGGCTGGAGTCGACTCGCCGGGTCGGCCAACAGGTCACCCTCGTCGAGGCGGAACCGGTACCGGTCGCCGGCCCCGACGCCGTCGACGGTCGCCGACCACGTGGCGTCCGAGGACGTCGGCCCGTCGGTCGGTTCCGTGGGAGTCAACTCGACGGTGAGAGGGTCGCCGTCGGACCGCTCGACCACGACGTGCACGCGGTCGGCGTCGGGTGCCCACACCTCGAAGCGCGTCGCATCGCCGACCACGGTTGCGCCCAACCGGTTCGTGTCCGGTCGGTGTGGATCACTCGCCGCCATCGCGGTCCCCCGGGACGAAGAAGGCGGCGCCGAGCGGCGGGATCGACACGATGATCGAGTGGTAGAAACCGTGGGCGTCGACGGGAACGGTGTGGTTGCCCTCGAACGCATTCAGCACGCCGCTCCCCGAGTACTTCGGATCGTCCGTGTTCAGCACCTCGGTCCAGCGCCCGGCGGTCGGGACGCCCAGCCGGTAGTCGTGCTGGGGTTCCGGCGTGGCGTTGAACACGGCGAGCACGGGACGTGCGTCGCCCGACGGATCGAGTCGGAGCCAGGCGTACACACTTCGGTCGGCGTCGCCGCCCTCGACCCAACGGATCCCCTCGGCGTTGCTGTCGCCTCGGTGCAGCGCGGGTTCCGACGCATAGAGCGCGTTGAGATCGGCGAGGAGGATGCGCACGCCGGCGTGCATGTCGGCGTCGTGCAGCGACCAGTCGAGGGTCGAGTCGTGGTTCCACTCGAGGCGGGTCGCCAGTTCGCCGCCCATGAACAGCAGCTTCTTCCCGGGCTGCGCCCACTGCATCGCGTACAGCAGGCGCAGGTTGGCGAACTGTTGCCAGGCGTCCCCCGGCATCTTGTTCAGGAGCGAACCCTTGCCGTGGACCACCTCGTCGTGGCTGAGCGGCAGCACGAAGTGTTCGCTCGCCGAGTAGACGGAGCGGAACGTGATTTCACCGTGGTGCCAGCGACGGTTGATCGGGTCCTCCTGGAGGTACTGGAGCGTGTCGTGCATCCACCCCATGTCCCACTTGTTGCCGAATCCGAGGCCGCCGATGTAGGTGGGGCGGCTGACCATCGGCCACGAGGTCGATTCCTCGGCCATCGTGGCGACGTCGGGGAACTCGCCGTACACGGCTTCGTTGAGTTGGCGCAGGAACACGATCGCGTCGAGGTTCTCCCGGCCACCGAACTCGTTGGGGATCCACTCACCCTCTTTGCGCGAGTAGTCGAGGTACAGCATCGACGCCACCGCATCGACCCGCAGTGCGTCGACGTGGTAGCGGTCGAGCCAGCACATCGCGCTCGAGATCAGGAACGACCGCACCTCGTTGCGCTGGTAGTTGAAGATCGCCGAGTTCCAGTCGGGGTGGTAGCCCTGGCGGGGGTCGGCGTGTTCGAACAGATGGGTACCGTCGAACTCGTACAGGCCGTGCGCGTCGGTCGGGAAGTGCGACGGCACCCAGTCGAGGATCACGCCGACGCCGCGCTGGTGGAGCCGGTCGATCATCTTCATCAGGTCGGTCGGGCTGCCGTGGCGAGCAGTCGGAGCGAAGAACCCGGTGGTCTGGTAGCCCCACGAACCGTAGAACGGATGCTCCATGATCGGCAGGAACTCGACGTGGGTGAAGCCGTGGGCGAGAACGTGGTCCGCGATCGGGTCCGCCAGTTCGTCGTAGCGCGGGAACAGCCGGCCGTCGCTCACGTGTCGACCCCATGACCCGAGGTGGAGTTCGTAGATCGACACGGGCGCGTCGAGCGCGACCCGTTCGCCGCGAGTCGACATCCACTCGTCGTCGCCCCACTCGTGGTCGAGGTCGGCGATGATCGAGGAGATCCCGGGAGCCTCCTCGGCCGCGGCACCGACGGGGTCGGACTTCTCGACCGTGGCGCCCTGCCGATCCGTCACGCGGTACACGTACCGGTCGCCGATGCCGGCGCCATCGACCCAGCGGCTCCACACGCCGCCGTCGCTCCCCGTCAGTTCGTGCTCGCCGGACCAACCGTCGAACGATCCGGCGACGACGACCCGCGTGGCGTTGGGGGCCCACACGGCGAAGCGTGTGCCGCCGTCGCCGGGCTGTGCACCGAAGGAGCGGTGCAGATACCGATGGGTGCCTTCACCGAAGAGGTGCAGGTCGAGATCGTCCGGGTGATGGTTCACGAGGGGGTCCTTCCGAGGAGTTCGAGGCGGCGCACGACACGGTCGTCGGCCAGCGTCTCCGATGTGGGGCGGTCGAGGCGGCGCCGCCAGATGCCGTCGACGACGCGACCGGGCAGGTTGTGCGGACGGGTCTCGTCGACGAGGTCGTCGAGGTCGACCACCACGATCTGAGCGTCGCTCGCGCCGAGGCGCGTGATCACCGCGTCGAGCAGCGGTTGGTCGGCCGGCGTGGCGGCGCCGAGTCGGTCGCGGTAGGCCGCCGTGGTCTCGGCGTTCGCCGGGTCGTCGACCACGGCGGCGAACGGCGCCATGTCGTGGGTACGCACACCGGCGACCGAACGGGCGGGGATCTCGGCGAGATCGGGTCCGTCGAGGTGGAACTGTTCCTCGTGCATGCCGAGGACGTTCCAGGCGTCGAGTGCCGCATCGACCTCGGGTGGCACGGTGCCCAGGTTCTCACCGACGATGCCCACGCCGGCCACGGCGGCCTCGGCGGCGATCACGGCGAGCAGTTCGTCGTGCGGATACCGGACGTAGACGCCACGGTCGGCGCTCTGACCCTCGGGAACCCACCAGAGCCGGTGCACGGCCATGACGTGATCGATCCGCAACAGGTCGCAGTAGCGGCCGGCGCGGGCGATCATCTGCCGCCACAGCTCGTAGCCCGACTGGCGTATCGCCGCAGGGAGCTGGGGCGAGAAGCCCCAGTTCTGTCCTTCGGTGAAGAACGTGTCGGGAGGAGCGCCCACGGACATCGACGTGGCGAACAACTGCGGATGAGCCCACGTCTCCCACCCCTCGGGATGGGATCCGATCGGCAGATCGAGCGACAGCGACGCCGATCCGTTGTGGCCGATGGCGCTCAGCTCGCGGTCGGCCAGGTACTGCGCGAGCACGTGCGAGCGCTCGACCACGAGGTCGCCACCGGACTCACGTGAGGCCATGAACCGGGCGAACGACCCCACGTCGGGATGTGCGGCTCGGAAGCGGTCGAGTTCGCCGACGAGGAGGTCGTCGGCGTCGAGTGCGGCCCGGAGGAGTTGGCGGCGTCGTCGGGCCGCCAGTTCGCGCCAGTCGACGTCGCCCCCGAGGCCGTCGTCGCCGAGGTCGGGAAGCGGAGCAGCGGGCAGACCCGCGTCCGAGAGGTAGACCTCGTTCCAGTGCAACCGACTGATCGGGGAGTACGGGCTGGGGTCGAACGGCTGGTCGAGGAACGCCGCGTACAGCGGGAGCGTGGCGACCATGTCGACGCCGAACCGGGTCATCCGGTCGGCGAGTCGCGCGAGGTGCCGGAACGACGGCAGCGGCTCGTCGTGTTCCCAGAGCGAGTAGGCGGGCGCGAACAGGCACGACGAACGCTCGACCGGGTCGAACCCGGGCATCGCCGACGGGGCCACGACGACGAGGCATTCGGCGACGTGACCGTCGGCCTCGATGCGCAACGTGTGGCATCCGACGGGGAGCCCGTCGGGGAGATCGACACCGCCGGGTCCGAGATTGACACCGACGCTCGTTCCCTCGACGGTCAACTCGGCGTCGGTGGGCGTCGCCGCCACGGCGACGGTGAGCGCCGGGTCGAGATGGATCGGCTCGACGATGTGCGCCGGGTGTCGCGAGCGATCCTCCTCGAGGACCTCGACCACCCGAGCGACGACCACCTCGTCGGCGTCGTGGGTCACCTGATCGACGTCGTCGTAGGTGACCTCGACTCCCAGTTCGATCGCGCGTCGGCGCAGTGCGTCGCCGATCATCGAGTCCTCTTCGAACGAGCCGAACTCGCCGACGGTTCGAGCATCTCGACGACGGCGTTCAGCGGCCAGGCGACCCAGCCGGGTCGGTTCGCCAACTCGTAGCGAACCTCGTACAGGCTCTTGGTGACCATGTACACCTCGAGGAGCAGACGCATCTCGTCGGGGTCGTCCGGGACGAGCCCCGATCCCCGTACGGCGTCGGCGTACGTGGCGACCAGGCGGCGCTGCATCTCGTCGGTCCACGCGGCGCGCCATGTCTCGACCGCCGAGCGACTGGCATCGCCGACGCGGCCCCGCTGCGTGGCGGTGTCCACGGCGACGCGACCGGCGTAGTCGAGGGATCGCAGCAGCCCGGCGACGTCGCCGAGCGGGGACCGCTTGATCGTGCGTTGGCCCATCGGCTGACCCGGCTCGCCCTCGAAGTCGATGAACACGATGTCGTTGCCCGTCCAGAGGACCTGGCCGAGGTGCAGATCGCCGTGGATCCGGATCCGCTTGGCCAGCATCTTCGTGGTGGTGAGCGGATCGAAGCGCGAGATCAGTTCGTCGCCGCGTTCGATCACGACGTCGGCCAGTGCGGCGGCCTCGGGTGCGAAGTCGTTCGATCGGCGGTGGCGTTTCAGCTCTCGCTGGGTCGCACGGACCGAGTTGCGAACCGTCTGCAGGATCGACCGCTGCCACTGCAGGTTGAACGACTCCGGACGCAGCTCCTCGGCCGTGCTCTCCGCGAGCGAGCTGTGCAGCTCGGCGGTGCGGCGTCCGAGGAGATCGGCGAGCGCTGCTGCGACGGCGTCGACGGGCGCCGCGGGCGTCCCCGAGCCGTGGTCGCGGAACAGGACGTCGTTGTCGATCGCCAGCGACAGGTCGTCGAGCACGCGGACCCAGAGGTCACTCTCGTGATCGACGGCGTCGTGGACGACCATCACCATCGCCGGTGCGGTCTGCTTCGGGAGGGAGAGGTCGAGCGTGGCGGCCACGCCGGGCATCTGCGTGAACTCGGTTCGGGCCAGGTGGCGGGGGAGTGTGACGTCGGGGTTCTCGCCGATGTCGACGCGCCGGATGAGCTTGGCGATCAACTCCTCCCCGCCGTCGAGGGAGACGATGGCCGACGAGTTCGACTGTTCGACGCCCAGGATCGTCACGTTGCGCCAGTCGTCGGCCACACCCGACAGTCCGTCTCGTTCGGGGGCGCCGGCGAGCCGGTTGCGGCCTTGTTCGAAGTGTTCGCCGTCGACGGCGGCCGCCACCAACCGAGCAGCGCCTCGCGCGTCGGTCATCGCGTCGATGAGCAGGGCGCCGTCGTCGAGTCGGGCGATCACCGTGGACGCGTGGAGGTTCTCGACCGTGGTGGCCGTGTCGGCGGTGACCCTCTGCATCGGAATCGCGTAGCGGTGGTCGTCGCCCTCGGTGAACGACACGACGGCGGTCACGAACAGCACGTCGCCGTCGATCGGGACCACGGTCTCGATCGTCAGGTCCCTGACGGTGCGGTCCTTGCCCGCGTACCACCGGCGCTCGGGGAGCCATGCTGACAGGGCGCGGGTCAGTGCGGCCTTGCGACGGCCCACCTCGTCGAGGCTTCCCGGGAGGTGGGGCACCGTCTGGCGTCCCGCCTCCTCGCGGACGTGTTCGAGCGAGAACCAGAAGAAGCCGTACGGCGCGAGCGTGAGCGAGTAGGGGAGTTCGCCGATCGGGGCGAAACGGTTCTGACCGAAGACCTCGACGGGTGTCGCTCCCATGTGGTCGGGAAGGTCGAGTTCGACGTGTTGTGCGAGGCGGGAGAGGTTCGCGACGCACAGCATGGACACGGCTCCCGACTCGCCCGGCATGGTGCGGGTGAAGGCGAGCACGTGCGGGTTGTCGGGGTCGAGGAACTCGATCGCCCCACGCCCGAGTACCGGGTGGCGGTTGCGGAGCGCGATCAGCTGACGCATCCACGACAGCAACGACGCCGGGTTCTCCGACTGGGTCTCCACGTTGACGCTCTCGTAGTGGTACTCCTGCTCGGTGATCAGCGGAAGGTAGAGCCGGTGCGGGTTGGAGTCGGAGAAGCCCGCGTTGCGGTCGGCGGTCCACTGCATCGGGGTGCGCACGCCGTCACGGTCACCGAGGTAGACGTTGTCGCCCATGCCGATCTCGTCGCCGTAGTAGACGACCGGCGTGCCGGGCAGCGAGAACAGCAGCGCGTTCAGCAGTTCGATCTTGCGTCGGTCGTTGCCGAGCAGCGGTGCCAGGCGACGGCGGATGCCGAGGTTGATCCGCATCTCGTCGTCACGGGCGTAGGCCCGCAGCATCAGGTCGCGCTCCTCCTCGGTGACCATCTCGAGGGTGAGCTCGTCGTGGTTGCGCAGGAACGTCGCCCACTGACAGCCGGGAGGAGGCTCGGGGGTCTGCTCCATGATGTCGATGATCGGCGTGCGGTTCTCCATCTGGACCGACATGAACAGTCGAGGCATGACGGGGAAGTGGAAGTTCATGTGGCACTCGTCGCCGTCGCCGAAGTAGGCAGCGGACTCCTCCGGCCACTGGTTCGCCTCGGCGAGCAGCATCCGTCCGTCGTACTTGGCATCCATGTGGGCGCGCATCCGCTTCAGCGCGGCATGGGTCTCGGGGAGGTTCTCGCAGGTGGTGCCCTCGCGCTCGTACAGGTACGGCACGGCGTCGAGCCGCAGCCCGTCGACACCCATGTCGAGCCAGAAGTCGAGCACGCCCAACACCGCCTCCTCGACGGCCGGGTTGTCGAAGTTGAGGTCGGGTTGGTGGGAGTAGAACCGGTGCCAGAAGTACTGACCGGCGACCGGGTCCCAGGTCCAGTTCGACGTCTCGAAGTCCTGGAAGATGATCCGTGCGTCGGAGTAGTCCTCCGGGTTGTCGGTCCACACGTAGAAGTCGCGCTCGGGGGATCCCTTGGGGGCGCGCCGTGCACGCTCGAACCACGGGTGCTGGTCGCTGGTGTGGTTGATCACGAGTTCGGTGATCACCCGGATGCCGCGTTCGTGGGCCGCGTCGAGCAACTTCTGGAAGTCCTTCGTCGAGCCGTACTCCGGGTTCACGGTCATGTAGTCGGCGATGTCGTAGCCGTTGTCGCGTTGGGGCGACGGGTAGAACGGCAGCATCCAGATCGCCGTGATCCCGAGATCGGCGAGGTAGTCCAGTCGGTCCCGCAGGCCGTTCAGGTCACCGACCCCGTCACCGTTGGAATCGCTGAAGGCCCGCAGGTGCAGTTCGTAGATGACGGCGTCCTTGAACCAGTCGGCGCCGTCGCTGTGGATCGTGGTGGAGGTCGCAGGTTCGGTCGTGGTCATCGGATGGTCCTTCCGGGGTCGTCGTTCGTCGCGTCGGCAGCGGCCGGGCGGTGGCCGTGGACGGTGAAGATGTGCGCCATCGCCCCGTACGGCGACAGCTCGACGTAGTTGCGGTTGCCGCGCCAGTGGTGCGTCGTGCCGCCGAGTCGGTCGACGACGTCGTAGCTCGACTCGTACTCCAGGCCGACCGCTGCCAGATCGACGTCGACGAAGCCGCGGTGCTCGGCGAACGGGTCGACGTTGACCACCACCAGGACGGGGTCACCGATGCCTGCGGGGTCGGTCTTGGTGAAGCACAGCAACGATTCGTCGTCGCACGGGTGGAACGTGATCGACGCGAGGTCGCACAGCGCAGGGTGCTGACGTCGGATCTCGTTCAGGCGTGCGAGCAGGGGAGCGAGAGAGTCCGCTCGATCGAGGTTCCAGTGGCGCACCTCGTACTTCTCCGAGTCGAGGTAGTCCTCGACGCCGTCGCGAGGTGAGGTCTCGAGCAGTTCGAACAGCGGGCCGTACACGCCCCAGCTGGGAGACATGGTCGCCGCGAGGATCGCCCGGCTCACGAACCCGGCGCGTCCTCCGTGCTGGAGTTGCTCGGTGAGGATGTCGTGGGTGTTCGGCCACGCGTTCGGGCGCAGGAAGTCGATCGTCTCGGTCGACAGTTCCTCGAAGTACTCGCGGAGCTCGTGCGCGGTGTGGCGCCACGCGAAGTACGTGTACGACTGGTTGAACCCGAGTTTCGCGAGCCGCTGCATGACGCGCGGCCGGGTGAATGCCTCGGAGAGGAAGATCACCTCCGGATGCGCCGTACGGATCTCGCCGATCGCCCACTCCCAGAACGCGAACGCCTTCGTGTGCGGGTTGTCGACGCGGAAGATCGTGACGCCCCGTTCGATCCAGAACCGGAAGACGTCGGCGAGTTCGGTCCACAACGCCTGCCAGTCGTCGGTCTCGAAGTCGAGCGGGTAGATGTCCTCGTACTTCTTCGGCGGGTTCTCGGCGTACTGGATCGAGCCGTCGGGACGCCGGACGAACCAGTCGGGGTGCTCGCTCACCCACGGATGGTCGGGCGAGCAGTTGAATGCGATGTCGAGTGCCAACTTCATCCCGCGCGCATCGCATGCAGCGGCCAGTGCGGTGACGTCGTCGACGGTGCCGAGTTCGGGCGCGACGGCGAAGTGGCCCCCGTCGGGCGAGCCGATCGCGTACGGGCTCCCCACGTCGCCGTCCTGCGCGTTCGTGGAGTTGTCCCGACCCTTGCGGTTGGTGGTGCCGATCGGATGGACCGGAGGGATGTACACCACGTCGAAGCCCATGTCGGCGATGTGGTCGAGGCGGTCGATCGCCGTGCGCAGCGTTCCCGGTGCATCCGGTGCGACGTCACCGTCACTCGCCGTGGACCGCGGGAAGAAGGAGTACCACGAGCCGATCGCGCCGAGGAGCGGGTCGACGTCGATCGGGAGGGGGGCCCCCGAGTCGGCGGCATCGCGCGGCTCGCAGCGGTGGAACAGCTGGGTCCAGTCGTCGTCGGTGATGGCTTCGGTGTTCCCGGATTCGAGCGCCGTCCCGAGCGTTGCCAGCCTGGCCAGATCGGCGTCGGTGGCGGCGTGGTGTGGCGTGGCGCGCATGGCGGCGACCAGAGCTGCGCCGATCGCCGCTTCGACCTCGACATCGAGACCCGCAGCGACCTTCGCGGCGGTTCCGAGGCGCCACGTCTCGGCGTGCGACACCCAGCCGGTCACCTCGTAGTTCCACCGGCCGAGTTCGTCGGGCGTGAACCACGCCTCGAAGCGATCGTTGCCGAGAGGTGCCATCGGGATCGTGCGGACGGCATCCGACGACGCCGACCCGACGGCCGCTTCGGCGAAGACCACGTCGTGACCGTCGGTGAACACGTCGGCCACGATGCGGACGGGCCGGCCGATGCTGGCCTTGCCGGCGAACGCTCCACCGTCGACCATCGGCGACACCGGCTCCACGATGGTGCGGGAGGGTCGGTGCGCCGGGAATCGACCGGCGGTTGCGGCGTCGGCTGTTCCGGGAGTCGACGGCGTGGTCGGTGGCGGCATGTTCATCGATCGGTCTCCTCATCGGTCGGCGTGTCGAACGCAGCGTCGGTCTGGGCGAGGGTGTGGGGGGTGCCGGAGTCGGCGTCGGTGGCCTTGGCGTCGTGGGTCTCGGAACCGTCGGCCGGTGCCGGACTCCGACGTGCGGGCATCTTGGACCGTTGCGACGGCGCGCGGGTGGAGCGCAGCACCCGCAGCGAGTGGGGGAGCAGTTCGACCACGTCGCCGGGTCTGGCGGCGATGTTGCGGCGGACCCCGACCCGGGGGTCGGCGGAGTCGAGGTCGACGGTCCACCGTCGTCCCCACTGCGGGCCCGGGATGGTCCACGAGAGAGCCTCGTGCCCGGCGTTGAACAGGAGGAGGAACGAATCGTCGATGACCCGCTCGCCGTAGTTGTCGGTGGTGGGGATCGTCGTGCCGTTGACGAACACGCCGACGGCCCGTGCGTAGCCCGTGTCCCAGTCGTCGTCGGTCATCTCCTCGCCGTCGGGGCGAAGCCATGCGAGATCCTCGATGCCGCGGATGCGCCGACCCTGGAACCACCGTCGGCGTCGGAACACCGGGTGAGCGGCACGGAAGGCGATGACGCGTCGGCACCAGTCGACGAATTCCTCGTCGACGTCGTGCCACGGATACCACGACAGTTCGTTGTCCTGGCAGTAGACGTTGTTGTTGCCGTCGTGGGTCTGACCGAGTTCGTCACCGCCGACGATCATCGGGACGCCCTGGCTGAGCATCAGCGTCATCATCAGGTTGCGGCGCTGGCGGTCGCGCAGGGCGCGGATGGCCGGGTCGTCGGTCGGCCCCTCGACCCCGTGGTTCCACGACCGATTGTGCGACTCGCCGTCGTTGCCGTCCTCGCCGTTCGCGTCGTTGTGCTTCTCGTTGTAGGACACCAGGTCGGTGAGCGTGAACCCGTCGTGTGCGGTCACGAAGTTGATCGACGCGGTCGGGCGACGGGTGTCGGCTTCGTACAGGTCGGAGCTTCCGGTGAAGCGCGATCCGAACTCGGCCAGCGTCGACGGCTCACCGCGCCAGAAGTCGCGGATCGTGTCGCGGTACTGACCGTTCCACTCCGACCACTGCGGCGGGAAGTTCCCGACCTGGTAGCCGCCCTCACCGATGTCCCAGGGTTCCGCGATCAGCTTGACCTGGGAGACGACGGGGTCCTGCTGGACGAGGTCGAAGAACGCCGACAGGCGATCGACGTCGTGCAGTTCCCGCGCCAGGGTCGACGCGAGATCGAACCGGAATCCGTCCACGTGCATCTCGAGCACCCAGTACCGCAGGCTGTCCATGATCAGTTGCAGGACGTGCGGGTGGCGCATGTTCAGGCTGTTGCCGGTGCCGGTGAAGTCGAGGTAGTACCGCGGGTCGTCCTCCATCAGCCGGTAGTACGCCTGGTTGTCGATGCCCCGCATCGACAGCATCGGCCCGAAGTGGTTGCCCTCGGCGGTGTGGTTGTAGACGACGTCGAGGATCACCTCGATGCCTGCCGCATGCAGCGACTTGACCATCGTCTTGAACTCCTGGATCTGGCCCAGCGCCACCGACGACGTGTATTCGTTGTGCGGCGCGAGGAACGCGATCGAGTTGTAGCCCCAGTAGTTGCGCAGGCCTTTCTCCATCAGGTGGTGGTCCTGCACGAACTGGTGCACCGGCATCAGCTCGATCGCGGTGATGCCGAGATCGTGGAGATGCTCCACCACCGCCGGGTGTGCGATCCCGGCGTAGGTGCCTCTCAGCGCCTCGGGCACGCTCGGGTGCGTCATCGTCATGCCGCGGACGTGGGCTTCGTAGATCACGGTCTCGTGCAGCGGGGTCTCGGGTGGGCGGTCGTTGCCCCAGTCGAAGAACGGGTCACCGACCACGGCCTTCCACACGTGCGGCGCGCTGTCGGTGGTGTTCATCTCGAGCGGGCTGTCGAAGTCGTAGGCGAAACACGCGGGGTCCCAGTCGATCTGTCCGTCGATCGCCTTGGCGTACGGGTCGAGCAACAACTTCGACGGATTGCACCACGTGCCACGCTCCGGCTCCCACGGGCCGTGGACGCGGTATCCGTAGCGCTGGCCGGGGCGGACGTCGGGCAGGTAGGTGTGCCAGATGTGGCCGTCGACCTCGGTCAACTCGATGCGTTCCTCGTCGTTCCCGTCGGCGCCCTCGCCGTGCAGGCACAGCTCCACGCCGTCGGCGACGCTGGTGAAGAGCGAGAAGTTCGTGCCCGACCCGTCGTAGCGGGCGCCGAGTGGGAACGGACGACCGACCCAGGTGCGGCGGGACAGGTCGTGTGCGCGGTTCACCGGCTCAGTGTGTCCATCGTTCGCGTTCTCAATCGTCCGATTTTCCGACGTCCGACGGGCGAGGTCAACCGTGGATTCCCGGATCGCGGCCGTCGGTGACCGGTCCCGAGGGGCGACACGCCACGGCCACGCCTCGAATCATCCGCCCGTCGAGCACCGGGCGACGGCGTCCAGGACCAGTGCGAACGCAGCGTCGGCGTCGACGGTGGTGAGCACCCGACAGTTCGGGTCCGATCGTTCGAGCAGACGTCGCTCGTCGATCACCGTCATCCCCGCCGTGTGTTCGCCCCGGGTCTCCACCACGACGTGGCGGTCCACGTGGCCGAAGAGCTCGGGGTGGGTGACGGCCAGGACCGCCAGCGGATCGTGGAGCGCGGCACCGTCGAGCGCACCGTCGTCGTGTCGGCTGAGGTACGTGTCGGTGAAGAAGTCGAACAGGTCGGCGAGCGTCGTCGCGAGACGCCCCGGCACGGCACGTGTGGCGGCGATCCGCGGCGGCGTGACCTGGAAGCGGTGGGTGACGTCGAGGCCCGCCATGATCAGTGGACCGGCCGCCGAGCCAGGGGTGGCCGGGTCGTAGGCGTCGAACACGACCGCCGCGGCCTCCGGATCGGCCCAGATGTTGAATTCGGCCACGGCCGAACGGTTCCCGAAGCTCCCGCCTCCCATCAGCGACACACCCGCGACGCGTCCGGGCAGGTCCGGGGCGAGGCGGAACGCGGTGCCGATGTTGGTCAGCGGTCCGATCGGCACGAGCCACACACCCTCCGACGACCGGCACGTGTCGATGATGAACTCCACGCCGTCCGTCCCGTCGAGCGGTGTGATGGGTTCGGGGAGCTCGGCGCCGTCGAGTCCGGACTCGCCGTGGACGAACCCGGCATGGCGTGGTGGAGCGACGAGCGGGCGCTCGCATCCGGCATGGACGGGCGCGTCGAGTCCGATGAGATCGCGCATCACCAGTGCGTTGTGGGTGGTCCGATCGAGCGGGGCGTTGCCCGCGACGGTGACGATGCCGACCACGTCGGCGAAGGCCGCCGCGACGATGATCGCCACGGCGTCGTCGTGGCCGGGGTCGCAGTCGAGCAGCAGGCGGGCGCGGTCGGCGGGCATGCCCGTGAGCTTGGCAGGCCGTCGTGCACACTGGACGAATGCAACGACGTCAGGATCCGCGACGACTCGCCGCGAGACTTGCGGTCATCGCGATCGTCGTGCTCCCTGCGTGCGCCTCGAGCGACGGAGGGGGCGAAGCGGGCACGCCCGACGCTCCGGTGGCCACCGCGGAGTCGGGCGGCGACGTGTTCACCGAGGCCGGCGGCACCGTCGGTGGCGTGAGTACGAACGGCGGGGTCGACCCCGGTGACGAGGACGACGTCGTCCCCCCGGCGGAGGAGGTCGTGGAGTCGGTCGTGGAGGGGGTCGTCGAGTCGCTTCCCGCGGTCGCCGAGACCGGCGTTCCGGGGATCGAGAGCGACGACGGTTTCTGTCGTGCGTGGAGCACGTACGCCGGGTCGGTGCAGGCGATCTCGCTGGCGTGGGCGCTGCAGGCGCCCGTCGACGCCGCCCGCCTCGAAGTCGCAGCGACCTCTGCGCTCCGAGCGGCCGTCGCGCAGATGGCCGACGAGCTGCCCGACGAGATCGAATCGAACCGTCAGGCGCTGACCGTCGACGTGCCGGGGCCCTTCCTCGCCCGCGCCGACCGGGCCGGAGAGCTGCTCGCCGAGGCGGGCCTCGACGGCGACCGGATCGACGCGCTCGGTGTGGCGTGGGTCGAGGCGATCACCGAGCAGGGGCTCGAGACCGAGAGCCTCACGGTCGACGTCCCCGCCGACTCGACCGAGGCGCTCGACGCAGCCGCCGAGGCGTTCATCGCCGAACTCCCGTCGGTCCTGGAGGATCCGACCCTCGACACGACCGAGTTCGACATCGGGCCGTCGCTCGAGTACATCACGGCCGCCTGCCCGGACCAGGGCACGCTGGCCGGCAACGACGACGTCGACTCCGGCGGCCTCTGACGACGCACGAACGTCGTCAGACGAGCAGCGCTCCCTCGTCGTCGAGGCGCACGGTCACCCCGACCCACTCACCGTCACACATCGCCGACGCGAGGGCCCGGTCGCCCGAGGTTCCCCACGCCCGCCGACCGTCCGCGAGCAGGCATGCAGCGAGCGCGGTCTCGGGCTCTCCCTCGCGGGAGAACATCACCGAGTAGGCCTCGATCTCGACCGAGCCGGCGGCGTCGGCTCCCACGGCCAGTTCGCGACGGGGGAGCGCGTCGATCTCGTCCTGGGGGTGGTCGTAGCGGAAGCCGTCGGCCGGGGGAGTGGCCGAGTACACGCCGAATGCGTGCTTGGTGGCATACCCGCCGTTCGCCCACACGAGGCCGCGAGCGTCGGGCAGCTCGCGCAGTTCGCCGACCATCGTGGCGATCGCGTGCATCGGGTAGTTGTTCCACGGGCCACCGCAGAACGGCAGGCCGCCGGTGCGCGACCACTGCCGGGTGGCGAGATCGATGCCCAGGGACTGCGCACCGAGTTGCACTGCCGACGGGAAGCAGGAGTACAGGTCGATCAACTCGACCTCGTCGATCGTGACGCCGGCGAGCTGCAGTGCCCGTGCGCCACCCAGTTCGACGGCGGGGGTCCGAGCGAAGGTGTCGCGGTTCGACACGAAGTTGTGTTCGTGGCAGTCGGTGCCTGCGTGGGGGAAGACCCAGCGGTCCTCGTCGATGCCCATCCGCCGGGCTGCCTCGACGGAGCACATGATGATCGACGCCCCCATGTCGACGTCGCTGTTCGAGTTCATCAGCTTCGGGTAGGGGAATCCGATCATCCGGTTCTTCGGCCCGATCGTGGTGATCTCCTCGGGCGACTTCGGTTCGCGGATCCACGCGTGGGGATTCCCGGCGGCCACGTGGCTGAGGTCGGACCACAGCTTGCCGAGGTGGGCCTGGTGCTCGGCGACCGTGCGCCCGGCGGCGGCGCGCAGAGCGGTCTCGAACATCGGGTAGATCTGGACCGGCATGACGATGCCACGCTCGCGCTCGGCCGGCGACGTCATGTCGAGTTCCTCGCCGATCCGGACCGGGAGGTCGTCGTCGTCCGCCTTGGGCCAGTCGAGTGTGACGCCCTCCCTGCGGGCCTTCATGAACGTCCGGAACGCCTCGGCCCCGGCCAGGATCGCGACGTCGACGGCGCCGGCTGCGATGTCGAGTGCGGTGCGGTTCACCAACGACTGCGGGCTGTTGCCTCCCGGTGCCGACTCGGCCAGTTCGGCGGCCTCGATCCCGAGCCGACCGGCCAGGAAGCGGGCGGGGTTGCGGTACCGCCAGCCGATCACGTTGACGACGCGGACCGAGTCCGCCGCAGGGGGTCCGTCGAATCCGGCGTCGTCGGTCGCGATGCGCACGGCCCGCTCCATCAGGGCGACCGGTTCGAGGGCATCGTCGAAGCCGTCGGCGCGATGGTTGTACTGGCCGACGCCGACGATGACGGGGGTTCGTGGATCGAGGTTCACGGTCCGACCCTATGAATCGGTGGGGGTTGCGGGTGAATCGGCCGCGCCCTGCGGCGGCTCGCCGTCCTACACTCCGAGGCGATGGCACGCATCGCGATCGGATCCGACCACGCCGGCTACGACCTGAAGGCGCACCTCGTCACCTTCCTGACGGTGCTCGGCCACGAGGTCGACGACCGGGGAACGCATTCGACGGAGTCGATCGACTACCCCGAGATCTGCGCCGACGTCGGACGCACCGTCGTCGCCGGCGACGCCGACTGGGGCATCGTGCTCGGCGGGAGCGGGCAGGGTGAACAACTCGCCGCCAACAAGGTGCGCGGCGTTCGTGCTGCGTTGTGCAACTGTCTCTACACCGCACGCATGGCACGCGAACACAACGACGCCAACGTGCTGTCGATGGGTGGCCGCGTCGTCGGCATCGGTCTCGCCGAGGAGATCGTCACCACGTTCGCCACCACCGATTTCGAAGGCGGCCGCCACCAGCGGCGCGTCGACCAGATCACCGCCCTCGAATCCATCTTCTGATCCGATGGCGGGGCTGGTCCAGAGCCCGTCGTCGACATCTCCGAACCACACGAAGGAACCCGCCATGCCGTTTCCCACCACCACCGATCCGGACACCGAGGTCGAGAACCTCATCGCCCGCGAGGTCGAGCGCCAGACCACCGGTCTGCAACTCATCGCATCCGAGAACTTCACCTCGCCGGCCGTCATGGCGGCCACGGGTTCGGTGTTGACGAACAAGTACTCCGAGGGCTACCCGGGGAAGCGGTACTACGGCGGCAACTCGGTGGTGGACTCGATCGAGCAGCTCGCGATCGACCGGGTGAAGGAGTTGTTCGGCGCCGAGCACGCGAACGTCCAGCCGCATTCGGGGGCCAACGCGAACATGTGCGTGTACCAGGCGCTGCTCGAACCGGGCGACACGATCCTCGGCCTCAGCCTCGACCACGGTGGCCACCTCACGCACGGGTCTCCGGTCAACGCGAGCGGTCTGCTCTACCACTTCGTCGCCTACGGCACGGGAGCCGAGGACCGCATCGACATGGACAACGTGCGCGAGCTCGCCCTCGAACACCGGCCGAAGATGATCGTGGCCGGCACCACGTCGTACCCGCGCCGGCTCGACCCCGAGCCGTTCAAGGCGATCGCCGACGAGGTCGGCGCCCTGCTGATGTTCGACATCGCCCACCTCGCCGGACTCGTCGCCGGTGGCGCCCACCCGAACCCGGTGCCGTTCGCCGACGTGGTCACGTTCACGACCCACAAGACCCTGCGCGGCCCGCGCGGTGGAGCGATCCTGTGCACGGCCGAGCATGCGAAGGCGATCGACAAGGCCGTGTTCCCCGGGTGGCAGGGCGGGCCGCTCGAGCACGCCATCGCCGGCAAGGCGATCGCGTTCCGCGAGGCGATGGACCCGTCGTTCGAGGAGTACGCACACCAGATCGTCACGAATGCGTCCGCACTCGCCGAGGCACTCGCACACGAGGGGTTCCGTCTCGTGTCGGGCGGCACCGACAACCACATGATGGTCGTCGACCTCACCCCGTTCGACGCCGAACTCACCGGGAAGGTCGCCCAGGCCACCCTCGACGAAGCCGGGATCACGCTGAACAAGAACACGATCCCCGACGATCCGCGTAGCCCCTTCGTCACCAGCGGCGTCCGCATCGGCACGCCGTCGGTCACCACGCAGGGGATGAAGGAGGCCGAGATGCCCGTCATCGCGAGTCTGATCGCCCGTGCGCTGCGCAGCGTCGACGACGCCGAGGCCCTGGGCTCGATCAAGGCCGAGGTCGCCGACCTCTGCGCCAGGTTCCCCGCCTACTGACCGTCGGCCTGCGATGCGGCCGATCGCTCGCACTCCTGGGTCCAGCTGCGCCTTCGCATCATCGCTGCCGAACCTGATCGACGATCGGTTCACCTGTTCGCGCACGAGTCTCCCGGCGGTGCGGCGTGTCGACCTCGTTGTGATGTCCCGGCGCATTCCGCCACCGAGCGCCCGAGATTCCCGCCGAACGAGTATCCACCTGCTGGACTCGTCGACATGCGTGTCGGGGACCAGGGCGTCATCTCGGTGATCTCGTTCTACCTGTACGGCCTGATCGGTCTCTGCCTGCTGATCGTCGTCTCGCCGCTGATCGTCTTCGCGACCCCTCTGCTCGTCGTTCTCGGACCGGTCGGGATCGTCTGGTGGCGCGGTCGGCAGTCGACTTCCCGCATCGGTGCCCCAGCACGGTGGTGGCTCGTGGTGGTGACGCTGCTCGTGCCGGCGATGCCGGTGGTGCCGGCGGTGTCCTACCTCGTCGCCGCCGAGGATGGCACTCCACCGGAGAGCTTCTGGCTCATCGTGATCGGCATCCTCCTGCTGCCGATGACGCTCGCTGCGGTGACGTACGCACTCCGATGCGGCGGCCCCTCGAAGCTCGACGCGGCTGCCGCATCGGAGTGACCCGACCCGTGGCTCCCTGACCCGACCGTGCCGCTGTCGGATGCGAATCGCTCCGAGACCTTCCGGATCGGTGGCACACGGGTTCGGTGACGTGCACCGGTCTGTATCGCACGCCGAAGGGCGCGTCGAAGCGGGGCGAGGCTCACCCCATGGCGACGCTCCGCACTGGCGTCAGGGTGGCACTTCCCATCAACTCTGTGACACCCCCTGAGTACTGTTGTTCGTATGCTGATCGAGGGGGTGATCGAGCGAGCGGAGCGGGTGATGTCGGTGCGCGCCGACTCATCGGCTTCCACGGATTCGCTGATCTCGGCGATGCGATCGGTCGCTGAGTTGCGGTCGTTCCTGGCCGCTGCCGAGGCCGATCTGGCGCTGCGTCTGCGGGTGGCCTCGTCGTTCGCGGAGCCGGAGATCGCTGCGGTGTCGGGTGAGTCGTTGTCGGCGGCGTCCAGGGTGATCGAACGGGGCGAGACCCTCGCGGTGGTGGCCGGATTGGCCGAGGCACTCGACGATGCTCGTCTCACCGCTGGTCATGTCGACGCGGTCACCCGAGGAGCGAAGTCGCTCGAGCCCTCGGAGCGTGACGCGTTGTTCGGTCGGATCGAAGGGCTCGTCGAGGAGGCGGGTGGGTTGTCGGTGGCCGAGTTCGCGCGTCGTGTGCGTCGTGAGGCCGACGAGGTGCGTGCCGATGACGGGATGGCGAGGTTGGAGCGTCAGCGGCGGGCGACGTCGATGTCGACGTGGACCGATGACGAGGGCATGTGGAACGTGCGTGGTCGGTTCGATCCGGTGACGGCGCTGTCGGTGTCGTCGGCGCTGGAGCGTGCGGTGGAGGCGTTGTTCGCCGAGGCGGTTCCGGAGTCGTGTCCGTCCGATCCGATCGAGAAGCAGAAGCACCTGCGAGCGCTCGCGTTCGGGCGTCTGGTCGAGGGTGGTGTCGGGTCGGGCAGGCCGGGTCGTCCCGAGTTCGTCGCGGTGATCGACGCCGATGCTCCGGCGGTGGCGGGAGCCGCCACGGTGGAATGGCCGATTCCGATCGAGGTGCCGCAGCGGGTGTTGGCGTCACTGGTTGCGGATGCGGACGTGACCACGGTGGTGGTGCGCAATGGTGTGGTGTTGCACGCGCCCGGGAATCTGGATCTCGGTCGGGCGACGCGCCTGGCGAACCGGGCACAGCGGCGTGCGTTGCGTGGTCTGTACGCGACGTGTGCGATCCCTGGCTGTTCGACGGGGTTCGACCGCTGCAAGTTGCATCACGTGGTGTGGTGGCGCAACGGCGGGGCGACCGATCTGGACAATCTGTTGCCGGTCTGCTCCCGTCATCACCACGCCATCCACGACGGCGGATGGAACGTGCAACTCGGCCCGAACCGTGAGCTCACCCTGACGTTGCCGGACGGCACGGTCCGCAACACCGGGCCTCCGAGCCGGCGGGCGGCATGACGTGATCGGCGATGCGCTGCTTCCAGGCTGCCGGTCGAGGGTGGATTCGCAGTGCCCAGATCCCCTCGTTCGATTCGGGCCGAGGGTGGATTCGCAGTGCCCAGATTCCCTCGTTCGATTCGGGCCGAGCGTGAAGTCGCAGTGCCCAGATTCCCTCGTTCGATTCGGGCCGAGGCACGGCACGAGACGACGCCGTGCGTGCGAACGTGGCCGGTCGAGCGGTCCGGCCGGGGTGGGGAGCGACGCGTCAGTCGCAGGCGATCCGGAAGTCGCCGTCGAGTGCGAGCGGCAGGATCAGCGTCGCGATCCGACGCGCGCGCGACGCGTCGCAGACCTCGTCGGGGTCGGCGACGAAGCGTTCGAGGTACTCCACGTTGAACACCGGCTTGCCGGCATCGAGGAACGGTTGCATCGCACCGCACTCGTCGAACTCGTGGCACTGCTCGTTGACGGCGAAGTCGAAGTCGTCGACGAGTTCGGGGATCTGGGCGAGATCGTTCTTCAAGCCGACCAGGAGGTTGCGATCGTGGGCCTCGCGGGCGAGGAACCGGTTGAAGTCGAGCTGGTCGTCGGCGGTGAGGTCGTACCCGGTGTCGGTGTCGTATCCCGTCACGTTGTCGGGGTCGACGCCGTCGCATCCCTTCGTCACGGCGAGGTCCATGCGGGCCACGAGTCCGTCGCGGACCGAGTCATGGCGGATGTCGAACCACCGCTCGCCCTCCCAGCCGACGAGCGGCTCACCGATCGCATCGTCGGCGAAACCGTCGGCGTCGTCGCGCCATTGTTCCCACGACCCGGCCGAGAAGTAGCAGATGACCGTGCGGCCGTCGGTGTGGAGCGCGTCGATCGTCTCCACGGGCACGTCGAACAGGTCGATGTCGTAGACGTCGGCGTCGTGGGACGTGTCGACGTCACCCTGGAGTTGGAGTTGCCAGGTCGCCCCGACCGACACCGCGTCGACCGACACCGCGTCGGGAGGCGACGCTCCGCCTGCGCACGACGAGGCGATCAACGCAGCGCTGACCGGCCCGGCGATCGCCACCCGGCGGACCCGGCGCACTCGATCAGCCCAGCGGACTCGGTCGGCCCAGCGGACTCGGTCGACCCGGCGGACTCGGTCGACCCGGCGGACTCGACGACCGAGATCAGCCGCCGGCGGCCGGAAGTGCATACTCCGCCGGTTGCACGATCACG
This sequence comes from Ilumatobacter sp., assembly GCF_039969435.1. Taxonomy (GTDB): domain Bacteria; phylum Actinomycetota; class Acidimicrobiia; order Acidimicrobiales; family Ilumatobacteraceae; genus Ilumatobacter_A. The sequence goes on from NZ_JBDVNU010000006.1 coordinate 409,783, forward strand.
ATGCCGTTGCCCTCGAACGCCAACTGGAACGCCTCACCCGAACCCAGTCCGACGAGGGCCTTGGCCTTGACGGTCTTGTTCAGCGACGTGCGCAGGTCGGCACTCCACGCCACGACCGCCTGAGGGTCGCCGAACGTCGGTTGGTTGGTGTGGAGCACCACCGGCTGACCCTTCGTGGTGATGGCGACCCAGCCGTATCCGCTCAGGCGCGTGTTGAACAGGCCGCCGGTCAGCACTCCGGCGCCCTGGACGCGTTGGATGTCGTAGTCGAGCGTGGGTTCGAACGCGAGGATGTTGCGGCCGTTCACCGACAGTGCGCTCCCGTCGAGGTGCAGGATGTGGACCTGGTCGGCCTCGCTGGCGAAGAACACCTCACCCTGACCGGTGCAGCGCATCAACTGCACGCCTTCACCGGTGGCGGCCTTCTTCAGGAACTTGCCCACACCGCCTGCTCCTTCGTGGTCGAAATCGACCTGGCCCTGGAACGCGACCATCGAACCCTGACGTGCCAACACCGGCTCGCCGAGTCGGACCTTGAGCATCTTGGAGTTCTGCAGCACCACGCGTTCGTTCGCATCGTTCTCGGAGTACTCGCCGGAGAACAGGTCGGAACGGATCCCGGCGATCCCGTTGCCGCTCGCACCGGCAACCTGCGATGCGACCGGAGCGACGAACGGCGCAGCGGGCTCGGCGACGGCAGCTGCACCCGTGTACTCGGTCGCGACGCCACTCCCTTCGGCGGCCGGCACCCGGGCGACGGTCAGGTCGTCGTCGCGCTGCTCGACCACGTCCGACGGTGTCGCCTGGTCCACGGCGTGGTCGGCTGCCTCGATGGCCTGCTCCGCTGCGGCTGCGGCGGCGGAAGCGTCCTGAGCGGCACCGGCGTCCCACTGCTGCTCGACCGGCTGTTGCTGCGCCTGTGCCTGCGGTGCCGGGTGGGTGTGCTCGGTCCACTGGACGCCGTCCCACCAACGAAGGAGGGTCGGGTCGCCGGCGGGGTCGGGGTACCAATCTGCAGGGAAGGACATGGCGACGACTGTAGACGCAGGCGGGTGGGTTACTCTCTGCGTTCGTGCCCGATGTCGGTTCGTATTTCCTGATCGGGCTGATCGCTGCCGTCGTCACGTTCGTCGCGACTCCCGTGGTGGGAGCACTCGCTCGACGCTTCGGGTGGGTGTACCTGCCCAACGAACGAACGGTCCACAAGCAACCACTGCCCGACGTCGGCGGGCTCGCCATGTTCATCGGATTCGGTGTGGCGCTTGCGGTGGCCTGGGCGATCGGCGACCTGCAGCCGCTGTTCGCGTCGAACTCGGAGCCGCTCGGGGTGGCGATCGCCGCGGCCATCATCTTCGCCACCGGGTTCCTCGACGACGTGCGCGAACTGAGCGCCCCGGCCAAGGTCTTCGGAACCGTCCTGGCAGGCATCGCACTCGTCTACTTCGGCGTGGTGATGGATGCGTTCCGTCTGCCGTACTTCGGCGAGTTCATCCTCGGAGCGGACTTCAAGCCGCTGGTCACGGTGCTCTGGTTGCTCGGGATGAGCCAGGCCATCAACCTGATCGACGGTCTCGACGGCCTCGCTGCGGGCGTGGTGGCGATCGGCGCCTTCGCCTTCTTCCTCTACAGCCAGGAACTGGCGGGTCGCGACCTGATCCTGAGCAGCAACGTCGGCCCGCTCTTCGCCATCCTCGCCGTCGGCGTGTGCGTCGGGTTCCTGCCACACAACTTCAACCCCGCGCGCATCATGATGGGCGACGGGGGAGCGCTGCTGCTCGGTCTGCTCCTCGCGGTGTCGACGAGCGTCGTCGGCGGCCGCGCCGACTCCTTCGACACCGAGTTCGTCGGCACCACGTACTTCCTGCTCGCGCCGATCGCGATCCCGCTCCTGATCCTCGGCGTGCCGATCCTCGACACCGCGTTCGCGATCGTGCGACGCGCCACGAGTCGCTCGTCGCTCGCCACGGCCGACAAGGGGCACCTCCACCACCGCCTGATCAACCTCGGTCACGGTCACCGGCGCAGCGTCCTGATCCTGTGGACCTGGACCGCACTGCTCTCGGCGTTCGTCCTCTATCCGATCCTCACCGATCAGAACCCGAGCTACCTGCCGTTCGGCATCGCCGCGCTCGGCATGGTGCTGTACACGATCCTGCACCCGAGCGTGATCGCGCAGCGGCGTCGCAACGGAACGCCACCCGGCGGGATCGAACGGCCGGACCCGAACCAACCGACCCTCTTCGACACCGCATCGGAACCCGGCACGCCGGAGTCGGCGTCGCTGTCGACGGTACGTGACGACGAAGGTTGACGATCGTGCGACCGATTCGGCGAAAGGGTTGCCGCCGATGCGCGGCAGCACTAGGTTGTGCATGCATTCACAAGCGCCGGTCGTGTCCGCCAGGATCGCCTCGTGAAACTCCAGATCGATGAAGCTTCTCCCGACACCCCCGAGCGCTGACGACGTGCGCGCCAACTCCGAGGAATCGCTCGGTCACGGCATGGACGCCGTGATCATGCTGGCGATCTTCCTCGGTGCCGGTTGGGGGCTCGACAGCCTCTTCGGCACGATCCCCGTGTTCATGATCACCATGACCGTCATCGGATCGATCGGGCTGTTCGCCAGGTTCTACTACAGCTACGGACGTCGCATGGACCGCCACGACGCCGATCGTGTCGCCAAGCTCGCCGGTTCGCCGACGAGCGTCGAGGACGCGGCGTGAGCGTCATGGATCCGATGACCACCCGCTTCGAGGGCCCCGCTCCGGAAGTCGGCGTGTCGAACGACATGATCAAGCGTGGTCTGATCGTCGCACCCGTCCTGATCGGCATCTGCGCCGTGATCTGGGGCGGCGACGGCGCATGGTCGTCGGCCTACGGCATCGCGATCGTCCTCGCCAACTTCGCACTCGCCGCCGGGCTCATCGCTGCCGCGGCTCGCATCTCGGTCGCCCTCATGATGGGCGCAACGCTCTTCGGCTACCTGATCCGCCTCGGGCTGATCTTCCTCGCCGTCCTGCTCGTGAAGGATGCCGGATGGATTTCACTTCCGGCCCTCGGATCGACCATCATCGTGACGCACCTCGGGTTGCTCTTCTGGGAGATGAAGTACGTGGCGATCTCCCTCGCACACCCGGGCCTCAAGCCCACACCGAAATCCTCACTGCGTTCGTAGACCCGGTCGTCGTTCGCTCGACACCTCGCCCCTTCCATCCACCTCTGACTGAAACGGAATCAACGTGCTTGCCGAAAGCCTTGTCTTCCCGCCGATCAACGAATTGCTTCGTTGGCAGGACATCTTCCCCAGCTTCAACAAGATCGCGCTGATCGCCTGCCTGGCGTCGCTGCTCGGCATCGGGCTGTTCCTGCTCGCCAGCCGCGCCGACCCGAAGCTCGCTCCGACCGGCCCGCGCAACCTCGCCGAACAGGCCATCGAGTTCGTCGAGGAGGGCATCGTGATGCAGACGCTCGGCAAGGACGGTCTGAAGTGGACCCCGTTCCTGCTCAGCCTCTTCATCTTCATCTTCCTGTGCAACATCCCGGGGATCCTGCCGTTCTTCCAGATGCCCGCCACGGCCCGCATCGCCATCCCGTTGACGCTGTCGCTGCTGGTGTGGGTCATCTACATCTTCGTGGGCCTCAAGCACCAGGGCGCGGCCTACTTCGGTCACCTCCTGTGGCCTCCCGGTGTTCCCGTCGCACTCAAGCCGCTGGTGGGTGCGATCGAGTTCATCTCGACGATCATCGTCACGCCGTTCTCGCTCACCGTTCGTCTCATGGCGAACATGCTCGCCGGCCACATCCTGCTCGTCACCTTCGCACTGCTGACGCACTCGCTGGTCAGTGCCGAGACGAACCAGTTCCTGTTCATCCCGGCGAGCATCCTGCCGTTCTTCATGCTCGTGTTCCTGACGGCGTTCGAGATCCTCGTCGCCTTCCTGCAGGCCTACATCTTCGCCATCCTGGCGGCGGTGTACATCAGCAACTCGGTCGCCGGCCACGGCGACGAGCACTGATCCCACCCCGTCCACCCACCGATCTCTACAGATCTCCCACTCACACAGAAACCACTAGGAGAAGACCCCAATGGAAGCTTTCAGCGCACTGGTCGCCGCCGCCGATGAGGCAGGTATCGATCCCGCAGACGCAAAGAACACGGCAGCAGCCGCCTCGGCCGGTTACGCCTACGGCCTCGCGGCCATCGGTCCCGGCATCGGCATCGGTTACCTCGTCGGCAAGTCCGTCGAGGCCATGGCCCGCCAGCCCGAAGCAGCGGGCATGGTCCGTACGACCATGTTCCTCGGCATCGCCTTCACCGAAGCCCTCGCCCTCATCGGCTTCGTGGTCTTCATTCTCCTCAAGTTCGCCTGATCCGGCGTGCTCGACCGACGGTCCGCATGCGACCGTCGAGAACCGAGACACCATGAGTCCTATTCGAACTGCAATCCAGGAATGGAGTTGACGTGCTGACTGCCGTCGTCACAACTGCATCCACGGGTCAGCTCCAGGTCAACTTCCTGGCAGCCGAGACGTGCGAGCGCACCGACCTCTCCGACGCGGAGATCGAGGAACTCGGTGGTGAGGAAGCCCTCACCGTCGGCAGTGAAGGCTGCCCCGAGCTGAACCCGATCGCGCCCGAGGTCAAGGAGATGATCTGGGGCTTCGGTGCCTTCCTCGTGCTCCTGATCGTCCTCTACGTCTGGCTCTTCCCCAAGGTCCGTGCGGGGATGACGCTGCGCTACGAGTCGATCCAGAGCGACCGGGAGAGCGCCGAGACGCTCACCGCCGCCGCTCGAGCCGACGTCGCCGAGTACGAGGCCCGCCTCGCGTCGGTGCGTGCCGACGCCCAGGAGAAGGTCGACGCTGCACGGGCCACCCTCGAAGGCGAACGCTCCGACAAGATCGCCGCTGCCAACCAGCGGATCGCCGAGAAGCGGGGCGTCGCCACCGCCGAGGTCGAGGCAGCACGTCAAGCAGCGATGGGCGACGTCGAATCGGCCGTGAGCGACGTGGTCGCCCGGGCGACCGAGATCGCCACCGGCAAGCCGGCCGATCCGGCGACCGTCAGCAGCGCCGTGCGCTCTGCGATGGGTGCGAGCGCAGGAGCGACCTCATGATCACCACACAGCTCAACCTCCTCGCCGCCGGGGTGCTCCAGGCCGAATCGGTGCCCAACGACGGTGTCGGCTCGACCTCGCTCAACCCCTACTTCGCACCGCTCAAGGAAGTGGTCATCGGTGGCCTCGCCACTCTGATCGTGTTCGCACTGCTCTGGAAGTTCGCCTGGCCGGCGATCGCCAAGGGCATGTCGGACCGGACCGCTCGGATCCAGAAGGATCTCGACGAGTCCGCTGCGGCACGCAAGCAGGCCGAGACCGACGCTGCTCAGATCCGCACGTCGCTCGGCGACGTCGACGGCGAGCGCACCCGACTCTTCGCCGAAGCCGAAGCTCAGGCTGCGGCACTCCTCGAGGACGGACGCACCCGGCTCAACCAGGAAGTGGCCGAGATGGAAGCCAAGGCAGAGGCCGACATCGCCGCCGCCGCCGGCCGTGGCGCCGACGATCTGCGTGCCGACATCGCACGCTTCTCCAGCCAGGCGATCGAGTCGAGCGTCACCGCGTCGCTCGACGACGCCACTCACCAGGAACTGATCGAGGGCTTCATCGCCCGGGTCGGCGCCGGAAAGGTCGTCACGTCATGAGCGACGCACAGATCCAGGGCTACGCCCGAGCGCTGTTCGAGATCGCCCGTGCCGACGGCACGCTCGACGAGGTCGAGGACGAACTCTTCCGTTTCGCTCGCTCCTACGAGGGCTCCGAAGAGCTGCGCAACACTCTCTCCGACGATCAGATCCCGGCCGAGAAGCGCCAGGCCATCATCGAGGACCTCCTCGGCGGCAAGGCGACACCGACCACCACGCAACTCGTGTCGATGGTCGTCGGCTCCGGCAAGGCTCGTGACCTGCCGGCCATCGTCGATCTCCTCGTGCAGCGTGCGAGCAGCGCCAAGCAACTCGACACCGCCGAGGTCCGCACCGCGGTCGCTCTCACCGGTGACCAGGAGGACCGCCTCAAGGCGGCTCTCGAGAACGCCACCGGCAAGCGCCTCAACCTCAAGACGATCGTCGACCCCTCCGTGGTCGGCGGTGTCGTCGCCACCGTCGGCGACGATGTCATCGACGACTCCGTCCGCACCCGTATCGACCAGCTCAAGGCCCGCCTGTAGGGCCGTCAGGAACGAACATGGCTGAACTCACCATCTCCGCAGCGGACATCGCGTCCGCTCTCAAGAAGAACCTCGACGGCTTCGAGCCGTCGGTCGAGGCCCGCACCGTGGGTCGCGTCGCCGAAGTCGGCGACGGCATCGCCCGCGTGTCCGGTCTGCCGGACGCAGCAGTGAACGAATTGCTGCAGTTCGAGGACGGATCGATGGGCCTCGCCCTGAACCTCGACGAGGGCTCGATCGGCGCCGTCGTCCTCGGCGACGTCGACGCCATCGAAGAGGGCCAGACCGTCAAGTCGACCGGCAGCATCCTCTCGATGCCCGTCGGTGACGCGATGCTCGGTCGTGTCGTCAACGCACTCGGCGAGCCGATCGACGGCGGCGGTGAGATCGTCGGTGCCATCCAACGCCGCATGGAGATCCAGGCTCCGGGCATCCTCGGGCGCCAGCCGGTGCACGAGCCGCTGCAGACAGGCATCAAGTCCATCGACGCGATGACTCCGATCGGTCGCGGCCAGCGCGAACTCGTCATCGGTGACCGCAAGACCGGCAAGACCGCCATCTGCATCGACACGATCCTGAACCAGAAGGGTCTCGGCGTGAAGTGCATCTACGTCGCGATCGGGCAGAAGGGGTCGACCGTCGCACAGACCGTCGACACCCTGCGCCAGGCCGGTGCGATGGAGTACACGGTCGTCGTCTCGGCGCCGGCCGCCGACTCGGCACCCTTCAAGTACCTCGCTCCGTACGCCGGTTGTGCCATCGGCCAGCACTGGATGGACAACGGCGAACACGCGTTGATCGTGTACGACGACCTCTCCAAGCAGGCCGACGCCTACCGCCAGATCTCGCTCCTCCTACGGCGCCCGCCGGGCCGTGAGGCATACCCCGGCGACGTGTTCTACCTCCACTCGCGTCTCCTCGAGCGGGCAGCGAAGCTGTCCGACGAGAACGGTGCCGGATCGCTCACCGCCCTGCCGATCATCGAGACCAAGGCCGGTGACGTCTCGGCGTTCATCCCGACCAACGTGATCTCGATCACCGACGGCCAGGTCTTCCTCCAGGACAACCTCTTCAAGTCCGGCGTGCGGCCCGCCGTCGACGTGGGCATCTCGGTGTCACGCGTCGGCTCCGCCGCACAGACCAAGGCGATGAAGGGCGTGGCGGGAACGCTGAAGCTCGACCTCGCACAGTTCCGTGAGCTCGAGGCGTTCGCCACGTTCGGCTCCGAACTCGACGCGATCTCGAAGGCTCAGTTGGAGCGTGGCTATCGCCTCGTCGAACTGCTGAAGCAGCCGCTCAACAGCCCGATGCCGGTCCAGGATCAAGTGGTCTCGCTGTTCGCCGGGACCAAGGGATACCTCGACGACCTGCCCGTCACCGACGTGGCGCGCTTCGAGTCCGAGTTGCTCGAGTTCATGCACTCGAGCCACGGCGGGCTGATGGACGAGCTGAAGACGCAGAAGATCCCCGACGCCCTCGCCGGCGCCGTCGATGCGTTCAAGGCTCAGTTCACGCCCACCGGCGGCACCCCGGGCAAGCCGGTCGACCCGTCCTCCGTCGACGCCGACGAGATGGGCGACGCCGCATCCGCCAAGACGCTGGCGACGGAGTAGTCATTCATGGCAGGTGGACAAGAACGCATCCTCAGGGGCCGCATCAAGGCGATGCAGTCCACGAAGAAGATCACGCGCGCCATGGAGTTGATCGCGGGTTCGCGCATCGTCAAGGCCCAGCAGCGGGTGCAGGCAGCAGTGCCGTACTCCGAGCTGATCACCGAGGTCGTCAAGGATCTCGCCGCGGCCGGGGCCTCCTCCGACGCTCCGATGCTCGCCGGGCGCGCCGACGTCGAGACCACCTGCTACGTGGCGATCACCGCCGACCGCGGACTCTGCGGCGGCTACAACGCCGGCGTGCAGCGTGCGACCGAAGGCGAAGTCAAGGCCGACGTGCTCGCCGGCAAGAGCTACAAGATCGTGCCCGTCGGCAAGAAGGCCGAGGGGTACTTCCGCTTCCGCGGCTACGAACTGACCGAGTCCTTCATGGGCTTCAGCGACCAGCCCAGCTACGAGGACGCACGCCGCATCGGCGAGTACGTCGTGGACCTGTTCGTCACCGGTCAGGTCGACAAGGTCGAGTTGGTCTACACCCGCTTCATCACCGCTGGCAGCCAGGAAGTCGTCCTCCGCCCGCTCGTGCCGCTCAGCGCGACCACGGTCGTCGGCGGCGACGGCAAGGACACCTCCGGTGGCGGGGCGTCCTTCGAGTTCGAACCCGACCCGACCGAGATCCTCGACACGCTGCTTCCGCGCTACGTCGAAGCCCGCATCTACGCGGCGCTGCTCAACGCCGCGGCGTCCGAACACGCCTTCCGCCAGCGGGCGATGAAGTCGGCCACCGACAATGCCGAGGAACTCATCCGGAGCCTGAGCATCGTCATGAACCGGGCCCGCCAGGCGTCGATCACCTCCGAGATCATGGAGATCGTCGGTGGCGCAGCGGCCCTCGACAGTGGCGACGACGTCATCGCCTACATCGACATGGGCGACGACTACTTCGGCGATCCGTTGGGTGCGCAACCGGCACCCGGTCGTGCAGCGTCGCCCGGGGCGGCCCCCGCCGCGCAGTCCTCCGGCGCCACCACCGCCACGATGGAACGACCCGATGACCTCAAGCTCATCGAGGGTGTGGCCGGTGTGCTCGAGGAGCGTCTCCACGCCCTGGGCATCACCACCTTCAAAGAGATCACCACGTGGGATGCCGCGGAGATGGATCGCATCGACGACAGCCTCGGCTTCGAAGGTCGGATCCAGCGCGACGACTGGCAGGGCCAAGCCCGCCGGTTCCACAACGAGAAGTACCCCGACGACCAGATCTGATCGACACAGGAGATCATCGAAATGACCATGACTGAATCCTCAACCGAACTGCAAGACGGCCGGGTCGTCGCCATCGCCGGCCCCGTGATCGACGTCGAGTTCCCGCGCGGCGCGCTGCCGGAACTGAACTCGGCGATCGAGTTCACCGTCACGCTCGAAGGCGAGTCGACGAACGTGCTCGCCGAAGTCGCTCAGCAGCTCGGCAACGGTCGTGTGCGTGCGATCTGCATGAAGCCGACCGACGGTCTGGTCCGTGGCGCACCCGTGCGCAACACCGGGCACGGCATCCAGGTGCCCGTCGGCGAGAAGGTCCTCGGCAACGTGTGGAACGTGTGGGGCGAAGCCCTCGACACGCAGCCCGAAGGTCTCGCCGAGATGGAGCGTTGGGACATCCATCGCTCCGCGCCGACCTTCGACTCCCTCGAGCCGTCCGCTCGCATGTTCGAGACCGGCATCAAGGTCGTCGACCTGCTGACCCCCTACGTCGCCGGCGGCAAGATCGGCCTGTTCGGTGGCGCCGGCGTCGGCAAGACCGTGCTCATCACCGAGATGATCAACCGTGTGGCATCGCAGCACGGTGGTGTGTCGGTGTTCGCCGGCGTCGGCGAGCGCACCCGTGAGGGCACCGACCTCCGTCTCGAGATGATGGAGTCGGGCGTGTACGAGAAGGCCGCACTGGTCTTCGGTCAGATGGACGAGCCGCCGGGCGTGCGCCTGCGTGTCGCTCTCTCGGCGCTGACCATGGCGGAGTACTTCCGTGACGTGGCCGGCCAGGACGTGCTGCTGTTCGTCGACAACATCTTCCGCTTCGTCCAAGCGGGTTCGGAAGTGTCGACCCTGCTCGGACGCATGCCGTCCGCCGTGGGGTACCAGCCGACACTGGCCGACGAGATGGGTCAGCTCCAGGAGCGGATCACCTCCACCAAGGGTCGCTCGATCACGTCGCTGCAGGCCGTGTACGTGCCCGCCGACGACTACACCGACCCCGCGCCGTTCACCACCTTCACGCACCTCGACGCCACGACCGAGCTCAGCCGTACGGTTGCCTCGCTCGGCATCTACCCGGCAGTGGACCCGTTGTCGTCGACGTCGACCATCCTCAGCGCCGAGGTCGTCGGCGAGCACCACTACGGAGTCGCCCGCCGCGTCCAGGAGACCCTGCAGCGCTACAAGGAACTGCAGGACATCATCGCGATCCTCGGTCTCGACGAACTGTCCGACGAGGACCGTCTGACGGTGTCCCGTGCCCGCAAGGTCGAGCGCTTCCTGAGCCAGCCGTTCTTCGTCGCCAAGGTCTTCACCGGCCTCGACGGTGAGTACGTGCCGGTCGCCGAGACCGTCGAGTCGTTCGAGGCGATCATCGACGGTGGACTCGACGATCTCCCGGAGCAGGCATTCCTCAACGTCGGCAACATCGACCAGGTGCAGGCCAAGGCCAAGCAGCTGCTGGACAGCTGATCATGGCTGAACCATTTCACGTCGACATCGTGTCGCCGGAGAAGGTGCTCTTCTCGGGCGAGGCGAACATGGTGATCACGCGCACCCTCGGGGGAGGCGAGATCGCATTCCAGGCCGGGCACCAGCCCTTCGTGGGCGCTCTCGTCGAGAACCACACGCGGATCTTCCTCACCGACGGCAAGGTCCAGGACGTCGCCGTGCACCGGGGGTTCGTCGAGGTGAGCGGTGGTGAGACCACCAAGATCTCACTGCTCACCGACGTCGCCGAACTCGCCGCCGACATCGACGTGGCTCGCGCCAAGGACGCCCTCGAGCGTCACGAGCGCACGCTCAAGGACGAGCAGGTCGAATCGAAGATCGCCGACGCTGTGGCCGGCAAGGCGCGCGCCAGCGCGCGTCTCACCGCCACCGGCACCTCCTTCACGGCCTGACCCGACCGCAGCTGGACCGCACGTCCCCGACGTGCGAAACCTGTGTGCCCGATCCCGGTGAGCGGGCTCGCCGACGCATGTCCCGGCATCGGTCGTCGAACTCGACGGAACCTGTGCGACCGAGTCGATCCGGGTCGTCGCGGACTGCGGCCGTCTGGAACGATGGCGCTCCATGAGCGCCTACTTGATCGTGAACTACGACGTCGACGACCTCGACATGTACAAGGAGTACCAGGCCGGATCGGTGGCTGCGCTGCGGATCCCCGACGAGTGCGAGGTCGTGGTGTTCGACCCGGCGTCGGAGCAGATCGAGGGCGACGGTGCGGGCAAGCAGACCGTCGTGCTCAAGTTCGAGTCGATCGAACGAGCGAAGGAGATCTACGAATCGGGAGAATACCAGGCGATCGTGGGCACCCGGCACGGCGCGACGTCGAAGCACTTCGCCGTCCTCGTCAACAGCTTCGGCTGAAACTCGTCCGGGTCGTCGGGTGATGTCCGGTCAGTAGTCGATGGCGGAGAACGCGCGGAGCTTCCTCACCTTGTGGCGGGCATCGACGAAGCGGACGGTCCCGCTGCGTGACCGCATGACGAGGCTCTGCGTGCGGGCACCCAACTTGTCGAACCGGACGCCGCGCAGCAGAGCGCCGTCCGTCAGGCCGGTGGCGGCGAAGAAGCAGTTGTCGCCGGTGATCAGGTCGTCCTGGTTCATCACCCGGCTGAGGTCGAAGCCGGCGGCCTCCATGTTGGCGCGCTCTTCATCGCTCTGCGGAGCGAAACGCGCTTGCATCTCGCCACCCATGGCTTTGCACGCAGCTGCCGAGATCACGCCCTCGGGTGTCCCGCCGATGCCGAACAGCACGTCGACGCCGGCATCGGGCCAGGCGGTGGCGACGGAGCCGTAGACGTCGCCGTCGGTGATCAGCCGGATCCGGCAGCCGGCCGCGCGCACCTCGGCGATGAGGTCGGCGTGTCGGGGGCGGTCGAGGATGACGGCGGTGAGGTCCTGGACGTCTTCGCCCTTCGACTTGGCGATCCACCGCAGGTTCTGCGTGGCGCTCGCGGTGATGTCGATGGAGCCGACCGAGTCGGGGCCGACGGCGATCTTCTCCATGTAGAACGACGGGCCAGGGTCGAGCATTGCTCCGCGATCGGCCACCGCGATGACCGAGAGTGCGTTGGTCTTGCCGTGGGCGGTGAGCGTCGTGCCGTCGATGGGGTCGACCGCCACGTCGACCTGTGGCTCCGAACCGTCACCCACGATCTCGCCGTTGAACAGCATCGGAGCGTCGTCCTTCTCGCCCTCTCCGATGATCACCGTCCCGCTCATCTGGACGGTGGACAGCGACAGGCGCATCGCTTCGACGGCGGCTCCGTCGGCCTTCTCCTTCTCGCCGCGCCCGACCCAGCGCGCAGCAGCCAGGCAGGCGGACTCGGTGGCTCTCACCAACTCCATGGCCAGGTTGCGGTCTGGGCGCTCACGATGCTGTTCGGACATGCTCTGACCGTAGTCAGACACCGAGCCAACCGTGAAAGGTGGGACGGTGAACGGTGCGACGACATCGAGATCCGACGGGAAGGAATCGAGGCGGCGGAGGTGCGTAGGGTCGAACGATGCAACCGATTCCGCTCTCGCTGATCCGAGCCGGTCGTGACCTGACCGAACCGCGGGTGTCGCCCGACGGACGCTGGGTGGGGTTCGTCCAGCGCACGGGCGGCACCACGTCGATCGGCCGAGTGGCGGTCGACGGCGACGGGATCGAACGCCGGCTCACCTTCGGAGCCGAGCCCGCCCCCGGCCGGGGCCTCGGTGGTGGGTGCTTCACGTGGCTGCAACGCACGGATGGGCCGCTCTCGCTGCTCTATGCCGCACTCGACGGCGAACTCTGGCGGCAGACCGGCATGCACCTCGAGCGGTTGACCTCCCACGGCCGATCCGCCCGAGGACCGGCCGTCGCGTCACAGCGTCCGACACCGGACGCCGACGATCGGCTGGTGGCCCACGTGCTCGACGATGCGGAGATCTGGTTGATCGACATGGACACCGGGGAGCAACGGCGGATCGACGACGGGCGGCACGCGTTCTGCTTCGATCCGGCGATCGCGCCCGACGAACGGATCGTGTCGTGGCAGGGGTGGAGTCCTCCGGACATGGCGTGGGACGGGGCGGTCCGTGTGGACTGCGACCTGCGAACCGGTGCGATCAGCGAGTGGCGCATCGTGGACGGTGCGTTCCAGCAACCGCGGTTCACTCCGCACGGCGAGCCGATCCACGTCCACGACGGTTCCGGATGGCTGAACGTGTACATCGGTGACCGACCCGTGGTGTGCGAGTCGCTCGATCACGCCGGGCCGACGTGGGGGATGGGCAACCGTTCCTACGCCCTCGACGGTGACGGGCGTCGGTTGGCGTTCGTGCGCAATGAAGCGGGCCACGGGGCGTTGTGCGTGGCGGACCTCACGAGTGGGGAGGTCGAACAGTTGGGTCGAGGGGTCCACGGCCACCTCGACTGGGTCGGTGACGCGTTGGTGGCGATCCGGTCGGGAGCGCGGACGCCGACGCAACTGGTGATGTATCGCGGCAGTCCGTGGGCCCGCACGACACTGGCGCACACGCAGCCCGACGTGTGGGATCGGTCGCAGCTTCCCGAGCCGGAGATCGTGGAGGCGACCTCCGCCGACGGGACCACGTTGCACGCCCGTCGTTTCGTCGTGGGGCTGGGACGGATGCTCGTCTGGGTCCACGGTGGGCCGACGGACCAGTGGCAGGTCGACTGGCGGCCACGGATCCTGTACTGGATGACGCGCGGATGGGACGTGCTCGTGGTGGACCCTCGCGGCACGACCGGTCACGGCCGGGTGTACCACCAGGCCCTGCACGGGAAGTGGGGCCGCCTGGACGTCGACGACACCGCCGACCTGATCCGCGATGCGCACCGTCGGGGTTGGGCCACGCCCGGGTCGACCGTCGTCCTCGGCGGCTCGTCGGGTGGACTCACCGTGCTCGGGGTGCTCGCCGACCATCCCGACCTGGTGGCCGGCGGGGTGGCGTCGTACCCGGTCAGCGACCTCGTGGCGCTCACCGAGGTCGACCACCGGTTCGAAGCCCACTACACCGACACGCTGGTGGCGCCGAACGACGGATCGCCCGAGTCCGAGGCGGCGTTCGCCCGGCTCTCACCGATCCACCGGGCGGAACGGATCACCTCGCCGCTGCTGATCTTCCACGGAACCGACGACCCGGTGGTCCCCATCTCCCAGAGCGAGAGGCTGGTACGGGTCGTCGAGGCCGCCGGCGCACCGGTCGAGTTCGTGGTGTACGAGGGCGAGGGCCACGGATTCCGACGAGCCGAACACGTCGAGGACGAATACGAGCGGACCGCGGCGTTCCTCGACCGCGTGCTCGCTCACCCGCCGAGCGGTTCGTAGCACGCGACGGACTCCACGATCTCCAGGTCGAGGTCACCGCCGATTACCCGTCGTTGCCGAACGCCCGTGCGCTGAATCCCAGCTCGTCGCGTGACGTCGCCGTCGGCCGCCGCCGCCCGTCGCTGCGCCGGGGCCGCCGGTAGCGTGCCGATGTGGCTTTCGTGAACAAGCAGAGTGGCGAGGAACAGCAGCAGGACACGGCTGCGTCCGGTCAGCCGATCGATTTCGATCCGAACGACGACGAGATCGTGAAGGTCCACTACGACCTGTCGGCGTGGACGTTCGAGAACCGCGCCGAGCTCGCCGAAGCACTGGCCGACGCCGGCCTGCCGCACTACTGGGACGACGAGGAACTGGTGGTCCCCGAAGCGGTCGAATCGGCGACCGACGCCATGTTCGAGCACCTCGAAGCCGAACTCGGGCCGTTCCCCGTGGGCCTCGACCCCGACGACGAATCGGTCGAGTACGGGCTCGACGAGTGGAGCGATGCCGATCGTTCGACGCTCACGGATGCACTGATCGACGCGGAGATCCCGCACCGCTGGACGTCGACCACGGTCCGGGTCGCCGCAGACGCCGAAGAGGACGTCGACGCCCTCCTCGACGCGATCGAGGCCGGAGAACTCGGTCCGGTCGACGACGGCGCCGACGAGCCGCCCGAGGGGGTGTTGAGCGACATCTTCCTGGTGGCCGACAAGCTGGCCAAGGATCCGTTCGACGCCAAGGCGCGCCGTGAGATCATCGACCTCGACGGCCTCATCGACGGCGAGCATCCGCCCTACGCCCTGGCGCCACGGGTCTGGAAGCAGGCGGTCGCCGACGTCGCTGCGATCGTCGACAGGATCCACGCCGACGCCGACAGCAACACCGTCGAGGACGGTGCGATCGGCGACGACGGGCACCTCGAGGAGTCCTCGGACGTGATCGGTCTGGCGCAGAAGCTGCGTTCGACCGTGCGCGAGTTCGTCTGAGCTTCGTCGGTCCGTGCTCCTCGCCGAACTCGAGATCCACCACAGCCGGCCGGTGCAGCCGACGCGGCGGATCGCGCTCGGGCACATGGTGCTCCCGGTGGATCCCGCCCCCGGGTTCGGCGGGCTGCTGCTCGGCGCGATCATCGCGCAGCACCTCGACGGCGTCGACGACGACTACGTGCCCGACGTCCACCGACTGATCGACGAGATCGCCACCGGCCACCGGGTCGTCCAACCGCGCCTTCGGCACCGGTTCCAGCTCGACCGCCACGGGCTGTCCCACAGTACGCATCGCCTGATCGGCGACGGGGACGACATCTCCTTCGACTTCGCCACGACCGGCACGGACCTGGCGCAGGTGCTCGGTGCGATCTACGCCGTGGAACGCCTGGCGCTCGAACACCGGCGCCTGATCGTGCCGGTGCTGCAGAAGGCGGCGCGATGGCGCGGCCCGATCGGCGCATCGATGATCGCGTACCTCGCCGGATCACAGACCACGACGCTCGCAGCGCTCGCCGACCCGAGTGGGTGGGCGATGCAGATGCTGGGCTTCGAGTTGGGTGCGGAGAAGCCGTCCAAGCGGCTCGTCACCAAGGCGTTCCGCGCTCGGATGCGTGATGTGCACCCCGACCACGGCGGGGCCGAGATCGACGCCGCCAAGGCGATGTCCGACCTCGCCGAGGCCCGCCGGATCCTCGGCTGAGCCGAGCCGGATCGTCCGATCCCCGGCGTCGTCCCTCACCGCTCGTCGGGCCGGCGCGGCGGCATCTGCGACCGTTCCGTCGTCGGTGGCCACGAGATCCGTGGAGCGTGAGATGGGGGCGACCGTGGCAGGATCGTCGCATGGCGAAGGCGACGGTGGTGTTGTATCCGGGAGCGGGAACGGGTTGTGACCATTCGAGCCTCGTGGCCGCCGAACGTCGGCTCGGGTCGTCGGCCTACGTGGAGCGGCGCGACTTCCCGTACCGGAGGCAGGGTCGCACGGCTCCCGATCGGGCCCCGAAGCTGATGGCGTCGGTCCGCGACGACCTGGTGGAGTTCGCTCGGCGGCGCGGTCCCGTCGTGATGGGCGGTCGGTCGATGGGAGGGCGGATGACCACGATGGTCGCCGCCGATGTCGACGGCGCCGGACCGGTCGCACGCCTGGCCGGTCTCGTGCTGATCTGCTATCCGCTCCACCCGCCGAAGCAGCCCGAGAAGCTGCGTGTCGAGCATCTCCCCGACATCTCCGTGCCGTGTCTGTTCATCTCCGGAACGCGGGATCCGTTCGGCACCCCCGAGGAACTGGAGACGTGGACGGCCACGATCCCGGCGCCGGTCGAACACCTCTGGATCGAGGGGGCGCGACACGATCTGAAGGGTCACGACGCGGCGATCGCCGATGCGATCGCAGAGTTCGTCGACGGCACCTGACGACGGCCGGGATGTGCCGCTATCATCCCGGGAACTGAAGGGGAGTATCCCTCGTGGCCCGTCGTCAACACGCTCATCGAGCCGGCGCGGCCAGTCCGAGTTCTGGGCGGAGAGACCTTCAGCGAACGTTGATCCGTGCGCTGAAAGGATTTCGCCATGCCCGAACTGAACCCCGAGACGTCCACGCCGCTCGCCGACCGTCCGACCGACACGTCGACGGTCGAATGGCACCGACTCTCCCCCGACGAGGCGCTCGAGCGTCTGGGTGTCACCGACGACGGTCTGACTGCGTCCGTTGCCTCCGAGCGACTGGCCGAGTACGGGACGAACGAACTGGTCGACACCGGGTCGAGCAGCCCCTGGAAGCTCATCTGGGAGCAGATCTCCGCGGTGATGGTGCTGATCCTGATCGGCGCGGCGTTCCTGTCGCTGCTGCTCGGCAAGTACCTCGAAGCCGGTGCGATCGGTGCCATCGTGATCCTCTTCACGCTGCTCGGCTTCTTCCAGGAGTACCGCGCCGAGCAGGCGATCGCCGCCCTCCGCAAGATGGCGGTGCCGATCGTGCGCGTCGTGCGTGACGGCCGCACCACCGAGGTGGCCGCCGGCGAACTGGTACCGGGCGACATCGTGCAGCTCGACGCCGGGTCGATCGTGCCCGCCGACGTCCGCTTGATCCAGGCGGCCAACCTGCGCGTCGAGGAAGCGGCCCTGACAGGTGAGTCGGAGCCGGCCGACAAGACGACCGATGCGATCGACGAGGACAGCCTCCCGCTCGGTGACCGACGCGGCATGGCCTACAGCGGCACGCAGGTGACCGCCGGTCGTGGTACAGGCGTGGTCGTGGCCACGGGCATGTCCACCGAACTCGGTCGCATCGCCACGCTGCTCCAAGGGGTGAGTGGCGAGGACACGCCGCTCCAGGCGCGTCTCGACAAGGTGGGCAAGCAGCTCGCCCTGGTCGGCGTGGGCGTGGCCGGTCTCGTGGTCCTGATGGGTGCGATCGGCGGAGAGGAGGCATCCGAACTGGTGTTGACCGCGATCAGCGTCGCCGTTGCGGTCATCCCCGAAGGCCTGCCGGCGGTGGTCACGTTCACGCTCGCGATCGGCTCGCAGCGGATGCTCAAGCGCAATGCGCTGATCCGCAAGCTGCCGGCGGTGGAGACGCTCGGCTCGGTGACGGTCATCTGCTCCGACAAGACCGGAACGCTCACCCAGAACCAGATGACCGTGACGATGCTCGACGTCGCCGACCACGACATCCTGATCGAAGCCGACGCCACGCCATCCCCCGAGGATCTTCCCGCCACCGCGCGGGCGATGCTGGGTGCGATGGTGCTGTGCAACGACGCGCAGGCCGACACCGACGAAGTCGGATCCCTGTCGCTGATCGGCGATCCGACCGAGACGGCGCTGCTGCAGTTGGCGGCCAACGCCGGTGTCGACGTCCCTGCCTTGCGCCAGCAGTTCTCCCGCGTGGCCGAGAATCCGTTCGACTCGGGTCGCAAGCGGATGAGCACCGTCCACGCGCCGCTCGACGGCCAGACGCCACTCTTCGCCGAACTTCCCCAGGACCAGCCGATCGCTTTCGTGAAGGGAGCGATCGACGGCCTGGTCGAGCGGGCGTCGGGTGTGTGGTCCGACGACGGGCCCGTCGACATCGACGACGAATGGCGACGGCGCATCATCGAGGCCAACGACCGCCTCGCGGCCGACGGTCGACGGGTGCTCGGCGTGGCGTACAGCACGTTCGGCGACCCCTCCGTGGAGCGTTCCCAGGGGGAACTCGCCGGTGAGGCCGAGGACGAACTCGTGATCCTCGGGCTCGTCGGGATGATCGACCCGCCTCGCACCGAGGTCCGCGACGCGGTGGCGGTGTGCCGTCGTGCGGGGATCCGGCCAGTGATGATCACCGGCGACCATCCGCTCACCGCGAAGGCGATCGCGACCGAACTCGGCATCTCGACCGACGACCGGGTCCTGACCGGCGTCGATCTCGACCGGCTGACCGATGCGGAGTTCGACGAGGCGGCATCCACCGTGTCGGTGTTCGCACGGGTGTCACCCGAGCACAAGTTGCGCATCGTCGGTGCGTTGCAGCAGCAGAACCAGGTCGTCGCGATGACGGGCGACGGCGTCAACGACGCGCCGGCGCTCAAGCGCGCCGACATCGGTGTGGCCATGGGCATCACCGGGACCGACGTGTCCAAAGAGGCGTCGGACATGGTGCTGCGTGACGACAACTTCGCCACGATCGTCGCTGCGGTCGAAGAAGGGCGGGTCATCTACGACAACCTCCGTCGCTTCGTCAGCTTCGCCGTGGCCGGCAACCTCGGCAAGATCATCGTGATGCTGGGCTGGCCGATTCCGTTCCTGATCGCTGACGGCGGGAGCCTGGAATCGTCGATCGCGCTGCTGCCGCTGCAGTTGCTGTGGCTGAACCTGATGACCGACGGCCTGCTCGGTCTGTCGATGGGCGTCGAGCCGGCCGAACAGGGTGTGATGGAACGGCCACCGCACAGCCCGGGAGCGAGCCTGTGGGCAGGCGGGCTCGGAGTCAGGACGCTGTGGATCGGTGCCGTGATCGGCGCAGTGTCGCTCGGCATCGGCTTCGCCTACGAGAGTGCCGACAAGGTCGAGTGGCAGACGATGATCTTCACCACCCTGGCACTGATGCAGGTCGCTCAGGCGATCGGCACCCGGTCGAACACCGAGTCGCTGCGTTCGATCGGCTTCTTCACGAATCCGCTGCTGCTCGCCATCGCCGGCTTCGTCACGGCCCTGCAGTTCCTGGCGATCTACACGCCGCTGCGCGAGTTCCTCGACCTGGAGACGCTCGGAGCGGTCGACATCGGGATCTGTGTTGCTGCCGGAGTGGCGCTGCTCGTCCTGCTCGAGATCGTCAAGGCGTTCGAGCGTCGCGGACGCTCGGTCGCCTGACCTGCGAGCTCGGGTTCGCGATCAGGACGTGACGAGGTCGATCGGGTCGTCCTCGGGGTTCAACGCCTCCAACTCCTGGTGCGCCGTCTCCGGATAGGCGGCGACCACGAGGACGGTCACGACGAGTTGGCCGATCGCCAGCACGCTCATGGTCGCTCCGTAGGACCAGCCGGCGTCGATCAGACGGCCGGCGAGGCTCAGGCCGCCGATGCCTCCGATCAGCGCCGACGCGGTCACGTAGCCGGTGGCACGCGTCCGATTGGCGGTGGGGAAGAGTTCGGTGCGGTACACGGTCATCGCCGGGTACACCGCCGAACCGAGAACGCCCGCCAGGAGTGAGAACCCCCACAGTCCGAGCCCACCGAACGAGAACGCAGCGATGATCGCGAGGACCGAGACGGGCAGCGCCACGCTGATCAACCGGCGGCGTCCGTGCCGGTCGGCGAAACGCCCGCCCAGGATGAGGCCGATGCCGGCCGGCGTGCCGACGAGGATCGAGAAGAGGCCGATCTGGCCGCCGCTGAAGTTGCGGACGTCCTCGAGGTAGGTGTTCTGGAAGAAGCTGGCCGGAGCGACGAAGACGTTGCCGGCGAACGCCACGGTGGCCAGGAGTGCGAAACGCTTGCGGTCGAGTCGAGGTGGCTTGCTGGGACGATCGACCCGAGCGGCCTCGGCGGCGAAGCGACGGGTCTCGGGGAGCCGTCGCATCAGGTCGACGGCCACCACGAGCCAGATCGCCGACACGAGATAGGTGAGGCGCCAACTGCCCTCGCTGATGTCGGCGAGGCCGAGCGACATCACGGCGACACCCGCGCCGAGCCCCGAGGCCATCGCGAGCACGCTGATCGCATACGCCCGGCTGTTCTTCGGCATCTCCTCGGCGGCGATCACGCCGATCACGAACGCCAGAGCGATGCCCATCGGTCGACCGAGTGTCTGGGTCGCGACGAGGAACGGGAAGTTCGGCGCCGCCGCACCGAGCATCGTGAGCATCGGTGCGAGGAACGCAACGGCGACCAGGACTCGGCGCCGGCCGATGCGGTCGGCGATCACCGCCGCCGGGAGCGCGAACACGATGCCGGCACGCACGATCGAGCCGGCGTCGCCCTTGGCGGTTTCGCTGATCCCGAAGTCGTCGGTCGCGAATCCGACGGTCTGGGTGAAGATCGTGTTGATGAACGCCGCCGACATCGACGCTGCGGCCAGCAGGCCGATCACGAGCACCTGGGTGGCGTCGACCTCGTCGGGTGGAGTCCACCAGCCCTTCGGTTTCAGTCTGCGGGACACGACCGCTCGGACCGGCGGGCCGAACAACCAGCCGAACCACGGGATCGCCAACCGATAGCGGGTCCGCTCGACGATCTTCGAGTGGCCGTCGGACACCGCAGGGAGTTCGACGGTGCGCTCGTATGTGACGAAGGGGCCGACACGCTGGGCGAACACGATCTTCTCGCCGTCACCGGTGAGAGTCCGCTCGACCTCCCGCTCGGAGATGAGATCGACTCGCTCGGCGCCGATGGTTGCGCGATGCTCGGAGTCGTTGGGCCACCGACGGGTCACCATGCGCCCACCTGGCTTCACGCCGGGAGCATACTGGTGGGCTGTGAACACGTCCGTCGACCCCCTCCACGATCAGTCCGACGTCGTGTCCGAACCCGCCTGTGACCGTCGCTCCGACCCTGGCTCCGGCGAGGAGACGATCCTCGTCCGTGGAAACGGCCCGCTGTCGGGCACCGTGTTCGTCCCGGGAGCGAAGAACTCCGTCCTCAAGTTGATGGCCACGACCATCCTGTGCGACGGTCCGCACGAACTGAGCAACGTTCCCGACATCGTCGACGTGGCGATCATGGGCGACCTCCTCGCGGCGATCGGCGTGGAGATGTCACGCCCCTCGCCCGGCGAACTCGTCCTGCTCAACACCGGCGACATCGTGCCGGTCGCCCCGTACGAACTGGTCGAGCGGATCCGTGCGTCGATCAACGTGCTCGGGCCGCTCCTCGCCCGGTGCGGCGAGGTGAAGCTGTCGATGCCCGGTGGCGACGACTTCGGTGCCCGCCCGATCGACATGCACATCGCCGGTCTCGAAGCCATGGGTGCCGAGTTCGAGTTCAGCGACGGGTACCTCCAGGCGCGTGCCGACCGTCTCCACGGCGCCGACATCACGCTGGACTTCCCGAGTGTGGGGGCGACCGAGAACCTGATGACTGCGGCGGTCCTCGCCGACGGTGTGACCACGATCGACAACTGTGCCCGCGAGCCCGAGATCTCCGACCTGTGCGAGTTCCTCGTGGCCATGGGCGCTCGGATCGACGGCATCGGCACGGCCACGCTCCGGATCGAGGGCGTCGACCAGCGTGACCTCCGTCCGGTGTCGCACCGCACGTGCCCCGACCGGATCCAGGCGGCCACCTACCTGGCTGCCTGCAGCGTGGCCGGCGGAGAACTCGACATCGTCGGCGCACGCGGTGACCAGATGACGATGCTGCTCGACCGGTTCGGCGAGATGGGCCTCGACATCACGGTGACCGACAGCGGCATCCACGTCGTGGCCGAAGGTCGCGCCCGTTCGATCGACATCGCCACGCTGCCGTATCCGGGCATCGCCACCGACTACAAGCCACTGGTCATCACGATGCTCGCCGTGGCCGACGGAGTCGGCATCGTCACCGAGAACCTCTACCCGGGCCGCTTCCGCTACGTCGAGGAACTCCAACGGCTCGGAGCCGACGTCCGCACGACCGGGCACCATGCGGTGGTGCGCGGGGTTCCCCGGTTGACGGGCACGCGAGTCAAGGCGCACGACATCCGAGCAGGCGCCGCGATGGTGGTCGCCGGCCTCGCTGCCGAGGGCGAGACGCGCATCTCGGGAGTGCACCACATCGATCGGGGGTACGACGATCTCGTGGGTCGCCTGCGCGCCGTCGGTGCGTCGATCGAGCGGGTCTGACGGGCGACGATTCGGGGTGTCGTCAGTCCGGATCGGAGCTGTTCGCGGTCTCCTCGGCGGCGGCGTCGACCCGCTTCTTGGCGAGCATCAGCAACCCGGCGATCGCGACGATCGGGCCGGCGATCAGCAGGGCCTCGTCCCATCCGCCCTGATGGGCGAGCAGCGCTGCGAGCGTGGCGATCACGTCATGGATCGTACGACCGCCGCTGATTGAATGGTCTGCGAGATGCGCGCACAGGTCGAAACCACCATCGAAGTGATCCGCCCCGCCCTCCAGGCCGATGGTGGGGACATCATCCTGCACGCGGTGAACGAGGAGACCGGCGTGGTCGAGGTGGAACTCACCGGTGCGTGCGTCGGCTGCCCCGCCTCCACCCAGACCCTCAAGGCCGGAATCGAACGGATCATGCGTGACCGTGTCGACGGCGTGACCGAAGTGATCGACATCGCCGCTCGCGATCTCGATGCCGCCATCGGCAACGGGCCCGTTCGCAGCCCTCTGGCCTGAGCCCGGGCGACCGTTCGACCGGCGCGTCCTCCTTGTCGGGACGTCGCACCGACTCGTCGTCGTCGAGTGTGGTCGTTGCGTCGTCTGATTGGGTCCGACCCCACTCGATCCGATTGACTCTGTAGCGATATGGCCCGCAAGCGACCGCCCGCTCCCGAACTCTTCCAGTCGGCGCTCGACGGTGATCGTGCATCGCTCGCACGCCTGTTGTCGCTGATCGAACGTGGTGACGACGAAGCGCGCGAGATCGGTCGACTCGCCTACCCGCTGTCGGGTGGCGGGTACACGGTCGGGCTCACCGGCGCGCCGGGTGCCGGCAAGTCGACGCTCACGTCGGCGATCATCTCCCACCTGCGTGCGATGGATCTGGAGATCGCCGTCCTGGCGATCGACCCGTCGTCGCCGTTCACGGGCGGAGCGATCCTCGGCGACCGCGTCCGGATGCAGGACCATGCGACCGATCCCGGCGTGTTCATCCGATCGATGGCCACCCGCGGCCATCTCGGCGGGCTGTCGCTCGCCACGCCCGAAGCGGTGCGAGCACTCGATGCGATCGGACGGAAGTGGATCCTCGTCGAGACCGTCGGTGTCGGGCAGGTCGAGGTCGAGGTGGCCGGCAAGGCCGACACCACGATCGTCGTCGTCAATCCGGGCTGGGGCGACAGCGTGCAGGCCAACAAGGCCGGGTTGATGGAGATCGCCGACATCTTCGTGATCAACAAGTCCGATCGCAAGGGTGCCGACGAGACTCGACGCGACCTGATGCAGATGCTCGACCTGTCGGACATCGCGCACGAAGCGTGGCGGGCACCGATCATCGACACCGTGGGGACCACGGGTGCGGGGGTCGAGGACCTGTGGAACACGGTGCTCGAGCATCGGGAGTTCTCCGAGTCGACCGGACTGCTGAAGGAACGCCGTACGTTCCGACTGCGCGAGGAACTCCGTGAGATCATCGCGCAGCGGCTCGGTCGCAAGGCCCGTCAGATCTGCACCGGCGATCGGTGGGACGAGTTGACCGACGAGGTCGCCGAACGCATCACCGACCCCTGGACCGCGGCCGACGAGATGCTCGCCGGCCTCGCCTGACCCGACCACCCGCCGTAGCGGTGAGTTCGGGTCGGGCTGGGTGCGAGGGAGTCTCACCGGTGGGGTGGGGACGGGGTTGGTGGTGAGTTCGGGTCGGCCTGGGTGCGAGGGAGTCTCACCGGACCGGGTGGTGGACGTCCCGGTCTGACAGGCTGTGACGATGGTTTACGAACTGCTCACGCTCGAACGACGCGACGACGGAGTGGCCGTGGTCACCTTGACCAACGGCAAGGTCAATCCGCTGTCACGGGAGCTGCTCGGCGAGTTGAAGCAGGCGGCCGACGACCTGGCCGCGGATCTGCCCGGCGCCGTGGTGATCACGGGCGGCGACCGGATCTTCGCCGCGGGAGCGGACATCTCACAGTTCGGTGGGCCTGACGAGGCTGCGGAGATCGGGCCGCTCTTCCACGATGCGATCGGTGCGTTCGCCGCGCTTCCGAGATTCGTGATCGCCGCGGTGAGCGGCTATGCGCTCGGAGGCGGATGCGAACTCGCATTGGGGTGTGACTACCGGATCGCATCCGAGCGAGCGGTGTTCGGTCAGCCCGAGATCCTGCTCGGGATCATCCCGGGAGGCGGTGGGACGCAGCGCCTCGCACGTGTCGTCGGTGCGTCGAAGGCGAAGGAGATGTGCCTGACGGGTCGGCAGGTGAAGGCCGACGAAGCACTGCGGATCGGTCTGGCCGACGAGGTCGTGGCTCCGGAGCAACTGCACGTCCGAGCGCTCGCGCTCGCGGGTGAGGTGGCCAGGGGTGCGCTCGTCGCGCAGGGCATCACCAAGCGACTGATCGACGACGGCATCGAGACGTCGCTCGACGACGGGTTGGCGATGGAGCGCGACGGGTTCGTCGAGGTGTTCCGATCCGACGACAGCCAGATCGGCGTGGCCAGCTTCCTCGAACACGGTCCGGGCAAGGCCACGTTCACCGGCCGGTGAGGCTGCTCGCCCACGCTCCCGCGGGACGCAGTTCGGAGTTCGATCTCAGATGGCGATGCGCTCGATCGGTCGCTTGAGTGACCAGGCATCCCTGGCGAGCCAGAGTCCGATCGCCGTGACGACGAAGATCGAACCGGCGATCACGCCGTAGGCCACGGTCCGACCGAACTCCTCGTAGACGAAGCCGGTCACCACGGCCATGATCCCGGCCATCAGAGCCTGGGAGGCGCCGAGCATCCCCTGTGCTCCGGCCTGGCGGTCCTGCGGGATGACCATGCCGGCGGCGACCCCTGCGGCCGAGATCGTGAGGCCGTCGGACAGCGCATGGCACATGGCGAGCGCGAAGATCAGTCCACCTGTGGGGAGCAGGCCGTAGCCCATCAGGAATCCGCCGCCGGCGAACAGCCCGATCGCCGCGAGTCTGAACGGCCCGAAGGTCTGGGCGAGACGGCCGCCGCGTGGACCGAGGAAGACGAGCGGCAGCGCGAAGAGCGTGATCCCGAGGTTCGCGATCCACTCGGACGTTCCCAGTTCGTCGTGCACGAGCGACCACAGGGCGTCGAAACCACCGATCATGATGAACGTGACCCCGGCCAGCACCGTCGCTCCGGCGAACGGTCGGATCCGCAGCAGGTCGAACGCCAGTCGCTTCTTGGGACGCAGGTGGGTCTCGGTCTCGTCGACCTTCACCCGCGCCACGAACGGCAGCAGCACCAGGGCGAACACGCTGACCACGACGAACGGCGAGGGGATCCCCGCAGGTCCGACCAGCACAGCGGAGATGGCGGGACCCATGGCGAAGCCGAACACGTCGGCCGAGAGCAGGCGACCGAGATTGCTCCCCAGGTTCTCGGGGTCGGCGAGGATCACGATGCGCCGGATCGCCGGGGTGGCTGCTCCCACCCCCAACCCGTTGATGATCCGCCCGATCAGGATGGGCAGGAGGCTCGTTCCGACCGCCATCAGCAGCAGGCCGGTGACGCTCACGAGCACCCCGACCACGACGACCTTGCGGGCGTGGCCACGATCGGCGAGCGGTGCGAAGACGATCTGGGAGACGAAACCGGCGAGGAACCCGATGCCGATGACGATCCCGATCTGGCTGCGCCCGATGTCGTACTCGCGCTGGTAGTCGTCGACGATGGTGAACAGCACGCCGTACCCGGCCGCGAGCGTGCCGTTCAGACCGCCGAATGCGAGCAGGATCGTCCACGACGACGGTCGGCCGTCGACCGGGGGAACGACGGGCACCCGTGTGTCTCGTCCCACGCTCATCCGAGGCGAGGCTACAGAGCTGTCATTCGGTGTCTGACACCGGATGACAGACGGGGGAGTTGGGGCGGGACGCCCTCGGACGGAGACCTCAGCCGAGCGTGACGAGGCCGGTTTCGACGGGGCTGCTGAGGGCCATGTGGAACGGCATGGCCCGCACGGCGACGCCCCAGGGGCCGGCACCGGTCGGTGTGAAGGCGCCGGTGAACCGGCCGGTGCCGTCGCCGGACATCGTGACCGTCTGCATCCGGTTGTCGTCGACCGCCCCCGACGGATCGAGGGGTCCGTGAACGATCTGGACGATGACCTCGTCGAGGCGCAGCTTTCCCGGGTCGACGGTTGCCGAGACGGTCCGTCGGTCGCCGGCCACACCGTCGTCGAGTTCGGATGCCGCATCGACGGCGACGGTCACCTTCGGCCACACGGAGGTGACGCCGTTTCGCCAGGCTGCGAGCTCGCGGGCGCACGCTGCGTCGTCGGCGACGGCGATGTCGGCACCTCGTGCCGCGGGTTCGTACAGCGCCGTCGTGTAGTCGCGCACCATCCGGCCGGCGATGACGTTCCAGCCCAGCGTGATCCAGTTGTCCTTGATCCGATCGATCCAGCCGTGCGGCAGGCCGTCACCGGCATCGTCGGTGGCGTAGTAGAGCGGGACGAGTTGCCGCTCGAGCACCTCGAACGTGGCGTTGGCTTCGCGCTGATCGCGCCGGACGTCGTCGTGGTCGTCCTCGAAGGACGGGATGTCGAATCCGTTGGTGCCGTTGGACATCTCGTCCCACCACCCGTCGAGGATCGAACAGTTGAGCACCCCGTTCAGTGCCGCCTTCATCCCGCTCGTTCCGCAGGCCTCCATCGGACGGCGCGGCGTGTTCAGCCACACGTCGCAGCCGTGGTACATCGTGCGCGCGACGCCGATGTCGTAGTCGGGGATCAGCACGAACCGGTGGCCGATGTCGGCGTCGCGGGTGATGTGGTGGATCTGCTGCATCAGCGACTTGCCGGGATGATCCGCCGGATGCGCCTTGCCCGCGAAGACGAACTGGACGGGACGGTCGGCGTCGAGCACCAAGGCCTTCAGTCGGTCGAGCTGTCCGAGGAGGAGGTTGGCGCGCTTGTACGTGGCGAAGCGACGCGCGAAGCCGATGGTGAGCACGTCGGGATCGAGGAGGTCGTGTCCGAGCCGGTCGCGGACGAGGTCGACGAGCTCCTGGCGACCCTGTCGACGGACCGACCAGATCGCGTGGTGGTCGATCTCGCGGATCCGTGAGAACTCGGACTCGTCGGCGAGGTGCCAGTGCTCACCGACCGCGCCCGAGAGGAGTTCGTCGACCCGGTCGCTCACCCAGGTGCGAGCGTGGACACCGTTGGTGATGTGGCCGATCGGCGTCTCGCCGACGGGGACGTCGGGCCAGAGACCGCTGAACATCTCGCGGGCCACCGAGCCGTGGAGAGCGGCGACCCCGTTGCGGTAGGAGGCGAGGTTGATCCCCATGACCGCCATGTTGAACTTGCCGTCGGGTTCGTCGGCTCGCTGACCGAGCGCGAACAGTTCGTCGAAGGTGATGCCGAGGAGCGGGGCGAAGTCGGCGAAGTACCGCTCGAACAGGTCGCGGGGGAAGCGGTCGATGCCGGCGGGGACCGGGGTGTGGGTGGTGAACACGCCGCCGGCACGCACCGCTTCGATCGCCTCGGTGAACGTGAGCCCTCGGTCGACCCATTCCCGCACACGCTCGAGACCGAGGAAGCCCGCGTGACCCTCGTTCATGTGGAACACCTGCGGCGCCAGGTCGAGCGCACGAAGCGCACGCACTCCACCGATGCCCAGCACGATCTCCTGACGCAGCCGGTGCTGCTCGTCGCCACCGTAGAGACGGTCGGTGATCGACACGATCTCGGGTGGGTTGCCGGGCACGTTCGTGTCGAGCAGGTAGAGCGCGATGCGCCCGACGTCGACGCGCCACACCTGCACCTTGGCCGTGACACCGGCGAGCTCGACCTCGACGACGACGCCGGTGGGCACGATGCCGAGAGCGTTCGGATCGATCGCCTCGTTGCGTTCCTCCTGCCATCCGTCGGCGTTCAACCGCTGACGGAAGTACCCCTCGGCGTAGAGCAGCCCGACGCCGATCAGCGGGATGCCGAGGTCGGAGGATGCCTTGAGGTGGTCGCCGGCGAGGATGCCCAGACCGCCCGAGTACTGCGGGAGTGCCTCGGTGATCCCGAACTCGGGGGAGAAGTAGGCGACGCTGCGCAACGGTGAACCGTCGGTGCCGGCGCGGTCGCCGAACCAGGTGCCGCCCTGCAGGGCGTCGTCGAGGCGTTGCTTGGCGTCTCGGACCTGGGCGACGAAATCGCCGTCGGTCGACAGCTGCTGCCAGCGGGCGGGATCGGTGCGACGGATGAGGTCGGTGGGGTGCTGACCCGTTCGCCGCCACGACTCGTCGACGGGTCGGCCGTCGATGCGGTCGAACACCGCAGCGAGCTGGCGATCCCATGCCCAGTGCAGGTTCGCGGCGAGCGCGGGGAGCACCGACAGCTCGTCGGGGATCTCGCTGGTGACGTTGAACTGGTGGGTCGGGCGCATCGTCCGGCGATCGTAACGCGGTCCGGATGAACAGGATTTCGGCCGTGTGAACGATTGCCGGAGGCGTGCCAGGGGTGTCAGCGCATGCGATGACCGGTCGCGTCGTCGTAGACGTGGACGACCGACGCGGCGATGGCTCCCCACGAGTACTTCGTCTCGATCAGCCGTTGGGCGTTCGTGGTCAGCTGCTGTGCGAGAGCCGGATCGCGCAGGACGAGTTCGACGCAGTCCGCCAGGTCGTCGGGGTTGCCGGGCTCGAAGGTGAGGCCGGCGTCGGTGTCGACGATCAGCTCGGCGAGTCCTCCGGTGCGGGCGACGATCAGGGGCGCGCCGGCTGCGAGCGCCTCGAGTGCGACCAGGCCGAACGGCTCGTACAGCGACGGGAGCACGACACATCCGGCCCGCTGGACGAGATGGCGCAGCGCCGCGTCATGGACGAAGCCGGGCAGTTCGATCAGGTCGCTCACGCCCTCCACGTCGATCTGGGTCTGCAGCTCGGGCAGGTAGCTCCCTCGACCTGCGATCACGCACGACACGTCCGGAACGCGATGGCGCAGCGTGGTCATCGCTCGGGCGAGGACCTGGAAGCCCTTCTCGTACTGGACCCGCCCCCAGGAGACGATCAACGGCTGGCGGTCGGTCGGCCGGTCGTGACCCGCCCAGAGCGTCGGATCGATCCCGTTCGGCACGCGCACCACCTGTTCGGGAGCGAGTTCGAAGGTGGAGACGAGTTGGTCGACCATGAAGCGCGTCGATGCGACGAGCCGGTCGGCGCGGAACGCGAGCCACCACTCGATGGAGTTGACGTCGGTCGGATCGCCTTCCGGGAGGTTGCCGCCGTGACGGACGCGTTCGGTGCCGTGCATCGTGAGGATGAACGGCACGTCGTGGTGCCGAGCGACGGTGTCGGCGGCCCAGCCGACGCGCCAGTCGTGACCGTGCACGATGTCGGGCCTCCAGCCCGAGAGCGGCGAGCCGGCATCGAAGACGGCCTGCGTCAGCGCATGGTTCGCTGACGCGGCGATCGCGAGCTGCCGATCGTCGGGAATGTGGGGGAGTCCGACGTCGGCCCGGAGAACTCGGACGCGTCCGACGTCCGCGACGGCGGGGTCGGGACGCCTCATGGCCGGGGTCAGGACGACGACGTCGTGGCCGGCGTCGGCGAGCGCCTGGCTCAGGCCGTGGACGTGGGCTGCATTGCCACCGGTGGAGCGCGGAGGAAAGTCCCAGCTCAGCATCAGCACGCGCACGAGCGGACTGTAACCCGCCTCGTGCGACGTCGACGTAGCTCGCACCGGGGGAAGACGAGAGCGACCGGGGTGGCCGCGTCGGCGCAGTGCGAACGGACGGCCGGGTACTGTGGGGCTCGATGCCGGGCAACGATCAGTACATCGGTGAACTCGACCTCCATCTGTTCGGGGAGGGAACCCATCGACGTCTCTGGGAGGTGTTGGGGCCGCAGCGTCCCGGGCGCGGAGAGCAGAAGTCGGCACCGACCTTCTTCTCGGTGTGGGCACCGAACGCGACCGCGGTCGCCGTCGTGGGCGACTGGAACGAGTGGCAGCCGGAGCCGATGACCCGAGTCGCAGGGACGTCGGGCATCTGGTCGGTGGCGAGCCAGGCTGCGACGGGCGACTGCTACAAGTACGAGATCACCACGGCGCAGGGTCGGACGGTTCGCAAGGCCGACCCGATGGCGCGCCGCACCGAGGCGCCGCCGAGCGATGCGAGCGTGGTGCCGTCGTTCGACGCGTTCGACTGGGACGACCACGACTGGATGGCTGCCCGCAGCAGCACCCTCGAGGGCGAGACGCCGATGCGTGTCTACGAGGTCCATCTCGGTTCGTGGCGACGCGGCGTCGACGACTGGGATGCACTCGCCGAACAGGTCGGCGAGCACGTGGTACGTCTCGGGTTCACGCACATCGAACTGATGCCGATCGCCGAGCATCCGTTCGGAGGTTCGTGGGGGTACCAGGTGTCGGGCTACTACGCCCCCACCGCCCGCTTCGGGGATCCCGACGGCTGTCGCCGCTTCGTCGATTCGATGCACCGCCGTGGCATCGGCGTCATCGTCGACTGGGTGCCCGCTCACTTCCCGAAGGACGAGTGGAGCCTCGGCCGATTCGACGGAACGGCGCTCTACGAGCACGCCGACCCGCGCCGCGGTGAGCACCCCGACTGGGGTACGTACGTCTTCGACTTCGGCCGCAACGAGGTCCGCAACTTCCTCATCGCGAACGCTCTGTACTGGCTCGACGAGTTCCACGTCGACGGGCTGCGCGTCGACGCGGTCGCGTCGATGCTCTACCTCGACTACTCACGCAAGCAGGGCGAGTGGATCGCCAACGAGCACGGCGGCCGCGAGCACCTCGAGGCGATCAGGTTGATCCAGGAGACGAACACCGTCGTCGGCGACGAGTTCCCCGATGTCCTGATGATCGCCGAGGAGTCGACGGCGTGGCCCGGCGTCACACGACCGGTGTCGGAGGGTGGTCTCGGCTTCAGCCACAAGTGGAATCTCGGCTGGATGCACGATTCGCTCGGCTACATGGAGCACGACCCGGTCCATCGTGCGCACCATCACAACGAACTGACCTTCGCGCAGATCTACGCGTACAACGAACGTTTCGTGCTGCCGCTCAGCCACGACGAGGTGGTCCACGGCAAGGGCAGCCTGCTGAACAAGATGGGCGGCGACGACTGGCAGAAGTTCGCGGGCCTGCGCACACTGTTCGCGTGGCAGTGGGCGATGCCCGGCTCACCGCTGTTGTTCATGGGTGCCGAACTCGCACCGTGGCAGGAGTGGAACGTTGCGACGGGCCTGCCGTGGCACCTCCTCGACCATCCGTCGCACCGCGGCGTCCACGACGTACTCGCCGAGATGAGTCGATCGGCCGACGCCTTCCCGGCGCTCTGGCGGCGCGACTCCGACCCCGCCGGCTTCCAGTGGCTCGACGCGGACGACGCCGCTCATTCGATGTTCGCCTTCCTCCGCTGGGGCGACCACGGCGCCGACGCCGTGGCGTGCATCGCGAACTTCACGCCGGTCCCGCGGCCTGGCTACCGGGTCGGCCTTCCCTGGAACGGGGAGTGGGAACTCGCGCTCGACACCGACGCCGCCGCATGGTGGGGGAGCGGCCACCGCTCGCTCGGACCCGTCGTCGCCACCGACCACGAACCCTGGCAAGGGCAACCATCGAGCGCCCTCCTCGACATCGGCCCCATGAGCATGGTCTGGTTGGCAGGAACCCGACCTCCCTCGACCTGACTTCGGTGAGGTTCGAGCGACCCTCTAGACGGGTGCGCTGACCGAGCGCAGTGTGGCTGCGGCCTGTTCCGGCGCGACGATGTTGATCATCACGCCGGTCCCGCGTTCGAAACCGGCCTGCGTGGTGATCTGTGGCCAGATGTGCAGGTGCCAGTGGTAGTCGCCGCTGTGCTGGTGCGGGGCCGTGTGCAACCCGAGGTTGAACGCCACGTCGCCCAGCGCCTTGTTCAGGTGTGCGACGGCGTCGCGGAGCGCGATCCCGACAGCGGCGAGCGATCGATCGGAGGCGTCGGGGAGGTGGGCGTGCTGCTCGCGGGGCACGATCAGCATCTCGTAGGGGACGCCGCTGGCCCACGGACAGATCACCACGACGTCGTCGTTCTGGATGACGACACGGTCGTCGTTGGCGAGTTCGGCGGCGATGGTCGTCTCGAGGAGTGACCCTCCCGCGAAGCGTGCGAAGGCGCGTTCCTCGTCGAGCACTTCGCTCGGAACGAACGGCAGACCGAGGATCTGGCCGTGCGGGTGCTCGACCGATGCGCCCGCCTCGCGACCGTGGTTGACGATCACCTGCGTGTAGCGCACGAACGGCAGCGCCGCGTGCTCGGCGAGGCGACGCTTGAGGACCTGCATCAGTTGCGTCGCGTGCTCGTCGTCGAGTTCGTGGAGCGCACCCTGGTGGTCGGCGGCGTAGACGAAGACCTCGTGGATGCCGCTGGCCTCCGCCTTGACGTGGACCGGCCCGATGTTGTGGACCGCGAACGCGTCGTCGCCGTCGAACGCGGGATACCGGTTGGGGATGACGCGCATCGACCAACTCCCGTCCTCGTCGATCGTCTCCAACGCCGGCGGGGTCTCCTCCTCGTTGCCCGGGCAGAAGGGGCAGGGGCGGTCGAGGTTGTAGTCGTCGCTGGGATCACGGGGTGCGAAGTCGCTCGGCCGCTCGGCGCGGTCCGGCACGATCGTCACCCAACGCCCGTTGAGAGGGTTCAGACGCATCTGGCTCATTGCGATCCAGGTTACGACCCCGAACGATCACATGCGTGGCACAGCGTGCGGGCGGGAGTGGCGGAGAGTCAGCCGGGCGGACGCGGCGGGTCGGGCGCCGATGCGTCGTCGACCAGCGGGCGGCGATGTTCGTCGTCGTAGTCGCCCTGGACGTCGTCGATGATCTCCGAGGCGACCGAGCTCAACCGGAACCGCTTGGGTGCCTTACCGGAGCGTTCGGTGAGCATCGTGTTGAGCAGGTCGCGTCGGTCGAGCCGGTTCTGGTTCCAGCGGTGGAAGCCCCACCCGATCAACGCGCCGACGGAGAAGACGAGCAGGCCGCCCGCTCCATCCAGCCAGAAGTGGTTCGCCGTGACGATGATGCAGAAGAGTGTCGCCAGCGGATACAGCAGCACGGCCGCTCGGGTCCACCTGCGGCGCAGCAACGGCCAGACCGCGAGGGCACACCACGTCGACCAGCCGATGTGCAGGCTGGGCATGGCTGCGTACTGGTTCGAGATCGACGCGACCTCGTCGGAGTCGAAGCGCCAGGGCCCGCCGTACACGCTCAGCGTGTCGACGAACCCGAATCCGTTCGTCCCGTCGAAGGTCAGTTCGGGGCCCGGGCGCAGCTCACTTTCGACACATGCACCGCCGAATTCGACGGTGTTGGCGCCGGGGCACGGCTGGTCGAGCAGGCGCGGGGGCATCAGCGGGAAGAACGCGAAGCCGATGATCGCCAGCGCGGTCATCGCCGCCAACGTGTTGCGCCACTGCGGGAACACGTCCTTGCGTTTGAAGAAGAGGACGATGAACACCGCCAGCGTGACGAAGAAGTGGAACGTCCCGTAGTAGACGTTCCAGAACTGGATGAACCAGCGCTGGGCGAGGAACAGCTCCTGAATGCTCTCCTCGTGGAACAGCCCCATCGCACGCTCGATCCGGATGATCCGCTCGGCGTTGTGGAATGCGGCCTGGGGAACGCCGTCGTCGGCGATCGTGTTCGACCCGAACCGGTTCCGGATCCACGAGTACACGACGTAGAACGCGATGACGATCGCCGCTTCCTTCCACCAGTGGAGGCGGTGGACACGTGGGGGCGCGTCGGGCGGTGCGTTCCCCTCGCTCATCGAGCCAACTGTAGGCGGGTGGATCGCCGAGCTGTCGGTCGGTTCAGGCGGAGCAGCACTTGTCGAGGAACGTCGAACGATCCACGACGGCGCGGGTGATCTTGCCGGCTGCGACGAGGCCGCCGGAGTCCGACACCGACACGGTGAACGTGAGGCGTCGGCCGTCGATCTTGTCGAGTACGGCATCGGCGGTGACCGACGCACCGACCGGTGTCGGCTGGAGGTGATCGACGCGGATCCGCATCCCGATCGAGCAGTGGTCGGCGTCGAGGGCGCCGTTCAGTGCGGTCATGGTGGCCTCCTCGCACAGCGCGATCAGCCGGGGTGTACCCAGCACGTCGACGTCGCCCGATCGCATCGCCGACGCCGTGTCGACCTGCTCGACCACCAACGTTGCCGACCCGCGCATGCCCGTCTCCACCGTCACGGCTCGTGACGCTAACGCGAGCCGAGGCCGGAGCCACGGTGGTGCGCACACGCGGAATGGTCACGGAGCGGGGGAGGAGCCCGCGGAGCACGGTCTCGGCCCTCTCGCGAGATCCGTCCGTGCCGACTCACACGGCGACCTCGCCGCGTGTGATTCGCGTCAGGATCGGCCATCGGGCCGCAACGAGGTCGTCAGGAGCCGAGCGGACGGTGCCGGCGCCGTGTTGGATCGCATCCATGAACGACGTGATCTTCTCCCTCGTGTTCGCCGGGTTCATGGCGGTCGCCTTCGCCTACGTGCGACTCTGTCGGGCGATCGTCGGAGCCGACGGCGTCGGCCAGGCAGTCGGAACGACGGGCGACACGTCACCCGCCGACGTCGCCGCCCGTGACGAGGTGGTGGCGCGATGATCGGCGCCGCGTACGACAACGGGGTGGGACTCGTGGTGGGCGTCCTCCTCGTCGTCCTGATGGTGGCCGTGCTGATCGCCCCGGAGCGGTTCTGACGTGCCCGCCGCCTCGATCGTCGAACTCGTCCTGTTCGCCGCGATCCTCGCGGTCCTGGTCCCGCTGACCTCGCGTCACCTCGCCGCCGTCCACTCGGGAGGACCGACCGCCGGCGAGTGGCTGTTCGGTCCGATCGACCGGGCGGTCTACCGGATCTGCGGGATCGACCACACCCGCGAGCAGCCGTGGACGGCGTACCTCCGCTCGCTCCTCACGTTCAGTGTCGTCGGCTTCGTGTTCCTGTACGTGCTGCTGCGGACGCAGGGGTCACTCGTGGCGAATCCGAACGGACTCGGGTCGGTCTCGCCCGCACTGGCCTTCAACACTGCGGTCAGCTTCGTGACCAACACGAACTGGCAGGCCTACGGCGGGGAGTCGACGATGTCCAACCTCACCCAGATGGTCGGACTGACGGTCCAGAACTTCGTGTCGGCGGCCGTCGGCATGGCCGTCGCCGTGGCCATCATCCGGGGGATCTCCCGGGCTCGTGCCGACACGATCGGCAACTTCTGGGTCGATCTCACCCGGTCGCTCACCCGCATTCTCGTGCCGATGGCGATCGTGGGAGCCGTGGTGCTGGTCGTCACCGGCGTCGTCCAGAACCTCTCGGGCAACACCACCGTGACCACCCTGGAGGGCGGGCTGCAACGGATCCCCGGCGGACCCGCCGCGAGTCAGGTGTCGATCAAGCAGTTGGGCACGAACGGCGGCGGGTTCTTCAACGTCAACTCCGCCCATCCCTTCGAGAACCCCAACGGGTGGTCGAACCTGGTCGAGTACGTGATGATCCTGCTGATCCCGCTGTCGTTCCCGCTCGCCTACGGACGCATGGTCGCCGACCGCCGCCAAGGCCGGACGCTGCTCGCCGTGATGTGCACGATCCTGCTGACCGCCACCGGTGTGGCCACGCTCGCCGAGGCGGGTGGCAACCCCGCCCTCGATGCACGAGGCGTCGATCAGTCGATCTCGTTCGACCAGGGTGGCGGCAACCTCGAAGGCAAGGAGGTCCGCTTCGGCTCGACCACCTCGGCGGCGTGGGCTGCTGCGACGACGAACACGTCCAGCGGGTCGGTCAACTCGATGCACGACAGCTTCACCCCGCTCGGTGGCGGCATCGCGCTGCTCTCGATGCTCCTGGGCGAGATCAGCCCGGGCGGTGTCGGCGTCGGCTTCATGGGCCTGTTCGTCTACGCCCTGCTGGCGGTGTTCATCGCCGGTCTGATGGTCGGTCGCACACCCGAGTACCTCGGCAAGAAGATCCAGGCCGCCGAGATGAAGCTGATGATGCTGTACCTGCTCGCGATGCCGGTGGTCGTGCTCGGCCTCGCGGCGGTCTCGGTCGTCTGGGCATCTGCCCGTGAGTCGATCCAGGACGGGGGTGCGCACGGACTCACCGAGGTGCTCTACGCCTACGGATCGGGCGGCAACAACAACGGTTCGGCGTTCGCCGGATTCGCCGCCGACACACCGTGGCACAACGGGGCGATCGGGGTCTCGATGCTGGTCGGCCGGTTCTTCCTGATCATCCCGGCCGTCGCCCTCGCCGGATCGTTGGCGGCCAAGCCGAGGGTGCCCGAGTCGAGCGGCACGTTCCCGACGCACGGGCCACTGTTCGGCGGCCTCGTCGTGGGAGTCGTCGCGATCATCGCCGGCCTCACCTTCTTCCCGGCGCTCGCGCTCGGACCGATCGTCGAACACCTCTCACTGTGATGGACGGAGCAGAAACCATGATCGACCAGACGACCATCCAACCCGTGGACCAGGATGCCGGCGAACCCGTACGCGCACCGGGCGACGGCGGCCGTGAGCGACACCCGCTCCCGACCCGCTCGATCTTCGACCCCGCCATCGTCGGCCCGGCGATCGGTGACGCCGTGCGCAAGCTCGACCCCCGCGAGCTCATCCGCAACCCGGTGATCTTCGTCGTCGAGATCGGCAGTGTCCTGTGCACCCTGATCTTCCTGCGCGACCTCGGCGACGACACCGACGTCGTGGTGTTCAACGGCCTGATCTCGGTCTTCCTGTGGCTGACCGTGCTCTTCGCGAACTTCGCCGAAGCGATGGCCGAGGGGCGCGGCAAGGCCCAGGCGGCCAGCCTGCGTGACGCGAAGAAGGAGACGATGGCCCGACGACGCAACGACGACGGTGACGTCGAGGACATCGCGTCGAACGACCTCCACATCGGCGACGAGGTCGTCGTCACGGCCGGTGAGGTGATCCCCGGCGACGGCGACATCGTCGAGGGCATCGCCACGATCGACGAGTCGGCCATCACCGGTGAGTCGGCACCCGTCGTACGCGAGTCGGGCGGGGATCGCTCGGCGGTCACCGGTGGCACGACGGTGCTGTCCGACGAGATCGTCGTGCGGATCACGGCCGAGCCGGGCTCGACGTTCCTCGACCGGATGATCTCGCTCGTCGAAGGCGCCGAGCGCCAGCGCACGCCCAACGAACTGGCGCTCTCGATCCTGCTCGCAGGGCTGAGCATCGTGTTCCTCGTCGCCGTGGTGACGCTCCAGCCGTTCGCGATCTTCTCCGGTGCCGAACAGGACGTGGTCGTGCTCGTCGCA
This sequence comes from Ilumatobacter sp., assembly GCF_039969435.1. Taxonomy (GTDB): domain Bacteria; phylum Actinomycetota; class Acidimicrobiia; order Acidimicrobiales; family Ilumatobacteraceae; genus Ilumatobacter_A. The sequence goes on from NZ_JBDVNU010000006.1 coordinate 447,751, forward strand.
CTGCTCGTGGCCCTGATCCCGACGACGATCGGCGGTCTGCTGTCGGCGATCGGCATCGCCGGCATGGACCGCCTGGTCCAGCGCAACGTGCTCGCCAAGAGCGGGCGTGCCGTCGAAGCCGCCGGGGACGTGTCGACGCTGCTGCTCGACAAGACGGGCACGATCACCTACGGCAACCGTCGAGCGGTCGCACTCGTCCCCGTGCACGGAGTGACCCTCGACGAACTGGCCGATGCCGCCATCGCGTCCAGTGCCGCGGACGAGACCCCCGAGGGCCGCTCGATCGTCGCGTTGGCGACCGGCGAACTCGGTCGACCCGAGATCACGCTGCCGGCCGACGCCGAACTCGTCGAGTTCACGGCCCAGACCCGCATGTCGGGTGTCGACCTGCCCGACGGTCGACGGTTGCGCAAGGGCGCAGCAGACACCATGCGCGTCCACGTCGACGCGATGGGCGGGGCGACGCCGCCCGAGTTGACCACCGCCGTCGACGAGATCTCCCGATCCGGTGGCACCCCGCTGGTCGTGGTCGACGGTGACCGGATGCTCGGCGTGGTGCACCTCAAGGACGTGATCAAGGAGGGCCTCGTCGAGCGGTTCGTGCAACTCCGCGAGATGGGGATCCGGACGGTGATGATCACCGGCGACAACCCGCTCACCGCCGCCGCCGTCGCCAAGGAAGCAGGTGTCGACGACTATCTCGCCGAGGCCACACCGGAGGACAAGCTCGCCCTGATCCGCAAGGAGCAGATGGGCGGCCGACTGGTCGCGATGACCGGCGACGGGACGAACGACGCCCCCGCACTCGCCCAGGCCGACGTCGGCGTCGCGATGAACACCGGCACGCAGGCGGCGAAGGAGGCCGGGAACATGATCGACCTCGATTCCGACCCGACGAAGCTGATCTCGGTCGTCGAGATCGGCAAGCAACTCCTCGTCACCCGCGGCGCCCTGACGACGTTCTCGATCGCGAACGACGTCGCGAAGTACTTCGCGATCATCCCGGCGATGTTCGCCGGTGTGCTCCCGGCGCTCGACGAACTGAACCTGATGGACCTCCAGTCGCCACGTTCGGCGATCATCTCGGCGGTCGTCTTCAACGCGCTGGTCATCGTCGGGCTGGTCCCGCTCGCACTGCGCGGGGTCAAGTTCGTCGCGGCCGGCGCTGCGGAGGTCCTGCGCCGCAACCTGTTGATCTACGGCCTCGGCGGCCTCGTGACACCGTTCGTCTTCATCAAACTCATCGACGTCGTCGTCTCGGCACTGGGAGTCTCCTGACATGCGTACCCCATTCCTGCGTCACCTCGTTGCGAGCGTGCGTATCCTGGCGTTGATGACCGTCGTCCTCGGCGTGATCTACCCGCTCGCGGTCACGGCATTCGCCCAGACCGTCGTCGCCGATCGTGCCGACGGTCGCCTGCTCGAGGTGGATGGCGTCGTCGTCGGATCGGAACTGATCGGCCAGGAGTTCACGTCGCCGCAGTACGTCCACTCCCGCCCGAGCGCGGTCGGACACGACGGCGCTGCGAGCGGTGGATCGAACCTGGGGCCGACGAGCCCCACTCTGCTCGACGCCGTCGACGCCCGCGCCGCTGCGTATCGCAGCGAGAACGGCCTGGCCCCCGATGCAGCGGTTCCCGTCGACGCGGTGACCGCGTCGGGCTCGGGCCTCGACCCGCACATCTCCCCGGCCAATGCACGGTTGCAGGCGGAGCGTGTGGCGGCTGCGAGAGGACTGGCCGTCGACGTGGTCCTCGACGCGATCGACGATCACACCGAACGCCGGCCGCTGGGCGTGCTCGGCGACGATGCCGTCAACGTGCTTGCACTCAACGTCGCACTCGATCGCCTGGGTTGATGGTGACCACCGGAGCGGGCAGAGGGGCGCTGCGTGTGTACCTCGGCGCGGCGCCGGGCGTGGGGAAGACGTATCGGATGCTGCAGGAGGCACACCGACGCGCCGAGCGCGGAACCGACATCGTGGTCGGCATCGTGGAGACCCATGGACGCGAACACACCGCGGCGCTGATCGACGGCCTCGAGGTGATCCCCCGGCGGACGATCGAGCATCGTGGTGCGGTCCTCCACGAACTCGACGTCGAAGCGGTCCTCGACCGGCGCCCCGAGGTGGTGGCGGTCGACGAATTCGCCCACACGAATGCCCCCGGCTCGGTCGCGACCAAACGGTGGCAGGACGTCGAACGACTCCTCGACGCCGGCATCGACGTGATCACGACCGTCAACATCCAGCACTTGGAGTCGCTGAACGACGCACTCCTCAGGATCACCGGCGTGCAACAGGCCGAGACCATCCCGGACGCCGTCGTGCGGCAGGCGGATCAGATCGAACTGGTGGACATGGCGCCCGAGGCACTGCACCGGCGGATGATCCACGGCAACGTGTACCCGCCCGAACGGGTGGACAAGGCGCTGGCCAACTACTTCCGGATCGGCAACCTGACGGCCCTCCGCGAACTCGCCCTGCTGTGGGTCGCCGACCGCGTGGAGGAGGAACTGCGCCGGTACCGCAGCGACCGGAGCATCGATCGGCCGTGGGAGACGCGCGAACGTCTCGTGGTCGCCGTGACGGGTTCGCCGTGGAGCGAGCCGCTGATCCGGCGCGCCGCTCGCATGGCGGAGCGCTCCCGCGCCGAGCTGATCGGCGTCCACGTCCGACGGTCCGACGGTCTCGGGAGCGACACGGCGGACGATCAGATCGCCAAGCACCGCCAGTTGCTGGTGGACCTGGGCGGCCGGTACCACGAGGTGGTCGGCGACGACCCGGCACGACAACTCACCGCCTTCGCACGCGGGGAGAACGCGACCCAACTCCTGCTCGGCACGTCGCGGCGCGGCCGCCTCGACGAGCTGTTGCACGGCTCGGTCATCAACCGCGCGATCCGGAACTCACCGGACCTGGACGTGCACGTGATCTCCCACGACGCGGATGGCGACGAGCCGCCGATCTGGCGCAGCGCGCCGCGGACGATGAGTCGCCACCGGTTCACCGCACGACGCCGAGCGCTCGCATGGGTGCTCGCGGTCGTCGGGCCGATCGTGTTGACGGCCGTTTTCGTGCCGTTCCGTGAGGACAACGGTCTCCCCGGAGTGCTGCCCGCCTACCTCCTCCTGGTCGTGATCGCGGCGGTCACCGGCGGCACCGGGCCCGCCCTGTTGGCGTCGGTCGGTGGGTTCGCGCTCGGCAACGTGTTCCTCACCCGACCGTTCGAGACGTTCCGCATCACGGCGTTGTCGAGCGTGGTCGGCCTGGTGTCGTTCCTGTCGGTCGCGCTGCTCGTGGCGGTGATCGTCGGGCGCCTCGGTCGCCAGTCCGCCGAGGCCGAGACCGCGCGGACCCAGGCCCGCGCCCTCGCGTCCGCATCGGCCACGCTCGCCGACACCGACCCCGTTCCCGAGTTGCTCGGCCAACTCCGGATCCTGCTGGAACTCGATGCGATGGCCGTGCTCGACGAACACGGCGAGACGATCGTGTCGTCGGGCGACACGTCGAGGTTGGACGACGCCGAGCACATCGACCTGACCGACGGTCGATCGCTGGTCACGTCCCGACCGATCGCCGATGCCGAAGACCGCCTGATCCTGCGCGCATTCGCAGACCAACTCACCGTGGCGCTGCGTCGTGCCGAGCTCGCCGGCGATGCCGCACGGGCGGAGGCGCTCGCAGAGGCCGACCGCTTCCGCACCGCACTCCTGCGTTCGGTCTCCCACGACCTGCGCACCCCGTTGGCGTCGATCACCGCCGCCGGGTCGTCGTTGCAACAGGACGACGTGGAGTGGCCCGACGACGCACGGCGCGAGTTCCTCTCCACGATCGTCGAGGAGGCGGGCCGCCTCGACCGCATCGTCGCCAACCTGCTGGACGCGAGTCGCCTGGAGGCGGGCGCCTTGACGATCGATCGTGGGCCGGTCCGACTCGACGAGGTCATCGAGGCGGTGGTGTCGGGAATCGATCTCCGCAACGTTCGGGATCTCGGCGTCCATGTCGACATCGACATGGCCCCGGTGCGCGCCGACGTCGGACTCCTCGAGCGGGCGCTGGAGAACATCGTAGCGAACGCAGCGAGACACTCGCCCGAACGCATCGAGATCCGGGCAGGTGACGGTGGCGACGGCGAGGCGTACCTGTCGGTCGTCGACCACGGGCCGGGTGTTCCGCCGGATCGTCGGCCGCACATGTTCGATGCGTTCCAGCAACTCGACGACCGCAACCCGGGCGTGGGGCTCGGGCTGTCCGTCGCCCAGGGATTCGTGACGGCGATGGACGGGCGACTGCTGGTGGACGACACGGAAGGCGGCGGCCTCACGGTCGAGATCCGGCTGCCGCTCGCAACGGGCTGGACGACGGACCGGGCGACGACGGACCGGGCGACGATGGGCCGGGCGACGATGGGGACAACACGCTCGTGACCTCGGCCGACCGCATCCTCGTCGTCGACGACGAGGTCCAGATCCGGCGCGCGCTGCGGACCAACCTCGTCGTGCGTGGCTACGACGTGATCGAGGCGTCGACGGGTGCGCAGGCCGTGCTGGCGGTGACCGAGGACCGTCCCGATCTCGTGCTCCTCGACCTCGGCCTCCCGGATCTCGACGGCATCGACGTCCTGTACGGGATCCGGGGTCTGTCGACCGTGCCCGTGATCGTGCTGACGGTCCGCGATCGCGAGCAGGACAAGGTCGAGGCACTCGACGCGGGTGCCGACGACTACGTGACCAAGCCGTTCGGCATGAACGAGTTGCTCGCCCGGCTGCGGGCGCAGTTGCGTCGGGCGACGGTCGCCGACGGCGCAGACGGACCGCGAGTCGTGGCGACCGCTGCGTTCTCGATCGACCTGGTCGAGGGTCGGGCTCGACTCGGCGACGGGTCGACCGTCCACCTCACGCCCAAGGAGTGGGCGATCGTCGAACTCCTCGCACGGAATCCGGGTCGTCTCGTGACGCAGCGCCAGGTCCTGCACCACGTGTGGGGCGAGCACTACGACACCGAGACGCACTACCTGCGCGGGTTCATGGCCCAGATCCGCCAGAAGCTCGAACCCGACCCGGTCCGGCCCGCGTTCTTCGTGACCGAACCCGGGATCGGCTACCGACTCGAAGGCGTGGTCGACGGCCCCGACGAGCACTCGGTCCCGAACGCCGACCGGGACACCGGCCAAGACGCCAGCCGGGAGACCGGCCAGGACACCGGCGAGGTCGGGCCGTGAGCCCGTATGCGCGACTGCTCCGCTTCCTCGTGCTGTCGAACTTCCGGACGGGAGCGCCGGTGGGGGACCGCCCCGAGCCGGCGAGCGAGCACCCGCGAGCAGCCGCCCGCAGCCGTTCGGTCACGATCGCCGTCGCCGTCGTCGTCCCGATCCTCGCGGGCGTGGTCCTGGTGCCGTCGCGCGACGCGGTCGGCCAGAGCTCGGCGATCCTGTTCGTGCTGCCGACGTTGTTCGTGGCCCTGGCCCGCGGTCCGCTCGGCGCTGTCGTCGCCGGCGTCGTGTCGTCGCTCGCCTACAACGCCCTGCACACCCAGCCGTACTACTCGCTCGTGATCGAGGACTCCGACGAGATCGTGGCGATGGTCGTGCTGCTCGTCGCCGGCACGGTGGTCGGGGTCACCAGTTCGCACCTCCGCGAGATGAGCGAAGCGGCCTTCACCCGTGGCCGCGACGTCGACGGGTTCGTGGCGCTCGTGGCCGGTGGTCGCACTCCGTCGGATCTGGCGGACATCGCCTGTCGCGAGCTGACCACCATCCTCCGGGCGTCGTCGGCGACGTGGCATCCCGGCTACCACGGCACCGTCGACCCGGTGATGTCGACAGCGGGAACCGTGTCGAATCGCTCGGAGGAGGTCCTTCCGTCGTCGGTCGAGATCCCGGCGACGGTGGGCCTGGTCGAGCTGGGACGATTCGTCGTGCGCAGTGAAGGTCGCCCGACGTCGATCGAGGAACGTCGCGTGGCGCTCTCGCTGGTCGCGGTGTTCGCACGATTCGTCACGGGACCGTCGCTCGAGGGGTTCGACACGAGCCGCGGGGGTCGGTCCGGCTGAGTCGGCCGTGTCCGGGTTCGGTCGCCGGTGCCGGTTCGTACACTGGTCGAGGTGATCGACAACGACGTCCTGGAACGAGTGCTCGCCGGTGCCACGAAGACCGGTGCCGATTTCGCCGAGGTGTACGCCGAGGACAAGAGGTCCACCTCTGCGGGTCTCGACGACGGACGCATCGAACAGGTCACGAGTGGTCGTGACCGCGGTGCGGGGATCCGCGTGATCGCCGGGGACACGACCGGTTTCGCGTACACCTCCGACCTGACCGAGGCCGGTCTGTCGGCGGCTGCGGGTGCCGCCGCAGCCGCAGCGAGCCAGGGTGGCGGTGGCGTCAACTCCGTCGGGCTGACCCGAGCGGCGACGCACCGTCCGAATGCGATCGTCCACCAGCCCGACTCGATCGAGAAGGCCCGCAAGGTCGAGTTGCTCGTCCGCATGAACGACGCCGCTCGCGCGTACGGACCCGAGATCGTCCAGGTGTCGGCCGGGTACGGCGACAGCACCAAGCGGGTGCTCGTCGCGAACACCGACGGCGTCCTCGCCGACGACGAGGTGGTCCGCACCCTGCTGCGCATCAACGCCGTCGCGAACGGTGACGGCGGCATGCAGACCGGGTACCAGTCGATGGGGCACACGGTCGGGTTCGAGATCTTCGACACCGTCGACGTCGAGGACATGGCCCGTGAAGCCGCCCGCCAGGCCGTCACCAAGCTCGCAGCCCGCCCGGCGCCGTCGGGCTCGATGCCCGTCGTCATCAAGCACGGCACCGGTGGCGTGCTCTTCCACGAGGCGTGCGGACACGGCCTCGAGGCCGACCACATCCAGAAGGGCGCGTCGGTCTATGCGGGCAAGGTCGGCAAGCAGGTCGCGAACGAGATGGTCACCCTCGTCGACGACGGGACGATGCCCGGCGAGTGGGGAACCCTGGGTTTCGACGACGAGGGCTCGCAGACCCGACGCAACGTGTTGATCGAGGACGGTGTGCTGACCGACTACATGTGGGACTACCTGCGGTCGCGCAAGGACGGTCGCCCTCAGTCGGGCAACGGCCGGCGCCAGAGCTACCAGCACCTGCCGATGGTCCGCATGACCAACACCTACGTCATGAACGGCCCCGACGACCCCGACGACATCGTCGCCAGTACCCCCAACGGCGTCTACGTCGCGAAGCTCGGCGGCGGGTCGGTCAACACGGCGTCGGGCGACTTCGTGTTCGGCATGACCGAGGCGTACCTGATCGAGGACGGGAGGATCACCGAGCCGCTGCGTGATGGCAACCTGATCGGCAACGGCCCCAAGGTCCTCCAGGACATCGACATGCTCGCGAACGACTTCTCGATGGGCAGCCCGGGCACGTGTGGCAAGGACGGCCAGGGCGTTCCGGTCGGCGACGGTCAGCCGACACTGCGAGTGAAGGCACTCACGGTCGGAGGCACCGCGGCATGAGCTGTGTCGAGAGCGCCGGCTCGCGCCGAGCGCAGCGTTCATGCCACGCAGGCGCCTTCCCGGCTGCGCTGACGATGGTGCGCCAGACGCGGCCCTCGTCGAAGGAGACATCATGATCGACACGACCGATGAGTTGCAGGCGATCGCCGATCGGGTGATCGAGCAGGCGGCCGGCAACGAGCAGATCGAAGCGTTCGTGTCTCGCGGCGGTGAGACCGAGGTGCGGGTGTACCAGGGCGCCGTCGAGCACTTCGTGTCGGCACAGTCCGAAGGCATCGGCATCCGGGTGATCGAGGGCGGGCGCACCGGCTTCGCCTACGCCGGCACGCTCGACCCCGACGCCGTACGCGAGGTGTTGGCCGAAGCACGCGACAACGTCGCGTTCGGCACGAGCGACGAGTTCGCCGGCCTCGCCGAACCCGACGGCGTTCCCACGACCGAGCAGGTGATGTGGAACGACGTGCTCGCCGAGTACCCGACCGACCGCAAGATCGACATCGCGAAGACCCTCGAGAAGCTCGCGTCCGGGCTCGACCCGCGCGTCCGCGTCGACGACGCCAACTACGCCGACGGCTGGGGCGAAGCCGCAGTCGCCTCGACCGCCGGCATCCGCCAGGCCGGACGGGAGAACGGCTGCTACGTGTCGGTGTCCACGCTGGCCGACGGCGAAGGAGGTGGGGGCGAGGGGGACGATGCCGAGACCCAGACCGGATTCGGGTTCTCCGTGGGTGATTCGCCCGACGAGTTCGACCTCGAACGGGCGGCGCGCGAGGCGAGCGAGCGGGCCACCCGTCTGCTCGGTGCGACCAAGCCGAAGTCGAAGACCACCACGGTGGTCCTCGATCCGTTCGTCACCGCTCAGTTCCTCGGGGTGATCTCCTCCACGCTCAACGGGATGGCCGTGGCGAAGGGTCGTTCGTTGTTCAAGGACCGGCTGGGCGAGACCGTGGCGAACGAACTCGTCACGCTCGTCGACGATCCGACGAACCCGAACGCCTACACCTCGACCGACGTCGACGGTGAAGGTCTCGCCGCCCGTCGCAACGTGTTGATCGAGAACGGCGTGCTGAAGCAGTTCGTGCACAACTCCTCGTCGGCCCGACGGGTCGGAGGCGTGTCGACGGGCAACGCGACCCGTGGCGGATTCGCCGGCACTCCGGGCGTGGGCTGCCTCGCGCTGTCGCTCGTGCCGGGTGCTCGGACGCAGGACGAGATCGTCGCCTCGATCGACGACGGCCTGCTCGTGCAGCAGATGCAGGGTCTGCATTCGGGTGTGAACCCCATCTCGGGCGACTTCTCCACCGGTGCGGCCGGCCTGTTGATCGAGAATGGGACGATCGGCGCCCCGGTGCGCGAGTTCACGATCGCCTCGACGCTGCAGCGGATGCTGCTCGACATCGTCGAGGTCGGCGGCGACATCGAGTGGCTGCCGACGAGTGCGGCGGGGATGTCGCTCGTCATCTCCGGCATCACCATGTCGGGTTCCTGACCCGCGCCTGCGCTCCACCCGCCCCCCGCGCCGAATCCGTGTGCCTGAGCCCGCCGTGCGGGTCCGGGTGCACATGTGCGGTCTCGACGCGCGGACGTGCGCGTGGGGATTCCTGATTGCGGACATGATCTGTCCGCATGGTTCGTCATGATCGTGTGGCAGGTCGGATCCGCCGACCCGCCACGAACAGGGAGCAGATCATGACGACCAATTTCACACGGCCACCGGGGCGAACCCGATGAGCGCGATCAGCGCAGTCGGGCTGCGCAAGACGTACGTGGGTGGCGACGGTGAGGTCGACGCCGTGCGCGGCGTCGACCTCGACGTGGCGGAGGGGGAGGTGTTCGGCTTCCTCGGCCCCAACGGTGCGGGCAAGTCGACCACGGTCCGCATGCTCACCACGCTGATGACGATGACGGGGGGCTCGGCCTTCGTCGCCGGCGTCGACATCGCCGCAGACCCGCATGGAGCGCGACGCAAGATCGGGGTCGCCCTCCAGGAGGCGGGCCTCGACCCCCGTCAGACCGGTCGCGAGATCCTCACCCTCCAGGCCCGACTCTTCGGGATGTCGTCGACCGAGGCGTCGGAGCGAGCGCAGGAACTGCTCGTCCTCGTGGAGTTGCTCGACGCCGCGGACCGTCGGGTCAAGGGCTACTCGGGTGGCATGAAGCGTCGTCTCGACCTCGCCTCGGCGCTCGTCCACCGACCGGAGGTGCTGTTCCTCGACGAACCCACCACCGGGCTCGACCCGGCCAGCCGACTCACGGTGTGGGACGAGGTGCGCCGCATCAACCGTCTCGGCACCACGGTGTTCCTCACCACGCAGTACCTCGAGGAAGCCGACCAACTGTGCAACCGGTTGGCGATCATCGACGGCGGACGGATCGTTCGCGAAAGAACACCCGCATCGCTCAAGCAGGACCTGCGCGATCGCGCGGGCCTGTCCACCGACCCCACGCTCGACGACGTCTTCCTCGACGCCACGGGCCGTACCCGCGACAAGGTCGCGGGCGAAGTGAAGGAGATCTGACCATGACCATCACCACACACGCAGCGCCCGACTCGCGACCCATGTCGGCCACCGGGTCGACGAACGCCGCTCGCGACTCGCTGATCCTCGGCGGTCGGGCGATCCGCGAGGCGATCCGCACGCCGGACTCGCTGTTCCCGACGATCCTCATCCCGCTGTTCTTCCTCGTCGTCAACGTGGGGCAGGCCGCTCGGATCTTCCCGGCCGACGGAACGTCGTTCCTGCAGGGTCAGAACTACGGGGCGTTCCAACTGCCGGCGTCCCTGCTGCTGTCTGCGTCGTTCGGCGGGGCGGCGTTGTACCTCGTCGAGGAGATCGAAGGCGGCTACTTCGACAAGCTTCGTGCGACACCGATCTCGCGGATGGCGCTCGTTCTCGGTCGTCTCTACGCCGAGTTCGTGAAGACGATGGTGGTCGGAACCGTGATGGTGGTGCTCGCACTGCTCTTCGGGATCCGGGTCGAGTCCGGCTTCCTCGGTTTCCTGGTCCTGGTCGTCATGGTGTCGCTCTGGGCGATGGTGTTCAGCGGGTTCATGCAACTGATCGCGGTCAAGACCCGCAGTGCGGCGGCGACGCAGGGGGCGAGCATGGTGTTCTTCCCGTTGCTGTTCCTGACACCCAACTTCGTGCCTCGCGACCAGCTGACCCGCCCGATGGAGGTCGCCGCCACGATCAACCCCGTCACGTACGTCATGGAAGGGGCACGTTCGCTGATCCTCGACGGTTTCGACGGGCCGTCGCTCGTCAAGGCGTTCGCCGTCGTGGCGGTGGCGATGGCGGCGATGTTGGCGCTCAGCATCAAGATGGTCAACAGTTACGACTGATGTCGGATCCCACAGCTCGGACCCTGTCGCTGCTCTCGCTGCTGCAGACGCATCGAATGTGGCGCGGCGCCGATCTCGCCGGTGAGCTCGGCGTCAGCGAGCGCACGGTGCGGCGCGACGTCGACCGACTGCGTGGGCTCGGCTATCCGGTCGACGCGGAACCGGGTGTCGACGGCGGGTATCGACTCGCCGTCGGCGCCCATCTGCCAGCGCTCCTCGTCACCGACGACGAAGCGATCGCACTCACCGTCGGGCTGCGCGCCACGGCGTTGAGTGCGATCGAGGGGATCGAGAACTCGTCGGTGGCGCTGATGACCAAGCTCGACGACATCCTCCCCGATCGTCTCCGACGTCAGATCGACGCACTCCAGCGGAGCGTCGAGGTCATGACCTGGTCACACGACGGGGCGGTCGTCCGATCGAACGACCTCACGGTGTTGAGCCAGGGGTGTCGCGACAGCGAGGAGGTCCGCTTCGCGTACCGGCGTCGTGATGGCGAGGATTCACACCGACTCGTGCAGCCACACCAGCTCGTTGCCGCCGGGCGGCGCTGGTACCTCGTCGCGTGGGACGTGCGGCGTGGAGACTGGCGCACGTTCCGCGTCGACCGGATGAGCGAACCCGCTCTCGCCGGAGTCCGTTTCGAACGACGCCCGCTCCCGGCCGCCGATGCCGCGTCGTTCGTGCGCGAGGGGATGCGCTCGATGGTCGCCGCGCATCGGGCGGTCGTCGTCGTGTCGGCATCGACCGCAGAGGTCGAGACGCTCGGCCACTGGATCTCCGGCGACGCGACCCCGACGGACGACGGACGGGTCGCGGTGACCATCACCGCCGACGACCTGGTCCACGTCGCCTCGACGATCGCGTTCATCGCCACCCGCTTCGACATCGAGATCGACACCGCGCCCGACGAAGTGCGTCGGATCGTCGACTCCACGGCGCGGCGACTTCGAGGATCGATGTCGGCCGCCGGGACGATGCGACCGGACTGACGTCTCCCGACGTCCAGGGCCGCGGCTCCGACGGGAGGCGCCGTCGTGTCGTCAGCCCAGTCCGGGGGCGCCGGCATAGGCCGGGAGGCAGGGCTGGCCGCCCAGGTGGCAGTACATCACCGTGGAGCCGGCCGGGATCTCGCCGCTGCGGACCATTCCGATCAGTCCGGCCATCGACTTGCCCTCGTACACCGGGTCGGTGAGCATCCCCTCGGTCCGGGCCGTGAGGTGGATGGCGTCGACGGTCTGCTGGTCGGGGATGCCGTACGCGGGGCCCTCGTAGCCGGCCACGACCGTGATCTCGTCGTCGCGCAGCTCACGACCGAGTTCGATCGTCTCGGCGGTGTTCCGTGCGATGCGGGTGACCTGCTCGACGGTCTTGTCGAGCGTCGCCGAGGCGTCGATGCCGATCACGTGCCGCTTTGCAGGAAGCGCCTCCGTGTCCTCGAGGGCGAACCCGGCGATCATCCCGGCGTGGCTCGACCCGGTCACGGTGCAGACCACGACGTGGTCGAAGAAGGTGTCGATCTCGGCCTCCTGTGCAGCCAGTTCGACCGCCCAGTTCGCGAAGCCGAGACCGCCGAGAGGATGATCCGATGCTCCGGCTGGGATCGGGTACGGCTTGCCGCCGGCTGCCTCGACCGAGGCGAGGGCGTCGCGCCAACTGTCACGGATGCCGATGTCGAAGCCTGCGTCGTCGATGCGGATGTCACCGCCCATGATGCGGGTCAGCTGGATGTTGCCGACCTTGTCGTAGTTCATGTCGGGCCAGTCGACCCACGCCTCCTGCACCGTCACGCATCCGAGTCCGAGGTGGCGGGCCACGCCGGTGACGGCGCGCGTGTGGTTGGACTGGATGCCGCCGATCGACACCAGCGTGTCGCACCCGGTGGCCAGGGCGTCGGCCACGAGGTACTCCAGCTTGCGGACCTTGTTTCCTCCGAATGCGATGCCCGAGTTGCAGTCCTCCCGCTTGGCCCAGATCTCGACGTCTCCGCCCAATGCCTCCGACAGGCGCGGCAGAGGATGGATGGGGGACGGTCCGAACGTGAGCGGGTGGCGAGGGAAGTCGGCGAGTTTCATCTCGACAGCATAATCGTATACGATCGGTGGATGTCAACCGTCGATCGAGTGCAGCGCAGCGTGATGGACCGGATGCTGCGCGGAGCTCTCGCCCCGGGCACCTGGATGCGCCAGGACGAGCTGGCTGCGTCGATGGGGGTGAGCAAGATCCCGGTCCGCGAGGCCCTGCAGCGTCTCGCAGCCCTCGGCCTGTTGCGTTTCGAGCCCAATCGGGGCGCCGTGATCCCGGCGCTCACGGCTGCCGAGGCCGACGAGAACTTCACGCTCCGGCGTGCGGTGGAACCCGAACTGCTGCGTCGCTCGATCCCGAAGCTGACGATCGTCGACCTCGCCGAAGCGGAACTCGCCCTCGCATCGGACCGTCCCGCGACGTCCGACGCCGACCCGTCGGGCCTCGAGGCCAACTGGCGGTTCCACCGGGCGATCTACGTCGCGTCGGGCTGGGAGCGCGGCCTCGCCGTCGTGGAGATCCTCCACGCATCCGTCGCTCCGTACGTGCGGCTGTACACCGATTCTCTCGGTGGTGGTTCGGACTCCGACGTCGAACACCAGGCGCTGCTCGACGCGTGCCGATCCGGAGATGTCGACGGTGCCGTCGATCTGCTCGACGCGCACCTCGACCACGCCGCCACCGCGCTCCGGGCGTTCCTCGACGACGACGTCGTGGACGGACCGGCAGCGCGGGGGAGTGAAGTGGGCGAGGATGGGTGGTCATGAGCGACGAGATCGACATCGAGACGCTGCGTGAGATCGAACGTCGTGTGCTGTGGCTCGCCACCCGCATGATCGACCACGCCAACCGACGAGAAGAAGCGGCGGGCCGCCACGACGTGAAGGTCGGTGGGCACCAGGCGTCGAGCGCGTCGATGGTGTCGATCATGACGGCGCTGTGGTTCGCGCACATCGGCGGCGAGGACAAGGTGGCGGTCAAGCCGCACGCATCGCCGGTGTACCACGCGATCAAGTATCTGACCGGGGAACTCGACCGCTCGTACCTCACGACGCTGCGCCAACGAGGTGGGCTGCAGGCCTACCCGTCACGTACGAAGGACCCCGACGTGTCGGACTTCTCGACCGGATCGGTCGGCCTCGGAGCGGTCGCCCCGCTCTTCTCCGCCCTGACCCGTCGGTACGTGGACTCGCACTTCGGCCAGCAGCCCCGCGCCCGCTTCGTCGCGCTGGTCGGTGACGCCGAACTCGACGAGGGCAACGTGTGGGAGGCGATCGCCGACCCCGCCACCCGAGGGCTCGGCAACTTCACGATGGTCATCGACCTGAACCGCCAGTCGCTCGATCGCGTGATCCCCGACATCGCCGCCACCCGACTGAAGCGCTTCTTCGCCGATGCCGGGTGGCACGTGGCCGAGGCGAAGTACGGGCGCCGGCTGACCGCGGCGTTCGCCCAGCCGGGAGGCGATGCGCTCGAGGCGCACATCGACGCCATGGCGAACGAGGCCTATCAGGAGTTGTTCGGCCTGTCGTCCGCCGACGCGAAACGCAAGTTCCTCGTCGGTGCGGACCGTGCGGTGCTCGATGTCGCCGACACGATGAGCGACGACGAGTTGCAGCGCCTGGTGACCGACCTCGGAGGGCACGATCTCGGGCTCCTCGTCGACACGTTCCGCTCCTGTGATGCCGAGGTGGACCGTCCATCGGTCGTGTTCGCCTACACGATCAAGGGTCACGGTCTCGCGATGGCGGGCGACCCGATGAACCACTCGGCGCTGCTGAGCTCGGAACAGATCGACGAGTTCCGATCGTCGCTCGGCTTGACCACCGAGACCGAATGGGACCGCTTCGACGACGAGTCCGAAGCCGGTCGCCGGTGCCGCTCGGTCGGCGGAGACATCAACAACGAGCCGGCTCGGCCGCGACCCGAACTGTCGATCCCCACGTCGGTGCGGTCCACGACGACGCGAGGCGTGTCGTCGACCCAGGAAGCCTTCGGCAGAGTGCTCGCGGGACTCGCCGATGTCGAGGGCGTCGGTGAGCGGATCGTCACCACGGCCCCCGACGTGTCGATCTCCACGAACCTGGGCGGGTTCATCAACAAGCGCGGCGTGTACTCCCACGACGAGCGTGACGACCACCACGGGGGAGCGGACCGACTGCTGCGGTGGGCGCCCGGGCCGACCGGGCAGCACATCGAACTCGGCATCAGCGAGATGAACCTGTTCATGCTGCTGGGTCAACTCGGGCTGAGTCACGACCACCACGGTGAGCATCTGCTGCCGGTCGGCACCGTCTACGACCCGTTCGTGCTCCGTGGGCTCGACGCCTTCATCTACGGCCTCTACAACGATGCCAAGTTCGTCGTCGCGGGAACCCCTGCCGGGGTCACGCTCGCTCCCGAGGGAGGCGCACACCAGTCGACCATCACGGCGTCGGTCGGTGCGGAACTGCCGAACCTGACCTACTTCGAGCCGGCGTTCGCGACCGAGGTCGACTGGATCCTGTGTGACGCACTGGACCAGATCGGCCGTGCCGACGGGACCAGCAGCTACCTCCGGCTGTCCACGCGGCCGATCGACCAGGAGCCGTTCGGTGCCGTGCTCGATCGTGTGGGCGAGGGGGTGCTCCGCGGCCAGGTGCTGTCCGGCGGCTACCGACTGCGCGACGCCCCACCCGACGGGCGACCGGGGGTCACGATCGTGACCACCGGGGTGATGGCGCCCGAGGCGCTCGCCGCGTCCGACGAACTCGACGCCGAGGGGGTGCAGGCCACCGTGGTGCACCTCACGAGCCCCGACCGGATCCACGCGAGTTGGCGTGGCGACCTGGTCCGGGCGATGGCCACGGCGCGGCTCTCACCGTCGTCGAGCCGCCTCCACGAGATGATCCCGGTCGACGAACGCAGCCGTCCGGTCGTGAGCGTGCACGACGCGTCGAGCCACAGTCTCGGGTGGATCGGCTCGGCACTCGGAACCCGCCAGTACTCGCTCGGCGTCGACCGCTTCGGCGAGTCCGGCACGATCGCCGACCTGCACGAACTGACGGGGATCGACACGGACAGCATCGTCAATGCCGCACTCGTGGCCGTCGCCCAGTCGAACCGGTAGCCGCGACGTCAGCCCCTCACGTTCGTCCGACGGCTCTCGTTCCCGACGGTCTCCCGCTGGGTCGGGTTCGGGGCGGAACGCCAGGTGCGTGGGGCGACGCCGACGATCAGTCGTCGTCGCGGAGGTGGTCGAGGAACTTCTCGAAGTCGGCCGCCAGGTCGTCGGCGGTCGGGATGGCGGCCTCGGCTCGGCGATCGAACTCGGCCTCGAGCATGCGGACGTACATCCGCAGTTGGTTGTCGGTGTCGATGATCTCGTCGTGCACATCGCGCCACGAGTCGATCTGATCGCTGAAGTCGATGCGGGCCGGCACGTTCAGGACATGACTCAGGTGCCGTGAGAGGGCGGCTGTCGCCTGCGGGTGCTCCGCGTTCATCAGGTAGTGGGGAATGCCGACGCGGAGCGAGACGGCGGGGATGTCACGGGCTTCGAGCGCAGCCTGCAGGACGCCCGCCACGCCCGTGATCCCCTGATACGACGGCGCACTCAGGCCGAGCGCCCGGGCCAGGGCGACGTTCGACGTGCTGCCGGTGACGGGAGGGCGGCGCGTGTGCGGGATCGCCTCGGCGGCGGAACCCACGGTGACGACGGCTTCGCAGCCGAGCTCCTCGGCGACCGTGACGACGGCGTCGACGTAGGTCGCCCAGTACATGTGCGGCTCGACGCCGATCAGCGACACGAGGTCGCGGTGCCCGACGTTGCGTTGGACGAGGATCTCGTTGGACGGCCACTGGATCGAACGGACGCCGTCGTCGACGGACACCAGCGGACGTTGCTGGGTGAAGTCGTAGAACGGGTCGGGGTCGATCTCGCCGACGATCACCGCCGCATCGTCGTCGATGAACGAATCGACTGCGTGGGTGGCGGCGCTCGCGATGTCGAACCAGCCTTCGAGACCGACGAGCATCACCGGCCGGTCGAGTTCACCGAGTTCGTCGATCGAGAAGTCGAGCACCTCGGACACATCCACGTGTTCCAGTCTGCCTGGTGTGGCAGGGGTCTGACCCACTCCACACCATTGTCGGGCGACGGGTCACGCCACGCCGCGCTGCACTCGGGTGTGGAGTGGGTCAGACCCCGCCACACCATTCGGGGTGCGGAGTGGGTCAGACCCCTGCCACACCCCGTCAGGAGAGTTGGGCGACGACGTGGTCGATCGACTTCGTGAGGGCGTCGACGTCGCTCGGGTCGATGGCGGGGAACATCCCGATGCGCAACTGGTTGCGACCCAGCTTGCGGTAGGCGTCGGTGTCGAGGATTCCGTTGGCTCGCAGAGCGACGCAGACGTCGTTCGCGTCGATCGAGTCGTCGAGGTCGATCGTGCCGACGACGTGGGATCGCTGCGCGGGGTCGGCAACGAAGGGTGTCGCCCAGTCGCGGGACTCGGCCCAGCCGTACAACGTGGCCGCCGACTCGGCGCTGCGACCGGCGGCGAAGTCGAGGCCGCCGTTCGCCAGCATCCAGTCGAGTTGCGCGTCGAGCATCACCAGCGTGGCGACGGCGGGCGTGTTGTACGTCTGGTTCTGCCTGGAGTTGTCGAGCGCGATCCGGAGGTCGAGCGATGCCGGACGCCAGCGGTCGGAGGTGCCGATCCGCTCGATGCGGTCCTGCGCGGCGGGTGAGCATGCTGCGAGCCAGAGCCCGCCGTCGGAGGCGAAACACTTCTGCGGTGCGAAGTAGTACACGTCGACCTCGCCGGGGTTCCAGGTGAGGCCGCCGGCCGCAGAGGTGGCGTCGACGGCGACGAGAGCGGTGTCGGCGCTGGTGCCCGCCGGACGCTTCAGGTCCATCATCACGCCCGTCGAGGTCTCGTTGTGGGTGAGTGCGTAGACGTCGATGCCGTCCTCGGCCTCCAGCGTCGGGTGCGTTCCGACGTCGCTCTTCACGATGCTCGGCTCACCGAGGTGGGGCGCCGCAGCGCATGCTTCGGCGAACTTCGACGAGAACTCGCCGAACACCGCATGCTGGCTGCGGTCGTCGACGAGACCGAAGGTCGCGACGTCCCAGAAGACCGTCGAGCCGCCGTTGCCGAGCACGACCTCCCAGCCATCCGGAAGCGAGAACAGGTCGCTCAGCTTGGACCGGACCGCGCCGACGAGGTTCTTGACCGGCGGCTTGCGGTGGGAGGTGCCGAGCAGGGTGTCGCGGGCGGCGACGATCGCGTCGACCTGCTCGTGGCGGACCTTGGACGGTCCACAGCAGAAACGGCCGTCGGCGGGCAGCAGGTCGGTCGGGATGGTGATCTGGTCGGGGGTTGCGCTCACCCGCCCAGCATGGCGGCCGACGGCACCGATCCGACTGGACTTTTCGTCAAGTCCGACACCTGGCCCGTGACGAAGGCCCCCGGGAACGCAATCGGCCGTGAAGTGCGTGGAGGCCCGGTTGTAGCCTCGGCAACCGTGAACCGCGCATCGCAACGCCTGTCCGCCATCCAGCCCTCCGCCACGCTGGCGGTCGACGCCAAGGCCAAGGCCCTCCAGGCCGCCGGTGAGAACGTGATCGGCTTCGGTGCCGGCGAGCCCGACTTCCCGACTCCCGCGCACATCGTCGAGGCCGCGCAGGCGGCGTGCGCCGATCCGAAGAACCACAAGTACTCGCCGGCGGGCGGCCTGCCCGAGATGAAGGACGCGATCGTCGCCAAAACCCTGCGTGACTCGGGGTTCGAGTGCGAGCCGTCGCAGGTCCTCGTCACGAACGGAGGAAAGCACGCGGTCTACACGGCGTTCGCGGCGCTGTGCGACCCCGGCGACGAGGTCATCTGCCCCGCTCCCTACTGGACCACCTATCCCGAGGCGATCACGCTCGCCGGCGGTGTCCCCGTCGTGATCGACACCGACGTGGAAGCCGGCTTCAAGGTCACGATCGAGCAACTCGACGAGGCCAAGACCTCGCGCACGAAGGTGCTGCTGTTCGTCAGCCCCGACAACCCGTCGGGCGCGATCTACTCGCCCGGCGAAGTGAAGGCGATCGGCGAGTGGGCGGTGGAGAACGGCGTGTGGGTGATCACCGACGAGATCTACGAGCACCTCGTCTACGGTGCCAACGAGTTCTCCTCGATGCCGGTGCTCGTCCCCGACCTCGCCGACCAGTGTCTGATCGTCAACGGTGTCGCCAAGACGTATGCGATGACCGGCTGGCGGGTGGGCTGGATGATCGGTCCGAAGGACATCATCGGTGTCTCGACGAGTTTCCAGAGCCACGCGACGTCGAACGTCGCGAACGTCGCCCAGCGGGCCGCGATCGCCGCGTTGAACGGCGGGCTCGACGACGTCCACATGATGCGCGAGGCGTTCACCCGCCGGGCGACGCTGATCCACGGTCTGCTCGGAGACATCGACGGCGTCGTGTGCCCGGAGCCGCAGGGCGCGTTCTACGCGTTCCCGGACCTGCGTGGCCTCCTCGGTCGTTCGTACGGAGGAGTGGAGGCGACCTCGACGCTCGAACTGGCCGACATCGTGCTCGACCAGGCGCGAGTCGCCATCGTGCCCGGTGAGGCGTTCGGCACCCCCGGCTATGCGCGCTTCAGTTTCGCGCTGGGCGATGCCGACATCGAGGAGGGCATCGCCCGCTTCGCTGCCCTCGTCTCCGGCTGATTCCCCGGTCTGCGTGACACCTTCGGCGGTCCTGACCGCCGAAGGTGTCACGCAAACCGGAATGGCGGGTCGGAATGGCGGGTCGGTCAGGCCGAGTGGGGTTCGCCGACCCGGCTGCTCACCCGCTCGACGACGATGACCACCACTGCGCCGGCCACGGCCAGCACGATGGGGAGCACGATGGGGTCGGCGGGAGCGCCGAGGCTGGTGGTGAACGTGCCCCCGGGCCACGGCCAGAGGACGCGCATCGAGCCGATCATCAGGCCGATCATGGCGGCGATCACCCAGTTCCGGTAGTTCTCGAGCAGCCAGTTCAGCAGCGTCGAGAAGAACGCCAGGCCGGTGACGCAACCGAGGACGAACACGAGAAGCGTGAGGATGTCACGGTCGTTCACGGCTCCGAGGACCTCGCTGTACATGCCGAGCATGACCAGGATGAAGGAGCCGGAGATGCCCGGCAGGATCATGGCGCAGATCGCGATCGCTCCGGCGAGGAAGAAGATCCAGAGCGGTTGGGTGACCACCTCGAGGGTTCCCTCGGCCACTTCGGTGTCCTCGCGGAGGCCCAGCAGGAGGAACAGGGCGACGGCGGTGACCGCGATGATGCCGATGGTGACGGCGTCGACGCGGTCGAGCAGGCGGTAGGCGATCCAGATCGTGCCCACGACGAGACCGAAGAACAGCCCGGCCATGGTCTGGGGGTGATCGTTGAGCAGCGTCTCGATCAGTGACGACAGCGCAGCGACGGCGACGAGGATTCCTGCGAGGAGGGTGATCAGCCACACCCATTCGATCTTGCGCAGCGTCTTGCCGAATCCGGCGAGATCGCCCGTGAGCAGTTCCTTGAGGGCGTGGGCGCCGGTGCGGATGTTGCGGATCAGGCGGTCGTAGATCCCCAGCACCAGTGCCACGGTGCCGCCGGAGACGCCGGGCACGATGTCGGCGGCGCCCATGGCGAATCCACGTGCGAACTGCAGTGCATGGCCCGCCGGCGTGGTTCGGGTGTTGGTCGGTGTGTCGGGCACGAGCGACGAGGCTAGCGACGACTGGTCCTCGGGTGTCTCGGTGTGCGATCGACGCGTCGGAACACGTGATGCGACGCAGACGTCGGACTCAGGCCCACCAGGGGGCGTGGTGGATGGCGAGCCCGGACACGATCACGAGCACCACGCACTCGCCGACCTGTTCGATCGCCCCGAGGATGTCACCGCTGACACCGCCGAACGCGCGTCGCGCGATCGACGACACGAGGAGGGCTCCGAGCGCGACGGCCGCCGTGAGCGGTACCACCCACCACCCGACGGCGACGGCACCGAGCAGGATCGAGGCCGTCACCCCGAGCGTGGCGCGAGGGCGGGAGAGTGTCCGGGTGTACTGGCCCGACAACCCGTCGGTCGGGTCGTCCGGAGCGATCGCCATGACGGCGACCGATGCCCCACGTCCGAGCGTGTGGGCGGCCACGAGTCCGGCGAAGGCGGCGGCAGGGCCGAGCGACGCGACGCAGATCACGCGCACCACGATCGTGCTGCACATCGCAGCGACCCCGTAGCTCCCGTGGCGCGAGTCCTTCAGGATCTCGCGTCGCCGCTCGGGCGTCGATCCACCCATCGCATCCGCAGCGTCGGCCAGGCCGTCCTCGTGGAAGGCGCCCGTGATCATCACGCCCACCACCACGGCGACCGCGGCCGCGACCGAGGGAGGAACGACCTCCATGAGTCCGGCGGCCGTTCCCCCGACGATCGCACCGATCAGCGCGCCGGCGACCGGAAACCACGGAACGGAGCCGGGGAGATCGGGCGCCGACGACATGCGGATCGGAATGCGTGTGAGGAACTGCATCGCCGCGAGCAGCCCGAACGGTCGGCGCGGGGGTCGGCTGGGGTCAGACCCCATCCGACCCTCCAACGGATCCGGCGCCGAAGAACTCGTCGAAGGTGGGGACCTCGACCACTCCCGCGCACGCCATCCTCACCAGCGGGACGGCGGCCATCGCTCCCGAGCCCTCGCCGAGACGCATGTCGAGGTCGAGCAACGGTTGTTTGCCGAGTCGGTCGAGCAGCAGGCGGTGCCCGGGTTCGGCGGAGCAGTGTCCGACGATGCAGTGGTCGAGCGCGGCCCCGTTCGCCCGATGGATCGGGAGCATCGCCGACGTGCAGATGTAGCCGTCGAGCACGACCGGGATCGAGCGATGTCTCGCTGCGACGCATGCGGCCGCCATGCCGACCAGTTCCGAACCACCCACTTCGCGCAGGATCTCCATCGGGTCGATCACACCGGCGATCCGTCGCACGGACTCCTGGACCGCAGCACGCTTGCGG
The DNA here is from genome assembly GCF_039969435.1 of Ilumatobacter sp. Classification (GTDB taxonomy): domain Bacteria; phylum Actinomycetota; class Acidimicrobiia; order Acidimicrobiales; family Ilumatobacteraceae; genus Ilumatobacter_A. The sequence continues at coordinate 469,634 of NZ_JBDVNU010000006.1, forward strand.
GCCAGGCCGTCGTCGTCAACGCCGGTTCCCCGCCCGACCCACACCGTGGCTTCGCCGCCTGCGAAGGCCGCGGCGATCGCCGCCGCAGCGGTGGTGTTCCCGATGCCGAGTTCGCCCAGCACGAGCAGGTCGCCGTCGAGTGCGTCGACGGCGTCGAAGGCGATGCGGGTGATCTCGTCGAAACGCTCGCGGGACAGTGCCGCCTCGACGCGCATGTCGCCGGTCGGTTCGCCGACGCCGACGTCGACGGCGGTGACCGTGGCTCCCGCCGAGCGGGCGAAGGCGTTGATGGTGGCCTTGCCCTGCCGGGTCGCGGCGAGCATCGCGGCCGTCACGTCGCTCGGATAGTTGCTCACTCCGGCGGCGGTCACGCCGTGGTCGCCGGCGAAGACCAGGACGCTGGGCCGCTCGACCGTCGGTGTCACCGAGCGTTGCCAGCCGGCCTTCCAGACAGCGACGTCGTCCAGCCAGGCGAGCGCACCGGCCGGGCGCAGGACGTTCGACGCCCGCGTCCGCACCGCCTCGATCGCAGCCGAGTCCGGCGCGGGAAGCGCGACGAGTCGATCCGCCAACAACGTCATCGTCGGCGAGTGTGCCAGATCCGGTGGCCCACCGACCTGTTCCGATTGGTTCAGAACCAGAAGGACCGACCGGTGTCCCAGGTCGAGTTGGTCCGTTTCATTCAGAACCAGAGGGACCGACCGGTGTCCGAGGTCGAGTCGGTCCGTTTCATTCAGAACCAGAAGGACCGACTCGGATCAGAGGTGTGACCAGGGGTCGGTGAGGGGGAGGGCTCGGCCGGCGACGAGGAGCAGGGCGGTGTCGGCCGCGGCGGCCCACTGCTGGTTGACCCAGCCCAGCACGTCGCGGTAGCGGCGACCGAGATCGGTCTCGGGGTGGATGCCGAGCCCCACCTCGTTGGTGATCACGACCGTCGGTTCAGCCCGTGCCGCGGCCGCAGCGACGGCATCGGCGGAACGCGACCGGATCTCGTCGTCGCTCAGATCGCGCCACATCAGGTTCGACGTCCACAACGTGAGGCAGTCGACGATCGCGAGACCCGAGTCCACGCCGCGCAGGGCGCCGACCAGATCGATCTCCTCCTCGATCGTCGACCACTCCGGCGGACGCTCGCCCCGGTGCCGTTCGACGCGGTCGGCCATGTCGTCGTCGAGCACCGGCGCCGTGGCGATGTAGGTGACCGAGATCCCGGCGGCGTGATGCCGATGGCCGATGTCGATTGCGAGCGAACTCTTGCCGCTGCGGGCCCCTCCGATCAGCAGTGTGAGCGACATGGGAGCCGACGCAACGGACTCAGAAGTCGATGCCGCGCAGGGCGCGGATGCCGGATGCGTATGCGTGCTTGACCTCGGTCATCTCCGTCACCGTGTCGGCGAGTTCCACCAGGTCGGGGTGGGCATCGCGGCCCGTGACGATCACGTTGACGTGGCGGGGTCGGTCACGGATCGGGCCGACGATCTCGTCGATGTCGAGCCAGCCGTACGTGGCGAGATACGTCAGCTCGTCGAAGATCACCAACTGGTGCTCACCGGCTGCGAGGAGCTCCTTCGCCTGCGCCCAGCCCTCTGCCGCGATCCGCTTGTCGTTGCTCAGATCGTCGGAATCCCAGGTGAAACCGTCGCCGCACGACACCCAGTGGACGCCCAACTCCTTGCCCATCTTCTCCTCGCCGGTGTTCCACTTGCCGGACTTGATGAACTGCACGACGGCCACGTTCCAGTCCCGTGCGAGCGCCCGCAACATCATCCCGAACGCTGACGACGACTTGCCCTTCCCGTTGCCGGTGTTGACCACGACGAGCGAGTCGGCTCGACGCAACCCGTCGGGGCGAGGATCCTCGCGCGGGGCGAGCTCACCGGTCTCCGGGTCGATCGTGGCCTCGGTCGTGGCGTCGGTCGTGGTGGGGTTGGTGTCGGTGGCGTCGGTCATGGAATGGGGGAGGCTACGCAGCGCGCACTAGTGTGTCGAATTGTTCTCGTCAGAGCGAAGTCCGGTGTGATCCCGGCACTGTCCCGCAACGGTGATGACCCGGCCGCACGGCCGAGTCGAGTCCGGTCGCCTCGGTCGAGAACGCGACAGACAATCCCTCGAGGCAAGGGACGGTTCGCACCGCAGGCCTCGGCCTGCGATGGACCCAGCTTGTCCTCCACTCACATGGAGGAACCATGCAGACACATCACCACCACCGGAACATCCGGATACTGATCGGCGCCGTCGCCGGTCTCTCGCTCGTCGTCGCGGCGTGCGGCAGCGACTCCGAGGACGCGACACCCGTGGACGACGGAGCCGTCGCCACCACCGACATGGACATGAACGACGACGTCCACATGGATCCCGACATGGAGGACGACGAGGCCGTGGCCGCAGGAACGACGGAGGGAGCGGCCGCCGAGGGTGACGTTCCGGAGCGCATCGTGTCGCTCAGCCCGACCCACACCGAGATCCTCTTCGCGATCGGCGCGGGTGACCAGGTGGTCGCCGTCGACGACTTCTCGAACTTCCCCGCCGAAGCACTGGACCTGCCGAACGAGTTGTCGGGCTTCGAGCCGAACATCGAAGCGATCGCTGCGTACGAGCCGGACCTCGTCGTGCTGAGCGACGACGGTGCCGTCGCCCAGTTGGAGGATCTCGGCATCGCGACGTGGGTCGGTCCGTCGGCGACGACCTTCGACGACTCCTACGCCCAGATCGAACAGCTCGGTGCGGCCACCGGCCACGTCGGCGATGCCGCCGAAGTCGTCCTGTCGATGCAGACCCGCATCGACGAACTCGTCGCCGACGCACCGGCGTCCGACACTCCGCTGACGTACTTCCACGAACTCGATCCCTCGTTGTTCAGCGTCACGTCCGACACCTTCATCGGCCAGCAGTACGAACTGCTCGGGCTCACCAACATCGCCGGATCGAGCGTGGACGGCGGGGGCAACCAGTACCCGCAGCTCAACGCCGAAACCGTGATCGCAGCGAACCCCGACCTGATCTTCCTCGCCGACACGAAGTGCTGCGGCGAGAACGCAGCGACCGTGGCCGAGCGTGACGGCTGGGCGGAGATCGCAGCGGTCCAGAACGGGAACGTGATCGAGATGGACGACGACATCGCATCGCGTTGGGGCCCGCGCATCGTCGACTACATGGAGGCGATCGCCGCGGCCGTCGAGCAGGCCTCGGTGCCGGCCTGACCGGTCTCGGGGTGTCGACGGGGGACCTCGGCAACCGACACCCGGAGACGGGCGAGGGGCCGTCACCCGCCGACACCATCCACATCACCGCAGCGACCGACGCGACCGCACCGATCGCGGACACCGACACGAACGCACCCATCGACACGACGGTGTTCGACGGCACGGAGGCACACGCCGACGCACACGCGCGCGATCGCGTGTGGTTCGTCGGCGGCGGCCTGCTGCTCGTGGTCGCCATTCTCTTCGGAGCGTCGATCGGACCGGCGGGCCCGGCGTGGTGGCGTGTACCGCTCGAACTGATGGACCGGTTGCCACTGCTGGCGATCGACTCGGGCGTGACCGACGCCGAGTGGAACATCGTGTGGAGGATCCGCATGCCGCGGGTGCTGCTCGGTGCGCTGGTCGGCGGCATGTTGTCGATCGCCGGCGCCGGATATCAGGGCGTGTTCCGCAACCCACTCGTCGACCCGTACCTGCTCGGGGCCGCCTCGGGTGCCGGACTCGGTGCGACGATCGCGATCGTCGTGCGGGGCGGTGCCTTGAACGACTGGCCGGTCAATCCCGTCCCCGCCGTCGCGTTCGTCTTCGCCGTGGCGACGGTGCTGGTCACCTACGTCGTCGGAGCGTCGTTCGGCGGCGGTCGCACGGGCACCACGCTGGTCCTCGCCGGTGTGGCGGTGGTGTCGTTCACGTCCGCCGTCCAGACGTTCGTGCTCCGCCGCAACCTCGACGTGATCCGAGAGGTCTTCGAGTGGATCCTCGGCAGCCTGTCGGGAGCCACGTGGAGCGACGTGAGACTGTGCGCGCCGTACGTGGTGGTGTGTTCGATCGTGCTGATCCTGCACCGTCGTCACCTCGACGTGTTCCGCGTCGGCGACGACGAGGCCGCAACGCTCGGAGTGTCGATCCGCCGGACACGGCTGGTCATCGTCGTCGCCGCGACGCTCGGGACGGCAGCGGTCGTGTCGGTCAGCGGGTTGATCGGCTTCGTCGGTCTCGTGGTGCCTCACGTGGTGCGGCTGATCGCTGGGTCCCGGAACCGGCGCGTGCTTCCGCTGTCGCTGATGGGTGGCGCGACGTTCCTCGTGCTCGCCGACGTTCCCGGACGCATCCTCGAGAGTCCGGCCGAGACGCCGATCGGCGTCGTCACGGCCTTCCTCGGTGCGCCCTTCTTCATCTACCTGATCCGTCGTCGAGGGATCAGCGGGTGAGCGAACTGTCGTTGCAGGACGTCGCCGTGTCCTACGGGCGACGGGTGGCGGTGGAACCGTTCTCCGACACGATCGCACCGGGGGAGTGGGTCGGGCTGATCGGGCCCAACGGCGCCGGGAAGTCGTCGCTGCTCCGGTCGATCGCCGGACTGGTGAGACACGCCGGCTCGATCGAGGTCGACGGGACCCGCCTCGGCGACCTCAAGGATCGCGAACGGGCGCAGCGCGTCGCATACGTGCCCCAGGAGCCGCTGATCCCCGACGACATGACGGTCACCGACTACGTCCTGCTTGGTCGCACGCCGTACATCGGCTACTGGTCGAGCGAGTCGAAGCACGATCGTGACGTGGTCGCCGACACGCTCGAGCGCCTCCGGCTGGGCGAGTTCGCCCCCCGCCTGCTCGGTGCTCTGAGCGGCGGCGAACGGCAACGTGTCGTGCTCGCTCGGGCGCTCGCGCAGGAGGCTCCGATCCTGCTGCTCGACGAACCGACCTCGGCGTTGGACATCGGGCACCAGCAGCAGGCGCTCGAACTCGTGACCGAGCTCCGACACGCGCAGGCGCTGACGGTGATCTCCGCGTTGCACGACCTGACGCTCGCCGGCACCTACACCGACCGGTTGGTGATGCTCCACGAAGGTCGCGTCGTCGCCTCCGGTTCGGCTGCCGACGTGCTGACGGCAGAGCGACTCGGTGAGGTGTACAACGTCTGCGTGACCGTGGACGTCGACCCGCACGACGGTGCGGTGATCGTCGTTCCACGCCGCGGCTTCCCCGTCGAGTCGCCGACGGATGCGTGACTCGGGTCGGATGCCGGAGCAGGTCGGCAGCAGCCGGCACGGGGGAGACGCTGCGGCGGTGGCCCGGGCGCTCGGCGTCGACCGGTCGTCGCTGATCGATCTGTCGATGAGCATGAACCCGGTGGCTCCCGACGTCCGTCGGGTTCTCGCCGACCGACTGGACACCATCGCCGACTACCCCGACCCGACCGACGCGACTCGTGCCATGGCCGACGTGCTCAAGGTGGACCGCTCGCTGGTGGTGCTCACGAACGGTGGCTCCGAGGCCATCGCCCTGGTGGCGTCGACGATGCCGGCCGGCCACGTGGTGGCGCCGGAGTTCTCGCTGTACGAACGTCACCTCGACGAACTGGACCCGAACGCGCCGAGGTGGCGGTCGAATCCGTCGAACCCGCTCGGTCGGTTGGCCGACGACGGCGAGACCGCCTCGGTCTGGGACGAAGCCTTCTGGCCGATCGCCACGGGCACCTGGACAAGTCGGCGTCTCGACGGTGAGGGCGTGTGGCGGCTCGGGTCGCTGACGAAGCTGTGGGCGTGCCCCGGCCTGCGTCTCGGCTACGTGATCGCACCCGACGAGCGGTCGGCCGACGTGATCAGGAACCGACAGCCACGGTGGTCGGTGTCGTCGCCCGCGATCGCCGTGGTCGAGCCGATGCTGGCCGAGACCGACCTGGCTTCGTGGTCGTCGGCGATCGCCGATCTGCGCCGGTCGTTCGCCGAGGCGCTGCGCGCCCTCGGGTTCCATGCGCGGGACACGTCCGTCAACTGGGTGCTGGTCGAGATGGAACCGGGGCTTCGGGAGCGCCTGATCCCGCACGGAGTCGTGGTGCGCGACTGCACCGACTTCGGTCTGATCGACGTGTCGCGGGTCGCCGTCCCACGGCGCGACGAGGTCGATCGGGTACTGCGAGCGTTCGAACGGGTCCGGTCGGCGTGAGTGCGTCGGCCGCTGCCGTCGGCGCCGTGATCGACCGAGTGCTCGGAGAGCCACCGACGAGATGGCACCCGGTCGTGCGGTTCGCCGAGGTGATGGACGCGGTCGAGGCGCGGTACTGGGCTGACGATCGACGCTCGGGGTTCGCGTACGCAGCGAGCGGCGTGGCCGTCGGCGTCGTTCCGGCGCTGCTGCTCCGTCGTGTCGCCGGTGCGCCGGTCGCCACAGCTCTCGCGTCGGGCGCTGCGATCGCCGGGGCGATGCTGGAGCGTGAGGCGTGCAGGGTCGGTGCCGCCCTCCAGGGCGACGACCTCGACGTCGCACGCCGGGCAGTGGCCCGGCTCGTCGGGCGCCGGACCGACATGCTCGACGCCACCGAGGTCACCCGGGCGGTCATCGAGACCGTCGCGGAGAACACCGTCGATGCGGTGACCGCCACGCTGTTCTGGGCGACGGTCGGCGGGTCCCCGGGTGCTCTCGTCCATCGTGCGGTCAACACGATGGATGCGATGGTCGGTCACCGCACCGATCGCCACGAACGGTTCGGCTGGGCGAGTGCCCGTCTGGATGACGCGATGAACTGGCTGCCGGCGCGCCTCACGGTCGCCGCCGTCGTGATCGCCGCTCCGTCGCGGGCCACCGACGTGTGGCGAACCGTCCGTCGTGACGCCGGGAAGCACCCGTCGCCCAATGGCGGGGTCGTCGAGGCCGCGTTCGCCGCGTCGCTCGGCGTCCGCCTCGGTGGCACGAACGTCTACGAGGGGGTTGCCGAGGACCGGGGCGAACTGGGTGACGGGCGTGCGCCGGTCGCACACGACGTCGGTCGCGCGGTCGCGTTGGCGCGTCGGGTGACGCTGGTGTTCGCCGTGGGCGGCATCGTCGCCGAACGCGGAGTTCGACGGGCGAGAGGTGCCTCGCTCGGACGCAGCCGTCGGCGAGACTGACGCGATGACTCCACTGATGGTGCTGGGCTGCACCTCCGATGCGGGCAAGTCGCTGCTCGTGACGGCACTGTGCCGCTGGTTCGCGCGAGAGGGGGTCAGGGTCGCTCCGTTCAAGGCGCAGAACATGTCGAACAACGCGCGCGTCGTGCGCGGGGGCGAGATCGGCGTGGCCCAGTGGCTCCAGGCGAAGGCGGCGCGGGTGGAACCGGACCTGCGGATGAACCCGGTGCTGCTGAAGCCCGAGGCCGACACCCGCAGCCAGGTGATCGTGCGTGGCGTCGTGGACCTGGAACTGACGAACACGCCGTGGAACGATCGCCACGACGCCCTCTGGACGCCGATGGCGGAGTCGTTCGATTCGCTCGCCGCCGAGTTCGACCTCGTCGTGATCGAAGGTGCGGGGAGCCCCGCCGAGATCAACCTGCGCGATCAGGTGAACAATCGCATGATCGAACACGCCGACGCCGCAGGGCTGCTCGCAGTCGACATCGACCGCGGTGGCGCCTTCGCCCACCTGTTCGGCACGTGGTCGCTGGTGCCGGAGTCCACCCGCGACCGCCTCGCCGGTTTCGTCCTCAACCGCTTTCGCGGTGACGCCTCGTTGCTGGCACCAGGCCCCGAGATGTTGGTGGCGATGACGGGCATGGAAGCCGCCGGCGTGGTCCCGATGCTCCGTCACGACCTGCCGCAGGAGGAGGGTGCCCGTGACTCCTCGTCGGCACCCCGCGGTGCGCCCAGGGTCGTGATCCCGAGGCTTCCGTTCGGTTCGAATCTCGACGAGTTCCATCTCCTCGGCCATGCTGCCGACGTCCGCTGGGCATCGCATCCCGGTCGATTCACACGGCTCGACCCCGACCGCGATGCGATCATCCTCCCCGGCTCGAAACATCTCGCCGCCGACCTCGCGTGGATGCGCTCGAACGGGATCGACCAGGCGATCGTCGCCGCGGCCCGACACGGCGTCCGGGTGATCGGGGTGTGCGGGGGAGCGATGATGCTCGGCGTCGAGATCGTCGACCCACACGGCGTGGAAGGTCCGCCCGGATCGATCGTGGCCGGGCTCGGGTTGATGGACCACTCGACGGTGATGGGCGCGGAGAAGCTCACGACGTTCGGCGTGATCGAGGCGTTCGGCGCAACCTACTCGGGGTACGAGATCCGCTTCGGTGAACTGACGAACGATCTGCGGTTCGGCGTCGACGGCAACGTCACCGCGACGACCGTGCACGGTCTGTTCGAGCATCCGGACTTCATCGAGGCGGTGCTCGGTGTGCGCGTCGAACCGGTGCTGGAGCCGACGTTCGAGTTGCTGGCCGACGCCGTCGAGGAACACCTCGACACCGACCTGCTCCGGCGGCTCGTCGCCGGTTGACCGGTCCGATCCTCTACGCAGGTCAGATCGCGTTCATCGCCTGAGGTTCGCCGGCGGGTGGCGCAACCAGGACCGAGTCGCCGGCGGCGACGACGCCACCGTGGATCACCACGGCCATCACGCCGGTCTTGCGGAGCAGCTTGCCGTCGGCGTCCCGACCGAGCATCTCTCCCTGCAGACCCTCGGCGAACGCCCCGATCTGCACGCACGGGTTGCGGAGCCCCGTGAGCGTCAGGATCGCGTCGCCGATGCGGATCGATGTGCCGACCGGGAGCGAGATGAGGTCGAGGCCGACGGTGGTGATGTTCTCCCCGAGGTCGCCCGGCGCCACGCCGTAGCCCTTCGCGTTCACCTCGTCCAGCAGTTCGGACGCGATGAGGTGCACCTGTCGGAGGTTGGGTTGCAGTGGGTCCTTCGCCACACGCGACCGGTGCTTCACGCGCGCACCCATGTGTGCGTCACCCTCCACGCCGAGTCCGGCGAGCAGCATGATCGACTCGACGGTCGTCTTGGAGAACTCGTGGTCCCGGGCCCGATGTACCGCCACGACCCGGCTGCCACTCGGATCGAACGACATCGACGTCATGGTTCGAAGCTACCGCCGCGTCCGACGCTCCCCGGACGGGTCCGGAGCACGAACGATGTCAGGGGATCCTCGCCAGACTCCGGAATCGTCCGGACGTCGCAGCGACGGTCACCGCGATCAGTGACCCTGCGAGAACCGCGAGTCCCATCGCCCGGGCCTGGCCTCCAGTGGCATCGTCGATCGCCGAGACGACCATCGCCACGGCCGCAGCGAGCCAGCCGACCGCGGCGATCCGAAGGGACACACGCTCGACGTGGGTCAGATCGGGATCGTCGGCAACCGCGGTCGAAGGAGCTCCGTCATCACGCATGAGCTTCTCGATCCACCGAACCGGAGAGGTCACGGCGAGGACCACGGCCGGGGCCCACACGAGCACGACGGCTGCGAGCGCGACGCTCCCCGAGACCGTCATGCCCTGCCCCTGGTCGAGTCCGACGACGATGGCGTCTCCCGAGTACACGGCCAGTGCCGTGGTCAGGAGCGCCAGAAGTGCCTTCACGTACCGCAGCACCAGTTCACGGAGTCGCAGGACGTGGCGGGCCATCCCGTACTCGACCTTCGCGACCTCTTCGAGCAGGGTTCGGCTCGTCGCCGCTGCCAGCTCGAAGAGGCCATCCGCTCGCCCCACGTCGTCGGGACCGGAGTCGAGCCCCGGGTACACCTGGAGTTGACGGTCGACGCGGCGCCTGGATGTGTCGTTGGCCGGCACCAGCAGTTCGACGATGCGGGGGTCGTTCCGACTGTCGGAGAGTTGGTCCCGAGCGGTCGGGCCGAGTTCGTCGGAGGGGAGCTTGAGCGAGGTCAGCGTGAAGCGAGGCGTGAACACATCCCGGCCGTCACCACCCAGGTGGTTGGCGTGGAAGTAGAAGCGCGTCAGATCCGCGAACAGCAGCCAGAGGGCGACGACGGGGACGGCGAGCATCGCGACGACACCGACGACGAGCGCGATGTCCACGAATCCGACCCCGTCGATCAGCAGCGATCGAAGCACACCCGAGACCGAGTCGCGGGCGACGACCGGCAGGACGACGAGGAGACCCGCACCCGACAACATGCCCACGGCGATTCGATGGATCGTCGAGAGCCGGACCTCGCACCGAGCGACGAACGCACGCGCCGCCGCACGCTCGTCGACCGTCAAGGTCGCACGCTCGTCACCGGGGAGGCTCACGGCCCAAGTATCGCCGTCGGATGCCTGCGGCGGGAGGATGGGCGCTCGACGAGGCGTCCTGCGAGGCCGAATCAGGCGGCCGGGTCAGGCGGCCGGGTCAGGCGGTGTCGGGTCGATCGACGCCGAGGACGTTGCCGCTGGGATCACTGAAGTGGAACCGTCGGCCGCCTGGGTAGTCGAAGGGTTGCGTGACGATCCGGCCACCGCCGGCGGTGACCGACGCGAGTGCGTCGTCCAGTTCGTGGGACTGGAACAACAGGAGTGGACCGATCGAACTCTCGTCGTCGTCCGTCGGCGTCGGGGCCGGGGCGGCCTCGGTGGTGAGGCCGACCTCGAGGCCAGACGCATCGGCGGAGGCATACGTCGGGCCGTAGTCCGTCCACGCCCAACCGAAGGCGTCGGTGTAGAACGCCTTGGTCGCGGCGAGGTCCGTGGCGGGGAGTTCGACGTAGTTCAGTGTCGGGTGGTTCATGTCCCCACCGTACGGATCTCGACCGACAACGAACTGGCGGAGGTCCTCGACCGTGTGAGTCGTGCGTGACGCGGCCGCTCCGACCGGCGTCCGGATGCGTGCCTACGCTGGGTGCCATGAGTGACGACAGCGAGTACCCGGGCTTCGACGGCGTGGAGCCGATGGATGCGGTCCGGTCGATCGACGACGAGCGACAGCACCGCAAGGAGATGGCGGCGGCGGGTTACCGGATCTTCGCAGCGCAGCGATGGGGCCAACTCGGCGACGGTCACGTGTCCGCGCGTGACCCTGAGTTGCTCGACCACTTCTGGCTGCTCGACTGGGGCGTTCCGTTCCGTTCGGCGACGGCGGACCGCATGGTGCTGGTCGGCCCGGGCGGCGAGGTGAAGGATGCCGACGGGAACTCGACGGGCGCCGTGAACACGGCTGGCTACAACATCCACGCTCCGGTTCTCGCCGCTCGGCCGGACATCGTGTCGGCCGCTCACACGCACACCCAGTTCGGTACGCCGTGGTCGGCGAACGTCGAGCCGTTGCGCGCGCTGAGCCAGGAGTCGTGTGCGTTCGTGTTCGATCAGGCGATGTTCGACGACGAGGAGGTCGAGGTGCTCTCCATCGACGGCGGCAAGCGCATCGCGGCAGCCGTCGGCGACGCCAAGCTGTGCATCCTGCGCAACCACGGTTTCCTCACCGTCGGGACGTCGGTCGAGGCGGCGGTCGCCTGGTTCGTCATGGCCGAACGCGTCGCCGAGGTCCACGTCAAGGCACCCGACGGACGCGCGATCAGCGACGAGGCGGCTCACATCGCGGCCGCCACGTTGTCTCCCGAACACGCCGCGTGGCGCGTGTTCCAGTGGCTGCGCCGCTCCCTCGACACCTGATCCATCCGGTGTCAGACACCGGATGACGGACAACCAAATGGTGTCTGACACCGGATGACAGGTCGGGTCAGTGGGCGTGGTGGATCTTCGGGTCGCTCGGGCGGACCTCGATGCGGAGGTGTTCGGCGACGAGCACGGCGATCACCACGACGTCGATCACGACGATGAGCCACACGGCCTCGACCGACCCGGCCAGCGCCAGGACGCCGGTGATCACGGCCATCGCGATCAGTCGTTCGCGGGCAACAGCACGGAACGCTCGCCACACACCGATGTTGATGCCACCGAAGAAGCACAGGATGCCGGCGAGCAGCATCATCCGGTAGGCGAGCGGGAGGGGGTCGCCGGGGTGCAGGGCCGCTTCCTCGATCCCGACGGCGATCAGGATCACCCCGGCGACGATCGGCATGTGTGCGTAGGTGTAGCCGTCGCGGGCGAAGCGTCCGCGGGGCCGGCTGTCGAGTTCCTCGGCGTGGTGTTCGAGTGCGGGTTGGACGCGATCGAAGTACGACCACCACAGCAAGCCCGCCGCGATGCCGGTGGCAGCGAGTGCGGCCACCGTCTCGCCGGCGAATCCGCCGCCCTCCTCCGACAGCGGGTCGACCACGGCGTTGCCGAGTGCGACGATGACCTCGCCGAGGGCGATGATGATGATCAGACCGTGCCGTTCGGCGAAGTGCCCCGGGCGGATCGTCCACTCGCCCTGGCCTGCCTTGATCGTGGCCCACAGGACGACGAGGAACGCCGCGATCCAGACGACGTACCGCGCCGTTCCGTCGACGATCCCGCCCGCCACCAGCGTGATCATCGCAATGGTGTTCGGTATCGAGTATCGGATCGTCGTCGCTCGCGCCGCCGTTCCGCGCTCGGTCGACGAGACCAACACGCCGTTCGCCATCAGGAAGATCACAGCCAGTGGGACGGCGAACAGGAGGCCGCTGTCGTCGAACGCGGTCTCCACTGCGGCGGCCATCGGCACACTCGCAGCGGTGGCGACGAGGAACCCGACCCGGACCGAGCGCTGGTTGCCGGGCACGGCATTCGCCGACCAGGAGAACTGAGACCAGACGGCCCAGAGCAGCAGGAAGATCAGTGTCGCCTTGCCGACGTGCTCCCAATCCGGGTGCACGATCAACAGGTGGACGAGTTGGGAGAACGCGAAGACGAACGCGAGGTCGAAGAAGAGTTCGACCGGGTCGGCGGTGAAGTCTTCGGTCTTCTCGGGGACCACGATGCCGCGCACGGTCGAGAATGTAGATCGTTCAGCCGAACGCCACCACCCCGACGATTCCCACGAGCACGACGGCACTGGCGACGAACTCGGGCCTCGTGTGCCGTTCGCGTAGCCACATCGCGGAGATCGCGAAGGCGAGCACCAGTTCGACCTGGCCGAGCGTGCGCACTCTCGTCGCGTCGGTCAGGGTGACCGCGACGGCCCAGCACGTGGACCCGGCGATGCTGAGCACCCCGACGGGAATCGCCGGACGCCAGTGCGTGACGACCGAGCGCAGTCCCGTGCGGTCCGTGATCGCCAACTGGGCACCGTTGACGACGGTCTGGATGCCGAGCATCACCGTCAGCGTCAGCAACGCCCGGTTACAGGTGGGGAGGTCGCCGAGTGAGTTCGACGCGGCGCGGATCCCGGTCGCGGCGAGTGCGAATCCTGCAGCAGCGAGCACGCCCATCGAGGCAGCGGGGTCACCGGCGAGGCGGAGGATGTCGGTGATCCGGTCGGGTGCGGCCAGCCACGCCACGCCGATCACGCAGACGACGGCGCTGATCCAACCGAGCGGAGCCAGAGGCTCGCCGAGTGCGACGGCCGAGACGACGGCGACGATGATCACCTCGGTCTTGGCGTAGACGGTGCCGACCGCGAAGTCGCGCATCCGGAACGACCGCAGCAGCGCGATCGTTCCCAGGATCTGAGCGACTCCCGCGCCGGCGATGATCGGCCAGAACCGCGGGGGAGGCGTCGGCAACTCGGCTCGTGCGACCCCGAACGTGACGATGCTCGCCAGGACCGCGAACGGGAAGCCGTAGGCATACCGGACGAATCCCGCGGGGACGATGTCGAGGACCCGTCGCAGGTCGTGTTGGCGCGCCGTCCGCAGGATCTGGAAGGTCGCCGCAGCCAGCGTGATCGGAATCCACATGGTGTCTCAACATTCGGGACGTTCGTACCGAATGTTGAGAGCATATCAAACGGTGTCAGACACGGATCGACAGACACGGGATGACAGACGGGATGACAACCAGACGGTGTCCGACACCGTGTGGTCGGTGGTCGTCACGTGCGGGTGGGGCTGGGTGGGTACCAGACGTCGTCGTCGTTGACGAGGATCGCGCTGGCCTCCGACGGGCCCCACGACTTGCGGAAGTACGGGTAGATCGGGCCCGGCTCGTCGAGTGCGGGCTGCACCACTCGCCACGTCCCCTCGACGACGTCCTGACGGGCGAAGCGACGCAGTGATCCGACCAACGCATCGCCGAGCAGTCGCTCGTAGGCGTCCTGTCGTACTCCCAACGCCGCCGCGAAGTCGACGTCGACGTCGACCTCCTGGCTGTCCATGTGCGGCCCCGGTGTCTTGGCCTGCAGCGCGAACGTGACACCGTCGTTGTTGCCGAGGCGCAGGCGGATGAGGTTGCGTTCCGGCGGTGGGCTCCCGGCCTCGTCGAACAGCATCCGCGGCGGGCTCTTCAGTTCGATCACGGCCTCGGTGGCCGCCTCGCTCAGTCCCTTGCCGACCCGGACGTACCACGGCACACCGGCCCACCGCCACGAGTCGATCTCGAGACGGGCCGCGACGTAGGTCTCCACTTCGGAGTCCTCGGCGACGCCTTCCTCGTCCCGGTATCCGACGTACTGGCCGCGCACCAGCGACGACGAATCGATCGGGCGCATCGCGTTGATGACCTTCGCCTTCTCGTCCTGGAGGAACCCGGGGTCGGGCCCCGCCGGTGGCTCCATCGCGAGGAGCGCGACGACTTGGAGCAGATGGTTCTGTCGGGCACCCTCCAAGTTCCCGTGATCGGTGTGGCGCGCAGCGAGTGGACCGACGACGATTTCCGGTCGCACGCCCGAGAGTCGATCCTGGCGCACGTGGCCGACGCGGATCCGGCGGTCATCGACGCCCTCGAAGCGCGACTCGACCTGATCCAGGGCGACTACGCCGACGAGAACACCTGGAACGAACTCGTGGCGATGCTCGACAGCCACGATTCGTCGACGGCGGTCTTCTACATGGCGATCCCGCCGTCGATGTTCCCGATGGTCGCCGAGCGTCTGGCGTCGGTCCGGCTCCACTCGCGTGGGCGCATCGTCGTGGAGAAGCCGTTCGGGCGCGACCTCGCCTCCGCCATCGAACTGAACAAGACGTTGCACGCGGTGTTCCCCGAGGACCACATCTTCCGCATCGACCACTACTTGGGCAAGGAGGCGGTCGAGGACCTGCTCGTGTTCCGGTTCGCGAACACACTGCTGGAGCCGGTCTGGAACCGGCACTACGTGCGCAGCGTGCAGGTCACGATGTCGGAGAGCATCGGCATCGAAGGTCGCGGCAACTTCTACGAGGGCGTCGGCGCGATCCGCGACGTCCTGCAGCTTCTGCAGGTGGTACAGCGCCGGGAACAGTTTCCGCTTGGCGAGGTCGCCGGTGGCACCGAACAGGACGAGCGCGTCGGCGTGGGGTTGGTTGGTGTCGATCTGTGTCGTGTCGACGTAGGTGCCGCCGCGCGCCTCGCCGGGGTGCAGGTCGCTCATCGCGTCGAGCCCTTGCGCTCGACGTGGCCACCGAACCCGGCACGCATCGCCGACAGGGCCTTGTTCGCCATGTCGTCGCGGCCGCGGGAGGCGAAGCGCTGGAACAGCGCCGCGGACAGCACCGGGACCGGCACACCTTCGTCGATGGCGGCCGCGATCGTCCAGCGCCCCTCACCCGAATCGCTGACGTGGCCGCTGTAGCCACTCAGCTCCGGGTCCTTCAGGTACGCCTCGGCAGTGAGGTCGAGCAGCCAGGACGTGATCACCGACCCTCGTCGCCAGACCTCGGTGACCTTCGACAGGTCGAGGTCGTACTGGTAGTACTCGGAGGAGTCGAGCGGCGCGGTCTCGGCGTCCTGCACGTGGTCCTGCTTGCCGATGTTCGCCTCGGCGAGCACGTTGAGTCCTTCGCCGATCGCCGACATCACGCCGTACTCGATGCCGTTGTGGACCATCTTCACGAAATGGCCGGCACCGTTGGGACCGCAGTGCAACCATCCCTTCTCCTCGGGCGCGATGTCGCCCGACCGCCCCGGTGTCCGCTCGGCGGACTCGACACCGGGAGCGAGCGTGTCGAAGATCGGCTCCAGCCGACCGACCGCCGTGTCGTCGCCGCCGATCATCAGGCAGTAGCCGCGCTCCAGGCCGAGGATGCCGCCGCTGGTACCCACGTCCACGTAGTGGATGCCCTGGCCGGCGAGCAGCTTCGAGCGGTCGACGTCGAGGTGGTACCAGGAGTTGCCGCCGTCGATGATCGTGTCGTCCTCGTCGAGCAGCGGAACCAGCTTCTCGAGCATGTCGCCGACGAACGCCGCCGGGATCATCACCCAGATCGATCGAGGAGCGTCGAGGCCGGAGACCAGTTCTTCGAGCGTGTGGGCACCGGTGAAGCCTTCGTCCTCGAGCGCCGTGACGGCGTCGTCGCTCACGTCGTGGACGACGCAGTCGTGGCCGCCGTCCTTGAGTCGCCTCACCATGTTGGCGCCCATGCGCCCGAGCCCGATCATTCCGAGTTGCATGCCCCCCAGCCTGCCACGTCGACGTGACGGCGAGGCGTGGAGGTGGGAACCGTGGGCCGCCGAGGTGCCCTCACTCCTCGCTGTCGACGTTCTCCTCGACGTCGTAGGTCGTCGGTCTCACACGTGGGTCGTCCAGGATGGTCGTCGACCGGCTGTCGACGGCGTCGGTCACGAGCCGGAGATCGCCGATCAGGCCCTCGACCTCCTCGATCGACCGGCCGCTCGCGAGCGCGTCGTCGATCTCGTCGATGATCTGCTCGGCGAGCCGTCGGTTCTGGGTCGTTGCGGCTTCGTCACCGTCGCCGTCGGGATCGCCTTCGCCGTCGGGATCGTCGTCGCCGTTGCTGCGTCGGTGTGTGATCGCCACACCCAGCCCGTACACCATGAGGAGGTACGCGATCCGGTCGATGGTGCCCAGACCGAGGTCGCTCACCGAGACCGCCCACTCGGCGAACAGTCGCGCTCCCTTCTCGACGACGCCCAGCGGCACCTCGACGAGACCGACCTCGATCGGCCCCGTGACCGATGTGACGAGGTCGATGGCGCCGAGGATCAGGTCGATGGCGAGCTGCGTGGATGCCTCGTCGCGTCGAGCCTCGAGCACCTCCTCGAGCTGCTCGTTCTCCGCGCCCTTGCGGAGGATCTGCAGGTAGTCGGCGACGCTGTCGAGTCGGACGTCGAGCGGTCCGGTGGCGTTCTGGCCGAGCACGGTGAGGGCCGGGATCACCCCGAGCAGGATCTCCGACGACGTCGGGTCGCGCATCAACGCCCCGACGAGATCGAGCACCTCGCCGTACGAACCGAGCTCGACGCCGATGTCCTGCAGGTCGAAGCCCTTCAGATGGACGTCGCCGTCTCCGCTCAGGCTGGTGACGAAGAACGGCAGGTACTGGATGACGATCTTCGCCGCGATCGGACTGAACTCCGTGGGGAAGCCGTCGGGGAACAGGCTGCGCTCGTTCGCCATCTCGACGAGGTGGTGCATGACCGTTCCGGCCTGTGTCAGGAGTTCGGGCTGCTCGAAGGGAGCCGACATCGCTGCGTCGACGAACGCCGTGACCGTGCCGGGATCGATCGTCGGCCACGTCAGCAGTTCGCGGAGGATGCTGTCGCCCCGGTCGGTCGTGCCGTGGGCCAGCAGGTCGAGAGCCAGGTCCGGGAACCGTGTGAGGAACGCGAGCATGAGGTCGGTGCCGTACGCTTGGTAGTGGTACTCGACGTCGATCATCGTCTGGCGGGACGACAGGACCTTCGCCGACATGGCGGCCACGAGACCCGGGTCGAAACGTGCGAAGTCCAACGCGACGGGGATCAGGACCGAGGAAGCGGATTCGGAGACCAGCCGATCTGCGAACTCGGGGTCGGTCTCGGCTCGTACGGCGATCTCGACGGCGAGTTGTTCGAAGTCGGTCCAGAACGAGTGGTCCATGTCGGGTCGGAGGTCGTCGTCGTACGGCAACTCGTCCTCGAGGCGATCCAGCTCGGCGAAGAGCTCGTCGTCCGACATCGCTTCGGCGGTCGTGTCGAACCGATCGTCGAGCCAGTCGGCGTACCAGTCCGCCCCCGCCGGCGTCGGGCTCGGCCGGCCCGCCCGACCGAGCGGGTCGACGATCCCCACTGCGGTGGTGGCGGGGATGAAGCGGTCGGCGATGACCGCCCCGAGGGCAGCGATCGCGGCCATCGCCTCCGCCGCCGCCGGGTCCGTGCTGCGGACTGTGTCGAGGGCGCCGAGGGCCCAGCGGGACTGCTGCGTGAGCGTGGTGATCCGGTCAGGTTCGTATCCGTGTCGCATCGTTGACCTCGTCGTGAACCGGTGTGGTGCCGGTGGCTGGATTCGGCCCGGTGGGCGAACGGGTCGGGAGCGCCGACGATGCGGGGGCGGTCGATCGGGTTCGAGGCCCCGTTGCTCGGAGTCGAACGAGCGCCGGATTCATGCGCGTTCGGCGGCCTCGTCGACCCGGCGGTCACGGAGACGATCGATGCGGATCGCAGCGGCTTCGAGTTCGTCGGCGTCGCGGTCGAGTCGCCACGCTCGGTCGAGGAGATCGTCGATCGCCAGGTGGACGGCCCGCTGGGCGCCGGCCAGCGCTTGGTTGCACGCCTGGGCCTGCGGGCCGTGCCACGTGTCGACCGTCGAATGGGTGTGCAACGTCATCGAGGGTGAGTGCAGCATCTCGGACGCCAACGTGCGCAGGTGGGCGGCTCGTCGCCGGGCGTGATCGGCGTGTGCGTGCGACATGGCGCCTCGTGTGTGATCGAAGTCGGGTTCGGTCGGGTCGACGAGGCGCAACGGGACGAGGGCACCCCTCCAGTGGGTCGTCGGAGCGACGAAGAGGAAGACGACGGGACCGGTGTCCCGGTGTCCGCCGACCGGCGTGCCGCGCTCAGGAGAGGTCGATGTGGACGTGACGATGCGGGAGGCCCGTGGCCTCGGTCACGAAAACCGGGCCGGACGCGACCATCCCGGCCCGTGTGTAGAACTCGAGTGCGGTGACGCGGGCGTTCGCCCACACCCGCACCGGCCCGGCCGATCGAGCACGTCCGAATCCTGCGTCGAGGAGGGAACGTCCGAGCCCCTGCCCGGCGAATGCCGGGTCGGTCGCCATGCCACGCAACTGGATCGACGGCAGGTCCGTGGCATGCGGATCCGGCACGGCGGACCACGTGGAGATGCCGACGAGCTGGCCGCCGACCACGGCGCCGAGGTGAACGGTCGAGTCGTCGTGGTCCCCGACCCAGTCCACCACGGCATCAGCTGCACCGTCACGCAGGACCCGCCGCCGGAGGTCGTGGGTCCGAGCGGAGATGATCTCGTGGATCTCGACGTGGGGCGTCATGACTGGAGGTCGCTCAGCAACAGCGTCCGGTCCGCGAGAGCGGACGCTTCGTCGACGTCGTGGGTGACGAGGATCGCCGTCGAGGACGTGTCGCGCAGCAGTCCGGCGAGCTCCCGGACGAGTTGGTCGTGCAGTTCGCGATCGAGCCCGGTGAGTGGTTCGTCGAGCAGGACCACCGTGGGCTCGACGACCAGGGTCCGAGCGAGCGCGACCCGTGTGGCCTCGCCGCCGGACAGTTCGGTCACGAGGCGCGGGCCGAACCCGCCGAGTCCGATTCGCTCGAGCCACGCCTCGGCCCGCGCTCGTCGTTCGGAACGGTCGACTCCGGCGATCTTCAGGCCGAACTCGACGTTCTCGAGCGTGGTGCGATGCGGGAAGAGTTGGTTGTCCTGGAAGACCATGCCGACCCCGCGGCGATGGGTGGGAAGGCGGGTCACGTCCGTTCCTCCGATGTCGACGCGTCCGCTGTCGGGGGTGAGCAGCCCGGCGACGACGCGCAGCAGCGTGCTCTTGCCGGAGCCCGAGGCCCCCAGGAGCCCGACGACCTCACCGGCGCCGGCCCGCATCGACACGTCGCGCAGGACTCGGTGGCCGTCGAAGCCGACGCACACCCCGGTGACCGTGACCTCGGCGCCCGACATCAGCGCCCGACCTCGTCGACCGACCCCGGAGCCGCCGCACCCGACGACGGCCCGGCCGCTCGACCCACTCGAGGAGGACCCGACGCGGGGCCGCGCCGCGCGCCGACGATGTCGCCGGTTTGATCGACCACCATCACGAGCCCGATCGTGACAGCCGCGAGCACCACCGACAGTGCATATCCCTTCGTCTGCAGGAGCGATCCCGTTCGGCCGAGCAACTTCTCGATGGCGATCGGCAGTGTCTCGCCGCCACTGCGGGAGAGGAAGCTGGTGGCGCCGAACTCCCCGAGCGAGATGGCGGCGGCGAGCGCCGCACCCACGGCGAGCGGGCGCCACAGGTGCGGGACGACGATCTCGCGCCAGGCGCGAGTCGGTGATGCGCCCAGCGTGGCGGCCGCCTCCGACAGGGCACCGTCGACGGAGCGGAGCACGCTCAGTGTGGTGCGCACGACGAACGGGATCGCCACGAGTGCGTGCCCGACCGGCACGAGCCACCACGTCGAACGCCAGTCGTACGGGGCGCGGTCGAAGGTGATCAACATCCCGAACCCGATGGTCACGGCAGAGGTTCCGATCGGCAGCATCAGCCCGGCGTCGAGGACCCGACCGAAGCGACCGGCGGTCGCGATCCCGAGGCTCGCCAGCCCCCCGAGCGCGGTGGCGAACAGCGTGGCCCACGCTGCGGTGCGCAGGGACGCAGCGAGTGCGGCGATGGGGTCGATGCCGAGACCGATGCCCGGACGGATCTCCGCACTCCCCAGGTCGGTCCACCCGCTGGTCGTCCATCCCGACGGTGAGGACAGCGAGTTCACGACGAGGGCGAGGAGCGGGGCGACCGCGATCGTGGACGTCACGCCGACGACGACGAGGATCGTGAGGCGCTCCTGGCGCGACCGGGCTCGGCGCGGGCGGGCGAGCGGACGCAGCGCGAGCGAGCGAGCGTGGCGACGCGACGCGATCGAGGACCACACGGCCACGGCGGCCAGAACGCCGAGCTGCAGCAGCGCGAGCACGGCGGCCTGGTCGACCTGACCGAGCTGCGTCGATCGTCGCCACACCTCGACCTCGATCGTGCGCGTGCCGGGCGCTCCGAGGATACGGATCACCCCGAACGAGGTGAACGTGAAGAGGAACACGATCGCGGCGGCCGCGGTGACGGCCGGGCGCAGGAGCGGCAGCGTGATCTCACGGAACACGACGAACGGCGACGCACCGAGGGTCGAGGCGGCGGCCTCCATGTCGGTCGGCAGGTGCTCCCACACGGCACCGACCGTACGCACCACGACCGCCAGGTTGAACACGACGTGTGCACCGATCACCGCCCACACGGTGCGGTCGAGCGAATCCGGGAGCAGGGCGAGGAAGGCTGCGCCCATCACGACCGTGGGCAGCACGAACACGGCGGTGAGCAGGCTGAGCAGCAGTCGGCGCCCGACGAAGTCGTAGCGGGCGATCACCCAGGCCGGTGCCAACCCGACCACGATCGTCACGAGCGTGGAGACCACGGCCTGCCACGTGGTGAACCAGATGATCGACCGGGTCCGACTGCGACCGAGCGTCGTGCGGACCGACTCGACGTCGACCGCTTCGACGATCAGGTTCGCGAACGGCCAGACGTAGAACAGGGCGAGCCCGACGGTCGGCGCGGCCACGAGCGCGATCGGGAGCCAGGGTGACGACCGATTCACCGTCGGACCGGCCCGCCCCGGTTCGCCGTCGGTGTGGTGGCGTTCAGCCGATGACGAGGTCGGTCCACTCGTCGATCCAGTCCTCGCGGTTGGCATCGACGTCCTCGGTGTCGAGCGACCGGCTCTCGTCGGGGATCACGGCGAAGTCCGCGAATGCGGGATCCAGTTCGACGTAGGTGTTGACGGGGAACACGAACACGTTGAGCGCGACCTCGGCCTGGAAGGGTTCGCTGATCAGGAAGTCGATCAACTGCTGCGCAGCGTCGGGCTGATCGGTGCCGGCGAGGATGCCGGCGAACTCGACCTGGCGGTAGCAGGTGGATTCCACGACGCCGGTCGGGGCCTCGGTGAGCCCGTCACCGAACAGCACCTCGAAGGGCGGGCTCGACCCATAGCTCACCACGAGGGGGCGATCGCCGCCGGCGTAGGTGAACTCGCCGTAGTAGGCGTCGGTCCAGCCGTCGGTGACGGAGACGCCGTTGTCGACGAGGCCCGACCAGTAGTCCTGCCAGCCGTCGTCGCCGTACTCGTCGATGGTCGCGAGGAGGAAGGCGAGTCCTGGCGACGACGTGGCGGGGTTCTCGACCACGAGGAGGTCGGCGTAGGCGGGGTCGATCAGATCGTCGAGCGATGTCGGTGGCTCCACACCGAGACCTTCGAGCGCGGCGATGTCGTAGTTGATGCACACGTCACCGAAGTCGACCGGAGTCGCCTCGCCGTTCGGGACGAGGTCGGTGAACCGTGGATCGACCGAATCGATGCCCGGCGACACGTACGGCTCGAAGATCCCCGAGTCGATCGCGCGCGTCAGGAACGTGTTGTCGATGCCCCACATCACGTCACCCTCGGGGTTGCCGGCGGTGAGTTCGGCCTTCGACAGCATCGTCCCGGTGTCGCCTGCGATGAGGATCTCGACGCCGATGCCGGTGTCGGCGGTGAACGCCGCGAGTTGCTCGTTGATCGGGGTGTCCTCGGACGGGAACGACTCGTACGCGACGAGCGTCACGGTCTCGGTCACGTCGGGGGCCGGGGTGTCGGTCGTCCCGGGGTCGTCGGTGGAGGCCGGTGTCGCCGTGTCCGTCGGCTCGTCGGTGGTGCCGGGTGCACCCGGCGTTGCGGCCTCGTCGCTCGTCGTCGCGGCGGGCGTCTCGTCGGCGTCACCCGAGGAGTCGTCGCTCGCTCCGCACGCGGCCAGCATCGCGCTCGCCACGAGGAGAGCGGCGACGGGCGTGGTGTGGGGGTGTCGATCGGCGGTCATGCGGATGCTCCTTCGGTGGGGGAGGTCTCAGGGGAGGTTCGAGGTGTGTCGAAGACGGTGAGGACGCCGGCCGACACGGAGATGGGGACTCGTCCGTCGGTCGACGTGACCTCGTTGCTCACGCCGAGTCCGGTGACGGGATCGAGGCGATGGTCGGTGAGCGGCCAACGGACACCCTCGATCGTGACGCCGAGGCACTTCGGCCCGATGGCCAGCAAGGACAGTGTCGAGCCGGGTTCCAGGTCGAGGGTCCTGCGGGCGGGACCGTGGAGCACGTCGAGATGTCGTCCGTCCCACCATCCGTCGAGGACGGGGACTCCGGTGAGGGTGCGCGCCGAGAGCGATCCGATGGCGGCGATGGTGTGGTCGAGGCGGTCACCGCCACCGATCAGCGTGAGCCGTGCGGGCTGCATGTCGGCGGCGAACGAGAGGGCCAGTTCCGTGTCGGTCTGGTTCTTGTCGGTCGGGTGCCGGGCGATCGTGGCGTACTGCTTCGCCCACGCGATGCCGTCTGCGCTCACCGAGTCGAGGTCGCCGATCAGGCCGGACGGGCTGAGACCTGCGGCGAGTGCCAGGTCGAGACCACCGTCCACGCCCAGGACGATCGCTGCGGACGGAATCTCCGCGACGACGTGATCGGGAAGCGATGATGCTCCGGTGACGACGACGATGTGTTCGTTCATGTCTCGATTCCTACGCCGGCATGATCCGGTTCAGGTTCTCGGGTCGGTGACGGCGTGTCACCCTCTCAGCCTGCCGTTCCGCAGACTCCCCGTCGGGTTGGTCGCGGTCACCATACCGCAACGTCGAGCAAGCCGGCCATCGCGCGTGTCGCGGTCTCGGTTGCCGGGATGCCGTGAGGAGGGTTGCGGGCGGCAGCGAGGCAGGAACGCTGCAGCCCAGGACCTACTGCCCGTCAGACGAAGGTCGTGACGGCCAGGGCTCCGACGGAGGCGACGAGCATCGCGACGATGGCGAGGTCGAATCCGCGTGTGGACACCCGGTTGCGCAGCCACGTGCCGAGCGGGATCGATGCCAGCACCGGGATGCACGCGAGGAGCGACGCGCCGACGCGTCCGCCGAGTTCGCCGGTGGCGGCGAACACGGCGAACTGGGTGAACCCGGTGATCAGGAACAGCGAGGTGACGGAGAGGATGTGAGCACCCCGGTGGAGTCGGTAGCTGTGGATCCACGAGCCGACGATCGGCCCGCTGATCCCGACGGCTCCCTGGAACGCTCCGGCCACCCACCCCACCACGGGCGCGGCCCGGCGCGACCGGTCGGGACCGATGCGCATGTCGGGCTTGGCGAAGAACGTGACGACGTAGCCGACGATCGCCACGATGAGGACGACGACCAGCGGGGTCTCGGGCAGCGACACGAACGCGATGGCGCCGATCGCCGCTCCGATCACCCCGGCGGCGGCGAGCACCGGGAGGTCACGCGTCTCGGAGCGGTGACCGCGTTCGCGGTACGCCAGCACTGCGTTCGCGAGGACGTTCGGGAAGGCGAGGGTGACCACGGCGTCGTCGAGATCGACGAAGAGCGCCGCGATCGGGATCGCGATGATCGGCAGACCCATCCCCGTCACCGCCTTGACGGTCGCTCCGAGGACGACAGCGATCAGGATGATCGCGAGTTCGGTGCCCGACATCGCAGCGACGATACGGACAGCGAGGCGACGACGTGCCGCTCACGCCCCGACGACGGGCCCGGGCGACGCGGTGATGGATGAGCGACCCGGGTCAGGCCCGAACCGCCGGGACACCCGTGTCGCCGACGCTCGCTCGCAGCTCGTGTCGCCGTCGGCCGCTGAGTGACCGGACGACTTCGGAGGCGATGAGCACGACGAAGAACTGTGCCACCGCGATGCCGGCGACCGTGGCCGATGCCGCGGTCGAGGCGTGGTAGCTGATGGCCAGTCCGACGACGACGGCGAGCCAGCCGAAGACGACGGCGACACCCATGACGACGGGCACCCGGCGCACGAGGAGGACCGCCGTGGCGGGAGGAGCGACGAGGAAGCCGAACACGAGGAGCGTGCCCACCACCCGGAAGCTCGACACCACCGTGAGCGACAGCAGGAACAGCATCGCGACGTGCGCGAGGCCGGGTCGGAGCCCGAGTGTGGCGGCCTTGTCGGCGTCGATCGAGAGTGCGAGGAAGGCGCGATGACCCACGATCACGCCGATCACCGTGACGATCAGGGCGATCGACCCCAGCACCAGTTCACCGCGACGGACGCCGAGCACGTCTCCGAACAGGAACCCGTTGAGGTCGCCGGCGAACGAGTTCGGTCTGCTGATGATCACGACCCCGAGCGCGAGCATGCCGACGAAGAGCAGGCCGATCCCGGTGTCGTCGGACAGCTTCGTCGTGCGGTGGACGAGGTTGATCCCGAACACCATCACGATGGCGCTGGCAGCGGCGCCGAGCGTGAGGTCGAATCCCCACACCGCGGCGAGAGCGATGCCCGGCAGCACGCCGTGCGCCATGGCATCGCCGAAGAAGGCGAGGCCGCGGATGACGACCCACGTGCCGATCAGCGAGGTCATCGTCGCCGCGAGGAGCCCGCCCACCAGCGCCCGGCGGGTGATCTGGGACCCGAATGCGTCGAGGAAGAAGTCGATCACGACGGGCGCCGGACGTGAGCGGGGGTCACGTGAGCGCTCCGGCGACCAGGTCGGCGTTGCGTTGCATCATGCCAAGGTACGTCTCGGCGCCCGAACCCTCCTCGCCGAGGCTCTCACTGAACAGTTCCACCACCTCGACGGACTCTCCGACCTCGTCGGCCAACACCTCGGTCAGCGTCGACGACTGGGTGGTCTCACCGAAGACCGCGGGGACGCCGTCGGCGTCGATCAGGTCGGCGAGCGCTTCGATGTCGGAGGCGGACGACTCGGCGCTCGTCGTGAGCGACGGAATGATCGTGCCGATGACGTCGAAGTCGTACCGGTCCGCGAAGTAGCCGAACACCTCGTGGTTGGTCACGAGGATTCGCTGTGTAGCGGGAACCACGGCGAGCGTCTCCTGCATCGAGGCATCGAGGGCGCCGAGGTCGTCGAGGTAGCCGTCGAAGGACGTGGCCACGGCCTCGGCGTCGACGCCCGACAGACCCGCCACCACGGGTTCCAGCGCGGCGACGGCCGCTGCGATCCGCGTCGGGTCCGTCCAGAGGTGGGGATCCTGGCCACCTTCGTGGTCGGCGTGGTCCTCGTCGGCGTGCTCGTCGTCGGCGTGCTCGTCGTCGCCGTGGTCGTCGTCGCCGTGGTCGTGGTCGCCGGTGAATTCGAGCAGTTCGACGTGGTCGGCGAAGGAGAACACCTCGGTTCCGGTGTCGGACACGTTCGCCACGATGTCGAGCATGCCTTGTTCGAAGCCGGCCCCGTTGACGATCAGCAGGTCGGCGTCCTCCATCGACTCCGCCTGACGGGCGGACGGCGCGAAGTCGTGCGGGTCCGTTCCGAGCGGCATGATGACCTCGACGTCCGCCTGGTCACCGACCGCAGCGGACACGATGTCGCCGAGGATGTTGGTCGTCACGACAATCCGCGGTCGGTCTGCGGTGGCCGACGAGTTCTGGTCGGTGTCCGACGCCGAATCCGACGCCTGCGATCCACATGCGGTGGCGGCCGCCAGCAGGACGATGACGCTCACGGAGCGGCCCGACAGAACGATAGTATTGAGAACTCTTCCCATGAGTGCAGGTTATGGGAATCATTCCAAGAACGGCAACCCAAGAACGGCACTGCGTGAAGAGTTCTCCTGACATCGACACGACGAGCGAGGTCGCCTCGCGGACGGCGGGTTCACCGTCGATCGTCCTGTCCGACGTGATCGTCGACCGCGGACGGTCGACGGTGCTGCAGGTCCCTCACCTCGAGATCGCTGCCGGCTACACCGCCCTGGTCGGCCCCAACGGGTCGGGGAAGTCGACGATGCTCCACGTCATCGCGGGCCTCCTGCACCCGTCGCAGGGCAGCGTCAGGTTGCTTCCGTCGGGCACTCGCGACGCGAACGTGGCCTATGTGCTCCAGTCCCAGCGTGCGTCGGAGCACCTGCTCGTGACCGCTCGCGAGGTGGTTCGCCTCGCCCGTCGCCGAACGTTCCCGGGCGCCGCGAGCAGAGCCGAACGGGTCGTCGTGAACGCCGTGATGGAGCGCCTCGGCATCCTCGATCTGGCGAACCGCCACCTCGCGGACATGTCCGGCGGGCAGCGACAGCGGGTGTTCATCGCGCAGGGCCTCGCTCAGCAGGCCGACATCCTGCTGCTCGACGAACCCGTCGCAGGTCTGGACCTGGCGTCGGAACAGACGATCAGGTCGGCGATCGACGACGAGCGGGCCGCCGGTCGCACCGTGGTCGTTGCGACGCACGATCTCGCCGAGGCGACTCGAGCCGACCGTGTCGTCATGCTGAACGGGACCGTCGTGGCGTCCGGGCCACCGGCCGAGGTGCTGCGACCGGAGAACCTTCGTCAGGCGTACCGAGGTCGCGTGCTCGACCTGGGCGACGGCTCGATCGCCATCGACGACGATCATCACCACTGACCGGGCACCACTGATCCGGGCACCACTGGTCGGGCCGTCGAGCAGCCGGTGGCGCGGAGTGCGGGGGCGGTGACCGATCAGTCGCCGGTCGCGCCGCACTCGGCGCACACGACGAAGACGTCGATCAGGTGACTCGAGGGGGTCGCGTCGGCGGCGCGTGCCACCTTCGCGAACGCGGCGTCGAGGAGCCGCTCGAGTTCGTCGTCGAGCGTGAAGTCCTCGACGGAGCCGCACGTCTCGCAGATCAGGTGATGGTGGTGCTCGGTCAGTTCCTCGGCGAGTTCGAAGTGCGCATGGTCGGCGCCGTGGACGAGGCGGCGCACGACGCCGGCATCCTGCATCAACGCGAGGTTGCGGTACGCCGAACTCTGGGTGATCTCACCGGAGAAGGCCAGGAGGTCGGGCAGCGTGACGGGTCCACCGATCGAGCGCAACGCCGCCACGATCGCGCGGCGTCCCGACGTGTACCTCATGTCGTGTCGATCGAGGCGGTCCGCCACGACCCGGTCGAGTTCGGTTGTGGGAGCCATAACCGGACGAAGTGTAGTCGTGACCTCTCGTCGCATCGAACGTGTGAGACCTCCTGTCGTGACAACCCTCGATCTGTGGTTTAGGGTGAGACTTGCGGACGGGGATCACGACAACACACGACGACGACAACCACACGAGACCCCGAGGACCCCGAATGACGACGACCACCCGCCCCACGCCGATCCGACCGACACGACGTCCGCTCTCGCGCCGCGGGACCTGGAAGAAGGCGAGTCTGGGTCTCTCGCTGATCGCGATCTCGATGACGTCGATTCCCGCGACCACCGCTGCTGCGCCGCCGATGATCGCAGCGGGACTCGACGGTGCCGACGATCTCGGGCCTGGCGACATCGGGCCGAGGGTGAAGGACGTGCAGCAGGCGCTCGTGGCAGGAGGGGTGTTCCTTCCCGGAGGTGTCGACGGTGTCTTCGGGTCGGCGACCACGAAGGCGATCGCGGATTTCCAGTCCTGGAACGGTCTCGAGCGCACCGGTGAACTCGACGAGCAGACGATCGGGCGTCTCGAGCGCGTCTCGAGCGGTGCAGCGTCGAGCCGATCTCGGTCCGGCGGGTCCGAGTCGGACTCGACCGACGCCACGGGGAGCGACGCCACGGGATGGACCTCTCTGGAGCGGTTCCCCGTGCAGGGCAACTGCGCCTACGGCGACACCTGGCACGCGTCGCGTGGGGGTGGTCGTGTCCACGAGGGCGTCGACGTCATCGCCGCCACGGGCAACCTGCTGTACGCGGTGGCCGATGGCACCATCACCACCCGCTACTGGGACCAGCCCGGCCGGATCTCGGGCAACGGGCTCAAGCTGACCGCCGCCGATGGCACCTACTTCGTCTACCTGCACCTGTCCGGGTTCGCTCCCGGCATCGAGGTGGGCACGAGGGTGGAGGCCGGCGACGTGATCGGATTCGTGGGGAGCACCGGCAGCAGCGCCACCCCGCACCTGCACTTCGAGATCCACCCGGGCGGGGGCGGGGCGATCAACCCCTATCCCTACGTGCGGGCAATCGACGACTGCTCCGACCTGCGGGCCCGGTATCAGTCGTCGTTCGACTGATCCGTCCCGTGAGCCGGACCGGCGGACACGTCGGCCGTGCCGTCGTGGGTCACGCTGCCGAGGATGGCAGCAGCGAGTGCGGTGCTGATCGGCACCGAGGCGACGAGGCCGATCGAGCCGACGAGCGCCCGGACGATCTCGACCGCCACGACCTCACGCGTCGCCACCGACGACACCGACTGACCGGCTTCGCTGAACAGCAGCAGCAGGGGGAGCGCAGCCCCCGCGTAGGCGAGGAACAAGGTGTTCACCGTGGACGAGATGTGGTCGCGTCCGATCCGTACCGCTCGGCCGTACAGATCCCTCATGTCGGCGTCGGGCCGGGCGCGCTTCAACTCCCACACGGCGGACACCTGCGTGACCGTCACGTCGTCGAGCACGCCCAGCGACCCGATCACGACCCCTGCCAGCAGCAGGCCCTGAGGGTTGATGTCGGTGCCCAGCGCACCGAGGAATCCGGTCGACTCGTCGGCCAGGCCGGTGAGATCGGAGAATCGGACGAACACCCAGGCCAGCAGCGCCGTGATCGCCAGGCTCGCGATCGACGACAGGAGAGCGGCCGCGGTCGCGAGGTTGAACCCGTGCGCGAGGAACAGCGCAATGAACGCGATCACCCCGGCGGCGACGAGTGCCACGGCGACGGCGTTGGACCCGGCGAGGATCGCCGGCAACACGAACGCGACGATCACGAAGAGGCTGGCCGCGAGTCCGGCCAGGGCGCCCACCCCACGCCATCGGCCGAGCACGACGATCGCAGCCACGAACAGCAACGTCAGCAGGAGCAGCGGGGTGGATCGTTCGAAGTCGTAGAAGAACACCTGGGTGGACCCGTCGCCGTTCTCGACGACGTCGACGAGGATCGAGTCGCCGTCGCGGATCGGGCTGTCGATCGACTGCTCGAACGAGATCCGTTCCCCGTCGAGATCACCCTCGGAGACGACGATCTCGATCATCCTGCAACCCAGCAGCGGGTCGTAGCTGCACGGCTCGACGGGTGCCGAGGTCACCTGCGCCCGTACCGGGTCGCCCTCCAGACCGAGCGGGTCGACACCCCCGTCCGACGACCCCGGCCACAGGGCGACGAGCCCGATCAGCACCAGAACGGCACACACGGCGACCGATGCCCACATCGCTCGGCGGATCGTCGGGCGGACGGTGATCGGCGCACCGTCGTGGGAAGGATGGGGTCCGTGGGAGTGCATGACGAGATCGGCGGCGGCGGCGGGAGCGCTCGGATCGTACGAGATGCCGGCGCCCGTGTCCGGCACCCCCGTCAGTTCGTGTCGACGGATCTCGCGTAGAAGCGGCGACGGGCCCAGAGCGACACGTAGACCAGACCGACCAGGACCGGCACCTCGATCAGTGGGCCGATCGTGCCGGCCAGGGCCTGACCGCTCGTCACCCCGAACACGGCGATGGCGACGGCGATGGCCAACTCGAAGTTGTTGCCCGCCGCCGTGAACGCAACCGACGCGTTGCGGTCGTAGGGCAGCCCGAGGCGGTAGCCCGCGGTGAACGACCCGAACCACATCGTCACGAAGTAGACCAGGAGGGGTACCGCCACTCGGGCGACGTCGACGGGGCGATCGGTGATCCGCTCGCCCTGCAGGGCGAACAGCACGACGATCGTGAACAGCAACCCGTAGAGGGCGACCGGCCCGATGCGCGACAGGAAGCGTTCCTCGTACCAGACGGTGCCCCTGCGCTTCTCGCCGATGGTTCTCGTCAGGAAACCGGCGAGCAGTGGGACACCGAGGAAGATCAACACCGAACGGGCGATCTCCCAGATGCCGACGTCGAGACGCTCGGTCTCGAACCCGAGCCAGCCCGGCAGGACCGTCAGGTAGAACCAGCCGAGCACCGAGTACATCACGATCTGGAACACCGAGTTGACCGCCACGAGTCCGGCTCCCAATTCCCGGTTCCCGCACGCCAGGTCGTTCCAGATCAGCACCATCGCGATGCACCGGGCGAGCCCCACGATGATCAGCCCGGTCCGCAGTTCGGGCAGGTCGCCCAGGAACGTCCAAGCGAGCACGAACATCAGCGCGGGGCCGACGATCCAGTTCATCACCAGCGACAGCCCGAGCGTGCGTCGGTCACCCAGTTGTTCGCCGACACGGGTGTAGCGCACCTTGGCCAACACCGGGTACATCATCGCGAGCAGGCCGATCGCGATCGGGACCGACACGGTGCCGATGGTGATCTCGTCGAGCCAGTCGTCGAGGTCGGGGAGCACGCGTCCGATCCCGATGCCGAACACCATCGCCAGGCCGATCCAGACCGGCAGATACCGGTCGAGGGTCGAGAGCTCGGCGGCGGCGACGACGGCCGGCTCGGGTGGGGTGGTCGTGGTGCGGGTCACGCTGTCTGCGGAGCCGGTGCGCAGCACTGCGCGTTGTCCTCCGCGCCGTCAGCGGCGCGGTGGACGGTGTTGCGCATCTGTTCGGCGTCGCCCGTCTTCACGTAGAACTCCCACGGGGCCCCGTCGGGGTCGTGCACCCACGTCTCGGTCTTGAACGCATAGCAACACGTGGTGTCGTCGACGCCGGTCGTGGCGAGGCCATCGCCCGACAGGCGGCCCTCGGCGGCTTCGACCTCGGCGCCGGTCTCCACCTCGACGCCGAGATGGTTGAGCGTCCCCCCGGCCTCGCCTTCGATCAGCACGAGCTTGAGCGGCGGCTCGGCGATGGCGAAGTTGGCGTAGCCGGGCTTGCGCTTGGCCGGTTCGGTGGCGAAGAGCTTCGAGTAGAACTCGACCGCCTCGTCGATGTTCGAGACGTTCAGTGCGAGCTGGATGCGTGACATGGTGGCCCCTTCGATGAGCTGATGATAGATTGACGGATGTCGATGTGACGATCGTACCAATAGATCGACAGATGTCAATGTGAAAGATCCGAAGGGGAACTCAGACGTGGAACTCACCGAGCAGATCGACTGTTGTGCCCCGCTGACCGCTGCGCCGATCGACGACGCCGCCGCCGCCGAACTGGCCCGAACGTACGCCGCCCTCGCCGACCCCGTCCGGCTGAAGATGTTGAGCCTGATCGCCGCATCGGGCGAGGTGTGCTCGTGCGACTTCGTCGAGCCGCTCGCCAAGTCGCAACCGACGGTGAGCCACCACACGAGGATCCTCGCCGAGGCGGGTCTGATCGACGGCGACAAGCGCGGTCGGTGGGTCCACTGGCGGGTCAGGTCCGGCCGCGAGGGCTTCGTCCGTGGGGTGCTCGGCGCCGGACCCGCCTGATCGGCGGGTGAGCGTGACGGCCGATCAGGCCGTGCGCCGACGCCGCAGGAACGGATCCTGCAGCGCATCGGGCTGGTAGCCGGTGTCGCCATCGGAGAGGGTGGTCCCGGGCGGAACGATCTCGTCGATGCGGTCGAGGACGTCGGTGGACAGCTTCACCTCGGCGGCGCCGATCTGGGACTCCAGGTGTTCCATGGTGCGTGGTCCGATGATCGGCGCGGTCACCGCCGGGTGCTGCATCACGAATGCGATCGCCAGGTGGATGAGCGACATCCCGGCCTCCTCGGCCAGCAGCGCGAGGTCCTCGACGGCGTCGAGCTTGCGGGCGATCGCGGGGTTCGACATGTCGAACATGCCGGGGCGCCGCTTCGATCGGTTCGTCTCGGGTTGACCCTCGCCCTTGCGGATCTTGCCGCTGAGCCATCCTCCGGCGAGCGGGCTCCACGGGATGACTCCCATGTCGTACTTCTCCGCCACCGGCAGGACGTCGGCCTCGACGCCGCGCACGAGCAGCGAGTACGGCGGCTGCTCGGTGACGAACCGGCCGAGGCTTCGCTTCTCCGAGATCCACTGCCCTTCGACGATGCGGTGCGCCGGGAACGTCGACGAACCGAATGCTCGGATCTTGCCCTGGGTCTGCAGGTCGGTCAGCGCCGAGATGGTCTCGTCGTCGTTGGTTCCCGTGTCGGGTCGGTGGACCTGGTAGAGGTCGATCCAGTCGGTCTGGAGACGCTTCAGGCTCTCCTCGACCTCCTTGACGATCCAGCGTCGCGAGTTGCCGCGGTGGTTCGGGTCGCCTCCGGACTCGCCCATCTCGATGTCCATCGGCCCGTGGAACTTGGTGGCCAGGATCACGTCGTCACGCTTGCCCCCGGCGAGCGCCTTGCCGACGATCGTCTCGGACTCCCCACGCGAGTAGATGTCGGCGGTGTCGATGAAGTTGATGCCCTCGTCGAGGGCCCGGTGGATGATGCCGATCGACGTGTCGTGGTCCGGTTCGCCCCAGGCGCCGAACATCATCGCCCCCAGACAGAGCGGGCTGACGATCATTCCGGTGTGGCCGAGGTTGCGGTGTTCCATGGGTCGAAGCTATCCCCCCAGCCTGAGGTGGATTCCACGGAGCAGTCGTTCGACGACGCGTGCTGGTGCTTCGATCGGAGGGGCGGCGGGGCGATCGTGCCGATCGTGGTGATCGTCGGCACGAACGTGTATGCGGCTCCGCATGTGGAGACAATGGACCCATGTCCTCCCGCTCGATCCGTGAACCCGAAGCATCCGACGTGGAGGTGTCCGAACCCGAGACCTCGGCCACCGGGCTCCCGGCGATCGCATCGAGCATGAAGCGATCCATCTCGCAGATGGGCGTTCGCCGAACCGTGAGGACGCTCGCCGTCATCAATCAGCCGTCGGGTTTCGATTGTCCGGGGTGTGCCTGGCCCGAGGCCGACCCGTCGGAACGCAAGCACATCGAGTTCTGTGAGAGCGGCGTCAAAGCGGTCGCCGAGGAGGCGACCACGGACCGCGTGGACCGCGAGTTCTTCGCTGCACACGACCTCGACGACCTGCGGACACGATCCGACTTCTGGCTCGGACGGGTCGGCCGACTCACCGAACCGATGGTCAAGCAACCCGGCGGTTCGCATTTCGAACCGGTCTCGTGGGACGCGGCCCTCGACCTCGTGGCCGATCGCCTGCGTTCGCTCGACGACCCGAACGAGGCGGTGCTGTACACGTCGGGCCGCTCGAGCAACGAGGCCGCCTACGTCTACCAGTTGATGGCCAAGTGCTTCGGGACGAACAACCTGCCCGACTGTTCGAACATGTGCCACGAGCCCACCGGGGCCGCGCTGAGCGACACGATCGGCATCGGCAAGGGATCGGTTCGACTCTCCGACTTCGCGCACGCCGACACGATCGTCCTCGCCGGCCAGAACCCGGGCACCAACCACCCGAGGATGCTCTCGACGTTGGAGGAGGCGAAGAAGAACGGGGCACGGATCGTCTCGATCAACCCGCTGCCCGAGGCCGGCCTCCTGAACTTCAAGAACCCACAGACTCCTCGTGGCCTGTCGGGCGTCGGCACGCCGCTCGCCGACGTCCACCTGCCGATCCGCCTCGGTGCCGACCATGCGCTCTTCCAACTCTGGAACAAGCGCCTCGTCGAGGCCGGCGAGGTCGACGAACGGTTCGTCGCCGACCACACGTCGGGCTACGACGAACTGTGTGCGCACCTGGCGTCCGTCGACGCGGACGATCTGTTGCGACAGACGGGACTCGACCCCGCGGCGGTCGACCAGGCCTACGAGATCGTGGCGTCGGCGGAGCGGTTGATCGTGTGCTGGGCGATGGGGATCACACAGCATGTCGGCGCGATCGACACCATCGCGGAGATCGTGAACCTGAACCTGTTGGGCGGACACATCGGTCGACTCGGCGCCGGGCTGTGTCCCGTGCGCGGGCACTCCAACGTCCAGGGCGATCGCACGATGGGGATCTGGGAGAAGGTGCAGCCGGACATGCTGGCGGCCCTCGAGCACGAGTTCGGCGTGTCCCTGCCGACGGACGACGGGGTGGACGTCGTCGACGCGATCCGGTCGTTCGAGGACGGGCACGCCAAGGTGTTCATCGGACTCGGCGGAAACTTCGCGCGAGCCACACCCGACACG
This sequence comes from Ilumatobacter sp., assembly GCF_039969435.1. GTDB lineage: Bacteria > Actinomycetota > Acidimicrobiia > Acidimicrobiales > Ilumatobacteraceae > Ilumatobacter_A. The sequence goes on from NZ_JBDVNU010000006.1 coordinate 504,474, forward strand.
GACCGGACCGAGCGCGCCCTGAGCGATGCGTCGCTCGTGGTGAACCTCTCGACCAAGCTGAACCGGACGCACCTGGTGACCGACCAGACGTCGCTGATCCTCCCGGTACTCGGTCGCACCGAGGTCGACCGCCAGGCGAGCGGTGACCAGTTCGTCACGGTCGAGGACTCGATGGGCATGGTCCACGCGTCGACCGGGATGTTGCCGCCGCCGTCGAGACACGCCCGCAGCGAGGTGGCGATCGTCACCGGGCTGGCGCAGCGTCTGCTCGGCGCCGACCACCCGGTGCGCTGGAAGGAGATGGGCGACGACTACGACGTCATCCGCGAGCACATCGGCCGCACGGTCGGCGGGTTCAACGACTTCAACTCGCGCGTCCGGATCCCGGGAGGGTTCGAACTGCCGCACCCGCCGAGGGACTCACGCACGTTCGAGACCAGCGACTCCAAGGCCCACTTCACCGTCAGTCGTGCGGTCACGCCGACGGCGGGCGACGGGGAGTTGGTCCTCCAGACGACACGTTCGCACGATCAGTACAACACGACGATCTACGGTCATGACGATCGCTACCGAGGACTCTCGGGCGACCGGCACGTGGTGATGATGAACGCGAACGACATCGCTCGTCTCGGGTTCGCGTCCGGCGACCGGGTCGATCTCGTCACGTCGGCGTCGGGACCCGAACGTCGGGCGCGCGGCTTCCGGATCGTCGACTACCCGACGCCCGAGGGGACGGCGGCCGCGTACTACCCCGAGACGAACGTGCTCGTGCCACTCGACCACCACGGCCCGGTCGCACAGACGCCGGCGTCGAAGTCGATCGTCATCCGGCTGGAGCGCTCCACGAGTTGACCGAACGGTCGATCGGGCACCGAAATTCGTGTCAGCACATCAGTGCGAGTTGCGGACATGTGCTCACAGACACGACGAGACGCGATTCCTGGCAGCGCATCCGGCCGAGTCGCCCGGATGTGCTGACGGGAACAGCGGCTGCATCGCCCCCGCCACGGAATTCCGAGTTTTCGTTCCCACGACGCTGCTCTGCGGGTTACGTTCGACACATGACCCTTGCCGAGGCGAAGCGCACGCCGGCGCGGTCGCCTGGGCGGACGACGGGCCAGTTCGGAGTCGTGGTGTTCCTCGCCTCGGACGTGATGCTGTTCGCCCCGTTCTTCGCGGCGTACTTCCTGCTGCGGTCCACGGCCGAGCAGTGGCCGCCCGAGGGCGCCGAACTCGACGTGGCGCGAGCCGTGGCGGCCACCGTGGTGCTCGTGGCGTCGTCGTTCACCCTGGTCGCCGGCGACCGGGCCCATGAACGTGGTGACGGTCGGTCGATGCGGCGTTGGCTCATCGTCACCATCGCTCTCGGTACCGGGTTCCTCGTCAATCAGTTCGCGGAGTACGCCACACTCGACTTCCGCGCCGACGACCACCCCTACGGATCCGTCTACTGGGGGCTCACCGGGTTGCACACGGCGCACGTCTTGGGTGGCGTGTGCGCGCTCGGCCTGCTCTACGTCCGCGCTGCGCGCACCCGCTCGCTGGACGAGATCACGCCGTGGGCTCGCGGGATCTCGTTGTTCTGGCATCTCGTCGACGTGGTCTGGGTCGGCGTCTTCCTCACGATCTGGGTGATCCGTTGAAGCGCTCGACCGCGTCGGCGGCGATGCTCGGTCTCCCGATCGCGGCAGCCGGGCTGTTCACCGCGGTCGCTCTCCTGTCGCCGTCGGCACCGGGAGCCTCCGCTGCACCGGCCACCCCGCCGGAGCAGGAAGTCGAGCAGGGATCGGAGCAGGCGGGCGTCGACGAGCCCGTCGACGGGCGACGACTCTTCGAGACGCAGTGTTCGAGCTGCCACGGGCTCGACGCCCGGGGCGTCGACGATCGCGGTCCCACGCTGGAACCCGAAGGCGGCGCCTCGACCGACTTCGTGTTGCGGACGGGGCGGATGCCGCTGGCCGCGCCGGGGATCCAGGCGCGCCGGGGGCCGGTGCGGTACGACGAGGCCGAGATCGTCGCCCTCGTCGAGTACGTGGCGTCGATCGGCAGTGGTCCCGACGTACCGGAGGTCGACATCGCCGGTGCCGACGTGTCCAACGGCGGCGAGCTGTACCGGCTCAACTGCGCGGCGTGCCACGTGTCGTCCGGCGCCGGCGCACCGATCGGTGGGGGCCGCAGCGCTCCGAACCTGCAGCTGGCCACGTCGACCGAGATCGCCGAGGCGATCCTCGTCGGTCCGGGGTCGATGCCGGTGTTCGGTGAGTTCGACGACGACGAGATCGCCGACGTGGCGGCCTACATCGAGGTCGCCCTGCAGGACGCCGAGACCACGTCGGCCAGCCGCTTCGGTGGTGCCGGGCCCGTCGCCGAAGGGCTGGCGGCGTGGATCCTCGCTCTCCTCCCGTTGGTCGCGCTGACCCGGTGGATCGGCCAGGCCAAGGACGGCCGGGACCACCCCCTCGAACCGGACGGTGACGTGGACGACGACGCCCAGCTCGACGACCTCGCTCACCCGATCGACGACGACGAAGAGGAGATGGCGCCCTCGTGAGCGGATCGGAGACGAGCGGAACGGGAGCGGACGGACCACGTGCAAGCGACACTGGTGGGTTCGCCCGCAGTGGGCACGACCGCGTCGTGAGCGACGACGCAGCGACATCGGAGTGGGTGGCGGTCCCTCACGAGGAGATGAACCTGCGCGCCTACCGGGCGGCCACGGTCGCGTTCGTCGTGGCGGTCGCCGGCGGGCTGCTGGCTGCTGCTGCGTACTGGACGAGCGAGACCCAGACGCTGCTCGGCGTCGGACTCGCCCTCGCTCTCGGCGGCATCGGGTTCGGACTCGTGTCGTGGGCCAAGTACCTCGACCTCGACGAGCACGTGGTGCAGCAGCGCGAGCCGTTGCGTCCCACGGCGGCCGAGCGGGACGAGTTGACCGGGCAGGTCGAGATGACCCAGCAGACCGTCGGTCGCCGCAAGCTCCTCGTCGGGCTGCTGGGGGGCTCCTTCGCCAGCCTCGCCATCGGGTTCGTCGGCCCCATCGGCTCGCTCGGCCCCCGACCTCGCGGGGAGCGCGACCGCACCGGGTGGGTCGCAGGGCGCCGTCTGGTGACCCTCGACGGCCAGCCGGTCGCACTGAGTTCGGGCGTGTTCGACCAACTCGCGACCGTGTTCCCCGACGGCATGATCGGGCGCGACGACTCCCAGGTCGTGCTGCTCCGGCTGCGCGAGGAACTGCTCAGCGCGTCGACGATCGAACAGGGTGCCCTCGACGGTTGGGTCGCCTACTCGAAGATCTGCACTCACGCCGGCTGCTCGGTCGGACTGTTCGGTGTGGACGACCGCGAACCCGACGTGGTCCGTCAACTCGTGTGCCCGTGCCACCAGTCGGTGTTCGACCCGACCGACGGGGCCCGGCCGGTGGGAGGCCCGGCGCCGCGGTCGCTGCCACAACTCTCGCTCGGCGTCGACGACGAGGGATTCCTCGTGGCCAACGGCGACTTCGACCGTCCGGTCGGCCCGATCACCTGGGACGAAGGCTGATGGCGCTCGCACGCTTCCTCCCGAAGCAACGTCCCCGCCTGCTGCGTCGAGCCGAACCCGTCGATCGTCGTCGCGGTCTGGTCGAGCGGTACGTCGAGTCGGTCACCGGACGCACCGGGGGCAACACGTTCCTGACCAAGAGCCTGCGCAAGGTCTTCCCGTCGCACTTCTCGTTCCTGTGGGGGGAACTGGCGCTGTACAGCTTCATCGTGTTGCTCGTCACCGGCACGTACCTCACCCTGTTCTACGAGGGCTCCCAGGAGATGCGCACCTACACGGGTTCCTACGAGGCGTTGCAGGGCCAGGAGGTGTCCGCGGCGTTCGACTCGGTGATGCGGATCTCCCACGACGTGAAGGGCGGCCTCCTCATCCGTCAGATGCACCACTGGTCGGCGCTGCTGTTCATGGGGGCGATTGCGCTGCACATGGCGCGGGTGTTCTTCACCGGGGCGTTCCGCCGCCCGCGCGACATGAACTGGTCCGTCGGGCTCACGCTGCTCGTGCTCTCGCTGGCAGCGGGGTTCACCGGGTACTCGCTTCCCGACGACCTGCTGTCGGGAACCGGGTTGCGGATCACCAACGGGATCATCCTGGCCATTCCCTTCGTCGGGGAACGGCTGGCATACCTGATCTTCGGCGGCGAGTGGCCGGGGACCGACATCATCGGACGCCTCTATCCGGTCCACATCCTGTTGATCCCCGCCGCCATCGTCGGGTTGCTCGCCGTGCACCTCGGCCTGGTGTGGCGCCAGAAGCACACCCAGTTCCGTGGCCCCGGCCGCACCGAGTCGAACGTGGTGGGGGAACGGGTGTGGCCCTCGTTCGCGATGAAGTCGATCGGCCTGCTGTTCCTCACGGCGGGCGTGCTCACCGCGATGGGAGCGATCTTCGAGATCAACCCGGTGTGGTTGTACGGCCCGTACGACACGGCGGCGGCCACGTCGCTCGCCCAGCCCGACTGGTACATCGGTTTCCTCGAGGGATCGGTGCGACTCGTGCCGCCGTGGGAGATCCGTGTCGGTGGGTACGTGATCAACACGCTCGTGTTCTCCGGGATCCTGATCCCCTCGATCATCTTCGGCGGGCTCTACCTGGCGCCGACGATCGAACGGCGACTGACCGGCGACGTCGGTGACCACCACCTGCTCGACCGACCGAGGGATGCGCCGAACCGCACGGCGATCGGAGCGGCATCGATCACCTTCGTCGCCATCCTCTTCCTCGGCGGAGCCCAGGACGTCGTGGCGCGCACCGTCAACCTGTCGGTCGGCCACGTCACGAGCGTGCTGCAGTTCGGCTTGATCCTGGCGCCGCCGATCGCGTTCGTGATCGCGAGGTGGGTGTGCATCTCGCTGCGCGACCGGCTTGGGCCCGAGCGGACCGAGCGGCGCGTCCCGATCGAACGTGCCGCGGACGGCGGCTACCACATCCCCCACGACCACATCGAGGACTGGATGGTGGCAGGCGGTGCCGCCCCCGGGCACTTCGACGACATCTCGCCCCGGGAATCCGTCCGCTCGGGTGCGGCGACCACCGATGCCGACGGACACGACGCCGACGATGTCGCCGGCGACGCCGATGACGATGGTGCGGGCGATGGTGCGGGCGATGGTGCCGGCGACGCCGATGACGACGTCGACTCCGAGAACGCGGTCGGACGATGAGTGTGTCCGAGACGGCCGGGACGCTCGATCCACCGATCACGGATCAGGCGGTCGAAACCGAGTGGGTGTGGAACCTGTTCCTGTACCTCGCCTACGGGGTCTTCGCGTTCGTACTGATCCTCGTGGTCTACGTCGTGATCCGCTACCGGCGACGCGACGATCGGCTCCCGCGCCAGAAGCACTACAACATCCCGCTCGAGGTCGCGTACACCGTGATCCCGTTCGTGGTGATCATGGGGCTGTTCGCCGTCACGTTCGTCACCGAGCGGTCGATCAGCGAGACCGACGAGGACCCCGATCTGGTCGTGCACGTCACGGCGTTCCAGTGGCAGTGGGAGTTCGAGTACCCCGAGTCCGGGGTGACGGTGGTGGGCGGTGCCGACACCGACGTCGCCGAACTGGTGCTCCCGGCGAACGCCTCGGTGCGCTTCGACATGGAGTCGCTCGACGTCATCCACTCGTTCTGGGTCACCGCCTTCCGGTTCAAGCGGGACATCATCCCGGGTCGCCTCACCTCGTTCAGCGTCGACATCGGCGACGAGGCCGGCTCGTACCCGAACGCCGGGGTGTGCGCCGAGTACTGCGGGCTCGACCACGCCAAGATGCAGTTCTCGGTGCTGGTGCTCGAACCCGACGAGTTCGACGCCTGGCTGGACGAGCGCGCCGCTGAGCAAGCCGGAGATCAGGCCGGAGATCAGGCCGAGGATCGGGCCCCGGATCAGGTTGCGGATCGGGCCGAGGATCAGGCCGAGGATCAGGCCGAGGATCAGGATGGTGAGACATGACCACGCTGGACCCGGCGCCCTCCGGCGACCCGGTCGTCGACCCCGAGGTGATGGGTCAGCACGACGATCGCAAGCTCGTCGAGATCGACGACTTCCTGGGCGACCCCGACGCACACGGCCCGCGTGGTCTGCCGCGCACGATCATGGGGTGGCTCACCACCACCGACCACAAGGCGCTCGGCATCGCCTACGTCGTCACGTCGATGATCTTCCTCGCGATCGGTGGCGCGCTCGCCGGGATCATCCGGGCGGAGCTGGCCGAACCCGGGCTGCAGATCGTCGGCCCCGAGACCTACAACAGCGTGTTCACGATCCACGGCAGCGTCATGGTGTACCTGTTCGCGGTTCCGTTCGGATTCGGCCTCGCGAACTATCTGATCCCACTGCAGATCGGGGCGCCCGACCTCGCGTTCCCGCGGCTCAACTCGTTCTCGTACTGGCTGTACGTGATCGGCGGTGCGGTCATGCTGCTCGGCTTCGTGAGCGACGGGGGAGCGGCCTCGTTCGGATGGTTCGCCTACCCGCCGTTGTCCGGCGCCGGTGGCAGCCCGGGGCTGGGTGCCGACATGTGGATCGTGTCGATCATCCTCACCGGTACGTCGGGCACCGTCACCGCGGTCAACGTGATCGCGACCGTGACCATGATGCGAACGCCCGGCATGACGCTGTTCCGGATGCCGATCCTCACCTGGAACCTGTTCATCACCTCGTTCATGGTGCTGCTCGCGTTCCCGGTGCTGTCGGGGGCGCTGATGATGTTGCTCGCCGACCGCCAGTTCGGCACCCACTTCTTCGATCCGGTCGCCGGGGGTTCGCCCATCCTGTGGCAACACCTCTTCTGGTTCTTCGGTCACCCGGAGGTGTACATCGTCGCCCTGCCCTTCTTCGGTGTGGTCACCGAGATCTTCCCGGTGTTCTCGCGTCGCCCGGTGTTCGGGTACAAGGGCCTCGTCCTGGCGACGCTCGGGATCGGGGCGCTCTCCACGTCGGTGTGGGCCCACCACATGTTCGTCACCGGTGACATCGTGCTCCCGTTCTTCGCGCTGACCTCGGCCCTGATCGCCGTGCCCACCGGCGTGAAGGTGTTCAACTGGATCGGCACGATGTGGGGCGGATCGCTGAGTTTCGAGGCACCGATGAAGTTCTCGATCGGGTTCCTCGTCACCTTCGTCGGCGGGGGAGTGACCGGCGTGATGCTCGCGTCGCCCACCATCGACTTCCACCTGTCCGACTCCTACTTCGTGGTCGCCCACTTCCACTACGTCATGGGCGGCACCGTGATCTTCGCGATGTTCGCGGCGATCTATTTCTGGTGGCCGAAGGTCACGGGTCGGCTGCTGTCCGAGCGGCTCGGCTCGATCCACTTCTGGCTGCTGATGATCGGCTTCAACGTCACCTTCTTCGTCCAGCACCTGCTCGGGCGGGAGGGGATGGCGCGACGGGTGTCCGACTACCGTCCGCTCGACAACTTCGAGTTGTGGAACAAGATCTCGTCCTTCGGGTTCGTGATCCTCGCCGCCTCGTTCGTCCCGTTCCTGATCTCGGTGGTCCGCTCGCTGCGCAGCCCGGCCACGGTCGGTGCCGACCCCTGGCATGCCAACTCGCTGGAGTGGGCCACGCTGTCACCGCCTGCCGAACACAACTTCACGTGGATGCCGCCGATCCGGTCGGAGCGCCCGGTGTTCGACCTGCGCTGGATCAATCACGAAGGGGTGGGCGCGCCGACCTCGGCCGAGGCGTGGCACGCCCGCCAGGAGCACGACGAGAAGTGGCTGCCGCTGCACCAGTGGTCGAACGAGGACGAGCGCACACAGACCGACGGTCCACGTCCGATCGAGCAGGTCCCCGAAGGCCAGGAACCCGTCGACGACACGGACGCCGTCGAGGACGCGGACGCCGCCGAGAAGCGAGTCGAGGCGCCAGTCGTCGAGGGTGACGACGTCGAGGAGGGTGACGAGCCGTGAGGGTCGAGGCGATCCTGTGGACGGGGGTGACGGTCTACTTCGTCGTGATCGGCGTCACCTATCTGCTCGTGGGCGGCGACACGACCGGCGTGTCGCTGCTGCTGATGGCCACCGGCCTCGGTGGGCTCGTGGCGGGGTGGACGTGGGACTGGAGTCGCAGGCACGACGAACGGGTCGAGGACCGCGCCGACGTCGACGCGAGCGACCTCACGGGCATCGTCGGCGTGTACCCGACGGCCAGCCTGCGCCCGCTCGCACTCGCTCTCGGAGTGACCGCGATGGTTCTCGGCATCCCGCTCGGATCGTGGATGAGCATGATCGGGATCGCCATCGTCGCCTCCCAGGTCCTGCTGCTCACGAGGGACACCGACACGTGAGCCCCACACCGTCTGTCACACGGTGTCAGACACCGTTTGGATCACGGTCTGTCGCACGGTGTCTGACACCGTGTGGACCGACGTGATCGCACACACGAGTCCGGTGGAGCACGGGGTGCTCGTGGCGGTCGGGATCATCGCGGTCGTCGTCTACGGATGGGGGTGGCTGCAGACCGGCCGAGCGTCGGTCTGGCGGTTGACGGCGTGGTGTGCTGGCGTGGCGGCGCTGCTCGTGTCGGTGCTGCCGGTGATGGAGCGGTGGGCGCAGCGGTCCTTCACCGGCCACATGGTGCAGCACCTGGTGATGATCGTCGTCGCGGCGCCGCTCGTCGTGGTCGCCAGGCCGGTCGCGACGTCACGCGCGCTCGGATGGGTGCCCAGGCGCACGACCACGACCGAGCGCTCGCTGGCGCGTCGATGGCGTTCGCACGGTGCGATCGCGTCGGCGGCGGCCTTCGTGCTCGTACTGTATGCGACCCATCTGACCGGGATCTACGATGCGGCGCTGCGCAACCGGTTCGTCCACGACGTCGAACACGTCGCCTACGTCTGCAGTGCGATCGCACTGTGGGCGGCGCTGCGATCCTCCGGTCGCGAGGCAGCCTTCGATCGCGTCGGTGCCGTGTTCGGAGTGATCGGTGGCAGCGCGTTGCTCGGTGTCGTGCTGATCTCGGCGTCGAGCCCACTCATCGACACGTACGCCGATCGTCTCGGGCCGGTCGACGCGCTCGCGGACCAGCGCGCCGCGGCATCGCTGATGTGGGTCGGTGGGATGGCGACGACGCTGCCGCTCCTGCTGTTGTCCGTGTGGTCGTGGGCATCCACCGAGGACCGGATCGCGCACCGCCGGGAATCGCTCACCGACGCCCGGGGGTCCGACGCTCGATCCGGCCGCGTCGCACCGTGATCAGGCGTTCCGACGGAGCCGGTACGCGGCCGCCTTCGTGCGGTTCTGACAGCCGAGAGAACAGAATCGCCGACTGCCGTTGCGGGACTGATCGAGAAATGCTCACCACCACCGTCACGCCACGAAACCGAGGAGAACGATGATCACCATTCTGTGGAAGTCCGGACACGGGTCTCGTGACGTGGGTCTGGTCCAGGTCTCGAGACTTGAGCTGAGACGCGCCCGCCACGTACCCGGGTTCCTCGTGACCGCCTTGCGACTCCGACGCACCGCACTGCGGTCGCCGGGGTGCTCCGGCATCTCGCTGCGGGCCGCGCCACTCCGTAGGACCTTCTGGACCCTGTCGACGTGGGACGATCAGCCGGCGATCTCGGCGTTCACCCGCGACCACAGCCACGCCTCGGTCATGCGGCGGTACCAGGGCCGCATGTGGAGCTCGGATTTCCACGCCTGGAGTCCGACCGACCTCGTGGGCCCGCCGGACTGGACGGACGCGATGCGACGACTCGCCGACCGGGTCGACGGACCTCAGGGGTGAGTGCCGGCTGACGTCGGCGCCAGGTCCGGGTCGACGGCATCGCCCGCGATCGCGACGAGCATCAGCACTCCGGTCACCACGGCCGAGGCGGCGGCGGCACGCTCGTCCCACGTCCAGCCGAGTCCCAGACCCGCCGCGCCGAGCGCGGTCATCATGACCCCGAGCCGCATGAACATGGGGGTGTGGAACGCTGCGGAGAACGGGAGGAAGTGCAGCCCGACCGCGATCACGATCACCGCAGGCCGCAGGTCCTCGACCCGTGAGTCGGGCAGCAGGACGTAGCCGAGGCGGATCGTCACGAGCATCCCCACCACGCTGCCGAGGTAGACCAGCCCGCTCCGAGGTCCGACTTCGTCCATCTCCCCGAGAGCCCGTGGACGTCCGAACACGAGGAAGACGTAGGCCAGGAGCGCGACGACCCAGGCGCACAGCGCAACGGTCGGCCAGGGTTCCGGCAGCGCACCCCGGTTGACCATGACGAACACCGTTGCGCCCGCGGCGCCGACGACGGTTCCCCAGACCCGGGGATGCCAGAGACGTTGCGCCCCGCGAACGGGTTGCGCCGACGAGACCGGACGTCGACGACGTTCATGCATGAATTCGAGCTTGTCAGAGGTCGACCCGGAAACGAGGTCAGCGCGTGCTCCGGAACGGCCAGTGCCTCGCATCGGGCGCCGGACGGTGTGGAAGAATCCGTCGTCGTGCAGAGGGACACGAGCAACGACGTCGACCGCTACATCGCCGAGTCGACGAACTGGCCCGAGGTGATGACCGCGCTCCGCCCGGTCCTGCTCGGTTGCGGACTCTCCGAGCAGCTCAAGTGGAACAAGCCCTGCTTCGGCACCGAGGGCGCGAACATCGTCATCATGCAGGAGATGAAGGACGTCCTCGCACTGATGTTCTTCAAGGGCATGCTCCTGGACGACATCGCGGGCGTGCTCGAGCCGAACGGGCCGAACTCGCGGTCGGCCAGACGGATGTGCTTCGCGTCGGTGGCCGACGTCGAGCGACTCACCGACACCGTGGTCTCCTACGTCGCAGAAGCCGTGCAACTCGAGGTCGATGGCATCGAGGTGGGCCCACCGCCCGAGCTCGAACTCGTCGAGGAGCTGCAGGCACGACTCGATGGCGATGCCGAGCTGAAGGCGGCGTTCGATGCCCTCACGCCCGGTCGACGGCGGGAGTACCACCTGCACATCTCGGGAGCGAAGCAGGCGTCGACCCGTGAATCCCGCGTGGACAGCTGCGTCCCGAAGATCCTGAACGGCAAGGGCTTTCGTCAGCGCTGACGTAGCGTCTGCTCGGTGAGCGAACATCCCACCGCGGGCCGGATGGCGCTGGCTTTCGGAACTCTCGGCATCGTCTTCGGCGACATCGGCACGAGTCCGATCTACGCCTTCCGCGAATCCTTCGAGGTGTCCGAACTCGAAGTGGCCGAGGCCACGGCGTACGGCGTCGCATCGGTGGTGTTCTGGGCACTGTTGACGGTGATCTCCCTGAAGTACCTCTTCCTGGTGATGCGCGCCGACAACCACGGCGAGGGCGGCATCCTCGCCCTCACCGCTCTGGTGATGCCCGGCAAGGGAGCGCCTCCGTCGAAGATGCATGCGGCGATCGTGACCCTCGGCGTGTTCGGCACCGCTCTGCTCTACGGCGACGGACTGATCACCCCGGCGATCTCGGTGTTGTCCGCCGTCGAGGGGTTCGAGGTCGCCACCACGGCGTTCTCGAGCTTCGTGATCCCGGTGTCGATCCTGATCCTGATCGCGCTGTTCGCGGTGCAGTCCCGCGGGACGGCGGGGATCGCCAGGGTGTTCAGTCCGATCATGGTCGTGTGGTTCGCCACGCTCGCCGTGCTCGGTATCCGCCAGATCATCCAGCACCCCGGAGTGCTGGCGGCGGTGTCGCCCGGTTACGCGGTCGAGTTGTTCATCGACCATCCGCTGCGCGCCTTCCTCTCACTCGGTTCGATCTTCCTCGTGGTCACGGGGGGCGAAGCGTTGTACGCCGACATGGGTCACTTCGGCCGGATCCCGATCTCGATCTCCTGGTACTGCCTCGTCCTGCCGAGCCTGCTGGCGATCTACTTCGGACAGGCTGCACTGCTCGGCAACGGCGAGGGGCAACTCGGGAACCCGTTCTACGACATGGCACCGAAGTGGGGTGTCGCTCCACTCGCCGTCCTGGCCACGTGTGCGACGGTGATCGCCTCCCAGGCCCTGATCTCGGGTGCGTTCTCGCTGACCGCGCAGGCGGTGCAGCTCGACTACCTCCCGCGGCTCGCCATCCGCCACACGTCGCCCCAGCACATCGGGCAGGTGTACGTCCCGCTGGTCAACTGGCTGCTGATGATCGGATGCGTCGCGCTGATCCTGATCTTCCGGACGTCGAGTGCGCTGGCGGCGGCCTACGGCATCGCCGTCACGACCACGATGCTGATCACGACGCTGATCTTCTACCGTCTGGTGCGCGATCGGTGGGACTGGTCGACCCTGAAGGCACTGGTCGTGCTCCTGCCGTTCATGATCGTGGACGTCGGGTTCCTGTCGGCGAACATCCCGAAGATCCCGGCGGGCGGTTGGCTCCCACTGCTCGTCGGCCTGGTACTCGTGGCGCAGATGACGACGTGGCGCACGGGCCGCCAACTCGTCGCCAAGTCGCTCAACGAATCGAACCGGACACTCGAGTCGGTGATGGAAGAGGTCGCCTCACGCGGCCTTCCGCGGGTGCCCGGCACGGCGGTGTACATGTTCCGTGACAGCGGCAGCGTCCCTCCGGCCCTCGCCGCGAACGTACGTCACCACCACGTGCTGCACGAGAACGTGATTCTCGTGTCGGTCGAGGTGTCGGAGGACCCACACGTCGGTGTTCGCAAGCGAGCCCGTCACATCCGACTCCCCGGCGACATCACGCACGTTCGGATCACCTTCGGCTATCTCGACGAGCCCGACGTTCCCGCCGTGCTCGCCGGGCACGTGATCCCGCACCACCCGTTCGACGTCGACGACGTCACCTACTTCCTCGGACGCGAGTCGGTCACCGCCGGCAATCGGCCGGGGATGCACCCGTTGCGGGATCAGTTGTTCGTGCTGCTCCACCGCGGCGCAGCCAGTGCGTCGCGCTTCTACCACCTCCCGGCCGGCCAGGTCGTCGAAGTGGGTGCGCAGGTCGAGCTGTAGAGCCCGCCATGGGGAAACGATCACTCTCCGTCGTCGCCGAGCGTCCCGTCATCGCGATGTGCATGGGCAAGGACTGTGCGAAACGTCGTGAATCCGCCAAGATGCGCAACGCCCTCGAGACCGAGTGCGACGTCGTCGACCTGAAGTGTGTCGGTCTGTGTGACGGGCCCGTCGTCGCGATCGACCCCGGTGCCCGGCGGCCGGTGGTCTACTCGAAGCTCCGTTCCAAACGCCAGCGTCGCCTCGTGATCGCCGCCGCGCTGGGGGAGCGACGTGCGCGTCGGGACCTGGCCGAGCGGAGCGTCGACAGGTCCAAGGCCGTCACCCGTGTGTCACGCCAGACCCGACGTCGTCTCGCAGCGCGCACCGCAACGACCTGACCGACGCCGTCGCGGCGGACGGTCGGCGTTCAGGGTCCGGTGAGCGGCGCCGCGGCCTCGTCGGGTGGAGCGGCGCCGGTCGTGGCCAGCACGGCGCCGTTCCGGTAGAACGTCACCGGCCCGTCCTCGCTCACCACCACCACGGTCACGTCGGCCTGGTCGTAGCTGTACCTCTGCGCCGAACGGTGTCGCATCCCGCGGGCGTTGTCCACGGCAGCCTCGGCGGCGTCGCTCCATCGCAGGCCGACGGCCATCTTGCGGATGACGCCGTCGTTGTCGACGACCACGGCCAGATCGTGCTGGCGCAGCACCGCCACCAGCGCTGCGAAGTGGCGACGGTTGCTCACCGACAGGGCGGGCGTGCGGGCTGCCGTCGACAGGTCGAGGCGGCCGTAGTCGAGTTCGCCGTGACCGATCACGATGGTCGCTCCCACGCGTGACGGAGCGAGCCAGTGGATCGCGAGTTCGGCCACGTCGGCCAGTCGCTCGCCGAGTTCGGGCCGTCCCGACGCGAGCGCCGTCCGCAGCGAACTCGCCGTGGGGCGCGACTGCCAGTGGCGTCCGTCCCAACTGATCACCGAGTCCTCGACGAAGATCCGCACCACGTCGAGGACGGGTGTGCGCTGCACGATGGCGCCACCGGTGAGCTGTTGCAGGTGGACGAGGTCGACTTCGAAGAGCATCGACCGTTCGAAACATGCGAGTGCCACGTGGCCCTCGACGTCGCGCACGAGGTACGACGACCTGCCGTCGGCGTAGGTTCGTGCCCGCATCGGGTCGCCGTCGAGCGGGATCACGTCGAATGCGATGTGGTCGTTGAGCGCCTGGCGCCGATCCGCCGATCCGTCGGGCGAGATGATCATCGCTCCGTAGGTCGGTTGACGCCCTTCGAAGACCGGTGCCCGGCGACAGTGGTCGAGTTCCTCGAGGATCACGTGGCGGACCGCGTCGTCGACGGCGACGACCACCGAGTCGTCGGCGAGTTCATCGGCGAGGCGTTGCTGCCAGGTGGTCAACGGTGTGAGGCCCGACATCGCCGTCAAGGTAGTGCACGGTCCGGCCGACCGGTCCCGCACCGGCGACTCCGCCCCGTTGCCGCATGTCGAGTGTCACACGGCGGATGGTCGGATCCCACCGCCTGTCGATTTACGATACTGAACGGTTCAGTATTGCAAGAAGAGAAGAGTGAGCGAGAGATGACAGTGATCGACGATCCGAAGCGACGGCCAGACGACGACACACGGCCGTCTCCGCCATCACCCGCTCCCGCCCCCGACGATCTCGACACGGTGGTCCACGAGCGCCGTTGGCTGGTGCTCGGGGTGCTGTGCCTCAGCCTGCTCATCATCGTGATGGACAACACGATCCTCAACGTGGCGATCCCGTCGCTGATCACGGACCTGGGTGCGAGCAACAGCCAGATCCAGTGGATCATCGACTCCTACGTGATCGTGTTCGCCGGGTTGCTGCTCACCGCAGGGAGCCTGTCGGACCGCTTCGGTCGCAAGGGTGCTCTGCAGATCGGCATCGTCCTGTTCGGCCTCGGATCCGTCGCCGCCGCGCTGTCGGGTTCTGCCGGGGAGTTGATCGCCGCACGTGCCTTCATGGGGATCGGCGGCGCACTGATCATGCCGTCCACCCTGTCGATCCTCACCAACGTCTTCCGAGACCCCAGGGAGCGCGGACGCGCCATTGCGGTGTGGGCCGGGTTCTCCGGCCTCGGTGTCGCCGTTGGTCCGATGGCGGGCGGGTTCCTCCTCGAACACTTCTCGTGGCACTCCGTGTTCTGGGTCAACCTGCCGCTCGGCGCCACCGCCCTGCTGCTGGGCGCTTTCCTCGTCCCGACTTCGCGCGACCCGAAGCAGAGCCGGCTCGACCCGGTCGGCGCAGCGCTGTCGATCGTCGGGCTCGCGTCGTTGCTGTTCGGCATCATCGAGGGCCCGGCCAAGGGATGGACGCACTCGACCGTGCTGGTCGGATTCGCCGTCGGCATCGTCGCACTCGGTTCGTTCATCGCCTGGGAACTCCACACCGCACATCCGATGCTGGACGTGAGCGTGTTCCGCAACGCCCGGTTCTCGGCCGCCAGTGGCACCATCACCATGGTCTTCTTCGCGCTCTTCGGCTCGCTGTTCCTGATGACCCAGTACTGGCAGTTGGTCCATGGCTACTCGCCACTCCAGGCCGGCGTCAGGCTCCTGCCCCAGGCGTTCACGATGATGCTCGTCGCACCGATGTCGGCGCGACTCGTCGAACGCGCGGGCACCAAGCGGGTCGTGCTGACCGGCCTCGTCCTGATCATGGTCGGGCTGTCGCTCTTGTCGTTGATCCAGCCCGAGACCCCGTACGTCGTGGTGATCTCGTTCCTCGTCGTGATGTCGGCGGGCATGGGCATGACCATGGCTCCGGCGACGGAGTCGATCATGGGCTCGCTGCCGCGCGAGAAGGCCGGCGTCGGCTCGGCGATCAACGACACCACCCGTCAGGTGGGCGGCGCGCTCGGCGTGGCGATCGTGGGTTCGGCGGTGTCGAGTGTGTACGCCAGCCGACTGACCGACCTGGCCGAGCAGTTCGGTCTGAGTTCCGCCGCCGGGACCGAGGCACAGGCGTCGCTCGGCGGTGCGCAACGCGTCGCCGCCGGACTCGGTGCCGATGCGGCCCGGTTCCTCGACGCAGCCAACCAGTCGTTCGTCGACTCGATGTCGGTCGGTCTGCGGGTCGGCGTGGCCGTCGTCGCCGCAGCGGCGCTCATGGCGTGGCGGTTCCTCCCGGCGCACGCCACGGACGCGTCGACGTCCGAGCCCGCCGACATCCGGCCCGCGGCGGTGGGCGCGCCGGGCGGTTCACCTTCGGTCGTCGGTGCTGCTGCACCGGCTGGAGCGAGCCTCCGTTCGCTCACGTCGGACGGGTCACCCGGTCTCTCGGTGAACGCGGCGAGGGGTCCGATCGATCGGCCATGATGTCCACCATGGTCGATTCGGGCACGACGGAGCCGCGCACGGTCGAGGAGGGCACGGTCGAGGCGGGCACCGAGGAGACGAGGACCGCCAGCACGGAGGCGGCGAATTCGGCGGCGTCGAGCGGCGGACGGTCGTCGTCCCAGCCCGCCCGTCGCGGGCGGCCGCGGTCGGTCGAGGCGGACGAGGCGATCCTGTCCGCCACGCTCGAACTCGCCGGTGAGGTCGGCATCGACGGGATGTCGATGGACGACCTGGCCGCCCGGGCCGGCGTGTCCAAGGCGACCGTCTACCGGCGATGGCCGAGCAAGGAGACCTTGGTCATCGCAGCGCTGGATTCGGCGATCGTGCCGTTCGATGACGTGGACACCGGCTCACTGCGGGCGGATCTCGACATGTACCTGGGCGAGTTGGTGCAACGGTTCGACAAGAACCCGATGAGTGACATCCTGCCGCACCTGATCGAAGCCAGCCGTCGTGACGAGGCCGTTCGCTCGTCGCTCGACGACTACGTCCGACATCGCCGTGCGCCGTTGCGCAGCCTGCTCGAGCGCGCTGTCGTGCGCGGAGAACTTGCCGGCCACCTCGACCTCGACGTGCTGATCGACGTGCTGATCGGTCCTTTCGTCTACCGGCGGCTGCTCACTCGCGATCCGATCGACCAGGGTTTCGTCGATCGACTGCTGTCGATCGTGTTGCCCGAGCGCTGACGGCTTCCGTCGCTCGGTTCCTCTCCGCTGACGCTCGGTGCCTGTCGTGTCGTCAGTCGTTCGTCGGAGCCACGACCAGGACGGCGGGAAGTCCGCCGTCCAGCAGTGCAGCGGCCACGTCGGTCGATTCGACGACGACGAGATCGACGGGATGGCGATCGACGTACCGCGTGACCGCAGCGACCACCTCGCCACGCACGACGGCCTGGGTCACCGGCCGATCGCCGAAGCCGCCGGCGGTCGCGGCCGCAGCTGCGTCACCGGCGATGAGTTCCTCGGTGGCACGCGCGTCCATCTCCGACTCGGACAGGATCGGCGAAGCGAAGCCGGTCGCTCCCGACGTGAAGCGGGGATGCTCCGCGATGACCGACACGATCGACCAGCGGACGTCGTCGCCCAGGACCCGGGTCGCACTCCTCGCCGACTCCGGTGATCGACGCGCTCCGTCGAGGACGAAGAGTGCATCGGACACTGCAGTGCTGGCGATCATCGCGCAGGTGTACCCCGAGCATCGAGCGACCAATCTCGTCCGAACGGATGGAACCGCCCGGCGCGCGATCGGGGGATTGGGGGTCGCACGCTGCGGGTACCGACGTCATCAGCACCGACATCAACAGCGACGTGGGCCGATGACGGTCCACGAACACCACAGGAGAACGTCATGACCGATCACACCGAAGACACCACCGACACCAGTGGCGGTGACCTCCCCGGGAACCCCGAGAAGGACCCGCAGGACTGGGTGACCGGCGACGAGAAGATGACCGGTCCCCAGGCCTCGTACCTCCGGACCCTGAGCCAGGAGGCCGGAGTCGACTTCGACGAAACGATGACGAAGGCCGAAGCCTCGCAGCGGATCGACGAGTTGCAGGCGAAGACCGGCCGGGGCGAGACACAGGGCTGAGAACGCACGCGAGCGGAGGTGATGACCCCTCCTCCGCGCGTACGAGGTGATCTCGAAGACGACGCTGCGGAAGTGACGATCGCAGGGGCCGGCGGGCACCTCGGTGGCGCTGATGGTGGCCGAGTGTCCGGGCGGCGGGCCTTCGCGGTGGGTCGGCATGTGAAATGTGATTGGCTGAAGCGGTGAGCACGACGCACCGCAACGCCTACATGACCGACGAGTTGGAGGCGATCTACGAACAGACCGTCGAGTTCGTCTCCAAGGAGGTCGAACCCCACGGCGACGCATGGGAGGCGGCCGGCAAGGTGCCCCGCGAGACGTTCCGGAAGATGGGTTCGTTGGGAATGCTCGGGCTCCGTGTCCCCGAGGAGCACGGTGGACTCGGGCTCGGGATGGTGGCATCGGCCACGTTCAGTGAGGCGCTCGGTTCGTCGACGTATGCCGGTTTCGACGCCTCGGTCCTCGTCCACACCGACATGGCCGGCCCGCATCTCGTCAACTCCGGTTCGCCCGAACAACTCGAGCGGTGGTTGCCGAGCGTCCTGTCCGGCGAGACGATCCTGTCGATCGGTGTGAGCGAACCCGATGCCGGCTCCGACGTGGCCGGCATCCGGACCTCGGCGGTGAAGGACGGTGACGGCTGGCGCATCAACGGCACCAAGACGTACATCACGAACGGCGTGTACGGCGACATGACGATCCTCGCCGCCAAGACCGACCCGGACAACAAGTACGGCATCACCATGTTTCTCCTTCCGGCCGGAACCGAGGGGTTCTCCGTCGCGAACAAGTTGGACAAGCACGGCTGGCGATGCTCCGACACCGCCGAGCTGGTGCTGGACGACGTGTGGCTGCCCGACTCCTCGGTGCTCGGCACCGTGCACCGTGGCTTCTACGAGACGATGAAGAACTTCCAGAACGAGCGGATGGTCCTGGTCGGCATGGGGGTCGGCGCAGCCCAGGCGGCGATCGACCTCACCAGTGAGTACGTCCGGAGTCGGCCGGCGTTCGGTGGGCATCTCTCCGACCTCGGTGCGATCCGTCAGCGCATGGCGATGAACCAGGCCAAGGTCGACGCCGTTCGTGCCGGGATGTACCACGCCGCCTGGCTCGGCGATCAGGGCATCGACAACGTGCGCGCCATGTCGGGCGTCAAGGCCCTGGGGTGCGAAGTGGTCAACGAGGTGATGTACGACTGTCTCCAGTTCCACGGAGGCATCGGGTACATGCGCGAGTCGACCATCGAGCGGATGACCCGCGACGCACGCATCCTCCCGATCGGTGGTGGCGCCACCGAGGTGATGCTCGAAGAGGTCGCCAAGCGTCTGCTCTGAGGCGCGGTCGGGCGACGCCCCGAGAGGCCGTCGAGCGTTGTCCTGGTCTCGAACCGGGCGACATGAATCGGCCGGTTCGTCGTCGAGTGATCTGCCGTGTGGCATGACTTCCTGCGCACTCGGCGCGGGATCGGGTGCTCGAGCGAGATCGGACGGGAGTATGACGGGCACGACGAGTCCTCGAAACGGAGGGTGGCGCTCACGATGGGCGGCGATCGGTGCCGCCATTGCGGTCACGCTGGGCGCCGGCGGCATGGTCGCCGTCGACGCCGCGACATCGGCACCGTCGTCGGTGATCACCGTGACGCCGACTCGAATCCTGGACACGCGCACCGATGTCGGCCTCGCCGGCCCCTTCGTGTCGGGTGTGTCCCAGAAGCTGCAGGGGACCGGCACCGTGCCGACACAGCCGCCCGGCGGTGCCGCGCCGGTCGGCGCTGACGTCGTGCCGGTCACGGCGACGGCGGTCGTGCTGAACGTGACGGTGGTTCGACCCGCCACCACCGGGTTCCTGTCGATCCGTCCCGGTGACGCAACCGGCGATCCGTCGACGTCGAACATCAACTGGGCCGCAGGCGGGGCGAACATCGCGAACTCCGTCACCGTGCAGTTACCGACGTCGGGACAGATCGACATCTTCGTCAGTGGAACGGCGAGCGACGTGCTGATCGACGTGGCCGGCTACATGATCCCCGCGGCCTCCGGACCTCCGGGACCCAAGGGTGATCAGGGCGACCCCGGACCGCAGGGCGAGCAGGGCGAAGTGGGTCCACATGGCCCGGCGATCGAGCTGGCACCGGTCGGGCGGTTCACCCCCAGACAGATCGTGAAGGGCGCCACCCTCGAGTGTGGATCCCTCACCCCCGGCGCACCGCGCACCCCGCCCGACTCCGACGCTGAACGGCATCGCTCTGGAGGACCAGTTCAACATCCCGACGCTCCCGAACTTCGCGAACGTCAGAACGATCTGCGAGACCGTCACGGGCGCCACATTTTCGAGCTACAACGTCGGTGGGGCGGTCAACGCACCGAAGTTCGTGTGGGACGGAACGCAGTGGACGATCCGTGTGGTGGATTCATCGACCGTGACGTCCCTGGAATGCAGGGCGCCGATGTCTGCGGCTGATGCACCGGGCAGCGCAACGGAACGCTCCGGTCCGTCGAACTCCGCTCCGACGGACCGGGGCGGTCTCACAACGTGTACGAAGGTCGGAGAGACCGTCTCCTGCGACTGAGCCGGACCGGAGGGCGCGGATGACCCGGTTCCGCTCCCTCGGACGTCACGCCGCCCGGATGCTCGGCGGCCCGGTACTCCGCACGGTCCCATCGGGCAAGCGAAGGGTCAGCCGGCGATTCGGTCCGAGCTCGACGGCCCACCCGTCGTCGTGGATCCGGCTGTGGTGCGCCGCGCAGACCGGCAGCAGGTTGTCGAGATTCGTCAGCCCACCGTGTCGCCACCAGACCACATGGTGGATCCGGCACCGGTCGAACCCGGTCGAACATCCCGGCACCGCACACGTGCGGTAGAGGGCCCTCAGCGCGCGGCGTTGGGGACGGTTGGCCAGCCTCGTGGATCGACCGAGGTCGAGGTTGCCGGGAGCGTGCAGCACCACGCCGTTGCGCACGACCACTGCGGTGACGTCCGACGAGCCCGCCAGTTCGGCCACCACTCTGGCCGGTAGTTCGACCGGAATCGCCCACTGAGCGACGGGTCCCGGCTGCTCCGGCGCATCGGCGTCGATCGCGACCACCATCTGCGGCCGCACGGAACCCGTCGACGAGGTCCCACCCGACGACGGGGAGGTCAGCAGTCGGACCACGGCGTGGGCTGCGAGGAACTTCTGCTTCTCGATCGGGTCGGTGGGGCAGTGCTCCGGAATGGCCTCGGCGAACGTCGTCGCCACCATCGAGTCGATCGCGGAGAACAGCCGGACACCCGTCTCGGGGTCGAACACCCCACGCAGGTTCCACATGCCGTCATCACCGGTCCACGTCGACACGCGGGTGCTCCGCTTCTGTCGGACGAGTCGGTCTTCGCCGTCGTCGGTCTGCAGCCGTCGGGCCTCGAGACGGATGCGGCTTGCGAACTGTTCGACGGTCGCAGCAAAGGCGACTCCGGTGAGTCCGTCGGCGACGTCGAGGAGCCGCTGACGTTGCGGCCCGTCGAGTTGTCTGCGCGCCCGGGTGACGGCATCGACGTGACCCGCCGTGATGGCGCCGGCCTCCAACGCCTGGGAGAGGGACGGCGTGGCACCCAGCGTGGCGGCGCGTTCCGTGGCCTTCGCTGCGTGACCGAGGTTCGACCTCGAGGCCTCGGCGATGGTCGCTTCGGGGAAGCTGTCGAACGCCGACAGACGCGTGATCAGACGTGCCTCCTGTGCGTCGATCCAGGCGCGCATCTGCCGCACCGACACCAGCGCTCGCGAGACCTCGGTTCGGCACGACGCGGCGTTCGAGCGCACGCCGACGATGATGGTCGCCTGCTCGAGGATCGCCGCCGGGGTCATGCTGTCCATCCAAGCACGGGGGTACTCCAGAGTTTCTCGGCGTCCGTTCCGCAATCGAGACCCCGCGGCCGGACGACGCCGGACCGTCGAGCGCCACGCCCGACGGTCGAACGCGGCATTGGACCACCGAGAACACGCATCGGTCGTGTCGGGTCCGGCCCACTGTGGCCGCTCCGTCCGAAGAGCCCTGATCCGATCCGATTTCTCCGCCGGACGCCGCACATGCGACTGGGGGCGCTACTCTTCTAGAAGACTAGAATTCTTGAGGGAGACAAGGACCACGATGCTCGAAGTCGACACCGTCCAGCGACAGCGCATGACCGAACCCGACGCCGACGGGTACTTCGGCGACTTCGGTGGGCGGTTCGTCCCCGAGCCGTTGATCGGCGCGTGCCAGGAGGTCGAGGCGGCCTTCCGCGACGCATGGTCCGACAACGAGTTCCGTCAGGAGTTCCTCGACGTCCTCACGCACTACGTCGGTCGACCGTCGCCGATGACCGAGTGCGTCAACCTCGGCGCGGAACTCGGCCTCCGTCTGTTCCTCAAGCGTGAGGACCTCAACCACACGGGCAGCCACAAGATCAACAACGTGATCGGACAGGCGCTGCTCGCCAAGCGGATGGGCAAGACCCATCTGATCGCCGAGACCGGCGCCGGCCAACACGGCGTCGCCACCGCCACCGCCGCGGCGCTGATGGGGATGGAGTGCACCGTCTACATGGGCGAAGTGGACATGAAGCGACAGGCCCTCAACGTCTTCCGGATGGGTCTGCTCGGAGCGAAGGTGATCCCCGCCCTGTCAGGCAGCCGCACGCTGAAGGACGCCGTCAACGAGGCGATGCGCGCCTGGGTGAGCGAGGTGGAACACACGCACTACTGCATCGGCACGGTGATGGGTCCGCATCCGTATCCGTGGATGGTGCGCAGCTTCCACGAGATCATCGGGTGCGAGTCGCAGCGGCAGATGATGGCGCTGTTGGGCAGACAGCCCGATGTCGCCGTCGCCTGCGTGGGCGGTGGATCGAATGCCGCAGGACTGTTCGCCGGGTTCGCCGACCACGAGGAGGTCCGCCTCGTCGGTGTGGAGCCGGCCGGCGGTGCTGCGATCGGCCGGGGCATCCCGGCGATCGTGCACGGCATGAAGGCGCACTTCATGCAGGACGAAGTGGGTCAGGTGCTCGAAGCCGAGTCGATCTCGGCGGGCCTCGACTACCCCGGAGTCGGCCCCGAGCACTCGTTCCTGTCCGACATCGGTCGAGCCGAGTACCACCCGGTCACCGACGAACGCGTGCTCGTTGCCTTCCGGAAGCTCGCACGGACCGAGGGGATCATCCCCGCCCTCGAATCGGCGCACGCGATCGCCTGGGTGATGGACAACGCCGCCGAACTGGCGGGCAAGAACGTCGTGGTCAACCTGTCGGGGCGCGGGGACAAGGACGTCCAACAGGTGCAGGAGATGCTCGAAGCCGCACAGAACGGCGACGAGTCGTGACGGGCACGACGTCACCCGAGACGGCGGTGTCCTCGGACTCCCCGTCCTCACCCCGACCGCAGATCGCCCTGGGCTCCACGCTCCGGGCCACACGCGACTCCGGACGCAAGCTGCTGATGCCCTACGTCACCGCCGGCATCGTCCCCGACTGGCTCGATCTGGTCGAGGCGGTCGTGGACGCCGGGGCCGATGCCGTGGAGATCGGTATCCCGTTCTCCGACCCGGCGATGGACGGCCCGACGATCCAGCAGGCGTCGGTTCGAGCGCTCGACAACGGGATCACGCCGCACGCCGCTCTGTCGGCACTGCGCGATCGCGAGATCGCCGTGCCGTTGATCGCGATGACGTACTACAACCTCGTCTACCGCTACGGAACGGAACGCTTCGCGTCGGACATGGCGGCCAGCGGTCTGAGTGCCGCGATCCTTCCCGACCTCCCGATCGAGGCGGCCGGCGAGTGGCTCGCCGCAGCGGGGGAGTACGGCATCGAGAACGTCCTGCTCGCTGCCCCCGTCACCTCCGACGAGCGCCTGGCGATGCTCGCGTCGAACACCCAGGGCTTCATGTACACCGTGAGCACCATGGGCACGACGGGGGAGCGGACGGACCTCGACGACGCCGGAACGGTGCTGGCGCGCAGGGTGAAGGCGATCAGCGACGTGCCCGTCGTGATCGGTTTCGGCATCTCGACGCCCGAACATGCGGTCGCCGCGTCGCGCGAGTCCGACGGCGTGGTCGTGGCCTCGACACTGATGCGAACGCTCCTCGACGGCGGGAGCGTCGAGGAGGTGGCCGGGCAGGTCCGCGACATGCGACAGGCCCTCGACGCGGCGTACTGAGTCGAGAGGTCGTCGATGATCTCGACCTCGCGACGCAGTCGTAAAGTCGGAGCATGACTTCACTCGACACGGCGTCGTCGACCGCTCCCACGATCCAGGGCGAGATCCGCCCCGATCTGCACCCGAGCGGGATCAACCACCTGGCCATCTCGACGACGGACATGAAGGGCCAGCTCACGTTCTGGGCCGAGGTGCTCGGCTGCCCGACCCGAGCGCTGTACTGGATGCACGGTGTGGCGAACACGTTCCACGGCTTCGTCGAACTGTCCGGCGACTCCTACGTCGCCTTCGTGCAGCACCCCGACAACCGGGCCGAGGTCGAGTACGGCGTCACCCACGCCGGCAATCCGGGCGCACCGGTGACCGGAGGCGCAACACAGCACATCGCACTCCACGTCGACACCCTCGACGACGTGCTCGCCATGCGCGATCGCATCAGGTCCAACGGAGTGCAGGTGATGGGGCCGATCGACCACGGCATGATCCAGTCGATCTACTTCGCCGGGCCCGAGGGGCTCAGCCTCGAGGTGTGCTGCGGTCACGACATCGACGAGAAGCAGTGGGTCGACCCCGAGGTGCAGGGTCTGTGCGGCATCTCGGCCGAGGAACTCGCAGCACTCACGTCACCGTCGCCCACGACGGTCGGACCGACTCCGGTGCCCCAGCCCGCCGCAGACGACTCGAAGCCGCAGATGCACTACCCGCGGTCGGTGTACGACTCGATCATGGGCACGTCCGACGCCGACATGTGGGCGATGGCCAGTCACCCCGAACCACCCGTGCCCGTCCCCGACTGACGAGACGACCACCCGGTGATCCAAATGGTGTCTGACACCGTTTGGATCACCTGGTTGATTCGTCGGGTGGGTGACGTGGCGGAGGTCAGCGCGGCAGGTCGCCGGTCTGCCAGATCAGCACTTCTGCACCGTCGTCGCCGGCGGTGATCGTCGGCGTGCCCCCCGCCGTCATCCGGACCGCGTCTCCGGTGGCCAGGGCGCCGACCTGCTCGAAGTCCGCCGAGCCCTTGGCGACGAAGACGTGGGCGAACGCCGCGTCCGGGACCTCGATCCGTTCTCCGGGAGTGAGGCGTGCCGCCCAGAGCGCGGCGTCGCGCTGCTGGATCGAGATCGCCGAGTCGTGCCCCATGCCCGACGCGACGGGGACGAGGCCACCTCGTGTGAGGTGCTCGTTGATGTCCATCTGCTGGTACCCGGGATCGACACGGGCGGTGTCGGGGACGATCCACATCTGGATGAAGTGGACGTCGGCGTCCTCGGCCTTGTTCTTCTCCGAGTGCCAGATGCCCGAGCCGGCGGTCATCCGTTGTGCGAGGCCCGGGTAGATCAGGCCGCGGTTGCCCTCGGAGTCCTTGTGCTCGAGTTCACCGTCCAGCACCCAGGTGACGATCTCCATGTCCTGGTGGGGGTGGGTCTCGAAGCCGGTTCCGGCGGCGACACGATCGTCGTTGAGCACGAGGAGTTGCCCGTGATGGACGTTGTTCGGGTCGCGGTGGTGCCCGAAGCTGAACGAGTGGTGGGAGTCGAGCCAGCCGGCTGCGGTGTGGAAGCGGTCAGCGGCCCGGTGGAGTCGGATGGACGATGTCATACCGGGTCCAACATCTTTGTGGCCACAACTATTCCCCGGTGAGCAGCTTGGTGAGTGCGCTCTCGGACCGATCGAGCCACCTCGAACCGCGAGACGACGACCATGCCGCGTCGATCGACTCCTGATCCGCCTCGGTGATCGCGGGGTGCACGTACGAGCTGCGCGCCACCGATCGGGTGTTGCCGAGTTCCTCCGCAGCGGCGTCGATCGCTTCGAGGAGACGGCTGCCACCGGCGCGGGCCTCGAGCGCGGTGCGCGACCCTCCCCACGTTCGGAAGTCTTTCGCACTGAACGCCGAACCGGCATGCTCGATCACGAACCGGTTGATGTCGCCCGCCGTCGCTCGGCGTCGCTCGCCGGTGAGGTCGTCGTCGAACCAGAACAGCTCGTTGTCGGCGTCGGCGGCGAGTTCGGTCAGCACGTCGGCGAGGTCGTCGTCCTCCACGAGCACCTCACGCTCCTTGCCACTCTTCGCGGTGTACACGAGCGACACCAGGCCGTCGTCGATGACGTGGTCGACCGTCAGCGTGGTCGCGCCGTAGTGGCCGTTGACAGCGGACTGGTCGTTGCCGACGCGCAGCAGTTCCCGATCGATGAGGGTCACCGCGGCGGCCACGGCGTGATCGCGACTGCCGACCGGTTCGCTCAGAGCTGCCGCCGCCGCCTTTCGGATCTTCACGATCGCCCGCCCGAAGTAGGCGAGCCGAGCGAACTTGCGCGTGTCGCAGAACGCCCGGAACGCCTCGTGGTATCGGTACTGCTTGCGACCGGCTTCGTCGATGCCGGTCGCCTGGAGGTAGCCGGTGGGGTTCGGGCAGATCCACACGTCGGTCCACGCGGGCGGGATCGCGAGTGCGTCGATGCGTGTGATCTCACGAACTCCGAGGACTCGTCCGGTGGCGTTCGTGTAGCTGAAACCGGATCCGCGTCGACGCCGCGTGTGGCCCGGCTCGGTGTCGGGAACGTGCGTGAGGTCGATCAGCGGCGCGAGCACGGCGGGGTCACGGTCGAGCAGTGCCTTCGGTACCCGAACGGTCACGGAAGCGCTCGGATCGGTGGAGGGAGTCTCGGCATCGCACTGACGTACCCACTCGGCCCCCGGCTATTCCACGAGGCCGGCGACCGGACGACGGTGGTTTCGACTGCCACCCGCCCCGACGCGTAGCTTCACGGAGATGAGCGACGACGTCCAGGCCGGGTCTCCACTCCACGGATCGGCGTCGGTCCACGTCGACGCGTCGCCCGAGACGGTCTTCGCCCTGCTCACCGACCTCGACCGTCTGCCCGGCCTCAGCCCGGAGAACGAACGCTGCGAGTTCCTCGACGGGTCCTCGTCGATCGAGGTCGGCGCCCGGTTCCGTGGGCACAACCGGGCGGGTGACTACGAGTGGCACGCCGACTGCGTGGTGACCGAACTCGAACCCGAACGCCGCTTCGCCTACGAGGTGCCACCCGACTACGAGCACGCGACCACGTGGGCGTACACCATCGAACCCGACGCCGAGGGCACCGGGTGCACCGTCACCGAGACCTTCCACGCTCCGCTCCTGGGCCTCCCCGACGTCTACCCCGGCAGGATCGAAGGCCGCCGCGACAACCTGGAACGCGCGTGTGCGACCACGATGGCCAACCTCAAGTCGGCGCTCGAGTCCGGCGACTGACCGACGGTGCCCGACCCGCGCCGTCAGCGAGGTCGATAGCCGACGTGCATGCTGCGTGCCGAGCGTTCGGTGCGGATCTCGGTGGCGTCGCCGCTGAGCACGGCGCGGTCGTAGAGGAACGCCGTGCCGTCTCCGGTCCGCGACACGCGCACCGATTCGAACGCCGCACGTCCGGGCTCGACGGCGAGCATCTCGGCGTCGACCCCGTCGAGTCGCACCGATCGCAGGATCTCCGACGCACGATCGAGGACGAGACCGCACGCGGTGGCGAGGGCCGCATACAGCGAGACCACCCGCAGGTCGACCGACGAGATCTTCGACCACGCCGTCGTGGTCACGAAGCTGCGCTGGACGACGACCGGGATGCCGTCGATCGAGCGACGACGGACCACCTCGACGAGCGCCGTGCCGTCGGCGAGTTCGAGCGACCGGCTGGCCTCGGCAGCCATCGCCGAGTCGGCCGCCTCGTCGACGTCGAGGACCTCGGTGTCGACATCGACGCCCTGCTCGGTCATCTCCTGCGTGAAGCTCCACAGGTGATCGAGGTCGTAGCGCACGCTCGGTGACTCCGAAACGAAGGTGCCCGTTCCCTTGACCGCGTGCACCAGGCCGTCGGCTTCGAGGTCGGCCAGCGCCTGGCGCAGCGTCATCACCGTCACGCCGTACTCCTGGGCGAGCGCGTGCTGGGCTGCGAGCCGTTCGCCGGGAGCGATCTCACCCCCGTCGATCCGTCGGCGGAGGTCGTTCGAGATCGACCGGTACTTCGGGATCCCGCTCGCAGCCACGCGCTGATCATAGAGAGCCGAGATGTCGTGGCGTGCCCTGTGCCAGGACGCTTGGGTCCGACTCCGGCTGCTCGGCTACCTTCCAGTCCGACACCTGTCGACGACCGGTGTCGAACACGTTTTCCGTAGGGGGAAGCCATGACACCACGAAACCGACCGACGCGCTCCAAGCGGGTCGGACTCGCCCTGACCGTGACCATCGGCCTGGCGGCAGCGGCCTGCTCGTCCGACGACGCAACGCCCCCGGCGACGGACGGAGCGACGACGACCGACGCCCCCACGACCGAGGCGCCCACCGAGACCGATCCGAGCGCCCCGGTGGACACCACCGCCGACACCACCCCCGACACCACCGTCGAGGGCGAGCCGCCGGCGACCGACGCATCCGACGAGCCGTCGCCGAGCGACGTCACCGAGGACCGGGCGTTCTACATCCTCCCGCCGGGCAACTACGGCGGTCTTCCGACCAACGACGAGTCCTTCGACCAACTCGCGCTGTACGACGGGCTGACGCCGCTGCGCGGCGACGTCACCGACGCCGACATCGAGGAGTTCTTCCTCCCGGCCGACTTCACGCCGATCGGTGAGACCTTCGAGGAGCCCACCGGACGCGCCGGCACCACCATCGTCTACGACGAGTTCGGTGTCCCGCACATCACCGGCGAGACCCGCGAGGACCTGGCGTTCGGTGCCGGGTGGGTGTCGGCTCGTGACCGCGGCCTGCTCATCGAACTCGGTCGCGGGCCGGCGCGTGCCGCCGTCGCCGACATCCCCGGGATCGACGCCTTCTCACTCGTCACGAGCGGTCAGACCTTCACCCCGAGCGAGGCGACCGAACAACTGGTGACCGACCAGATCCAGCTGATCCTCGACACCTACCCCGAGGAGGGCGAGGAGATCGTCGCCGACGCCCAGGCCTACGCCGATGGCGCGACCGCGTACAACGAGGCGAACGGCGTCGACGCGGCACCGTTCACCGTCAACGACGTGATCGCCACGACGGCGTTCATCGGATCCATCTTCGGCGCCGGTGGTGGCGGCGAGGCGAGCAACGCCGACTTCCTCGCACAACTCGAACTCGCACTGGGTGAGGAGCAGGGTCGGGCCGTGTGGGAGGACCTGCTCCCGACCGACGACCCCGAGGCGCCCACGACCCTCGAGGAGCGCTTCGAGTACCCGGCCCTGACGGGCGGCGAGGTGACGGGTTCGGTGGCGATCGACGCCGGATCGATCATCTCGCTCGACCCGCGCGAACCCGCCGAGGGTGCGGCGCCGACGGTCGAGGCCGCAGTGCCCGACGGTGTGCTGTACCCCGCAGCGGGTGGCCCGCCCACGCGCACTGCGTCGAACTGGTTGCTCACGTCACCCGATGCGTCGGCGAACGACACGACGCTCGCCGTGATGGGCCCGCAGCTCGGCTACTACTACCCCGAGATCGTGCAGCAGATCCACCTCACCGGTCCGGGCATCGAGGCGCAGGGCGCCGCGGTGCCGGGCTTGGCGATGTACCTGTTGATCGGGCGCACCCAGGACTACGCGTGGAGCCTCACGTCGGCCAACCAGGACGTGCGTGACATCTACGCCGAAGTGCTGTGCGAACCCGACGGTTCCGAGCCGACCCGCACGTCGTCGCATTACGAGTTCGACGGCGAATGCGTGCCGTTCGAACTCTTCGACGCAGGCACGCTCGGCGACGTGCCGATCACGTTCCCCACGTCGGTCCACGGCCCCGTCGTCGGCACGGCGACGTCGGACGGCGTGCCGATCGCGCTCACCTCGAAGCGCTCGACGTTCGGCCGCGACGGCCTCAACCTGGCAGCGCTGAAGGACATGACCGAAGGCGACGCCGACACGACGGAGTCGTTCTTCGAATCGGCGAACCGGTTCGGGTTCACGTTCAACTGGGGCTACGCCAACCGTGAGGGCATCGGCTACTTCGCATCCGGCTACCTCCCGGTGCGGGCCGAAGGGCTCGACCGTCGCCTCCCGACCCTCGGCACCGGCGAGTACGAGTGGCAGGGCTTCCTCGAGCAGGACGAGCACCCGCACGCCGACGGTCATCCGTCGGGTCGCCTGCTGAACTGGAACAACCAGTCCGCTCCGGGCTTCATGCACGGCGACAACAACCTGTACGGGTCGGTCAACCGCGTCGAGAACTTCGACCAGTGGCCCGACCGGGTCGAGTTGTCCGGCGTGGTCGGTGTCATGAACCGGGCGGCGACCGAGGACGTCGACTCGACGCTCTGGCCCGTGATCAGCGGCGTGCTCGCCGAGGGCACCGCGCCCAGCGAACTGTCCGCCACGGCCGTCGAGTTGATCGACGCCTGGATCGCCGACGACGCGCCGATCCTCGACGCCGACGACGACGGCGAGTACGACGTGGCCGGACCCCTGCTGTTCGACACGATCTTCGGCCCGATCGCCGATGCCGTCCGCGAACCCGTTCTGGGCGACCTCGTCGCCTCGGGTGTGGAACTGGAGGGGATCGGTTCGTCGAGCATCATCGACAAGGACCTGCGCACCCTGCTCGGTGAACCGGTCGAGGGCGAGTTCGCCGTCTCCTACTGCGGAGCGGGCGACGTCGATGCCTGCAGCGCAGCACTGTGGACGGCGATCGACGAGGCCCTCGCGGTGGTCGCGGCCGAGCGAGGCGACGATCCGTCCACCTGGCTCGGCGAAGGAAGTCGGACCACGTTCGTGCCCGGCCTCGTCCCGAACGATTTCCGCACGACGAACCGTCCGACGTTCCAACAGGTCATCGAGTGGGCGCCTGAGCAGTAGGCCGTCGCCGACCGACCTCTGTTGTTCGCTCCCGGACGGAACAACAGAGGTTGACTGAGCCTCGGTGCGCAACCTCTGTTGTTCGCTCCCGGACGGAACAACAGAGGTTGATCAGGTCGTCGGTTGTTCGATCGGCCAGAGCTTGCGGGCCGGGTGGAGGATCAGCGCACGCTCGATCCGAGCGGGGTCGACCGCGCGGGTCGGTTCGATCGCCTGGCACGTCGGGCACCAGACGCTGACCCTGCCCCACGGCATCTCGCGCTCCGCGCCGCCGACCAGCGTCGTCGAGCACCACGGACACGGTCGGCGCTGTCGACCGTAGATCCACATGTTCGTGGTGTGCAGTCTGCGCCCGGTCGTGTTGCGGTGCGACCGACCCATGTTGGTGCGGATCAGCGCCGAACCGGCGGCGACGAGCGCTTCGAGGTCGTCGATCGAATCGACCGGCTGGTGCGGTGACACTCCGGCGATGAACGGGACCTCGACGGCGTACACGTTGCCGAACCCGGCGACGTTACGCTGATCGAGGAGCGCGCCGGCGAGCGGGCGGTCGCCGTTGCTCCTCAGCCGATCGGCGATCAGGGCGATGTCCGGGATCTCGGTCGAACAGAGGTCCGGGCCCAGGTGGCCGACGATCGACTCCTCCTTCGCCGTGGCGACCACACCGATGTTCGGCATGTCGATGGCGGTGATCCAGCCGTTCTCCATCTCCAACTCGAGGCGTCGCTGCCACTCGGGTGCCTTCGACCGACGACCGAGGTCGAAGCGGCCGTCCATCCGCAGGTGGCCGTACACGGTGCGACCGTCGTCGAAGCGCAGGAGCCACCACTTGCCGACGGCATCGACGTCGGTCAGGGTCGAACCGACGAGGTCGAGGTGCGTGATCCTCGGGTCCCTGGCGAACGACTGGGCGACCCGCTGGCCGAGGAATCGACCGGAGATGCGTTCGGCGAGACGTCGGATGGTGTCTCCCTCTGGCATGGGCCCAGTCTGCCCGGCGCCTACGGTGTCGAACCGCTGCCCGGGCCCAAGGGGATCGAACGAGGAACGATCCGACCCTCTGTGTCGATGGCGTCGAGTGCGATCGGGAACTCGGTGAAGAAGCCGTGGGCGTGCTTCGCGGTGATCGACACGGCACGCGTGTTCATGCCGTAGCCGAGGACGGCGCCGACTCCGAACGGCACGGCCCGACCGAGCGCCGCGACGCCGCGACGGGCGCCGTACTTGGCGATGACCGCACGACCCATCGTCGCGTTGATCCTCCTGACCGATGCGTTGGTGAGACGACGGGTCCCACGTCGGGTCGTGGTCTCGCCCATCTCCGCGGCCAACTTCGCGATCATCCCGGCGGCGCCGTCTCGGTAGGTGAGGATCGACAACACCCACATCCGCCGTTCGTCGACGTCGGCGCGGTCGTGGCCGTGGATCGCGGCGATCGTGAGGATCAGGTCGGCCAGGCGCATCGTCGACCACCCGAGTTCGACGGCGAACGTGGCAGCCACGGTTCCGACCCCGACGCCGGGGATCGCCGCCGTGCCACCGGACGCTGCTCCGGCCGCTCCGAGTTCCCGCCGGATCCTCGCCGTGACGGCATCGACGCGCTCCTCGCGATCGAGACCGGGCAGGTTGCGTGCCCGCTCCTGCGCAGCCGCCCACCGGGTCTCCACCGCTCGGTCGATCGCATCGACGAGTTGCTCTGCGACGGGTGGACCGACGACGGTCGACTCGCCGACGGTCCTCCGCCGGCCGTTGTCGAACGATCGACTCGACGCCATCCCCTGAACCTACCGATCCGGACGTCGGCGAGGTCGGCGAACCGCTTCGATCGCCCGATCGACGTCGTCCGCCGAATCCACCACCACGTCCGCATCCGACCACGGTTCGTACTCGATTCCCATGGCGTCGTTCGACGTCGGTGGCGGAGCGTCTGGTCCCGTTCGACGTGTCCGAGCGACACATCGGACCGACGAGTACGAGCCACGTGTCGATCCGGCGGATCCCCTCCTGACCGAGGGTCCTGTCGACCCGTACGTCGACGAGACTGTCGGAGTGGACGACGCAGAGGTGGTGCTCGGTGGCGGAAGCACCCACACGGGAGAGGTCGTTCGGATCGGTCGCGAGGTCCACCGGCCGCGTTCGGCGGGAGCAGACCTCGTCGAAGCGTTCCTCCTCCATCTCGAGCAGGTCGGGTTCGATGCTGCTCCGCGATTCCTGGGTGTCGACGACGCAGGCCGCCAGGTCCTGACCTTCGTCGAGGGTGACGCCACGTCGGAGCCGACGTGGCTCCGCGACGACGACGCCAACCGTTCCCACCTCGTCGATGTCGCACGGTTGCTCCGGCGACTGCACGAAGCGGGCCACGACTTCGTCGCACCGGCGGGAGTGACGTCTCGCCGTCCGTGTCCGGCTCCGGGATCGACCTGGCTCCACGGCGACGTGCACTACGGCAATCTCGTGTATCGAGGCGATCGACCGGTCGCACTGCTCGATTGGGACTTCGCAACGCGGGGCGACGCGCTCTACGACGTCGTCACCCTGCTGTTCTCCTCACGCTGCCCACGTCCCGACCGACCCGCGGAGTACCGGGAGCGAGCGGATGCGGCACGTGAGACCCTCGATGTGCTCCTGGCTGCGTACGGCGCGGGTCCCGACGAGCGCAGACGCGCGACGCGCGTCGCTGGTGCGATGTGCGCCGGCGCAGCGGAGTATCTCCTCCATGTCGGCCCGGAACGAAGTGGTGCACTCACTGCCGAGGAGTTCAGCGACGAGGTCGCGCGACGCCACTACCTCGCGGATTGGTGGCGCGACCAGCCGACCCTCTGACGCAATCCGCGTCGAAGCACCCTGGTGGTGACGTGTGCGGTGCGCAGACCGCCACGTGGTCGACGTCCGACCGGATCGACGACGCCGTCGGCGCACGGCTCGGAAACTCTGGAGTACCCCTGGAGTTGAATGGACAGCATGGCTACGGGGGTCGTCGAAAGGGTGCAACGGGTGGCGCGACTTCGACATCCCGCGCCCATCGGCGAGGTTCGCACCGAAGCAGCGCTGCGCGCTGCGCTGTGCGACATCGAGGCGATCCGCTCGTGGGCATCGGCGGCCGAGGCGAAGATCGTCTCCGAACTCCGGTCGGTCTCGTCGTTGCCGGAGGCTTCCATCGCCGAGGCGACTCGATCGACGATCAGCGCTGCGTCTCGGACTCGGGAGCGGAGCGTCACGCTGGAGCATGCGGAAGGATTCGAGGGTGCTCTCGTCAGCGGAGCCATCGTGACGGGTCACGTCGACGAACTCACCCGAGCGGCGAAGCGACTCGACCACGAGGCGCAGCGCGACGAACTGTTCGAACGGTCGGCGACGTTGTTGGCCGACGCTGAGCGTTCGACAGTCGAGCAGTTCCGAGCGACGTTGGCGCAGGAGGTGAAGTCGATCCAGCGCGACGACGGTATGGGGCGCCTCGAGCGCCAGAAGCGCGCGACGACCATGTCGTCGTGGACCGACACCGACGGGATGTGGAACCTGCGTGCGAGGTTCGACCCACTGACGGGCGTGAGGCTGTCGAGCGCGATCCGTCGGGCTGTCGATGCGCTGTTCGCCGAGCAGGCGCCGCCGACGTGTCCTGGCGATCCGGTCGAGAAGCAGGAGCACCTCGGGGCACTCGCACTCGCACGTCTGATCGAGGGTGATCGCACGGTGGTCCGGGCGGGTACGGCGGAGTTCGTCGCGGTGATCGATGTCGATCAGCCCAACGGCAACGGCGAACCAACGGTCGACTGGGGAATCCCCGTCGAGGTGCCGATGCGTGTCGTTGCCGAACTGGTCGACACACGGCAGGCCACGGCGACAGCGGTGGTGGTTCGCCACGGCGTCGTCGTGTACGCCCCGGGAGAGATGAACCTCGGTCGCGGAGCGAGACACGCCAGCCGAGATCAACGCCGTGCTCTGCGAGCGCTGTACCGAACGTGTGCGGTCCCCGGGTGCGCCACGCACTTCGATCGCTGCAAGATCCACCACATCGTCTGGTGGAGCAACGGCGGTCTCACCGATCTCGAGAACCTGCTCCCGGTGTGCGTGCACCATCACCACGAGATCCACGACAGCGGTTGGGGCGTCCGACTCGGGCCGCAGCGTCGACTCACGATCACCCTGCCCGACGGAACGGTGATGACGGCGGGGCCGCCCTCGCGTCTGGCCGGGTGACCGGCCGGGCTGTTCCGTTGGCGTGCGGGACGAGGGTGGTACGGGGCGTGACGTGCGGCGCCGACCTGGGGAAGGATGGCGACATGACGTGCGACGACGCCCCGGGGAGGACGGGCGGCGTGACGTGCGACGACGCCCCGGGCGAGAGGTGGTGGGCGACATCACGCTTGACGCCGCCTCGATAACGAATTAGTTATATGGGTATGTCATCGACGACGATCGAAGCCGCCGTGGCGCAGGGCGCGCGCGACCACACCGACTCTCGCGAGATGGAGCGGGCGTTCAAGGCGCTCGCGAGCACCCGGCGCCTGCAGATCCTCGAATGGTTGAAGGATCCGATCGCCCACTTCCCACCGCAGGAACACGGCGATCCGGTCGAGCACGGTGCATGCAACATGTACATCACCGACAAGCTCGGTGTCAGCCAGCCGGCGGCGTCGCGGCACATGAAGGTGCTCGTGGACGCCGGGCTGGTCATCGCCACGCCACGGTCGGGCTACGTCTACTACCGACGCGATTCCGACGCGATCGCCCGACTCACCCACCGGCTCGCCGACCTCTGAAGCGACACGCATCCGACGACGTCCCGACACGCCCACCCGACGAACGAGAAGCAGGACCCGACGACATGAACGAACAACACATCACCGAGACCAGATTCCCCTCCCTCCACGACAAGGTCGTCGTGGTCACCGGCGCCGCCGGTGGCATCGGCCGCTCGATCGCCGAGCGCTTCGGTGGTCAGGGCGCCAAGGTCGTCGTCAGCGACGTGAACGCCGACGGCGCTGCCGAGGTCGCGTCCACGATCACCGACGCCGGCGGAACGGCCATCGACATCGTCGCCGACGTGTCGGACGGCGATGCGGTGGCCGCGATGTTCGACACCGTGACGCACGAGTACGGCACCGTCGACGTACTCGTCAACAACGCCGGCCTCGTGTCGCCGATGCTCCACTTCTTCGACGCCGACGAAGCCTGGTGGCGCAGGATCATCGACGTCAACCTCACCGGTCACTTCCTGTGTTCGCACCGGGCCGCTCGGATCATGGCCAAGGCCGGAGGCGGCAACATCATCAACATGAGTTCGGGCGGAGCCACCCGGGCGCACCGGGCGTTCACCGCCTACGACGCGACGAAGGGCGGCATCGAGGCGCTCACGCGTGCGATGGCGCTCGACCTCGGCCCCTACGGCATCCGGGTCAACGCGCTGATGCCGGGCTCGATCGACACCAGCGGGCTCGGCCTCGACGAGCGCCGGTTGCGTGGCGAGAACGTGCCGCTCGGACGGATCGGCGAACCGATCGACATGACCGGAGCCGCATTGTTCCTCGCCTCCGACGATGCGAGCTACATCACCGGCGACGTGATCAAGGTCGACGGCGGGATGCTCGCTCAGCAGCGTTCGGCAACCGTCGACATCATGCCGCCGTCGGGGTTCCCGAAGGTCGAGGACCTGTGATGTCGGGAGAACCGGGGATGACCGGGACCGGGATCCGGATCGGGGCCGACGTCGGCGGCACGTTCACCGACGTCGTCCTCCAACGCACGGACGGCTCGTACGCGTCGACGAAGGTCCTCACCACGCACGACGCCCCCGAGCGGGCGATCCTCGACGGGGTGGCACGGTTGGCCGACGAGGAGAACGTCGACCTGGCCGCCGGCGCCGTCGCCCAGTTCATCCACGGCACGACGCTCGCGACCAACGCGCTGATCGAGCGACGCGGCGCCAGGACCGCCCTGGTGACCACCCACGGGTTCCGTGACGTGATCGAGACCCGCACCGAGAGTCGGTTCGAGCAGTACGACCTGGACATCGTGCTGCCGACACCGCTGATCGAACGCAAGGACCGTTTCACGGTGACCGAGCGGCGCAGTGCGCGCGGCGACGTGTTGATCGAGTTCGACGAGGTCGAGGCACGCGCACTGATCGAGCGGCTCGCCTCGGCGGGCTACGAGTCGGTCGCCGTCGGCTTCATCCACAGCTACGTCGACGGCACCAACGAGCGACGCTTCCGCGAGCTGCTGCTCGAGCGACTTCCCGACGTGTCGGTGTCGATCAGCTGTGAGGTCAGCCCGCAAATGCGCGAGTACGAGCGCTTCAACACGGTGTGCGCGAACGCGTACGTCCAGCCCCTGATGGCGTCGTACCTCGTGCGACTTCGTGACGAGTTGCAGGTCCGCGGCATCACCTGCCCGCTGTACCTCGTGCACTCCGGGGGAGGGTTGATGAGCGTCGAGAGCGCCGCCGAGTTCCCCGTGCGCCTCGTCGAGTCGGGTCCGGCGGGCGGCGCGATCTTCGCGGCCGACATCGCCGCCCGCTACGGACGGGACCGTGTCCTGAGCTTCGACATGGGCGGTACCACCGCCAAGATCAGCCTGATCGACGACTACCGCCCCGCCACCGCGAAGTCGTTCGAGGTCGATCGGACGGCGCGCTTCAAGAAGGGGAGCGGGATGCCCATCTCGATCCCGGTGATCGACATGATCGAGATCGGCGCAGGCGGAGGCTCGATCGCCAGCGTCGACTCGCTCGACCAGATCCGGATCGGCCCGCACAGCGCCGGTTCCGAACCGGGCCCGGCCGCCTACTCCCTCGGCGGCCAGGACGCCACGGTCACCGATGCCAACCTGCAACTCGGGCGACTCCACCCCGACACGTTCGGCGCCACCGACATCGACCTCTCGCCACGGTTCGCCGCCGAGGCACTCGTGCGTTCGGTGGGTGAACGTCTCGGACTCGACGCCGACACCGCCGCCGTGGGCGTGGCCGAGGTGGTCGACGAGAACATGGCCAACGCCGCCCGTGCCCACGCGGTCGAGAGCGGCAAGGACCTGGGCGGCTACACGATGATCGCCTTCGGTGGCGGTGCGCCGCTGCACGCCGCGCGGCTGATGGACAAGCTCGGCCTCGACGAGTTGATCGTGCCGCCCGGTGCCGGCGTGGGTTCCGCGATCGGGTTCCTCGTCGCACCGTTCTCCTACGAGGCCATCCGCAGCTTCTACACGAGCACGCTCGACTTCGACGTCGAGGGTTCGAACGCGGTGCTCGACTCGCTCACCGAGGAGGCGATGGCGTTCGTGCGTCAGGGAACGGCGGACGAGGTCACGGTCGAACGTCAGGTGTCCATGCGCTACGCCGGGCAAGGGTGGGAGATCCCGGTCACGCTCGATGCCACCACGGCGTTCGACGACTTCGCCGCCGATCTGCTGTCGGCCGAGTTCACGAAGGCGTACGAAGGATTCTTCGGCCGGGCGATCGACGACCTCGCCATCGAGACCGTCAGTTGGGCCGTACGCGTGTCGTCCATCGTGCCGATCCCCGAACGCGTCGAACTGTCGACGGAATCGACGGCGAGGATCGCGGTCGACACCACCCGCGACGCCTACGACGCCGTCACGGGAGGCCGGGTCGAGACCCCCGTCCTGCACCGCGACGACCTCGTTGCGGGCGCCGCGGTCGAGGGGCCGGCGATCATCGCCGAGCAGCAGACCACGACGGTGATCGGGTCGCACCACGTCTGCACCATGCAGGCCGACGGCAGCCTGCTGGTCACCAGAACCCGCAGCCGAGAGAACGGAGCACGCACATGAGCGAGGTCACCACGAGTGCCGTCGACATCCTCCACAACCAGGTGATGTGGAACCGCCTGATCGCCGTGGTCGAGGAGCAGGCTCTGGCCCTGGTGCGCACCGCGTTCAGCACCTCGGTGCGCGAGGCGGGTGACCTCTCGGCCGGCGTGTTCGACCCCGACGGCCGGATGATCGCCCAGGCGGTCACGGGGACTCCGGGTCACGTCAACACGATGGCGGCCGCCGTGCGTCACTTCATCACCGACATCGGCCCCGAGCGGATCGAGCCGGGCGACGCGTACATCACGAACGATCCGTGGAAGGGCACCGGCCACCTGCACGACATCACGGTCTGCACGCCCGTGTTCCGCCACGTCGACGACGTGGAGACCCTGATCGGCTTCTTCGCGTCGACGGCACACGTGGTCGACATCGGCGGTCGCGGCTACGGGCCCGACGCGAAGGAGGTGTACGAGGAGGGCATCAACATCCCGATCATGAAGTGGGTCGACCGAGGTCGACTCAACCAGGACCTGGTCAACATCCTCAAGGTCAACGTCCGTGAGTCGGACCAGGTGGTCGGCGACATCCACGGACTCGCAGCCTCGAACGAGACCGGGCGTCGTCGACTGCTGCAGATGCTCGACGAGTTCCACCTCGACGACCTGTCGTCGCTCGCGGCATTCGTGTTCGAGCGCACGGCGACCGCGACCCTGCAGGCGATCGGTGCGGTCGAGAACGGCGTGTACACGAACGAGATGGTCGTCGACGGCTACGGCGAGGCGGTCACGCTCGCCGTGTCGATCACCGTCACCGACGACGGGATGCACGCCGACTTCACCGGCACGTCACCCGTGTGCCCGTTCGGGATCAACGTCCCGCTCGGCTACGCCCATGCCTACTTCACGTACGGCATGCTCGTGGCTCTCGCGCCGGAACTCCCGAACAACTTCGCGTCGCTCGACGTGTTCTCGGTGAGCGCACCCGACGGCGTGATCCTCAACGCGAAGCACCCCGATCCGGTGTCGGTGCGCCACGTGCTCGGGCACTTCGTCACCGACCTGTGTCTCGGTGCCGTGGCGGCGGCACTGCCCGCACGGGTGCCGGCCGAAGGTGCCGGGGCACTCTGGAACTTCCAGGCGAGCGCGCGCTCGTCGGATGTGTCCGACCCGCGTCCACCGGTCGAGATCCTGATGTTCAACAGCGGCGGCACCGGAGCGCGCCCGCGCCTCGACG
The DNA here is from genome assembly GCF_039969435.1 of Ilumatobacter sp. Classification (GTDB taxonomy): domain Bacteria; phylum Actinomycetota; class Acidimicrobiia; order Acidimicrobiales; family Ilumatobacteraceae; genus Ilumatobacter_A. The sequence continues at coordinate 544,386 of NZ_JBDVNU010000006.1, forward strand.
GGCTCACGTCGACGGCGTTCCCGTCGGGTGTGCGCACGATGTCGGTCGAGGCGACCGAGCAGGTCGGTCCGATCGTGATCTGGCGCAAGGAGATCCGACCCGACTCGGGCGGCGCGGGTGAGTATCGGGGAGGGCTCGGCCAGATCATCGAGGTCGGCCCGACCGAGGGGTACCAGTTCGACTTCTCGGCGATGTTCGACCGGATCGACCACCCGGCCCGTGGTCGCTTCGGCGGACGCGACGGGGCACCCGGTGCGGTGTACCTGGACGACGGCACGCCATTCGCCGGCAAGGGACGCCAGATCGTCCCGTCGGGGCGGCGACTCGTGATGGAACTCCCGGGTGGTGGCGGATTCGGTGATCCTGCCGACCGCAGCGAGTCGGCGATCGCCCACGATCGTGAGCAGGGCTATGTCACCTGAGGCGCGCACCCGGTGACGGACCTGACGGCGCACTACGACGTGGTGTGCATCGGTGGTGCGATGACGGGGACCGCAGCGGCGTACTTCCTGTCGGAGAACCCCGACTTCGACGGCTCCGTGCTCGTGGTCGAGCCCGACTGGACGTACGACTTCGCGAACACGACCCGTGCGCAGAACAGCATCCGGGCGCAGTTCACGAACGAGGTGAACATCGCCCTGAGCACGTTCGGCATGGACTTCATCGACGACTTCCACCACCACGTCGAGGTGAACGGTGAGTCGCCGGAACTGAACTTCCGCGGGACGGGATACCTGTTCCTCGCCGACACCGACGAGTTGTACGACCAACTCGAACGCGAGTCCGTCGACCAACTCGCGAGGGGTGCCGACGTCGAGATGCTCCGGCCCGGGCAGGTCGCCGAGCGCTTCCCGTACATGGATGCCGACCGACTGACGGGTGCTCGGCTCGGCGGCATGCGCGAAGGCTCCTTCGACGGGTGGGCGCTGTTCCAGGGTCTGCGCCAGCGGGCGGTCCACAACGGCGTGACCTACGTGAAGGACCGCGTCGTCGGCCTCGACGTGCTGAGGTCGCGGGTGACGACGGTTCGCCTGGAGTCGGGTCGATCGGTCGGGTGTGGCGTCGCCATCGACGCTGCGGGCTGTCGGGCCCGACAGATCGCAGTGATGGCCGGACTCGATCTCCCGGTCGAACCCCGTGCACGCACGAGCTTCGTCTTCGCCTGTCGCGAACCGATCGAGAGCGTCGTGCCGCTCACCATCACCCCGGCCGGCGTCCACTTCCGACGTGAGCAGCACCACTTCATGTGCGGCACCGTTCCGCGCGATGACGTCGCCATCGACCCCGACGACTTCGACGTCCGCCACGACGAGTTCGAGGACCAGATCTGGCCGGTCGTGTCCACGTACGTGCCACGGTTCGACCAGATCCGTCTCGTCACGTCATGGGGAGGGCAGTACGACTACAACACGCTCGACCACAACTTGATCATCGGCCCCAGCAGCCAGGTCGAGAACCTGCTCTTCGCGAACGGATTCTCCGGTCACGGACTCCAGCAGGGACCCGCTGTCGGGCGCGGACTGAGCGAACTGATCACCTACGGTGAGTACCGCACGATCGACCTCACCCCGCTCGGCTACGGCCGGATCGAACGCAACGAGCCGATCGTCGAACACGCCATCATCTGAAGCTCGGCTCCGTCCGGTCTCGGAAGCGGGGGCCGGCGCGGAGCATGCGGCTGGGGAGCGTCCGGTCGAGGGCGGATTCGATGGTGGAGGCGACGGCGATCAGCTCGTCGAGGTCGATGCCGGTGGAGAGGCCTTCGGCGTGGAACAGGTGGACGAGGTCCTCGGTGCACACGTTGCCGGTCGCTCCGGGAGAGAAGGGGCACCCGCCGAGGCCGCCCACGCTCGCGTCGAACCGGCGGATCCCCGCATCGAGACCTGCAGCGGCGTTGGCCAGCGCCAGACCTCGCGTGTCGTGGAGGTGCAAGCCGAGATGGGTGCCGTCGCCCGTTCGCTCGCGCACCGCTGCGACGACGGCTCGCACGTCGGAGGGTGCAGCGGCACCGATCGTGTCGGCGAGCAGCAACTCGGTCGGGCCGAGCTCGGCGAGTGCCTCGGCCACGTCGGCGACCGCCGTCGGCTCGATCGGACCCTCGAACGCGCAGCCGAACGACGCCGACAGGTTGATGCTGACCGGAAGCGACGCCTCGGCCGCGACGGCGCACACAGCGGCCATCTCGGCGATGGCCTGGTGGGTCGACATCCCGACGTTGCGCCGGCTGAACGTCTCGCTCACCGACACGACGCTCACCAGCACGTCGGCGCCGGCAGCGACGGCGGCGTGCGCGCCGCGCTCGTTGACGACCAGCGCCTCGCGCGACGTCTTCCCGAGGCCGGCCGTCGCGGCGAACACGTCGCCCGAGTCGGCCATCCGGGGGACCGCCGTGGGGCTGACGAACGAACCGACCTCCACCCGCCGCAGTCCGGCGGCGACGAGGCCCTGCACCATCGCGACCTTGGTCTCGATCGACACCTCGGCGTCGATCGACTGCAACCCGTCGCGCGGTCCCACGTCGCGGAGCAGCACCGCGTCGTCGTCGATGGCGGCGGTCACGTCGAGGCGGCTCATGGTGCGCACGGTACCGATCGGCGGACCGGGGCTGGGCCGGTGTCGCTTCAGACCTTCACGAGCAGCTTGCCGAGGTTGCCACCGGTGAACATCACCTCGAGTGCCTCGGGGTATCGCTCGATCCCGTCGAGCACGGTCTCGGGAAGCGTGATGGACCCGTCGGCGACCCAACCGGCGAGTTCCTCCACGGCTGCTGGGATCCGATCGGCGAAGTGGAAGTAGGCGAATCCCTCCATCCGTGACTGACGCTCCGCGAGCCGGAGGTACATGGATGGTCCGGTGACGTGGTCCATGTCGTCGTACTGGGAGATCGCACCGCAGATCGTGATCCGTGCGTGCATCGCGATGTTGTCCAGCACGGCGTCGAGGATCGGGCCGCCGACGTTGTCGAAGAAGCCGTTCACGCCGTCGGGGGCCAGTTCCTTCAGGCGCTCGCCCACGTCGGAGTTCTTGTAGTCGATCGCGTCGTCGAAGCCGAGCACGTCGACCACGTGGGCGACCTTGTCGGCGCCGCCCGCGATGCCGATGACCCGTGCACCGTCCTTCTTCGCGATCTGCCCGGCGACCGACCCCACGGCGCCGGCGGCCGCCGAGACCACGAACACGTCGCCCGGCTGGGGCTTGGCGACCTCCCGCAACCCGATCCACGCCGTGACGCCGGTCGAGCCGGAGAGGATCCCGAGGTGCAGGCTGATCGGGCCGAGCGAGTCGTCGACCGCGGCGATCTTGCCCGCCGGCATGTCGGCGACCGACTGCGAGCCGAACCGACCGATCACGGCCTGGCCGACCGACCAGGTGTCGTCCGTCGTCTCGACGACCCTCCCGACGCCATGGGAGGGGATGGTCTCGCCGATGCCGGTCTGACGGTGGAAGCCCTCGCCACGCAGCATCGTGCGGGCGGCGGCGTCGATCGAGATGTACTCGACCGCCACCCGGACGGCGCCCTGCGCCAGCGCGCCGAGTTCCTCCGTCTCGACCGAGAAGTGATCGGGCGTGGCCCGATCGGTGGGGCGCCGGAGCAGGACGACTCGCGTGTTGAGCATCATCGATCGTCGCATCGGGCGAGCGTCGAGGGCGAACCGGCAGCCGCACCGGCACGACCTTCGTGCGTCCGTCGCTCGTGTCGGAACGGGTCGTACGGACATGTGACGAGTGATGCGGAACGATCTCCGTCGCTCCGATGGCGAGGCCATCGGGGTGGCCCTACCCTGGTTCTCATGAGTGACTACACGCCGCCCATCGACGACATCCGCTTCGTGATGAACCACGTGGCCGACCTCGGCGGGATCCTCGCGACCGAGCGCTTCTCCCACGTCGACGCGGACAGCATCGACGCCGTCATCACCGAGGTCGCACGGTTCATGGCCGACGAGGTCGCGCCGACCAACGTCGACGGGGACCGCATCGGTTCGCAGTGGCACGCGTCCGATGGGGGACCCGCTACCGTGGTCACCCCCGACAGCTTCAAGTCCGCCTACGAGAAGTGGGTGGCGTCGGGCTTCGGCGCGATGCCGTTCGATCCGGAGTACGGCGGTGCCGACTTCCCGTGGATCTCGGCGATCGCGGTGCAGGAGATGTACACCACGTCGAACATGGCGCTGTCGCTGTGCCCGTTGCTCACCCAGGGTGCGATCGACGCCATCCACGCGCACGGCTCGACCGAGCAGAAGAACACCTACCTGCCCAAGATGATGACGGGCGAGTGGACCGGCACGATGAACCTCACCGAGCCGCAGGCCGGTTCCGACGTGGGAGCGGTGAGCACGAAGGCGCAGCCGATCGCCGACTCGGACGGCGCCTGGTCGATCACCGGTCAGAAGATCTACATCACCTACGGCGAGCACGACCTGGCCGAGCAGATCATCCACCTCGTCCTGGCCCGGACCCCCGGCTCGGCTCCGGGCACGAAGGGCATCTCGATGTTCGTCGTGCCGAAGTACCTCCTGAACGAGGACGGGTCGCTCGGCGAGCGCAACGGCGCCGAGTGCGTGTCGATCGAACACAAGCTGGGGATCCACGGCTCGCCCACCTGCGTGATGCAGTTCGAAGGTGCCACCGGTTGGCTCGTCGGCAACGAACACGACGGCATGCGCAACATGTTCACGATGATGAACAACGCTCGCCTCTCGGTGGGCCTGCAAGGCCTGTCGCTGTCCGATCGGGCCTTCCAACAGTCGCTCCAGTACGCGCAGGACCGCGAGCAGGGCACGGCGCCGGGCGCCCCGAAGGGCGCCGCCAGCCCGATCATCGAACATCCCGACGTGCGCCGCATGCTGATGACCCAACGCGCGTGGATCGATGCGATGAGGGCGCTGGTCTACACCAATGCCGCCGCCCTCGACCGGGCCGACGCCGCCACGGATGCCGACGAGCAGCGCACGTGGCGCGAACTCGCCGACCTGCTGATCCCGCTGTCGAAGGGGCTGTGCACCGACGTGTGCAACGAGATGACCTCCCTGGCCCTGCAGATCCACGGCGGGATGGGCTACGTGGAGGAGACGGGCGTCGCTCAGCACTATCGCGACGCACGGATCGCCGCGATCTACGAAGGCACGAACGGCATCCAGGCCGCCGACCTCGTCGGACGCAAGCTCGCGATGCGTTCCGGTGGTGTGATCACCGACCTGCTCGACGAGTTCGATCTGCGCGTGAAGGAATTGGCCGACATCGACGGGCTCGCCACGTTCGCCGACCGGCTGTCCGAGGCGGTGTCGACCGCTCGCGAGGCGACCGCACACCTCGTGTCGATCGCCGGGAGCGACCCTCGTTCGCTGCTCGCGTCGTCGACGCCGTACCTCCGCCTGCTCGGCACCACCGTGTGCGCCGGGTTCCTCGCCAAGTCGGCGATCGCCGCCTCGAACGGTGCCGACTACCCGGCGGACTTCCTGAGCGCCAAGGTCACCGGCGCCAAGTTCTTCGGCGAGCAGATCCTGCCCACGACCGCAGGGCTGCTCGCGGCGGTGACGTCACGCGCCGACGACCTCTTCGCGCTCACCTCCGACCAACTCCTCTGACGGCCGGATCGGGTCTGACCCACTGCGCCGCGTCCCACCGCGCCGCAGTGGGCCGGTCGTCAGGGGTTGAGGTAGCGGGTGAGCCCTGCTTCGGCCACGGCGGCGATCTTCGGGAACATCGAGTCGAGTTGATCCGGTGACAGCGGCGGCTCGTCGCCGAGCAGTTCGAGCGTGCCGAGGTAGACGAGGGTGGAGGCATCGCCCGATGCCGTGAAGGTGAGGGTGTCGACCGCCCGGAACACGTTGTTCTCACCGACCATCACGAAGCGGTTCGGTGCGTCGGATTCGGTCACGGTGTACACGACCGAGCTCGGCTGCCCGTCGAACCCCGTGACCTTCACGGAGTAGCGGGCCGACCCGTCGGCGTCGTCGGGCAGTCGGGTCGAGGACAGGACCCCGTCGTCCCACTCCGGGACCCGTTCGAGGTCGACCGCTCGGGCGTAGGCCTCCTCGATCGTCAGGTCGGATGCGACGGTGAAGGAGTGACTGGCCATCGCCCGATCATGGCACGGTCACACCATTCGTGGAGGCTCGGCCTGTGCCGGAGCGTTCGGTGCGGCGTCGATCGGTTCGAGTTCCTCGAACGTGTCGATCTTGCGCAGCGACGGGAACAGGAAGGCGGATCCGGCGGCGATCACCACCGTGATCAGGCCGCCGCCCGCGATCGCCCAGGGCAAGCCGAGTGCGCGTGCGGCGACCCCCGATTCGAACGCTCCGAGTTCGTTCGACGCGCCGATGAAGACGCCCTCCACGGCGTTCACCCGGCCCAGTTGTTCGTCGGGGGTCACGAGCGGGATGATCGCCCCGCGGATGTTCATGGACACCAGGTCGGCGGCCGACACGACCACCAGCGCGAGGAAGGCGATCGCGTAGCTCCGGGTGATCCCGAACACGATGTTGCCCGCACCGAAGATCGCCACGACCCACAGCAGTGTCGGGCCGATCCGTCGGCGCAGCGGTCGGAAACTCAACCAGAGCGCCATGCCGGCCGCACCGATCCCGGGTGCGGCGCGTAGCCATCCGTACGCGATGTCGCCGACGCCGAGGCGTTCACTGGCCACCGCGGGGATCAGTGCGATCGCCCCGCCGAACAGCACGGCGAAGAGGTCGAGCGAGATCGTGCCGAGGACCACCGGGGTGCGGCGCACGAAGCGGAGTCCCTCGACGGCGCTCGTCCACGTGGGGCGATCGGTCGAGCGTTCCGGCTCGCGCTGGTACCGGATCAGCAGGATCGGGACGGCCGCGGCGAACTGGAACGCCGTGGCGACTCCGTACGCCCACGACGGACCGATGCTGTAGAGGAAGCCCCCTGCGACCGGCCCGATGATCGACGCCGCCACGAACGTGCCGGTCCACACCACGACCACCTGGGGGACCATCGACTTGTCCGTCAGGAACGGCATGATCGAGCGACGTGCCGGTGCGAGCATCGCGTCGGCCGTGCCGAGGACGGCTGCGATGACGAACAGCCACAGTGCCCGCGTCGACCCGCTGACGCTGAAGGCGATCAGCGCCGCACCGCTGAATGCGCGCCCCGCCATGAACAGGGCCGTCACCCGACGTCGGTCGAAGCGGTCGGCGACCCATCCGCTGACGAGCACCAGGAGGAGCGCAGGGACGAACTGTGCGAGCCCGATGAACCCGATGTCGAGTTCGTCGCCGGTGATGTCGAACACCTGCTTGAAGAGCACCGTGACGAGCAGGTTCTGGCCGACCGCTGCGAACGCGGCCGAGGCGAGGTACAACCTGACCGCCGGCACCGCCAGCACGTCGCTCGTGGTCGTCGGCACCGGGCGAGGCTACGGGGAGCGACGGGCGCGACCTCGGCCGGTTCGTTCGACGACTCGTGCCGCCCCGCTCCGGTGAGGAACTACGCCGGGACGGCGCTCAGAGCGACGACGGTGAGCCCCTCGGCGCAGGAGTCCTGGCTCGCGTTCGTCGGCTCGGCCCGACGGGCGATCGCGAACTGGACCTGATCGCCCGGGAGCAGGTCGGTTCCCGTCACGACGAGTTCGGCGACCTGTACGTCGTTGTCGGTGAACGACGACGGGCTGCCCTCGTTGCTCGCCGTCAGGATCACGTAGGGGAACGAGCCCCCACCCGCGGCGGGGCCGCCGACGAACGCAGTGGCAGGCTGGAGGTCGGGGACCCCGGGGCGGTAGGCGGAGGTGCCGTTGTCCTCGAGCCGGAAGGTGCATCCGACGACGTTGTCGGTGTCGGCCATCCACGACACCCGGATCTTGACGTCGGTCCCGGGCCGATAGGTCGGCGGCAGCGTGAAGCCGTGCCAGAAGCGGCCGTACGAGATGTTCTGCAGGGTGAGCCCGTCCGGTGCCTTGGACCCCCCGCTGGCGATGGTCCAGGTCTCGCTCGTACTGTCGTCGAACCAGAATGCCGACGAGATCGGCATCGAGACGTTCCACGGAGCAGCCGACGTCGACTCAGCGATTGCTCCGTCGACCTGGGACTTGGTGTAGTAGCGGTCGTCGTGATCGTGATCGACGTAGTACCCGTTGACGTCGACCACGAGGTCGACGCTGCCGCGGTCGTTGTACACGTCGAACGTCTGGTCCACGGACAGGATCGTGCTGACCGCGTTGGGGACCGGTGGTTGGCCCGGCGACGGGTTCAGGCTGGAGGAGTTCGGTCGGTCGCCTCCCGGCCAGATCGTGAGGAAGGACTGTCGGGTCGCTCCGATGGACGTGACGTTGAGGGAGAGCGCCGACGCATCGGCGGGGATCAGTCCGGAACAGGGGACACCCGCCTGCCGTGCGCTGATCGTGTGGACGTCACCGGTCCCGAGGGGCGCCGACCGCGGGCCGACCTGGGACGACGGGCGGGTGTCGGCGAGTCGGCACGGCGTGATCGACACGAGCACGGCCCGCTCGCCGGACGAGATCCCCGCCGACGCGAAGTGCTGTGTGGCGGCGCCGATCACCGTGCCGGCGACGAGCACGGTGAGAGTCGCGGAGATCGCTCGAAGTTTCATCTCGTCAGCGTCGCAGAGACCATGGTGCCGATGCACGGAATTTCTCGTGTCGTCGGACAGCTACGGTCTGACGATGACCCCACTCGAGACCGTCAACGAGTTCATGCGTCGCTTCTGCACGATGCACCTCGACCACGCATGTGAACTGGTCGCCGACGACGTGGAGTACGACAACGTGCCGATCGGGAAGAACTTCGGACCCGACGGCATCAAGGGGTTCGCAGGAAACATGACGTCGAGCTTCGACACGATCGAGTTCATCGTCCACCGCGAGGCGGCCACCGGTGGAGTCGTCCTCAACGAGCGGACGGACCGCTTCGTGACGGGCGATCAGACCTTCGACCTGCTGGTCGCCGGCGTGTTCGAGGTGAACGAGGCCGGTCTCGTCACCCTCTGGCGTGACTACTTCGACATGGGCAAGGTCAACGAGATGTTCGCCGCGCTCGCGGGTTGAGACTGCGTCGTTCGAACAGATCCGACGCAGCCTCGAGCGCCACGGCACGGAACCGGTCGGCGGCTGGCAGCAGCGTGCGACCCGTGCGCGCGATGAGTTGGATCTCGCGCGGTGGAAGCGGTGGGTCGGTCTGCATCACGACGATCCCGGGGTCGTGCGCATCGATCGCGAGTGACGGCATCACCGCCCAGCCCAGGCCCGACCGGACCATGCTCTGGACCGCCGCGTTGTTCTGGAACCGGAACACGAACTCGGGCCGGATGCCTGCAGCGATCAGTCGGTCGTCGACCATCCGTTGACCGGTGTGCGTGTCGGGTTGACCGATCAGCGGGTGGCGGTCGATCTCGGCCGCGGTGGTCACCCGCCCGCTCGCCTCGCCGCGGGGAGCGATGATCACGAACGGGTCTCGACCGAGGACGTCGATCGTCAGACGTGCGTCGGCCTCGAGGTCGACGGTGAAGGCGAGATCGGTCTCGTCGGTCAGGACGTCGTTGACGAGTTCGTCGAGGTCGTCGGTCTCGTCGAGTCGCACGTCGACGTCGGGCACCTCGCGGCGCATCTGGCCGATGATGTTCGGCAGCAACTCCGCCGACGCCGACTGGAACGTCCCGACGGTCAGACGACCGGCGATGCCGCGACGCATCAGGTCGAGGCGTTCGTCCATCTCGTCGAGGCGCGTCAGGGTCCGCCGTGCGAAGTCGAGCAGCGCCTCTCCGGCGGGCGTCAACTCGGCAGGTCGCGGCCCCTTGGGACGGTCGAACACGGTCACGCCCGCGGCGCGTTCCAACTGTGCGATCTGTTGGCTGATCGCCGACTGGGTGAAGCCGAGGGCGTCGGCGGCATTGGCGAAGGTGCCCTGTTCGTGCACGGCGACGAGCGCTGCGAAGTGCCGCGGATCGACGTCCCGGAGGCCTGCCATGATCATCATGATAGCTGATGACCAACTCCATGAACTGTGTCTTTTGATGATCACCAACCGTCCGTATCGTTGTTGTCATGACAACCGCCACCGCCCTCCACATCGCCGAATCCATCGTGGTCGACGGCTTCGACTCCTTCGACGCCGACCTGGCCCAACTGCTCGACGAAGCTCGTCGCTCCAACGTCAACCCCGTGTTCGTCGACGTCGCCGGCGACCGCTCGGCACCCGCCCCGGTCCGTGAGCGTGCGCTCGGCCACGTCGTCGTCGAACTGTCACGCGACCTCCCGATGCCGGCTCTGCCGACGTGGGTGACGCGGCGCGTCCGCCGCAACGTCGCCGGCCCGATCGCCGCCTGACCGCAATCCAGTCAACGGAGGGACCGCCCGGGCCGGCGGCTTTCTGCTGCGCACATCGGTGACAAGAAGTTCTTGCCACCCGCCGAGCGACGTACTACCTTCTCGAACCCAGGGCTGGACGGGACGTGTGAAATCACTACGACCCAGGAGTACGAATGAAGCGCAGCCGCTCGTTCATCATTGTCACCGCCACCATGTTGATGGCGTCGAGCACCCTCGCAGGGGTGACGCAGGCAGCAGGTCCTGCGGGCTCGGCGCTCGCCGCGCCGTCAGCGGCTGAGGGGTCGCCCGGCAGCGAACGAGACATCGACGACCTGGTCCCGGCCGAGGCCGAGGGCCAGGCGCTGATCGCAGCGCCGAAGTTCCACACCGGTGGCGGCATCGCCACCTACCTGATCCGTCTGACCGAAGCTCCGGTCCCTGCGTACCGAGGCGGGCGCGCCGGTCTGCCCTCCACCGCGCCGCGCTCGGGTCAGCAGCTCGACCCCGAAGCGCCCGCTGCGCAGCGCTACGTCGACTTCCTCGAAGAAGCACAGGCCGAGTTCATCACCCAGCTCGAACGGTCGGCCGGTCGTGACGTCGACGTGAAGTTCACGTACCAGTACGCCGTGAACGGGCTCGCCGTCGAGCTCACCGCCGACGAGGCGCGGGAGATCTCGACGAACCCGAACGTGCTCTCGATCGCTCCCGATCAGATCCGCGAGTTGCAGACCGACGTCGGCCCGGAGCAGATCAACGCCGACGAGGTCTGGAATGCGGCGACCGACCTCGGACTCCCCGCCGACTACCTCGGTGAAGGGATCGTGATCGGCACGATCGACTCGGGCATCAGCCCGTTCAACGAGTCGTTCGCCGACGTCGGCGACGACGGATACGACCACGACAATCCGCTCGGTGCCGGGAACTACCTCGGCGTCTGCGACTCCACGCCGGGCAACCCGGTCTTCGATCCGGACTTCCCGTGCAATGACAAGCTGATCGGCGCCTGGGTCTTCGACGACCTGAACGAGACGGCGATCGACAACGACGGCCACGGTTCACACACCGCCGGCACATCGGGTGGCAACGTCGTCACCGGAGTGACGGTCGACGGGGCGCCCGGGACCTTCGACATCTCCGGCGTGGCTCCCCATGCCAACGTCATCTCCTATCTCGGCTGCTGCAGCGTCGGCGGCCTGACGGCGTCGATCGACCAGGCCATCGAGGATCAGGTCGACGTGATCAACTACTCGATCGGGTCGAGCGCCCCGTCGGATCTGTGGAACGACTTCGACGCGATCGGCTTCCTCAATGCACGCGCCGCCGGCATCTTCGTCGCCACCTCGAACGGCAACGACGGACCCGGCGTCGCCACGACCGGATCGCCCGCCGACGCCCCGTGGATCACGTCGGTCGGAGCATCCACCCACACGCGTCGCAACGGCAACGTGCTCACCGACCTGACGAGCAGCAGCGGCACACTGCCCGACATCTCCGGTACCGGCGTGACCGCAGCGCTGCCGGTCTCGACGCCTCTCGTCGACGCCGCCGAGTTCGGTGACGAGTTCTGCGAGGACGCCACCGGCAACGAGACGGCGTTCACCGGTGCGATCGTGATCTGCACACGCGGCGTGAACGGTCGTGTCGAGAAGTCCCAGAACGTGGCCGATCAGGGCGCCGTCGGGTTCGTGCTGGTCAACGACCTGCTCAACAACCTCTCCCTCCTGGGTGACCAGTACGTGATCCCCGGCGTGTTCATCTCGAACACCGACGGCGTCACCTTGCGCGACTGGCTCGCCGTCGGCGCCGATCACGCAGCCGCGATCCAGGGGACCGTGTTCGAGTACGGACCGGAATTCGCCGACATCATGTCCAGCTTCTCGTCGCGCGGCCCGAACCGTGCCGTCGACACCATCGTGCCCTCGGTCAGCGCGCCGGGCGTCGATGTCCTCGCAGCACTCACCGACCTGGAGGACCCGACGGGTGGCGACGTCCACGCCTTCCTCTCGGGCACCTCGATGGCGAGCCCGCACGTGGCCGGTGCCGGTGCGTTGATGACCCAGATCCGTCCCGAGTGGTCGCCGGCGGAGATGCAGTCGGCACTGATGACCTCGGCGTTCACGGGCGTGCTCAGCCACGACCTCTCGCCGGGGACTCCGTTCGACCAGGGCTCCGGACGCGTCGACGTCGCGGCGGCGGTCTCCGTCGGGCTGTTGTTCGACGAGACGTTCGAGAACTACGACGCCTCGAACCCCGCCGAAGGCGGCGACCCCAAGACACTCAACCTCGCATCGTTCGCCAACTCCCAGTGCCTCGTCCAGTGCACCTGGGAGCGCACGGCAACGGTGCCCGACAATGCGATCGGTGCAGGACCGATCGCCGATGGCGTCACGTGGGACGCCACATGGTCGACCGACGCCGGTCTCGACCTCGGCGTCGTGCTCTCGCCGGCCACGGTGTCGCCCGGCGACACCATGTCCATCACCGTCGACGCCGACGTCGCGGGCGCAGACGTCGGCACGACCTACTTCGGTCGGATCACCCTGACCCCGAGCGACGCGAGCATCCCGACCGTCACGATGCCGGTCGCGGTGGTGCCGTCGAGCGGGGTGTTGCCCGATTCGATCGACATCGAGACCCGGCGCGACGCCGGCTCGCAGGTGGTCTCCGGTGTCGAGTCGATCGAAGTCGTCGACTTCCAGGGCTCGGTGAACGGACTCGTCGAGGGCGCGCAGGTCACCGAGTCGCTGCTCGAGGACCCGACCAACGACGATCCCTACGACGTCCTCACCGACGTGTACGTCACCACGATCGACGTCCCTGCGGGTGCCAACTCGTTGGTGGTGGAGACGATCGCCGCCGAGATGCCCGATGCCGACCTCTTCGTCGGGTCGGGCACCACGCCGAGCCTCGCCACCGAGGAGTGCGCCTCGACCACCGGATCCGCGATCGAGTACTGCGCGATCGACGATCCGGCCGCGGGCCCGTGGTGGGTCGTGGTCCAGAACTGGGACGGGACGGACGACCAACCCGACAGCTTCACGCTGTCGTACGGAGTCGTCGAAGGCGACCTCGGCAACGCGACCATCGTGGGTCCGGCGCCGACGCCGACCGGCGAGCCGTACGACATGACCGTCACGTGGGACCTGCCCGACGCCGAGGCCGGCGACGTCTTCTACGGTGAAGCGGTGCTCGGTTCCGACGTCGGGAGCACGGACGACATCGGCACGCTGCCGATCCGCCTCGTGCGCATCGAGGACGACGTGACCAAGGATGCATCCGTCGCAACTGCGGCGGCAGGCGACGAGATCGAGTACACCGTGACCGTCCAACCGAACGTGACCGACACCGACCTCGAGTACACGCTCTCGGACCTCGTGCCCGAGGGTCTCACCCTCGTCGACGGTTCGGTCGAGTCCAGCGACGGCACGGCCGTGGTCGACGGCAACCAGATCGACTGGAACGTCACCATGCCGACCGCGGCGGGCGCTGCGGGCGACTACGTCATCTCCACGCCGGCCGACAGCGAGGACTGCTTGAACTGGGCCGGCTTCGTCGACCTCGGTGACCCGGACGGCGCGAACATCCCCGTGTCGACCGTGATCGACGGGGACTCGGTCGCTGCGACGGCGTTCAGCTCGATCGGTCCGTTCCCGTTCTACGGCGAGTCGTACCCCAACCTCGTCGTCGCGGAGGACGGCTTCGCGACCGTCACCGGCGGCTACGGCGGAGCGGTGTTCGAGCCGCAGGTCCTTCCCGACGCAGCCCTTCCCAACGGCGTGATCGCTCCGCTCTGGTCCGATCTGATCGCCGACGCCACGGCTGGACGTGGCGTCCGACTCGCCAACACGGGCACCGCAGCGGTGATCCAGTGGGAGAACCTGCCGGAATGGCTGCCGGGGGATGACGCCACCGGCCCGTCGGTCGGCACCTTCCAGGCGTGGATCTACAACTCGGTCAGCCCGGACCGGCCGGAGATGACCTTCGAGTACGCCTCGCTCGAAGCACTGCCGGCGATCTCGACGATCGGTGTCGAGAACCTGGCGGGCACGCAGGCGACCTCGTACCTGGACGCGGCCGCAGCCACGGGCCTGGTCGACGGCGACACGCTTTGCTACGACTACGTGGGTCCGACGTTCGCCGAGGCCACGCTGACCTACACCGTCACCGTCGACGACCCGCCCACGGCGGGGGTCCTCACCAACGAGGTCAGTCACATCACCGACGATCCGTTCGCCCAGTCGGCGATCGCCACGGCCGACGTCACGATCGGTGAGGTCGGCCAAGCGGAGGTCACGGTCGCTCCGGGGAGTGTCGCCTTCGGCAACACACTCGTCGACAGCACGTCGGCTCCTCGGGTGGTCACCATCACCAACAGCGGTGACCTCGACGTCGACATCACCGACATCGCAGTGACCGGTCCGTTCGCCGCCGACGGCGACGATGCGTGTGACGCGACCATCCCGGCGGGAGAGTCCTGCACGGTGTCGGTCACGTTCAGCCCGACCGTTGTCGGAGCAGCAACCGGAACCCTGACGATCACGTCGAATGCGCCGCTGGTGAGCGTCGCACTCACGGGCACCGGCACCGACGAACCCGTCGTCGACGATCCCGAGGTGATCGCACCGCTCGAGCCGGGTCGCTACTGGGACACGAGACCGTCCCCGACCCTCGACGGACAGCAGTCCGACACGGGACGCCTCGGGGCGGGCGCCACCTATGCGGTGCAGATCGCCGGTCGCGGAGACGTGCCGATCGATGCGGTCGGCGTGGTCGCCAACCTCACGGTCATCGCACCGAGCGCCGGGGGCTTCGCCACCATGTATCCGTGCACGGATGCGGTGCCGACGACCTCGAACGTCAACTTCGTCGTGGGATCCAACGTGGCGAACAACTCCATCGTGCCGCTCAGCGACGACGGCCAGGTGTGCGTGTACACCACGTCGGAATCCCACTTCGCCCTCGACGTCAACGGCTTCGTTCCCGAGGGCGCAGGCCTGGTCGGTGTGGCGCCGGTCCGTCTCCTCGACACCCGTGAGGGCAATCCGACGGTCGATGGCGTCGCCCAGGGTGGCGGTCCCGTTGCTGCGGGTCAGTTCATCGAGGTCCAGGTCGCCGGCCGTGGCAACGTCCCGGCCGACGCGGCGACGGCGGTCGTCAACGTCACGGCGGTGCGTCCGTCGGGTGTGGGGTACGTCACCCTGTATCCGTGCGGGGTTCGTCCGTTGGCATCGACGTTGAACTACGCCGCCGGTCAGATCGTGCCCAACGGTGCGGTCACCGATCTGAGCCCCGACGGCACGGTGTGCATCTACACCGAGGAGGCCAGTCACCTGTTGCTCGACGTCACCGGGTACGTCCCCACCGGCGTGTCCGGTCTTGCGTCGGCCACTCCGGCCCGTCTGCTCGACACGCGTGCGTTCGGCGTGACCGTCGACGGCGAGTCGATGGCCGACGGGCCGATCCCAGGGGACACGTTCATCGAGGTCCAGGTCGCCGGTCGTGCCGGTGTGCCGGCCGATGCGACCGCAGCGTTGCTGAACGTCGCTGCGATCCGCCCGGTCGCTCCCGGCTTCGTGACCCTCTACCCGTGTGGAGTGCGGCCGACCACGTCGAACCTCAACCATGGCACCGGTGGAATCGTGGCGAACAACACGTTCACGAAGCTCTCGGCCAGCGGCACGGTGTGCATCTACGTGTCGTCGGAGACCGAGGCGATCCTCGACGTCAGCGGGTGGGTGCGGTAGCACGAACGCAGCCGACCGCTCGTCCCGACCCGGTCGGGACGAGCGGTCGGACGTTCGTGCGAGCGCGGGTATCGTGATCGCCGTGAGACGCAGTTCGCGTCTCGCCCGACGAGGGGCGCACCGTACCGGCAGGCACGACGGGCGCAGGAGTACTCCTCATGGCCTGGATCATCCTCATCGTCGCCGGACTCTTCGAGGTCGTGTGGGCGAGCCTGCTCGACTCGACGAGGGGATTCACCCGCCTGTGGCCCTCGCTGGGCTTCCTCGTCACACTGGCCATCAGCATGTACCTGCTGAGTGTCGCCACGCGCACGATTCCGATCGGGACGGGCTATGCGGTGTGGGTCGGCATCGGGGCCGTCGGCGCATTCCTCGTCGGCGTGTTCGTGAAGGGCGACGACGCCGGGATCGGTCAGGTCGTGGCGATCGCCGGTCTGGTCGCCGCGATCATCGCCGTCAAGCTGACCGCAGCCTGACGGAGCAGACCGCATTCCACGACATCGACGCACTGGCGACCGAGGTGCACCGCACCCGGCGCGAACGCGCGGCGGACTCGGCGTAGCCTCCGGATCGACCCGGAGCGCAGACGGAGCAGACCGCATGACCAGTTACCCCGGCCCACCCACCGGCCACATCGATCACACACCACAGGGCCGCCGGCTGGTCGTCGAGCGCACGTTCGATGCTCCGATCGGAGAGGTCTGGGCCAGCCTCACCGAGCCGGAGCGAGTCGCACGGTGGTACGGGACGGTGGAGGGTGAACCGGTTGCCGGTCGGACGATCATGATCACGATGACGGCCGAGGAGGGCGCTCCGGCCGAACCGGCGCTCGTCGTCGAGTGCGACCCGCCACGTCGATTCCTGATCGAGACGGCTGGTGCGGGTGACCCGTGGCGACTCCAGGTCGAACTGATCGAGACCGACGGCACGACGACGATGACGTTCACCCAGATGCTGGCCGACGAGCTCGATGCGGCCGACATCGGCCCGGGCTGGGAGTACTACGCAGACCGCCATCACGCCGTCGTCCACGGCAACGCGCTGCCCGACTGGACGTCGGACCGCTACCAGGAGATCCTCGGTCCCCACTACCGACTCGGTTGACATCGTCCTCGAAGGAACACGGTCGACTCGCGACGACTCGGCGTTCGACCACGGCCGGGCTCGACCCGGATCGGAATAGCCGGGAGTCGAACGGTGTTGCTGCGACCATGGCTGCATATCCCGAATCACACGCTGACCTGCTCGACAAGAAGACGTTCTGGCACATCGCCACGATCGGGCCGAACGGCGAAGTCCAGTCCTCACCGGTGTGGGGTGGCCGTCGGGGGGACGACTTCGTGTTCTCGCTCACCAAGGGTCGCCAGAAGTACGAGAACCTCACGGCCGACTCGACGATCGCGATCTCCGGAATCGACCCCGACAACCCCTACCGATACCTCGAGATCCGTGGTGCGTTGACCTCCGTCGAGGACGACTCCGCGAACACGTTCATCGACTCGATGGCGAAGAAGTACATGGACGTCGACGCCTACCCCTTCCACCAACCCGGCGACGAGCGTGTCGTGATGGTGGTGACGCCGAGTCACTTCACCCAGATGGGCTGATCCGCAGGCCCGTCGCCGGCGTCACTTCTGCAGACGTCGGTCGACCTCCGCGTCGGCGCGTGATCGACTGCGCGGGACCCGATTGATCGCGTCGAGGAACGCATCGACGTTCATCCAGTGCACGGTTGCGCCATCGTCACCGGCGGTCACGTCGGCGGTTCGGGGCACCTTGCGAAGGAGTGCGATCTCGCCCAGCAGCACGCCGACACCGCGGCTGAGGCGCGTGCCGGTCTCGGTGCGGACGTCGACGCTGCCGCTGCCGATCAGGCAGACCCGGTCGCCGACCTCGCCGATCCTCATCAGGACCTCTCCGGCAGCGAAGGTCTCGGTCGTCAGGCCGGACATCACCTGTTCGACGGCGTAGGGCGGGAGCGAAGCGAGGACCGGAGACGAGCGCGCCAACTGCAGGAGGTCGCGGTCAACGGGTCGGCGCGCGCGATCGATGGTCAGGAGTCGCCGCCACATGACCACCAGCCCGACGATCCCGACTCCACCGACGAGTGCGAAGGCGGTCTCGATGCTGGTCTGGACGGCGAGCACGGAGAGTGCCACGCCGCCCAACGCGAGTCCGATCGCCTCGAGCGCCTCGAGGACTCCGAACAGTCGGGCGAGGGTGTCGTCCGGTGTGAGACCCTGCAGCATCGTGCGACCGGCCACCGACGTCAGGGTGACGCCTGCCCCGACGACGACGAGGAGCATCGTTGCCGTCGCGAGGTCCGTGCTCCGACCGAGTGGTGCGAAGAACCCGCACATCATCACCACGCTCCCGGCGAGAGCCAGCGCGAGGCGTCGTCGTCCGACGAGAGCGAAACACAGGGCCGATCCGATCAGGCCGCCGGCCCCGAACCCGGTGAGCAACACGCTGACCGAGGCGTCGTCTCGGCGCAGGACGTCGATCGCGATGGCTGCGGCACCCACGTCGAGTGCCCCGGTGATCCACGATCTGGTGGCGATCGCTCCGGTCAGGGTCCGGACCTGGGCATCGCTGCGCAGGAGACGGAGACCGGCGGACAGCTCGACCAGCGCAGAGCGTCGTCCCGGATCGTCGGCATGGCGAAGCGACGCCGGTGACGCCGTCGAATCAGGCCTGACGGTCGAGAGTGCGCCGAGCGCCATCAGCGCGCCGATCCACACGAGCACGGCTCCCGGCGATGCCACGGTGAGGATCGCCCCGGCGAGCAGGGGCCCGGCGACCGTTCCGGCCGTCTCGGTGATCCCCGCCGCCGTGTTGGCGGCCGTCAACTCGTCGGCGGTGGTCGCGACCGTCGGGATGATCGCCGCCGTCGCCGGACGGGCGAAGGTCAACAGGATCGAGAAGACGATCGCCAGACCGTAGGTCACGGCGATCGGCGCACGACCGAGCATCGCGGCACCCGTGGCGATCGAGGTGGTGGCGACGAGCGCGTATCCGATGGTGAGGACGCGGTCCCTGGGGAACAGATCGCTCGACGCCGCGACCAGCGGGGCCAGGACCGCCGTCGGCACGAGCAGCATCACGGCCACCCAACCGACTTCGCTGACGCCGCCCCGCTCGTACGCGAACAGCAGGATGGCGAGCCAGCAACCCTGCTCGGTGATCGCGAAGGCGAACAACCCGCGCAGACAGCGAGCCAGGCCTCGGCTGCGTGACACGGTGCGCACCGCCGCCCATCGTCCTGCGTCGGGGAGTGCGTCGCTCCCCTCGGATCGAGCGGGTTCGGTCACGGGTCGGCGGCGATCGCTGAGCCAGGTCGAGCGGTCAGGAGATCTTCGTGTAGCTCGTGATCTTCGGGTCGGCGCCCAGGATGTCCGGAGCGGCGCCGAGCGCTGCGGCGATGTGGTCGCTGCCCATGTGGCTGTCGATCGCAGCCTGGTCGGTCCACTCCTCGACGGTGACGAACTCGGTCGGGTCGTCGTTCGACTGGAACAGCTCGTAGCTGATGCACCCGGCTTCGTCGTTGGTCGGTGCCACCAGCGACGACAGCGCTGCCTTCGTCTCCTCGACCTTGTCCGACTTGGCGATGATTGTGGCCATGACCTTGATCATTCGATGTGCTCCTGGAGTCGACCCGACGCGTGACGGTCAGACGTGGGTGTCGCGATCGTAGATGGTCGCCCCCGGCCGCTCGGACAGGGCCACGCTGCCGCTCCGGTTCAGCTGCGGATCGGGGTGGTCGCCAGTGCGACCGGCATGACCGGGCCACTGCCTGCTCGACGCAACACCCGACCCACCTCGGTGAGCGTCCAGCCCGAATCGATCAGGTCGTCGATCAGCAGGACCGCGCCCGGTGGGACGTCGCCAGCGGTGGCGAACGCGCCCTCCACGTTCGACTGCTGGTAGGCGCTGTTCGCCATCTCCTCCTGCGCAGGGCGATCGGCTGCACGCGTCACGGCAGCGAGGAACGGGAGGCCGAGCGACGACGCCACCCGTGCCGCGACGTCGGGGACGAGGTCGCCGCTGCGATCGGACGGCACGGCGGTGACCCATTCGATCGGCGTGTCGGGCGCCCAGTCCCGCACCATCACGGCGACCGCCTCGGCCAACTCGTCGGAGAAGCGGTGGTCGCGATACTTGCCACGTTCGACGTCCCGTCCCCAGCCGTCGTCGCCCCAGACCGCCAACGCCAGGCCGGACTCGCTGCGCTGGTCGGCGGCAACACCCATCTTCTTCGGGGCCAGCACAATGGGTCGGTTGCGCAGGAACCGAGCAGCGCGTTCGAGTGAGGCCGGGTCGGGGTCGAACGCGGCGAACACGCCGGAGTCGACGAGGGCGTCGATCGCCGACGCTCCGTCGGCGAGGCGTCCGGCACGCCGACAGTTGTCGCAGATGCCGCACGGGTCGTCGGCCGGGTCGTCGAGGAGTGTGGTGAGGAACTGCATCCGGCAGCCCGAGGTCTCGGCGTAGTCGAGCATCAACTGCTGCTCGAACCTGCGGGCTTCGGTGACGTTGGCGACCCGCTCGGTCGGATACTCGAACGGTTGCCCGGTCCGTTCGTACGACTGGCCCTTGACCCGCTTCACGGCGCCCTCGACGTCGAGCTGCTTGAGGATCGACTCCAGGTCGCTCCACTTGACGTTGACCTCGCTCGCGATGTCCCGGACCCCGATCGGACCACTGGTGGCGTCGACGATCGCGATCACCTCGTTGACCTGTTCGGGCGGCGGGAAGGCCCGGTCGATGAAGTGGTTCTGGATCTGGAGATCCTCCTGGCCGACCAGCAGGATCGCCGCCGACTGGTCGAGTGCCCGCCCGGCCCGCCCGACCTGCTGGTAGTAGGCGATGGGGGAGCCGGGCATCTGGAAGTGGATGACGAAGCCCAGGTCGGGCTTGTCGTACCCCATCCCCAGAGCGCTCGTTGCCACCAGTGCCTTGAGGTCGTTCGACTGCAACCTCTTCTCCAGCACCTCTCGCTCGTCGGCGTCGGTGGCGCCCGAGTAGGCCGCCACGTCGATGCCGCGTGACTGCAACCAGTCGGCGACGGCGAGCGTGTCGCGAATCGTCAGGCAGTAGACGATGCCCGAACCCGGGATCGATTCGAGCCGTTCGGCCAGCCACACCAAACGCTCGGGTTGCGCCGGCAGGTTCACCACGCCCAGGCCCAGTCCGGACCGGCCCAGCGCCCCGCGGAACGTCGTCAGCTCTGCGCCGAGTTGTTCGGCCACGTCGTCGACGACCCGCGAATTCGCCGTGGCCGTACACCCGAGGATCGGCACCCGTTCGGCGGCAGCCCGGCCGTACTCGTCGATCATCCGGCCGATGCGCCGGTAGTCGGGCCGGAAGTCGTGACCCCAGTCCGAGATGCAGTGCACCTCGTCGATGACCATCATCCCGGGCCGTTCCTCCAACATCGGCATCACCTTCATCGCGAACTCGGGGTTCGCAAGACGCTCGGGAGACACCAGGATCAGATCGAGGGAGTCGGCGTTCAGCGCATCGGCGAGTTCGTCGACCGTGGTCGCGGAGGACGAGTTGACGGTCATGCACCGCAGCCCCAGTCGCGTTGCCGCCTCGATCTGGTTGCGCATCAGCGCCAACAGCGGCGAGATCAACAACGTCGGCCCCATGCCCTGCTCACGCAACAGGTACGTGGCGAGGAAGTACACCGCCGACTTGCCCCACCCCGTGCGCTGCACGACGAGCACCCGCTGACGATCGACCAGCGCTTCCACCGCTTCGCGTTGGTGATCGCGGAACGCGGCGTCGTCGCGCCCGGTCAGTTCCCTCAGTGCGCCGTCGAGATCCATCTCCCGAGTATGACCCGGGGGTACTCCACAGATTGGTCGTGACCTCAGCCTTCGAAGCCGATGTCCTCGTGTGTTCCGTCGCAGAGCGGCTTGTTGCCCGAGGCTCCGCAGCGGCACAGCGTGACCCGGTTCCGAGTCTCGAGCTGGTCGCCCGCGGCGTTCGTGACGGTGATCCCTCCGGTCACCCAGAGCGGTCCGTCGGGGACGACGTTGACCTCGGCGGGCAGGGCCGGCTCGACGA
The DNA here is from genome assembly GCF_039969435.1 of Ilumatobacter sp. Classification (GTDB taxonomy): domain Bacteria; phylum Actinomycetota; class Acidimicrobiia; order Acidimicrobiales; family Ilumatobacteraceae; genus Ilumatobacter_A. The sequence goes on from NZ_JBDVNU010000006.1 coordinate 566,493, forward strand.
TCGACCCGTCGACCACGTTCGACAGTCTCCCCGACGGACACTTCTCGACCATTCGGATCACCTGACCGCGCACCTCGGGGTCGTCGGTCGACGGCATCATCTGCCAGACCGTCTGTTTGGCCGTGCCGCACAGACCGGCGTGCATGCACAACGGCGTGTCGTCGAGCATCTCGTAGCCGTCCTTCGGGCTCTGCTTGCGACGTGCGCGCTGCTCGTAGGACTCGCCCGACGAGTCGGCGTCGGTCGGATCCCAGTCGGCGTCGTGGTGCGATCCGTCGCAGAACGGCTTGTCCGACGACTGCCCGCACCTGCACAGTGCCACGGAGTCGCCGTCGACGTCGAGTGCCTCTCCGAACGACCACGTCATCGGCGCACCGTCGGCGGCCGTCACGTAGTCGGCGTCTCGGACGGTGACGTGGTGGACCATGAACGGCCCGTCCGAGGTCGTCTCGATCTTCATGTCGTCGGTTGCGGCCATGGGTGGAACTCCTGCGAGTGCTCGATCGACTGCCTGCGCCGGCAGGTGAGATCGGGTCCGTACCCCACGAACCGCATCGGCCAAACAGATCGCGTGCCGATTCGGTGCGGCGCTTGAGACGTCGGCGGCGTGGGTAGACCGGATCCGTGTCCCCGCCCGTCTCCGCCGGCCACCTGTCGACGTTGCGCAACATCGGCCGGGCCGTGTTCACCGTTGCGCCGTTCATGCTCCACCATCTCTGGCGACGCCGCAGGATCGACGAGAGCACGCAGACCGTCGACCGGCTGCGTGAGCCCCCACCGACCCGAACCGGAGACCAGGCGGCCGGAGACCAGGCGGGTGGCGGCAGCGAGGTCCAGACCGCCGCCGATGGCGTCGGCCCGATGGTGATGAGGTCCTACGAGGTGCGCATCACAGGTGCTGCGCTCGGCCCCGCCGCGGTGATGCGCGTGCTCCTCGAGCGCCCGGGCGAACTCAACGACGACCGCATCGCCGCCTTCGTCCGCGACGATCGGCCTGCGACCGACCTGCGGGTCGGCGACGAGTTGGTCGTCGAGTTGCCCGGCCCGTGGAACGGCCCGGTCCGGGTCGTGCGGGCGGACGACGACGAGCTCCTCCTCCAGACGCTGGACGGCCACATGGAGGCCGGTCACATCCGCTTCGACACCACGGATCACGTCGAGCGTCCGGGCGGTGGGCACGACTTCACCTTCCGCATCCGGTCCTGGGCTCGCGGCGGCGACCGGGCGTTCACGGTCCTGCACCTCGGCCTCCGGATCGCCAAGGAACTCCAGACGGCGATGTGGGTCGCGATGTGCGAGGGGGCCGTGCGCGTGTCGGGCGGAGCGAGGTCGGGGCGGATCGGGGTGCTCACCGACGTGCTGGCCGAGTCCTCTGTCGGTGCCGCGCCGTCGTCCGGCACCCGCAGTCCGCCACGTCAGTCGATCGGATCCACCTGATGGGCGTCCGGTTCTCGCGCCGCACGGTCCTGCCGGCGTCGACCGAACGGTGCTTCGACCTGGCGCTCGATGTCGACGTCCATCTCGAGTCGTTCTCCGACTCCGGCGAGCAGATCGTCGGTGGTGTCGAGGCGGGAGGAATGCGGCTCGGCGACGACGTCACGTGGAGAGCGCGTCACTTCGGCATCTGGTGGACGATGACGTCCCAGATCACCGCGTTCGACCGTCCGCACTCCTTCGTCGACGAACAGGTGAAGGGGCCGTTCGCGTCGTTCCGTCATCTCCACGTCTTCACCGACCTCGGCGATGGCTCGACCGAGATGATCGACGAGGTCGAGTTCGAGGCACCGCTCGGACCGCTCGGACTGATCGCCGAGAAGGCGGTCCTCGGTCGGTACATGCCGCACCTGATCGACGTACGGAACCGAGAACTGCTCGTACAGGTGCAGCGCGTCTGACAAGAGTTGACTGAGTCCAGTCTTGGTGTTAGTCTGATCTTCAGTGACCGACGGTATCGATCAACTCCTGCGAGAGCGGGGGGTCAGGGTGACAGCCCAGCGGCTGGCCATCATGCGATCGGTGTCGGCGCGGCCACACACGACAGCGGACGAGGTCGCCGACGATGTTCGTTCGGTGATCGGATCGATCTCTCGCCAGGCGGTCTACGACTCGCTCAGCGTCCTGATCGACCACGATCTCGTGCGTCGGATCCAACCCGCCGGAGCGGCGGCGCGCTACGAGGATCGGGTGGGCGACAACCACCATCACCTGATCTGTCGCGGGTGCAGTGACGTGTTCGACGTCGACTGTGCCGTCGGCGACGTTCCGTGCCTCACCGCTCACGACGACCACGGGTTCGACATCGACGAAGCCGAAGTCGTGTACTGGGGTCACTGTCCGACCTGCCAGGTGAACCGAGTCCGTTCCGACGCGTGAGCCACCACGGTCGAGCACCCGAACACCCACCGCAGGCACCGAAGAACCGTCAACACAACCGTCAACACAAGGAGTAGCAATGAGCAACGAATCAGACGTCTGGGAGATCAACGACAGCGATGCGACGGGATGCCCGGTGATGCACGGCCCGAGCGCCGCGCACACCGCGAAGGGCTTCACTGCTGCGCAGCACTGGTGGCCGAATGCGCTCGACCTGCGGATGCTCCACCAGGGCCATCCGGCTTCGAACCCGCTCGGTGACGACTTCGACTACTCCGAGGCCTTCCTCGCCCTCGACTACCAGGCACTCAAGTCGGATCTCGCCGACCTGATGACGGACAGCCAGGACTACTGGCCGGCCGACTACGGCCACTACGGCCCGTTCTTCGTCCGCATGGCCTGGCACGCAGCCGGCACCTACCGCATCGAGGACGGCCGCGGTGGCGGCGGCACCGGAGCGCAGCGCTTCGCGCCGCTGAACTCGTGGCCCGACAACGGCAACCTCGACAAGGCTCGCGCCCTGCTGCAGACGATCAAGCAGAAGTACGGCAACTCGATCAGCTGGGCCGACCTGCTCCTCCTGACCGGCAACGTCGCCATGGAGACCATGGGCTTCGAGACCTTCGGCTTCGGCGGCGGACGCGCCGACATCTGGGCTCCCGAGGACGACATCTACTGGGGTCCCGAGACCGAATGGCTCGGATCCGAACGCACCGACGCCCAGGGCAACCTGGACAAGCCGCTCGGCGCCGCCCACATGGGTCTGATCTACGTCAACCCCGAAGGCCCGATGGGCAAGTCCGACCCCCTCGGCACCGCCCGCCTCATCCGTGAGACCTTCAGCCGCATGGCCATGAACGACGAGGAGACCGTGGCCCTCACCGTCGGTGGCCACACCTTCGGCAAGGCGCACGGCGCCGGTGATGCCGAGGTGCACGTGGGTCCCGAGCCCGAGGGCGCCCCCATCGAGCAGATGGGGCTCGGCTGGAAGAACTCCTTCGGTTCGGGTGTCGGCACCGACACCATCACCTCGGGGATCGAGGGCGCGTGGACGGCCACGCCGATCCAGTGGGACAACAGCTACCTCGAGACCCTGCTGAACAACGAGTGGGAACTCACCACCAGCCCCGCCGGAGCGTCACAGTGGAAGCCGGTCGGCGATGCACTCGCCAACACGGTGCCCGACGCAGCCACCGGTGAGCTGAAGTTCCAGCCGATGATGACCGACGCCGACATGGCGATGAAGGTCGACCCGGTCTACGCCGAGATCTGTCAGCGCTTCCTCGAGAACCCGGACGAGTTGGCGGACAAGTTCGCTCGCGCCTGGTTCAAGCTGCTCCACCGCGACATGGGTCCGAAGGTCCGCTACCTCGGTCCGGAAGTGCCCGACGAAGTGCTCATCTGGCAGGATCCGGTCGAGCAGGGCACCGAGCTCAGCGACGCCGACGTCGCAACACTCAAGGGCCAGATCATGGACTCCGGTCTGTTGATCTCCGAGCTGGTCGCCACCGCCTGGGCGTCGGCCTCGACGTACCGTGACAGCGACAAGCGCGGCGGATCCGACGGCGCCCGTGTTCGCCTGGAACCCCAGATCACGTGGGATGTCAACCAGCCCGACCAGCTGCGTCGGGTCCTCGGCAAGCTCGAGGAGATCCAGTCGAACTTCTCGGGCACCGTGTCGATGGCCGACCTGATCGTGCTCGGCGGCGCTGCTGCCGTCGAAGCGGCGGCCAAGGCTGCCGGCCACGACGTGACCGTGCCGGTCTCGACCGGTCGCGGCGACGCCACCGCCGAGATGACCGACATCGACTCGTTCGAGCCGCTCGAGCCGACGTACGACGGTTTCCGCAACTTCGAGGGCAAGGGCGCCACGCTCCCGCCCGAGAAGATCCTCGTGGATCGTGCGCAGTTGCTCACGCTCTCCGCTCCGGAGATGACCGTCCTCGTCGGGGGCCTGCGCGTGCTCGGTGCCAACACCGGTGGGACCACGCACGGCGTGCTCACCGACCGCACCGAAGTGCTGTCGAACGACTTCTTCACGAACATCCTCGACCTCGGCGTGACGTGGGCTCCCACCAACGACACCGAGTCGGTGTTCGAGGCAACCGACCGTGCGAGCGGTTCGGTGAAGTGGACGGCCACACGCTGTGACCTGATCTTCGGTGCGAACAGCCAGCTCCGTGCGATCTCGGAGATCTACGGACAGGCCGGTTCCGAAGCGAAGTTCGTCAAGGACTTCGCGGCGGCCTTCACCAAGGTGATGGAGCTCGGCAACTTCTGACCATGACGTGACGGGCCGGGGGCGACCCCGACCTGCGACGCCCGACGGCCCCGTCTCCCCACTTCGGTGTGGCGGCGGGGCCGTTGCGCGTCCCGAGGGAAGGTCTCAACCCTCGGCGACCAGTGCATCGGGTCGTCGCCGAGGGCATCGAGACATCCGAGCAACTCGACCAGGCGAGGAGCCTCGGCTTCTCCACGATCCAGGGTTGGTACGACTCCTGGGCGGATCCGCTGGCCGAGTGCCTCCAGTCGTGGGCGGATCACATTCCTGATCACGCTCGGTCGGAACCACGCTGAGCGCTCCTTGCCCGGGTGGGTCTGGTCCGTGCCCGGCACGAGGCCGACCGTGTGGTTCGGGTCGTTCGGATCGGGTAGGACTGCGAGATGACGACGAACGATGTGGAGCGGGCCGACGCGCTGGTGATGTTCGGGCTGACCGGTGACCTGGGGGAGAAGAAGCTGTTCCCGGCGCTGTACGAACTGCAGGCCTCGGGGAGGTTGGGCATCCCGGTCGTGGGTGTCGGTCGGTCCGAGTACACCGACGAGGAACTCGACGACATGCTCGAGGAGTCGCTGGCGGGTTACACACCAGCCAGCGGCGGGGCGGTCGATCCCGAGGTGGTCGACGCGATCGAACTCAGCTACGTCTCGGGCGACTCCACGGACCCCGCCACCTACGACGCGCTCGTGGACCGACTCGACGGCACCGCGCGGCCGGTCGTGTACGGCGCCCTGCCGCCCGGCATCTTCGGCGACGTCGCGCGGGGGATCGCCGGCTCGTCGTTGCCCGAGACCACTCGCCTCGTGTGCGAGAAGCCGTTCGGCAACGACGTCGAATCGTCACGCCAGTTGTACGACGAGATCGTCGAAGCGCTCGACCCATCGAGGCTGTTCATCGTCGATCACTTCCTCGCCAAGTCGGCGATCGAGAACATGCTGACCGTGCGCACGTCGAACCCCCTCATCGAGAACAGCATGTGCAGCCGGTTCGTCGAGCGGATCGACATCGAGATGCATGAGGAGGGTGACGTCGACGGACGCGGTTCGTTCTACGAATCCGTCGGTGCGATCGACGACGTCGTGCAGAACCATCTGCTGCAGATGCTCGCCGTGCTCACGATGGAGCGTCCCGACGACGACTCCGACGAGGCGTACCACACCGCACGGTCGACGTTGCTCGCCACCGTCGTTCCGTTCGATCCCGAGGTCGCCGTGATCGGCCAGTACGCCGGATATCGCGACCTGGACGACGTGGACGACGACTCCCAGGTGGAGACGTTCGTCGAGGCACGCACCACGATCGACACCGACCGGTGGCGGGACGTGCCGGTCACGATCCGCACCGGCAAGGCACTGTCGTCGGATTCGACGGTGGCCACGATCACATTGCGATCACCCGGTCCGGATCTCGTCGAGAACCGGATCCGCTTCGAGGTGAAGCCGCGGGCGTCGGTCGCCATCGACATCGGCATCCTCGACCCGTCCACCCACGACACCGTCCCGACCACGATCGTGGCTTGTGCGCCCGAGGATCACGGCGAACTCGGAGACTACGCGGTCATGCTCGACAACGCCCTCTCCGGTGCGACCCGCCACTTCGCCCGCATCGATGACGTCGTGGCCGCATGGCGGCTCGTCGCTCCGCTCCACTCCGCGGACCTCGAACTCCACATCTACGAACCCGGCACCGACGGTCCGGCGGGCAGTCATCCGGTCAGTCATCCGGTGTCAGACATCAGATGACAGTCCGTTCATTCGGTGTCTGACACCGGATGAACGTCAGGCGTCGTGGACGATGTCGACGAAACGCAGGACCGCGCGCTGCTGGTCGATCGAGGCCTCGACGTCGATCACGGCCTCGATCCGCCACTCGTTCGTCTCCTCCGGGTCGAGCAGGATCTGGGCGACGCGGCCGCTCGCGGGCTCGTGGACGAACCGTTCGGGGCTGCGGGCGTCCGGGCCGACGTCGATCCGGTCGAACTGTTCCCAGTAGGGAGCGAGTCGTGCGGCCACGTCCTCGATCTCGGCGAACTCCGACGCGTCGACGGCCGCGGCGACGAGCACGTCGTACCCGCGTCTCGCCGCCAGTCGTTGGGTCCACTCGAAGATGGCGTTGCGGACCATCACCCGGAACGCCCGGGTGTCGTCCATGACGGTGCCGTTCGCATTGGAGCGCACCGGCACGTTCGCAGGGTCGTCGCCCGGATCGATCAGGCGCTCCCACTCGTCGATCAGGCTCGAGTCGACCTGTCGCACGACTGCGCCGAGCCACACCGTGAGGTCGTCGATCTCCTCCGTGCGGAGTTCTTCGGCGACGTTCTGTCTGAGGCCCTTGTACACGTCGGACAGGTATCGCAGGACCACGCCTTCGGACCGCTTCAACCCGTAGTGCGACACGTACTCGCCGAAGGTCATCGACCGTTCGTACAACTCGCGCACCACGGACTTCGGTTTCACCGTGTCGCCACCGACCCACGGATGCCGCATCCGGAACCGGTTGAAGCTGGAGTAGGTCCAGTCCTGGTTCGGCTTGGGAGCCTCCACCTGGGCGAGACGTTCCATCCGCTCCTCGTATTCGACGTAGGCGGCCTTCATCTCCGACATCAGCGCCGACTTGGCTTCGTTCACCTGGGCGGCGATGATCACGCCCGGGTTCTCCTGCACCGCCTCGATCACCGAGAGCACGTTGAGCGCGTGATCGACCTCGTTGCTCCGCGCCGGAGCGGGTGTGGCAGGGGTCTGACCCACTCCACACCCGTCGTCGGGGGCCGGAACGGTGTCGTCATCCGATTCGGTCCCGTCCGGTCCCACGTCATCGACGATCGGAGCCGATTGTTCGGTGAGTTCGAGGACCGCCTCGAGAGCCCAGAGGGAGAGTGGCTGGTGGAGCGCGAACTCGTCCTGCAGGTCGACGGTGACGCGGACGCGACGACCCTCGTCGTCGGGTTCGTCGAGGAACTCGAGGATGCCGGCGTCGACGAGTGATCGGTAGACCGCGATCGACCGCCGGATGTGGCCCCGCTGACGCTTGCGGGTCTCGTGGTTGGTGGTGAGCAGGCGCCGGATCGACGCACACCCGTCGACGCCGTCGGCGCGGACGGGGCGGTCGAGCATCGACATGATCATCTGGTGGTTGACGTGGAAGTGCGACCGCAGTTCCTCGGGTGCGCCGTCGACCAGTTTCTCGAACACGTTCTGGTCCCACATGGCGAAGTTGCGATCGGGCGCCTTCTTCTTCACGGGCTTCTTCTTCGAGTTCGCGGTCTCCGACTTCTCCGCGAGACGCAGGTTCTCCACCACGTGTTCGGGTGCCTGTACCCACACGTCGCCCCGATCGTCGAACCCCTTGCGCCCGGCGCGACCCGCGATCTGCGCGAACTCGCGGTTCGAGAGGATCCTCACCGACGTGCCGTCGTACTTGCAGAGCTGCGTGAACAGCACCGAACGGATCGGCACGTTGACGCCGACGCCCAGTGTGTCGGTGCCGCAGATGATCTTCAGCAGACCGTCCTGGGCGAGCTTCTCGACGAGCAGTCGGTACTTCGGCAGCAGCCCGGCGTGGTGCACGCCCACCCCGGCCGTGAGGAACCGCCTGAGGTCCTTGCCGATGGGGGAGTCGAAGCGGAACCCACCGATCATCTCCTTGATGCGCGCCTTCTCGTCCTTCGTGAGCGGGTCGAGCGCGAGATAGTTCTGGGCTGCGTCCGTCGCGTCCTTCTGCGTGAAGTGCACGACGTAGATCGGTGCACGGCCTGATTCGAGCAGGCTCTCGATCGACTGGTGCAACGTCGACGTGCGGTACTCGAAGTGCAACGGCACCGGGCGATGCGCCGACTTGACCACCGACGTCTCGCGTCCCGTACGCGCCGTGAGGTCACGTTGGAAGAACCCGACGTCGCCGAGCGTGGCCGACATCAGCACGAACTGCACGTGGGGCAGTTCGAGCAGCGGCACCTGCCACGCCCAGCCCCGTTGCGGGTCGCCGTAGTAGTGGAACTCGTCGACGATCGCCACGTCGACGTCGGTGTCGGGTCCGTCTCGCAGTGCCTGGTTGGCGAGGATCTCCTGCGTGCAGCAGATGATCGGCGCCGTGGGGTTGACCGAGGCGTCGCCGGTGATCATCCCGACGTTCTCCGACCCGAAGTCGCGACACAGGGCGAAGAACTTCTCGCTCACGAGCGCTTTGATCGGCGCCGTGTAGTAGCTGCGTCGGCCCGTCGCGAGAGCGGCGAAGTGCGCGGCCGTCGCAACGAGTGACTTGCCCGACCCGGTCGGGGTGTTGAGGATCACGTGGTTGCCGACCAGCAGTTCGAAGATCGCCTCCTCCTGGGCCGGGTACATCTCGATCCCGAGTTCCGCGCACCACGCGGCGAAGCCGTCGAACACCGCGTCGGACAGGTCGTCCTCGGGACGTTGCGGATCTCGTCTCGGGAGGTGGCGCACGAGTGCGGGATCGCTCACGGTCGCACACCCGCCGTCGCCTCGGTCACGGCGCGGACGATGTCGTCGACGCTCGGTCGATCCGTCGAACGTTCGCTCCAGTGACCCCATGCGATTCGTCCGTCGGACGCGATGACGATGTCGCCGCCGAGTTGGCGGGTGTCCTCGGTGGCCGGGTGCAGATCGCGGCGACCGCCGGGTCCCGACGGACGCAGGATCTGCCAATAGCGCAGGAGCGCGCGCCGACCCCACACGTCGAGGAACGAACCGCGACCCATGCCATAGGCGTCGTACACCCGCCGGTCGGTGTCGAGCAGGATCGGAAAGGGCAGCCGGCGTCGTTGCTGGTAGCCGACGAGTTCGCCGCTCGTCGTGAACGTGATCATCACGACCGACGCCCGCTCACCATCGGGACCCGCCACCTCGTCGAGTCGGTCGCGCACGGCGGCCGCGTGTTCCGCACATGGCAGTCAATGGATGTGCCGATGGAAGATCAACACGACGGCTCGACCGGCGCCCGCGGTGCCCGTGCCGGTGTCGGAGTCCTGCGGCGACGTGAACCCTCGGTCGAGTTCGTCGTCGAGCGACCACGTGGGGGATCCCGCGACGGCACCGTGGGCGGGGAGTTCGAAGCGGGGTGCGGGCTGGCCGATGGCGGGGCGACGAGGCACGCCCCGACCGTACCGGGCTGTCGGGTTGGTGCGAGGATGGTTCATGGCCGGTATCGACTTCCGTGGCGTCAACCACCTCGCCCTCGTGAGCAGCGACATGGCTCGCACCGTCGACTTCTATTCCGGTGTGCTGGGGATGCCGTTGACCAAGACCATCGAGATCCCCGGTGGCGGTCAGCACTTCTTCTTCGACTGCGGCAACGGAGACTCGCTCGCCTTCTTCTGGTTCCCGCACGCACCGGCCGGGGTGCCCGGCGTGAGCGCTCCCGCCCACCGTCCCGACCAGGGCGACATCGTCTCCGCCCACGGCTCGATGAACCACGTCGCGTTCGGCGTGTCGGCCGACGACATCGACCGGTGCGTCGACTCGCTGCGCGCAGCGGGAGTCGACTGCACGGAGGTGTGGAATCACGACGACAGCGAGTGGGGGGTGTCGCGCGAGCTCACCGACGACGTGTTCGTCCGTTCCGTCTACTTCACCGATCCCGATGGCATCTCGCTCGAACTCGCAGCGTGGACCCGCGAGCTCGGCCCTCACGACGTGAGCCACGAACCTCGATCCTCGTCGGCGAGCTGACACCGAGACACCGGGGCGCCGCGAGGCAGCCGCCGAGTCGGGTGGGTCATGTCGCTGTGGGCCAGGGTCCCGGTCGGGTCATGACGAACCAGTCGGCCAGGGCCCGGTCCCATTCGCCGGGTGCGACCAGCCGTTCGTCGAGGTGGCCGTTGCGCTCGATCTTGATCCGATCGTGGAGGAGCGTCACGCGCCGCACACCGACCGCATCGCCCTGCTCGACGTCGGTCTCGACCTCGGCATCGGTCAAGCGGCGGGTGGCGAACGGCTTGCTCCGCCAGTGTTTGTCCGGATCGGTCTGCATCGACCGAGCGATCGGCCCGAAGTCGTCGAACGAGTGGGCCACCCGCTTGAAGCGCAGGAGCGCCTCGGGCACGCCGCCGACATGGCGGGTCACCGTCGTGCCCTGCGGACTGCCGATCAGCTCGAACACGCCCGATCCCGCCGCTTGAGCGCCCGGCGTGTTGAGAGCGAGGGGGAGGTCGAAGCTGTTGCCGAATCCGACGTCGGCGAGATGTGGCGCGAGATCCGGTGACGACACCTCCAGCAGGAGATGCTCGACGATCTCGCTCGGACCACCGAGGAGGACGGCGGCGCCCAGCAACCGGACGTCGAAGCCGAGAGCCTCGAGCAGGAGAGCGAGCGACCCGTTGAGTTCGAAGCACCAGCCGCCGCGGCCGGCGCCACGGGGCGGGTCGTCGTGCTGCTGACCTCCGGGCGGAGGGACGTCGGCGAGGATCTTGACGATCGCCGCGTCGCGGTCGTGCTCGACGCCGCCACCGAAGACGATGTCCAGGTTCTCGAACGGGATCCGTTCGAGGTGCGTACGGTGGATCCTGCTCAGGCCGGCGAGGTCGGCGGTGGCCTCGGAGCGTTCGATGCCGAGGCGCGCGAGGTAGGTGTCGACCTCGGTGGGAGTCAGCGCTGAGCGGGGTCCGGCCACCCGGCCCAGGGTACGTCGGTGCAGGCCTACGCTGCGACGGTGCTGATCGACCTGGCGATCAATCCGTTCGACGCATCGGTGCCCGACATGATGTCGCTCGCCCGTGCCGCGGAATCGAATGATGCCGGGTGCATCTGGGTCGCGGATCACTTCAGTGGTGCCGTGGTGGGTCGCTCCTGGTCACGCGACCCGTTCGTGTGCCTGGGGGCGATCGCCGCGGTCACCGAGCAGATCGAGGTCGGCGTGCTGGTGGCCAACGTCGTCAACCGCCATCCTGCGCAGTTGGCGTCGGCGGTGAACTCCCTCCAGTCGATCGCTGCGGGACGGGTGCGCCTGGGCGTGGGGTCGGGTGCTGCGCCCGGGTCGCGCTTCGCGGTCGAGCACGAGGCCATCGGCACGGTGCTGGGTGATGCGGCGGCGCGGCGTCGGCGTCTGGTCGACACGATCTCGTCGCTCCGGGCCATCTGGAACGATGCCGACGGCGACGGCGACGATGTCGGCTCGCAGAGGTCGGCGGCGGTGGTGGACTCCTCGCCGTGTCCACCGATCGTCGTCGGGGCGTCGGCGTGGCCGACCGTCGAGATCGCGCTCGAGGTGGCCGACGGGGTGAACGTGCGACGAACCGGTGCGCTCGACGAACTGCTCGGTCGGATCGGACGGGAACGTCCGGTCGACTTCGAGGTGAGCGTGCTCGACTCCCTCGACGACGTGGCCGACGCACCGGCGCGGATCGAGCGGTACGAGGGGTTGGGCGTCGATCGGTTGATCCTCGGGATCTCACCGCCTCATGACGTCGCTCGGCTCGATCGCGTGGACCTGCGCCGTCATCGCGCATGACCTGCCCCGGGGTGCTCTGCTCCACTACGGTCCCCTCATGATCACCATCCGCCGGGCACTCCCGGTCGCTGTCTCGCTCACCTTCGTCCTCGCTGCGTGCGGCGGATCGTCCGACGGCGACGCCGACACCGTGGCGTCGACACCCGCCCCCGAGACCTCCGCCGATGATTCCGGCGGCTTCACCGAGGTCGACGGAACCGCCGCCGACACGACCGATCAACCCGTCGCCACCGACCCGGTCGAGCCCGGGGCATCCGGAACCGAGGTGCCCGGAACCGAGGCGCCCGGAACCGAGACGACCGGCGACACCGTCGCGCCGCCCGAGAGCGAACCGAGCGACACCGACGCGGCCCCTCCGGGTGGTGACGACACGCCCGAGGCGGCATCGGCGGCGGCGGTGACGTTGGTCGAATGGGCGATCGAGGCCCCCACCGACTACGCCGCCGGCGAGATCACGTTCTCCGCCACGAACGGCGGGAGCTTCCCGCACGAGTTCGTGGTGATCGCGGGCGAGGGCTACGAGTCGCTCCCACTCGCCGAAGGCGGCTCGGTCATCGAGGACGAGTTGCCCACCGGCGCCCTGATCGGTCGCACCGGTCGGCTCGGTGGCGGGTCGAGCGAGGATCTCACGGTCACGCTCGCGCCCGGCAACTACGTCCTGCTGTGCAACCTGGGTGGTGGCGGGAGCAGCCACGCCGGCCAGGGTCAGCGCCTCGACATCACCGTCTCCTGACCGCATCGGGACCGGAGCCGACGCGATGATCGCAGGAATCTTCGACGAGACCTTCGGGGTCCCGACACACCCCTTGGCAGTCCACGCGCCGATCGTGCTGATCCCGATCCTGGCGATCGTGTCGATCGTCGTGCTGTTCCGTCGCACGTGGCGTGAGCGGTCAGCGATTCCGCTCGCAGGCCTCGCCCTCGTGATGGTCGTGATGCTCTTCGTCGCCAAGGAGTCGGGCGAATCGGCGAAAGCCGCGAACAACGTCTTCGGCGACATCGATCGCCACGAGGACCTGGCCGGTCAGACGTTCGTGCTGGGCATCGTGTGGCTGGTGCTGGCCGCCGCGGTCGGCATCGCTGCCTTCGTCGTCCGGAGGCAGTCGACGCGATCAGTGTCGGCGGCAGTGGCCCCCGCGACCGGTGCTCGACTGGTGCTGGTGCTCCAGGTGCTGGCCGCCGTCGCCGTCGTGGCCACCACGGTCTGGCTGATCCGTACGGGCCACGCCGGCGCCGAATCCCGCTGGAAGATCTGACGTCCGCTCACCGGGCGACGGTGAGTGTCGTCAGGTGACGACGACGGTGGTTCCGACCGGGGCGAAGCCCCAGAGGAACGATGCGTCGAGGTTGTGCTGGCGCTGGCAGCCGCCCGAGAGACGGGTGCCGAGTTCGTCGCTGGTCTGGTACACCTCGCCGGTGGAGACCTTGGTGGGGATGCCGTGGAATCCGATCGCACCGCGCTCGGTCTTGAGCCAACGGATCATGTTCGGAAGGTAGGCCTTGCCGTTCCACGCCGTGGACATCTCGGACCGGCTGTACACCTGGTGCGTACCGGGGATCTCGTTCGCGTACGTGCTTCCGGACACCAGCCACGATCGGATGATCCGTTCGTTCTCGTCCACCGCCCAGACACGCTGGCCCGCTCGGTCGTAGACGACACGGTAGCCCGAGCCCGAGTTCTCGGGCAGTGGGGGAGCGTCGTCGCCGGCGGAGCCGACGGGCGAGAGCTCCACGCCCCACAGGTCGGTGGCTCCGGGCGCCGGCTTGGGCGTGCGGGTCACCAACGATTCCTCGTCCGGCCAGACGGCCAACCCGAGTGCGGTCTCACGGCCGACGACTCCGTCGACGAACATGTCCTCGGCCTGCTGGTACGCCATCACCGCGTCGAAGGTGCTCTGCCCGAACTCGCCGTTCGACGTTCCGGAGAAGTACCCCTCGTCCGCCAGCGCGTCCTGCAGGCACGTGACCCCGTCGCCGGTGGCGCCGAGACGCAACGACAGGGCACCGATCGTGCATCCACCGTCGGAGCGTTCCTGTTCCTCCGGTGCGCCGTCGACGTCGGGATCCGGGTCGGCGAGGCCGGCGAGTTCGACGTCGACCATTTCGACGAGACCGTCGTCGGCCGCAGCGGCCTGTTCGCTGGCGTCGATGGCTGCGTCGATGTCCTCCAGTGCCTGGTCGGGTGCATCGGCGGTGGCGACGGACGAGGACTCGCCGCCCGCAGTGACGACTGCACCGAGTGCGGCGAGGCCGAGCACACCGACCAGGCCGAGGCCGAGGGCCACTTCGCGTCGTCGTTGCTCGACGGGCTTGGAAAACTGCGTCGACTGGCTTCGTCGACGACCGGGTCCAGCGTCGTGCTGCCGATCATCCCACTCGTCGCGCATGGTGGTCCACGATAGCGAGCCGAACCACCGCGTTCGGGGAGTCCGCCAAATGTTTCGCCTTTCGACGGACACGTGTTCGCGCCCGCGTTCCGCATGATGGATTCGTTCCGGATGACGGGCCGCTGGCCATTACGGAGATGGACCGGCGAGGTAACTTCGGGACATGGGCATGCGTGAGCGCACGAACCGGTCCGACCCGATGGCAGCGACCCGAGCTCGGCTCGCCTCGCCGAAACTCCCCCGGCTGACGAGCCCGATGGTGCGTGATGCCAAGGACCGGCCGTTGCGCCCGGCGTCCTGGGAGGAAGCCCTCGACCGGGCCGCAGCGGGGCTCGGTGCCGCCCGCGCCCGGGTCGCCGACGGGTCCCAGCCCCATGCGTTCGGGATGTTCTCCTGCTCGAAGGCGACCAACGAGGTCAACTACCTGGGGCAGAAGTTCGCTCGGATGGTGATGGGGTCGAACGACATCGACTCCTGCAACCGGACTTGACACGCTCCGTCCGTCGTCGGTCTGGCGACAGTGTTCGGAGCGGGAGGCGGCACGGTGTCCTACGAGGAGATCGAGCATGCCGACGTCATCCTCCTGTGGGGCTCCAACGCGCGTGAAGCGCACCCGATCTTCTTCCATCACCTGATGAAGGGTCTCGACAACGGGGCGACGATGTACTGCGTCGACCCGCGCCGCACCTCGTCGTCGAAGTTCGCCGACCTCTGGCTCGGCATCGACGTCGGAACCGACATCGCTCTCGCCAATGCGATCGCACGCGAGATCATCCACGCCGGACTCGCGAACGCCGAGTTCATCGCACACTCGACGCAGGGGTACGAGGAGTTCGCGGCGTCGGTCGAGGCGTACACGCTCGATGCCGCCGCCGAGATCACCGGTGTGCCGCCGGAGGCGATCCGCGAGGTGGCTCACGCCTATGCGGCGGGTGGCAGGAGTCAGATCCTGTGGACGCTCGGCATCACCGAGCACCACAACGCCGTCGACAACGTCCTGTCGCTGTGCAACCTGGCACTGCTCACCGGTCACGTGGGTCGGTGGGGTTCGGGCCTCGTTCCGCTGCGGGGACAGAACAACGTCCAGGGAGGTGGCGACATGGGCGCGCTGCCCAACAAGCTGCCCGGCTTCCAGGACATCGGCAACGACGAGCACCGTGCCAAGTTCGAAGCCGCGTACGGGATGCAGTTGAACCCGCTCGAGGGCATCCACCTGACGCTGATGTTCGAGGCGATGGAGCGCGGCGAGATGACCGCGGCGTACGTGGTGGGGGAGAACCCGGCCGATTCCGAGGCCGACATCGAACACGCCCGCACCGTGCTCGGGGGCCTCGACTGCCTCGTCGTGCAGGACATCTTCATGACCCGCACCGCGGAGTTGGCGGACGTGGTGTTCCCCGCGTCGGTGGCGTGGGCCGAGTGCGACGGAACGGTCACCTCCTCGGAGCGACGGGTGCAACGGGTGCGCGGGGCCGTCGCTCCGCCCGGCGAGGCGCGCCACGACCTCGACATCATGTGCGCGTTGGCCGAGCGGATGGGCGTCGACCTCGGCACCAGCGTCCCGCAGGAATTGTGGGACGAGTTGCGTTCGCTGTCGCCGCTCCACGCCGGCATGTCGTACGAGCGTCTCGAGTCCGAAGGCGGTCTGCAGTGGCCGTGCCCGTCGCTCGACCATCCGGGCTCGCCGTTCCTCCACGGTTGGTTGTGGGCGGACGATCTGGACGGGCGCGACCCGGCACCGTTCTCGCCCGTCGAGCACGAAGGGCCGAAGGAAGCGCTGACCGAGGAGTTCCCGCTCCGCTTGACGACGGGCCGCTCGCTCGACTCCTACAACACCGGAGTCCAGTCGAACGGGTACACGTCGCCGATCCGCTACGGCGAGGCGC
This sequence comes from Ilumatobacter sp., assembly GCF_039969435.1. Lineage (GTDB taxonomy): Bacteria > Actinomycetota > Acidimicrobiia > Acidimicrobiales > Ilumatobacteraceae > Ilumatobacter_A. Next base: position 582,884 of record NZ_JBDVNU010000006.1, read on the forward strand.
TCGACCTGAACCCCTCCGACGCCGCCGATCTGGGCATCGCCGACGGCGAACGGGTCCGGGTGAGTTCGCCTCGCGGGTCGGTCGAGATGGCGGTCAGGGTGCAACCCGACATCCCCGTCGGCCTCACCTTCACCACCTACCACTTCCCCGACCTCGTCGACATCAACCTCCTCACGAACGACGCGTGGGACCGGCGGTCCGGAACGTCGGAGTTCAAGGCCGCCGCCATCCGCATCGACAAGCTCGACGCCCCGATCCCCGCCACCGGTACCTGATGTCGGTGTCGGACACGTGCGACACCGACACGCGCAACACCTGCGCGACACCTCGGTGCGATCGGAGAGGACACCCGTGGCGGACCTGAAGTTGCACGTCGACACCTCGACCGACGCGGAGAGGGCGGCGGTCGCATCGGTGATCGCCCCCGACGACCACGCGGTGATCCACGAGTCGGAGCGATCCGTTCGGGGTGGTACGGCGCGGCGTCGCGATCGACGCCACCTGCTGCTCCCCGGGCTGCACGCGTTGCAGGCGACCGCCGGCTGGATCAGCCCCGGCGGACTGAACCATCTCTGCGACGCACTCCAGGTCCCTCCGGCGGAGGGCTTCGGGGTGGCGAGCTTCTATGAGTTGTTCCGCACGACCGACCCCGGCCACGAGCAGTCGGTGCACCACGTATGCATGGACACGGCGTGCCACATCGCCGGCGCCGAGGACCTCGCGCAGCGACTCGAGGCGCAGGGTGAGAAGGTCCATCGCGGGCCGTGTCTCGGGCAGTGCGAGAAGGCACCGGCACGATTCGTGCAGGGTCGCGACGAACCCGACCACGTTCCCGCCGACCGACCCGACGAACTCGTCGCGCTGCCCCAGCGCGCCGCCGATCCCGATGTGCAACTTCGTCTGCTGCGGAACGTCGGCGTCGTCGATCCGACATCGCTGGCGTCGTATCGCGACCACGGCGGATACCTCGCACTGCAGCGCGGGATCGACATCGGCCCCCAGGCGGTGATCGACGAGATCCGCGGCGCCGGCCTCTCCGGTCGAGGCGGCGCAGCGTTCCCGACGGCGATCAAGTGGCAGGGTGTCGCCGACGAGCGCGGGCGCCCGAAGCACGTCATCGCGAACGCCGACGAGTCCGAGCCGGGGACGTTCAAGGACCGGATCGTCATGGAGAACGACCCGTTCTGCGTGATCGAGGGCCTCACGCTCGCCGGCCTCGCCACGGGTGCCGAGAACGGATGGATCTACATCCGTGGCGAGTACCCGCTCGCCACGCTGCGGCTGGCGAATGCGATCGAGCAGTGCCGCACAGCGGGGCTCCTCGGCGACGACGTGCTCGGCTCGGGCCTCCGCTTCGACATCGAACTGAGACGGGGCGCAGGTGCGTACATCTGCGGAGAGGAGACGGCGCTGATGGAGTCGATCGCCGGGTTCCGCGGAGAGCCGCGCAACAAGCCGCCGTTTCCGTCGACGCACGGTCTGTTCGGTGAGCCGACGGCCGTCAACAACCCCGAGACGCTCGCCAACGCGCTGTTCATCGTCGAGCATGGCGCCGACACCTACCGGCTCGCCGGGACGGAGGCGTCACCGGGTACCCGCCTGTTCTGTCTGTCGGGTCACGTCGCCGTGCCGGGCATCTACGAAGTGCCGATGGGCACCACGCTCGGTGAGGTCGTCGAGCTCGCAGGCGGAGCGACCGGCGCGACGGCGGCGATCCTGATGGGTGGTGCCGCTGGGTCGTTCATCGGCCCCGACCAGATGGACATGCCCCTGACCCAGGAGGACACCCGCGAACGGGGCACCACGCTCGGCTCGGGGGTGATCACCCTGTTCGACGACACGGTCGGCTTCACCTCGCTCGTCCTGCGCATCGCCAGGTTCTTCGAAGGCGAGTCGTGCGGCCAGTGCGTGCCGTGCCGAGTCGGTGTCGTGCGTCAGCGCGAAGTCCTCGTCGAGATGTCGGAGCGGGGAGGCACGCTGACCGACGACCGCAACGCGCTCATCGACGACATGGCACGTGCGATGGGTGATGCGTCGATCTGCGGTCTGGGCCACACGGCGTCGGGCGCCGTGCAGTCCGCCATCCGCCTCGGCCTGATCGGGGCGCGCTCGTGACCGACCCGTCCGTGACCGGGACGCGGGTGACCGTTCGCATCGACGGCGCCGACGTGACCGTCGACGACGGGGTGACGATCCTCGACGCCTGCAACGCACAGGGCATCGACACGCCGACGATCTGCTTCGCCGAGAACCTCACACCCGTCAACGTGTGCCGCGTCTGTGTGGTGGAGGTGGAGGGCAACCGCACCCTGGCCCCGGCGTGCTCACGGGCGGTCGAGGACGGGATGGAGATCCGGACCGACTCCGAACGGGTGCGACACAGCCGCAAGATGGTGCTGGAGTTCCTCGGATCGGGCGTGGACCTGACCCAGGCGCCCGAGATCGCCCGGTACTCCGCTCGGTACGACGCCGACGTGAGCCGCTACGAGCACGGCGGCCTGGCCGACCGCGAGGTGATCGACGAGCCGATCCGCATCCAGGACGAGTTGTACATCCGGGACTACGACAAGTGCGTGCTCTGCTACAAGTGCGTCTCGGCGTGCGGCGACGATGCCCAGCACACGTTCGCGATCGCCGTCGCGGGACGAGGATTCGGCAATCGGATCTCGACCGAATTCGACGTCGCCCTGCCCGACTCGGCGTGCGTCTACTGCGGCAACTGCGTCGCGGTGTGTCCCACGAACGCGCTCCAGTTCACGACCGAGTTCGACCTGCGCCAGGCCGGCAACTGGCGCGAAGAGGACCAGACGATCACCCGCACCGTGTGCTCCTACTGCGGCGTGGGCTGCAACCTCGAACTGCACGTGCAGGACAACGAGATCGTCAAGGTCACCTCGCCCGTCGACCACTCCGTCACCCACGGCAACCTCTGCATCAAGGGTCGATTCGGCTACAAGTACGTCGGCAACTGACGAGTCAGTGCTCTGGGCCCGCCACCTGCGGTCTCGCGTCGACCATGAAGCCGCCGATGAGTCCGAACGCGGTGACCACCGCCCCGAACCCGAAGACCATCGCGAAGTCGTCCGGCCCTCGGCCGTCGCCCAGCACCACGAACATGGTCTGGATCCCGGTCAGCATCCCGATGTTCATCATCGTGGTGCCCATCGCATTCGCGATGCCCAGGTCGCCGTCGTCGACCGCGGCGGCGATGGTGGTCGCGTACGACGGCGACGCCAGTCCCATCGCCAGCCCCGACAGCACGAGTCCGAGGATGATCAACGCCAGGTTCACCCAGTGCGCTGCGAGCACCCAGGTGAGCATCGACAGGACCATCAGCACCGAGCCGGCGATGATCATCTGACGCTCGCCGATGGTGGTCGCCAAGCGCCCGCCGACGGGCGACGACACGCTGTACACCAACGGACGCGCGAGCAGCACGAGCGAGATCGCTCCGACGGAGTAGCCGAACAGGTCGTCGAGCAGGAGCGGAGCGATCAGGAAGGCGCCCATGTAGGCGAACTGACTGAGGGGCTGGGCGATGAGCGGTCCGGTGAAGTTCGATCGACGGAAGTAGTCGAGTCGCAACATGGGTTTCGGTGCACGTCGTTCGATCCGCACGAACACAGCGATCGAGCCGACGGCGAGGAGCGCGAGCAGCGCGGCGAGAGGGTCGGCGAAACCGGCAGAGGAGCCGCGCTCGAGGAACAGCAGGAAGCCCAGCGTGGCGATACCGAGACCCGCCGCTCCGGCCCAGTCGATCTGGACCCGATCGCGTCCCGCCGACGGGCGGATGACGCGCCATGCGGCAGCGAAGCCGATCAAGGAGACCGGCGTGAGGATGGCGAACACGATGCGCCAACCGAACAGGTCGATGAGCGGTCCGCCCACGATCAGCCCGATCACCGGCGCGCCGGTCATCGCCATCTGGAACCAGCCCATCGCCTCCGAGCGGCGCGACGCCGGATACGCCTCCATGATCAAGGCCATCGCATTGGGCATGGTCGCGGCGATTCCGAGCCCGACGAGCATCCGTGCACCGACGAACGCCTCGGCGGTCGGCGCCAGGCCACACAGCATGGTTCCGACAGCGAGCACGAGCGAACCGCGCAGGAAGACCTTGCGGTGACCGTGGCTGTCGCCGAGCCGGCCGAGCACCGGGGTGCCGACCGCCATCATGAGGAACAGGCCGGTGACCGACCAACTGAGGAACGACTCGGTGGAGTCGAGGTCATCGGCCATGGTGGGCAATGACGCCGACACGATGGTCATCGACGACGAGAAGACGATCAGGCCACCGATCACGGTGACGAGGAGCCGCCGGGCGTACCCGTCGTCGGCACCGACCGCCACGATGACGGCTGCGTGGCTCTCTCGTGACGCGGACTGCGATGTGTCGCCTTCCATGGTCACCTCCTGGAACTTAGGCACCGTCGTCACCGCGCTCACGAAGTGCGCCGGCGTGACATCCGTCGGCGAAGCGTGGCTCGACTGCAGGCACGGTGGCGCGGATCGTGAGAAACTTCTCATCTCCGTTTCATGTTCGTCTCGTCGTGCGCCGCAACAGTGGTCCCGTGAGAACGGCGATGCGCGGCGCGGTGCTGGCACTGCTCGTCTGTTCGACCATCCCGATCGGATTCGCGATCGGACGTGCCTTGTCGACCCCCGAGCCGCCACGCACCGTTCCGGCGATCCAGTTGGGCAACGACCCGGCGCTGGTCGACGAACCTCCGACCACCGACGGGCCCGGCGTGGCCGTGGTGCCCGTGCCGACCATCCGACCCTCCACGACCACGACCGTTCCTGCGCCGGCGGCGTCCGACCCGGTGAACGCGCCCACCTCCGGCGCTCCGGATCCGGCACCGGTCCCCGCTGCGCCCCCTGCCCCGGCCCCGGCACCACCCCCGGCCCCGGCCCCGGCCCCGGCCCCGCCACCGGCCCCTGCGCCGGCACCGGCTCCGGCCCCAGCCCCGATCGACGACGACGATGACGACGACGACGATGACGACGACGACGGTTTCGATGATGATGGCGACGACGATGACGACTGATCGAGACCGCCGTGGATGACGTCAGCGACCCAGGGGCCGGACGCACCCGACGCCGGCCGAGATTCGGGTTCCGGTCGCGTGTGCTCGGTTTCGTGGCGGCGCTGCTCATCGGCGCATTCGCCGTGGGCGTCGTCGTCCAACGGGCGGTGGTCCTGGCGCGCCTGGACGAGGAGGTCTCGACGTCACTCGACGAGGAGCGCGTGAAGATCACCCGTCTCGCCGCGGGTCGCGACCCGACCACGGGGGAGCCGTTCGACGGCGACGTCCGGGCGATCTTCGACACGTTCCTGCGGCGGAACGTGCCCGGCGAGGGCGAGGTCTACCTCACCTTCGTCGGCGGCATGGCGTACTCGACGACGGCACCGCCCGACGGCGTACGTCTCGACGAGGACCAACGGCTCGTCGAGCGATGGACGAACCTGACGAACGGCGAGGTCGCGAGGATCGTCACCGAGGCCGGTCCGGTCGACTACATCGCGATCCCGTTGCGTTCGGAGGGTGAGACGGCAGGGGTGTTCGTCGTGGCCAACTTCGTGAGGGACGAGCGTCAGGAGATCGAGGACACGATCAGGATCGAGGCGCTGATCAGCGCGCTCGTGATCCTGCTCACGATCGGTGCGGCGTGGGTGATCGCCGGTCGCCTGCTGCGACCCCTGCGGGAGATCACGGCGACCGCCCAGTCGATCACCGACACCGATCTGTCCCGTCGACTGCCCGTCGACGGACACGACGAGATCGCCGAGCTCGCACAGACGTTCAACGGCATGCTCGATCGGCTCGAAACCGCCTTCGCCATTCAGCGCTCCTTCGTCGACGACGCCGGCCACGAGTTGCGGACGCCGATCCAGATCGTTCGCGGGCACCTGGAACTGATGGGCGACAGCCCGGCGGAGCGGATCGAGACGGTCGCACTCGTCACCGACGAACTCGACCGGATGGCGCGGATGGTCAACGACCTGCTCGTGCTCGCCAAAGCCGAGCAACCCGACTTCGTCCGGCTCGAGGAGCACGAGCTGAGCGACGTGACGATCGAGTTGTTCTCCAAGATCACGAAGCTCGGTGAGCGGGACTGGTCGCTCGACCACGCCGACTCGGGCGAGTTGGTGGTCGACCGCGACCGTCTCACGCAGGCGGTGCTGAACCTCGCCCGCAACGCGGTCGAGCACACCGAGGAGGGTGACCGGATCGGGTTCGGGAGCAGCCGGTCGGGCTCCGAGATCCGGTTCTGGGTCGCCGACACCGGTCGCGGGATCGAAGCGGCCGACCGAGCACACATCTTCGAGCGGTTCTCACGGGGCCGCCAGAACCAGCGACGCTCCGATGGTGCGGGCCTGGGTCTGTCGATCGTCCAAGCGATCGTCCAGGCGCACGGAGGTCGCATCGACCTGGCCAGCGAACCCGGGCACGGTGCGGAGTTCACGATCGTGCTGCCGGGTGCCGGTCTCGGTGAGGTCGAGACGGACCTCGCTCACGACAGCCCGGGTCAGGGGCAGCCCGACGAGACCGATCCAGACCATCGACAGAACGAGAGTGCGCACACGTGACCAGAATCCTCATCGCCGAAGACGAGGCTCGCATCGCGAACTTCGTCGAGAAGGGCTTGCGCTCCTCGGGCTTCACCACGACGACCGTCGCCGACGGCATCTCCGCTGCGTCGCTCGCTCGTGACACCGACCATGACCTGCTCCTGCTCGACCTCGGTCTGCCGGGCCAGGACGGGCTCGCCGCACTCGCCGAGATCCGGCGTCGCGGCGAGCGGCTCCCGATCATCGTCCTGACCGCACGCGACTCCGTGCAGGACCGCGTGACGGGTCTGAACGGCGGGGCGAACGACTACCTGACCAAGCCCTTCAGCTTCGAGGAACTGCTCGCCCGCATCCGCGTGCAGCTCCGCGACAGCGGGACCACGCAGGAGACGGTGCTGGCCGCCGGCGAGGTCACACTCGACATGTTGACCCGACGCGCCGTCGTGGCCGGTCAGCAGGTCGAGCTCACGGCACGGGAGTACGCGGTGCTCGAGATGTTCCTGCGTCATCCCGGTCAGGTGCTCGCTCGTGAGCAACTGCTGTCCCACGTGTGGGGATACGACTTCGACGGCGGGTCCAACGTCGTCGACGTCTACGTCCGTTACCTGCGCAAGAAGCTCGGTGACCACGTCATCGAGACGGTGCGCGGGATGGGCTACCGGCTCGAGGCGTAGCAGCGCCGGTGAGCGGTGCTGGACCCTCTGCTCCGACGATCCACAGCAGAC
>NZ_JBDVNU010000007.1:0-84279 GCF_039969435.1 Ilumatobacter sp.
ATCGGGCCGCTCCTCGCTCGTCTCATCCGACGGTGTCGCCACCGCCACATCATGGTCTGTCATGGTTGTCTGTCCTTCCAGCCGAGCGAGTCGCTCAGCGTTTCAGGCCAGACCAGTTACACCGCGGATCTGACAGTCCCGGCGCGCATGTCGATCGAGCAGCCATCGATGTACTGGGACGCCCAGGCCGCGACGTTCGACGATCAACCGGACCACGGTCTGCGCGACCCGGCCGTCCGCGAGGCCTGGCGAACCCTGTTGCGTTCGGTGTTTCCTGAGCCCCCAGCCGAAGTCGCCGACCTGGGTTGCGGAACGGGTTCGCTCTCACTCTTGCTCGCATCGGAGGGCTACCGGGTGACCGGCATCGACCTTTCAGCGGAGATGATCTCCACGGCTGCGTCGAAAGCAGCAGCCTCCAGCGTCCCCGTGACGTTCCGGCGCGGAGATGCTTCCGATCCCGACCTTGGGCGCGGAACTCTGGATGCAATCGTGGTGCGCCACGTCACATGGGTGCTCCCCGACCCCAGTGATGCAATTCGCCGCTGGGCATCACTTCTTCGCGATGGAGGTCCACTCGTCCTGATCGAAGGGTTCTGGTCGACCGGCGCGGGAATACGGGCGCACGACCTCGAGGGAGCCGTCCGGCCGATTCTCGGACAATGCGAGGTGCGACAACTCGCAGACGAGCCTCTCTGGGGACGATCCGTCGACGACGAGCGCTACATGCTGGTCGCACGCCCGTAACTGCCGATCTACGTGGCCCAGGCAGACGTCCGAGATCTACTCGAACGCACTCGGTCATCGCAGCCATCCACAGAACGCCCCCCTCGCTCCCGGCGAAGTCGCACTCCGTCCGACCGACGCGGCCACTCGATCATCACATGCCCAAGGGCGGCCGAGACCACTCAGATCGGCACGTCGGTGCTCGGTGAGCCGGGCGACTTGTTCTGCGCTGAAACTGTGGTCAGTCGGCGGTATCGATGTATCGGGTTGCGGACGGCGTGCCTGTTGCCAGTGCGGTTCGGAGGGTGTCGATGGCGACGGCGGCGCGTTGGTGTGCGTCGGGGCCGAGGGCGTCGACGATGAAGAGTGCGTTGGCCGTGGTGTCAGTGATGGCGGTGCGTGGGGTCTGGCGCCAGTTCCATCGCCTGCAGGTGACGCCGGTGTCGTCGCGCCAGACCGGTTCGCCGGGCTCGGGATGCTCCGCCACACCGAGCCCGTCGTTGGTCGTGTCGAACTGTTCGGTGCCGTCGGCGCGTACGAGTCGAGCCGGGCCGACGAAGGCGTCGAGGTTCTCGACGCCGATCGGGATCCGTTGGAGGACCGAGATCGCGTTGTAGGTGTCGGTGATCTTGTTGATCCGCGGGAGCCCGTTCTTCTCGGCACGCCGGGAGAGGGCGTCGGCGCTCGGTCGTGTCCGGTTCGGCTTGGCGCCGAAGGAGCGGTACGCGTCTCGCCAGTGTTCGAGGTGTACGTCGTCGAGATCGATGTCACACGAATCGGCCGCTTGAAGCCACTGGTCGCTGTCGGTGTCGGAGGGACCGGAACTGATACCCGCCACGACCATCAGCCCGGCGCAGTAGTCGGGACGGAGATCGAAGATCGCCGGGTCGATGCGGACCGCTGCGAGCCACTCGCCGAGTTCATTCACCGACCACACGTGTTGCACCATAGCGGGCATTATAGTGCCCGCTATGGAGATGAGTGCCACGGTGGGTGCAGCGGTGCGGGCGCATCGCAAGGAGCGGGGTTGGTCGCTCGACCGCGCCGCGACCCGGCTGGGGGTGAGTCGGCGTCTGTTGACGCAGATCGAGTCGGGATCGGCGAACCCGTCGCTGTCAACGTTGTTGTCGATTGCGAACGGGTTCGGAATCGATCTGACCAGCCTGATCGCGAAGACCCCGGGCGCAGTCGATGCCGTGCTGCAGCCGGACAACGGATCCGCTGCGTTGCTGTGGTCCACCGATGCGGGAAGCGCGGCGCGACTCGTCGTGGGGATGGGGCCGCTCGAGATGTGGGTCTGGCGCCTCGAACCCGGTGAGTCGAAACGATCCGACGCCCACAGCGCCGGCAGCCTCGAAGCGCTGATCGTGAACGCCGGTCGGGTCGAAGTCGACATCGAGGGCGGCGAAAGCCACACCGTCGATGCTGGCCAGTCACTGATCTTCGCAGCCGACGTCGACCACGGATACCGCAGTGTCGCCGACGGCGCTGCGGAGTTCCACCTGGCCGTGTTCGATCCCATCGACAACCCTGCCGGCCGCTGATGCCTGCTCTGCTCGCCATTGCATCGGCGTGCACGTTCGGTGTCGCCGACTTCATCGGCGGACTCGCCACCCGCAGAGCAGCCGTCGTCGCGGTCACGTTGATCACGAACCTCGCAGGTGCTGCCCTCGCCGTCGTGCTCGTCGTCGTGATCGACGGGGCCTGGTCCTTCGAGACGGTCGCATGGGGTGCAGCCGGAGGTCTCGCGGGCCTCGCCGGGCTCTTGCTTCTCTACCAGGGTCTGGCCGAGGGACCGAACCGACTGGTGAGCCCGCTGAGCGCAGTGGTCGCCGCAGCTGTTCCGGTGATCGTCGGCGTAGTGCTCGGCGATCGCCCGGCGACGATCGCGATCGTCGGGATCTGTGTGGTCCCGATCGCTGTGTGGCTCGTCGCCGGCGGCGACATCGCATCTGCCGGCGCGTCCCGTCGACCACTCGCGCTCGGCGTCGGAGCCGGGTTGGGATTCGGCACGTTCTTCGTGCTCCTCGCCCAGACCCCCGACGACGCCGGGGCCGTGCCGCTGCTCATGGCAAGAGCCACCTCGGTCACCGTGCTCCTCGCCGCCACCCTCGTCACTCGACCGCCGACACCAAGCCGATCGACCGTCGGCATCGCCGCCGTCGCAGGCGCACTCGACATGGCTGCGAACGGTCTCTTCCTGTGGTCCACACTCGACGGCGACCTGGCCATCGTCGGCGCGCTCGTCAGCCTCTTCCCCGCCACGACCGTCCTCCTCGCCGTCATCTTCCTCAACGAACGCCTCGACCGCAGACAAGCCCTCGGCCTCGCGCTCGCCGTCACCGCCGCCGCGCTCCTCAGCTGAACCCTTTCGGACCCATGCACCCCACACACGATCCCCGCCGCCCGACACCGTGCGCTCGACCAACGTCGAACGACTCGCGACGTGCAGCAAGCAGCACATCGAAAGCCACCGAGATCAACGACCCACCGGCCCGCGACGCGACAGTACCCCACTGGCGAGACATCGATGGCCGCCACGCTCTTCTGATCGTCCCGATCGTCGATGCGTACGTGTCGCCACGCTGGTACCCGTCGAAGGCACAACACGGCAAGGTCGTGCCCACGTCGAACTAGGAGTTGATCCATCTCCACGGAGTCGTCGAGGTCCACCACGATGCCGATTGGAAGCGGAAGGTCGTCGAAGATCTGACCCGGGAGAACGAGGGTCGGGTCGATGACCCGGAGCTGGTTGAACCGTGTGGGGTGATGTCCGACGCATCGGCGTCGTTCATCGATGGACAACTCAAGGCGATCGTCGGGATCGAAGGTCGTGTCGAACGCGTCGAAGCGAAACAGAGGCTGAGCCAGAACCAGCCCGAGCAGGACCGCCTCGGTGTGATCGACGGACTCGCCAGGTCACAGAACCACGGCGCGATCGAAACCTCGAATGCAATGCGCGAACAAGACCGATAGCTCGGCATCGAACCGGTCCCCACCGCGCCCATCTCGGCGCTCCACGCGAAGGCACCTTCCCGCTCAGGTGCGGAACTTCTTCGAGCGACGACCCGCTCCAGATTGCCAGCGGTCCGACGACATCGACGGCGACTGCTCTCGCGTGTGCGCGAGCGCTTCGATGTCGCTCGATGATGCACATCTTCAGGAATCGGTGGGTGTTGGCGTCGCGCCGTGGGCACCATGGAGCGTCTCGATGAGAACCATGTCTGGACCACCTGTGGCCACAGCTCCTGAGCCTGAGGCGACCTCGGTGAGCGAACAGGAGGTCGCGCCAACGTCTGCACACTGACCGCGATCGAGGCACATCAGCGTTCGCCTGACCCGCTCGCCAATGTCGAATCCCGAACGCGTCTCGGCGTCAGTACCTCTTGTCGGGCGATACCACTCGTCTCACCAAGGAGGACACTCACGTCTGCGCTTCAAGCTGCATCGCCAGCACGCCTTCCGAGCATCTGCTTCCGCACGACGCGAACGGTGCGGGCTCGAGGATCGAACCCGCACCGTTGGTCAGTTCATTTGCGACGCCGGCTATCGCAGCGAGTGTTCTAGAGGGTGCCCTTGCGCCACGGGCCCGTGATCGCGAACGTGATGCCTGGGCTCTGCAGGTTGGCGAACATCCAGTTGCCGTTCTTCGGTTCGAAGGTTGCTCCCGCCCACTCCGAGCCGGTGTAGTCACCTGACCCGCTGTATCCCTTCGCCGCCATCACGTCGGCAGGCAGGACGACATTGTTCTGGGCGAATCGGAAGATCTGGCCGTCGGGCGTGAGGCCGTGCATGTACTCGAGTCCGCTTCCGTCCTCGCACAACACGATGCCCCCACGAGGGCTGACACAGATGTTGTCAGGAGCGCCAAGAAGTTCGGCGCTCGTGGATGCGAACACGCAACTGAAGTCGTTGGTGATCGGGTCGTACGCGAATACCTGCCCGAGCCGGAGCGGCCCACCGTTGCTGGCCACGATGTAGACCACACCATTCCCGAACCATGCGCCCTCACCGCGCGTGATCAGTGCTGCACCCTTGGCTGCCGCTTGGCCCCGTGTGCTCATCGCGTAGTCGTTGGTCTGCGGGTCGGGGTCGTCGACCACGACCCAGGACGCAGTGTCCGACTGCCCGGTCATCCACTGGCGAGTGTCGGTCGTGCCTGCGAGCGCCATTGCCTCGAGGACACCGCCGGCGGCGAGGTTGACGGGGTCGTTGGGACGGAAGCGGTACAGCACCGAATCTCCGGTGTCCTCGGTCTGGTAGACGTATCCGGTCGTCGGATCGGTGGCGGTCGCCTCGTGGTTGAATCGTCCCATCGCAACGAGCGCCTCGCCTGAAGCCATGCCGTTGGCCGGCACCTCGAAGTTGTAACCGTGCAGCCGGGTGGCAGTGTTTCCGGGCCCCGGGATCGTGAGGTTTTCCTCGCACGAGATCCACGTGCCGTGCGGGGTCGGCCCACCCGCACAGTTCCGGATGGTGCCCGAGAGGCTTGCGTAGCTTTCGCGCCATTGGCCTGCGTCGGGGTCGAACAACATGGTCGTCGTGCCGCCCCCCGCAGCCGGGTCGTAGGTGTTGGCGGCGGGCGCGAACGGGGCCCCGAGCCCCTGCTCGTGGTTGCGAACGAGTCGCACACCGTCGTTGGTGCGGAATGCGGCCATTCCGTCGTGTGCGCCAGGGGTTGCTCTCCCGTCGGTCATCGCATCGTTGGTCCAGCCGTAGCTGATGTACTCGAAGCCCTTCGGCAGCATCAACAACTCGAGTCCACTGGTCTCGTCCCTCACCGGAGCGAGCGGCCCGTACCCGACGCCCGATGGCTTGCCACTCCCGCCGCCCGGGTTCTGGGCTCGATCGGGACTCGCGGCGCGAGCACCCATCGCACGGAACGGGCTCGCGACTGCAGCGGCTGCGCCGACTCCCGCTGCGGCTTTCAGAAACGATCGGCGTTGCAGCGGGTTCGAGTGTGTGGTCATGTGTGTCTCCTTGGCATGGGGTGTGTGGTCGTTCGCTTCGACCGTAGAAAGCCCGGGTGAACGCCACACCGCCGACGTGCAACCGATGTCGGAACTCCCGATGAACAACTCGCAACCCAGACCGAGGGGCCACGCTGGATGAATCGGCCGGGGTTTTGCGTCAGGTCATCAACGATCCCGAGGGGATTCAGAGATGCCTGCGAAGAAGGAGTACACAGCCGAGTTCAACGAGCAGTCGGTCTGTTGTTCGAGCACATCGAGGTCGACGAGTCGCGGTACGCGGCGTGTCAGCGCCTCGGCCCGAAGCTGAACGTGAAGGCGGTGACGCTCTACAACTGGGTCAAGATCGCCACCCCGAAGCCACCCCGAAGCCACCCAAACCCGCAGCGGTGGCCGGCTCGGTGGAGGATCTGACGGCGCAACTCGCTGAGATCCGCAAGGAGAACCGCGAGCTTGCTCGGGCGAATCAGATCCTGCAGGACGCGGCGACTTTCTTCGGGGCGGCGCTCGACCGTCGATCACGCAAGTGAGTGAGTTCGTCAGAGCGTTTCCGCATCACGGGGTCGAGCCGATCTGTCGTGTCCTCTCCACCGAGGAACACCCGATCGCCCCGACATCGGTCCGCTGCGCGCTGCGCCGGCCGACGTGCGGTCGGCGACTCGAGGACGACCAGTTGACGGTGTCAAGGAAGGTGTCAGGGCGGTGGCGAACCCGGAAACGAAAAGAGCCCCAGGTCGGTGACCTGGGGCTTCTTCGTGGAGCTTAGGAGAATTGAACTCCTGACCTCTTCCATGCCATGGAAGCGCTCTACCAACTGAGCTAAAGCCCCGCATTTCTGCGAACGGAGATGATAGCGCCACTCGCTCGACTTCAAACCGCTTCGGCGGCCGCCTCAACCGCCGGTCTTCGCCCAGTCGAGACGGGGCACGTCTCCGTAGAGGCGTTCGATCTCGTAGAAGTCACGCATCTCCTTGTGGAACACGTGAACGACGACGTCGCCGTAGTCGATCAGCACCCACTGCCTCTCGCGGTGGCCCTCGGTACGCACCGGGCTGATCCCGAGTTCGGACTTGGCCGCCCGTTCGATGTCCTCGGCCAACGACTCCACCAGTCGGGAGTTCGATGCACTCACGATGACGAACCATCCCGCGATGGCCAGTACGTCGCCGACATCGAGAACGAGGACGTCGTCACCCTTCTTGTCGTCCGCGGTACGTGCGGCGAGCAACGCGAGGGTCCGCCCGTCGTCCGGTGTGGTCACGGGGGCGGCACTCTCGGTCGCGTCGGCGTCACTCATCGTCGGTGACCGTATCGGTCGAGATGCTCTCGTCGTCGTTCGACGGCGAGTCGTCGCCATCGAGGGCTGCGCCGTCGTCTCCCGTCGGGGCGTCGCTCGACGGCACGTCACCGTCCTCGGCCAGCGGATCCGCGAACTCGTCACTCACGTCGAAGTCGGCCCCACCGTCGTCCTCGTCGGTGGATGCGTCGGCGGTCGCCGCCGCCTCGCGCTCGATGCGCAGGAGGTCGGCGCGTTGCTCGAGGAAGTCGGCACCGAGGATCACGACCGCGTCGATCCCATCGGTGAGCGTCGTCGCCACGACGACCTCGGCGTCGCCGAAGAACCGCTCGGACACCGCCCGCACGTCGGCCTCGAACCGGGCATCGGCGATCTCGATGCGCGTCACGTCGGGGATCGAGGCCGGATCGTCGGCCAGGGCGACGGACACGACGTTGGCCTGCGCGAACAGCATCTCGCCGATGAAGCTCCGCGTCATCGACGCCTTCGTGATCGTCCGTCCCGAGAGATCCTCGCCGAGCACAGCGACCTGGTCGTCCGTGAACCCGACCACGAGGGAGAAGCTGAGCGACTCGTTCGGCTTGGACACCTGCCCCGGCGACACCGACCCGAACACCAGCAGCGCATCTCGTCGATCGACGAGCACGAAGTCGGAGTCGGTGGAGTTCTCGGCGCGTCGCGCCGCATCGACGTCGATCGCGATGTCGCGGAACGACACCTCGCCACCGAGCAGGCGCGACCAGAAGTCGTCGAAGTCGACTGGGTCGTCGGGGCGACCGAGGTCGTCGAGTGGAACCGTTGCCGCCTCGACCCCCGCTGCCGACGCGACCCCTGCCCACAGCGCGGCGTCCACCTCGTGGTGGCTGTAGGACGGACCGTCGGCATCGATCGCAGTGAACGCCTCGACGAGTTCCTCCGTGTCGAGTTCACGCTCGCCCTCGACGGCCACTCGGCCCGAGCCCGGCGTGTCGGAATCGACCACGTTCTGGGGAAGATCGACGACGACGTCGCCGAGGGGCTCCAGCAGGGCAGTGAGCTCGGCGGGACCCGCCACCACCGCACGTTCGATGGTGAGCGTCAGGAGCGGCTCGATCTCGGACAGCAACTGCTCCTGTTGGGCCTCGTCTCCCGGCGTGTAGGGCTGGCGGCTGATCGGGCGCCGTTCGGGTCCGAAGCTGTTCGTCTGGTCGGCGTTCACCGGGACCGCGACGATGCTGCCCCCGGCGCCTGACGGGTCGAGCGTGAAGACGGCGATCGAGGTGAGTCGATCGAGGTCGTCCACCACCGCCACGACCGCGTTGGGTGTGGACGGAAAGACGACGCTGTCCCGGACATCGACCTCGGGTGCGGTGCCCTCCTCCGAGGAACGCAACGTGGTGAACGAGACGACACCGACCGCGACGACGGCGATCACGGCAACCAGTCCGACGACGCCGCCCCACAGGGTGCTTCGTCGCCGACGTTCGGCGCTCGCGGTCATCGGCCCACCTGCGACAGATCGGATGCCGAGACGATCGACTCGTCGTCCGAACCGTACAGTCTGCGCCGTTCGATGACGTCGAGCGTGGCGTCGGTGAGGAGGTAGTCGAGTGGGCGGCCGTCGACGAACCGGGCACGCAGATCGGTGCTCGACACGTCGAGGCGCGGGACTTCGACCCGAATCCAGTCGACGTCGGGATCGAGCACGACCGGAGCGCCCGGTCGATCGACGACGACCAGGTCGCTCCGACTCACCACCTCGTCACTGCGCTCCCACGTGTGGAGCTTGGCGGCGGCGTCGTCGCCGACGATCGTGAAGAGACGGGCACGCGGGTACTCGTCGGCCAGCACCCGCAACGTGTCGGCCGTGTAGCTGTTCCCACCCAGATCGAGTTCGTGACGCCCGGGGATCAGCCCCGGGACGCTCTCGACGGCCGCTGCCACCATGGCGAGACGATCCTCGGCGGGCGTGATCGGTCGCGTGCCGTCCTTCTGCCACGGCACGTTGGCCACCATCAACACCACGACGTCGAGATCCAGTGCGTGGCGGACGTTGACAGCCGTGACGAGATGCCCGACGTGGGGTGGATCGAATGTGCCACCGAACACACCGACCCGGAGCTCGTGCGCGCCGGAAGGCGTCTGAGCAGGGGCGACGGGCACGATCGCTGATTCTAGAGGCCGCCGACCGCGAGTCTGCGGGCGCACCTGGACAATCCGACCCCATGAGGGGTTGACACGTCTGTTACTTTCAATGGGCCCCCAATAACCCCCCACTACCGGTTTGAGTCGGATTTCACAAGGGAAGTCCCCCACTCGTCAGCGTTCGTCGCTCCGATCACTCGAAAGATGGACGCCCACACAGCGTCCGAGTCCACGATCCAGCCGAACTCTGGGACTGTGCCTGACGGCACAGCACCCCGCCGGAATCACCAACACCACGAATGGTTGTACGAAGCATCATGAATGACTCCATCGGTCTCTACCTCAACGACATCGGCAAGGTTCCCCTCCTCACCGCGGAGGACGAACGGGAACTGTCGCGCGTCATCGAGGCCGGCCGTGACGCCCAAGAGGCGCTCGACAGCGGCAAGCGCGGCGTTGCGCTCAAGCGTCAGGTCCGTGAGGCCGCCAAGGCCAAGGATCGGTTCATCCGCTCCAACCTGCGCCTCGTCGTCTCGATCGCCCGCCGCTACCCCCTCCCCCAGGGAATGGATCTCCTCGACCTGATCCAGGAAGGCAACCTCGGTCTCGAGCACGCAGTCGACAAGTTCGACTGGCGGCGCGGGTTCAAGTTCTCCACCTACGCCACGTTCTGGATCCGCCAGGCGATCGGTCGTGCACTCGACCAGAAGGCCAGCCTCATCCGCATCCCGGGCGACCGCTCGGCCAGCCTCCGCGCCGCCCTGCGTCAGGCCAGCGGCGACGGCGAGACCCTCGACCAGCAGAACGCCGAACTGCACCGTCTGACCACGCCGGTCAGCCTCGACAAGACCGTCGGCGACGACGGCGATGCCACGCTCGGCGACCTGATGGCGAACGGTGACACCACTCCGGAGGACGCCGTCATGGCGCTCGTCGAGAGCGACCTGCTCGACGAACTGCTCGACACGCTCGACGCCCGCGCCCGCTTCGCCGTCGAAGCCCGGTTCGGTCTCGTCGACGGCGAGCGCAAGAGCTTCCGCGAGGTCGGCGAGCAACTCGGCGTCACCGCAGAAGCCGCCCGTCGCCTCGTCAGCCGGGCCGTCGCCGGACTCCGCGACGACGCCGAACGGATCCTCGCAGTCTGACGTCCGTCCGACTCGACAGTTGAACGGAGCCGCCGGACCTCGGTCCGGCGGCTTCGGCCGTTTTCGGGGCAGCAACCCGTCGCTGGTCTGATCGGCACAATCGCTAGCCTTGCTGCCATGTCGTCTCGTGAGCAGTGGTCGCCCGGTTCCTGGCAGGAACGAGTCGCCGGCCAACAGCCGAACTGGCCCGACGTCGGTGCACTCGAAGGCTCGCTGAAGACCATCTCGCAGATGCCGCCCCTGATCTTCGCCGAGGAGGCCCGCTCGCTGCAGGCCCACCTCGGCCAGGTCGCAGCCGGCAACGCCTTCCTCCTCCAGGCCGGCGACTGCGCGGAGAGCTTCGAGGAGTTCTCCGCCGACAACATCCGCGAGAAGCTGCGGGTGATCCTGCAGATGGCGATCATCCTCACCTACTCCGTGGGCGTGCCGACGGTGAAGGTCGGCCGGATCGCCGGTCAGTTCGCCAAACCGCGATCGTCGGACATGGAGCAGATCGGCGACATCGAGATCCCCTCGTTCCGGGGCCACATCGTGAACGACCCGACCTCGACCGAGGCAGCACGGATGCCGAACCCCGAGCGACTCGTGCAGGCGTACCACCAGTCGGCCTCCACTCTCAACCTGCTGCGGGCGTTCACCAAGGGCGGCTTCGCCGATCTGTCGAGGGTCCACTCGTGGACACAGGAGTTCGTCGCGGCGAGTCCGGCGGGTCAGCGCTACGGGAAGCTCGCGTCGGAGATCGAACGCGCCCTGTCGTTCATGCGGGCCTGCGGCATCGAGACCGAACAGAACGCCAGCCTCTCCGAGGTCGACGTCTACACCTCCCACGAAGCCCTCCTCCTCGGGTACGAGGAAGCACTCACCCGCAAGGACTCCCTCACCGGCGGGTGGTACGACTGCTCGGCCCACATGCTGTGGATCGGCGAACGCACCCGCGATCTCGACGGGGCGCACATCGAGTTCCTGCGGGGCGTCGGCAACCCGGTCGGCTGCAAGGTCGGCCCCACCACGACCGCCCAGTACCTCCTCGAACTCTGCGAAGTGCTCAACCCGTCACGCATCCCGGGACGTCTCACACTGATCACCCGCATGGGCGCGGACAAGATCGAGGACGGACTGCGTCCCCTGCTCCGCGCGGTCACCGACGCCGGCCACCCCGTCGTGTGGGCGTGCGACCCGATGCACGGCAACACCTTCACCGCGCCGAGCGGACGCAAGACCCGCGACTTCGACGACATCGTCGCCGAGATCGGCGGCTTCGTCCGGGCGCACCGCGCCGAGGGCACGTGGCCCGGCGGGATCCACGTGGAGTTGACCGGCGACGACGTGACCGAATGTCTGGGCGGCGCCGAGCAGTTGAACGACAGCCAGCTCGACGATCGCTACGAGACCGTGTGCGACCCGCGGCTCAACGGGCGCCAGAGCGTCGACCTCGCGTTCCGGGTCGCCGAACTGATCTCGCAGTTCACCTGAGTCGTCCCACCAGAGCAACGGCCATCGAAGCGCGACGCCAGACGATGCGGGTGGACGACACGGAGACCGAGACGTCGCAGTGACCTCGAACCCGACCGGCGTGCTCGGACTCGTCGACGACTGGCCGGTCGACAAAGTGGCCGCCGCCATCGTCGTCGACGGGCGAGTCGTGGCGTCGCACGGCGCCACCGACCACGTGTTCCGGCTCGCGTCGATCTCCAAGACCATCACGTCCTGGGCGGCGTTGGTCGCCGTGGAGGAAGGCATCATCGGACTCGACACCGTCGTCGCACCCGAGGTGAACGACGCGACGCTGCGTCACCTGCTCGCGCATGCCGGCGGGTACGGGTTCGACGGACCCGACCCGATCGCCCCGATCGAACGCAGACGGATCTATTCGAACACCGGCATCGAGGTCGCCGCGGCGGCCGTTGCAGCGGCGGCCGAGATGCCGTTCGAGGAGTACCTCCGCCTCGGAGTCCTCGAACCGCTGGGCATGGCCACGACCGAGTTGCGCGGGTCACCCGCGCATGCGATGTGGTCGGGCGTGGCCGATGTCGCCACGTTCATGCGCGAGGTGATGTCACCGTCGCTGGTGTCCGAGCCGATGGGAGCCGCAGCGATCCGTCCGCACTTCGCATCGCTCGGGGGTATCGTTCCCGGCGTGGGACGTTTCGATACGTGCCCGTGGGGATTGGGTTTCGAAGTCCGAGGGGACAAGTCTCCTCACTGGACGGGCTCGCTCAACTCTGCGGCGACTTGTGGTCACTTCGGTGGCTCCGGCACCTTCATGTGGATCGACCCGGACTCGGTGCAGGGTCACCACGTCGGTGTCGTCGCACTGACCGACCGCGCCTTCGACGAGTGGTCGGCCGACGCCCTGCGACTCTGGCCCGAACTGTCCGACGCCGTCATCGGCGAGCTGACGCAGGGCGCACCGGCAACCTGATGGCCGCCCTCGACCATCACTTCGACCCCGGGGACCGGGTGCGGTACGAGACGGTGGGAGAGGATGGTTTCCCGCTCGTGCGCTATGGCTTCGTCGGAGGTCAGACCCATCACTGCGGTCCGGTCGTGGTGATGCTCGACGGGGAGCTGGGCGGCGACGTCGTCGACCTCGACGCGATCCAGCCGGTGAGCATCTCCAACGTCACCCTCAAGCTCGAGGGCTCGGATCTGCTCGACGATCCCGAGCTCCGCCAGGGGCTCGTCGAGCTGTGGCATGCCGAGGCCGAGGACGCGGGGCTCCAGATCGTTGCCATCCATCCGGTCCGCAGCGGCCTCGGTGTACGGGACAGCAGCGAGGGATTCGCCCTGGCGGAGTTGACGGCCGCCGGCGAGCACTACATGCTCCGAGCCACACGGTGCGTCAGCGAGGACGCCGTCCTGATCTCCGCGACGCGTCCGAATCGCTGGCTGTTCTAGACCGAGTCGAACTCACGCCGGATCCGGGTCGCACGAACCACGTGGCGGCACCGAACCGGTGAGTGCAGCGCCGTGACGTGTCAGACGCTCGGAGGTGCGAACGGAGTGCTCGGTGGCGGGCTGATCGCCTCGGTCGACGACTGCGGAGGCGGCATCTGAGGGGTCGGTCGCGACAGCACCGGCGAAGGTGTGAGCCCCGAATCCTGGGAAGTGGCCGGCCGAGGCGCTGGACGAGACGAGGTCATCGAGTCCTCGGCGAACACCTGGTTCGGCCCGGAACGGCCGCCGGCCGCGAGCGCCGCATCGGCGCGCTCGATCGTGGTCGCCAGATCGCGACCCGAACCCGTGGCGACTCCCACCGACACCGTCACACGGGATTCTGCGAGCAGCGGCATCTGCTGCACGTTGCCGCGGATGCGGTCCGCCACGGCGAGTGCGTCGTCGTCGCTCGTCGCCGGGAGCAGCACGCAGAAGCTGGACGGTCCGTGTCGGTAGACGACGTCGGTCGTACGGACCGTGGCCATGATCACCCACGACACGCGCTCCAGGACTCGGTCACCGGACGCCACACCCTTCTTGCCGTTGTAGACCGAGAAGTCGTCGACGTCGATCATCAGGGTCGCCGTGGGCTGGTCCGAGGTGTCGATCCCCTGGGCGACATAGGCGTCGAGTTGGCGGCGATTGAACGCGCCGGTCACGCGGTCGACGATGACGTCGTCCTGTTTGCGACCCCGTCGAAATCTGAAAGTCATGCGAGGTCATCGACCGATCTTGCACAGAACTTGAGCCTGACCTCATGCTGCGTGGTCGGTCGACCCTCTCGGTGTCCGGCCGCGTCCGATCTCGGCCGACGGGTCCGGTGTCGCATCGAGCCGAGACCGGTGCGGGCGACCGTGAGCGTCAGCGGGTGTCGACGACGCGGAACGCCTCGGCGCTGGAGCCCGGCGGCAGTCCGTGTTCCTCGGCGATCCCCTGCCACCACGTTCGCACACGGATCTGCATCCCGTCCGGGTCCCGGTGCTGACTGGCGTGGCACATCAGCGCCTCGATCTTGCGATCGAGTTGGGCGGTGATGTCGACGACTCCGTCCGCCGACGGTCCGAAGGCGACCCAGATCTCGTCGACCGACCAGTCGGCCACTCCGGTGATCGGTCGGTCGGCGAAGGCGAACGGGTTGCGGGCGTCGGGATAGACCGCCGAGAAGGTCGCCTCGGCCGTGGCGATGTGGTCCGGGTGGGACCCGTAGGTGGAGTCGAGGCTGCGGATCGGATTCTGCGTGATGACCACCTGGGGGCGCACATCGCGGATGACCGCGCTGATGTCGTGGCGCAGGTCGAGGTCCGCGACGACCGATCCGTCCATGTGACCGAGGAACCGGAGATCGGTCACGCCGACCCTGGCGGCCGCCTCCGTCTGCTCCCGACGTCGGATCGTCGCCATCTCCGTGCGTGGGATCGAGCGATCGAAGCCTCCGGCCTGCCCATCGGTGACCAGGCAGTAGACCACCTCCACGCCTGCGTCGGTCAGGTTCGCCACCGTTCCGGCCGCGCCGAAGTCGACGTCGTCGGGGTGCGCCATCACGACCAGTGCTCGTTCGATCTCGTCGGGCTGCAGCATCACGACAGTCTGCCTCCACCGGGGACGAGTCGAGTCGTGCGCACCGGATTCGGTCGACGTCGGTACGACTTCTCTACAGTCGGGGAATGACGACCGGTGACCCAACGCTGCCCGACATCACACTCGACCAGATCGACCTGTCCGACATGGAGTTCTGGGCAGGACCCCGTGACGAACGCGAGGCCGCGTTCAGGGCACTGCGTGACGCGCCGGGCCTCGTCCACTTCGACGAACGCGTCATCGAGGGGTACCCGTTCCCACCGGGTGACGGCTACTACGCGCTCGCACGCCACGAGGACATCTGGCACGTCAGCCGCAATCCGAAACTGTTCTGCTCGGGTCACGGGTCGAACATCGGTGACCTCGGCCAGGAGATGAACGAGTTCTTCGGGTCGATGATCAACATGGACGACCCGAAGCACTTCCGACTCCGGTCGATCGTGTCGAAGGGCTTCACACCCAAGGAGGTCAGCCGGGTCGAGGAGTTCGTGGTCGACAAGGCGAAGGTCATCGTCGACCGGATCCAGGAGCAGTTCCCCGACCGGACGTGCGACTTCGTCGAGCACGTCGCCGCAGCGCTCCCGCTCGAGATCATCTGCGACATGATGGGGATCCCGGCCACCGACTACTCGAAGATCTTCGGGTGGACCAACACCATCCTCGGCGTCGGCGACCCGGACTTCGTCACGTCCTACGAGGACCTGATGAACCACTCGCTCGAGATGTTCACCTACGCGCAGGCGCTCGGGGAGGACCGACGAGCGAACCCGCAGGACGACATCACGTCGGTGATGATGGCCGCAGACGTGGACGGCGAGCAGTTGACCCCCCAGGAGTTCGGATCCTTCTTCATCCTCCTCGTCGTCGCCGGCAACGAGACCACCCGCAACGCGATCAGCCACGGGATGAAGGCACTGACCGACAACCCCGCCCAGCGTGATCTCCTGTTCGGCGACTACGCGACCCACGCCAAGTCGGCGGTCGAGGAGATGGTCCGCTTCGCCACACCGGTCATCCACTTCCGGCGGACCGCCACCGAGGACACCGAGATCAACGGCTTCCCGGTGAAGCAGGGCGAGAAGGTCGTGATGTTCTACAACTCGGGCAACCGCGACGAGCGCGTCTTCCAGAACCCCCATGCGTTCGACATCACCCGTCCGCTGCAGCCCGCCCAGGTCGGCTTCGGCGCCGGCGGACCGCACTTCTGCCTCGGTGCGAACCTCGCACGCCGCGAGATGACGGTGATGTTCGACGAGATCCAGCGCCGCCTCCCGTCGCTGCGCATCACCGGCGAGCCCGAGTACCTGCAGTCGAACTTCATCAACGGCATCAAGCGCCTCCAGTGCAGTTGGGACTGATTCGTGGCCGGTGACGACGCGCCGGTCCCGACCCGCCGCGACGGCAACCGCGAGACGACGATCATCCGGACTCTCACACGCGTGGGAATGGTGCTCTACCTCGCCTGGGTGTTCTGGCTGTTCCAGGTCATGTACCGGGTCACGCAGGTCGCCGGAGGGGTGAGTGCCGGCCTGTGGGAGCAACGGGTCGAGGACCTCGCGTTCATCGGCTTCCTGCCGAACCTCCCGTGGCTCGCGCTCGTCGCCGTGGCAGCCTCGGTCGCGACCTGGATCGCCGGCCCGATGCAGCAACTGGAACTCGCGATCCTGCTCCGCCTCACCCGCTGGACCGCCAACGCCCTGATCGTGGTCGCAGCCGCGAACGCGGCGTTCGCGATCTTCGGCGTGTCGGGCGGTCTCGACGAGGTCGGCACGATTGCGTTCAGGGCATCGGGTGGGATCGGCGCACTCGCGATCTCGATGCTGTGCCGTGAGGCCGGGCGCAACGCGCCAGGTGGCTGACGGCACCTTCGCGCACTCGAACTCTCGACCGGTTGATCGTCAGCCGCCGAGGTCGCCGCTGCGGAAGTGGCTCCGGCACAGCAGCTCGTAGCGGATCGAATCGCCGAACAGCGGCTGGTCGTGCTCGTCGGTGTCGCCGACCATCACCGTGTCACCTTCGTAGACGACGATGCCGTTGACGACACGGCCGTTGTGGGTGGCTCGGTGCCCGCACCAGCAACGGGCCTCGACCTGCAGCGCGCTGTGTTCGTCGGCGAGTTCGAGCATCCGTTTCGTCCCCTCGAACAGTTCCCCGCGGAAGTCCGTGAGCAGACCGAACGCGTACACGTCGACCTCGAGGTCGTCGACGACCCGCGCCAGATCCTCGCACTGCTCCTTGGAGTAGAACTGCACCTCGTCACAGATCATGTAGTGGATCGGCCAGTTCGCCACGGCCAGTGCGTACAGGTCGGACTCGGCAGCCACTTCGATGGCCGGTGCAGCCACCCCGAGGCGGCTCGTGACCTGGCGGCCTTCGCGGTCCATGCTGGTGAGCAACAACCCGAAGAGTTGGCGGTTGGCGAGGTTGTGGTGGATC
Organism: Ilumatobacter sp.; assembly: GCF_039969435.1. Taxonomy (GTDB): domain Bacteria; phylum Actinomycetota; class Acidimicrobiia; order Acidimicrobiales; family Ilumatobacteraceae; genus Ilumatobacter_A. The sequence goes on from NZ_JBDVNU010000007.1 coordinate 17,211, forward strand.
TGCAGTGCCACGGTGCTCTTGCCCGAACCCATCGTGCCGAAGTTGAATCGCAGCGTCGCCATGCCGCTCGCGAAGCTACCCGCGATGACACAGGGGGCGGGTCATCCGCCACCCGCGTCGCCGCCACCCTCGTCGCCATCCTGGTTCGCTCCGCCCTGATCCGGGTCGACGACCGCAGGGCCGTCGATCCGTGTGATCTCGTCGGTGGGCTCGTCGCTCCCACCGCTGCATGCGGCGCACAGCAACAGGACACCGACCAACGCAACTCTCATCCGCCCGAGCCTACGCAACCTCTGTTGATCCGTCCCGGAACGAACAACAGAGGTTGGTCAGAGGAGGGCGCGTACGGCGTCGATCGTGTCGGCGTCGTCGGAGGTCTTGTCCTGGCGGTATCGCTTCACTCTGGCGAAGCGCAGAGCGACGCCGCCGGGATAGGTGGTCGACACCTGCACGCCGTCGACCGCGATCTCGACGACCTGCACCGGTTCGACGTGCACGACGTGGCGCTCCCGACCGGTTCCCTCCCCGATCTTCAGCCGACCGAACCGTTCGGTCTGCCAGCGCAGCATCTCGTCGGTCATCCCCTTGAACGTCTTGCCGACCATCACGAACTCGTTCGCGCTGTCGTCGGCGGCTCGCGCACCGAGGTGGATGTTGGACAGGAATCCCCGCCGACGACCGTGCCCCCACTCGACCGCCAGCACGACGAGGTCGAGGGTGTACACCGGCTTCACCTTGCGCCACCCCTTGCCGCGACGACCGGCCTCGTACGGTTGATCCAGGTCCTTGACCATCACGCCTTCGTGCCCGGCGCGGATGGCCCGGTCGAGGAACGCCTCGGCCTCGGCCACGTCGGCGGTCACGATCGACGCGAGGCGATGGACCTCGGGCACGGTGTCCGCGAGGAGCTGGCGTCGGACGCTCAGCGGTTCGTCGTGGACCGGGGAGCCGTCGACGTGGAGGATGTCGAAGAAGAACGCAGCCAGGCCGTCGCCTCGCCCCGCTCCGAACTCCACACCGTCGGCGCGGCCGGCACCGAAATCTCCCGCCGTGTCCTGGAAGCGTCGCGGCGACCCGTCGTCCGTCAACCCCATCGCCTCGCCGTCGAGCACGAGGTCACCACCGGGCAACGACCGGACGACCTCGACCACACCGGGCAGTCGACCGGTCACGTCGTTCAGGTTCCGGGTGAACAATGACACCGCTCCCCCGCTGCGGTGGGCCTGGAGGCGGACGCCGTCGAGCTTCCAGTCGACCTGCGCCGTGCCGGCAGCGGCCATCGCTTCGGCGACGGAGCTGCCCGGGCTGGCCAACATCGGTTGGACGGGACGCGACGGCACGAGAGCGACCGCATCGAGTGCGGATGCTCCACCCGTGAGAGCAGCATGCGCCGCCGCGCCGAGATCCCCTGCCATCATCGCCGCGCGACGGACCGCTGCAACCGGCACCCCGGCAGCGGCGGCGATCGCCGTGGTCAGCACTCCACCGAGTGCACCTCGGCGCAGTTCTCCCCCGAGGACACCCCGCACGAGTTGCTGCTCACGGTCGGTCGCCCGTCCGAGGACGTCGACGAGCGCCGACCGCCGGGCAGCGCCGACCCCGTCGCCGGCCATCGCGGCGACGCGTCGCAGTGCGTCGTCCACTTCGGCGATCTGCAACGTCGCCTCGACCGCGGGTGTCGCCCGGACCTCGACGAGCGTCGCCCAGCCGACCCCGATCCGCCCGAGCGGCGTGGTGCCGACGAGAAACGACGCGGCAGGGACGATCTCGTCGGGTCGCAGCCGCCGGAGGACCTCGGCCAGGATCGCCACCTTCTCGTTCCGCTTGGAGGTCGCTCCCACCGCATCGGACGCGGCGGCCAGTTCATCGAACAGCACGTCGTGCAGTCTGCCCCGGTCGTGCGATTCGCGAACCGCCCGTGTCCGCATCGACCGCACCCGGCTGACTACGGTGAAGCGTGTCGCCCGGCAACGGTGCCAGGCGTGTCGAGGCATCGGGGGATGCGTCGGCGACACGACATGTTCCCTGGGGGAAACATCACATGACCGACACGATCGATCGACCCGACACGACGGACGGGGATCGGATCCTCGACCACCTCGTCGTCCGCTTCGCAGGCGACTCCGGCGACGGGATGCAACTGACCGGCGACCGCTTCACCTCGGTGAGCGCGTCGTTCGGGAACGACCTCTCGACGCTGCCCGACTTCCCTGCCGAGATCCGCGCCCCCGCCGGCACGGTCAACGGCGTCTCGGCGTTCCAGGTGAACATCGCCGACCACGACATCACCACACCGGGCGACGAACCCACGGTGCTCGTGGCGATGAACGCAGCGGCGCTCAAGGCCGACCTCCACCGACTCCAGCCGGGAGGGACGCTGATCGTCAACAAGGACTCCTTCGGCGAACGCGACCTGGAGAAGGCCGGGTACGCCACCGACTCGGGCCCCAACGGGGAGCTGGTCAGCCCGCTCGACGACGGTTCGCTCGACGGCTACCGGGTGATCGAGGTGCCGATGACCACACTGACCCTCGAGGTGTGCGAGCCGCTCGGCGTCAAGGCCCGCGACGCCGAGAGATCGAAGAACTTCTTCGCCCTCGGTCTCGTGTCGTGGATGTACACCCGCCCGATCGAGCCGACCGAGGAGTGGATCGAGGAGAAGTTCTCGAAGAACGAACAGGTCGCCGCGGCGAACAAGGCGGCGTTCCGTGCCGGCTTCAACTTCGGTGAGACCACCGAAGCGGTCGGCCATCGATACGAGGTCCGACCGGCCACGTTGCCGGCGGGCGAGTACACGAGCATCACCGGCAACACGGCGCTCGCCTGGGGCCTCATCGCCGCCGGTCAACTCGCGAAGCTGCCGATCACCCTCGGGTCGTATCCGATCACCCCGGCGTCCGACATTCTCCACGAGCTCTCCAAGCACAAGCAGTTCGGCGTGCGCACCGTGCAGGCCGAGGACGAGATCGCAGCGGTCGGCGTCGCACTCGGTGCTGCGTTCGCCGGTCACCTCGGCATCACCACCACCAGCGGCCCGGGCGTGGCACTCAAGAGCGAGACGATCTCGCTCGGCGTGGCGATCGAACTGCCGTTGCTGATCATCGACATCCAGCGTGGCGGACCGTCGACCGGGCTGCCGACCAAGACCGAGGCATCCGACCTGAACATGGCGCTCTACGGACGCCACGGCGAGTCTCCGCTCCCCGTGGTCGCGTCCTACTCCCCCGCCCACTGCTTCCACGCTGCGATCGAAGCAGCACGTATCGCTCTGAAGTACCGCACGCCGGTGATCCTGCTCTCCGACGGGTACCTCGCCAACGGCTCCGAGCCGTGGAAGCTGCCCGACATCGAGACGCTGCCGGACATCTCGGTGCCGTTCGCCACCGAGATGAACCACGTCGGAACCGACGGCGACGGCGAACCCGTCGACGAGTTCTGGCCGTACCTGCGCGACGAGAACCTGGCCCGTCCGTGGGCGATCCCCGGCACGCCCGGGTTGATGCACCGGGTCGGTGGGCTCGAGAAGAAGGACGGAACGGGCAACATCGACTACACGCCCGAGAACCACGAACTGATGACGGAGTTGCGAGCGGCCAAGGTCGCCATGGTCGCTCAGGACATCCCTGCGACCGTGGTCGAGGGTGACGAGGACGCCGACGTGCTGGTGCTCGGATGGGGATCCACGTGGGCGGCGATCGATGCCGCCGTGCAACGCCGGCGGCGAGCAGGCGTGAAGGTCGCCAAAGCCCACATCGTCCACCTCAGCCCACTCCCACCCGACCTCGGCGACCTGCTGAGGAGGTACAAGCGGGTGATCCTGCCCGAACTCAACCGCGGTCAACTCGCCCATCATCTGCGCGGCACGTTCCTCGTCGACATCACACCCGTGACGAAGGTCCAGGGTCTGCCGTTCAAGTCGCGAGAGATCGAGGCGGCCATCGACGATGCCGTGGCGAGTCTCCGATCCGCGGAACAGCACGAGCAGAACGGAGGAGTGTCATGAGCACTGCACAGGTGGCCGTCACCACGAAGAAGGACTGGACCAGCGACCAGGAGGTGCGCTGGTGCCCGGGCTGCGGCGACTACGGCATCCTGTTGGCGGTCCAGCAGTTGATGCCATCGCTCGGCGTCGCTCCCGAGAACACCGTGTTCGTCTCCGGGATCGGCTGCTCCAGCCGGTTCCCGTACTACATGAACACCTACGGCATGCACTCCATCCACGGGCGTGCACCGGCCATCGCCACCGGCATCAAGACCGCACGGCCCGACCTCGACGTCTGGGTGATCACCGGCGACGGCGACGGACTGTCGATCGGTGGCAACCACCTCATCCACGCGCTGCGACGCAACGTCAACCTGAACATCCTCATGTTCAACAACCGGATCTACGGCCTGACGAAAGGTCAGTACTCACCCACCTCGCAGGTCGGCAAGGTCACCAAGTCCACACCGATGGGGTCGGTCGATGCGCCGTTCAACCCGCTGTCGGTCGCCCTCGGCGCCGAGGCCACCTTCGTCGCACGGACCCACGACCTGGACCGCAAACACATGCAGGAGGTCTTCCGGGCCGCTCACGCTCACCAGGGGGCGTCGTTCGTCGAGATCTACCAGAACTGCAACGTCTTCAACGACGGTCAGTTCAACGACGTCACGAAGAAGGACAGCCGCGAGGCGATGATGATCGATCTCGTGCACGGCGAACCGATCACCTTCGGAGTCGACCGGTCGCGCGGCGTGATGCAGGGCAGCGACGGATTCCTCAAACTCGTCGACGTCGCCGACGTGGGATCGGAGAACATCCTGGTCCACGATGCACGGGCGGATCGCCCGTCGCTCGCATTCGCACTCGCCCGCCTCAGCGACGACGACCACTCGCCCACGCCGTTCGGCGTCTTCCGTGACGTGGAACGATCCGAGTACGCCCAGGCGGTGAGCGACCAGGTCGTGGCCGCCAGCGATGCCAAGGGGCCCGGCGACCTGCACGATCTCCTCGCCTCCAACGGCACCTGGACCGTCACCTGACCCGACCCGTGCGACCGTCGACGGGAGTCGGCGGACCGGCTGCCCCACCGCCCGAGCCCGGCCCGGACACGCCGCCACGACGCGGAATCGTCGACGGTTCAGGCGATGCGGGCGCCACTCGACGGATCGAAGATCTGGGGGCGGTCGACACGCAGGCGCATCGACGAGTCGATCTCCTCGGCCGTCGCCGTCCCCTCGGCGGTGACGAGCTCGCCGGCCCATCGGCACAGCAGACCACCGGTCGCCCCCGGAACGATCCGCAGCAACGTCGCCTCGGCCTCCCCTCGATCGTCACGAACCAGGCCGGCGGTACGCACACCCAGCGTGACCATCCGCCCGACGTGGGCAGCCAGCGCTGGAGACCAGACGCGCAGGTGTACCGCTTCGTGTGCCGACAGCCAATAGCCACCGCCGTCGGCGGTGACCTCGACGCGGAGCCGCCACAGCGGCCCCGTGGCCGTGGCGATCGCGACCGAGGCAGGTTCGTCGTGGACCTCGGCGGGAGTTCCCGTCTGCACCACCGACGCCGGCGATCCGTCGAGGACGATCAACAGCGACGCGAGTGACATCGCGTCCACCGGTTCGTTGGTGGCCATCAGGGTCGTCACCCGATACCCCGCCTGCAGCATGCGGATCTCTCGTCGCATCCGCTGGCGGAGGTGTTCGTCGAGCGGGGCGAACGGCTCGTCGAGCAACAGCACGCGCGGGGTGCGCACCATCGTCCGTGCGATCTGCACCAGTTGCTCCTCGCCGCGCGACAAGGTCGCCGGGTTCCGTTCCAGGAGGTGGTCGATGTGCATGGCTCGCGCCTCGGCGCCCACCCTCTCACGGATCGCCGCTGCCGCCTGCCGTCGGAGTTCGAGGGGGAACTGCACGTTGCGCCGCACGTTGCGCGTCGGGAGCAGGGCCGCCGATTGGAAGACCATGCCCACGTCACGTTCAGCGGTCCTCCTCGGCGACATGTCGACGCCATCGAACTCGACCCGACCGCGCGACGGGGTCTCGAGCCCGGCGATCGTGCGGAGGAGCGTGGACTTCCCCGTACCGGACGGGCCGATCACCGCAGCGAAACCGCCGTCGGGGATCTTCGCGTCCACGCCGTCGAGCACCGTGCGGCGACCGACGGTCGTCGTGAGGTCGTGGAGAGACACCGCAGCCATCGCCCGCTCAGTCTCTCACGCTCCCAGAACCCACCCTTCCTCGCTCACGATGGTCTCCTCGGTTCCGATCGGAACCTGTGGCGAGAAGCCCGCCGCCAGGTCGATCGACCTCAGGTGCCGGGCGACCGCCATCACCTGGCGTTCGTCGCGGACCCTCGCCTCCCACCCGTTGCGCGCATCGTCGCCCGGGCGGGTCGTGGAGTCGACGAGGGTCGGCCACACCTCGACGAGCACGACGTCGGCCTCCGGGGGACGGAGGCCGCAGGTGAAGGGCCAGACGTCGACCGAACGTCCCGAGGTGACGAGCCGGTCCAGGAGTCGCGACATCGCGGCGATGCCGACCAGGCTCTGGCTCCCGACTGCACCGGCCCCGAGCAGCTGCCAGGCGGAGAACGGCCGCATGCCGCGTCGCCGCAACTCGGCCTCGACCGTGCGCCACTCGGGCAGCGGATCGCAGGGGACCTTCGTCGACGTGAGGTGGCTCGATGCCCTCGACGGATGACACCCCCAGAACGGTCCCGGGCCGGAGGACATCGTCTCGTTCAGTTCGCGTGCGACCTCGAATCGGTTGTTGGCATTGCGCTCGTCGTCCACGATCGTCGCGGCCAGGAGCTCCCACGTCACCGCCCACGGCACCCCGGTCAGCCCCACGGCGTCGGCCGTCCCGGCGGGGAACCCGAGCGAGAAGTCCACGCCGACCAGGCAGCGGCCGGAACCCGACGCGAGGTGCATCAGCAGGTCGCAGGCTGCGGTGCGTGTCGGAGGGTTCACCGTGCTCAGGTGACCCGACGCAACGTGCAGTTCGGCGATCCAGATCGAGTCCTTGCCGGTCGTGGGCGTCGAACTGGCGCTCCAGTCCACGACGACGATCCGCTCGAACATCGATGCGCCACGCATGGGTCGTCGTCAGTCGAGCGTGGCGATGAGTTCGACGAATGCGTCGCCGTACCTGTCGAGCTTCGCGGGGCCGACACCGGAGATGCGTGCGAGTTCCTGCTTGGTCGTGGGTGCGGTGCGGGCGATGGCGGCGAGGGTCTTGTTGTCGAACACCACGTAGGCCGGCTTGCCTGCCGCCAGTTCCGTGCGCAGGGACTTGAGGCGTTCGAACCTGGCGGATGCTGATGCGTCGAGGTCCGCAGTGGGGTCGGTCTTCCTCGCTGCCGTGGCCGACGAGGACGCGACCGGGTCGGGCCGGTGCGACGAGATGACCCGCTCGGGCGACGGCTCGTTCGTGAGTTCCTCCACGAACGGGCTCGGTGTCGGCCCCGTGACGACGGTGGCGTGGCGGCTCGCCCGGGTGATCGCGACGTGGAACAGGCGGCGCTCCTCCTCGACGTCTTCGGCGAGGCGGTGCGGGTACTGCTCGGCGTCGGCATGGTGCACGACGACGTGGGGCCACTCCTGGCCCTTGACCCGGTGCACGGTCGACAGCGTGATGCCGTCGGACGATCGGGTGGATGTGAGTGCGGTCCGCAGCCACGATTCGAAGCTGGCCACGTCGTCGTGGAGCGCGGCCAGGTGCTTCAGCGCGGTGAGATCGTCGCCCTGCGCCGACCGGTTCATGCCACGGCGGGTGACGTCGAGACCGGCCACCGAGCCGGCGAGGCCGATCTCGTCGACCAGTGCGATCACCACGTCGGAGGTGGGTGCTCCGCTCTGCACCAGCTTCTGCATGGTCTGGATGTCCGCGGCGTACTCCATCAACCGGTCCACGTCACGATCGTTGTTGAGGCGACCGGCCAGCTTGAACATGTCGACCACGGTCCCCTGCTCGGAGATCCACGACGTGATCCGCGGGTGGAACGACCGCGACGGGCGACGCAGTGACTCCGTGATGTCGCCGGGGAGGAACCGCCCCCGTTCGTCGGTCGACGCGATCCGCAGCCACGCGAGGACGCTGCGCACCGAGGTGCGATCGCAGAACTCCGCTCCGACGCCGCCACTGACGGGGATGCCCTCGCCGACGAGCGCGACCTGGACCGGGGCGAGCACTGCATTGACGCGGGCGAGAACGGCCACGTCGCGAGGGGATGCCCCGGATGCGAGTGCGCCTCGGACGGCGTCCATCGCGTCTCCGACCGGATCGGCGCTCGTCGCGACCGACCATCCACCTGGGTCGGCGGAGTGGGCACGGATGACCTTGTCGACGCGACGCCGATTGTGACGCAGGAGCCGATCCGCGGCGTCGACGATGCCACCCGGGCATCGGTAGTTGACCTCGAGCGGGTGGGCACCGGCGCCGGGGAACAACTCGGCGAAGTCGATCAGCCAGCCCGGATCGGCGCCGTTGTAGCCGTAGATCGTCTGGTCGTCGTCGCCTACGCCGAACACGGCTCCACCGGGAGCCGACAGCAGCCGGATCATCAGCAGGTGGGCCGGTGTGAGGTCCTGGAACTCGTCGACGAGCATCGTGCGACACGCTCGCTGAGCAGCGCGACGCGCAGTGGGGTCCGAGAGCAGGACCATGAGTGCTCGGTACACCTGGTCGTCGAAGTCGACCGCACCGCGACGTTCGAGCGCAGCGCGATAGGCGGGCCAGAAGGCGGCGAACCCGTCGACGTCGCCGTCGTAGCGGGCTTCGGCGTCCGCGGGTGACACCAGACCGAGCCGCACCAGGCTGAGTGCCTCGATCCAGGGGGCGATCGGGTCACTGTTGCGACGCTTCGGGAACGACACCGCATCACCGATGATCCGACGCACGTCGACCTCGTTGATCGTGCGCCACTGTGTGGGCTGGGGAGCGAAGGGAGCCGAACCGTTGACGATGGCGAGAGCGATGGCGTTGAGCGTGCGCACGTGGAGATCGGGCAGATCGGGCGTGCGTTCACGCATCTCCTCCTGCGCCCGCTTGTTGAACGCCACGAGACTGACCGCCGAGGGCGGCAGGTTCCAGTTGCCGAGCAGGTGACGGGCGCGCTCGGTGAGGACGCGGGTCTTGCCCGACCCTGCGGGTGCGATGATCCGCGCGGCGCCGCCGGGATGCGTGACCGCGGCCAACTGGTCGGGCGCCAGATCGGCCTCGCAGACGTTGGTGGTGGCGACAGCAGGTGCGCCGTGCTCGACCGAGACCACGTGGACGACCGGGACACCGTCGATCGGGTCGCCGTATCCGATGGGGCCGGCGTCGAGCCAGACCGCCGTTCCGTCGGCCAGCAGGACGTCACCGACCTCACCCGGCGGCACCGGAGCCAGCCCGGCGGCGAGGGCGACGTCGAGTGCGTCCCAGGTCGGCTGCCCGCGCAGGTCGATCGAGTTCGACCAGAGGAGATGGTGGAGTTCGTCGCCGAGGAACTCGAAATCGGCGCCGACCGCGTACGGTTCCGCTGTGGTCGCGAGCATCGGGATGCGCCCGGCGTCGACCTTGGCGGAGATCTCCGGGTCGACCTCGATCACCAGCCGCTCGCGCCCGGCCGCTGCGGCCCGCAGACGCTCGATCAGCGATGCCGGATCGGCACGGGAGTCGGCGGTGAGCCCCACCCGCGGCACCGTGCTCCACGGCTCGGGTACATCGGCTCCGGCGACCACCACACCATGGCGACCCAGCGCGTCGGGACCGGCGTGCGCCGGCGCCGCACCGCGGACGATCGACTCGGCGGCTGTGACGACCGGAGCGCGCCGCGGCGACGACCCGACCGACCGACGGACGAAGGACGCGCCGGGAGCGATGTCGGACGGCGCCGACCCCCCAGCCGCTGTGCGTCCACCCTCCGATGACGGCGGAGCATGCGCATCGGAGGGGGGCGGGACGTCGTCGCCCGCGTCGACCGTGGTGGCTTCGATGCTCTGCTCACCGTGCTCGATCCAGCAGGAACGGACATCGGCCGGCCGAGCATGTTCGCCGCCGCAGTACGCACACGAGATCGCCATCGACGGCACTGTAGCGAAGGCCCTCGAAACCCGCACACCTGTTCGATCGGAGCGGGTGTGCGTGTCGAGCTCGTCAGCGGAACAGTGAGGTGACCCGGTCGCCGACCTCGGGAATGCCGTAGGTGACGCACAGACCGGCGGCGTTGACCACCAGCATCGCCAGCACCAAGGTCGACACGACGACCGCCCTGCGTCCACGGGGTCCACTCCCCGCTCCGAGTGGTGCGGGCATGTACCAGGCCGGCAGCAGTGCGGCTCCGCGATCGAGACCCCCGAACGGGACGGCGTCGTCGTCGATCACCACGTCGTCGGGGTCGGTGGCGAGAGCCAGGGCCGTCAACTCCTCGTCGGTGAACTCCGGCTCCATGAGCAGATGCTAGGCCAACCCGGATCCGCCAGGGCGTCGGACCGTCGCGACAGCGAGCAGTGGCCGATCGCGGGCGAGCATCACAGGTTCAGGATCCGCTTCGGACCCCAGGCGCAACGACGGGTCGCTGGCGCATGCCGTGTCTCGGCCGCGATCGGCCAGGCGCTTCAAGATAGAGAACGCGCGCTGTGGAATGGAAGAGGGACAAGCCTGTGAATTGCCCTGTGAATTGCGATGGAGTCCTGTGGACCGGTGTGGATTGTGATCGATCTGGCAACATCGCGTCGATGCACCGGATCCTGCCCTCCCCGTCCGAAACCTCGACCATCGAGCAGGCGTACACCGGCCCCCTGGGAACTCGCGAGGATCGGCCGTGGGTCGGTCTGTGCATGGTGGCGTCGCTCGACGGCTCGACCGTCGTCGACGGCGCCTCCGCCGGATTGTCCAGCGAGAACGACTCCGGTGTCCTGCTGCGGCTTCGTGCGCTGGCCGATGTGCTCGTGGTCGGAGCCGGAACGGCACGCGGCGAGGGCTACGGCCCTCCCTCGAAGCCGGGGCAGCGCATCGGCGTGGTGACACGCAGCGGCTCGGTCGACACCTCGAGCGAATTGTTCACGTCGGGCGCTGGATTCGTGATCACGACCTCCACGACGACGTTCGACGAGCGCGGGGTCGACGTGGTGCGCGCCGGCGGCGACGAGGTCGACCTCGCCGCTGCGATGGTGCTCCTCGACGACGTCGCCCCGGGAGCCCGGTACGTGCAGGTGGAGGGAGGACCCTCCCTCAACGGCGCATTCGCCGACGCAGACCTGTTCGACGAATTGAACCTCACCACCTCACCTGCCCTCGTCGGCGGTGACGGACCACGCCTCGTGAGCGGAGCGGGCGACCTGTCCGCTGTCTTCGAGCTGGTCCAGATGATCGTCGACGACGAGGCGTTCGTGTTCAGCCGTTGGCGCCGACGCCGGGGCGTGGCGCCTGCTTCTCCATGAGCTCGAGCTCACGGTGGAAGTCGGCGGCGGCATCGAAGTGCTTGTAGACGCTCGCGAAGCGCAGATAGCTCACGTCGTCGACCGCTCGGAGCTCTTCGAGCACGGCCAACCCGACCACCGCTGAGCTCACCTCGTTACCGTGCAGCCGCAGAGCGTCCTCGATGCGCGTCGCCATCCGGTCGAGGTCGGCGTCGGAGACCTCACGGCCCTTCGTGGCCGCTGCGATCCCGGCAACCAGCTTCGAACGGTCGAACGGCTCGGTCGCCCCCGTGGTCTTGTTCACGCGGAGAGGCGCGTGGTCGACACGTTCGAACGTGGTGAAGCGGTCGGCACAGGTCAGGCACTCTCGACGTCGACGGATTGCCGTGGCGTCCTCGGCCAGTCTCGAGTCGACCACCCGGGTGTCATCGGCACGACACATGGGACACTGCACGTGCCGAGGATACCCGTGTTGGCGATTGTTGAGGGCGCAGCGACCTCCGGCGGACGGACGAGCCTTGCGCCGGACCGCACGTTCGGTCCGCCACCCGACCCCAGTGCGACCGCCTGTTCAGCGTGGAGCGGGAGGCAGATGGATCGCCTGGCCGACGTCGACGACGGTGCCGCCGTTGATCATGACGAGGGCGTCCACGTACCGTTCCCGGGCGACGTCGCCGCGATGGGCATCTGCGATCGACCAGAGCGTGTCGCCTGGACGAGCGACGTGCACGTCGGAGCGGACGGTCGCATCTCGGGCCGTGTCGACGCCCGCACCGTCGAGCACCTCGGCCGAGCCGGGTGCAGCCGCCGACGCCGGTCGGCCCGCGAACCCCGTGGCGACCTGACCGACCAGCCATCCACCCGCGACGATTCCGCACGTCACCACCAGGAGTGCCGCCAGTCGGCGCGCGGCGTAGTTCGGTCGCCTCCCGATCGAACGGCTCGTCCGAGCGGCTGACGGATCCGTCCGACGTCGAACACCGACGGAGTGCTCCGAGACCGGCCAGGCGAACCCACCCGATCGGCCATCGCACCGCACGACACGCCGGTAGCGGCTGGCAGGCCCGCCCACCAACGTGTCGCCGGTGCGATGATCGAGGGTTTCCGTCGTCCGCAGGACGCCGGTGAGATCAGTGGTCATGGTGCTCCCCAACAGAGACGGACGTCGAACGGTGCTGTTCGATTAGGCGAACCGGATCAAACAACTGTTCGACATTCAACACCCGATCGAACGGCGACGTCAACCTGTTCGACCACATTTCTCGAACACCTGTTGCCAGTACAGATGTTTGACTCCGCCTGCGTCGAGCCGTATCGTGTTCGGATGGCCCCACGAATCAGCAAGCGTCAACGTTCGATCCTCGACTTCATCGAACAACAGATGCGCGATCGAGGCTTCCCGCCGTCGGTCCGGGAGATCGGCGATGCCGTCGGGCTGACGTCCCCGTCCACCGTCCACAGCCACCTCAACACGCTCCAGCGACTGGGCTACCTCCGCCGGGACCCCGACAAGCCTCGCGCCATCGAGGTTCGCTTCGACCCGAACAGCGGCGCGGTGATGGACCGTCGGCCCGCGCGTTACGTCCCGCTCGTCGGCGACGTCGCAGCCGGCACCGACGTGCTCGCCGAGGAGAACGTGGAGGAACTGTTGCCGGTTCCGGTCGACTTCACCGGAGAGGGCGAGCTGTTCATGTTGCGCGTCCGTGGCGAATCGATGATCGAGGTCGGGATCATGCACGGCGACTACGTGGTCGCCACGCAGGTCGACCACCCGAACAACGGTGACATCGTGGTGGCCGGCATCCCCGGCGGCGAGGCCACGGTCAAGACCTACGAGCGGTCGGGCGCAATGGTGACGCTCGTCCCGGCCAACCCGTCGATGGAGCCCATGACGTTCCACGCCGACGAAGTCGAGCTCTACGGCAAGGTCGTCACCGTGATGCGCCGCTACTGACCGCTGCCGGCCGGCGTCGCCCGACCGACACTCGCCGCCGCCGACAGTGCGTCGCGTCTTCGAGCTACTCCGGAGGAGCGGGCGGCGGACGTTCCTGAGTGGCGCGGTCCTGTCGGAGGCGCGCCAGGAACTCGGCGTCGGGGGGTGCTGTCTCCGAGGGTTGGTGCCGCGGCGCCGAATCCTGGGGGGCCCATTCGATCGGCTGTGCGCTTCCGGCCGGGTCGATGGGAGCGGCAGGGAACGTCGGCTGTCCCGGGATGTCGGGCCGAGGCGGGGGCGCTGCGGACGGCTGGCGATACTCGGGTTGCCGCGGCGTGACCCACGGCTGTTGCGGCACCGACGCCTGCTGCGGCGGGCCCTGCTGAGGGAACTGCGGCTGGCCGTACACCGGAGGACCCGCCGGGGTACCGGCCTGACCGTACTGCGGCTGTGGTGGCACGGCAGGACCGCCGTACTGCGGCTGCGGTGACACGGGAGGACCGCCGTACTGCGGGGGGCCACTCTGTTGCCCGTAGACCGGTGGACCCTGCGGGACGGCTCCGGGCACGAACACGCCCGGCTGTTGATGCGCAGCGGGGTTCCACTGGCCGGCAGCGACCGTGGCCGACGTCTTGCGCGATCCGTTCAGGACCAACGCCAGCCCGACCAGCAGACCGATCAGGCCCGCCGCGACCGCACCGATCCGGAGCGCCGCCACACCGTCGTTCGGGTCGCGCCCGACTGCGACGGCGAACACGTCGTCGACACCCTCGGCCTCGACTCGGATCACGTGGTCGTCGGTGTCCTCGATCTCGACACTCCCGATGGCCACCCCACGGAAGTTCCCCTCGTCGTACTCGACGTCACCGGAGATGCTGTCGAAGTCGATCTCGTTGCTGTCGGGGTCGAAGAGCATGATGTCGACGTCGGGAGCGTCACCGTCGGAGTTGTCGAACGCGCCTTCGACGTCGCAGGTGCCACGGACGCCGTCGAGCGTTCCCGCCGTCTCGAGGAAGAGCAGATACTCGCCGGGCTCGATGAAGTCGAGGGTGGTGTCGCAGCCGATCGGAGCGCGTGCGAAGCTCTCGACGGTGTTGCTGCGGCGCTGCGATGCACCGTTCCACAGCAGAACTGCTCCCACCAGTCCTGCGACGATCGAGATCGCACCGAGCGCAATCCAGACGCCGCGCCGTGACGATGATCCGCTCATGTCGACTCGTTCCTCGTGTGCCGCCGCAGCCGTTCCGCGACGAGTTCGATCTGATCGTCTGGTTGTACCACGGCCACGCGAACGTGGCGCGCACCCGCGGATCCGTAGAACTCGCCGGGACTCACCACGGCGCCCGAGGCATGGCCGAGTCGCGAGGCGTAGTCCCAGCCGTCGTCGGTGGGGATCCAGAGGTAGAACCCGCCGTCGGGCGTTCGGACCTCTTCGCCGGACCAGTCGCTCAGCACACCGGCCATGAGGTCCATGCGACGTCGGTAGCGGTCTCGCTGGACCTCGACGTGCTCGTCGTCGTCGAGGGCGACCACGGCCGCCGTCTGCACCGGGCCCGGCACCATGAGACCGGCGTGCTGACGCACGGATCGGAGGTAGTGGACGATCTCGGTGTCGCCCGCGTAGAAACCCGCCCGGGCCCCTGCGAAGTTCGAGCGCTTCGAGAGCGAGTGGACGGCGACCACGCCGTCGAGTCCGTGTTCGAGGATCGTGCGCCCTCGCGACGCCCACGTGAACTCGATGTAGCACTCGTCGGAGAACACCGGCACGTCGTGGGCGCGACCCCAGCGGGCCGCTGCACCGAGGTCGTCGAGTCGGCCCGTCGGGTTGCCGGGGCTGTTGGTCCACAGCAGCAGTGCGCGTTCGGCATCGGTCGGATCGATCGCGTCGAGATCCATCGCACCGTCGGCGCGGAAGGGCACCGGCACGGCCCGACACCCGGCGAGCGTGGCACCCATCTCGTAGCTCGGGTAGGAGATCGCAGGGAACAGCACGGTGTCGCGCTCGGGTGTCCGCAGCGACATGAACTGCGGGAGGAGCGCGACGAATTCCTTCGAACCGACGGTGGCGGCGACGTTGTCGGCCGGAACGTCGACGTCGAAGCGTCGCGCGAACCAGCGTGACGCCGCGGCGCGGTAGGCGGGTGTGCCCATGCTCGGCGGGTAGGAACGCTCGGCATTGCTCGTGGCCAGAGCCGTGACGACGGCATCCGGGGGCGCATCGAAGGGGGTCCCGATCGAGAGGTCGACGATCGTGTCGTGACGTTCGAGGATCTGCACCTTGAGGTCGTCGAGCCGTGCGTAGGGGTACGGGGGCGGAACGAAGCCGGTCACGCAGTGGCCTCCTGCGTCGACACGACGAACTCGCCGAGACGTCCGGCCGAGGCATCGGACAGACGAGCTCGCACGGTCCACCCCGTCTCGTCGTCGGTGGTCGACACGATCTCGCCCTCGCGGTGCACGGATGCCATGACGTCGCCACGGTCGTACGGGACGAACAGGTCGTAGACGACGGCGAGGGCACGCAGACGGTCGCCGATCGCACGGAGGAAGTCGTCGAGGCCCTCCCCCGTCGCTGCACTCACCACCACGGAGTCGGTGAACTCCGCGAGCAGGTCCTTGGCCGCCGCCGGATCCAGGTCGGCCTTGTTGATCACGAGGAGTTCGGGTACCTCGGCTGCGTCGATCTCGCGCAGCACCTCGTGGACGGCGTCGATCTGACCGTGTGGGTCGGGAGCGCTCGCGTCGACGACGTGGACCAGGTAGTCGGCCTGGGCGGCGACCTCGAGGGTGCCCTTGAACGATTCCACGAGCCCGTGCGGCAGCCGACTGATGAACCCGACGGTGTCGGTGAGCAGCACCGGCTCGCCTCCGGGAAGCGCGAGTCGACGCGTCGTCGGGTCGAGGGTGGCGAACAGACGGTCCTCGCTGAGCACACCGGAGTCGGTGAGCCGGTTGAGCAACGTCGACTTGCCGGCGTTGGTGTAGCCGACGATCGCCACCGAGGCGAGTCCGCTGCGGCCGCGCCCCTGGCGCTGCAGAGCTCGCGTCTCGGAGAGGGCGGCGAGGTCACGCTCGAGCTTCGTGATGCGCCGCATGATCCTGCGTCGGTCGGTCTCGAGCTTCGTCTCACCCGAACCGAACCGGCCGCCCACGCCGCCGCGTTGCTGCGACATCTTGGCGTTGGCCCCTCGACGCAGACGGGGCAGGCGATAGCGCAGCAGTGCCAGTTCGACCTGGGCCTTGCCCTCCATGGTGTGGGCGTTCTGGCCGAAGATGTCGAGGATCACCGCCGTGCGATCGAGCGCGGTTCGCCCGAGCAGCTTCTCCAGTTTGAACTGTTGGGACGGTGCGAGTTCGTTGTCGAACACGACCGTGTCCGCGTCGAGCGCCAGGCACAGTTCTTTCAGTTCCTCGACCTTGCCCTTGCCGATGTACCACGTGTGGTCGGGTGCGTCGCGCCGTTGGACGAGGCGGGCCACCTCGTCGGCTCCTGCGGTGTCGACCAGCAGCGCCAGTTCGTCGAGGCTCGCATCGACGGACTCGTCGGAGTCGCCGGGCAGTGCCACGGCGACGAGCACGATCTTCTCCCTGATCGTGCGGTCGATCAGCGTTCCGGCGAGCGCCTCGTTGTACGGGGTGTTCGGTGAGCCGGGGCTCTGGGCGTTGGTGTCCGTCACGCGTGTTCGACCTCGATGGTTGCGATGTGGGTGGCCGGCCCGGTCAGGATCGCCCGGGGCGGGGTGCTCTCGTCGAACGTCACGACGGCGTCTCCGCCGTCCATGTGGACGATCACTTCCGGCTCGATCGGCGGAACGAGTCCCCACGACCGAGCTGCGAACGCCGACGCACAGGCTCCGGTGCCGCACGCTGCGGTGATGCCGGCGCCACGCTCGTGGACCCGCATCGTGATGGCGTTGGACTCGGGGCCGGGCTCGACGATCTCCAGATTCACGTGCGGGATGCGGCCGCCGAGGTCGTGGAGATCGACCATCGCGACCTCGTCGACGCCCACGACCGAGTGCGGGTTGCCGAGGCTGAGGTGAGCGACCGGTCGGTCCGGGTGGCACTCGACCGCGGCCCAGCCAGATGGTTCGGCCAGCGGCTCGACCGGCCCCATCTCCACCTGCGCCATGATCGTGGCGGGGTCGTCGGTCGCCGAGAGCGTGACGACCTTCTCACCGGCGTCGGTGAGGATCAGCTGTGGGCCGAGGTCGCCGCGCCGGGCGGCGACCGCCTGTGCGAAACATCGGATGCCGTTGCCGCTCATCTCCGCGGTCGAACCGTCGCCGTTGTACAGCGTCATCCTGGCGGCGTAGCCGTCCTCGGTGTCGGCGACGAGCAGCCCGTCCGCTCCGATCCCCGTTCGGCGGTCACAGAGCCGACGTGCGAACGCAGGCAGATCCGTGACCCCCTGCTGGCCCGGATGGAACACCACCAGGAAATCGTTGCCCAGACCGTGGTGCTTGGTGAGCGTGAGTGCGGTCATCGGGTCAAGGCCTCCATCACGACGGGCACGACCTCGGCGATCGGGTCGTGCTCGACATCGATCCAGCGTACGCGTGGATCCCGCCGGAACCATCGGTCCTGACGGACCGCGAACTGTCGCGTGCGGGTGATGATCGTGTCGATCGCCTCATCCTTGCTGATCCGTCCTTCCAGGTGATCCACGATTTCCTTGTACCCGAGCGCCTGGCCCGCCGAACGCGACATGCCGGCCTCGTGCAGCACAGCGACCTCGTCGACGAGACCCGCACCGATCATCGCGCGGACCCGCTCGGCGATTCGCTCGGCGAGCAGGGGACGCGGTCGGCGCACTCCGATCTGTTCGACCGGTGACGGTGGGTACGTGTCGACGCCGGGACCGAAGGAGCTGAACGGGCGTCCCGATCCGAGTGTGACCTCGAGCGAACGCACCACTCGCCGCCGGTTGCCCGGCTCCATCCTGCTCGCGGCGAGCGGATCGAGTTCGGTGAGGCGTCGGTGCAGCCCCTCGGTGTCCGGGTCCGCCTCGAGTTCGATGCGGATGTCGTCGAACTGTCCGGGGAGGTCGAAGTCGTCGATCACCACACGGTGGTACAGGCCGGTTCCGCCCACGAGCAACGCTGCTGCGCTCTTCGAACCGATGTCGGTGACCGCCGCGTCGTGAGCCGCCTTGAAGTCGCCGACGGTGAAGTCCACGGATGCGTCGACGAGGTCGATGCAGTGGTGGCGGACCTCGCCCTGTTCGGCATGCGTCGGTTTGGCGGTGCCGATGTCCATCCCCCGGTACACCTGCATGCTGTCGACCGAGACGATTTCGACCGGCGTGTCGCTGCGTGCGCCACGTCGGGCGACCTCCATCGCCACCGCCGACTTGCCCGACGCCGTCGAACCGACGATCGCGACTCGTCGGATCCCCGTCAGGTCGGTCATCGCCGTCCCGTTCCGCTCCGGTCCGGCGCGCTCCGGTCGGGGCGGGTCCGATGCGGACGTGAGGACGAACTCAGAGCTGTTCACCCTCGGCGATGCGCTGATGATGGTGGATGACCTCGGCGACGACGAAGCGGAGGAACTTCTCGGTGAAGACCGGATCGAGACCGGATTCCTCGGCGAGCGACCGGAGTCGGGCGATCTGGAGTTCTTCGCGGCCGGGATCGGCGGCGGCCAGATCGGCCTGCTTCTTGTAGCGCCCGACCGCCTTGGTGATCTTGAACCGCTCGGCCAGCAGGTGGACGAGCGCCGCGTCGATGTTGTCGATGCTCGAGCGGTACTCGGCGAGCTGCTCGTCGTGCTGGTCGGCACTCATCGGACTCGGGCTCCCACGACCCGATCCTCGGCGGCCACGGCATCGGGCGTCACGGGATCGGCCATCAGACGGAGGCTACGGGAATCCGCACCGTGTGTCGGGCGTCGGCGACGTGCTCGACGAATCGGCCGATCAGGTGATGTGCGGCGGCTCGGGTCACCTCGACGGTCGCGTAACTCCCCGTCCGCAGGCGCCGTTCCATGTCGGCCGGCGGTGCGAAGTGGACGAGCTTGTTCTGGCGGGTCCGGCCCGACAACACACCCGGGTCCTTCTTCGACGGACCTTCCACGAGCACTTCCTCGATGCGACCGACACGCGCCTGGTGCTTGGCGACCGCCGACCGCTCGACGACGATCCGCAGTCGTTCGAATCGTTCCCCCGCAACGGCCGGATCGACGAAGTCGGACTCCATTCCGGCGGCCTCGGTGCCCTCGCGCGGCGAGAACAGGAAGGTGTAGGCGTAGTCGTACTCCGCCGCCGCCGCGACCTCCAGGGTGCGCTCGAAGTCGTCGTCCGTCTCCCCCGGGAATCCGACGATGATGTCCGTCGACACGGCGAGATCCGGGATCGTCGCACGCGCCTCGGCGAGGCGCTCCAGGTACCGCTCGGCGGTGTACCCGCGATGCATCAGCGCCAACACCCGGTCGCTGCCCGACTGCAGCGGGTAGTGCAGGTGCTCACAGACCGCCGCCGTCTCGGCCATCGCCGCGAACGTGTCGGGCCGCATGTCCTTCGGGTGCGGGCTGGTGTACCGGACGCGACGGATCCCGTCCACCCGTCCGACGTCGCGCAGCAGGTCGGAGAACAGTGGTCGCAGACGCGCCGACTCGTCGCCGGCCTGGCGTGCGGCGAGCTGCAGGTCACGGCCGTAGCTGTTGACATTCTGGCCGAGCAGCGTGACCTCGGTGACTCCGTCGGCCGCGAGTTGTTCGACCTCGGCCACGATGTCGGCGTACGGGCGGCTCATCTCCTCACCGCGCACGGCCGGAACGATGCAGAACGCGCAATGGTTGTCGCACCCGATCTGGATCGTGACCCAGCTGTTGTACGCCTTCTGGCGTTGCACGGGCAGAGCCGACGGGAACATCGCGTGGTCGTCGACCACCGCGGCCTCGAGGATCTCGGTGATCGGCGCGTCCGACGACCGAGCGGCCTCGAGCAGTTCCGCGGCGCGGTGGACGTTGTGGGTCCCCATGACCACGTCGACGTGGCCGGCACGAGCCGCGACCTTGTCCTGGTCCTTCTGGGCGAGGCATCCCGAGACGACGATCTGACGGCCGTCCTTCTCGGCCTTCCACGTCTTGAGGTGCCCGAGGTTCCCGTACAGCTTGTTGTCGGCGTTCTCGCGGATGCAGCAGGTGTTCAGGACCACGACGTCGGCATCGGAGTCGGAATCGGCTCGGACGAGTCCGTCGGCTTCGAGCAGGCCGGCGATCCGTTCGGAGTCGTGTTCGTTCATCTGGCAGCCGTACGTGTGCACGACGTACCTGCGCCGCGCGTCCCCGGGCGACACGCTCTCGGGTCGCTCGCCGGCGAGCTGGTCGTCGTGTGGCCGGTCGGTCATGGACCCAGGCTAGGAACCGATGAAGCGGATGCAGAGGGGATAGCGGTACCGCTCCCCCTTGTTGGCTCGGACTGCCGCGATGACCGCGAACACCAGGGACCCGATCGACACGGCGAAGATCAACGCGAAGAACCCGAAGAAGACACTGATGCCGAGCCCGAAGCCGGCGCCGGTCGTGGCCGTGTCGTCGGAAGTGCCGAGCAGGCCGCCTGCGGCGAGACCGACGAACATCGCAACGAATCCGACGAGGTAGACGATGGCGAAGGTGATCTGGAAGTTGAGCGCCTCACGCGCATGGTGACGGGTCTCGGGGCGCTTCTCGTCATCGCTGATCAGGTACAGCACGAGCGGCAGGATGAATCCACCCAGCAGAGCGCCGAGGTGAGACAGCGTCGCCAGCATCCGGTCGTTGCCGTCGGGAGCCACGGGCCCCCACGCGGTGCCATCCCACCAGCGCTGACCGCGTCCGTCGAAGTACCACCCGGGAACGACGCTCGGCGCGGACGGCGGTGGACCCGGGGGTGGCGCGAACTCACTCACACCACGATCGTAGGCCTGGCCGCCGGAGCCGACGGTCGCAACGAGCGGGTTCGGCCCACCGGTATGGTTCGTCTTCGTGATCGCCATCTTCCAAGCCGAGAACTTCACCCTCTACCGGATCCTCTACCTGGTCCACATCGTCTCGATCGTGGCGGCGTTCGGGCCGTTGTTCCTCTATCCGCGGATGCAGCGCGCAGGAGAGACGTCGGCGATCGCAGCGCTCCACATGAAGCTGGTCTTCCCGGCCCTCGTCGTCCTCTGGGTGGCCGGCATGGGCATGGCCGGTGTCGGCAAGTTCGCCCTCGCCGAGATGTGGTGGATCACGATCACGATCGTCCTGTGGCTCGCGGCTCTGGCGGTGAGCTGGTTCCTGATCCGCCCGGCCATCGCCGACTCGTCGGAGGACTCCACGAAGAAGATGTCGATGGGCATCGGGATCACCCACCTCGTCTTCGTGACGAGCCTCTGGCTGATGATCTTCAAGCCGTTCGTCGACGGCACCTACGTCATCAACACCTGACCGCGCTGGGTCCTCGGATCAGTGTGAGCCCTGGACCGCGATTTCGCGGTCACGGTCTCACACTTCGCCAACTCGAACCCGTTCGATCCAGCATCTGTGAGTTGTCGACCGCGAGATCGCGGTCCGGGGCTCACAGCGAGTCCGGCCGTGGTGTCGACGATCCGGACTTTCCCACGTTCGACGTGCGTGAGCGCAGACGCGCAACGACCCGGTCACTCCACCTGGGCGGAATGTCCGGGCCGTTCGCTCCGTGGGATCGTTTGCTGTGGTCTGCGTGACGCCTTCGGCTGTCCCGACCGCCTCAAGCGTCACGCACACCGGAGCGTTTGTGCTCAGTCGAGGGCGATGGGCTGCTCGTCGGCCTCGCTGAAGACATCGTCGGCCTCGACCTCGTCGATCTCGACGCCTTCTTCGACGGCGTTCGGATCCTTCTTGAGGCCGGCGGCGATCAGCACCTTGTCGCTGATCTCCATCATCACCTCGGGGTTGGTGCGCAGGTAGTCCTTCGCCTTCTCCCGACCCTGACCCAGTTGTTCACCTTCGTAGGTGAACCACGCACCGGACTTCTTGACGATGCTCAGGTCGACCGACAGATCGAGCAGTGAGCCCTCGCGACTGATGCCCTTGCCGTACATGATGTCGAACTCGGCCTGCTTGAAGGGCGGCGCCACCTTGTTCTTGACGACCTTGACCCGAGTGCGGTTGCCGACGGCATCGGTGCCGTCCTTGAGCGTTTCGATGCGACGGATGTCGAGACGCACCGACGAGTAGAACTTGAGCGCCCGGCCGCCGGGGGTGGTCTCGGGCGACCCGAACATCACACCGATCTTCTCCCGCAGCTGGTTGATGAAGATGCAGATCGTGTCGGTCTTGGAGAGGTTGCCGGTGAGCTTGCGCAGTGCCTGGCTCATCAGGCGGGCCTGGAGCCCGACGTGGGTGTCACCCATCTCACCTTCGATCTCCGCGCGAGGCGTGAGCGCTGCAACGGAGTCGACCACGACCACGTCGATCGCACCGGAGCGGGTGAGCATGTCGCAGATCTCCAAGGCCTGTTCACCCGTGTCGGGCTGCGAGATGAGGAGCTGATCGACATCCACACCGATGGCTGCGGCGTACACCGGGTCCATGGCGTGCTCGGCGTCGATGTAGGCACACACACCGCCGTTGCGCTGCGCTTCGGCCACGACGTGCATGGCGAGGGTGGACTTGCCGGAGGACTCCGGGCCGTAGATCTCGGTGACACGGCCACGTGGCAGGCCTCCGACCCCCAGCGCGAGGTCGAGCGCCAAGGCCCCGGTCGGGATGACCTTGATGTTCATGTTGGTGCGGTCGCCCATCTTCATGATGGCCCCCGTACCGAACTGCTTGTCGATCTGCTGCAGTGCCATGTCGAGTGCTTTGGAGCGGTCGTTCTGCTTGGCCATGTCGTGTCTCTCTTTCGTTGCGTTCACGGTGGGTGAAGGGGTTGTGCATCTCATTCAAGCGAAGGGGTACTCCAGAGTTTCTCCGGGGCCGACCGTGGGACGCCGTCGTGGTGATGCGGAACTTCACCGGTGTGATTCGAGATCGTACACAACGAACAGCCGTTCGGGCAAGTATCGATCGAACGAACGGCGTACACGGGCCGAGGGGCACGCGAGCCGCGGGGTCAGTCGGCGTCGGGAACCGCACCGGAATCGAGCTCCGCACCGCCCGATCGCTCCAGGTGCTCGAGGACGAAGTGCTCCGGCTCCACCGGGCGCATCAGGAGATCGACGCCCTGCCACATCGTGTACGACATCGGATACAGCACGACGGGGAGGACGATGCCGGCGGCGAGGAACACGACCATCATCGGCACGACACGCACCTCGGGCCACGTGAACGCCAGAACGACGCCGAGCGCCAGGATCAGCGGACCCAGGACGATGACGGCCGCCATGGCAGCGGCACCGAGTTCGAAGCCCACGTCGCCGCGCCTCCACTTCAAGCCGCACGTGCGACACGCGGGTCCCTTCGAGAACCACGAGGTGAAGAAAGCACCGCGACCACCACACCACGGGCACCGACGCATCGCCCCACGAAGCAACATCCTCGCGAGACTCGATCGCGTCATGTTCGCAGCGTAGGGCTGCGTTTGGCAGACTCTCCCGGTGCGTCGTTCCGTCGGTGGCCTGATCCTGCTCGCCTCCGGCGCCCTGTTCGCCCTGGCGATCAGCGTGTTCTGGCTCGATCGCGTGGCGTTCACGCCCGACGTCGACACCGACGCCACCTACTCGATCATGGGCGACGAGGACATCCGGTTGCAGTTGGCGAGCATCGTCGCCGGCGCGACCGCGAGCGATCTCGGCATGTCGGCGAACGACCTGCGCGACTTCGTCGTGTCGATCACGAGGATCCGCGACGGGGCGACCGAGATGCGCCAGTTCACCGCCGACGCACATGCGCGCCTGATCGGCGATCGCGACGAACCCGTCGACATCACCCCCGCCGAACAGGTGCAGATCACCCGGACCGAACGTGCTGCCGTGCTCCCGGCGATCCGACTCCCCGTCGAGCAGGTGGGTGCCGTGGCCGTGATCGCGTCGGTCACCACGTGGTTCTGGTTGATCTCGTTCGGTCTCGGCGTGCTCGCGCTGCTGCTCGGGATCATCCTGCGACCCGAACGGGGTGAACTGGCCTTCGCCTTCGGCGCCGGATCCGCGACCACCGGCGCGTTGCTCTTCCTGTTCGGATACCTCGTCCCGGCGTTCGTGCTCCCGTCGATCTCCGACGACACGTGGATGGGCGTGTTCCCCCAACTCGCGAAACACCGGTTCTCGGCGACCCTGATCGGTGCGTTCGCGTTCGTCGCCGTCGGCGGGGCGACGATCCTGCTCACCAGCGGTCGCCGCCAACGTCGTCAGCGCTCCACGCCCCTCGCCACGTCGCGATACCGCGATCAGCGCAGCTGGAGCTGAGAACGACGACAGCCCACTCCGAGGAGCGGGCTGTCGTGGAACCACGTGGGTGGCTCGTTGCTCGTGCTTCTTTGTTGGTGCTTCCCCTGGGACTTGAACCCAGAACCAATGGATTAAGAGTCCACTGCTCTGCCAATTGAGCTAGAGAAGCAATGCGGCGATCGAGGCTACCGGCCTCGACGCCGAAACGCATTGCTGCGCAGGGTGGCCAAGGGGACTTGAACCCCCAACCGCCAGGATCACAACCTGGTGCTCTGCCAATTGAGCTATGACCACCACGACCCGCTCGGATATGAGGAGCGGGGCGCAACATTCTGCCAGGGACCGCAGGATTCCGCACCCTCCAATTCGCCATGCGTCGAGCGATGTGCGACCTACCTCGTCCAGACCACCGAATCCGGGTCTCCGTCGGGGACCGGCTCGGTGCTCAGGTCGATGTCGAAGCGCGCTTCGACCCCGGGCCGCACCCGGTCGACCCGCTGCGGGACGGCGGCCACGACCTCGCCCGCCTCGTCGAACCAGAGCAGCACCATGGTGAAGTCCTCGATCGGTTCGGTCGTGGTCGTCGCGATCCGACCGCTGACCCCGTCGGGCGTGCGTTCGAGCGCCCGGACCGACAGCACCTCCCCGATCCCTCGATCGTTGGATTCCACGCCGACGGCCACGTCGAACTCGATGCGCACGGGATCGCTCACGGGCGCTGTCAGCCGGCCCGCGACCGCGCCGGTCGACTCGGGCCCGATGCCGTCGACCTCCCCGCTCGCCGTGTGCACGACGGCACCGTCGGCGTCGGTCAGCCACACGTCGATGACCACGCCGCTGCGCCTCGGAGCCGACGGTGGTGTGCGGACGCTGACACCCCAGTCGAACGTCGAGTCACCCCGGTCGACGAGCCAGACCTCGTCCACCTCGACGAGTTCGTCGGGCGCCGACGTGGGTGCGGGTGCGCTGGATCCGGGCGCGGCCGGCACCACGGCATCGACGGCGGTCGACGCGACATCGGCGGGCGTCGACGCGTCGTCGGACCGATCGTCGGACCGTCGGTCGATCACGACGGAGGCGGCCGCGACACCGGCGACGAGGACCGCGAGGACGATCAGGGGAGCCGCTTGCCTGCGACGACGCCGTCGCCGCTGTGCGTGATGGAGAGCCTGACGTCGCACCTGCTCCGCCCACGGATCGAACGGCGGCGGGGACGTCGCCGTGGAATCCGGGACGGTCGAGGTCGCTGCCGTGTCACCGGCGGGCGGAGGGATCGCGGACATGGCGGAGGCGAGTCGCTCGGATCGGGCGGGATTCAGATCGGGGAGCGTTCACCGTCGACGAACAACGGCGTGATCCCTTCGCGTTCCACGTCGGCGCGCATCTCGTCGTCCGTCGGCGCCGACAGGTCGCCCCGAGCTGCGTCGACGATCATCGGGACCAGACGCGCGTCGCTCGTGGTGTTCAGGAACATCTGCGGGTGCGACAGGACGTAGCGCACCGCGCGACCGATCGGTTCGGGGTCGGTCAGCGGTTCGTACCAACTGAACCGGTTCGTGTCGCCGTCGGCCCACATGCCTCGAGCGATCGACTTGATGGTCTGCACCGCCACCTTGCGGTCGGCGCACACGTCGAGGAGGCGCTCCACGTCGGAGCGATAGGCCGGGTTGTCGAGCATCACGAAGTTGATCGGTAGCAGCACCGACGCGAAGTCGAAGCGTTCGAGGCTGCGCACGTGCATCCCGGCGATGGGCACTCCGTGCCCGGTGACGCCGATGTGCTTGACGAGTCCCTCGTCGCGTGCGGTGGCGAGCGACTCGATGGCTCCCCCGGGGGAGAACGCCGTGTCCCACTCGTCGGGGTCGACCAGGTTGTGCAGTTGGATCAGGTCGACGTGGTCGACGTCCATCCGCTCCAACGACTTCTCGAGTTCGGCGCGAGCGGCGGCTCCCGTGCGTTCGCCGGTCTTGGTCGCGAGGAACACCGACGCTCGGTGTTCGGCGAGGAACGGCCGGAGGCGGTCCTCCGACGCTCCGTAGGAGGCCGCCGTGTCGATGTGATCGATCCCCCACTCGACGACGTTCGCCATCGTGGCGTCGGCGCGCTCCTGGCTCATCCCTCCGAGGGCAGCGGCACCGAAGATGACACGGGTCGAATCGTGGCCGGTTCGACCGAAGGGAGCGCGAGGCAACATCCCCCCATCGTCGCGCACCGCGACCCTCCGAGCGCCTCACGTGCGTGGCACCGGCGAGATTCGGCGCGACCGATCGACCGTCGTCAGCGCCGCGGCCACAGACCGTGGACGGTCCAGCCCCGATCGTGGAATCCAACCGCCTCCGCCACCCGCGCACTGGCGGCGTTCGAGCGTTCGTGCAGGTAGGTCGGTGCCGAGCCCTCGGCCAGGATCCGTCGCGCCGCCGTGGCGACGAGGCCACGGGCCAGCCCACGCCCGCGCGCCGCTTCCTCGGTGACCACGGCCAGTTCCTGCCCGTACCGGTCGTGGACCTTGATGCCGACCCCCGCGATCGGTGTCACCCCGTCGTCGTCGAAGGCGACGAGGAGCGGGCCGTTGAACGGTCGCAGCCATTCGGGGAGTCGCTCGTCGAACTCCTCGAACCACTCCCCCACGTCGTCCAGATCGTCGGCGACGTGGACCGCCGTGCGGAACACCCCCGTCCCGAAGCTCGACGGACCGACGGCGAGGATCTCGCCGAGTTCGTCGCCGAGGCCCGGACGGTCGAGGCCGCCGGACAGCGCGGCGCGCACGCGCTCCACGGAGTCCGGTGGAACGGCCAGGACGGTGCCCGTTCCGTCGCCCACGCCTTGCAGCGGGCGCCGTGCGCCGTCCCATGTCGGTTCCAGACGGGCCGGGTCACCGACGACGTGGATGCCCGGGGACGGCGGTGGCCACCCACCGACCCACGAGCGGAGGTGTCGTCGGAGTGCGACATCGGTGGCGTGCGCGGTCGTCATGTCGCCCACGCTACGGACGTGTGCGGCGGGCACGTCCGTGCGACACTGCGGCATGGACCCGGGCGCACTCGAACAGTTCCGAGCCCACGGAGCCACCGTGCTGCGGGGTCTGCTCGGACCGACGTGGTTGGAGATGATCGCGGCGGGTGTCGAACACAACGCGGCGCACCCCTCGCCGTGGTCGCACTGGTACACGCGGCCCGACGCGGCGGTCGGATTCTGGACGGACTACGTCACGTGGCCCGATGTCGAGGAGTACCGACGCGTCGCGTTCGAGAGCCCCCTCGCCGCTGCCGCAGGCACGCTGATGGGATCGGACACCGTGCGGTTCTTCCACGAGCACGTGCTGGTCAAGGAGCCCGGTGCGACGGAACGCACGCCGTGGCACCACGACCAGCCCTACTACTGCGTGAACGGGGACCAGAACGTGAGTCTGTGGGTCGCTCTCGACCGGGTCCCGGCATCGAGCGGCATGCGATTCCTCGCCGGATCCCACCGATGGGACCGCTGGTTCGTGCCTCGCAAGTTCGTCGACCACACCCCGTACGCAGCAGCCGACGACGGCTACGAACTGGTGCCCGACGTCGACGCGTTGATCTCCGACGGAGCGCCGGTGCTGAGCTTCGACGTGGAGCCCGGTGACGTGGTCGCCTTCCACTACCGCACGCTTCACGACGCACCGGGCAACGTGCTCGACACTCGACGCCGCGCCGTCAGTTTCCGCTGGATCGGCGACGACGCCACCTTCGCGGAACGCCCCTGGGAGGTGTCGCCGCCCTACGCGGCGGACGGTCTCACGGTCGGCGGCCCACTGGGTGACGATCCGCGGTTCCCCCTCGTGGTCACGTGAGGGTCAGTCCGAGCTCGCGTCGCGTACGGCGCGGATCACGTCGTCGAACCCTTCGATGGTCCGCACCGCGAAGTAGCTGATCCCCCAGCGTTCCCGGCAGCGCAGGATCTTGTCGGCGATCTCGTCGACCGAGCCGACGAGCACGTACGGACTCGCATCGAGTTCGTCGATGTCGACCCCGTCCACCTCGTCGGACAACTCACGCAACGCTGATGTCCGGTCATCGGTGATCGCCACGACCTGGACGAGTGCGTTGAGTTCGACATCGTCGAATCGATGTGCGGCCCCGACCCGGACCTCCTCGATCTGGGCGTCGAGGTGGTCGGTCGTCCATCGGACCTCGTGGCTGTGCCCGTCGGCGAGTGTCCGACCGAGACCCTGCAGGCCGACGATGTCGGCGTGGGCGCCGGCGTGTTCCAGCAGGGCTCGACCGTTGCCGCCGACGAGGATCGGCAACCGCTCCTGCAGCGACCGTTCGACGTGTGCACCTTCGACGCGGTGGTACTCGCCGTGGAAGGACACCGTCTCGCCGTCGAGCAGACCCCGCACGATCCGGACGTACTCGCGCAACGCCGCCTTGCGCTCCGCGGCCGGACGCCGCTCGATCCCGGTCCGCGCATACTCCTGCGGCGTGTGACCGGCGCCGAGGCCCAGTTCGAATCGGCCGCGCGACAGGTGATCCAGCGTCGTTGCCTCCCATGCCAACTGGACGGGGTTGCGCATGTCGGCGTTGAGGACGAACGTGCCGACTCGGATGCGGTCGGTGACCGCCGCGATCGCGGACAGGACGGGGATCGGCGACCGGCCCGGGCCGACGTGATCCGGTACGAGCACCACGTCGAATCCGGCCTGCTCGGCTCGTCGGGCGGCATCGATCGGATCGAGCTCGCCGTTCGCCCGGATCTGGGCGCCGAACCGGACGGGTCGCTGCATCTCCGGACCGTAGCCGAGCGCCCTGCGTCGGCGACCTCGGTACGATCCACGCACCATGGCGCACGAATTCATCTACCAGGCCTACAAGTTGAGCCGGATCTACCCTCCCGACAAGACGGTGTTGGAGAACATCTCGCTGTCGTTCTACCCCGGGGTGAAGATCGGCGTCCTCGGAACGAACGGGGCGGGCAAGTCGTCGCTGCTCAAGATCATGGCGGGCCTCGACGACGGCTACCAGGGCGAGGCACGCCTCACCGCCGGGTTCACCGTCGGGTACCTGGCTCAAGAGCCTCAGCTCGACCCGGAGAAGGACGTGAAGGGCAACGTCATGGACGGCGTGGCCGAGGTCCAGGGCATCATCGACGACTACAACGCCGTCATGGCCAAGTGGGCCGACCCCGATGCGGACTACGACAAGATCGGCAAGCAGCAGGCGATCCTCGAGGACAAGATCGCCGCCACCGACGCCTGGTCACTCGAACGCAACGTCGACATCGCCATGGACGCGTTGCGCTGCCCGCCCGACGACGCCGACGTCACCGTGCTCTCCGGTGGTGAACGTCGCCGAGTCGCGCTGTGCCGCCTCCTGCTCAGCCGTCCCGACCTGCTCCTGCTCGACGAGCCCACCAACCACCTGGATGCCGAATCGGTGGACTGGCTGGAACGGTTCCTCGGCGACTACGCCGGCACCGTCGTGGCCATCACCCACGACCGGTACTTCCTCGACAACGTCGCCCAGTGGATCCTCGAACTCGAGCGCGGCAAGGGCCTGCCGTTCGAGGGCAACTACTCCTCCTGGTTGGAGCAGAAGCACGACCGCCTGGAGCGCGAAGAGCGCGGCAACGACGCCCGACGCAAGACCCTGGCCCGCGAACTCGAATGGGTGCGCATGGGCACGAAGGCCCGCCAGTCGAAGGGCAAGGCGCGCCTCAACGCCTACGAGAGGCTGCACGCCGAGGCCAAGGCCGCCGAGACCCGCAACGCCGAACTGCAGATCACGATCCCGTCCGGTCGTCGACTGGGCGACCAGGTGATCGAGGTCGAGAACCTCCGGAAGGGATTCGGCGACAAACTGCTCATCGACGACCTCTCGTTCACGCTCCCGCCCGCAGGGATCGTGGGGATCATCGGCCCGAACGGTGCCGGCAAGTCGACACTGTTCAAGATGCTCGCGGGGCGCGAGGAGCCCGATTCGGGCTCGATCAAGATCGGTGACACGGTCGACCTCAGCTACGTGGACCAGGATCGGGACGACCTCGACCCCGACGCCACCGTCTACGACGAGATCACCGGCGGCGGCGAGGTGCTCGAGATCGGTGGTCGTGAGATCCACGGCCGCACGTACGTGTCGAGCTTCAACTTCCGCGGCACCGACCACGGCAAGCGTGTCGGCGACCTGTCCGGCGGCGAACGCAACCGCGTCCACCTGGCCAAGCTGCTGAAGTCGGGTGGCAACGTGTTGCTGCTCGACGAACCGACCAACGACCTCGACGTCGACACGCTCCGCGCACTCGAGGCAGGACTCGAGACGTTCCCGGGCTGTGCGGTCGTGATCTCCCACGATCGCTGGTTCCTCGATCGCATCGCCACCCACGTGCTGGCCTTCGAGGGTGACAGCCAGGTCCGCTGGTTCGAAGGCAACTTCAGCGAGTACGAGGAACGTCGCAAGCAGGAACTCGGCGCCGCCGCGAACACCCCTCACCGCATCAAGTACAAGAAGCTCGCCTGAGTCGGTCCTCACCGGTCCGATCGCCGGGCAGGCCGGCCGAGCCCTCGACCCGACCACGTCGAGTGACCAACGGAGGGCGGTGACGTCCTTCGAGTGCTCGCGCGTCGTCTCGACGAGGTCTAGGTTGTGGACATGTGCGTGAACTGCATGAGCAACGCCGAAGCCGCCGGGGTCGCGGCCATCGCTGCCACGTACTTCCTGAAGCCACCGGTGCACGCGCTGCTGGCGAGGTTGGACCTGGCTCCGGATCCCGACCCGGTCGCCCACGACGTGCGGACCGTCGCATTTCTCCAGGCCGTCGGTCTCGATCCGGTCGAGGCCCTCGGGGTGGAGGCGGTCGCGGCCGCCGAGGCGTGGACACCCGACACCGCATGGGTGCCGTTCCGTGACCGCATGCATCGTGTCGTGGCGGCCCGCACCGCATTCTCCTGACGCCCGTCGGGCTCGTTCCTCCGCGATCCGCCAGGGCCGCGTCGTCGAACGGTGGAGAACTCAGGCCTGGGCCGACACGTCGGAATCGCCCGATGGTCCCGGGTCGCCCGACCGTCCCGAGTTCCCCGATGATCCGCGGGACCCCGTTGCGACGGCCCGCTCCGCACGATGCTCCGCCTGTCTGCGGCCCATCGGCTCCCACAGCCTGGCGATCACGGCGTAGAGCACGGCGAGCACCGTCAGCGCAGCGGGGTAGGCGATCCACGGAGAGACGTGTCCGAGCGAGCGGGCGTCGAGCCAGTACGGGCCGGTCCACGACAGGTCCATCGGAAAACCTCGCGAGGTCACGTCGAACTCGCCGTACTTCTCCGGATCGGCGAACAACCGGGCCCATGCGCTCCACGAGATCATCCGGCACAGGCCGTAGAAGAACGTCGCCCGATACAGGGCGAGCAGTCCCCGCTCGGGGAGCCACCGGCCCAGCCACGCCCAGATCCGGGCGTCGGCCGGCACGATCTGCGTGCGCCAGTGCTCGCGGGTCAGCACCCTCCACGAGAACAGCACGACGAGCAGCCAGAACACGTCCATCGCCAGGCCGAGCGACGAGTAGTACGCCGCGGCGTCGAGGTACTTGCCTCCGTCGATCGTCGCCGCATAGGCCCAGGTCTGTGCCGTGAAGTTCATCGTGAGCAGGGGAAACAGGAGCATCACACCGACCGAGTCGTTGATGTCGGTGAGCGCGTGCGCCGCGTAGCCGAGGAGGAAACCGATCGTGAACGCGCGGTTCTTCCTCCACGTCCATGCGAGCAGCGCGAGCACCGCCCCGAAGAACAACGTGTGCGTGAAACCCATGCCGGGGAACCCGCGATGCCACTGATGGGGGACGTCGGACCCGTAGCGAGTTCCGTTGATCGTGAAGCCGTAGACCCAGAACTTGGACAGGAAGTCAGGCGTGAAGTCACCGAGGAAGATCGCCCAGAAACTGACCTTGCCCCGCATCTTCTTCGGCAGATGCGACTGCACGGCGTAGATCTCGAACTGGTGCGCCGCCCAACTCATCGGTCACCTCGACGACTCGTGAGTCCGATCCGGTCGGTCAGCCACGGGCCGACCACGACGAAGGCGACGAGCCACGCCGGTCCGACGAACCAGTTGAGCAGCCACTTGTGCCAGATGCCGAGGAGGATGTAGCTGACTGCGGCGACGAGATACCAGAACCACTCCTCCCACCCCACGAGACGCCGCGAACCGCGGAAGTCGAGCGTGGATTCGACGCCGACGGGCAGCCCGGGCTGCGGGTCAGGCGCTGAGGCGGACGGGGGCGACACCCGGCGAGACGCTAGTCGTCCGCGGGTGGACCGTGCGACGCACGGCGTCGACCAGGCGGAGTCCGTCGAGTCCCGGGAGGCGATCGATGCGCCGGTCGATCCGATGCGCCATCCGCCGGCCGTCGTCGCCGGCGAAGAGATGCCGGACGAGGTGTTCGGTCTCGGCGGCCGGCATCACGTTCGATCCGACCGGTTGCCACTTGTGGCGCATCAACCGGATCACCCACACACGTCGACGACGGTGAGCACGATGCCGGTGAACGCGTCGAGCGCTCCGATCGCGCCACCGAGCAGCCACGTCGCGGTCCCGACGAGCACCAGGATCCGTGCGACCGACAGCGAGCTCAGGAGTTCGAGCGGCGCTCCGAGCGCGAACCACGACCGCACCTTCGGGAACATCCGGTTGGCGACCGAGTCGGGACGAAGGCGGTCACCCGTCACGATCAGAGGCGCTCTGTGGGAACCCACGGTCACGACCCGTCCATCGTCACGGAGCGGGCACTTCTCGAGGCGGCGTCCATCTCGTGCCACCTGTCGATGGTCTCCATCGTCGTCGTCCACGATGTCGACGACGGGCGCAGGGCGTCGCGGTGCCGCTCGTCGGGCACGAGGACGAAGCGGGCGTCGTCGCCCGCGTCCGACGCTGCGCGCACGAACCGGGCGGCACCCTGCGGACGCACGGTCGTGTCGGCTGCTCCGTGGACACACACGGTCGGCACGCCGATCGGCACCATCTCGATCGGGGACGTGAGGGACCAGCGCTGCGTCACCGGGGCGCGACGAACGAGTTCGTCGACCCGTTCCGAGCCAGCCTCGGACAGGCGTCGGAGATCGCACGGTGCCGCGAGCGCCACGACCCCGTCGACCTCACCACCGCGACCGGCAGCAGCCACGAGCGCCAGGTGGCCGCCGGCGGAGTGACCCACGAGGAAGCGCGCAGAATCCGGAAACCGTCGCACGACGAGGTCGACTGCGGCCGAGACGTCGTCGAAGGTCTCGGGATATCCCCCGCCGCCGCCCCATCGGCCGAGCCGGCGATACTCGATGTTGAAGACCGTGTACCCGAGACGTAGAGCGTCGCGGACGAGCAACGTCATCACCCACCGGTTGAACGGCCAGCGCCAGAATCCGCCGTGGACGAGGACGACCACGCATCCGCCGGTGCGAGACGGGTGCGGCTCGTGGAGCACACCGAACTGGCCCGGCGCGTGGCCGTACCGCAGTCGTCGCGCTCGCCGAGCCATACATGCTCTTCGGTCGGAGGGAGGTGTTTCGTGAACCGAATGCGATGATGGCCGCAATGTTTGCCGAGACCGACGCCGAACTCGCGGCGCGTCTCGCCGTCCAGACCGGTCAGATCCTGGTCGGGATCCGCGAGCCGCTGTTCGCCTCCGGTGCCCCCCAGTGGGAGGTCAAGGACGCCGGAGACGCCGCAGCACAGGCGTTCCTCGCCGCCGAACTCCACGCCCACCGGCCCGACGACGCCGTGTTGTCGGAGGAGGAGGGCCAGACCGACCAACGCCGCTTCGACGCCGAAAGGGTGTGGATCATCGACCCCCTCGACGGCACACGGGAGTTCAGCGAACCCGGCCGCACGGACTGGGCCGTTCACGTGGCGCTCTGGGAGCGCGATCGCTTCGGAGCCGCCGCCGTGAGCCTCCCGGCCGCCAACGCCGTGTTCGCCACCGAGCCGGCCCCGCCGTTGCCCCAGGTCGAGCGCGAGCGGCCGCGCCTCATCACGTCACGCAGTCGGGCGCCGTACTCGGCAGTGCTCGTCGCCGAAGGGCTCGGATGCGACGCCGTCCGACTCGGTTCCGCCGGAGCCAAGGCGATGGCGGTCGTGATGGGCCATGCCGACATCTACGTCCACGACGGCGGGATGTACCAGTGGGACTCGGCTGCGCCTGCGGCCGTGGCGATGGCGGCGGGATTCCACGCCTCGCGCCTCGACGGGTCGGCACTCGTCTACAACGCACGCGATCCGTGGCTTCCCGACTTCATCGTGTGCCGTCCCGAACTCGCCGACGACGTGCTCCGTTCGATCTGGGGCTGACCGGCGTGGAGCTCACCGCCACCCGCTTCGACGTCGTCGATCGCATCGCCACGCTGTGGCTGGACCGCCCGCACCGCTCCAACGCCTGGACCGGCACCATGCACACCGAGTACCGCTGGATCATGGCCGAGCTCGAGCATCGTGACGACGTGCGGGCGGTGATCGTCACCGGGACCGGTGACCGATTCTGCGTCGGCGGCGACTCGACCGCACTGGAGGCGCACGTCGTACACGGCGGATACGACTCGGGCCTCCCGGCCGACCCGGCCCGACCCGGCGGTGGGTCGGGTATCGATGCCGACTTCGCCTGGCAGATGGGGTACCGGCACCCGATCGTCGCTGCGGTCAACGGTGCGTGCGCCGGCGTCGGGCTGGCGCTTGCACTGTTCTGCGACCTCCGATTCGTCACCCCCGACGCACGGATGACGACCGCTGCACCCAAGCTCGGACTGCCGGCGGAGTACGGGATGTCGTGGACACTCCCCCGCCTCGTCGGCACGACGCGCGCCGCGGACCTGCTCCTGTCGGGGCGGGTCTTCACGGGCGCCGAAACCGCCGACTGGGGTCTGTGGAACGGTGTCACCCCGGATCCGTACGCGTCCGCGCTGTCCTGGGCGACGAACCTCGCCGCCACGACGGGGCCGTCGGCGGTCGCCACGACCAAGCAGCAGCTCGCCGCCGATGCGGTCCGCAACTCCCCCGAAGCCAGCGTCGTCGCATCACTGGCGCTGATGGATCAAGCCATGGGCACCGACGAGTACGCCGAGGGCATCGCCGCGTTCACGCAGCGCCGCCCGCCGAACTTCTGACGTCCGACCATGCGCCCGACCGGACCCGGACGTCCGTGTGCGGTTCGGGCGCGAACACCCGCCGGTGTCAGACCGCTCCGTAGGCCAGCATCGCGTCGGCGACCTTGACGAAGCCGGCGATGTTCGCGCCGGCCACGTAGTCGACGACGCCGTCCCGGCTGTACCGGCTGCCGTACTCGACGCACTTGTCGTGGATGTCGTGCATGATCGTCTGGAGTCTCGTGTCGACCTCGTGGCGCGACCACGAGATGCGCAACGCGTTCTGACTCTGCTCCAGACCCGAGACCGCGACTCCCCCGGCGTTGGCCGCCTTTGCGGGACCGAACAGCACCCCGGCGCGCTTGAAGGCCCGCACGCCGTCGAGTTCGGTCGGCATGTTGGCACCTTCTGACACGGCGCGAACACCGTTGTCGACGAGCGTCTGCGCCTCCCGTGACGACACCTCGTTCTGAGTCGCACACGGCAGCGCCAACTCGCACGGCACGTTCCACGGACGCTCGCCGTCGTGGTAGTCGCAGCCGAAGTGGTCGGCGTATTCGCTGATCCGACCGCGACGGACCTCCTTCAGGTCCTTGAGCCATGCGAGCTTCTCGGCATCGATGCCGTTCGGGTCGTGGATGAATCCGCCGGAATCCGATGCGGTGACGACCTTCGCCCCGAACTCGTTCAGCTTCTCGATCGCATACGTGGCCACGTTGCCCGATCCGGACACCACCGCCGTCTTGCCCTCGACCGAGTCGCCGGCGTGCTCGAGCATGTTCTGCATGAAGTACACCGCGCCGTACCCGGTCGCCTCCGTCCGGATCAGGCTGCCACCGAAGGCGAGACCCTTGCCGGTGAGGATGCCGTTGAACCGGTTCTCCAACCGCTTGTACTGGCCGAACAGGTAGCTGATCTCGCGAGCACCGACCCCGATGTCGCCTGCCGGCACGTCGACGTCGTCGCCGATGTATCGATGCAGTTCGGTCATCAGCGACTGACAGAACCGCATCACCTCGCTGTCGGACTTGCCCTTCGGGTTGAAGTTCGACCCTCCCTTGGCACCGCCCATCGGCAGGCCGGTCAGGGAGTTCTTGAAGATCTGTTCGAACCCGAGGAACTTCAGCACGCTGAGGGTCACGTCGGGGTGGAAGCGCAGCCCTCCCTTGTACGGGCCGATCGAGTTGTTGAACTGCACCCTCCACGCCCGATTCGCCCGGATCTGCCCCGAGTCGTCCTGCCAGGTGACGCGGAAGATGATGACCCGATCGGGCTCGGTCATCCGTTCGAGGATCTGGGCGTCTCGATACCTGGGGTTGTCGAGCGTGAACGGGATCAGCGTCTCGGCGACCTCCCGAACCGCTTGCTGGAACTCGGGTTCCCCCGGGTTCCGTTTCTCCAGCCCACCCATGAACGTCTCGAGTTCTTCGTGCCCCGCTGTGCTCTCCATGGTGGGAACGTAGTCATTCCGGAACGCGGCCGATGACATCGGTCACGCCAACACCGCACCGCGGCTCGACGACGCGCGCCAGCGTGACGGATCGACGCCGGACTTCGTCGAGACTGCACTCATGCCACGCCTCCGACAGGTGTCCCGCGTCGACGCCCACCCGTTCGCCCAAGCCCTCTACGCCATGATCTTCGGCGATCGCGACCCGGTCGCGGAACCCGGTACGGCGTCGGGAACTCCGGGCGACTGGTGGACCGTGTTCGCCCAGGTGCCCGATGCCTTCGACCACACGACGGCCGGTTTCCAGTTCTACCGGTCACCGGACCGCGTCCTGTCGGCCAGGCACCGCGAGCTGGGTCAGACCCGGGCCGGGTACGCGGTCGGTTCGAAGTTCGTCTTCAGCCAGCACTGCAAGGCGATGCGCGACGTGGGCTTCACCGACGAACAGGTCGCAGCGATCCCCGCCTGGTCGAGCACGGATTGCTTCTCGGTCGAGGAACGAGCACTCCTCGCCTACACCGACTGCCTCGTCCTCGAACACGGTCGCGTCCCCGAGGCGCTGTTCGATTCCCTGAAGGCGCACTTCTCCGAGGTCGAGATCATCGAGTTCACGTACATCACGTGTACCTATGCGATGCACGCGACGATGACCAAGGCACTGCGCCTGGAGTACGACGACGTCGACGACCGGGTGGTCGAGGAACCCGACCCCCACGGCAACTTCGGCGGCCTCGACGTGATGTCCGTCGTCGATGCGAACCACACGGAGTCGGACACGGAATGACGGAATGACAACCACACGGTGTCTGACACCGTGTGGTTCGCGGTCAGCCGAGGGCGTCGACGACGTCGGCCGGAGCCTGGACGAGTTCGATCAGCACACCCTCGCCGGAACGGGGTGTGGCCTCGTTGCCCTTCGGGTGCATGAAACACACCTCGTGGCCGGACGCCCCCGTGCGGATTCCACCGGGCGTGAAGCGCACTCCCTGCTCGGTCAACCAGTCGACCGCAGCGTGCAGGTCGTCGATCCACAGCCCGAGATGGTTCAGCGTCGGGACGTGGACCTTGGGTGACACGTCGGGGTCGAGCGGCTGCATCAGGTCGATCTCGACCGCATGGGGACCGCTGCCGAGCCGGAGGATGTCCTCGTCGACGTTCTCGGACTCGGCGACGTAGTCACCCACCTTCTCGACGCCGAGCAGGCCGGTCCACAGGTCGGACAGCGCCGCCTTGTCCAACCCACCGATCGCCACCTGCTGGATTCCGAGCACCCTGAACGGTCGATCTGTCATGCCTCGATCCTGTCACGCGCTCGACGACGCCCCCAAGCCTCGTCGCGTGGGCGTCTGCGTCCGGTCCGTCCGCTCATGAACGCCCCGTGCGACGCTCACGTCGACGCACCGGCACGGGTACGGACACGATGGATCGCCAGCAGTCGAGCGATCGGCTCAGTGATCGGTCGAGCGGTCAGTGGATGGTGACGGTGCCGGCCGAGCCGTCGACGGTGATGGTCGACCCGTCGGGAATGATGTCGGTCGCTCCCGTCACGCTCACCACGCACGGGATCCCCAACTCCCGGCTCACGATGATCGCGTGACTCACCTGCGCCCCGACTTCACGACCACACCTGCGGCCGGGACGAACAGGGGTGTCCACGCCGGGTCGGTGTGCGGTGCGACGAGGATGTCACCGGGTTCGAGTGCCATCGGGTCACTCGGGTCGAGGATGACCCGTGCGACTCCGGTCACGGTGCCCGGGCATCCGGGGACGCCTGTCAGCACGTCACCGGCATCGGCGATCGACGCCACGGTCGCGTCGGCACGCTTCGCCCACTGCGAGAGTGGCGGCACCGTGTCGACGACGATGAACGGCGGGTCGAGTTCGAACAGCGCCCGGTACTCCGACGCACGTTGGGTCAGTCGGGACCGGAAGCCGTCGGGGGCGGCGAGGAACGCTTCGAGTTCCTCGTCGAGCAGCATGTGGAAGTCGACCACCTCGTACTGATGCCGGCGAGCGAGTTCGCGCAGAGCGACGCGCACCTCGTGGACGACCTTGATGATGTTCGTCTTGGTCCGCTCGCGCCCGGCGAGGTAGCGGTGCGCCGATGCCAGACCTGCCTCGAACTGCCCCGAGGCCCCCGGGTCCGCGGCGAGCGCATCTCGTACCCGGTCGGTGGCTGCAGCACGTTGGGCGGCGACGGCGTCGGTGCGAGTCGCCGGGTCACCCTCGGCGCCCTGCTTGCGCATGACGGCGATGAGGTTGAGAACGAGTTCGGGCTTCGTCTCCCAGACGTCGCTGACGATGTCCCACTCGTTGGGTCCGCGGCTGCCGAACTCGGCGAGGAATGCAGTGAACCCCGCGCGGAACTCGTCGGACTCCTCGTCGAGCCGCGAGAGCGCCCACATCGCCCGGCTCGGGAGTGCAGAGTCGACGTCACCGATTCCCGTGATCAGGTCGAGAGCGAGTGACGGATCGCCCAGCGCTTCTGCGACGGCGGAGATGATGCCCGGTCCGATCGACGCGCCGGCGGTGACCGTGAGGTGACGCTCGAACAAGAGACGCAGGAGCGGCCGCATCGATCGCGCCCGCTCGACGAGTTCGTGGTCGGCGAGGTCGCGCAGGTCGGGACGCGTGCTGCGCAACTCGTTCGCCACGACCTGGTCGTCGAGCAGCACCTCGAGCGGTTCGCTGAGCACCTGGTGCATCCACGCTCCGACCTTTGCGGTGTTCGCCTCGCTCTCGTGCCACGGCTCGGCCACGTACGGCGGCACGTCGGGATGGTCACCGAAGTACGTGAAGTCGATCATCTCCGGCGCGAGCCCGGGCGCACGCACACCGAAGAGTCGGGCGAGAGCGGCGTTGATGTAGAGATACCCCCCGAAACTGCCGACCACCTCGTCGGAGCGGACCTCGTCGGGCTCGCACGTACCGACGTTGATCTGCGCGTCGCGCCACCCGTCGTTGGTCGCCTGCCACACGATGGTCCACCCCAGCGGCGACGCCGGATCGGGCAGTACTTCGCCTGCGTTGGCTCGCGTGTAGAAGGGGTGCCGCGGCGAGACCTCGTGGTCGGTGATCCAGCGGTCGGCGCTCATGGGCCGACGGTAGTGCGCCGATCAGCGATCGACGGTCACGGCAACCGGCACCGGGCGCGCCGACCGGACGCGAACGAGGCCGGCGAGCATGACGGTGAGCACGACCAGTTCGGCCGAGGTGAGGATCATCGAGGACATGGCAGTGCTTCGGCGCGGCTCCGCCGCGACTTGATTCAGAGATTCGTCACGATTCGTTCTGGATTCGCCCGCGGCCCCCGCCGGGATGGTCCCATGCCCGCCAGAATGGGGTCATGACCGAATCGGCAGACGTGCTCACACCGATGTCGAGCGACAACGACTGGGCGGCGTTCACCGACCACGGCCCATGGGAGATCCGACGCGACGACGCACGCTGGTTGCCGCTCGCGCGCACACTTCGACGCCAGGCGCAGGCCGAGGTCCCTGCCCTGACGGCGCCACGGCGCGTGCCGCCGGGACTGCGCGTCCTCACCGTCTCGGCACGACTCGCGGCCGCTGCCGTCCCGTGGATGGTGCGCAAGAAGCTCGGTCGCCACGCGAACGCCGCCGAGAGCCGTGCCGACATCTCCCGACGGCTCCGTCGAGCCGCCGAGGCGCTCGGTCCGACGTACATCAAGCTCGGCCAGATCATCTCCTCCGGCGAGGGCCTGTTCCCGCCCGAACTGGTCGAGGAGTTCAAGAAGTGTCGGGACCAGGTGCCCGCCGAACCGTTCGACGTCGTCCGTCTCACTGTCGAACAGGATCTCGGCGCACGACTCGACGACGTGTTCGAGTCGTTCGACCGCACGGCGCTCGCCGCAGCGTCGATCGCACAGGTCCACGTCGCACGGCTGCGTACCGGTGAGGAGGTCGTCGTCAAGGTGCAGCGGCCTCAGGTGTCGACGCTGGTCCGCAGGGACCTCGAGGTCATGTCCTGGCTCGCCCCGTTCCTCGTCGGCCGCATCCCGGTCGCAGCGCTGGCCAACCCGCCGGCGCTGGTCGAACTGTTCGCCGAGACGATCGTCGAGGAACTCGACTTCCGGATGGAGGCCGCGAACATGCTCGACGTGGCGGGGATGCTCCACGAACTGGAGCAGGAGCGCTACGTCACACCTCGCCCGCACCCGTCGCTCGTGACGCGCCGCACCCTCGTGATGGAACGCGTCCACGGCTTCAACTTCGACGACGTGGTCGGGATGCAGGACGCAGGGATCGACACCGAGGACGTGGTGCGGACCGCGATGATCGCGTTCATGGAGGGCGCGGTGGTCGAGGGGATCTTCCACGGCGATCTGCACGGCGGCAA
The DNA here is from genome assembly GCF_039969435.1 of Ilumatobacter sp. GTDB lineage: Bacteria > Actinomycetota > Acidimicrobiia > Acidimicrobiales > Ilumatobacteraceae > Ilumatobacter_A. The sequence continues at coordinate 58,756 of NZ_JBDVNU010000007.1, forward strand.
CCTGCTCGTCATGGACGACGGTCGCACTGCCCTCCTCGACTACGGCATCGTCGGCCGCCTGGACGGCGGCCGCCGCAACGCATTCCTGCGGCTGATGCTCGGAGCCACCACGAACGATCCGACGGTCCAGGTCGAGGCGCTGCGCGACCTGGGGGCGCTGCCGATGGACACCGACATCGCCGCCGTCGTGTCCGACCTCGGTCTGGACCGCACGGAGGTCCTCGACCCCACGCAACTGTCGGGCGAGGAGATGGTGCAGGAGGTGCAGCGCGTCGTCAAGGCGATGCTCGGCTACGGCGCGAAGCTTCCCAAGGAACTGATGCTGTACGTGAAGAACCTCGTGTTCCTCGACGGTGCCATCGCTCGGCTCGCGCCCGACCTCGACCTGATCGGCGAGGTGCAGAACCTCTCCATGATGTTCGCGATGAAGCACGGTGAACGCCTCGGCCGCGAACTCGGGATCGACCCGAACGACGTCGAGTTCGACATGGACGGCATCAAGGCCAGCGTGGGCCTCGACTCGAGTGCGAGCGGTCTGACCTACCGGGAACTGCAGGAGCGGCGAGCGCTGATCCAGAAGCGGATGTCGGATCACGTCGAGGGGCGCGACTGATGCGGTTGGTGATCGCCCGATGCTCGGTCGACTACGCCGGACGGCTCGACGCCCACCTGCCCGAGGCAAACCGACTGATCATGGTCAAGGCCGACGGTTGCGTCGCCGTCCACGCCGATGGCGGTGCGTACAAGCCGCTGAACTGGATGAATGCTCCGAACACTCTCGTCGAGACCGATGCGTCGGTCTCCGACGACGGCCTGGCCCGGTGGATCGTCACCAGCCCGAAGAAGGAGACGCTGACCATCACGCTGCACGAAGTGCTCAGCGACGTCTCGGCCGAACTCGGCGACGACCCCGGTCTGCAGAAGGACGGGGTGGAAGCGCACCTGCAGCAGTTGCTCGCCGACAACCCGACCACGATCGAGGAGGGCCTGCGGCTGGTGCGGCGCGAGTACCCCACGGCGATCGGCCCGGTCGACCTCCTCTGCCGCGATCACACCGATCAGGTCGTGGCGATCGAGGTCAAGCGACGCGGCGAGATCGACGGTGTGGAGCAGCTCGCGCGCTACATCGAGCGGCTCAGCATGGACTCGTCGCTGGGCGAGGTACGCGGCGTGTACGTCGCTCAGTCGATCAAGCCCCAGGCCAAGGTGCTCGCCGAATCACGCGGCTTCACCTGGGTCGAGGTCGACTACGACGAACTGCGCGGCATGAAGTCCGACGACCTCAAGCTGTTCTGATCGGCGATCGGGCGAAAATCATTCGCAAGAGAGATTTAAGTAATCGTCTTCATCTGTCGAATCGATGATCGATGAACGCCGGTGAAAAGAACTCGCATGTTTGACGTGCGACCGAAGGTGAGAGCATCACAGTGGTGATGTCCGAACGACCCGACCACAATTCTCATTCCAGGTCGAGCGCGGCGAAGCACGTGGTGCGCCGTGTACCGCCGGTTGTTGCGGTGGCGACCGTCTTCATCGTCGTGGCGTTGTTCCTGCCGGTGTCTTTCTGGATCAAGGGTGTCGTCGTCGCCCAGGCGGTCCTGCTCGCAGCGCTCGCCCGCCGCTCGGGTTCACACCATCTCGTCTCTACCACTGCGGTGATTGGTTCCGAGGATCGGGAGCAATTGATGTGGGCCACGCTCACACGCGAATGTGGGCGAGCGACCCGACTCGATACATCCGTTGCCGTGTTCGCTCTCGATCTGGGAGCGCCGACCACCGCGGAGCGCGCGGTTCGCGTCCTGGCGTCGAGCGTGCGCGAGACGGACCTCGCACTCCTCGGCCCGCGTCCGGGGGTAGTGCTCGCTGCGGTCGTGATTCCGCGCGGCGCTGCGGCGCCGACGACGTTGAACCGACTCTCCCAAGTGCTCAGCGAGGACGACCTCGAAGTAGCGCGCTTCGGTACCGCCGTGTTTCCACACGACCATGCGACCCCGGAACACCTGGTCGACCTCGCTGTGGAACGCATGGCCGCGACGCCGTACGGCCGAGCCGACGGGTCGCAGCTCGCTCAACCTTCGGGCGATGACGCCGAACCGACATCGGATCAGTCAAGGCGTACAGCTGCGCGCGGACCGGTTGCCGCCGGAGTCTGGCGTGTGTTCGAACTCGGTCTCGCGTCGGCGGCACTCGTCGTTGCGCTCCCCGTACTCCTCGCTGCCGCAGCAGTCATCCGCCTTCACGACGGAGGCCCCGCACTGTTCGTGCAGTCTCGCTCCGGCCTGAACGGGCGACCATTCAAGCTGTACAAGCTCCGCTCGATGTCGGTCGGGGCCGAGCATCGCCTCGCCGAAGTCGCATCTCTGAATGAACTCGAAGGCATCTTCAAGTCGTCGAAGGACCCACGGGTCACCCGGATCGGGCGCTTCCTGCGGCAGACGAGTATCGACGAACTGCCGCAGCTCTGGAACGTCGTCCGTGGCGACATGGCGTTGGTCGGCCCGCGGCCGTCATCCAATCTCGTGGACTCCCACCTGCCGTGGGAACTCGAACGGTTGACGGTGAAACCCGGGCTGACCGGGTTGTGGCAGGTGTACTACCGCGGTCAGCTCTCGTTCAACGATCGCGCTCGGCTCGACATCCAGTACGCTAGGCAGCGTTCGGTGTGGCTCGATTTCAAGATTCTCATGCTCACGATCCCCGCCGTTCTCTCCGCTCGTGGACAACACTGACAACATGAAGCATTCTCACGTCGACGAGAACCCGCCATCGGTTTCCGGCTCTCCATCCCTCGATTGGAGCGAGGTGGGACGATCGTTGAAGCGCTACTTTCTCTTGCTCCTTCCTATGGCGGTCGTGGCCGTCGGTCTCGGGGTGACGGTGGGCCAGAGGGGACCCGACGTGTTCCAGTCGGAGGTCAACCTCGTGTTCGCACCGTCGTCGGACCTTCCCGAGACTTACGAGAAGGTCGACGCTCTCGACACCCTCAACGATCGAGTACTTCAGGGAACCTACATCGAGCTCACCGAGAGCCGGACGCTGCTCGTCGACGCGCTCGCTGCGGCCCAGCTCGACGCCCGACTGATCGACGACGTCGAAGTGGACGGAACGATCGCTCTGGAGGCGAACATCGTCACCGTGATGGTCCACGCGCCGTCGTCCGACTCTGTGACCGCCCTCACCGACGCTCTCGCCGATGTCACAATCGAGCGGTTCGAGGACCTATACCCGATCATCGATGTCACGGTCGTCGATCAGCCGACCGCCCCCGATGGCGCGGTCGGAGTCCCCTATCTTCAACTGGTCGTCCTCGCTCTCGTTGGGGCGTTCCTGCTGTGGACGATCCTGGCGGTTCTCCTCGGCCGCATCAGGTCGTGAACCGTAATGCGGACAAGCGGATCCGGAAGCGATATCTCGCTGGTTCGATTCTTATCGGCACCGGTACGTTCGCGTTGCTCGGTTTGGGTGAGCCGTTCCTCGCCGTCGCCGTGCTCACGACCTTCGCCGCCGTTGCGTCGATGCTGACACGTCCTGCTGTGGCCGGCGCAGTGCTGGCTGCGACCTCGGTCGCAAATGCCGCAAGCGTCCTCACCGAGTTCTACGGCATCCCGTCGATCACCGAGCCGCTAATGGCTCTCGCCGTTCTGTCGATCGCCATCTCATCGATCCGATCTGCGATATCGGTGCAGCTGCCGCAGCCAGCGCTCGTTCTCGCGCTCGGCGGGTATGTTGCGGTCCAGCTGGCCAGCATCTTCTGGGCCGATGATCCCGTCGCCGCAACCGGCGTGACCGTCGGGACCATTCGGGACATCTTGATCGCACTCGTGGTCGTCGCGACGATCGGATCCGTGGGAGACCTGCTGGTGGTGATCGGTGGAATTGCCTCGGCCGGAGTCTTTCTCGCCGCCTTGAGCGTTCACCAGGCCATCACCGGCAGCTACTCATCGCCGTACGGCGGCTTCGCTGTAGCGACGATCGAACAGATCGTCGGAGAAGTCGACGACTGGCGTGCGAGCGGTCCCTTCGACGACCCGAACTTCTTCGCCCAGGTCCTCGTCGTTGCGTTCTCACTGTCACTCGTTTGTGCCGTGTTCTCGCAGTCTCGGCGAGCTCGCATGTCTGGCTTGGCTGGTGCGGTTGTCAGCGGTTTCGGCGTGGTGGTGACCTTCTCGCGCGGGGGCACACTGGCACTGCTCGCGGTGTGCGTCTGCGTTGTGGCACTGCGTCGACCTCGTCCGATCTGGACGATGGCGGCGATTGCGATCGTGCTCGTGTCAGCAGCTGCCCTCCCGTCGGACTTCACCAGTCGCGTGACGCAGTCCACCGCTGGGCTCCCGCTCGTCGGCGGTGACCAGCCGATCGCTGACTCGGCCGTCCGCGGACGTGCGAGTGAGGGGATCGTCGGATTGCAGATGTTCGTCGACCATCCGCTCGTAGGAGTCGGCGCAGGGAACTATGCCGTCAACTATCAGGACTACTCGCGTGAGCTCGGACTCGATCCCCGACGCCAGGATCGCAAGTCCCACAACGTGTACGTGGAAATCGCCAGCGAGACCGGACTCCTCGGGTTGAGCGCCTTCGCCGCCATCACCGCCATCGCCGTCCAATCGTTGCGGACGGCGAGCCGCAGCCTTGGTGAACGAACACGACTGTCTGCGAGGTCGTTGATCGTCGGTGGCGCGGGACTGGCCGTCACGTCGATCTTCCTCCATGCCGATTTCGCGCGCACATTGTGGATCATGGTCGCGCTCTCCGCGACGGTCGGAACGCTCGAACGGGCACCCGTCGCACGTTTCGATCTCACGGATGAGGTCGACGGCGCCGACGAACTCTCGTCCGGCGAGCGCGCACGGGTGTCGACATGAACGACACGGTGATGCTCGTGGACCTGTCACGGCGCTCCGGTGGCGCCCAGCGGCGGATCATCGAACAGTGCCGCCGATGGAGTGGCCCCGGAGATCTCGTCGTCGTCCACCTCGCGGGGACCGAACTCGAGGCCGCCCTCGACGACAGCCCGACCTGTCGACGACGTGCGCTGCGCCGAGCTCGTTGGAATCCGTGGCTCGTCGTCGACCTGCTTCGCCTGATGCGCCAGGAGCAGGCGACCGTTGTCGACGCGCACAATGTCGTGGCCCAAGTTTGGAGCGTGATCGCCGCACGACTGGCCCGAGTGCCACGCATCTTCTGCACTGTCCACAGCGACTACCGGAGCGAGCACGAAGGATCATCGCGAGCGCTGCTGTACTCCGGCGTCATCCGCGTGGCGGGTGCGGTCGGTTCGCGGTTCATCGCCGTCGAGTCCCGCGTCGGAGGGTTCATCGAGACCTGTGGCGTCTCGGCTCGTCACATCGTCACCATCCCGAATGCCGCCGTGCAGCCCGTTGCCACTCCTGGGGCGAGACCCACGATCCGGGGTGAACTCGGCCTCACGAATGAGTTCGTGGTGGTCTTCGCCGGCCGTCTCGAGCCGGTGAAACGGATCGAGTCACTCGTGCGGGCGTTCGCCGAAGACGAGGTGGCGCTCTCCCATGCGCATCTGGTGGTCGCTGGTGACGGCTCACAACGACCGGTCCTCGAGGAACTCGTCGCCGACCTTGGCCTCGCCGAGCGCGTACGTTTCCTCGGTCATCGCCACGACGTCGTCGACGTCATTGCCGCCGCTGACTGCGTCGCTCTCGTGTCGAGCAGCGAGGGGCTCCCGTACGTCGTGCTCGAGGCGATCGCCCTCGATCGACCGCTCATCCTGTCCCGCTTGCCTGCACTCGTCGACCTCCTGGGCGATGAGGGAGCCGAGTTCGTCGGTGTCGGCGACCACCAGGGAACAGCCCGGTCCATCATGCGCCTCGCCGGGGACGACCGCCTGTGCGCCCGCCTTGCCCGGACCGCCAGCTCACGGGTGGCCGAACGACTTCCACCCGCACAGATGTCGATCGCGACCGAGGCGGCGTACTACGGCCCCCACCGACCAGTCGACCTCGTCCGGATGATCCGACCCGACGGAGTCGGGTTCAACCGTACGTTCAACGTGGTTCGTCGCATCGCTCCCTTCATCGACCGCCCGACGCGTGTTCTGAGCGTGCTGACCTACCACCGCGTCGCCACGGACGAGCACGACCGCTGCCTCGACCCCGTGCTGAAGAGTGCGACCCCCGAGATGTTCGAACAGCAGATGGCCCTTCTGCGCCGCCGCTACGAGCCCGTCACGCTCGCCGACGTGCGAGCGGCGTTGGTCGACGGCCACGATCTTCCCGCCGGAGCGGTGCTCGTCACGTTCGACGATGCGTACCGAGACCTCGCCGACCATGCTGCGCCCATCCTTCGACGTCACGGCATCAAGGCGACCGTCTTCGTCCCGACGGCGTACCCCGGGTCCGATGCGCTCGACTTCTGGTGGGATCGGCTCTACCGGTCGATTCTCTGTTCGACGCGGTCGGCGCTCACCACTCCCATCGGAACGTTCGTCCTCGATGGCTCGCCCACGAGGGCGTCGTGGGTGTCGAACTCGATCGCTCGCCACCTCAAGACGCTGGATCACCTCGCCGCAATTTCGGTCGTCGATCAGGTCGTGGCCGATGCTGGGCAGACGGATCCATGGAATGCGGTGATGGATTGGAATCAACTCGAGCTCTTCCTCGGCGACGGACACTTCGTGCAGTCGCACACTCGTACGCATCCGGCACTCGATCAACTCCCGATCGGCGAGGTCGAGACCGAACTCACAGGGTCGTACGCCGACATCGTCGGTCGTCTCGGGGTCGCGCCGATCGCGTTGGCATATCCGACCGGTCAGTCCTCGCCGGCGGTCCGACGAATGATCGTCGACGCTGGATTCGAACTGGCTTTCACAACAGCCCCGGGCTCGAACCGGCTCCCCGTCGAGGACCTGCTGTCCATTCACCGAATCGACGTCACGGCTTCGGTGCAAGCCTCACACCTCGCCCTGATGCTCGGCCCCGTCGCCTCAGCTGCACGACGCCTGCGGTGACAGCGCGGACGCCGCCGAAGGCGGGCGTTTGGTCCACGTCGCCCGCTGCCGACCCGTCAGAGCGCGCAAGATCCCGACGATGGAGGCAGTCGCCGACGATGTGGCGAGATGCGCCCCGCGCACGACCACCGGCACTGCTCGCCCTGTGCGCTCCAGGAGGTGGCCCAGCCCGGACGCGACGGCCACAGACCCGGTCCCAACCGTCAACAGCGACGCGATGAACCGATCGATCGGCCGCGCCCGAGTTGTGAACAGAGTCGCCAGCGCTGCGAACGTTGCAAGACCACCCATCACGGGAACGAACGGTCGCAGGAGCTTGTGTGACACGAAGCGGACGGCGAGTCCGGGGCGCGTCCAGACCCCTCGCGCGGGGCCCATGGTGCTGAGTAGTCGGCCGGCGGTCATACGAGAGCGGCGCGCCGTCTCGTCTCGCATGGTGGGGGATGGAAGGTCAGCGGCGTACGCGGTCGGGTCGAACACGATCCTCCGACCGGCGATGGCGGCCCGCAGCGCCAGCGTGAGTTCGTCGTTGACGGTGCCGGCCGGGAGCGGTTCGGCGTCCCGTCGACGGATCGCGAAGATGTTCCCGTTGACGCCGACCGTCGTTCCACTCGCCGACTCCCACGATCGGATGCTGTCCTCGTACCTCCAGTACAGATCGAGCACCCGTCCGACGCCGTCGCCGCCGTAGCTCATTCGACCGGATACGACGCCGACGTCCTCGTCGCCGAACGACTGCACCAACGCACGCAGTGCTCCCGGATCCCACACGGCGGTTGCGTCGGAGAGAGCGATCACGTCGCCGGACGATTCTGCGATTGCTGCGTTGATTGCAGCCGCCTTGCCTGCCCGCTCGGGACGCTCGAGCAGGCGCACGTTGGAGCGCACTCCATCGAGAGCACGGCGAACCGCATCGGCCGTCCCATCTGTGCTTCCGTCGTCGACGACGACGATCTCGAGACGATCGGACGGGTAGTCGAGTCGGAGAAGATTCTCGATCTTGGTGGCGATGACGTCCACTTCGTCGTGGCAGGGGACAATGAGTGTGACGGACGGAGTGTCGTCCGTTCGTCGGACCGGGCGCGGGCGGACTCTTGCCGAAATTGCCGCCAGTAGCGGATAACCGGCGAGCACATAGGCCACTCCGGCCAGCGACGAGTACATGGCAACGGCTCGGCGAGGTGGCCGCACGCTCACGTTCTGGCCCCCCGGGTCGTCGGCACCGAGCGGACGGTAGCGAAAGATTCTGCGACAACGACATCGGGTCGAAACATCGATCGCTGTTCCGGCGCCCGAACGACTCCGGCGCCCGTCTCGTAACATTCCGTCATGAACGACCACGGCCTGCACCAGGCCGACGCTCAGCACGTCTCTCCACAGGACGCACCGAGCGGGGACGCCACCGGCGGCCTGAAGGGAGCGGCAGTCACGTCGTTCGTCTGGGCGTTCCTCGGATTGATCGGCAATCGCGCTGTCGTGTTCGTCACGACACTCATCCTCGCCCGGCTCCTCGTTCCGGAGGACTTCGGCACCGTGGCAGCAGCGCTCGTTGTTCTCGGCTTCGTCAACGTCGTGCTCGACCTCGGTCTCGGTGCGGCGATCGTCCAGGAGCAGGCCGAGGGATACGGCGGTCGGGTCGACACTGCGTTCACAACTCACCTGTGTCTCTCGACCGTCGCGACAGGTGGACTTGTCGTGTCGTCGCCGTGGCTCGCCGAGGCGCTCGGTATCGCCGACGACTTCGAGATACTGCAGATTCTGGCGCTGTCGGTAGTGCTCAGATCGCTCGGCCAGATCCACGAGGCACTGATGCGGCGCGACCTGATGTTCCGTCAGAGCACCGTGGTCAGTTTCGTCCAGGCGATCGTTCGTCTGGCCGTCTCGATTGCGCTCGCCGTGTCGGGCGCGGGGGCGTGGTCCCTGGTCGGGGGAGTCCTCGCCAGTACGTCGATCGCAACCGTGGCGTACTGGATCGTGGTGCCGTATCGTCCCCGGCTCCGAATACAGCGCATCGAGCTGGCGTCGCTCATGAGGTTCGGTGCGTTCGTCACCTTGACGAAGTTTCTCTCCGCAGTCGTCGCCGACGCCGACTACATCTTCATCGGCCGCGAACTCGGCGCCGTGCTCCTCGGTTTCTACGTGATTGCGTTCCGACTTCCCGAACTGCTCATCGAGAACGTCTTGAACGTCTTCAGCAGTGTGGCTTTCCCGGTCCTGTCGCGGGCGCGCTCGATGGAGAAGGACCAACTCCGGCGAGTCGTCGTCCAAGCCCTCACCGTTGTCACGCTGTTCGGTTTCACGGTCGGGGCCGGCCTCGCCATCGTGTCCCAGGACACCGTTGGACTGCTGTTCGGATCGAAGTGGGAGGCCAGTGCCGTCCCGATGTCGATCCTCGCTGTCTCGGTCGGAATCGGGTCGATCGGCTACGCAGTCGGCGATCTCTACCTTGCGATCAACAAGCCCGAGATCGCGCTCTGGATCATCGGGGCGATGGTCGTACCGAAGTTGGTGGCGCTCTACGTCGCCTCCAGCGAGGGCGTCGTCGCCGTGGCGTGGGTCCATTTGGTCACCACAGCGATCTTCTCGTTGACACATCTCACGGTCGCGCGCCGGATCGTCGGGCTCCAGTTCCGCGACATTGCTGGCGCACTGCGCGGACCGCTGGTCTCGGCCGCCGCCATCACGATCACGACGGTCCCGCTCCTCACGGCGATGTCACCTGGGGTGTTGCGCCTTGCGATCATCGTGGCCGTCGGAACGGTCGCCGCCACCGTCGGATTCGTCGCCGACCGTTCGATGTGGACGCTCGTTCGCGGACTCGTCGGCAACGTTCGTCCACAGCGCACATGAACGACCGCGCGATCCCTCGTGGCTGGCCGTCACCGCACGAAGTCGGCGAGAGCGTGCTCACGTCCGGAATGGTCGACGGCGGTACCCGTGTCACGTCTGCGACTCTCCTGACCGCACGCCCGTGGAGCGTGATCTACGCCGTCGATGTCGAGAGTGGCTCTGGCGAACGAATCCGTCTCGCAGTCAAGTCGATTCGAGAACCTCACCACGTCCGACCTGCTGAGGGAGTCAACCATCGCGAGCGCCTTTCGCTCGAACTCGAGACGTTGACCCTGGCGCGTTCGCGCCAGATACCGATGCCCAAACCGTATGGACTCGTGGAGGAGTTCGGAGCGCTGGTGATGGAGCGGGTGGAGGAACGTCGGATCATGTCGTCGGGGGTGCCCGAGCGCCAACGCATCCGGGCCTTCGTGGCAATCGGCCGGATCTGTCGCCGGTGGCACGAGATCGATGCGGACGTCGTCGAAGGAGCGGTGGTGATGAGCCCTGACGACATCACCACAGCGATCCGAGGCGACGCAGCAAGACTCGGCGACTTCGGGCTCGGTCCGATGAAGGCGACATGGTGGCCAGGGATACTCGATGAACTGGTTCCGGACGACCTCGACGTCGCGCTCGTGGCGACCCACGGTGACCTCCACCTCGGCAACGTGTTGATGACCGGTTCGTTCGACCCCCTTTTCGTCGACGCTGCGCTGGTCCGCGCACCTGCGATCCACGACGTTGCGCACCTCTCGACGAGTATTCGGACGTCGCGCGCGGCACTGACCGGTGGCGTCGCGAACCGCCTGCGCGTCGAAAGGCGCGTCAGCGCTCTGATGGCGGGCTTCGGACTCCACGATCGGAGGTTGTTCGCGCTCGACGAGCTGGCGATCATGCTCGATCAGTGGTCCGACGTCCGCACCGACCTGGCGATGGGTCAGGGTCGACGGGTACGGGCAGTCGGGGTTCGATTGGCCGACCGCCTCTTTTCGACGGAGCTCGAACGCTGGTACGACCGGGTCGTGTCGATCAGGTCCGACTCGCCCACCTGAGCATTGCATCCGCCACCGTGCGTCCCGCAGCCTCCCAGCTCGCTGTCTCCATCAGATGGTCGCGAAACGCCTCTCCCATAGCCTCCAGCCCTTGCGGATCAACGACCATCTCGTCGAGCACGGAGGCGAGTGCCACAGGATCGTGGGGAGGGACGAGTCGACCGTCGATGCCGTCACGAACCTCGCTGTCGAGCGATCCGACACGGGTTGCGAGGACTGGCACCGCCTGCGCTGCGGCATGATGCAGAACACCGCTCTGTGATGCGGAGTGGTACGGCAGCACGACGAGCGAAGCCAAACGCAGGAGCGAGGCGGCCTCCACCTGTTCCAGATACCGGAATTCGAACCGCAGGCGATCGGTGATGCCGAGTCGCTCCGCGTGAGCGACAAGTGCCGCTGGATCAACGTTGGCGGTGGGATGGCCGGCCACGACGACTCGCACGTCGAGATCGTGGGGCAACAGTGCAACGGCGTCGATCAGTGTCGGGATTCCCTTGCTCGGACGGATTGCGCCGAAAAAGAGCACCAAGAGGCGACCGTCGAGTTCGAAGTGCTCGGCGAGCCGAGCGACAACGTCTTGGTCTGGCTCGCCGATCGGGGCGGTGCCGTGGATCGCTATCGCGATGCGATCGGGCTCGATGGATCGATCAGCGAGCATCAGATCCGCGACGACCCGACTCAGGGCGATGTGGCCGTCGAGTCGACCGATCCGGTCTCCGAGACGCGTCAACGCGAGCGAGAGCGACGACGAAAAGCGGTGTTCCCTGTCACTGACCTCGTGGACGAGCTCCACAACCGTGATGCCGCGACGCCGGAGGGACCGGCGGACAAACGGGCCGGCCGGGTTGAGCTGCGATCTCGTCACCTGAACCACGTCCGGACAGAGCTGTGCGGCGCTCTGCGCCGCCTTCCACAACGCTCGCGACAACCGGACGGCACGGAACACTCGTCGGAGCCGCCGCCTCGACACCTCGACGAACTGACGAGAACGGTCCGCGTGCAACCTCGGGCGTTCATGAACCGGCCAGAGCTCGATCCCGGTGTCGACCGCGAACGGACGCTCCTCACCCGTGAATTCGTATCTCGACGAAGTGAAGAGTGTGACCTCGGGTCCGGCAGCGGCGAGCGCAGCACAATACTGGTCCGCGAAGTGGGCCAATCCGCCCTCTCCGACCGGTTCGATCACCGCGACTCGCAGTGGGGCAGCGAGCTTCGAATCGAACGGAGCATTCCGGCTGCGGGCTGACTGCACCCGCTGCATACTACGGTAACCCTCGTGACGCAGGCGGTGACCGATCTCTCGTTGGTCATCGATTCGCTCGAATCCGGCGGGGCGGAACAGATGCTCGTGCGCCTGGCCCCCGCAATCGCCGCACGCGGACGCACCGTGCGCGTCGACGTTCTCACCGATCGCGTCGACAAATCACTGTCGTCCATCCTCCGCGAGGGCGGAGTCACCGTCGAGACACACGGGTTCGCCCGCATCGCCGATCCTCGCAGATTCGTTGCACTCGACCGCTACTTCCGAAGTCGGCCGGTGCGCATCATCCACACCCAGCTCGAAGCGTCCGATGTGGTCGGAACGCTCCTGGCCCGACGCCTCGGCGTCCCCGCTGTGTCCACACAACACGTCTTCGGCGACGATGCAGGACGCCGCGCAGACGCACGAACACGAGTGCAGCACGTGATCCTCAGACATCTCGGTGCCCGGACCATCGCCGTGTCGAACGCCGGGCGTGAGCACCTGATCAGAACATGCGGTCACCGGCCCGAGAACGTGGTGGTCATCCCGAACGGCATCGATCTTCCACCTGTTCCCTCACCCCGAGACCGGCGAGCTGCTCGACAACAGCTCGAGCTCGCGCCGACTGTCGGCGTGATCATGTGCTGCGCCGTCCTTCGGCCGGCGAAGGGGATCCAACGAGCGGTGGAAGCGATGGCGGCTCTCGGCGACGCACACCTCGTGGTGATCGGTGACGGTCCTGACCGAGCGGCACTGGAGCGACTTGCGGATAGGTTGGGTGTCGCGGAACGGGTCCACTTCCTCGGACGGCGGACTGACGTGATGGAGATCCTTCCGGCGGCCGATGTATTCGTCCATCCGACCCTGCAGGATGTCCTTCCGACCGTCATCATCGAGGCGATGGCATCGCAGCTGCCCGTGGTGGCGTCCAACACAGGTGGCGTGCCCGAGTTGGTCCTCGATGGGTCGACCGGAACCCTTGTCACCCCTGATCTAACCGATCAACTCGTCGAGGCGATTGCGGCCTACCTCGAACAACCGAACAGTGCCAACGAGCACGGTGCAGCGGGACGCGCACGCGCCGCGCACCTCTTCACGCTGGGCGGCCAGGTCGATCGCCTGCTGGAGATCTACGACCGTGCGACCTCGCCACGGGATGCCGGATGAGTTCTCGACCGACCAGACCGAGCGCTTCCGGTCTGATCGTGTCGGTCGTCGCAATGACGCTCCTCCTGGTCACCGGATGTTCGCCGGTGATCGACCGGTCGGCCATGCCGGACGGGAACGACACACAGAGCGGCCTCGAGATCGACTCCGGGCTCAAGCCGACCAAACAGGCTGAGCAGGTGGCCGAATCGCCTGCGACCGAGACCGGCCGTGACGATCGCTCGGGACGGATCGAACTGTTCCCGAAGGCAGATTTCCTCCGGGAACGCATCCCGGACGATCCACGGATCGATCTGCGCAGCAAGCAGATCATCGAAGGGCTGAACCAGCCGGGCGATCCGGCATCGGCGATGCTCGTCGACTACGGGATCCCGATCTACGTTGCTGGGCCTGACACACCTCTCGTCGAGATCAGCTGTACCGACACCGGCCGTGGTGTCTGCGGTCCTGAGCGGCTCAGCCCCATCAGGATGCCCGCCGGCGCAACGCCGAACGACGGGTCTGACGGTGCGTTGGTGATCGTAGACACCATCGGGAGAACGACACACGAACTGTGGCGTGCATCCGAGCAAGCCGATGGCTCTTGGACCGCTCAGTGGGGTTCGAGCAACGACATCGACGGTGATGCGATCGCTGAGAACGGGGGCTCGGGCTCGGGCGTGTCTCGTCTCGGCGGTGTCATCACGGTCGACGAACTCGCAGCGGGAACGATTCCTCATGCGCTCGCCATCGCTTCGAGTGCGACATGTGCGCAAGCCTGGCGTGCGCCCGCGTGGACGACCGACGGCCGCACGGAATCTGACGATTGCATCGAAATGGGTTCCAGACTCCAACTCGATCCCTCGATAGATCTTGACTCCCTTTCGCTCACGACCGCCGAGCGAATGGTCGGCGAGGCCCTGCAGGTCTACGGCGGCTACATCGTCGACTCGAGCGCGTCGGAACTCGCGCTGTTCGTCGAGCGCGAGGACGAGGCACGCAACGGTGAGATCGGGCCGGTCGCCGAGATGATCGGGTTCAGGTGGGACTACGACCCGCTCTCGGGTCTTCCGTGGGACCGTCTCCGAGTGATCGACGCTGCAGTGACGTGATCCCAATCCGTGGTGCCTCATGGACGCACTCTCGTCGCGCAAGTGGATGAGAGCGAATGTCGGCCTCAGCGCAGGACGGGCAGATCGACAATGTCGGCGCTTCATGTCTGAGCCCGGACCGGCATGAGGTCCCACGAACTCGAGTTGGATGGAGACCAGCACGTCATACAATCGCGATCCTCGGGTCAGCAGCTCCGCCCGGGATAGGCCGGTCGGGGCGTGACCACGTAGTTCTCACCGTCCTGCACGAAGAACGTCAGTTGCGTCGCATCTTCGAACAGGTCGCCGATGACGGCACGGTCGAGCTCCACGCACTCCGTCGCCGAAGCCAGGTCGATGCCCGTGTCGGAGGGCCATTCGACGACGGTCGCGTCGGCCACGATGTCGGCACCCGCCATCGACATCGCGATGAACTGGTAGGCCGTCGGCTCGTATACTGTCGCCCCGCCGAGGTTGTCGTCACCGAAGATCGATGACGGGTCGGTTTGGATCGTGGTGAGGAATTCGAGCAGCGCCTGACGTTCCGGCGTCGACTCTGCCGGCTCGGTGCCCGGGCCACCACCGATACCCAGGGCATACGCCTCGTGCCGGTAGGTCGTGCCGTCCACCGTGATCGTCAGGACCGACGTCGCTGCGTCCGCCACGACCAACTCGGCGTCGGTCGAGTAGTCGGCATCGGTGAGCAGCCCGGCTGCGTCCGCCGCAGCGATCAGAGCATCGACACCGGCGGGGGTCACGGTCTGCACCTGGTGCACCGGCAGAAGCGGACCGGGGAAGATCGCCGTGGAGACGCCCGGACCGATCAGCGTACGATCGGCCGAGACGAGGACGATGGGTGGATCCTGGAAGGCGAACTGGCTGGTCGTGAATCCGCCGGGCGTGGTGTACGAGAGGATCGGCGGGGCGGGCTGCTCAGCGTCGGCGGGCGGCTCGGTCGTCGGTGGCGTGGGCGGTGCGGTTTCGGGCGGAGCATCGGGCGATTCGGAGATCGGGCCGGCATTCGTTCCGGGCGGAGAATCGGTCGTGTTCGAACTCTGCACGCTGTCGCCCGTCGAGTCGCTCCCGCATGCAGCCAGAAGGCCCAGAGCCGGTGCTGCGAGGGCAGCGACCAGGAAGGTTCGACGTCGGAAAGTTGATTCCATGTCTGTTGGACGCACGGAGAGGGCAACCGGTTCCCGATGAGCGGCGGAAAAGCGGACGAGGTGGTGACATCCATCCCGTGGTGACATCCATCCCGGATGGATGTAACCAACTGGACACAAAGCCCCCGTCGGTCGGATGCATCCGATTGGACCTCGTCAGAAGGGCCCGGTCGCAACGTGTCGATTACGGTGGCCCGCATGAGTCAAGAAGTACGCGGCATCATCGCAACAGCCAAGGGTGAACCGGTCTCGATGGAGACCATCGTCATCCCCGACCCCGGACCCAACGACGTCGTGGTCACGATCGACGCCTGCGGGGTGTGCCACACCGACCTCCACTACCGCGAGGGTGGCATCAACGACGAATTCCCGTTCCTGCTCGGCCACGAAGCCGCCGGCAAGGTCGAGTCGATCGGTGACCGGGTCACCCACGTCGAGGTGGGCGACTACGTCATCCTCAACTGGCGTGCGGTGTGCGGCGAGTGCAGGGCCTGCAAGCGCGGCGAACCCCAGTACTGCTTCGACACGCACAACGCGTCCAAGAAGATGACCCTCACCGACGGCACCGAACTCTCCCCCGCCCTCGGGATCGGAGCGTTCTGCGACAAGACGCTCGTCCACGAGGGCCAGTGCACCAAGGTCGACCCTGCCGCTCCCGCCGAGGCCGCCGGACTGCTCGGGTGCGGCGTCATGGCCGGCCTGGGCGCGGCGATGAACACGGGCAACGTCACTCGCGGCCAGAGCGTCGCCGTGTTCGGCTGTGGCGGCGTCGGTGACGCCGCGATCGCAGGCGCCCAACTCGCCGGCGCGTCCACGATCATCGCCATCGACATCGACGACCGCAAGCTCGAGTGGGCCACGGGCTTCGGTGCCACCCACACCTTCAACTCGAAGAACGGCGACCCGGTCGAGTTCATCCGCTCGGTCACCGGCGGCAACGGCGCCGACGTCTGCATCGATGCCATCGGCCACCCCGAGGTGTACAAGCAGTGCTTCAACGCCCGCGACCTCGCCGGCACGGTCGTGCTCGTCGGCGTGCCGAATCCCGAGATGACGCTGGAACTGCCGTTCATCGACGTGTTCGGTCGTGGGGGGTCGCTCAAGTCGTCGTGGTACGGCGACTGCCTCCCCGAGCGTGACTTCCCGATGCTGATCGACCTCTACCTCCAGGGGCGCCTCGACCTCGACGGCTTCGTGTCGGAGAAGATCGGTCTCGGCGACGTCGAGGAAGCGTTCCACAAGATGGAACGTGGTGAAGTGCTGCGGTCCGTCGTCATGGTGTCCGGCCAGTGAGCATCGAACTGGTCACCACCAACGGCATCTTCGCCCTCGGCGGAGGCGAATGGGAGGTCGAGAACAACATCTGGCTCGTCGGCGACGACAAGGAGGTCCTGATCTTCGACGCGGCCCACGACCATCAGCCCATCGTCGACGCCGTCAACGGACGGAGGGTGGCGGCCATCGTGCTCACGCACGGTCACAACGACCACATCAACGCTGCGGTGGCGTTGCGCGACGCAGTCGACGCTCCGATCATGCTCCACGAGTTCGACCGGTTCCTGTGGGACGTCGTGTATCCGGACCACGACTTCGACCGACCGATCGAGCCGGGACGCACCGTGAAAGCAGGGGGCCACGAACTCGGCATCCTCCACACCCCGGGCCATTCGCCTGGCTGCTGTTGCTTCCACGACGTCGCGAGCGGCGCAGTGATGAGCGGCGACACGTTGTTCTGCGGGGGTCCGGGAGCAACAGGGCGCGTGTACTCCGACGAGCCGACGATCCTCGCCACCATTCGCGACGTCCTCCTCGAACTCCCGGACGACACCGTCGTCCACACCGGCCACGGCGACAGCACCACCATCGGCGCCGAACGCCAGGGAGTCGTCGGTCGCATCGCCGAACTCGGCCTCGGATGAACCGGTTCATCCGACGCACACACCTGCGTTCGAAGCGGCGGGGCTGATGCCGGCGCGGGTCGTCGAAGGAGTGGTCCACCACTACGACTGGGGCGACACGGAGTTCATCCCGAAGCTGCTCGGACTGGCCGGTCGGGGCAAGCCCTGGGCCGAGTTGTGGCTCGGAACGCATCCGAACGGGCCGACGACGCTCGACGACGGGACGCCGCTCTCCGCGCTGAGCGGGCCGCTCCCCTACCTGCTCAAGGTGCTCTCGGCCGCTCGACCTCTGTCCCTCCAGGCCCACCCGACCCCCGAGCAAGCCCGTTCGGGCTTCGCCGCCGGGGAGTTCGCCGACGACCAGGCCAAGCCCGAACTCCTGGTGGCGCTCACCGAGTTCGAGGCGCTGTGCGGCGTTCGCCCCGAGGCCGCGACGGTCGCGCTGCTGCGCGGCATCGGTGCCGACGAACTCGCCGACATCGTCGCCTCCGACGGATCGGGTGCTGCGATGCGAGGTCTCTACCGTTCGACGATCGACCCGGCGTCCACGATCGCAGCGTGTACGGGCCGGAGTGAGCCCGAGGCGGTCTGGGTGAACCGGCTGGAGGAGCTGTATCCGGGTGAGGCGAGCGTGGCGGTCAGCTTGCTGCTCAACCTCGTGGTCCTCCAGCCCGGAGACGCGCTCCACCTGACCGCCGGCAACCTCCACGCCTACCTCTGTGGGTCGGGCATCGAGTTGATGGCTGCGTCGGACAACGTCGTGCGCGGCGGATTCACCTCGAAGCATGTCGACGTCGATCTGCTCCTCGACGTCGTCGACCCCACCCCGCTGGAACGGCCGATCATGGCCGGCACCGACGGGCGATACCCGCTCCCCGAGGCCGGCGTGATCCTCGTGCGCCTCGATCCGGGAGCGTCGCATCGGTCGACCGGTCACGAACTCGCGATCGGCCTCGACGGCACCACGCTGTACCTGTCCCCCGGCACCTCGGTGTTCGTCGACAGCACGACGTTCGTCGTGACCACCCCCTGAACCCCGGACCGACCTCGCAGGCGTTCGTCACGATCGCCCTGCGCGGCGTCGGGTCGTCTACTTCTTGCGGATCTCGACGATCTTCTCGTTCGCTGCGTTGACGTCGTCGCCCTGCTCCTCGAGCAGTTTCGCCCGGTCCTTGTCGGCTTCGCGCTTCGCCTTGTCCAAGTCGGCGCGCTCCAACGCGGCGTCGATGCCGTGCTCGTTGATGAACTCGGCCCATTCGACGAGTTGGTCGACCATCTCGTCCTCGGGCACGACCGCGACGTTCTGACCCTTGATGAACAGGTGACCGCGCTTGTTGCCCGCCGCGATGCCGATGTCGGCGTCGCGGGCTTCACCAGGACCGTTCACCACACACCCCATCACGGCGACCTGCAACGGCAACTCACGCTCGCCGAAGGCCTCCATGGCCTCGTTGGCGACCTTGATCACGTCGACCTCGGCGCGGCCGCACGAGGGGCATGCGATCAGGTCGACGTTCTTGCGTTCGCGCAGACCGAGAGCCTCGAGCAGCTGACGTCCGGCCTTGGCCTCCTGCACCGGGTCGGCCGTGAGCGAGTAGCGGATCGTGTCACCGATGCCCTCCATCAGCAGCGTGGCGATGCCCGCGGTGGCTTTGATCAGCCCTGCCGGGGGCGGACCGGCCTCGGTCACCCCGAGGTGCAGCGGATGCTTCGTGACCTCGCTCAGCGCCCGGTACGACTCGACCATCAGCGGCACCGACGACGCCTTCACCGAGATCTTGATCAGGTCGAAGCCGACCTCGTCGAAGTACCGCATCTCGGTCTGGGCCGACTCGACCATCGCCTCGGGCGTGGCCGAACCGTACTTCTCGTACAGCTTCGGGTCGAGGGACCCGGCGTTGACACCGATCCGGATCGGCAGGTTGCGATCCTTGGCTTCGCGCGCGACTGCCTTGATGTGCTCGGGCTTGCGGATGTTGCCCGGATTCAGCCGCAGCCCGTCGACCCCGGCCTCCATCGCCGCCATCGCCATCTTGTACTGGTGGTGGATGTCGGCGATGATCGGCACCGGCGACCGGGGCACGATCTGGGCGAGCCCTTCGGCGGCCTCGATCTCGTTGCAGGTGCAGCGCACGATGTCGGCACCGGCGGCCGCCAGCGCGTAGATCTGCTGCAGGGTGCCTTCGACGTCGGCGGTCTTGGTGATCGTCATCGACTGCACCGTGATCGGCGAATCGCCCCCCACCGGCACATCACCGACGGTGATCTGGTTCGTGACCTTGCGTTCAGCAGCGGGAACAACTTCCATGAGAACAGTCAACCACCCCACCAACCGAGTGGCCGCTCGCACAGCAGAAGGTCCCCCGCACCCGAGCACCCGCTCGACGTCCGTCAGGGTCTGAAAGCGACGCCGAGCGCAGCGAGGCTTGGAGCGCCGAGGGCGGGCGGTGGGGTCAGAGAGGATCGGAGATGTCGAGGTACAGGCCCGCGAACATGAACATGAAGAGGAACACGACCACCGCCATGGCGAAGGGCATGAGCCGTTCGACGTCGGCGAAGTACCGCTGCTTGCCGCCTCGGATCCCTTCACGGATCCGCTCGTAGACGGCGATCAGGGCGTGGCCGCCGTCGAGCGGGAGCAACGGGAACATGTTGAACACACCGACGAACACGTTCAGCACGGCCAGCAGCCACAGCACGCCGAAGATCCCCTCGGAGTCACCGACGTCGTCGGAGAGTCCCGTCACTCCGACCAGCGTGACCGGACGAGTGGCGAGGTCGTCGTTGGAGCCGTTGACGTGGGTCACCAGGTTGACCGGGTTCAGCGCCTTGAACACACCCTGCGTCGACTCCCAGGCCGTGGGGACGATGTCGGTGACGGCGTTGAGGGCCGCAGCGGGGACGCTGTGCTGGATGAATTCGACCGGGCTCCCCGAACCCACTCCGAGGTAGGTGGTACCGAACGCAGGGTCGTTCTCGGGGACGTCGGTGCGAGCGGCGAGACCCACCGGAACGGTCTGCTCGGTGCCGTCACGGACGATCACGATGTCGACGACGTCGCCGGGTGCGAAGGACCGGACCGCTTCGCCGAGTTCGACCGAACTCGAGACCTCGATGCCGCCGACCGAGACGACCTGATCGTCCACCCGCAGCCCCGCCTGCTCGGCAGGCAGACCCTGCTCTGCGTTGCTGATGAACACCTCGGGAGCGATCGATCGTTCACCCTGGCCGACGTAGACGACGAACAGCAGGCAGATCGCGATGATCATGTGCATCAGCGAGCCGCCCGAGATCACGAGGAGGCGTCGGGGGAAACTCTTCTGTCGGTACGTGCGCTCTTCGTCGGCCTCGGGGACGTCGGCGTCCATCTTGTGCATCCCGACGATGCGGACGAATGCGCCGAGCGGCACGAGTCGTACGCCGTACTCGGTCTCGCCCCGGCGGAAGCTCCAGAGGCGTGGTCCCATGAACATGAAGAACTGAGTGACCTTCATGCCGGTCCACTTGGCGGTGAGGAAGTGCCCGGCCTCGTGGAGGAAGATCGAGATGACGAGGCCCACGACGAAGACGAACCACCACACGTTGAGCGTGTACAGCCACACGAACAACCCGGCGAGGGCGAGCATCGCCACCTTTCCGCGCCACCCGTCGGCGAGTTCATCGTCGTCGACCTCCTCGGCGGCGCCTCCGGCGACGATCTCGCTGCGGATCCTGTCCATCCGGGACGCGGCGACGGGCGGCGCCGTCAACGGCGTGGGTGGCGGGAGGGGTTCGACCCGGTCGGTTGGTGAAAGTTGATCTGTCATCGCTTCTCGACGATCTCTTCGGCAATTCTCCGGGCGACTTGATCGGCTTCGATCACGTCGGCGACGGACGTGGGGGTTGCACCATCATGGCGGTCCAGTACGTCAACGCAGACGTCAGCAATGGCATTCCATGCGACGTTTCCGGAAAGAAAAGCTTCGACGGCGACCTCGTTCGCAGCGCTCAGCCAGGCCGGAGCGGTGCCGCCGGCGCGTCCTGCCTGGTAGGCGAGGTCGAGGCAGCGGAAGGTCGTCCGATCAGGTGGTTCGAAGTCGAGGCGCGACAGGGTGGTCCAGTCGATGGTTCCGAACGGCGTGGCGATCCGGTCCGGGTAGCCGAGTGCGTACCCGATCGGGAGGTGCATCGTGGGCATCGACAACTGAGCGATCGTGGAACCGTCGCTGAACTCGACCATCGAGTGGACGACGGACTGCGGGTGGACGACCACGTCGATCCGGTCGTAGGAAGTGCCGTAGAGCTCGTGCGCCTCGATCACTTCGAGGCCCTTGTTCATCAACGTGCTGGAGTCCACCGTGATCTTCGGGCCCATCGCCCACGTCGGATGAGCGAGCGCGGACTCGACCGTCACCTCCGCGAGTTCGTCGGCGGTCCTGTTGCGGAACGGACCCCCACTGGCGGTCAGCAGCAGTCGGCTGACCTCGCGATCGGGCGAGTACGACGAGCGGAGACATTGGTGCAGCGCACAGTGCTCGCTGTCGACCGGTACGAGTTCGGCGCCCGGTGTGGCCCGGAGCGGCTGCACCACCGGACCGGCCGCGATCAGGCTCTCCTTGTTCGCGAGCGCCAGCCGTTTGCCGGCGCGCAGCGTCTCGATGGTGACCGTCAGTCCGGCGAATCCCACCACACCGTTGACCACGACGTCGGCGACCTCCACGAGATCGGCCGAGTCGGCGACCACCTCGACGCCCGGACAACGCCGCTGCACTTCGAGTCGTGCCGCTTCGTCGGCCATCGCCACCAACCGAGGACGCAACGCCTCCACCTGGGCCACCACGACGTCGACCGACGAGCCCGCACTCAGCGCCGTCACCTCGTACGCACCCGGCTCGCGTTCGTTCTCGGCCGCGACGACCTCGACGGTCTGCGTGCCGATCGATCCGGTCGACCCGGCGATCGCCACACGTGTGGTCATCGAACAGTCGTGTCCACGTCACAGGCGGACACGAGTGCGGACGCCACGTTCAGGTACCGGCGACGGCCGGGACGAACTCGGTCCACGGCGTGACGACCAGGAACAGGTAGTACACGCCGGGCAGGGTGAAGAGGAAGCCGTCGAAGCGGTCGAGCACACCGCCGTGGCCCTTGACGATCGTGCCGAAGTCCTTCACGTCGAGGTTCCGCTTGAACATCGACTCCGTGAGGTCGCCGAGCGGCGCGAGCAGCGAGATGACCATGCCGAGCATCAGCAGGTGGCTCATCGAACTCCAGGTGTCGCTCAGGTCGCGGAGCCCGACGATGACCATCACCAACAGCGTGAGGATCGTGCCACCGAGAGCGCCTTCGAGCGACTTGGCGGGGCTGATCCAGCCGCGCAGCGGCGTACGACCGAACGCCGAGCCGAGGAAATAGGCCCCGACGTCGTTGGCGACCACGCCCACGGCGAGGAGGACCAGCGTGTCGGTACCCCACGGCGTGCCGTCGGCGTACAGGGACGAGGAGAGGTTGGAGTAGTCGAGCAGCATGCCGACGTAGGCCCCCAGGACGCCGATCCACACCACGCCGAGCGTGGTGATGGCCATGTTCGGCATCGGCCCCGACTCGATCGACGACGCTCCGATGAACCCGAGTGCGCCGGCGAGGAAGGCGAACGCCACGACCATCGTGACCCCCGCTTCTCCGACCCAGTAGCCCGCCAGTGGGGCGACGACGATCGCCGTGACGCCGGGTGCCACCGCCGGGCGGTAGCCCTTCTCCGTGACCTTGCCGAAGTACTCGATGCCGGCGAGCGCCAGCACGACGGTGGCGAACAGCAGTGCTCCGAGCGGTCCGACGAAGATGGTGAGCCCGAGGAACACGACCGCCAGGCCCACACCGGTGGCGATCGCCACCGGGAGGTTGCGACTGTCGCCACCGGCGACCGGGTTCCCAGCCGACGGTGGCCGCTGCTGAGCTCCCCCGCGGCGTGACGGTTCGGGTCGGCGCGGCATCCCGGAGGGATCCGTCCCGATCGTGATCCGGCCCGGTTCGCGCGGCGGACGATCGGCGATGATCGCGTCGGTGACGGTCGTGGCGGCGAATGCGTCGTCGATCACCCGAGGTTCGACCACGTCGGACTCGGCGGGATCGTCCTCCCAGCTCAACTCCCCGGTCGGATCCGACGGTCGGTCGGCGATCTCGGGGACCCGGGGTGCGGTTGCGCCCGGAGTGGTGAGCGTGCCCGACGGCTGGTCGACGCTGTCGCCCTCCTTCCACACCGGCGACTCCGACGTGAAGGTCGACCACACATCGAGATCGTCGTTCTCGCCCGGGGCCTGTTGGACCGCATCGATCTTGGGCATCTCACCCGTCGCAGGCTCGGTCCAGTGCGGAAGTGGGCCCGTGGCATCGTCACCGAAACTGAGCCCTTCGCGCTCGGCGGGCGCCCCTGGCGGTGCGGACCTGTCGGGGTTCATCACACCGCCGGAATCGTCACCGAAGAGCGGTCCCCCGAACTCGTCGTCACCGAACTCGTCCATCGAGGACTCGAAGCGGCCCGGCCGTCGGCCGCCCTCGCTCTGATCCCCTGTGCTGTCGTTGCGCCAGATGTCGTCACTCATGGGTTCCTCTCGCTCGATCGGCGGTCGTCAGACCTCGAGCAGCTCCTGCTCCTTGTTGTCGAGCGCCGCGTCGATCTGGTCGACGTGCTCGGTGGTGACCTTGTCGAGTTCCTTCTCCGCCCGCTCCAACTCGTCCTCGGAGACCTCGCCCTCTTTCTCCTCGGCCTCCATCGACTTGCGGGCGTCGCGCCGCAGGTTGCGCAGCGTGATCTTGCCGTCCTCTGCCATGGCCTTGGCGACCTTGACGTACTCCTTGCGACGGTCCTCGGTCAACTGCGGCAGCGAGAGTCGGATCGCGATACCGTCGTTGTTGGGGTTGACGCCGAGGTCGCTCTCGCGGATCGCCTTCTCGATCGCCTCGAGAGTGCTCCGGTCGTGGGGCTTGATCAGCAGTTGGCGAGCCTCGGGCACGGAGATCGACGCCAGTTGCTGCAGCGGGACCTGGGCTCCGAAGTAGTCGATCGTGAGCCGGTCGACCAGGGCGGGTGTGGCGCGGCCCGTGCGCACGGTGGAGAACTGCGAACGGGTGTGCTCCACCGCCTTCTCCATCTTGTCCATCGTCTCGAGCAGGGTGTCTTCGATCACAGATCGCAGGCTAGTCCCTGGTCACCGCCGCACCAGGGTGCCCTCGGGTCCACCCTGGACGATGCTGCGCAAGGAACCCTCCACGGACATGTCGAACACGACGATCGGGATGTCGTTCTCCCGGCAGAACGCGATGGCCGTGGTGTCCATCACCTTGAGGTCCTTGGTCATCACCTCCATGTACGACACCTCGTCGTACTTGACGGCGGTGGGGTCGGTGCGCGGGTCCGCAGAGTAGATCCCGTCGACCCCGGAGTGGGTGCCCTTGATGACGACATCGGCCTCGATCTCCGCTGCGCGCAGCGCGGCAGCGGTGTCGGTCGTGAAGAACGGGTTACCGGTGCCGGCTGCGAAGATCACCACCCGACCCTTCTCGAGGTGGCGCACCGCACGCCGACGGATGTAGCCCTCGGCGATCCGGGGCATCTCGATCGCCGACTGGACTCGGGTCTCCTGACCTTGACGTTCGAGCGCATCCTGGAGGGCGAGTGCGTTCATCACCGTTCCGAGCATGCCGATGTGGTCGGACTGGGTGGCGTCCATCCCCTTCATCGAGCCTTCGCGGCCCCGCCAGAAGTTGCCACCGCCGACGACCACCGCGACATCCACGCCGAGATTGGCCCGGAGGTCGATGATCTCCGTCGCCGTCGCATCGAGGGTGTCACCGTCGAGTCCCTTGCCCGAGCCGCCGGCCAACGCCTCACCCGAGGGCTTGAAGAGGATCCGCTTGAACGACGGGCGGGGAAGCGACTCGGGAGATGGCACGAGCAGCGAGCGTACCGCGTGTGCCCCGACCCGCAATCGGCCGGCACCCACCGCGCCCACCCCCATCCGGTGAGTCTCTCTCGCCCCCACCCCGACGCAGACTCACCGCACCACCCACCCTCCCACCACCGGTGAGTCTCTCTCGCCCCCACCCCGACGCAGACTCACCGCACCACCCACCCTCCC
>NZ_JBDVNU010000008.1:0-10941 GCF_039969435.1 Ilumatobacter sp.
GCCAGGAACGCTGGATGAACCGCTGGAAGCCCGCCCTCAACGCCTTCGCCATCACCTTCGAAGGCCGCCTCTTCTGAGGCCCTACGATCCCCAACAACAACCATGAGCCAGGTCAGTTACACCAACGATCTGACAGTCCCGTGCGACGATGTTCGTCCTCGTTGCTCGCAGATCGACCGTCGCAGAGCCCGCCAGCAGGGAGCGATGCCATGCCGGGACGCATGTCTGCGATCGAGATGTCCGTCCCGACGATCCGCAGTTATGCGTCGTCGCCGTCCATGCCCATGTTCTCGCTCCGCTCGACTTCGGTGTCGATGCCGTCACCCACGTCAGGGTCGAACGGGACGTCCTCTTCGAGCGGAGGATCCACGGCCGGCTCCGTCTCGTCGGAGGCGCATCCCACGAGTGACGCGACCGCGACGAGACTGACGGTTGCGAGGCGCACTGTGATCATGTCAACAGCATTCCCGCGAGTTGCTCGTGCAAACCTGACGGGCGGTCACGAGAGGTCGTTCAGCAGCACGACCGTTGACCCGGACGCCAGAGTTCGCCGGGATCCGAGCGTCGACCCGAGAGATCACATGTCGTCGTTCACCCTCGGGTCTGCGAGGTCGGTTTCGGTTTCTTCGTTCGGGTCATCCGGTCGCGAGGTCGCTGGGCTGGACGTCGTGGATTTCCGTGCATCAGGAAGCACGACAACGAACGATGCGCCTCCGAGTGTCGAGCTCGTGGTGACGGCGACCTCGCCGCCGAGGTCTGTGACGAGGTCGCGTACGATGGCGAGACCGAGGCCTGCGCCGCCGCCTCCGTTGCCTCCGAGCCGGGGATCGTCACCCCCCAGCTGGAGCCGAGCGTCGGCAACGACGTGTCGTCGCTCGTCGCCGAGTCGCTGACCGGCACAGTCCGCATCACTGCGCAGTCGCACCTCGGCGAGGGGGCCGGTACCGGTTTCGTGATGTCGACCGACGGACGGATCGCAACGAACGCCCACGTCGTCGTCGGCTCGTCGAAGATCGACGTCGAATTCGCCGACGGCACGACCTCGCCCGCAGTCGTGCTCGGGATGTCACCGCTCCACGATCTGGCCGTACTCCAGGTCGACCGCCAGGATCTGACGGCGTTGCCGATCGGAAAGTCGGCAGACCTCCGAGTGGGACAACCGGTCGTGGCGATCGGGAACGCCCTCGGGTTCGAAGGCGGCCATACCGCCACCGACGGAATCGTGTCAGCGCTCGACCGCTCGATCACGCTCCAAGACGGCAGCACCTTCGACGGCCTGATCCAGACCGATGCCGCGATCAACCCGGGCAACTCCGGCGGACCGCTGCTGTCGCTCGACGGAACCGTGATCGGCATCAACTCCGCGGGCTCCATGGGCGCCCAGAACATCGGTTTCGCAATCGAGATCGACACCGCACTGCCGATCCTCGAACAACTCGCCACCGGCGAACCGATCGTCCAAGCGTTCCTCGGAATCGCCACCGCCCCCATCGATCCTCGAGTCGCCGAAAGAGCCGGTCTCGAGGTCACCCACGGCCTCTTCGTCAGCGAGATCACGGTCGGCTCAGCGGCCGAGACCGCAGGTCTGAGGCACGGCGACGTCGTGGTCGCCGTCGACGGAACCGACGTGAAAGCGCCCGGAGACCTCGCCGATGTGATCGAAGCGGCTCGTCCCGGCGACGAGGTCAGACTCGACGTTCACCGCGGCAACGAATCGATCGAGGTCGTCGCGACGTTGGGCAGCCGAGTCGTCTGACACAAGCAGCACCACACGCAAGCGACTTCCGTTGGCCCACCGACCAGCGGCGTTCCTCAATCGGACGGCCCCAGGGTGAGGGGAGACCTGGGGCCGTCCTCGACCGAGGCGACGCGCGCTGATGCCGACTCGAACGCCACGTTGGCGCGAGGGCTCGCTGGACGAGGTGTCGGCCGGAATGCGGGAGCCGCGACGACCGACTGCGGCTCGGTGATCTGTCGGAACTCTCGCGGTGGGCGCCCCCGATCCGGCGATAGGGGACAGTTGTGATATCCATCGGCGACAGGTCACGGACCAAACCTGACCTGAGGCAATGCCGGCCGATTCAGACCTCGCTGCTCCCCGGGTAGGTTTTCGCCGTGAAACCATCGCAGGCGCTGTTGTTGATCGTTGCGATGTTGTCGTCGTGCACCGGCAGTGACGAAGTTGCCGATGTCGATAGAACCTCACTGGCCACAGATTCCACGTCGGACGCAACCGTCCAGCCGGAACCCGAGTTGCCCGAGGCCACACCGGGTTCGCTCGACACCGGGGACGACGGTGGCGAGCCGGAGCAAGACGTGCTTTGAGGTGATGCTCCGAGGTCCTGACGAGAAAGCACTAGAAGCGACGCAGCCTGACTCCGCAGCCCGAGTGTTCGTCGACTTCAGGATTGGTCAAGCTGCCGCCGGCGCCGCCGCAGGCGCTGAGTTCAAAGCACCGCCGACCGTGGAAGCTCTGGGGGACCAGTTCTCGGTGTGCGAAGGCGATAATTGCGCCACGTTCGGCGGCTCGACGCTCGACGCTGATGGGCGGGCGTCGACCTTCACTATCAACGGTGGCGACGTTGAGGCGTTGCTTACCCGATCTGTGTTTCCTCGAACCGAAGGTCCGCTAACGGTGTTTGTTCGCGGTTCGTTGGAGTCTCCGTTTCAGGACACGCTATTGATCAATGTCGATTTCGCCTCGGGTGCCGACGTCGGAATCGATCTGACGTCGAGTACGTATACGAACCCTGATGCGGCAGCGTTCACCGCGGTCGACGCTGTTGGCCCCGCCCGAGTGCTGGGGGGAACGACGTCCAAGGCGACACTCAGCTTCCGGGGCGCCGTGCCGGGTGGAAAGCTGAATCTTGAGGCAACAGTTGAAGCGGATGGTCGAGTGCTGGAGTTTGGCGTCATCCTCGCCGAGGACTTCGAGTTCGCATTGCCTGACGAAGTCATTCCGAATTTGGGGCAACTGCTAACGGATCTGCCGGAGATCGCTTCGGAGGACCAGCTCAACGACGAACAACTCGATCTGCTCGGACAATTCTGCGACGCTGTTGATGGAACCCCCGAAGGCGACGCTGAGCAATCTCGTATTGTCGGCGCCATTGTGGATCCACTAAATCTCCGAAATGGCGATCTGGGCGGGCCAGATGCGATCGAGATTCAGTCCCGCCAGGCCAGTCTGAAGGCGAGCTTCGTAACCCTTTGCTTGGACCGATTCCGTAGCGGTAACTGACCGTTCTAAGGGCGGTGACGAGTAAGTCCAACGCCGCTCGTCCACGTCCGACTCTGACTCGCGGCGAAGTTGCCGTTGATCTGCGGCCCACTGGAAGTAGTAGCGCAGGTGGTGGCGCTAGGCCTCCAGGGTTCGGCCGTTGTACCGGGCGAGGAACGCGGCAGCAGCGACTTGGGCTTCGTCGGGCGACCACGGCGGATCGTGGGTGCAAAGAGCGGCGTGGTTGGTGAGCAGTGTGGGCAGGATGTCCTCCTTGAATCGTGGGACACCCACACCACACCATCACCTCCAGATGCCTCGACTTCGATCACAC
Organism: Ilumatobacter sp.; assembly: GCF_039969435.1. Classification (GTDB taxonomy): domain Bacteria; phylum Actinomycetota; class Acidimicrobiia; order Acidimicrobiales; family Ilumatobacteraceae; genus Ilumatobacter_A. The sequence continues at coordinate 3,555 of NZ_JBDVNU010000008.1, forward strand.
CCGCAGCCGGCGTTTGTGGACACTCTCCACTCGAATAGACCCCGTCTTTGAGGGGTCTATTCGTTCAGTCCGTTGTAGCCGTCCAATCACACGTCGCGCAGTCGGTTCCAGACGGAATCAAGATGTAGCAGTTCGGGCAGGTGACCTCCTCGATTCCCTGCTTCTTGTTCTTGTCTAGTTCCGTCCGATGCTGCGTCGTGCTGTCGACTCCGTCGTCGGCGAGATCGTCGACCGCAGCCAGCATGTCAATAGCAGTTCCTAAACCGAGCCGTCGACGATGCGGCTCGACGAGGTAATCGATAACGAGTCTCAGGTAAACCTCTGGCGGGTTTCCATCTCGGTACTCGGGAGCGGGCTCGTGATTCGTCATCTTCGCGACAGTAGTGGAATTCTGCTCTGTCATTTTGCGAGGTCAACCGCCCCGCTTACCGCGCGAGCAGCACACGGTACACACGCCCCACGGCACATCCGTCCGGGATCAATCCGTGACAGTCGCTGCTCTACCATTTCCGGCGGCTGGAGCGTCGGGCAATTGTCGCAATGCCGCTGTTGTCGGTGCGCATGAGGCCCTGCAGAGCACCGACCAAGACCGTGACAAAGAGGACCACTAAGACGAAACTCACCTTTGCGAGAATCATCAGCAGCCACAGCAGTGCGCGGCCGAGATGCCTAAGCAGCCGGAGCACATCATCCTGACTCACGTGAATCCCCCGAAGACGATCGCGCCGCGCACTGGGCCGAAGCGCCAATGCGTGATTGCATCACAGCCCGCGTACTTGATGGCACGTTGCCGGAGGGACCGAGAGCAGGCAAAGAACCAAATTCGGCCACAACCAACCATCGGGCGAAGCTAGCACCCTGTCTAGGTGTGGGTTCCTGGAGCGCCATCACGCCGAGCGATAGGTGCGCCAGAGCGTCGGGTGAACGGGATTCGCCCGAGGTGACGTCCATGGGGCGCCCTGATAGTGCCGCTTGGCCACGGTCACCGATCCGGCGTTCAGGGACAAGCTGATTAGTAGATCGGTCGGCTCGCACGAGATGGGCGCGCTGTTGGCTACGGCTTGGAGGTCATCGTCGGTTGCAGGTCTCTCACGTCATCCCGCATACGTTCATCGACGAGGTCGGTCACCAAATCGAGCCGCGCCTGCCAGACGTAGATCACGAAGAGAATGAGTCCAACGCCGATGAGATAGACCCACGGTGGAAGGTCCGAGTCGTCCGCTGGACCGCTCATCCGTCGCACGATAGATGTGTCTCGCTCGCACTGAGCAGTGCGGGGGATACAAGGTCGGCAGTCCGCCGGAAGCACTACGGTGTCGTAACGCAGCAATCCACCGCGGGCGAGGACAAGACAGATGAGCGAATTCAAGGTTGCCGAGGTGTTCGGGGTGCAGCGGGAGGTGCCGTTGAACTACGTCACCCGTCCGGCCGTGGACGATGTGTTCGTCGGATCGCTAACTACGGACAAGCACATCGTTGTCCACGGCAGCTCCAAGCAGGGTAAGACCTCACTACGGAAGCGTTGGCTCAGCGATCGGGAGTTCGTCCGAGTGATGTGCAACAGCGGCATGAGCCTGAGCCAACTGCTGACGGGTGTCCTCAAGGACGCTGGCTACCGGATCGAACTGTCTTCAGCTCGGACCGTGAGCGGAGAGTCCAAAGTGATCGCCACGGCGGAGGGCAGCGTCGGCATTCCCGGGCTGGGTGCAAAGATCGGCGGCGAAGAGACCGAAACCGACGCCACCGAGGAGACCAAGAACTTCGCGCCGCTGGAGCTTGACCCTGAGAGCGCTGACGACATAATCCGTGCGCTTCGAGCCATCGACTTCGACAGGTACATCGTGCTTGAAGATTTTCACTACCTCCCGGTCGAGACTCAGCAGCGATTCGCTACTTCGCTGAAGGCGTTTCATGAGGAGAGCAATTTCACGTTCATCGTCATCGGCGTGTGGCTAGATGACAACCGTCTGATCCAGTTCAACGGCGACCTCACCGGCCGGGTGCTCTCGGTTGATGCTGACCTCTGGACGGTAGACGAGCTGCGACAAGTCGTCTCTGAGGGCGAGCGACTGCTCAACATCAGCTTCGACCCGCAATTCGTGGACGACCTGCTGGAAGGCTGCTTTCTCAGCGTCCATATCGTGCAGGAGGCGTGCTTCCGGGCCTGCTCAAGCGCCGGCGTAACGAGTTCCAAAGAGTTCCACCAGCATGTGGAAGCCCAGGTGGCCACCTCGGAGATCATTCATGGCGTCGTCGAGGACCAGTCGGCTCGGTACCGCAACTTCCTCAACGCCTTCGCGGATGGCTTTCAGCAGACCAAGTATGAGATGTATCGATGGCTCCTGCTCCCGCTTCTGGCGCTACCCGTCGAGGAGCTGGAGAACGGTGTGACTCTCAACCGTGTTCAGAAGCTCATCGACCTGAATCACCCCGAGACTCCGGTGAACCAGGGCAACACGACGCAGGCGCTAGGTGCCGCTGCGTCCCTTCAGGTCAAGGGCAACATCGCTCCGATCATTATCGACTACGACTCCAGTCGGCGCCGCCTCAACGTGGTCGACCGAGGTTTCATCACCTGGCTTCACTATCAAGACCGTGCGGCTGAGCTGGAAGGACTTGGGTTGCCACGAGAGCCCGTGCTTACTGCGCAACCCACGATTCCGGAAGTCGACGCGCACTAGGCAGCACGGGAAGGGCGCCCCAATTCGTCCGCCATCGACCGTCCTCAAAGAGCCGCTCGGCAACAGTCACCGAGCCGGCGTTGGGGGACAGTTGTTTGCGCCTGCGTCAGAATGGAGTCGATGTGCTCGTCGATCCACCGATGTGCGGCTAATTCAATGCAAGATCTACCTCTACGTCGTCGGTCGGCGATCGTGGCTGAGATCACCGAGCGAATTGTCCCATCAGCAGCGAGTGTGCGTGGTTGATGGCTGCCATGCGTTCGCCTGCCAGTTGCCTCACATGCTGGGGTACGTCGCCGAGCGAGTCTGGGTGCCACTGGCGCGCCAACCGGTGATACGCGAATCGGATCTGCTCTTGATCAGCTCCGAAGACCAAACCAAACATTTCGTACGCTTCGCGGAGGGGTGCCAACTCATCGAAGGTTTCGTGGATGACGAAGCCGAGTGCGGCCGACGCAGCGAGGACCGGAGCCCAGTTGAATGTCTGCGCGTACCTGAGCAGAAACGCGGCGAGTTCGATGTCAGCGTGGGCGAGGAGACCAAAACAGTGCGCGACGTGGATGAGTGCGTCGTGATAGTTGGCGAAGTCGCCTCCTGATGTCAACACGAAGTGCCAGGCGTACAGGGCCTCCACGTCGGCCTGCTGCCTCGGCAGGGTGGGCAATAGTGACTCAGTTGCAGACAGCATCATGATCGCGAACGACGCAATGCCCTCCGTATGGGCGGCCGCTGCAGCGTTGCGTTGATATCGCTTGCGCAGCGAGTTTGCGATCGGACCGGCGATCAGACCAACCGGGCCGAGAACCATGTAGCCAAGCCCGATACTCGTTCCGGTTCCTCCCTTTCGATGACTGTTGGCGAGCAGAGGTCTGAACATCCGACCGAGGTGAAACGCATGAGTTGCGTGCCAGGCGGCTTGGGCTGGCTGGTTGTTCGACCAGGCGAACGTCGATGAGTGGAAGGCGGCGTTGATGCAGTGGATCGCTGCGTCTTCGGGCGGCCACCAACGAGCGATCGGAGTAGCGACCCGCTCGTCGTACTCGACCCCGCGCGCGACTATGTGGGGAGTCCACTGTTCTCCGTCCCAGTACCGCGCTTCGGCTCGTGGGAGAGGATCGGGGTACCACGCAGGCGGGATCCGATACACTTTTCCTCGCCAGAGGAAATCGAGCAATGGGTCCGGACGTGCAACAGGTGGACCTGACGTCGTGTTGGAGGGTGCGCTCACCCCCGAACATCCTTCATGCGGTCACGGCTTTCGGCCGCTCAGGACTACGACGGATACCGGGGTGTTGTTAGTGGAGGTCACGGTTCTCCTTGCGGGATTTGTGCGTGCTTCATTCGGCACGAAGCTGCCATCCTTGAACTATTTGGACGGAGCGCACACACCAGGAGGGCACGACCGTGGCGAGCAGCCGTTGATTCAAGACTGACGAGGGTAGGACAATCCGAGGCGGATTGAGGCGCTCTATCGCAGATTGCGGACGTGAACGGCGACGGTCGAGTCGTTGGGACCACCTCGCCGCATGCGAGCTTGACCGGCGCGCTGAACCTGGGGTTGGAGACGCTGTTTCCGCTTACCGGTCGTCGGCTCGAGTGGTTCGTCGAGCGGCGTCTGTGAACGTCGACTGAGACGGTCAGACTGCTTCAATAACTGAACCGACGACGTCCGGTCCGATGAGATCCGGTTAGCGATGCTCGGCTTTGAAAAGCAAGCGCGCACAAAGTGGAGATCGCCGTCCACGCGCTCGAGTCGGGCGGCGCTGTCGCTCAGATCGTCGGCGCGAAGCCGATCAGATCGGGTGCGTATCTCGGGTTCATGGGTTCTGCTGGTGTTCGGGTGGCTTGGCTTCATGTCGGCCATATCGATGTGGTCGACGAACTCGCCCCGGACAATGCGTTCCCGTCAGGCGTGTACTCCGGGATTTCTCGAGTCGCGATTTCAGGTACTCCGAGGCGGCGTCGTCATCGCAGGCGAAGGCAGCTGCGTAGCCTTGCCAAGAGTGCCTCAACGCCTTGCCTTACTCCGAGTGCGAGTGCGAGTGCGAGTGCGAGTAGAACGCGATCGTGCCCCAGCCACCTGCACACGGGGCAACGCCGCAGGATCGGAGTCGATCGCACCGCCCCTCGGGTGTTGCTTGGCGACGGTCCCTGAGCCGGCGTTCTGGGACAGGGCGGCCCGCGGGGGCTGGTCTTGAACTGTCCAACGAGCCGCGCTTCAACCTTTGCCTCGTCGAATGACGTCGGCAGTCGGTGTCCGGCGTCGACGGCTACCGTCTCCGCTAATGCCGTCTCGGATCGCAGGGCACCCTTCTTCCCAGCTCACGGTTCTCCTGCTCGACCCGCTTCAACTTCGCTGCGTCCTCGCTCGATGAACCCGGCTTGGAACCGTCATCGATCTCAGAGCGACGAACCCAGGGCCGCAGCGACTCGGTGCCGATCCCGAGCTGTGGACTCGTAGAAGTTGGCCGCCGGATGTGGTCAGGGGCGCACGCGCCTGAGATTACGCGAACCGAGTCGAGTGATTCGTTTGAGGTGGCGCTGCGGAAGCACAGCGCGAGCCTCGTCGACGAGTTCAGCGAAGTCGCTGCGGGCTTGATCAAGTTCGGATTTCGTCGCGCACAGCTCGCTCCGGATTCTTCCGACCTGCTGATTCAGTTCGTCAGATCGAGTCCGCTCGTCGGCGGCTGCGGCCTCGGCGGCGTCGACGCGGCGCTCTACCTCTTTCTCGCTGAACGAAGCTTGTTCGTTCAGCTGAAGTCGCAACTCCTCGAGCGACTCTTCAAACTGACCCCGCTGAACTTCCAAGCTGTCTTTCTCGGAACTGACAAGGCGCTCCAGGTCGCCGATTGTCGTCTCGCTGTCCGAAATTCGTGTCTCAGCATCGGCGAGTTTCTGCTCGGCTTGGTCGCCTCGCTTACGCTCCCTCGCCTCGGATGCGGCGAGTTGGGCGCTTGACCGTTGCAGCTGAGTGACTTGTCCGGTGAGAGCGTCCAAAGACTTCTTCAGAGCGCGGATTTCTGCCTTCAATCCGTTCACTTCTTTCTTCGCCGCTCGCTGTCTTTCGGCCTGAGTATCCACGCTGGCCCCAAGCTTCTGCTCCACGACTTCACGCTTGTTGCGCTCGGTGGCAAGCGCCTTCTCGAGTTCCTTGAGCTCGCGATCCGAATCGCGCTCAATCTTTCGGGCACGCGCATGCGCCTCTTCCACTTGGTCCTGAGCGTTCTTCGTTGCCACCTTGGCGTCACGCTCAGCTTGCTGAGCGCGGCCAAGCAGGTGCTCACGCTCTGCGACGGTCATCTCGTACTCCTCATCATCGATCTCCGGCTCGTAGGGATCCTCGTCTCCGTAAGTGGGCTCCTCCTCGAAGTCGAGATGCGACCGGAGAACCTGCTTTCCGTTGTGAATGACCGTCCACGTCCGGCCGACTCCACGAAGCTCGAGCAAGTGGGCCGAGCACTCGTAGAGCACGATGCGGAGATGCCCACGCAGCTCGGGTCCGCAAAGACTGAGGTCCGGATCCACATATCTGCCCCACGGTGTCTTGGTCGAAGCGGCTAGTCGTTCGATGTCGTAGCCGTCGAACACGTACTGGCGGCCGCTGCGGAGCTCACCCAGGAGTTCGAAGACACTGTCGACGAACACACCGGCTTGGCATTGATCGTCAGCGATTCGGATCTCGTCGAGGCGAGCGTCGCCAGGGAACCGCAGGGGCGGTTCCACGAACTGAAAGTCCTCATCGTTGAGAAAGCCCACCTGACTTCCTCATCCTGCGATCTTCGAGCTGCACGCGCAGAGCTGAGCCTGATTGGCAGCCGACGAAGCGCGGTGCACCTCGACAGCGATCACCGTGGTGACTTCGCCTGCAACGAGCCCCTCGGTGCGGCCGCCGAGCACGACTTCCGAGCGTTCAGCCAACACGGCGTACATGTAGTGGCTTTAGAACGGTGGGGTTAACGCCAAGGTTCACGATGGTTGACCGTAGTCCACGCTTGCTCCGCTGTTCCACCTGCTTCCATTCGACATCGTCGGCTGCCACAACGCTCACGTTGCGGAATTCGGATGAAGCGGAGCGGTCGTCGATCTGCTCGGCAACCAATAGGTAGTGGCGCAAATGCAGCGTGCCGCGGACCCCGCTCACCGGTCGACGGTTTCGCCGTCCTGATTCGCTTGCGAACTGCCCATTCGGCGTGCTGGGGCAGTCGATGGCGAGCCCGGCAACGTGCGTTGGGGTACATGGGCCGCGCTGACAGCAGCAAGCGGGCCAGCGCATACGGCCGGGCGGTAGGGTAAGGAGCGGAGTCCGGGGCACACCACCGTGTCCAGAAGACCGGGTCAACTTCAGGACGGCCCAACCGTCACCGACTGCTCCGCAGCACAGCCACGATGCGTCTATCGTGCCGCAGTTGTGCGGTCAGCCACCCGCAAGGTACTCCGGTGTGACACACGGCGGCGTGTCGCCCGCCCGGCCAGACGCAAGCGTCCGACCGTTGGACGCCACAATCTGAATCGGACCGTCCCAGATGCCCTCAAACGCAACGCCGTTGCAAGCGGACTTCGCTGGGAGGGACTGTCAGATCGTTGGTGTAACTGACCTGGCTCATGGTTGTTGTTGGGGATCGTAGGGCCTCAGAAGAGGCGGCCTTCGAAGGTGATGGCGAAGGCGTTGAGGGCGGGCTTCCAGCGGTTCATCCAGCGTTCCTGGC
>NZ_JBDVNU010000009.1:0-571994 GCF_039969435.1 Ilumatobacter sp.
GTTGTGGTGGGACGGTGAGGTGATCTTCGACATCGAGCGCGAACGGGCGGACACCGACCGCCTGCGGTCTGAAGTCTTCTTCGGGATCGGATCGCTCGAGACAGATGCTGGCCGGCGCCGTGAGGCGCTGAACCTGGCGGACGGACATCCCGCCAAGCCGCCACCTGTGCATCTCGACATGGTTGACGACATCCGGCGCTTCGCCGCTCAACTCGCAGCGCGAAGTGACCCGACTCTTCAGATCAGCAGGGTCGAGATCGTCGACGAATTCCACGCAACAGTGCCGGGCGTCGTGCTCAACCGTGCTCTGCGCAGCTTCTACTCGACCACCGAGGAAGATCGCGAAATCTGAACACTGAGCCGAACATTCCGAGCACCTGACCGGGCGCGTAGGTGAGGATATGGGGGTAATCCTCGCCGCTTTCAGTGGTGGTGAGGGACTCTGGGTGACTGCCCCGCCGGGGCTCGAAAGGAACCCATCCCATGTCTTGGTCACCTGAGTTTCAACGCGTGAATCGCGCCGACGGAGGGGTCGAGGTTCGCCTCGGTCACCCGGTCGTCGACCGGTATCTCGAGTTCCTCGCAGCGAGGTGCCGGCCGAACACGGTGCTCGCTGCCGGGTTCGATCTGAAGGTGTTCTTCAGCTTGTTTTCGGTCGAGCCGTCGGCAGTGACGACGGCGGATGTGTTGGCGTTCATCACCGCCCAACGCGCATCGGGCGACGACACGGTCGTGCGACTCGTGGACGGCGAGTCGGGGTTGTCGGCGCGCACGATCCAAAGACGGCTGTCGTCGTTGTCGTCGATGTTTTCGTTTCTGATCGTGCGCGGTGACGTGGACCAGAACCCGGTCCCGCGCGGTCTGTCGACACGACGGTCACGTGACCGCGGTCAGCGTGGTGTGCCGTTGATCCGAACACCGCGAACGCTGCCTCGGGTGGCGGAGCCGGGCGAGGTTGACGCGCTGCTCGCAGCGTGTCGCCGGTGGCGTGATCGGGCGATGATCGAGGCAATGGTGCTCGGCGGACTGCGCCGCTGCGAGGTCCTCGGTCTGCGTCTCCAAGATCTCGATGGGGCGCGCCGGCAGGTGTTCATTGTCGAGGGCAAGGGCGGTCACCAGCGACAGATCCCGATCTCGGCGAGGTTCTTCGCGACGGTCGGCGACTACCTCCGCGCGGAGCGCCCGACCGACTCGAAGACGGATCGGTTGTTCGTCGTGTTGAAGGGCCGACGGCGCGGACGGCCGCTCTCCGACGAAGGCTTGAAGCAGGTGTTCAAGTCGGTCCGCTATCGTTCGGGTGTCCGGCGGGTCACGTGCCACGAACTTCGCCACACGTGCTTCACCCGGCTGCGCGAAGCCGGGATGGAGTTGGAGGCGTTGCAGGCTCAGGCCGGTCACCGATCGCTCGACACGACCCGCCTCTACATTCACTTGGCGAACGGCTGGCTCGCCGAGGAATACGACAAAGCGTCCGCGTTGATCGACGCCGACATGTTCCTCGCCGCAGCCGACGGGATCGGCAAATGAGCGCCGTCCCCGCCGTTCCGATCAAGGTTCCGCAAGGGCGAGGCACACCGCGCTCCCAGCTGTTCGACTGGCCCCAGATCGCAGCGGTTTCACCCGTTCTCGCTGCGACGATGCTGCGCTACCTCGACCAGATCGCGCTCTCTTTGCGCCCGGCGAGCGTGGTCGCAGCCAACGCGAAGCTGCGCCAGTTCGCTGGCTTCTTGGCGACCGAGTTCCCCGAGATCGGCGGTCTCGTCGACGTCGACCGCCATCACGTCGAGGCGTTCAAACGCCACCTCGGCACACGCCTCACCCGCAACGACACCGGCAAGCCGCTGTCTCCGGTCACGATCCGCCTCACGCTCGGAACACTGCGCACCTTCTTCGAACGCGTCTCGGAATGGGACTACCCCGACGCACCAACACGCGTGCTGATCTTCAACGGCGACCTCCCTACACCCGACGATCCACTCCCCAGATTCCTGTCCGATCCCGACGCCGCGAAGCTGATGCGCGCGGCGGCCGACCAAGACCCGGTCCGCCGACTTGTGGTCGAGATGCTCGCCCGAACCGGACTCCGAGTCGGCGAGTTCTGCGAACTCCAAGCCGACGCCGTCGTCGAGATGAGCGGCCGCCACTGGCTGCGCGTCCCGATCGGCAAACTCCACAACGACCGCTACGTCCCACTCCACCCCCAGCTCGTCGAACTCCTCGACGAACACCAACGACACCGATCCGACGACCTCGACCGATTGATCGTTTTCAACGGCCGGCGCCTCGACCGCCACATCGTCGCGCGCATGGTCCGACGAGTCGCCAAGGCCGCCGGGATCGGCCACGTCCACCCCCACCAACTCCGCCACACCCTCGCCACGCAAGCCATCAACCGCGGCATGAGCCTCGAGGCAATCGCCGCGATGCTCGGCCACAAGACCCTGCGGATGACGCTCGTCTACGCCCGCATCGCGGACCGCACCGTCGCCGACGCCTACGACCGCGTCACCAACGAAGTCGACGCCCTCTACACCAAACCGAACGGCCTCAGAACCGCCCCGGGAGGCACCGCCGCAATGGTCCACCTCGCCGCCGAGTTCGACCAGAAACTCCTCGGCAACGGACACTGCAACCGGCCATCACAGCTCGACTGCCGATTCGAATCGATCTGCGAATCCTGCGCCTACTTCTCGACCAACACGTCGTTCGTTCAGGTCCTCGAAACCCAGCGCGACCACGCCGCCGAACGCGACCAGCACCACCGCGTCGACCTCTTCAACATGCTCCTCGAACGCGCCCGCACCGAGCAACCATGACCTCAACCGCCAGAAATCTCAGATTGCCCTTGACACCGATTACCCACATAAGTGCCGATAGGGGCGGTCTGCGAGTGATGGCGGTGGTGTTGTTATGCGCCATCGCCGGTTCGGCAAGTGGATCGACCTGTGACCGCGAGTGATCCTTCTGTGAGCCTGAGCGAGAAGAGTCGGGCGCATGCAGGAACCGAGTCGTTCAGGCGCTGGACGGCCCAGGGCTTTTGTCCTGATGTTGCAGCCATCGCCTGCCGATGACGACGACGAGGAACGCGGCCAGGAGGATCAGGGTCACAGCGCCGATCAGTGTTGTCGCCCGGTCTCCGTCACCGCTGTTCGGTGTTGCTTGTTCGAAGGGCGCGATGGGTGTCTTCGGCTCGGAGTCCTTGACCGCAGGAGCAGCGATGCTGTCTGGGGCTGGGTTCGTTCCGCTGGCAGTGTCGTTCGGTGTGGTGAGCGTTCCTGGTGAGCGTGGCACGATCGGCGGAGTTGGTCGCGGTTCGGGAGCGATCTCGACCGGTTGGTCGATGGCGACGATGTCGCCAAAGGTCGGTGCAGGTAGGACGGTGACGGTCTCGATCGCACCCGAACTGAGCTGGCCGCGCACGATGCGCCCCGAGTCGGTCCCCCAGACGTCGTCGCCGATGACCGTTGCCCCGTATGCGGGCCACGATCCAAGTGTCGCTGTGATCGAGAGGTCGACCGAATCGCGTCGATTCACCGTCGAAAGCACCCCGTTCGATGTGACCGTGGTCAGTTCGTCCGACTCGAACCTTGTGATGCGGGTGTAACCGCCCGTGTCGGCTGCGGCCAATTGGACGCCTGTCAATCCATCGACGATCCCGACACCGACCGACCCGTCATCGCCGAACGTCTGCGACGTCACCGCGACCCGTTCCGTCGCAGGATCGACGACGATCGAGTCGTATCCGAACACGGCGACATCGGAGCCGAGGTCGATCTCGTCCAGCACGGTACGTTCCCCGTCGCTATCGATGCGCACGAGGCGCTGTACGGGATCGTCGTACTCGTGCAGGACAACCGAGTCACCGATGAGGATTCCTTCTTGACCGGTCGATGCGCCGAGGACTCGACCGGCGGTTCCGGCGTCGGCGAGCGTTCTGATGTCGAGGGCACCATTCATGCCTTCTTGGACGAGGAGCCTGATCTGCTCCGGCGCCGGGCCGAGGCAATCGACGTCCTCGATGTTTGCGTTCTGTTGCAGTTCTTCAGTGTTGAACGTGTCGACCACGGCGAGCGTGGCCAGATCGATGACCTCGATGTGCGGGAACCCAACGTTGAGGAGATGGCGGCCATCAGCACAGTTGGTGATTTCAGGGGCGGAGGGGCCGGAGGGGCCACCGCGAAATCCGATGAGAGCGCCCGTCTCGTCGAGCAGTGCAAGCGAGCTGTGACCGAACGCACCCGCAACAAGGAAGGTCGCCGATCCGCCGGGAAGCGGCGTGGGGTCGAGTGCCGCGAGGACCACGTCGGCATCGATCGTCGAACAGAGATCGCCACGGAGCCTGCCGCGCAACTCGTAGAGGAACACGGCGGCACGGTCCCCGGACTGCAGATCGAACCCACCACACCCCAGATCGGCGACTTCGACCGTCGCCGTGTCCAGCTCGCCGTTCAACCATGACTCAACCTCGTAGGTCTGAACCGGGCCATCCACACCAGGCGCCGTCGACACCACCGTCCCGATGAACCCAGCATCGCTACGGGCGATCTCCTCGAGTGGAGTGCCGGCTCCGCAGCTGCACGCATGAACGGCCCCGGACGGCCCGACTACCACGCCGACCACGACGAGCACCAGGAACGATGTCGTTCGCATCGCCGCCCGAAACATCCCCGAAGTCTCGCACCTCCACCAGGAGACAAACGCCGCAGCAAGTCCAACTGCGGACGCCATTCTGCGGACTGCCATACCGCTTGGACGTTTCCCGAAGCCTTGCCGTTCCCGCAGCGCGCAAGAACCCGACAGAGACCCAGCAACCGGCATCTTCCCGATCCCAAAAGATCTGAACGGCTCCGACCGTCCGGAAAGTGCCGATCGCGCTGAGGTGGGCGTTCTGATCACGCCCGTCGATATTGAGCGGTTTCGACGGGCGATCAGTGACGTTGAGGACCGTCCAGTCGACCAAACTCATCGGCTGCTTCGAGGGCGGCGCCAACCTCCCAAGCATCCAGTTCGACAACCACATAGTCGCCGTCGATGCGGCCGCGCTCCTCGATAGACAGCCCGATGAGGGCGAGAGACCCGGCCCGATGGCGGGCACGGCGACCCTCGGCGGTCTCCTCCGACGCAACCGCACCGCCGTCATCACGGGCCCACGCATCGCGCGCCGCAGCTGCCGCCTTTCGCGAGATGCGGACCTCCACTTGGGTTCGCTGCTTGAAGAGCTCGACTCCAAGGTCGGCCAACGTGTCTTCTTCCGCTGATCGAAACTCACCCCGCTCGGCTTCGCCCGCCATGAGGTCAGTCTGTCATCCAGGTGCACTCAAGGCAGCGCAACATCGACGCCAAACAGTTCGAGGTAGCCCGCTCGGGAACCGGCAGCGGTGATCGCTGCCAAAAGGCACCGCCGGGTCGCGCCTGATCTGATCGGGTTCGATCGATCCGAGGTGCCGATCCCGATCGGGTGAGGTGCATCTGATCGTTGAACAATATGCATTCCTCGCAGTTCGCCCAGACGGATGGTTGCCGGGCCGACCCGTTGTGATCCGGCAGACTCTTGATCGTGTACAGCAAGCCGAGAGCCCTCTTCCTGTTCGGTGAAGGCGGGCTGAACATTGAGCCGAGCATCGATCGTGCTGCCAGCTACATGGAACCGATCGACGTTCAGAACGGTGGGTATGAGGCCGTGTTCGACGAGTCGGGCCGCCGCTACAGCTTCCACGTCGTCGACGAGGCAACCCACGTCCAGCCGACCGACGAGTTGGACGTTGACGGACTGAGGGACCGACTCCGCAGCACCGCTCCAGCGATGCACTCGCTTGAAGGATTTGACCTGGACGACCCGATGGCGGTCGCGGCGACCATCTCCCGGTTCGAGTGGGAACATCGTTGGCCTCGATGGCCGAAGTGGCTGAGTCGTCGCCTTCATGGCGACGGGCCGGCGATCGTCAAGTAGCGGCATCATCTCGCTGCGAGTCGACCAACGATGCGTGATCTGAGCGGATCGGACCGATCAAACGTGCCGTTACTGAGCGGTAGCCGAGGAGCAGAAGCGACGGCGATATCGAGCAGTCAAGGTCGTCTCAGTTGTCCTCGCTGCGCGAGGTCCGAACGGGTGACTGCGTACACGAACGCAATCGGTTCGTCGGGCGGCTGGCACGCGCCGCGGCGAGTGAACCCGGCCCGCTCGAGCGAACGCCTCGAGGACGGCTGCACCAAGCCCCCGTCCTCGGTGTCCGCCACCGATGAGGTAGTCGATCCCAACTGCGTCGGGAATCCCGACGCATGAGTCGTGCTCTGGGTAGTCGACGTGGCGGTAGCACTGGAGCAGGCCACCGGGGCGGCCGTCGATCTCGACGATCAACATCGATGTCGGCTCGCGGCCCTCAACTCGTGGCCGGTACTTGGACTCGACAGAAGCCCGCTCAGCGGGCTGGTTCCACCACTGTGCGATGGCCGGCTCGGCGAACCACTCAACGAGGGTCGGAGAGTCCTCCACCTCCAGCGGTCGAAATGCAATCGTCGGCACAACTCCATCGTCGCCGGCGCTCACCGGGGACGACCGGAGCACGGGAGAAAGACGCCATAGGTCGGGCACCTGGAATCACTGTGCGGCAATCATCCGCCGCGACAGCGGCGGCACGCCCGAGGTGTCAGTAGCACCGACTTTGTTGCCGTCCGCTTGACAACACCGCAGGCGTGAGCAACGGTGAGCTCTTGCGGGCCAGCGGGCACCATTCATAGAGAGAGCAATCCCATGAACCAGGCCCGTTTGAGGCGTCTTGCAGTCGTGGCAGCGACCGCCGCAACCGTCTTCGTCTCACCCGCGACGACCAACGCCGAGGCGTCAACCGACCGCGGCAGTCCCACGTCGACCGATGATGATGCAACATTCGTTCTTCTTGCGGGAAGCAACGAGACGTTTTAAGAGGCCGTTGCCCGGCATGTCAGACAAAATTCTGACCAAGCAACGGTGATCGAGCCAGTTCTGCGTGCAGTGGCCGAGGCCGACGCGGAGATGAGCTTCGGTGAACGGACCGTCGCACCGGCCGAGGTGGACCGCGCCCTCGCCGCCGTGAATCTGCATGCGGACAGCAACGGCAACCAACAGCGCGAGGCTGAACCTGAGAAGCTGGCGCAGCTCGCCCGAGCCAATCCGGTCTTCGAAGGCCGTCAGAGGATCAACGCTTTCCAATGCGGTACACGTGGCTGCACCCTGTTGGGCTATCGAGTGCATGATTCGTTCATCGACCTGGGCTCGACGACCGCGAAGGTGAACGGCAAGACCTCAGGAACGACTGGGTGGTCGGGGGTTACCGTGCCTGCTGTGTGTCAACGCAGCACCTCGTACTGTGGCACCATAAGCCTTCCGAAGGGAATCTCGTATGTCAACCCAGCACCAACGTGGATTTTTTCCGCATCGGCTCACCGAGCGAAGATCACCGTCAAATTCAGCGGCACGCACTCTGGGCTCTACGCCTCGATCTCAGGCGATACGCCCTTCATCACGTGCTCTGGTTCCGGATCAAGCCGTGCCTGCCAGTTCGACTAATCCATGACAGGCATCAGCGACGAGGCACGTCGGAAACTCGCTCGGCACCAGTTCCATGACATAGATATCCGGATGATGGTCGACGATGGAATCCCGTCGACGGCTTTCGATGAGAACGGCATACTCGATGTTGACCAAATCACGAAACTTGGCTGGACGATCAACCACGATGGAACGTCAATCGATCCGCCAGGATACGACCCTGACGGTGACACCTGACGAAGCGTTCTTGCGGAGGGGTCTTCGTCTGAAGGTGGGGACGTCGGGTCCAGGGCTACAACGGGCGGCATCAGTGAGCGATCAACAGGCTTCTCCAAAGTCAGCACTGACCAGCACTCGAGCAAGCGGTGTGCAGCAAAGGATCGTTTGCTGCACGCCCGCTCGACTTCGACGGTTCGGGTCGTGGTGCCGTTCATCAAACGGTGTCAAGAAGCCCAACTGCGTTGAAACGCGTCCGAGCCGCTTCTTCGACACCCGGCCTATGGCAACCAACAGCGGTGAGCGCCACCACGGGCGCGGCCGGCCTCGCACGATCTGATCGGGCTTCACCGATCCGGCGTGCCTGTACAGCTCGCCCGAGCAAGAGGACAAGCGCCAGCTACCTCACGGACCTCGATTGCGCAGCTGTTGTCCAACGACGGGAGGTAGAGCGGCGCGGACCCGCTGACATTGCCCAGGTCAGCCGGCGGCGTGATATCGCGCACCTGGCCGAGCACCGACGTGCCGATATCGCGCACCCTTCGGGGGAAGACCGCCGTGTTGTTATGCGCTGTTCGCGCCTTTCGGAGATGGGTCGCCGGCTCCTTGCGGGTGATGTGCAATCCCACATACACTGATCTCGTGACCGACCTTGCCACTATCGCTGGACTGACTCGTCCTGGAGACTCGATTCGAGAACGCAGGATCGAGTTGGGTTGGACTCAGGCCGAACTCGCTGATCGCGCTGGCGTTGCTCAAGCGGACATCTCACGTATCGAGAACGGCCGGCTCGATGCTCGTTGGTCCACCATCCACCGACTGTCCGCAGCGCTGGAGGCAACAGATGTCGCATCGAAGCGAAGCCTCGCCAACGGCGGTCGCGATCGCTCGTCGCCGAAGCGGACTGGGAAACGGTGGACACCGAAGGGACCGACCGTGGCCATCGAGTCCTGTGACGCGTGATCATTCGCCACGCTCGCGACAGCGACGCTGAACAGTTCGAATCGTTCGATCTCGGTGGTTCGGGTCCGTGGCTCGACGAGGTCGCCGAGATCGTTGCAGGACTTGTCGCGTGGCGTTCCGATCCTCACGTTGCGCATCTTGATCGTCAGGTGGTCGTGGCGGTGACGGATGGTCACGTCGTTGGGGTCACTGCGCACGAACGACTCGGACGAAGTGGTGGCCGGGTGTGGAACCATCATCGCTATCTGATGGTGACTGCGGTCCGCGGCGATCAGCAACGCACCGGGTTGGCCCGGCAGCTCGTCGAGTCGGTGCTCGCCGATCTCGCTTCGACGGGGTGCGAGTCGGTGGAGTGGCTGGTGCATCCGTCGAACCGCCCATCGATCGAGTTCAGCCGGAACGTGTTCCCAGAGGCCGACGAGACACAGCCGCCCGAGGACGACCCGTACGTGAGCTTCGCGCTGGTGCTCTGACCGAGGTCAGCGGCTGGCACCGGCGACAAAGGTGGACACGATGTAGGTGGGGTGCCGGTCGAGCGATCCTCGTCCGCGGTCGTAGCGCATCATCGTCCTGGGGTCCGAATGCGACGCTGCTTCTTGAACGTCACGCAGCGGGACGCCGGCGTCGAGTGCTGCGGTGATGAAACTGTGACGCAACGAGTGAGGGCTGATCCGCTTCTCGATCCCGGCAGCTTTCGTCAACCGTCGCACGATCCTGGCTGACGCATGCCGGTCAAGGCGTCCGGTGCCGTCGTGGTTGACGAAGATCAGCCCCGACAGGCGTTCACCGATGTACAAGTCGAGCGCCCGAGCCGTGCGCGGTGACAGCGGGATGGTGGCGGTCTTGTTGCCCTTGCGATGAATGAACAACGTGCGGTGGCCGCGGTTGACGTCGAGGTTGTCAATGTTCGCGCCGAGGGCTTCGGAGATCCGCAACCCGTTCAAGGCCAACAGACAGGCGAGGGCGTGGTCGCGGCCGCCGCACAGGCCGGCCTGGACGAGGAACGCGCCGAGTTCGTTGCGATCCAACCCGAGTGTCGAGGACTCGTAGTCCTGCTTCGGGCGGCGCACGTGGGCGGACGGGTCGCGTTCGATGATCCGTTCCTGGGCGCAGTATTTGTAGAACCCGCAGATCGTTGACAGGCGCCGCCCGATCGTGGATCGAGCCCTGCCCTGCGATTCGGACCAGCGGGCGTACAACTCGATGTGGGCACGTTCGATCTCGAACGGGTCCAAGAACGCATTGTCCAGCCAGCCGATCCACCCGCGCAGATCGAGCCGGTATGCCTCCAAGGTCGTTCCGGAGTAGCCGGCCAGGAAACCGGCGACAGCGTGCATGATTCGTTGGCGGATCGGGTCGGCCTCGATCAGGACGAGTTGCCCGACGACCTCGCCGGAATGGGTGGTGGTGGGATTCACGATGGTTCTCCTTCGTTGCTGATGAAGATTCCAGGTGCGCCCACACCACCGATATCGTCAAGGTACGTTGACGGCCGATTCATGGAGACCTGATGCCCCGCTCGATCCAAAACATCCTCGACCACGCCGACGAACTCGCCGCCCGCTTCGAGAATCACGAACCCGAACCCGACGACGAACGACCTGTTGAGGAATACCTCCTCCAACGAGCCGCGCTCGCACGAGCACGAAGCGAACGACAGATCGTCGACGCCATCACCGCAGCTCGCGCCAAGAACATCCCATGGTCACGGATCGGCGAACTCCTCGGCACGTCCGCCCAAGCAGCACAACAGCGCTACGGCAACATCACCACCACCAACTGAATATCGGACAGGTAACCACCCGCCGAGCGGGGAATACTGCCGCCGGGCCACCGGTTTCATCAATTGTCCGTACAATGAGTCGAGCAATCGACTCACTCTGAAAGAAGGCCACGACATGAGTTTGCATCTCGGCGACACCGCCCCCGACTTCACCGCCGATACCACCGACGGCGAGATCTCGTTCCACGATTGGAAGAAGGGATCGTGGGCGGTGTTCTTCAGTCACCCCGCCGACTTCACGCCGGTATGCACCACCGAACTGGGCCGTACCGCTGCGCTCAACAGCGAGTTCGCCAAGCGCAACACAAAGCCGATGGCGCTGTCGATCGACCCGATCGAAGATCACCGCGGCTGGGCGCCCGACATCGGTGAGGTCACCGGCACACCGCTGAACTTCCCGATCGTCGCCGACCCGGACCGCAAGGTCGCCGAACTGTACGACATGATCCATCCCGGCGCCGGTGACACCTCGACGGTGCGTTCGGTGTTCATCGTCGACCCGGACAACAAGCTGCGCCTGATGCTCACTTACCCCAAGTCGGTCGGCCGGAATTTCGACGAGATCGTTCGTGTGCTGGACGCCTTGCAGGCCACCGATCGTGACCCGATTGCAACCCCGGCTGACTGGCGTCCCGGTGACCGTGTCATCGTGTCGACCAGCGTCTCTACCGACGACGCAAGAAACCAGTTCGACAACGTCGAGGAGGTCAAGCCCTACCTCCGCTACGCAGACGCGCCCACGACGTGACCCAGAGTTCCGTCACGCGCGACCTTTCCTGATCGACGCCGCTCGCAATGCGGTCACCCAACCAGCGGAGCGCCCCGTCGCCACCGCATCGCAGTCATCCGTACCCTCCGCACCAGCGGACAACCGACAACCTGGAGCAACAATGAGCACCGAACTACACCCCATCGACATCGGCATCCCCGAACCCGACCGCATCGCGATTGCCGACGGTCTCAGCCGCGTACTCGCCGACACCTACACCCTGTATCTCAAGACGCACAACTACCACTGGAACGTGACCGGGCCAATGTTCAACACGCTCCACCTCATGTTCGAGACCCAGTACAACGAACTCTGGATCGCCGTCGACCTCATCGCCGAGCGCATCCGCTCACTCGGACGGCCCGCACCCGGCACATACAGCCAGTTCGCCGCGCTCACCATCATCGCCGAACCCGACGGTGTCCCGACCGCTGAGGCAATGCTCGTCGACCTCGTCAACGGCAACGAAGCCGTCGCCAAGACCGCTCGTGAAGTCTTCCAGATCGCCGACGACGCCAGCGACCAAGCCACCGCCGACCTCCTCACTCAACGACTTCAAGTCCACGAGAAGGTCGCCTGGATGCTCCGCAGCATGCTCGAGCAATAGCGAGCCTCGCGGACGTTGCACGACAACAACGAGAACACCGACACCCGATCAGGCAATCGGTCCTCCCGGCATCGATGCCCCACGCATATCGACATAGCGAGAAGCCCGGCCGAACAGCGAAAGATCCGGCAATCTGATCGCAGTCAGGCGCTCGATATCGCGCCGTCAGCGACCCGTGCTCCATAGCGCTCCACTTGGGTGCCGTCGCGACCCGCTCATGTTCCGGAGCAAACCTGAGCACCCGTAGCGCGGGCGGACCCGCACAGAATGCGGCCCAACGGTCATGCCCCGCCATAAGTGGCCTGTGCAGCCTTCCGCACGCTCCGCCGTTCGAGCGATCTTTAGAGGGGAACCCATGACGGTCTAGCGTCGTCCAACGTCTATGGCCCGTTGTCTCACTCATCTGCTGCTAATCGCATCCGTCGCCCTCGTCGCAGGTTGCGGCTCGTCGGACGAGATCGGCTCGCAACCGACCGGGGACGACTCGGATATCGCTTCCTCCGACAGCGGGGCTCTCCCGTCCACCGCGTCTCTTGACCAAGACAACGGAACCTCGTCAACGAGTCCGGAGCCGAACGTCGCGCTCGGCCGCCCGGACTTCGAGTCGATCAAGTCGCCATTGCGGTGCCAAGCGGACCCGGGGATGTTCGAGGGCGAGTACTTCACGACGGTGGACGACTACGCGGAGAGCTTCGCCAGCCAGCGTGCGGAAGTGGCGCTGACCGAGGTGGTGTCGGTCGAGGACGGGCCGACGCTGTCCTACGACTTCGAGAACGAGCCCGAGTCCGGCACCGTCGCTCAGGGCTTCAAGACGGTCATGATCGAGTATCGGGTTCTTGAGGTCATATCGCCGAACTCAGACCTCGAAGTCGGTGACTCGCTGCGGATGGCGGTCGCGAACGAGAACCGAGACGCCGAGGACTGCACCGGGCTGGAACCCGAAGTCGGCACCATCGAGGTCCACTTCATCAGCCCGGACGTTTCGAGCTATGACGACATCAGCCCCGACGTGGACGTTGACGCGATCACACTGATCCGACTGGGTATCGATCGCGGCGCGCTCAACGCCTTCGTGCCGATCATGTGGCGCGGTCAACCATTCGAGAGCTTCGACGGTGCCGACGCGGCAGCATTCATCGATGACCTGTCGGCAGTGCTTGCCCAACCGGATGCGGTGCCCGTCACCGAGCCGACGAACGAGCCAAGCTCGCCGAGCACCGAACTCGTCGTAGAGCAACGACCGCCGACCGAGGCCGAGCGCAATCGCTTGGACGACGACGGCGAGGGTGGCCTTCTCGACTGCGACAACGGCGGCGCTGGCACGTGGGACTGGGACGAGATCGGGCCAGACGATCTCACGGATCGCGTCAGCTCTGATGCGCTGCTCGACGCAATCGCAGAGACGGACGACTTGCTGCCCGAGTCAGGCTGGACGGAGCTGACCTTCTCGGAGGGCGATTCGACATTCGTCAACAGCATCCAAGACGATGACTGGAGGGCGATCGTCACTGTCGGGGGCGACCCGAGCATCGGCGTATGGCGCCAGTTCGACTTCTACGCGTGCGTTCCCGATGGCGAGGTGTAGCGAATGCCTTCACCGCAGACGGCGATCCAACCAAGATCTCAACCAAGAAATCGTGCGGAAAGAAGCGGAATCGGCGGGAACAGGCGGAATTCGGTTGCTGCATAACCCCTGCTAGACAGCAATAAATGGGAAGTGGCGGAGTGTCTTGATCGAACTCGTAATGCGTAGGTCCCGAGTTCGACTCTCGGTTTGGGCTCTGAGAAACACCTGGTAGATCGCCATCAGTGAGTCACCATCGCCGGGATCGCCGTCGGTCGTGGACACGACGACCACCGAGTCCACGACGACTGTGCTGATCGAACCGCCGCAGGATCGGGCGTTGCGCGATGATCCGATGTTGCTCGGATGTTCGTTGCCCGATGCGCTCGTCAATGGTTCGCATCTCCTCGGAGTCGACGCCGCGCTGCCCGAGATCAATCGCGCCCCGGCTGCGGACGCACAGGTGGGGCCGCACTCGGACCCAGCGAACACGTTCGTGTGGGCCGACCTCTCTGACGCCGAGGTGACCGAGGTGCGATCCGTTCGCGTCGACGACCCGCGATCGTCGTTCTTCTCCGACTTCAACGAGGTCGACACGATCGTGCTGAGTCACGAAGTGAGCGGGAGCCCACTTGCGCAGATCGCCGGCAACAACGCGTTGGTGCTCGTCGGCCAGAAGTACATCGGTACCGCTCAAGAGTGGAACGTGCTCGCTGCGCTCATTGCAGCAGCAGACGGATCGGTCAGCTTCGTCGGGCCGTGGCGAGGAGTTCGACCGCCAGTTCGCTGCGATCGCAGCCGGTCTCCAGGCAACACCAGACGTCATCTTCCTCGAGCAAACGATGCAGGAGGCACACGAGTTCCCGATATCGAGTTCTATCCACCAACCTGAACGATCGACGCAATACCTGCACGATCTCCAGCGGCAGGCAGAGCCCTGACGTGCCGATCTCGATCGGTGTGAGTCCTCACTGGTGGCCGTTGTTCTGAGCGTTGTTGACAACTGTTGATAGCGTGGGCAGACTGGCTTCATGAGTCGAAACACGATGAGCTTCGCACTCCCGGAGAACATGCGGGACTACATCGATGCGCGAGTCAGCGACGGGAGCTACGGCAACACGAGCGAATACCTTCGCGAGTTGATCCGCCGCGACCAGCGCGAGCAAGCAGCTCAGCGACTCAGAGATCTGATCGCCGACGGGCTCGCATCCGGCGACGGCCGCGAAGCAACCGATGACGTGATCGACGAACTGCGCAAGCGAGCACTCGGCACCGACGCGTGACACGCCCGATCCTTCGCCCCCGAGCCGAGGACGATCTCGTCGAGCGAACCCAGTACTACCGAGCCGAGGGCGGCTCGGACGTCGGCGGACGATTCTTCCGTACAGCCATCGGTGCGCTCGACGCGATCGGACGGATGCCTGGCGCCGGCTCACCGCAGCTGGGCGAGATGTGCGGCATCGATGGGCTACGAGTACGCCGAGTCCCGGACTTCCCGTGCGACTGGTTCTACTTCGTCACCGGCGATCGTGTCGATGTCGTACGCCTCCTCGCCGACGCACAAGACATCGCAGCGATCCTCGGCGATATCGAGCAGCGGTAGCAACCGGGACGTGCCGATGCAGAGCGGTCCAGACAGCGGTCGGAGTTCGTGCATACGTGTGCTAGTCAGCCAGCTCCGTAGTCGTGGGCGAGGCCGATGAGTTCTGCGAGCCAGGTGCTGTTGGCGTCGTCGAGTGATCGGATCACGATCTGGTGGTTCCAGCGTTGCTTGCCGATCTGTTCGACGCTGCGGACGTGTGGTGTGTCGATGGGGTGGTCGATGGCGAGCATGAGGTGTGGGATGCCGTCGGGGTTCTTCTTGGTGACGTTGTAGAGCCAGAACCAGGCGAACTTGCGTGTGCGTCCGAAGCTGATCTGTCTCTTGACGGTGATGTCGAATTCGCCGTGTTGCTCGGCTGTGTCGACGATGGCTTCGAAGATCGCCAGCGAGTCGGGCTTGCCGTCGAAGTAGTCCTCGATCTCGTCGGTCGGGTTCACGGTGTCGCCATGGGGGTGAGGACTGCAATCTGGAGTTCGCCGTCGGTGTCGGTGAGTTGGTAGCAGAACCGTTCTCGGGTTCGCCGCCGTAGCACAACCGTGGCATGATAGTAGCATGACTCGCGCCCGGATCAGTACGACCGTTGACCGCACCCTCCTCGACGACGCTCGCCGGCTCCACGCTGGAACCACCGATGCCGAACTCGTCGATGAAGCACTGACAGCCCTCCTCGTTCGCTACCGATCTGCCGAAATCGATGCCGCCTATGCAGCTGGATACGAAGCGCATCCCATCGACCACGAAGATGACTGGGGCGACCTCGCTTCGTTCCGAAGCGCGGCTTCGGCCACGTGAGCGCTCTGCCAGCCCGCGGTGAGCTGTGGTGGTGCGAACCTCAGGAGATCGGTCGACGACCAGTCGTGGTCCTGTCGCGTGACGCAGCCATCCCGCGGCTCCGTCGTGCCCTCGTCGCACCGTGCACGACCACGATCCGAGGTCTGCCGAGCGAGGTCGTCCTCGACCCTGGCGAGGATCCGATCGGTCGCCGCTGCGCCGTCAACCTGGACTCCACCGAGTCCGTGTCAACCGCCGTACTGGTCGAGCGGATCGGTGCGCTCAGCGGCACGCGGATGCGAGAGATCTGCGACGCACTCGCGGTTGCGGTCGACTGCCGATAGCACTCGCGTTCTTGAGCACCTGAACGAGCACCGGCGTGAGGATATGTGGGTGATCCGCAGCGATTTCAGTGGTGGTGAGGGACTCTGGGTGACTGCCCCGCCCGGGGCTCGACAGGAACCCATCTCATGTCGTGGTCACCTGAATTTCAGCGCGCCGATCGCGCCGGAGGCGAGGTCGATGTTCGTCTCGGCCATCCGGTCGTCGACCGGTATCTCGAGTTCCTGGCGGCGAGGTGCCGGCCGAACACGGTGCTGGCTGCCGGGTTCGATCTGAAGGTGTTCTTCACCCTTGTTCCGGTCGAGCCGACCCAGGTGACAACCGCCGATGTGTTGGCGTTCATCACCGCTCAGCGCGCGTCCGGTGACGACACGGTCGTGCGGCTCGTGGATGGCGAGCCGGAGTTGTCGGCGCGCACGATCCAACGCCGGCTGTCGTCGTTGTCGTCGATGTTCGCCTACCTGATCGTGCGCGGCGACATCGACCAGAACCCGGTCCCGCGTCGCCTGTCGACGCGTCGGTCACGCGATCGTGGTCAGCGCGGCGTGCCGCTGATCCGCACACCACGAACGTTGCCGCGGGTGGCCGAGCCGGCCGAGGTCGACGCCCTGCTTTGGGCCTGTCGCCGGTGGCGGGATCGGGCGATGATCGAAGCAATGGTGCTCGGCGGACTGCGCCGGCGACTCAGACTGAATCGGCTGGGCAGATGCGTCGGGTCAGGGTGGGTGCTTGGTCTGTCGCTTGCTGACGGTACCGATCGTAGTAGTCGGCTTCGTGCTCGGCGGGTGGAACCTGGCCGAGTTCGCATTGGATGCGTCGGTGGTTGAACCATTCGATGTAGGCGAGCGTCTCGATCTCGAGGTGCTCGGCGTTTCGCCAGGGTCAGCGTCGTCGGATGAGTTCGGTCTTGTAGAGACCGTTCATCGACTCGGCGAGCGCGTTGTCATAGCTGTCGCCGACCGTGCCGATCGAGGGGCGGGCGCCGATCTCGGCGAGGCGTTCGGTGTAGGCGATCGACACGTATTGACCGCCGGCATCGGAGTGCGCGATCACGTCGCCGATGAGTCGGGTGCGCCGGTTGAACACCGCAATCTCCAACGAATCCACTCACCAGGTCGGTCGTCATCAACGACAACACCCTCCAGCCGACGACGAAGCAGGAGTGAACGTCGATGATGATTGGTTGAATCCCCCGTTCCGCCAATCGACGGTCGATCGGCCCGTCTCTCGCCGAGTCGCGACCGATCAACGCGAAAGTGCGTGTGGAGCGCCGACCACGAGGGTCGGTGCACCACACGCAACGATCGAAGGAGTCGGCCGTCAGGCCGTCTTGCTGCCGGTCAGCAGGTGACGGTGAGGTGGAAACCACGTTCCACGCCGGCGCCGGCCAGGTCCTTGACGAAGACGATCACGCTGTCGGTCGGGCTCTCGGTCCAGTTGGCGACCAGGGCGATCCCGGACTGTGGTCCGACGTTGACACCGGGGCGACCGACCGTCGCCTGGTAGGCGCATGCCGAGATGTCACGATCGAACGTGACGGCGTACCGGCCGTCGGGCACGCCCGCCAGCAGTTCCGACGATGTCACCGCTCCGGGCGTGGACCTCGAGACGGACCCGTTCTGATCGACGACGGCGAACAGCGCGCGAGGCGGCGGGGTCGGAGCAGCGGTGGTGTAGCCCACCACATCGACGAGGACCTCGGTCGTCGGACCGGCGACACCCTGAGCGCTGTAGGTGATCTCGATCTTGCCGGCGTCAGGACCAGCGGTCGGAATCTGGACGGTCACGGCGTTCGGTGTCGTCGAGCCGGCGGTGAAGTTGAGGTTCGAGGTGCTCGGAGCGCCCGGTGCGTCCGCGGGCCGCACGCTGATGAAGCCCCCCGCGGTCGAACCGACGGACGTGACGTTCAACAGGACCGAGGTGGCACCGTCGGGAACCACCTGCTGAGCACCTCCGGCGGTGGGGATCACGCCGGTCACCTTCAGGTCCTGCCCCGTCGCCGACACGAACGGTCCACTCAGACCGAGGTTGGCGGCGTCGCGGGTGTCGAGCACACGCACGGGGGTGATCGACACGATGTCGGACGGGACGCTCGACGCTGCGTTGGCCAGACCGATGAAGCCACCGGCGCCGATCGTCACGGCGGCCGCTGCGCCGATCGCTGCCCAGCGCGAACGCCACAGGTGGCCTCGGTCGGACCGACGTGCCGTGGCGACGGTGTTGCTGGATGGGGACGGGGATGTTGTTTCCATGCCCCGATCCTGAACGGATGCGACGCAGACGACATCGGCAATCACTGCCTAATCGGAGACGGCCGGCTCGCGCCCGTCACCGCACTCACACGAGGAGCAGCTCGCGTCGCCCGGCCACGCCGAGTTTGCGGTACACCGAGCGCAGGTGTGCGTTGACGGTGCGCACGCTGATGAACAGTTCGGTCGCGATCTGCTGGTCCGTGAGTCCTGCGATCGCGGCGTGAGCGACTTCTTGCTCACGTGCCGACAACCCGAACCGCGCAGCGAGGTCCTGCGCCGCGGCCACGACGGGCAACCCGGTCGATTCAGCTCGACAACGTTCGACGAGCGCGCCGATCTCGTCGGCCCGCGCAGCATCTCGGGCGTCGACCGCGATCGTCAGCGCGGACTCGGCGAACACGATCGCCAACCCGAAGCAGCCCGCAGCGTAGGCCTTCTCGCACACCTCGACCAGTGGCCCGCACGACGCGACGCCGCCGTCGACGACCGCGCGAGCATGGACGGCGATCCAGCGCACGGCCGGAGCGTCGACCGTGCCGGCGAGTTGCTCGAGGGTGTCGACCACCAGCGCCGCTCGACCGGCGAGAACGAGGTCGTGGGCGATGAATGCCGCCGGAACACGTTGGGCCGACGCCAGCGACGACGAGATCGCCGCCAACGCCCTCTGCTCCGAGAGGGCGAGGTCCGACGGTGCGATGAACTCCGCTCCGGACGCGAGACAGAGATGTTCCAGGCCCACGCTCCACCACTGCACGATGCCGACGTAATCGTCACCGGCGGTCTCGCGGGCGTGGACGATGGCCTCCTCGATGCGTCCCGACCGCTCGAGGATCCGTGCGAGGTAGTTGGTTGCCATCCGTCGGATCGACACCACCTCCACCGGGACTCCCATCGCCTCGCGCGCGAAGTGCTCGGCCGCGACGAGGTCGCACGCCATCCAGCGTTCGATCGCCCGCGGCAACGCCCACAACGGGCGGGACAGCCCGTCGTCGATCGCGAGCGCAGCGGCGTACCTCTCGTGGAGGACTCCGCGAACCGGTTCGAGATTGCCGACAACCAGTTGGCACGCCACCCACCACGGATCGACGATCTCGCGACCGAGTGGATGCGTCGAACCGTGCACTCGCGACAGAGCGAGGTGGAGTTCGTACTCGTCGACCATCTCGGCGGTCCGCCCCGAGAGCCCGAGAGCGCCGATCGACGATTGTGTCAACCGGTAGCGCGCCGCCATGAACTCGGTCGATGCATCACCGAGCGAGCGCTCAGCCGCCCACGCATGGACCTCGAGGATCCGATCGAGTTCACCGCCGAACATCCACTGCTCGGCCTGCGCGCTCAGCACGTCGAGTCGCTGGGCCGAATCATCGAGGCCGTCGAGTTGTGACTCACGGAGTCGGTCGGCCTCGTCGGCTCTTCCGAGCCCGATGTCGAGTGTCCGCGCCCGAGCCGTGGCGACGGCGATCCGATCGGACGTCGTCTCGCACAGTTCCTGGGCTTCGGCCAGCACCTTCTCGGCGTGCTCCATCTGACGCGTCCAGTACAGCGCCTCGCCGTATGCCAGCCCCGTCGTCGGGTCCGGGCACTGCGTCCACGCTCGTTCCATCACCGCGATCAACTGCTTCCACAGTCCATGCGAACGTCCCCACCCGACGGCGTCACGGAGCGAGCCGGGGTCGACGTCAGCCCCCACCTGCACGGCGACCACCACGCCGAGACGGATCAGATTGGTGTCGGTCGCGCCTGCGAGTTCGTCGATCAGACGCCCCAGGAGTTCCTGGCGACGGATCGGAGCGAGCATCGACGACGACGCGTCACGCAGAAGCGGATGCCCCACCGTGATCGAACCCGGTCGGGCCGCCGCCGTGATCATCCTCTGCCGTTCGAGGCCGACGATGTCGACCCCCGGTGCGAACCCGCGCAGCACCTCGACGGGGAGCTCGCCCACCAGCGACAGGATGTCGATCACGTCCCGGTCGATCGACCGGAGCTCGTCGACTCGGAGACCGAGCAGCGACGCCAGGTGCGGATCGATCGACGAGCCGGGGTCCCAACGCAGCAGCCCGGAACGATCGACCAGCGCCCCGCGACGCGACGCATGGCGGAGCAGCTCGACGATCGCCAACGGGAGACCGTCGGCCGCCTGATGGACCCGTCGAGCGCTCGGCGTGTCGAGATCCTTTCCGAGCACCGCACTCGCCAGCGCAGCAGTCTCGTCCGCCGACAGACGCTGCAGATCGATCGTCATCCCGGGATGACGTCCGACCGTCGCGACGGTCTCGGACAGCCACTCCGAGCCTCGACTCGCGAGGACGAGCCGAGGACCGCCGTCGACACAGGCCTGGACCAGCGCGTGTAGGGACCACGGGTCGAGTGCGTGGGCGTCGTCGACGACGATCGCAGTTCCCGAACCGGGTGACAGCGAGTGCAGTCGTTCCACTGCGAACGCCAGCAGGTCGGCGCCGGTGCGATCGGTCGGGTCGCCGATCAGATGTGCGATCGCAGTCATCGGCTGCTCGACGAGCGCCGGCGTGCCGCCGACACGAACCACGTGGAAACCCTCGGCACGCAGGAGGCCGACGAGCGCGTCGAGCAGGGTGGACTTCCCGATGCCGGGTTCGCCGGTGACGAGCACGCGGCCGGCGTCGATCACGTGACGCAGGGTGACGTCGAGTTCGACCTGACGTCCGATGACCAGCGGATCGGACCGCAGATCAGATGTTGTCACGATCCGAACAGTAGGAACCCTCGTCGGCGAATCGCAACTCAGACCGAAGATGCCGGTCGCCCTCCGGTTGCGCCGGTGTCGCGCAACACCTCTCGCTTGCGCTCTGCGACCTCGAGCAGTGTGGCCACCACGTTGACGTCAATGCCGAGAGCTCCCGCAATCGCTTCGTCGGAACCACCGGCTGCTCGCAGTCTCAGCGCCACTGCGTAGGCGGTTGGAAGACGAGCGAGCAACGGGTCGCTGCTCTTCGGGTCAGTACTCATGTCCCGAGTTTCGCGAGATCGTCTCGGAACGACATCGGCAACGACTGCCGATTCGTGTGCCCGGCGGGCGGTCCGTGCGAATCTCATCGCGCGAAGACGACGAGTGACGCAGACCGCTCCATTCGAAGAGCTTCGACGGTGCCGACGCGAAATCGATCACCACAAAATCCCTGCTCGACGGCAAGAAATGGGATTCGGCGGACTCATCTGATCGAACTCGAAATGCGTAGGTCCCGCGTTCGACTCTCGGTTTGGGCTCCGAGAAATATCAGGTAGATCGGTATCTCCACGAGTGGCGGCCCGCTTGTGGCCGACGTGCCGGCAGGCAAGGTCTCGTCGTCAGCAACAACGATGCACGAGTCACTGGATCACTCGACCGCCCCGCGCGCTGAGCCCGCTTGCGTTCGGCACGTGAGCGCTCGGTCCGCCGCTCCAGAACGCGCGATGCGATCAGATGTTTCGGCGCTGCTCGAGCTGCGCCAGGCGCGTCGACGCGTAGCCGGGTTCGGCGGTCCAGGCGTTGGCCGCCTCCCATGCGTGTGAAAGTGCGAGCGCCCGCTGATGCTCGACATGGGCGAGGACCGGCACGCCGAGGTTCGACAGGTCGTGCCAGGCGAGATCGACGCGACTTTCATCCCAATCGAGCAGGCCGACCTGACCCGTCGCCGTCATCCGAATGTTCGATGCGCTCGGGTCGCCGTGCACGACCGCTGTCGGTACGTCCGAGAATTTCACGAACACCGATTCGACGAACGCTCGTGCGTCGAGCGGCATGGCGTCGAGGTCGGCATCCACGCTCACTCGACGGGTGTGCAAGTCGGTGACG
The DNA here is from genome assembly GCF_039969435.1 of Ilumatobacter sp. Classification (GTDB taxonomy): domain Bacteria; phylum Actinomycetota; class Acidimicrobiia; order Acidimicrobiales; family Ilumatobacteraceae; genus Ilumatobacter_A. The sequence continues at coordinate 22,213 of NZ_JBDVNU010000009.1, forward strand.
ACGCAGCACCCCGGCCGCTGGCGATGAACACGGGTGAGTTCGTGGAGTCGCTGCAGCTCTGCGGCGACAGCGATCCAATCCGTCTCGGAGATCGGCGGGCGACCCTCGATCCATCGCTGCACCACGACTCCCTCATGGTGAAGCTGGTTGTCGTCGGTCGAGACGACCGTCGGGACCACGAACCCTTTCCGGGACAAGAATTCGATCAGGCCGAGTTCCCATCGCAGCGATGATTCGCTTCGACGAGACCGGCGAACAGCACATGACTCGCCGTGACGCGTTGCTCGCCACACTTCGTTGCGGTTGCCCTCGACGACGGGTTCGACGAGTGCCAATCCGCTCCACGCGTCGACAGGTAACACCACCTGCGACCTTACGAGACCCGCTCGAGAAGGTGCAGCGACAGATCGACTCGCAGGCGCTCTGCAACGGCACGTGAGCGCTCGATCGGGTACGCGAGAACACACCCGTCGACATCAACCGGGGGCGCAGCTGCCGGCGGGTGTCGATGGTCGCGCCTCGATCGGACGCGGTGGTTCGGATTCGTGGTTCCTTGCTGACCGGGGTCGAGAGACGAGCTGAACGCGGCGATCGATCTACTTGCGGCCTTGCAGGATGTCGACGATGTGCTGCTCGAGGACATCCTTGGTGAGACCGAGTGAACTGAGCCCGGTCTCGGCTGGTTCGGTTTCGATGATGGCGAGAGCGATGTGTTCGGTGCCGACGTAGTTGTGGCCGAGTCGAAGTGCCTCGCGGAACGTGACCTCGAGCGCCTTGGCTGCTCGACTCCCGAACGGAACGAGATCAGGTGCTCCCTCCACTGCTGGAGGGCATGCTGAATCGGCTGCCTCCTTGATCGTGGCCAGTGCTGATCCTGCGGTGACGAGTGCTCGGGCTGCGACCGACTCGGGATCGTTGATCAGTCCAAGGACCAGGTGGGTCAGCTCGATTTCGGTGTTGCTGCGTTGTCGGGCTTCGTTCTGGGCGACGATGACGATGTTCTTGGCTCTGGTCGTGAATCGGCTGAATCCCTCGCTGGCGTCCATCTCTGAGGTGTCGCCAGGGTCCTTGGGGACGAAGCGTTTGCGGGCTGCCTGTTTGGTCACGCCCATCGCCGAGCCGATCGCGGTCCACGACGCACCTGAGCGGCGCGCTTGATCGACGAAGTGGCCGACGAGGTGGTCGGAGAGTTCTCCGAGGTGATCGGCGGCGACGACGGCGCTCGTGAGTTGTTCGAGTTCGTCGTCGTGCACCTTGCGGATGGCGGCGATGAGGTCGTCGAGTCGGACGGATGCGGTGATGGTCTCTGAATCTACCATGCGACAACCTTAGGTTGTCACCATCCGACTCGACAACCCGAGGTTGTCGAGTCGTCCGTCGAGCAGCGAATCCGACCAGTCGTCGAACCCGCCCACATCGCAACGCAGAATCGAGCAGCAAAGCCGAGCAGTACGGCACGTCGCCGACCACTCCGGCCGAGCGGGTGTCGAAGACTGCGGCGTCTGCTGGTGCTGTCGGTCACAATGGTGGGTGTGTCGGTGCGGGAAGATCTCGTGTTGTTGCGGCGTGCGAGGGACCGGATCGATCGCGACTTCGCTCAGCCCCTCGACGTCTCGGCGATCGCTTGCGGGGTGGGTATGTCCGCTGGTCATTTCAGCCGTCGGTTCCGAGACGCGTATGGGGAACCGCCGTACAGCTACCTGATGACCCGTCGCATCGAGCGGGCGATGGCGTTGCTGCGTCATGGTGAGCTGTCGGTGACCGAGGTGTGTTTCGCGGTCGGGTTCTCGTCGTTGGGCACGTTCAGCACTCGATTCGCCGAACTGGTCGGGGTACCGCCGACGGTGTATCGCGACCAGCGCCACGATGCGATCGAGGCGGTGGCACCATGTGTGGCCCGACGTGCGAGCAAGCCGGTCAGGAATCGAGAAGCACCGCTCGAATCGCTTGCGTAGCGTCGAGAACATGGAGATCACGATTCATCAGAGCTTCCTGCCCCACCTCGACCCGGACGCGTCGCTCGAGTTCTACACCGGCGTTCTCGGCTTCGAGGTCCGGCTCGATGTAGCGGTCGGCGACATGCGGTTCATCACGGTGGGACCGCCGAACCAGCCCGACACGGCAATCGTGCTGCAGCCACCCACGCCCGACCCGTCGATCAGCGAGGCCGAGCGCCAGACGATCGCCGAGATGATGGCGAAGGGGACCTACGCCGGAGTCAATCTCGCGACTCGTGATCTCGACGCCGTGTTCGCACAGATCGAAGCGGCCGGCGCCGACATCGTGCAGGAGCCTCTCGACCAGGACTACGGGTTGCGTGACTGCGCAGTTCGTGACCCGGCCGGGAACCTGATCCGGCTCCAGCAACGCCTCTGACCCAGCACGTCACCGAATCAGAAGGAGTGTGAACACATGCCGATGGAAAAGCTGCCCGATGGGACCGTGTTGTTGTCCGGCGGGAATCCGCAGATCGCCAAGGGCGACGGCCGCGACCCTGTCCAGGCGTACCTGGACGCGATGCCGGGCTGGAAAGGCGAGATCGGCCGCCGTCTCGATGCGCTGGTCGTCGACGAGGTGCCCGAGGTGGTCCAGGCGGTTCGATGGAACTCGCCGTTCTACGGCATCGAGGACAACGGTTGGTTTCTCAGCATGCACTGCATGACCAAGTACGTCAAGGCCACCTGGCTCAACGGTGGTGAGCTCGATCCGCCACCGCCGGAGAGTTCGAAGTATCCGGCGGTCCGGTACTCGAACATCCACGAGGACGACGAGATCGACGACGAGCAGCTTCGCAGCTGGATCCGACAGGCAGCAGTGCTGCCCGGCGACGAGACGTTCTGATGAAGACGATGACCTGCCGCCAACTCGGCGGACCATGCGACCAGCCGCATCGCGGCGACACCGCCGACGACGTGATCAACGCCCAAGACCAACACCTCCGCCAAGCCGTCGCCGACGGTGACACCACCCACGAGTCAGCCCTCGCAGACATGAAGGGCCGCTGGAAGCGACCCGTCTCGGGCCTGAAGTGGTACCGGCAAGCGAAGAAGGACTTCGCCGCACTGCCCGACGAGCTGAGCACCTGACCCCCAAGGCCCGCATCAGCCTCATCGGGTCGGCCCCGTCAACCCGAGCGGTACGGCACGCACGCGATCGGCTCGCTGCCCCATGCTGCTCGACGGTTCCGGCTTGCGAGGTGTCCCAGACCGCCGGCTTGGCGGCCCGTGTCCACTACCGGGAATCGCCTGATGCACCGAGGAGATCGCGCACGGCGTAGCGGTGATGCTCGACCTCTTCCCGCAGTACCACCTTGAGGCAGCGGCGCACGACGTACTCCTGATCGGGGTAGGGATCGGCATGGCGCCGGCGACACACACGGTCGAGCTCGGCCTCGGTGAGCTGGTCGACGACACGACGCATCGTCGCCATGCGCGCTCGGCGCGACTCGAGCACCTCGGCGAGCGTCGACGTGGCGTCGAGTGTGAGTCCGAGCTCGGCCGCCTCGTCCGGCGACATCCCGCTGGCTGGAAGGCCCAACGGGTGGTATGGCGACTCCTCTTCGAGTACCGAGTTGCCCAGCCAGGCGTCGCTCGCGAACAGCAGATGGCGGTGCGTCTCGACGAACGACCACTCGCCGTTCACCCGCTCCTGCAGTCTTGCCTCGGGCAGCCGGCGGGCTCGTTCGAGCGTCGTGGTCCACATCGCCTCGATGGCGTCCCACGCGGAGCGATAGTCGTCGACGGTCGTGGCGTGACGCGCCGACACCCGAGTTGGGTGGCGCCGGTCGAGCTCGCCCTCGACGTAGGCGGTGACGTCGACGTCGTTGACGACGAGGCGCTCGAAGTCGCCGCCGAGGGAGACGTCAGCGCCGGAGCAGTCGACGATCTTCAGACCGGTGACCTCACAGTCGCGGATCTCCAGACCGGCGAGATCGCAGAGCTGGATGCGGGCGTCGCGGAACTGATCGGAATTGACGTACTCGCTTGGCATCGAGTCAGTATCCATCGACGATCCGGCGCAGACGAGACAGCGCCACACAACGGGCATCGCCGACGCCGGGTCACGGCGGCTGAGCGGTGGTCATGTGTCCCTGAGGGCTGCGGCGGATGTCCTCCTCGCACCGTCGATCGAGACGAGCGAGTATCGGCAACGGCCGCCGACTACGCCACGAAGGCGATCGGACCCTCGCAGAAGTCGATGCGGTTGTCCTGGGGGCTGGCGGCGACGATGTCGCTCACCTCCGCGAAGGGGAACTGATCATCCTCGAGGTACTCGTCGACGGCCGTGATCCGCACCGTCACCACCTCGCCGTCGATCGTGGCCTCGACCCCGAGCGGCCCGTCGCGGTCTGTCTCGGCCGAGAAGCCAGTCACACCGGGAAACGGCACGCCCTGCCCGTCCCGGAGCTCGGCGTCGACGTCGACCACCGCCTCCACGTCAGCCGTCACCTGTCGGCGTGACTCGAACCGGCCGGCGAACGTCGGGTCGAGGACGACGCCGTCGCCGTCGCCGTCGGGATCGGCGCGCAGCGCGAGCACCACTTCATGGCCGGTGTCGAACCTCGTGACCAAGCGCCACGGCTCGACCAGCTCCGGGTCGACGTCTTCGGCGGAGCCCGCCACATCGACGCCGAGCCGGTAGACCACCACGATCGTCCCCGGCGCCTCGAGACCGACCTCGGTCGCGACCAGGTCCACGAGACCAGCCGGGACCCGTTCGTCGGGATCGGCGGTCTGGTCGACGACCGAGTTGTTCAACCCGGTGTCGCCCTCGTCGTCGACGCACGACACCGACCCCAACGTGTCGCCGTCGGCCGGTTCGCCATCTGCGCAGCCGAACAGTCCACCGATGACGGCTGCCGCCGCCCACACCCCAGCTCGCATGTGCGCCCTCCTCGCCCGATCCAGAGCCGACTGTAGCTCGGGCAGCGTGGTCGCTCAGGAGCGCAGATCGCCCGATTTCGGCGCTGTCACGAACATCTTCGAGCGCTCGGCAACGCTCGCCGACGTCGAATGGGTGTCGGAGTTGTGGTGTCCTGCACGATGTAGGGGTGATGGAGGACGAGACCGAGCGGGTTGACCACGCCGCCGAGCTGTTGCGTGTCTACGACGAAGCGTCCGACGAGGTGTTCCGCTACGTCCACGCACGCTGCGGCAACCGCAGCGTCGCTGAAGACGTGACCGCCGAGACGTTCCTCGCTGCGGTCGGTCAGGTGAACCGTGACCAGGTCGATCGGGTGACCGTTGCCTGGCTGATCGGGATCGCCCGTCACAAGCTCATCGACCACTGGCGACGCGCCGAGCGTCGTCCGCGGACGACGGTGCTGCACGAGACCTCCGTCCACCAGGACGCGCTCGAAACGATGAACGGCGAGGACCCGTGGGATCAGTTGCTCGACCGTCGCGGGGTCTGTGCAGTGATGCAAGAACTCGGTGCGCACCATCGCAGCGCGCTCGTGTTGCGGTACTTCGACGGTCTCTCCGTGCCCGAAGTCGCTGATCATCTCGGCCGCACCGTTCACGCGACCGAGACGCTGCTGGTTCGGGCTCGACGCGCGTTCCGACGACTGTACGAACGAGACGAGGCGGGTGCGTCATGACCGAGAACCACGATCCGTTCGAGCAGATGTCCGAGTTCGCAACCGACGATCGGTCGATCGACCCCGAGTTCGCCGAACGCTTGCGCGGACGCGTCGAACGGGCTCTGTTGTCGTCGGGAAACGCACCGGCGTCCGATCACCGTTTCGATCTCGGCGGTGCGGTGCGTTCCGTGTCCGACGACGCCGCCCGCCGGGGTCGCGGCGAGCCCTCTCGAACCCAACCGAACCTCCAGAAGGAGAACCACGTCATGTCCCAGGTCATCACCCCGTACATCTGCGTCCACGATGCCACCGACGCGCTCGACTGGTACCGCGAGCACTTCGGCGCCGACGTCTCGAACGTCGTGCCGTGGGAGGGCAAGATCGGACACGCCGAACTGAACGTCGCCGGCGCGGTGTTCTACCTCAGCGACGAGGCGCCCGCCCTCGGTGTGCGCGCACCCGCTCGCGACGGTTCGCACACGTCGACGAGCATCGTGATCCAGGTCGCCGTCGTGGAGGAGTTCGTCGAACGCGCGACTGCGGGCGGCGCCGTCGTGCAGCGTCCGATCGAAGAGGCGCACGGTTCGCGCAGCGCTTGGATCGTCGATCCGTACGGACATCGGTGGAACGTCGGCACACCGGTGTACGACGACGTGGCGATGGCATCTCGTCGAGGGCCGTCGGAGCCCTACTACATGACCCTCTCCTCAGCAGACGTCGATCGCGCGGCAGCGTTCTACGGCGCGGTGCTCGGCTGGGAGTTCCACGCCCAGGACCACGGTGGCCAGCACGTCGTGAACACCACGATGCCGATCGGCCTCCGAGCCACCAGGAACCCGTATGGAGACACCGATCCGGGGGAGATCCAGATGTGGTTCACCGCCCGCGACTTCGACGACGCCGTCGAACGCGTACGCACCGCCGGTGGCACCGTGGTCGAACTCAACGCCCACGACTCGGGCCGTGAGGCGATCTGCGACGACGACCAGGGAGTGCGCTTCAAGCTCAGCGAGCCCGCACCCGGCTACGACCGGTAGAAGGTCCGACGCAACCCCGTCGTCGACCGACGTCACCCGCGCGCATCGATCGCTGATCTCGACCGGCCGATCTCGCACAGCCGATCGCTCCCGGTCCTGCCGATCCGATCGGTCTGCGGGATCGGGAACGACCGTTGTCGTGCGTCCCCTGCGGCGCGAGTCGGCCGCTGGAGTGGTGGCGTACGGAGCGAATCGGGCGCGTTCTCGGATCGTGCTGCGGTCATGATGATGTCGTGGCCAGCGGGATCGAACGGACAGAGGACGATCTGGCCGACGAGCGGCCGACGCCGGCTCGGATCGCCGGACCGTTGATCGATCGTGTGCGTCGTGAACTCGAGGTCGGGTCGCCGGTGTTCGTCGCGATCGATGGACGCAGCGGTGCGGGGAAGTCGAGCGTGAGCAAGGCCATGGTCGAGGCGTTCGGCGTGTCGGGATCATCGGACCCGATGGTGACGTTGATCGAAGGCGATCAGTTCTATGCAGGTGGGAGCGCTCTGACCTGGGACTCGCGTCCGGTGGCGGAGCGAGCGGACCGGGTGATCGATTGGCGCCGTCAACGTCGGCTGCTGTCGCAGCTGCGTGCGACGGGCGTGGGGTCGTGGCAGTCGTTCGACTGGGACGCCGACGACTGGGACGCCGACGACGTGCCGTTGCAGACCACCCCGATCCGAACGGTGATCGCACCGGTCGTGGTCCTCGAGGGCGCGTACAGCGCTCGACCCGAACTCCACGATCTCCTCGATCTGAGAGTGCTCCTCGAGGTGCCGCCCGAGGTTCGACGGCGCCAACTCCTGGCACGTGAGGGTGAGGAGTATCGAGCGGACTGGGAGGCGCGATGGTCCGGGGCCGAGGACCACTACTTCGGCACGGTCATGCCACGCGACCGCTTCGACCTGATCCTCGGTGACGACAACCCGTCCTCGACCTGATCGACCGACAACCGTCTGCGGTGTTGTCGTGATGAGCTCTTGACGGTGGTCGCGGTGCGGGTGCCATCGGCCGTCACCGGGCTCGTCGGAGGGTGGCGGTGTGTCGGGATCTGGGGAGCGACGACTGCCGCGAGGACGAGGGCGGCCCCGGCGAGTTGTGTTGCGGTGAGGGTCTGGTCGAGCAGTGCCCATCCGGCGACCGTGGCGACGAGTGGGCTGAGGAGCCCGAGGAAGCTGATGATGCTGACTGGTAGACGTTGGATCCCGGCGAACCAGTTGACGTAGGCGGCTCCGGTGCCGACGACGGCGAGCCACGAGAACCCGGCGACGTTGGTCGCGGTGATCTCTCCTGGCAGCCCTTCGTAGACGATGACGATCGGTACGAGCAAGAACCCTCCGAGACCGAGCTGCCAACCGGTGAAGGTCACGAGGTCGACGGGGCGGCCCCAGTGTTTGGTGAGCACGACGCCGGTCGCCATGCAGAGGGTGCCTGCGACTGCGGCGGCGATGCCGACCGAGTCCAGCGCGGCGTCCGGGCCCAGCACGAGCATCGCGACTCCGGCGACCCCCGCGGCTCCCGCCGCTGCTGTGCGACGGGTGAAGGCCTCGCCCAGCACGACGACTGCGATGCCTGCGGCAACGAGTGGTTGGATCGCGCCAGCGGTGGCTGCCACCCCGCCTGGCAGCCGGAACGCTGCGACGAACAGCAGGGCGAAGAATGCTCCGATGTTCAAGGTGCCGAGGAGCGCGGCGCGCCACCACCAGGCACCGGTCGGGAGACGCCGAGACCAGAGAACGAACGCGAGGCCGACGGGGAGTGCGCGTACGCAGCCTGCGAGGAGCGGTCGCCCAGCGGGGAGCCACTCGGTGGCGACGATGTAGGTGGTGCCCCACACCGCCGGCGTGAGCGCGGTCCGAGCAGTGATCCACGCGATCGAGATATCTCTTGACATGAAGATAACTTATCTTGCATCTCTCTTGACATCAAGAGACAATGAGGTACATGGAAACGGAGACTTCCTCGGACCGGTCGGATGACCACGTCGATGTGATCGTCGAGCAGTGGGGGCGCGAGCGACCCGAGGTCGACGTGTCGGCGATGGCGATCATCGGGAGAATCACCCGGCTCGACAAGCTGATCCGACCTCGACTCGATGCGGTGTTCGCCCGACACGGTCTCGAATCGTGGGAGTTCGACGTCCTCGCAACACTGCTCCGCCACGGCGACCCGTATCAGCTCACACCCGGGCAACTCCTCGAGTCGATGATGATCACGTCTGGCGCCATGACCAACCGGATCGACCGACTCGAACAGCGCGGCCTCGTGAAGCGGGCCAAGAGCCCGTCGGACGGCCGCCAAGTGCTCGTCGTGCTCACCGAGAAGGGCCTCGAAACGGTGGATGCCGCTCTCGTCGACCACGCCGCGAACGAACGCGAGATCGTTGACGCCCTCACGTCGGGGCAACGCGACCAACTGGTCGACCTGCTTCGCCGCCTCGTTCACGGTGTCGCTGAACAACCGCACCGCGAGTAGCGCGCATCCTCCACTGGCGCGGGTCCGAACGTTGTGGGCGGAGTGCTCGTTACGGAGAATCAGAGCAACCGGAGATCCCCTGTCGCTTGCACGGAGATCGTGCCGGAGGGGTCGACGAGGACGAGTTCGACCGGGACGTCGTCGACGGGCTCGAGCTGTGTGAAGTCGGGGAAGATCTCCACCTCCCTCACGGGGCGCCGAACGAAGTTCACGGAGCCGTCCCGCTGACAGGCGAGTCGGTTCTCACCGAAGAGTTCGTCACCGAGGTCGGCAACCGTGTCACGCCAGACGGGGATGCCCCTCCCGGATGTCGCGTCGACGTCGTGTCCGACCGTCACCGCCACATCCAGGCACGCGAAACAGACCGTCGAACGGTTCCTTTCGATGTCCGAAATCGGATCTCGGCGATGACCCATCGGAGCACATGAGCTCGGGACGCGAAATCAACGCAACGTGCTCCGGACGCCTTCTCCCGGGAATAGACCCGGGGTTGGCGGGTAGGAGGACCTCATGAGCCCGACATCAGTCATACCCGACAAGTATCTCCGGATCTACCTCAGCGACCATCGCAGCGCAGCCGCGGGTGGGATCCGCCTTGCGCGCCGTTGCCGCGGCAACAACGTCGGCAGCGAACTGGGGCGGTTCCTCGACACCTTGGTCGACGAGGTGAGCCAGGACGTCGCGACCCTGGACCAGATCATGGAGGAGGTCGGAACTCGGAGGAACCCGGTCAAACACGTGTTGGTCGTGATCGGTGAACGATTGGCCCGCCTCAAGCCGAACGGCCGACTTCGTGGGTACTCACCGCTCTCGAGAGTCATCGAACTGGAAGGTCTGATCGCCGGCGTCCACGCCAAACAGCGACTCTGGCACGGCGTCGGCGCCGGTCGGCACGGCATCGACTCCGACCTTCTCGACGAGATGATCGAACGCGCCGACCGACAGCTGAATCGGCTGGAGGCCTTCCATCACACCGCGACCAGCGAGGCTTTCGACCGATCGAGTCGGACCTGAGCCGTCGCCTCCGTCATCACGGTGACGACGCTCGTCCGCACTCCGGTGTGAACGGCACGTCAGGCGATCCAGGTCGGGTGCACGGGTCACGGGACCACGAAGTCGAGTCGTCGGCGCCGGAGAGCAGCCGGTGCTCGTGTGCGAGACGACACCGGCCGACACCACGACCACGACGACCGCACCGAGCACGTCGAGAAGGTAGTGGTTCGCCGTGGCCATCGTGATCGCGGCGACGGTGACCGGGTACATCAGCACCGCGAGCGCCGGTCCTCGTCGACGCCCTGACAGGAGCGCTGCCGCGGCGATGACGGCGAAGATCACGTGGCCGCTCGGAAACGCCGCATAAGGCGACTGGAGCACGTCCCATGTCGAGCTGGCGTCGGAGTCCGAGAGCAGACGCGGAGGCGCAGTCGGGACCAGCACGTAGCACGCCATCGTGGTGACCTGGCTCACGACGAACACCCTCCGGAGGTGTCGATACCGGTCCGGTTGCGACCAGGCGAGCCAGCATCCGGCCCCGACCAGGACCGTGACGTGCGCACCGAAGTACACCCCGTTCGCCACGAGTTCGACGATGGGGAAACGTTCGATCCATGTCGCCAGTGGTCTCCAGAGGTCGAGCCCCAGAGACGCCTCCCAGCGATCGATGGCCCGGCCCCGCGCGATCGCCTCGGTGCGCGTGCGGGGTGCGGTCGTTGCGACCAATGGGAACAGACAGAACAGACCGACAACGATCGGCACTTCACGCGCTGCGCGGAGCCCGGGGCCCCGTCGACCGGGGCTCGGGCGACGATCGGCGGTTCCGGATTCGACGACCGCGACCCGAGTCTCGGGGCCCAGGCGTCCGGCTCCCGCGCCTTCCTCGGTGCGCCGCCGTGTGTGCGTGAGGTCGACGGTCACTCGTCGACGGGACCGAGGTCTTCGTCGACCCGCTCGACGACCGTGTCCGTGACGCTGCGGGAGTCTTCTTCATCGCTCGTGCGAGCGGTACCGACGTGCCTACGGCCAGCGAGAGCCCCGGTCGTCACGAGACGCCCGATCGCCGGGGCCGTGTTGGTGATGTTCATCCTGTCTCCTCCTGGAGGCGGTCATCGTCCGTTGCCGCTGCGTACCCAGGTCGCAACCGCGGCATTCGCGAACGCGTCCGAGTTCCGTCACGGTTCGCCGCGGCTAGAACGTCCGTGTGGACATCGACGTGCCGGAGCTCGTTCGCACACGTGCGCTGTCGAACGGTGCCGCCGGTCGGCAGTGGCTCCACGCACTCCCCGACGTCCTTGCCGGACTCAGCGATCGGTGGGATCTCACCGTCGGTGCGCCCTTCCGCAGCGGGACCGCCGGCTACGTCGCCGAGGCCACCGATTCGTCGGGACGCGCGTGTGTGGTGAAGGTCGCGATGCCTCTCGACATGGACGAACACGATGCGTTCGTCCGCAGCGTCGTCGCTCATCGGATCGCTGCGGGCCAGGGATGCGTCGTCGTCCTCGACGCCGATCCGAGCGTGCCGGCGATGTTGATGGAGAGACTCGGTCCGAACCTCGCCGAACTCGGCTACGACGTCGATCAGATCTTGGCAACGATCGCGACGACGCTGACGACGTTCTGGCGGCCGGTCGACGTCGATCATTCGTTGCCGACCGGCGCCGACAAAGCGCAGTGGCTCGCGGAGTACGTCGACTCGACGTGGACCGAACTCGGCGAACCGTGCAGCCGGCGGGTCATCGATCGAGCGATCGCCTACTGCGACCGCAGAACCGTTGCGTTCGACCCCGCCACGGCTGTTCTCGTGCATGGCGACGCCCACGGCTGGAACACCCTCGCCGTCGGTGACGGAACGTTCAAGTTCGTCGACGTCGAAGGTCTCGCATCCGAACCCGCACACGACCTCAGTGTCGTGATGCGCGAGTACAACGAGCCACTCCTCGACGGTGACACGGCACGACTCACACGCGATCGTGCAAACATGCTCGCCGATCGGTGCGGCGTCGATCCCGTCGCGGTCTGGGAATGGGGATTCATCGAGCGCGTCTCGACCGGCCTCGCCAACATCCGAGAACTCGGCGCCACGCAGGGAACATCGTTCCTCGAGGTCGCTCGACGCTGTCTGTAGATCAGCTCGAACCGGATCGGGGTCAGCGGCGGGTCGACGGGTCGCGGTCTTCCTCGTCGGCGGATCGCGTATCGTTGCGAGATCGGCGAGCGCAAGGTGGCACTGCTGCGGGGTATCAACCTCGGCAAGCGTCGGGTGACGAACGCGCGTCTCACCGACCTGTTCGAGCTCGCCGGGTGCACCGGGGTGTCGACGTTCCAGGCCGCCGGCAACGTCCTGTTCGAAGATGGACCCAGCGTCGCAGTCATCCGCTCGACGCTCGAGGAGGGCCTCGGCTTCGACGTCGCCGTGTACCTGCGCACCGCAGCCGAGATGGCCCACATCGCCACTGCGCCGCCGTTCGCAGACCTCCACCTCGAGAAGCCGGCGTCACTGCTCGTCAGCTTCTTCGACGGTGAGGTCCCCGAGACGGTGGAGGCGGCGTCGAACGATGTCGACGTCTTGCGCGCCGACGGCCGTGAGCTCTACTGGCTGGCCGGTCGCGGCGTGGCCAAGACCACACTCGACTGGCGCCCCGTGGAGAAGCAGTTGCCCGACCCCGGGACGAACAGGAACATCAACACCGTCAGATCGCTCGCCTCCAAGCTTGCGCTCTGACCGGACTGGCGATCGGCGACCGAGGGTTCGGGCCGACGCCGGAGGTGAGCCGTTGCGACGGCCGTCGGTTCCGAGTCAGAGGAAGCCAGCTGCCCCGACCCCACCAACCGGTGAGACTCCCCCGGCCCCAGCACGACCCAGACTCACCGCAACACCCGACCCCCAGGCGTCGCACGGTGCGTCGTGTCGTCGGCTGCGCCGCCTCCTCGTGGCGATCGGCGGTGACCGCGGATTGAAACCGTCGAAGAGGGGTATGACGGGCCCGATGTCTGCCGAGCGACCGTCCGCCACCCCTACGACCGTCGGCATCGTGGTGAACGGGCGCCGACGTCACGCCACGGTCGAGGCGGGAGATTCCCTCCTCACCACCGTGCGTGAGGGCTTCGGCCTGACCGGTGCGAAGCCGGCCTGCGAGGTCGGGACGTGCGGGGCCTGCACCGTGTTGCTCGACGACGAGGCCGTGTATTCCTGTCTCGTGCTCGGCGTCGAGTGCGAAGACCGGCGCGTGGACACGGTCGAGGGCCTCGCCGACCACGGCGAGTTGTCGCGGCTTCAGGACGCATTCATCGAATGCGATGCGTTGCAGTGCGGTTTCTGCACGTCGGGCCAACTGATGAGTCTCGAAGGGCTCCGTCGAGCCGAGCCCGAGCCGACCTCGGAGGACATCGAACGGGCTGTCCAGGGCAACCTCTGCCGCTGCGGCGCCTATCGCCACATCCTCGATGCCGCCGAGGTGGCACTCACCGTTCGGAGCGCGTCATGAGAGCGGCGGAACTCGACGATCTCACCGAAGCCGGAGTCGAACGAGTCGGCCGGCCGATTCCACGGGTCGACGCCGTGGACAAGGTCACGGGCCGTGCCCGCTACAGCGCCGACATCTCGCTCCCGGGTCAGTTGGTCGGCGTCATCGTGCGCAGCGAACGGCCTCACGCCGCGATCGCTTCGATCGACACGAACGCAGCCTGCGCCATCGAGGGCGTGGCCGCCGTGATGACCGGTGCCGACGTGAGCGAGTACGCCTGGTACGAGGACGACGAGCCGCTGCTCCCCCGAGTCGGTGACATCGTGCGCTTCGTCGGTGACGACGTCGCCGTCGTCGTTGCAGAAACCGAATCGATCGCTCGGCGGGCGGCGTCAGTGGTCGAGGTCCGTTACGACGACCTCGAGCCGCTCACCGATGTCGAACATGTCGACGACGATGATGCCCCGATGCTGCTCGGCAACGACGAGATCGAGACCGAGGAGGAGGGCCGCGGCGACGTCGAAACCGCATTCACTCGCGCCGACCTCCTCGTCGAAGGTGTGTTCCACACGCCGACCGCGGTGCACAACGCGATGGAACCCCATGGCGCGGTGGCCGACTGGCGCGGAGAGCAGGTCGACGTGTACACCTCGACGCAGGGCATCAACGACGTACGGGAGCACCTCGCCGAGCGGCTCGGAATCGACCACTCCCAGGTGCGCGTGATCTGTGAGTACATGGGCGGTGGATTCGGTGCCAAGCAGGTGCCCTGGAAACCGACGATGCTCGCGGTGGTCGCATCGAAGCTCACCGGGGCGCCGGTGAAGGTGATGAACGACCGACGGTCCGAGAACCTCGCTGCAGGCAAGCGCAACGCCACCGTTCAGCGAGTCCGGATCGGGGCGATGAAGAACGGCAGCATCGTGGCCATCGACGCCGAGATCGACGCCGAGGTCGGCGCGTATTCGGTGCCGGGCGAAGCATCCGCGGTACACGGGCCGTACCTCTTCCTGTACCAGTGCGACGACGTGCGCGTCCGCACCCGGCGCCTTCGTTCGAACCTCGGGCCGGCCGTTGCGTTCCGTGGGCCCGGCTACCTCGAATCGACCTTCGTGCTCGAGTCGCTGATGGACGAACTCGCCGTGGAGCTCGGCATCGATCCGATCGACTTGCGCCGCCGCAACCACGCCGGGCGCAACCAGCAGGAAGACGTCGCGTGGTCTCATCCCGACGGCATCCTCCGCTCCTACGAGCGGGTCGCCGAGGAATCGGGATGGGCGAACTCGTTCGATCGCCAAGCGTCCGAACGCATACGCCGCGGCCGCGGGTTCGCCGCCCACGACTGGGTCGCTGCCGGTGCGATGCCGCCGGGACACGCAACGGTCGAGTTCAACTTCGACGGCTCCGTCCACGTCGGCCTGTCCGCGCAGGATCTGGGAACCGGAACACGCACCGTGCTCAGCCAGGTGGTCGCCGATGCGATGGGAGTCGACCTGTCCCACATCCGCCTCAGCCTCGGCGACACGTCGACAGGCCCACCGGCGCCGACCAGCGCAGGAAGTGCCACGGTACCGACCATGGCGCCCGCCGTTCGCGCCGCTGCACTCGCTGCGGTCGACGATCTCCTCGACGCCGCGGCCGAACACCTCGGGGTCGACCGGAGCACACTCTCGTTCGATGGTTCCAACGTGAGCAGCACCGTTGCCGATGTCCCCGATCAACCACTCACCGATCTGTGCGCCGATCTCTCGCCGCGAGTCGTCCACGGCTGGGGCTCGAAGGAAGCGACGCCCGACGACGTGAGCCCCCGGGCTCAGGGCTCGGCCGAAGCGGAGGTCGAGGTCGACCTCGACACCGGAGCGGTGCGGGTCACTCGCATCGTCGTCGGCCCGGACTGCGGGCGCATCCTGAACAGGCGGCTCGCGGACAGCCAGGTACTGGGTGGAGTCACCCAGGGCATCGGGTTCGCGCTGACCGAGCGCCAGTTCGTCGATCACCACCTCGGGACGGTCATGAACCCCGACCTCAACGAGTATCTGCTACCGACCGCGTCGGATACGTGCGAGATCGTGCATGCCGTACTCGACATCCCCGACCTGGCCGCCAACGAAGTCGGCGCCAAGGGCATCGGCGAACTCCCGCTGCTGCCCGTACCCGCCGCCATCGCCAATGCCGTCCACGACGCGATCGGGATCCGCTTCCGCGACCTCCCGATCACACGCAAGCGGGTGCTCGACGCGCTGACGGCGCGTGACACATCGACAAGGAACGACGAGCAGGAATCCTCATGAGTCTCCACCCGATCGCCGAGCGGTACATCCGCGCCGACAACCTCGAGGACCTGACGCTCGAACTTCTCGACGAGTCGAGCGCCTATTTCGCGGGCGGGACCGACATGATCCCTCTCCAGCTCTCGGGGGTGACGTCGGTGGACACGTTGGTCGACGTGAAGGCCACGGGGCTCGATCGATCGATCGAGCGTGACGGCGACCAGTGGCAAATCGGCGCACTCACGACGCTCGCCGACCTCGAGGACCACGAGGGGTTGGCCGACGACATCAGCGCGATCCGCGCGGCGCTGCGTCAGGTGGCCACGCGACAGATCCGGAATCGGGCGACGATCGGTGGGAACCTGCTCCAACGTCCGCGCTGCAGCTACTTCCGTGACGCACAGATCGATTGCTGGATGAAAGGTGGCGACGGCTGCCCAGCCCGCGACGGGCTCACCGAGTACCTCGGAGTCGTCCCGAACGACACCCCGTGCATCGCCGTCCAGCCGTCCGACCTCGCATCGGTTCTCGTGATGGCAGGTGCCTCGGTGGAGATCTCGTCGCCCCGCGGGACTCGCCACGTCGACGTCGCCGATCTGCTCGCAGTCCCCACCCCTGACCGTCGATCACTGCACTCGTTGGAACACGGTGAGATCATCCGATCCGTCACGATCCCCGCCGGCAACCACCGCCGAAGCACGTACCTCAAGGCCATGGATCGCGCCGTGTGGCAGTTCGCGCTGGTCGGTCTCGCCGCCTCGGTGACATTGGACGATGATGGCACCGTCTCGAAGGCGTCACTGGTTGCATCCGGAGTCGGTGCCGTTCCTCACGTGCTCTCTGCCAGTGCCGCAGCTCTCGTCGGCAAGCCGCTCGACGCGACCACCATCGGGACGTGTGCGGAGCTCGCCGTCGATGGCCTCCGGCCGATGAGCGACAACGGATACAAGCTCAGCCTGCTGGCCGGTCTCGTCCACCGTTCGCTCTCCTGACTCCGACCTTGGCGGCGGGATCCGGTGGTGGAGCACAGGGTGCAGCTCGCCGCTCGACGACGAATCGCCGCCGATCGTCGTGGGTACTCGCGGATTCATGCAACTCGATCAGGTGTCGCGAATCATGAAGTCCGTCTCTCCGCCCGCTCCGGGCCGTGCTCGCAGCGTCGGATCTGCACTCCCGCACAGCACGGACGGGGATGACGGAACTACGTCGGGAACGCCCGACGTTCGATCGGATCGGACGCGCCGGTCGTGAACGTCGTGGTCATCGTGCTGGGCGCAGTCGCCGCCGTCGGCGTGATCGGATGGATGTTCCTTCAGCGAAACGTGCCGGAGGAGATGTCGACCCACGACGACACCCCACCCACGACCACGTCGGAGGAGTTGTACGAAGGAGCCGACCGACCCGCCGGACCAGACGCCGAGGTCATGGATCCCGACGCGCTGGGCGGGGACCACCGGCCCCCAGCATCGTCGTCCCCGGAGGCAGACGCCGAGGCGTGACGACGGGCGCGACCCTGCACTTCGACGAGGTCCGACATCAGCCGTTCAGCCCGGGACGTTTCGGCCCGAGTTGCCGGCGGCGATCCGGCGCAGATCGAGTGCTTCGTCGAGGACGTCAGGGTCGACGCCTCGCTCGCGTGCGACGCTCCGCAACGGCCGACCCGTGGCGTGTGCTTCGTTCACGATGTCGCTGGCGGCGTCGTATCCGATCGCCGGGTTGAGTGCCGTCGCACTCGCCAAGGTCAACTCGGCCAGTTCGTTGCACCGCTCGACGTTCGCTTCCATCCCCACGACACACTTCGACAGCAAGGCGTCGACAGCGGTGGCGAGGAGTTCGGCCGACTGGATGATGTTCCGAGCCATCACCGGGATCATGACGTTCAACTCGAAGTTGCCCTGGGAACCGGCGAAGGAGATCGCAGCGTCGTTGCCGATCACCTGGACGCACACCTGCAGGACCGCCTCGGGGATCACCGGATTGACCTTGCCGGGCATGATCGACGATCCCTTCTGCAGCGCTGGCAGTTCGAGCTCGCCGAGCCCTGCTCGAGGCCCGCTCGCCATCCATCGCACGTCGTTGCAGATCTTCATCAATGCCCCGGCGGCGACCTTGAGTGCCCCGGACAACGCCACGAGGCCGTCTCGGGCACCCTGCACAGCGAAACGGTCTCGCGGTTCGGCGATGTAGCCGGCGAGTTCCGCATTGGTCGTCTCGCCCAGTCGCAACAGCACCCGAGCAGCGAAGTCGGGATGGGTGTTGAGGCCCGAGCCCACCGCCGTGCCACCGAGCGGTACCTGCCCCACGAAGGGCAGTGTCATCGCGATGTGGGCACGGGCACTCCGGACTTGTTCTGCGTACCCTCCGAACTCCTGGCCCAACGTGACCGGTACCGCGTCCATCAGGTGGGTCCGGCCGGCCTTCACGACATCTGCGAAGTCGTCGGAGCGAGTGGCCAACCCCACGACCAGAGCGTCGAGTGCGGGGAGCAGGACATCATGGGTCACCTCGAGCGCTGCCAGATGCACGGCTGTCGGGAAGACGTCGTTGGAACTCTGCCCGAGGTTCACGTGATCGTTCGGGTGAGCTTCCCCATCGCACAGGGCACTGATGACCTCGTTGACGTTCATGTTCGACGAGGTACCGGAACCTGTCTGAAAGACGTCGACCGGGAACTGATCGTCGTACCGACCTGCGGCGATCTCGTCACCGGCTGCAGCGATCCGTGCGGCGAGACCGTCGTCGAGCAGACCCAGTTCAGCGTTCACGAGCGCCGCTGCGCTCTTCACCCGGCCGAGCCAATGGATCACCCGAGCCGGGATCGCTTCGCCCGAGATCGCGAAGTTCTCGACGGCCTTGTCCGTCTCCGGTCCCCACAGTCGATTCTCCGAAGCTGAGCTGCTCATGTGGATCGCTCCATCCTTTCATCGTCGTACTCCCCTGGAGATCGGTCGACACCACGGTCCGATACGCCTCCCTCGGTCACGTGGTGCCGGATTCCTGGCCGGATCCACGAGACGGGTGGTTCGCGGAGTACCCAACCCTCGGACAATCATGCTGCGATCGCGCGATCGTCGCCGCACGACCGTGAGCCCGGCACGGTGACCTCGAAGCGTTTCACTGGTCCGAGCGACCGTCAAGGCAGTTGCTCAAAGCAACTGGGTGAAACGGACGATAGATTCGTGGCGTGGCGAAATCCGGTCCTCGAAAGCAAGCGGCCTCGAACGACGACCTCCGTGAACGACTGGTCGACGCAACGGCCCGTGTGCTCGCCCGCGAGGGTTTCGCCCACACCAGCGCCCGTGCGGTCGCCGAAGAAGCCGGAACGGTCAACGGATCGATCTTCTACTACTTCGGATCGATGGACGGTCTGCTCGCCGCAACCGCGAACGTCCTGGCCGATCGAGGCATCGCTCGAATCCGCGAAGGCCTCGGTGGTCCCAGCGCCCACGTCGAATGGCGCAACCGTCTCGGCACCGTGCTCCGCGCCGAGGCCGCCAGTGACGACGGCCATGCAGTGATGGAACTGTTCGTCGGCGCACGCACCTCACCGGCGCTCGCCATCGAGGTCCGCGCGGCGATCGATCGGGCAGTGGACTTCGCCACGTCGGAGCTCGAGCTGGTTCTCGGGTCGTCACCGATCACGCAGCTGATCCCGGTCTCACTCATCGCAGAACTGGCAGCAGCCACCATCCTCGGCGTCGAGATCTTCCAGCAGAACGGACGCGACATCGACCTCGAACGCGTCGCATCCGTCCTCGACCAGGGCATCCGTTTGATCGGTGGCTCCAGCGGATCCGAACGATCGCGGCCGAACGTCTGATGGGTCCGACCCTCTCACCCACCACACGATCGGGAACACCTTCATGACGCATCTCCTCGCACACCGATCCGTTCAGACCGTGGGGTTGCATGGTCGGTGGTGGCTCGTCGCGATCATCGCCGGCGTCGTCCTCGGACCGCTCGATCTCTTCGGTCAGGTCAACGCCCCCTACCCGTGGGCCCACCTCTTCAACTCTCCGGCGGTGTGGGCCGCTGCAGCATTTTCGTATGGACAGTGGGTTCGCCGGCCGCGTGCGGCGGCTGTCGGTGCGGTGATCGTGTTGGTGGTGGGCGTCGAGGCGTACTACCTCGCCGACGTGCTCGTTCGTGACGCCGACCCTGCGAACCTCACGTCGTCGGTCGCCGCCGCGTGGTTGGCGGCCGGAGTCGTCGCCGGTCTGGTGTTCGGCACGTCAGGATCCTGGACCGCGGAGACCTCGGGATGGCGTGCGGTGTCGGGGCGCTCTGCGCTGCCTGCGGTCCTCGGTGCGGAGGCCGTCCACAATCTGCTCCGACTGACCAACGAGCCAGCCGACGGGCGCCCCGACGACCTCGGTCAGTTCGCCGTCCTGCTCTGCGCGCTCTGCATCGTCGCGCTGGTCGCCACGACGCGTCGGATCGACCGGAGCACGACCCTGCGCGTGGCCGCCACGACTGCAGTCGCAGCGGCCGCGATCGGAGCAGCCGTCAACGCACTCCTCTGAGGCACCGCACACCTCACGATGCGCCACCCGGCGCCGAACGATCGGACCGGTCTGGACAGACCGGACGTGCCGATCAGGACCGCGCGCACTGCGGTCTCCTGGGCGTCGACGTCCGGGAGTGGTGTCGGGCTGGAGTGGTGTCGGGATCACGTCGGCCAGAGGCCGACGTCGGCTGCGAACTGGTCCGCGATCTGCTCGACGGTCGTCGCGAGATGATGGGCGAGCCGGACGCTCGTGGCACTGGAGCGTTGCGCCGACCAGTCGAGGAGTTCGTCGAGGCCGTCGGCGAGGTCCGGAGACGCCTGGCTCCATCGCTCGACTGCGTCTGAACGGTCCGTGGTCCAGACCGCATCGTGCACGCTCGCGAGACCGGCGACTGCGAGCAGCGTCTTGCGTGCCACGACGCGTCCGAGGACGCCCGCGTCGCTGTCGCCGAGCCGTTGCCGCCATCGTGCGAGGTGTCGAGCGATGTCACCGTTGAACCCCCGCGCAGCGCGCCGATCGCCTGGGAAGGGCGAGGTGGCGCGGTCGATCTCGGGCCCGGCGAGCCGGACGCAGTAGTGGTGGAGGAAGACGCGAGCGCCGTACGCCTCGTCGTCGTCGCCTCGAAAATCATCCGTCATCGCGGCCGCGATCTCCACGCCGCGACAGAGAGCGGAGAACTCGGTCGACAACGACCTGCCGATCGACGCGGCGCGATCCATCGAGACGCCGACGGTGAGCAGATCGACATCGGACTGCGGAGACCGTGCAGCACCCGTGGCGACGGAGCCGTACACGTAGACGGATGCGTCGGACTCGTCCCGTCCGACTCGTTGGACCGCTGCGTCCAACAGATCGACGTAGCGAACGGGAATCCGCTCGATACCGGCACCGGTGCGGATCTGCCCCGTCGCGGTCAGTCCCTCCAACGGATCACGCACGGGCATCTCTCGATCCGACAGCGACATGCTCGACCTCCATGGACCAGATGGTTGCACGTCGCTCGGAGCAGCGCTTCGGTCAGGGGATGCGGTAGCGGGCGACGGTCGTTCGCACAGCCTCCCCGATCGCGCGTCGTGTCTCTTCGTCGTCGATCAGGGTGAGTTCTGTGAGACTCGACGGATGAGTTCGAGCGGTCCGCCGGCAGTCGCAATCCCCGAGTCGCACGCCGACCTCGTGACCCGCGCGCTCCCGGCCGTGCTCGTCACGTTGATGCCCGACGGACGCCCACAAGCCAGCATCGTCTGGCTGCATCACCATGCTGGCCGACTTTCGCTGAACACCGAGGCGGGCCGCCAGAAGACCCGCAACATGGCGACCGATTCGCGAGCCACACTGCTCATCATCGATCCCGACGATCAGCATCGCTACCTCGAACTCCGCTGCGACGTGACCGGATTCCGATCCGACGGCGCACTCGAGCATCGCGCCGAACTCGATCGAAAGTACCTCGGCCCGGACCACTGGACGGATCCCGCGACCGACCGTGGCGAGCGCCTCATCGTCGACCTGCTGCCCGTGCGCGTCAGCGCGTACGGCTCACGGCCGGACGACGTCGCGCGATCCTGACCGCCACCGGCCACCGAATTCGGCACGCGCTGTCGGCCACACGTGGCGTCGGCGGGCGTCGCCTGGATCGTGCGATCGAGTTCGTGGCGCGCGGGTCGAACCGGGTGATGAGTTGGTGGGCGTCCAGGTCACCTTCTGCGACGGCGGTGGTGATGCGCTGAGCCTCCGACGCAATCGAGGTGACCGGACCACACCTGCGAGTGGGGGATGGTGGGATCCACGTCCAGGTCGGCTACGACTCGACGAAGTCGGCCAGGTTCTCGAGAGACGACGAAAGACCCGCAGCGTGGTCCTCGGCGGAGATCCCGTCGGGTACGTCGTCGGCAACGAACTCGACTCTCGTTCCGCCCGACTCCTCGCGAACGGACCACGTCATGGTCATGGTCCCGGCGAACTCGGGCGCCTCCGACTCGAAGTCCACGGCCTGAACGACGCGTTCATCGGCAACCACGTCGAGGAAGCGAGCCTCGATGACGTCGGAGTCGGACGAACTCTTGCCGGGCGACTCCGATGGATCTGCGTACGTCAGCACGAGACGGTAGGAGCCTCCGGGCGACGGATCGAAACGTTCGAACCGGCCGGTCATGTCACCGGGCGGAAGCCATGCCTCGAGCGCATCTCGATCGACCAGAGCGTCGAACACCACGCCGATCGGGGCGTCGATCAACCGCGATGCGCGGTCGGTACGGGGCACGGACCGAATGTTAGCCCGCGGGTCGAACCCCGGTCCGAACGGGTCGCTCGATCCGACCTGCCGATCGCCGACCGGTGCAGCGCCGCCGGACCGGTGTTCACACGAATGGTCGTGGGCGGGACGAGGACGGGATCAGGGGTCTTCGCACGGGCGGATCGGGTTGCAGAACAGTGGCTCGGTGTAGGCGAGGAGTTCCGATTCGCTGAGCGTGGTCGGTGGGGCGACGGTCGAGTCGGTCGGGGGTGTCTCTGCGGCTGCGGCCGGCTCGCAGATCGCGCCGGCCTGGGCGAGGTCCTGGCAGATGGTGTTCCGACTGATCTGCCAGGACTCCTCGACGAGGGTGGCGCGTCCGAATGGTCGGAACATGACGCCGAGGGCTTCGAGGTCGTAGACGAACCATGCTTCGGTGGGTGAGGTGAACACGAGGTCGACGATCTCGTGGCGGGCATCGCGTAGGTAGCCGGCGTTGGGGCCGTCGAGAGCCTCGGCGATGGCTTGCTCGACACCAACGGCGGAGTCGAGGAGGTCATCGGGTTTGTCACCGAACGGGATGCTCAGGTCGACTGCGAGAGCGAACCGTTCGCGGATGGTCGCCTCGGCGCCGGCCGGATCGGCGGGAGGCTCGCCCGGGTCGGGCAGCTCGGGTCCGGGTGGGACCGTCGGGACGCAGGGCGACGACCCGAGATCGGACTGGCCGTCGTCGGCCAGGGCGAGTGTGAGGAGCGTCGGGTCGATGTCGGCGCCCGACTCGGGACGCAGCGTGAGTGTCGCCTGGTCGAAGGGAACCGAGAAGGACCCCTGGTCGTCGCGAACCATCTCGGCGGTGACTGCGATCGCTGCGACACCGTCGACGAACTCAGCAGACGTGGTCGTGAACCCCTCGCCCTGCATCTCGACCGCGCTGACGGGCAGTTGGGTACGGACGAGGAACACGCTCGTACTGGCGTCTCGGTCGATGCGGAAACTGAACGGTCCAGCTGCCCGAGCGACATGGGTCGGGTGTTCGTCGGACAGCTCTGGCAGAGGGAAGGCATCCCATGCCGATGAGTCGTTGAGGCCTTGGCGCTCGCCCGTCGGGTCTCCGACGATGATCGCCGGCCCGCCGAGGCACTCCTCCGCTGACCCGGTCGGAGCCGTCCATTCGATGTCGAACAGGTCGCCGTAGGACACCTGGCTGAGTCGCACGACGAAGGGCAGGTCGTCGTTCATCACCTCCTCGAAGACCACGGTGGTCTGGTCGAGGTACGGGTCCGCCAGGTCGGGAGGCAGCGTCGATGCGGCTGCCGAACTCGGGGACGCAGGTGGGCTGGGTGAGGTCGGAGGAGCGTCGACGGCGGTGTCGCTCGCCGGGTCTGCTCCGTTCGAGGGTGGAGCCGTTGCGACGGCCGGTGGCCGATCGGTCGTGGCTCGGGGCTCACGATTCGCGACCGCCACGAGCGCGCCGACACCCACGACCCCGATGGCTGCCGCACTCACCACAGCGAGCCGCCGTGAGCGGTTGCGCTTGCGCGACGAACGTCCGATCACGTCGTCGAGATCCGGCTCGGCGTCGATCGCTTCCGCCGTGGCGGCGAGGCGTCGGCTCAACTCCGATTCGTTCGTCATGAGGTTCCTCCTTCGAGATCGCGCCAATCGCCCAACTCATTTCGAAGCTTCACCAACGCTCTCGACACCAGCGGACCAACGGAGCCGGGTCGACAGCCGATGGCGTCGGCGATCTCGACCTCGGTCCGCTGCTCGTAGAACTTCAAGACGACCGCAGCGCGCTGGCGCACGCTCAACACCGCGAGGACGTCGGTCATCTCGTCGACGACCTGGTCGACTGCGCGTTCGCCCGGATCGAGACCAGGCGTCGTGGTCGCGAGCGGGTGACGGATCCGCTCCCACCGCATCCGGCTCCGGCACCCGTTGATGACACTGCGACGCACGTACGCCTTCGGGAAGTCGACGCGATTCCATCTGTCGTGGAGCCCCACGAAGGCATCCTGGACGATGTCACGCGCCACCTCGGGCTGACCGATCGTCAAGGTCGCCAAGCGCACCATCGACACGAACTGGTCGTCGTAGAACGAGGCGAAATCGTGTAGCTCTCGACCCGCGCCACCCCGCTCGATCACTTCGGCCCCATCGCTGCGCATCACACTACGACACGCACGAACCCGCCGAATTCATGCACCCCACGCGGGCCGGGTCATCGCTGGTGCGATGGCGGTGATCGGACTGATCCTTCCGCCACCCGCCATCGCCAGCGCCGTCGTGGTGATCGGATTCTCGGGGGTCGGTTGGCGACGCGCTCGTCAGCGTGACGAGGCGAACCCCGTCGCGGGGTCGGTCCTCCTCGCGAGCGCCCTCCTGATCGTTCTGGTCGTCGTCGGCAGCTCGATCTATGCCGCGACGGGCTGAACTTCCGAGCGACCATCGACCGGACGTGGCGTGCGGACGGTGGGGTCGGTGTGTCAGGGAGTCCGGTTCACGTCGCCGAGGAACGCGGTGATCGTGTCGCAGATCGTGGAGAGGTCGAGCGGGTTGAGTTCGTGACCTGCGTCGTCGAGGACGTGGAACCGCGCCCCGTCGATGCGTTCTGCGATGGCTCGGCCATTGGGGAGCGGGAGGATCGGGTCGTTCGCCCCGTGGATCACCAGCGTCGGATTCGAGATCCGATCGACTGCTCCCGACCAGTCGTCGGTCGTCGCGATCATGGCGTGGTTGAACGCGCTGGCCATGTCGACCGCCCGGGCGATCTCGGCGCGAACTCGTCGACGAGTGCCTGCCTCGTCGAAACGTTCGGGCGTTCCGGCGCTGAGCCGTCCGATCTCGACGAGGAACTCCTCGACTGCGGCGTCGTCGGACCAATCGAGCTCACCCATTCCCGCGAAATGAGCCATGAACCTGTCGTCGATACCAGGAAGGTCCTCGGTGACGCCGAGTGGTTCGGAACCGATGAGCGTGAGCGAGCGCACACGGTCGGCGTACCGGAGAGCGGCGATCTGGCTGATGTATCCACCGAGCGACATCCCGACCAGGTGAGCCGTTGCGATGTCGAGGGCGTCGAGCACGCCGATCAGGTCCGCGGTCAGATCCTCGGCGGTGTAGTCGACGTCGCCGGCCCGGCCGGTGGTCGATCCGCCGGTGTCGCGGTGGTCGTACCGGACGACGTGGAAACCGGCCCGGGCAAGTGCTTCGCACAGGTCGGTGGGCCACCAGAGCATCGAGGCCGTGGCGCCCATGATCAGCACGACGGCGTCGTGGTCGGGGGTCCCGAAGGTCTCGGCGGCGACCTGGACGGGTCCGACGTCGAGCCGGTGTTCGACACGCTGGTTCGGCGCGCCTGCATCGTCGTCGGCGGGATTCGGCTGGACGGCCGGCGGTGTGGGGGAACACATGGGAGCGACTCCTCGGGCTTCTCGGGATCCTACGAAGATGTTGCCAGCAGACTCTCGGGTCGTCGTGTCGCCCACGCTGTTCCCGCAGGCACGGGGTCAGTCGAGGTGATCGGGAAATCCGAACCGGCCGAATGCCTCGCCCGTGTCGAGGAACGCATGGATCGCTTCGATCCGATCCCCGCGCACTTCGATGACCTGGAGCGCCCATGGCGTGTGACCGCCTGCCGGGTCGATGCGGTACTGCGCGAACGCGGGGCAGCCGTTCGCCCAGCCTGCCAGCAGCCGTGACCCGGCGCAGCCGATGCCGGCGCCGGCGTACCAGGTGAGGACGTCGTCCCTGCCGCTGAGCCACATCGCGTACGGCGGCATGGTCTGGATCACGTCGTGGTGCAACAGCGCGGCGAGGGCGTCCATGTCGTAGCGCTCGAACGCGTCGACATAGCGCGCCAGGAGTTGTTCCTTCTCCGCCGTCATGGGCTCGCTCGGTGGCGCGGGCCGCGGCTCGGCGAGCGTGGCACGTGCGCGCTGGAGTGCGCTGTTCACCGAGGCCGTGGTCGTGTCGAGCAGCTCGGCGGTGTCGGCTGCAGACCACCGGAGCACGTCGCACAGCACGAGCGCAGCGCGCTGGCTCGCCGGCAGGTGTTGGAGGGCACTGATGAACGCGAGGCGGATGGAGTCGCGAGCGACCGCGACGTCGGCGGGGTCACCACCGACGTCGTACACCGAGGCATCGGAGATCGGTGTGACCCAGCTCGCTTCGGGAAGGACGTCGACGAGATGCACCGGATCGGGCTTCCGGGACGGGCCGAGGTCGATCGGACGCGCCCTGCGTTGCGAGCTGCGGCCCATGTCGATGCAGACGTTGGTGGCGATGCGATACAGCCACGTCCTCACGCTCGAACGACCTTCGAAACGGTCCGCCGAATTCCATGCGCGCAGCATGGTCTCCTGCACGGCGTCCTCGGCTTCCGAGCCCGATCCGAGCATCCGGTAGCAGTAGCCGGTCAGCTCGCGACGATGCGATTCGAACTGTTCGATCACCGGAGCGGTCGCCGAGAGAGTCACATCAGTCATCGTAGATCTCCCGAGATGGTCGTGGAACCGGGGACGCCGACGGGCACCACCCGAGTACGTCGTCGACACCGGCGAGGTCGATCAATGCTCGAAGATCGGCGTCGGCGTCGACGAGATGGACGTGACAACCGAGTCGTCTCGCTGCGACCGCGAGCCGGCACAGGTCGTCGACGGCATGCAGGTCGGCCGCGGTCATCCGGCTGCAGAACCGACGGCGCGGGTGGTCTTCATCACGGAGAGGTACAGGTGCAGGGACATGGGGCGCTCCTCGTCGAAATGTGAGTGACATCGAGGTGGACGCACGGCGGCCCGTGAAATCATCGCATCGACGTTCCATTCGACCGACCGATGAGATCGCGGCCGGTCGTCCGTCTGTCCTGGTAGCCGACTCAACACCGCACGCATCCAACCGTCGACCCGGCGTCGGCGGCCCGAGAGGACCGAGATGTCGATCACCATTCCCGACCCAGCCACACTGCTCGTCGGAACACGCAAGGGGCTGTTCGTCCTCACCTGCGACGAACGCGACGACCGCTGGACGACATCGGAACCCCAGTTCCTCGGTCACGTGATGCAACACGTCGTCGCCGACCCACGCCGTGACGGTGTCATCCTCGCAGCGACACGAACCGGCCACCTCGGACCGACCGTGCTGCGGTCATCCGATCTCGGCGCCACGTGGACGGAGGCGTCGAAGCCTCCGGCATTCCGGTCCGGCGACCGTCTCGAGCGGGCCGTCGACGCATTGTTCTGGCTCACGCCCGGCCACGTCGACGAGCCCGGGGTCTGGTATGCGGGCGCCACACCGCAGGGCCTGTTCCGGACCGTCGACCACGGCGACACCTGGTCGTCGGTCGATGGATGGAACGACCACCCCTCGTGGGAGACCTGGGCGGAGTACCCCTATCAGGGCACTCCCGACGGTGCGATGTTGCACTCCGTCAACGTCGACCCGCGTGATCGCGATCACCTGTACATCGGGCTGTCGAGTGGCGGCGTCTTCGAGAGCATCGACGGCGGGGCCGACTGGCGGCCGCTCAATCAGGGGATCGTCGGTGAATTCCTCCCCGACCCCGACGCGGAGTTCGGCCACGATCCCCACTGCGTCCGGATGCATCCCGCGATGCCGGACCGCCTGTACCAGCAGAACCACTGTGGCATCTACCGCCTCGACAGGCCCGATGAGCGATGGAGCAGGATCGGCGACAACATGCCCTCCGAGACCGGCGACATCGGCTTCCCGATCGAGTTGCACCCGCGCGATCCCGACACGGCGTGGGTGTTCCCGATGGACGGCACCGACGTGTGGCCGCGGACGAGTCCCGACGGCCGGCCGGCCGCGTACGTCACCCACGACGCCGGCGCCTCCTGGCAGCGACAGGACACCGGCCTCCCGACACGGGGCTGGCTGACCGTCAAACGTCAGGCGATGACCACCGACCGCGCCGACCCGGTCGGCGTGTACTTCGGAACGACGGGCGGGGAGGTCTGGGCAAGTGTCGACGAGGGCGATTCGTGGCGTTGCCTGGTCCGTCACCTCCCCGAGATCTTCTCGGTCGAGGTCATGCCCGGCATCGGATCGAGATGAAGGTACGGATCCCGACACCGTTGCGGTCCTACACCGGCGGTGCCAGCGAGGTCGATGCCGACGGGGCGACGCTGGCCGAGTTGATCGACGATCTCGATCGCCGGTACCCCGGGCTCCGCTTCCGTGTGATCGACGAACAGGGCCGACTCCGGCAACACATGCGACTCTTCGTCAACCGGGCGATGGAACACGATCTCGGCGATCCGCTCGCGCCCACCGACGAAGTCGTGCTGATGCAGGCGCTGTCGGGCGGCTGACTCCCCCTCCCCCTCCACTCGCGGACGTGGATCGCGCGGTCGATCAGCGCCGTCGGAGCGTGCCGACGAGGTGACGGACCTTGTCGGCGATCGTTGTCGACTCACTGTCGTCCGGATCCGGGCCTTCGCCGCGTGATGCGAGCCACACCGACTTGACCGCTCCGACGAACGGTGTGGCGACGAGCGCCCCGGGGACGCCAGCGGCGGCCCCACCGATCAGCGCGGCCAGCATCGTCGTCGGTGGGGTGAGGTCGACCGCCTTGCCGATGACCGTCGGCTGGATCACGTTGTTCTCGAACTGCTGGTACGCGAGGAACACCACGAGTGCGATCGCTCCGTGAACAGGCCCTTGCGTCACGGCGAGCAGCACGAACAGCGATCCGCCCAGGAACCCGCCGATCTGTGGAACGAGGTTGGTGATCGCCGCCCAGATCCCTGCGAGCGGAGCGAGGGGGATGCCGAGGGCGAGACCGGCGGTGAGGATGACGAGCCCGTTGAGGATCGCGACGCTGACCGAACCCGCGAAGTAGCGGGCGATCGAGCGGTAGACGATCCGGCCGATCTCGTCGGCGCGTTCGCGACGGTCTTCGGGAAGCGTTCGTCGGACCCGCGACACGATCGCACCGCCGTCGAGCATGATCGCGATCGCGGTCACGAACACCAACACTGCGGACGCGAGACCGCTGAGGAAGCGATTTGCGACGTCGGCGATCGAGTCCGCATCCACACGGGCGGGAAGTTCGTCGACGAAGTCCTCGACGGCCCCGACGGCGTCGGCCGCCTCCAAACGGGGTCCGACCACCGGCCAGTCGTAGAACTCCTCGATCGTCGTCGGTAGTTCGTCGGCGAAGCCGCTCGCCTGGTCCGCTGCCTGCGGACCGAGCACCAGCACCACGGCGCCGAGGGAGGCGAAGAGCACGGAACCCACGATCACGGTTCCGACCGCACGGCTGCAGTGGAAGCGCCGTTGGGTCGCTCGCAACACCGGGTCCAACGCCAGCGCGAACAGCGTGCCCACTCCGACTGCCGTGAGCGTGTCCGGCGCGTTGCGGAACAACTCGAGGATCGCGAACGCCGCGAGCACGGCCGCGACGACCACCATGGTGGTGAGCACGTCGCGACGGATCGGCGAGGACGACGACCGCAGCGGGTGCTCGGGCTCGCCGCCTCGGGAGTCGCTGTCGACACGTCGCTCTGCCACGAACGAGTACCCTAAACCGCCATGCCCGCTGGTGGGACGAGCGACCAATCGGCTCGCGACTCTGATGCGATCGACGGCCCGTTCGGTCCGACCTGGCGCACCGCTGCGCTCGTCGTGTCGGGCGTTCTCGCCGTGGTGGTCCTGCGCAACATGTTCGTCGCCGCGCACCAGGTCCTGGGTTGGGCGGTCGCAGCATCACTGGTCGCGTTGCTGCTGACCCCGGTCGTCCGGCTCGTCGATCGACTCCTTCCGCGGCCACTCGCGATCGCCGCGACGTTCGTGCTGGTCATCGTGTCGGCGGGAGGGCTCACCTGGCTCTATTCGGCCGGCGTGCTCGACCAGATCGAGTTGATCCAGGAACGAGCACCTCAGATCGCCGCGACCATCGAGGACCGCGACGACGCAGTCGGCGAGTTCGCCCAGGAAGTCGAGCTGGAAGTCCAGATCACCGAGTTGTCGGATCGGGTCGCCGAACGCTCGGGCACGGCGTCCGACACGTTGCGCTCCGTGGCACTCTCGGCGCCGCCGTACTTCGTGTCGATGATCCTGACCATCTTCCTGCTGCTGTTCGGGCCCAGGATGATCGGTGGTGCACTCGACCAGTTCGAGCGCGAGCGGCGCGACGACCTTCGTTCCAAGCTCGACGAAGCGGCACGTCGAACACAGATCTACGTGTGGGCGTCGATCGGCCAGGCGGTGGTCGCCGGCCTCGTCATCTGGCTCGGTGCCCGGATCCTCGGCGTGCCGGGTGGCGCCCTGTTCGCTCTGTTCGGAGCCATCGCATCCCTCGTGCCCTATCTGGGCATCACCCTCGGATGGATGCCGATCCTGTTGTTGGCGCTCGGGACCGCCCCCGTCTCCCAGGTCGCCGCTGCCGCGGCGGTCGCCGTCGGGATGCAACTGGGCGAGGCGCTCTGGTGGCGCAGAGTGATCGACGCCCGCTCCCTCTACGTCGGCCCCTTCGTCCCGGTCGTCGTGGCCATCCTCGGCTTCACCGTCTATGGAATCGGTGGCGCCCTCTACGGAGTCGTCATCGCCGTGTTCGTGCTCGCGACACTGGACCAGTTCGTCGACACCGACGCTGCGATCGTGTCGCCTGTCGACGACTCGGAGTTCTCGAACGACACGTCGTGATGCTGCGCCGAGCGACGCTCGCCGCACGCGGTCGCCCTGGACGACACGGTCTGCGACGACGTGCGCCTGCGCGATGAATGGCGTCGCCGGACGCCGGGTACCCACTCGACATGACGACGTCCACATCCTCGTGGCTGTTCACCGGTGCCGCCGCCGGGCGAGCAGCACCAACCTCACGGGTCGCACCGCGGTGAGGCGGCGGCCGACCAAACTCCTGCTCGTCGGTGCGCCCGACGTCGACGTCGCCGGTCTCGGTCTCCACACGGCGCGTGCCGTCGGACGGTCCTACTTCGAACCGTCGGCCACCGAGAGTCGCGAGGGGGACGTCTCAGGAGAGCGGAAGTGGTTCGACTGCATCACCGCGACCTCTGGATCGTCGGTCGTCGCCACACCCTGGTCGATCGCCCGACATGCACTGGACATCCGCACCGACGACCACTGGATCGTCTTCGTCGACGACGCGTCGTCCGCCAGCCTCGACGCGTCGCCCGACATCACTCGACTTCGCCGACACGCCGACCTGCACGTCCGGATCGACGACACCACGACCACCGAGGTGGTGGCCAGGATCGCCGAATCCTGGAGGCAGTGGATCGCCGGCCACGAGTAGCCGCCGGCATGACGCCTCACCGAGGTCGTCGACGTTCGATCCGAACCGATCGGGGATCCCCGTCGGGGTCGTCAGGACGTCTGCGTCGCCAGGTCGACGGCGATTCGCCGACCGAGTTCGAGCGCGACGCCGAAGACCAGATGCGATCCGAACTCCCACACGTACCACGATCGCGGCATCGACCTGGGAGTCCCCTGAAGTCCGGCGGCGGGCACCGTCGATCCGTGCGTGACGAGCCACAGGGCTGCGCCTGCAGGTACACCGAGCGCTGCGGTCACGATCGGACGGCGTTGCGCCACCGAGAAGTATGCGATGCCCGCCCCGACCCCGAATGCGTAGTGGATGTAGGGCATCGCCCTCGTCGAGCGTTCGTCATCGATCGCCGAGCCCGTCACGATCCGGCCCAACCGTCTGATCAACACCGCCGGGGGCATCCGTTCGGGCCGGCCGGTGATGTCAGCACCGAGCATGGACTTCTGCGCCTGACTCGGGGGGAACAGGCGCTCGCCGATGCGCTGCAGCCGGGGTTCCGACGACGCCTTGACCCACGCGGCGGCCGCTCCGGCCACTGCGCCGGCCGCGACGAGGCCCCTGTTCGACGGTGTGGCCCGGGAGACTCGCATGCAGTCGCCGGTACCCGAACCGCGGTCGGATCATGCCGTGGTCGGGCAGTCGGACGTCCGTGCGTCTCGGTCGCGCGCCTCGCCCACCGCGGTCTTGCGACGAACCCGGTCCGAGGGGTATGACATGGCGATGACCGCCGGAGCCGACTCCCCGACAGACGCCGACACCACCGTCGACGAACAGTTCCGCTCCCTCCTCGAGGGCCTGCGCACCTCGATCCCGGCCGTGCAGGTGCTGTTCGCATTCCTGCTCACCGCCCCGCTGCAAGGCGAGTTCGATGCTCTCACCGAGGCCGAACGCGTGGCGTTCGCGATCGCGTTCTACTCGTCGGGTGCGGCGTCGGTCCTCCTGGTCGCACCGAGCGTCCACCAGCGTCTCCGAGCGCCCGTGACGGGAATGCAACGCCATTCGAAACGCCATCTCATCTGGGCGACGTGGATGGGCATCGCAGGTTCGGTCATGGCGTTGGTCGCCATCTCGGCGACGGTGTACCTGGTGTCCAACGTCGTCTTCAACTTCGGCGTTGCCGCCATCGCCACCGCACTGACCACCGCTCTCGCGTTGTGGTCGTGGCTGTTCGTGCCGTTGATCTCGTTCCGTTCGAGATGAGGTTCCCGCGGATGGCGCACCGATCGACGGGGTACAGGACCGACATGACGTTTCCGCTCGACACGATCACCCCGTTCGCCGTCCGTCCGACGCCCCGGCCCGCCCCGTTCCCAGCATCGGACTCCACACACAGCAGGAGGGCCCGATGGGTCTGAGCGTGCGCCGGGAACAGCGCGACGGTCGGGAGATCACCGTCATCACGGGCGATGTGGAGGGTCCTGACGTCGTCGAGGAGCTGGCACGCATGGTTCGACTCGTCGCGCAGGATCAGCACCTCGCCGTGGACATGTCGAGTCTCACCGGGTTGGACGACCGACAGCGCGAAGAGTTCGTGGCCGCCGTGGATTCGCTCGTCGAATTCACCGATCCCCCAAAGTGAAGCGACGCACGGAGTGAAGCGTCGGCCGAGGCGAGATCCATCGACGGCACACGGATCGATGTCGCTGGTCTCCACTTCCTTCGTCGCCAGACGCGGAAAAGCGGTGGGTCACCGGTCGGCGACCCACCGCCCGTCCGAGGCCGAAACCCGGCGTCAGTTCTTACCGGTGACGGCGTCCTTGACGTCGTCGATGGCGTTCTTGATCTTGCCACCGGCCTGGTCGGCCTTGCCCTCACGCTTCATGTCGTCGTCGCCGGTGAGGTCGCCGGCGGCTTCCTTGATCCTGCCCTTTGCCTTGTCGGTGTCACCTGACATCTGAATTCCTTTCAACGGGCCCGGACTGGTTTCCGAGCGTCTGATGATCGCAGTACCCGATCGTCACGGTTCCATGCACGATCCACCCGGAGCGATGCCGGTCGACTCGGCCGAGCGTCGGGATCCCTGCGTCCGACGAGTTCGTTCGACGCAACGACCGTCACGGATTGAAAACGACCTTGAACATGCCGTCCTGCTTCTTCTGGAAGGTCGAGTACGCGTCGGGTGCTTCCTCGAGCGACAGGTGGTGGGTGGCGAAGTCGTCGACGCCGAGGGGATCGTCGTCGTCGAGCAGAGGAATGATGTCGTCGACCCATCGACGCACGTTGGCCTGCCCCATGCGAAGCGTGATCTGTTTGTCGAACAACGTCATCATCGGGATCGGGTCGGCGGCGCCGCCGTACACACCGATGAGAGAGATCGTTCCCCCGCGGCGAACACCTTCGATCGCGGCGTAGAAGGCCGCGAGACGATCGACCCCCGCCACGTCCATCAACTTCTGTCCGACGGCGTCGGGCAGGAAGGCGATCGCCCGATGGGCAGCCTTCGCGACCGGCGAACCGTGCGCCTCCATGCCGACGGCATCGATCACCGCGTCCACACCACGACCCCCGGTCGCCTCCTTCAGTGCGACACCGATGTCGTCGTGTTCGCGGACGTCGATCGTCTCGACACCGTGAGCCGCACTGCGTTGCAGGCGATCGTCCACGAGGTCGACGCCGATCACCCGGTCGATTCCACGATGCTGTGCGATGCGCGTCGCCATCTCCCCGACGGGACCGAGGCCGAGAACGGCAAGCGTCTGTCCCGGCTTCACATCGGCGTAGACGACAGACTGCCAGGCGGTGGGCAGAACGTCGGAGAGGAAGAGGAACCGGTCGTCCGACGGTCCGTCCGGCACCACGATCGGACCGAAGTCCGCATGGGGCACGCGCAGGTACTCGGCCTGCGCTCCCGGGACGCTTCCGTACAACTCGGAGTACCCGAAGAGCGCTGCTCCCATTCCCTGCTCGGTGACCTGAGTGGTCTCGCACTGCGTGTGGAGGTCCTCGTGACACATGAAACACGAGCCGCACGCGATCTGGAACGGCACGACCACTCGGTCTCCGACTCCGAGGTTCGTGACGCCTGGACCGACTGCCTCGACGATGCCCATCG
Source organism: Ilumatobacter sp. (assembly GCF_039969435.1). Taxonomy (GTDB): domain Bacteria; phylum Actinomycetota; class Acidimicrobiia; order Acidimicrobiales; family Ilumatobacteraceae; genus Ilumatobacter_A. The sequence continues at coordinate 57,124 of NZ_JBDVNU010000009.1, forward strand.
GCTCGTGACCGAGCACGTCCCCCACGTTCATGTACGGCATCAGCACCTCGATCAGGTGCAGGTCGGAGCCGCACAGGCCACTCGAGGTCACCTTGATGACCGCGTCGGTGTCCTGTTCGATTCTCGGGTCGTCGACGGTGTCGACGCGTACGTCGCGCCGCCCGTGCCAGGTCACTGCTCTCATGGACTTCTCCTTCTCGGGTCGAGTCGGCCCAACGAAGGTGCAGGCCGCTCTCGGTCGGTTCGGTTCACGCTCGGTCCGACAACAGGAATGGCGTTCGCCGACGATGAACCTCGTGATGTCGGTACCCCGGCTCGGTGGTGCGCATTCGCCACCGAGCGCCGCTCGCCGAACCCGAATGCATGTCGAGCCGACGGGGTAGTCCCACGTCATGCCATTGAACAACGTCGTCAAGAAGTTCGAGAAGTCACGCGAGAAGATCGGAATCTCACCCGATGAGCAGATCCTGGCCGGGTGCATGACCGACCCCAAAGCAGCCGTCGGGTTGGCGATCGGAGGAGTGGCGGGGGCTGCGGTCCAATCTGCGATCGACAAGAAGACGAACGACCGGTCGACCGCCGTGGGCCGCGCAGCGAGTTGGCCGACGGGCCGCCACCTCCTCGCGATCACGTCCAAGCGAGTCGTGATCTGTCGGATGAGCGCGATGACCGGCAAGCCCAAGGAGGTCGTCGTCGAGTGGCCCCACGGCGACATCACGGCATTCGACATCGAGAAGAAGGCAACCGGTTACCCGTTCGCCATCACGTTCGTCGACGGGTCCGTCGCCCACGGCGAAGGCGCACGCGGGACCGGCGCCGACCTGATCGGTGACACCGCCGCCTCGATCTGGAACTGACGTCAGGTCGATCCGCGGGCCGGCGATGCCGACGGCGACGGTGCTGTCGCGACAGGCGGTTCGTTCACGTGAGGTTCCGGTACTTGCGGGTGCACAGCACGCCGAACACGATCCCGATCCCGATCGTCCAGGCGAGCGCCTGGATCACCAGCGATGACGTGCCTGTTGCCCCGAGGAGCAGCTCGCGTTGTTCGGCCGTCGCGGTGTCGCCGAGGATCAGCGACCGTGCCGCGTTGATGACCACGCTGACGGGTTGATGTGTCGCGAAACCCTGGAGCCAGGACGGCATGGTCATGACGGGGACGAACGCAGATGACGCGAACGTGGCAGGGAACACGATCGGGAACGTGGCGGCGTTGACGGCCTCGGCGCTGCTCACCGTCATGCCGATCAGCGCGTATCCGAGACTCACTGCGAGAGCGAAGGAGAGCAGCAGGAGCGACGCGAGGAGGAGTCCGATGACGCTGGCGGGGCGGAACCCGACGGCGAAACCGGTGAGGATCAGGATGGCCAGGCCGGCTGCGTTGGAGATGGTGTCGGCGATCACGCGCCCTGCGAACACGGCGCTGCGAGCCATGGGCAGCGATCTCAACCGGTAGATGAATCCCTTCTGGAGGTCGTCGGCGAGTGCGAAGCCCGTGACTCCGGCACTGAACAGCACGGTCTGCACGGCGATCCCGGGGATCAGGTAGTTGACGTAGTTCAATCCCTGGAGCCCGCTGATCGCTCCGCCGAACACGTAGCGGAACAGCAGCACGAACATGATCGGCGACACCAGCGTGAACACGATCTGTTCCGGCTGGCGTGCCACGCGACGCAGGTTGCGTCCTGCCATGGCGAGCGCATCGCGCACGGCCCACGCGAGACCGTCGCCGGTGTCGCTCGAACGAACCGCCGTTGCCGGAGTGGGTGCTGTCGTGGTCATGGCTGTCCCGTCGTGTCGTCGTCGGTCCGATCCTGGGCCGGATCGGGTTGGGCGTCGTCAGCGATCGAAGTTCCGGTGAGGGCGAGGAACACGTCGTCGAGACTCGGCTCACGCAACTGCAGACCCCGCGCCGTGATGTTCTCGTCGTCGAGACGCCTCACCACCTCGGTCAGCGTGGTGGTCCCGTGCGTGGCCGGCACGTGGACGACGGTGCCGTCGACGGTGACGTTTCCGTCACCGATGCCGGACAGTCGATCGCCTGCGTGGCGGGCCTCGGTGTCGTCGGCCAGGCGGATCTCGATCGTCGATCCGCCGAGGCGGCCCTTCAATTCGCTCGACGTCCCTTCGGCGATCACTCGACCACTGTCGACCACTGCGATCCGATCTGCCAGACGATCGGCTTCTTCGAGGTACTGCGTCGTCAACAACAGGGTGGTGCCCTCGGCGACGAGGTCCTCGATGACCTTCCACAAGTCGATCCGGCTCCGAGGATCGAGACCGGTGGTCGGTTCGTCGAGGAACAGCACCGCCGGTCGCGCGACGAGTGCTGCTGCCAGGTCGAGCCGGCGCCGCATCCCACCCGAATACGTCTTGGCCGGCCGACCGCCCGCTTCGACGAGTTCGAAGCGTTCCAGGAGTTCGTGCGTGCGTTTCCGGGCCTGGCCGGTGGAGAGGTGGTTGAGTCGACCCACGAGTGTGAGGTTCTCGGCACCGGTGAGGATGTCGTCGACCGCCGCGAACTGCCCCGCCAATCCGATCGACCGTCGGACCGCTGCCGGATCCTTCAGGACGTCGATCCCGGCCACCTCGGCACGACCCGAGTCGGGTTGCAACAGCGTGGTCATGACGTTGACGACCGTGGTCTTGCCCGCACCGTTCGGCCCCAGCAGACCCAGAACGGACCCCTGCGGCACCCGGAGCGACACTCCGTCGAGCGCTCGGACCGAGCCGCCGAACGTCTTCACGAGGTCCTCGGTGATGATTGCTGCGCGGGTCATGACATCTTTCGTGAGGTGAGCGAGGCGGACGGTGAGGTGGCGGCGCGGGTCAGTCGCGCAGCGACTACGTGAGCGGTGACGGCGCGGGTCATGGTGGGCCTTTCGAACGCGTGACGCCGAATGCACCACTGCTGAAAGGTACAGACGACGTCATCACGGGAAATTGATCGGTCCCGACCGGAATTTCTCGCCGTTCGACGCGTCTCGAAGGGTTCACGTACCCGTTCGGGCTCGTGTCCATTCGCCCGGGTGCTCGCATGTGCCATCCGGCCTCCGGGGAGTCGCCGCACCCCGGCCCGGGTACTTCCGACCCATGACTTCCCGTCTCCCCACTCCGGTCGGACCCGTCTCCGACCACATCATCGACTCCCTCCGCCGGGACGCCGCTCCTTCGACCGGAGTCACTCCGTCCCACGAAGGCGACCCGCTCGATCACGACCTCCATCTGGGCCTGTACGTCCTGAACGAACTCCACTACAGCGGGTGGGACGACGTGTCCGACGGTCTCGAGTGCGACCGCGACGTGGCGGCGCTGCGTAGCGAACTGAACGACCTGTTCGAACGCAGCCTCCGACATGCGCTCCCCGGCGTCCACTCGGACCCCCGTGAGGAAGTGCACCGGCTCCTGGGTCTCGGTGGTCCGTCCGTCTCGCGACATCTTCGTGACGTCGGAACCATCGAGCAGGTGCGGGAATCGATGATCCTGCGCACTCCGTACCAGTCCAAGGAGGCCGATCCGCACACGTTCGCGATGCCACGCTTCAGCGGTGCCACGAAGCGGGTGTTCACCGAGATCCAGTCGGGCGAGTACGGCGTCGGGCACCGCCGCTCGCACGCGGAACTGTTCGCCGACGCTCTCGAGGGGCTGGGACTCGACGCGACCCCCAACGCACACATCGATGCCTGTGACGGGGCAGCGCTCGCGACGTCGAACCTGGTGACACTCGGCGCGATGCAGCGCCGACTCCGCGGGATCGTGCTCGGTCAGTTGTCGTTGTTCGAGATGGACTCCGTGGTCCCGAACCAGGCGATGGTCGACTGCTGCGACCGACTCGAACTGGATGCATCGGTGCGACCCTTCTTCCACATCCACGTGATGGCCGACACCGAGCACGAGCAGATGGTCGAATCGGCCTTCCTCACCGACTACCCGCTGATCGAACCGGACCAGGTCGACAACATGTTGCTCGGCATGCGCGCCCAGTCGCTCATCGACCACACGATCGCCGCGCACGCCGTCCCGCGATGGCTCCGACACCGCAGCGCACTCGGTGACGGAGCGCCGGAGCGGCTCGCATCGTGACGGTCACGCTCGTCCGGCAACGCCACTCGGATCGCCTACGGCGCACCATTGTTCGCAGCCCAACACGCGTGGCGACAGCGATACCTGCATCGCACCGAGACGAGAACCGACCAGCTCAGCGAATCGCCTCCACCGCTCGACCCGACGACCGACGGGTCCGCGGTCCAGAGGCGCGACGACGGGACCGGCCCGGTGGTCATGCGGACCTTCACCGCGCGCATCGAGGGGGCGCAACTGTCCGCCGAGCAGCTGATCTCGCAGCTCCGGCGCGACCCGAACTCCCTCTCGCCCCGACACATCGCCGGCTTCCACACCCCCGACGGCGAGCCTGCCCGGAACATGGGACCCGGTGGCGAGTACGTGGTGGAGATTCCGGGACCGTGGAACGGACCGGTTCGCGTCGACGCCGTCGACGACACGTCGATCACCCTGATCACCCTCGACGGGCACATGGAGGCGGGTCACATCCGCTTCGCAGCGACCGATGACCGCTCCGGTCGGGTCGACGTGTTCCAGATCAGGTCATGGGCGCGAGCAGGAGACCCGTTGTTCGAACACCTGCACCTCGCTGCGGGAATCGGTCGGGAGGCGCAGACAGCCATGTGGGTCCACACCTGCGACCGAGCCATCCACGAGAGCGGCGGACGACGGAGCGGACCGATCGACGTCGACACCGAGATCCTCGAGGGATCCGACCCGAGTCACGACTCCTGACGACCGCGACCCGCAGAGTCAGTCGGGCTGGCTCCTGTATGCCGACTCGCCTTGTTCGGGATCGATGTGGTCGCCGTGGCGCGCTTCCTGTGTCGCTCGTCCGTCGGCCCTCTCGTCGAACACCTCCTCGGCACGTTCCTCGCCGAGCTCCTCGACGAGTTCCTCGGCCAACTCGGTGTCACGATCGACCGACTGCCCGTGCCAGTCCTCGACACGACTGTCGGTGCCCTTCTCGGGTTCGTGGGGGTCTGCGACGGTGTTGTCGTTGCTCATGGCGACCCAGTACCCGCCCGGGGCGGCTTCGATGCATGGAAGTCGAGACGTGGTGTCTCGATCGGCGCCTCGGGACACGAGAGTGCGGTTCTCCGGCCGGGCCGGATGGGGGCGACGACGGTCAGTTCGTCGACGCCGGCGGGGGCCGGAAGCACAGAGCGAGCAACGCGGCGGCCGCCAACGTGCCACCTCCGGCGGAGATGGCGAGGCCGACGTAGCCGTCGAGGTCGGCTGCGATCCCGATCGCACTGTCGAGGGACCATTCACCGGGTCCGAGCATCGCGATCGTGATCGCGATGACGGCGAGGACCATCACGTACTCCCAACCGGCCTTGATGATGAAGAAACCGGCCGAACGATGCGACGTGTACCACGCCACGGTCATGAGCCCCACGAATCCCAGCGACGCGAACGACGTCAGGAGACCGACGGCGAGGAACAGCCCGGCCAGGATCTCGCCACCGGCCGCCAGTCGGGCGTGAATCCTCCCCGGACGCATCCCGATGGAGTCGAACCAGCCGGCGGTGCCCTCGAGACTCGTGGCCTTGTTCCAACCGTGAGCCGCCATCGACACACCGACCACCACCCGTACCAGCAGCAGTGCAAGGTTCGCCTCGTCGGTCACCCGAGCGAGAGTAGCGCCGAGGCCCTGCCTTCGAAGTGTCCGCCACGGGCACCAGACCCGACCCCTCCCGTCATCCTGCTCTCCTGCACGCCCGCATCACTGCCGGGCCGCCGCCGAACGGATAGACCGTGGACTCATGTTGCGATTGCAGGCGTGGAACGAGCGCATCCGCGAGAGCCTGTGGTTCTGGCCGGTCCTCACCGGAATCGGATCGGCCATCGCTGCGTGGGCGCTCGCACGAGTCGGCTCGTCGGAGGGAACCCTCGTCGGTCGGCTCCTCGCGTCTCCCGAGCCCGACGAGGTCCGTCCGATCCTGGTGACGTTGCTCGGAGCGATCGTCGCTGCCGAGAGCATCTTGTCGTCGTTGACGATCGTGACGCTGCAGACGGCATCCACCCAGTTCTCCCCGCGACTGCTGCGCAACTTCCTCCGCGATCGCACGACGCAGGCCGTCCTCGCACTGTTCGTCGGCACGAGCGGATTCCTGACGACGCTGATCATCGAGGCCGATGACACGACCGCCGACCTCGCGGTCACGGTCTCCGTCGCTCTGGTCTTCGCCGTGGTCGTCGTGATCGCGTGGTTCTTCGGTCACGTGAGCCAGTCACTTCGGGTCGAGTCGATGATGCACACCGCGACCGACGAGGCGCGTGACGCAGTCGATCGGCTGGAGCGTTGGCTCGCCACCGGCCGCCCGGCTCACGACGCGACCACCCCCGTGCCCGCAACGAGCACCGCGGTCCTCGCCACGCGCTCCGGATACGTCCAACAAGTCGACACCGCGGCCCTCCTCCACGTGGCCGCCGAGCACGGCATCACGCTGCGGCTCGTACCCCAACTCGGCCAGCCGGTCACCGAGGGCGCACCGCTGGCCTGGTGGTGGATCGAGCCCTCCCGCACGTCCACGCCCCCGCCGTCGTCGAACGCCGTCGCACGCCGGGTCGTGGCGAACGTCGGGATCGGCTTCGAACGAACCGAACGCCACGACGTGGGGCTCGGCCTCCGCCAACTCGTCGACATGTCGATCAAGGCGATGTCTCCTGCGGTCAACGACCCGTACACCGCCATGCAGGCCGTCGATCACCTGGGCTCCATCCTCGTCCGGCTGGGGCGTCTGCCGCTCGGCGATCACGTCTGGAGCAACGACGATGCAGCAGCCGTCCTGATCCTGCCGGTCGCGACGTACGGCGAATTCGCCTCGCTCGCCTGCGATCAACTCCGTCGCTACGGTGCTCGTGAGCCGGCCGTGATGCACCGGATGATGGCGATGCTCCGTGACGTCGCCTCGGCCGCCGACGAACGCCACCACCTCACGCTGCGGCGCCTCGTCGTGGAGTGCGGCGCCACCGCACAGGCCGGTGTGGAACACCAGGTCGACCGCATGGCGGTCGACGAGATCTTGCAGGAGATCCTGAACTGGTTCGACCGAGGCGTCGCTCCGACCACGGTGTTCCGCAACGGGCTGTGAGTGGACGACTCCGCGACGACGTCGTCACGGTCCCAGCGATTCGGTCACCTGGAAGTGGACCCTATTGCCGGGTGCCGAGCGCGAGCGCCTGGACCAGCGTCGACTGGTCTCGGAATCCGTTGTCGGTCATGGTGATCAACGTCGATCGCCCGTCGGCCAGGTCCGGGCCGACGGCGACGTTCTGCAGGTTCACGTCGCCGGCTCCACCACCCGTGCGGGCGTCGAGCACGAGTCGCTTCTCGAGCAGTGGAGGGGTGGCGACTAAGGGAGCCACCCCGTCATCGAGATCGACCTGGTAGTAGGCGAGGCGCGGCGTGCCGGTCGACGAGGAACGCTCGATCACCAGAAGGCTGCTGTCGTCCACGGCGATGAGCTCCACGAGAACGTTCTCGAGGTCGGTCTGCTCGGGCAGCACGTCGTCGTCGAGGGCTTCGAGGGGATACCCCCACTCCGCAACGGCCTCGCCGCTCTCGACGTCGAATGCGAGCAGACGCGCGACCTTGACGCCTCCGCGATCTCCGGCAACCCGGTCCGAGGGCACCGGGATCTCGGTGGCCACGATCACCAGACCGGGTCGCCCCGGCCAGGCCGCGGCGGCCTTGAAACCCACGTTCTCGTCTCCGGTGGAGCGGTACCAGTCGGGGAGCGCGAAGCGGTCGATGAACGTCCAGTCCGAACCCAGATGGTCCACGAACATCTCGCTCGGCTGTCCGGGCTCGTGTTCGGACACCAACACGAACGAGCCGTCGTCGAGCTGCGTCAGACCTTCGACGTCGAGTTCGGGGCCGTACGGTTCGCCGTCGGGTCCGGTGACCTCACGGGTGCCGACGATCGAGACGTCACCCGGTTCGAGTGCACCGTCGGCGATGTCCACGTCGAGTTCGAACACCACGGGTGCGAACATCGAGTCGGGAAGGTCCGCCCCGGCCCGTGGATTCGTCCTGAACCCGAAGTACCGGCCGTCCTGGCCGCCGGCCGAGAGGGCGCTGATTCCCGAGAACACCAGATCGTCGACCTCGGTGTCGGCGGCGAATGCCACCGAGCCCAGGGACTCCAGTTCGTCGATGATCGGGGGGCCCGGAGTGGTCGTGACCACCGCCGGCTCGGTCGTGACCACCGTCGGCTCGACCGTGAATCCGGATGCGACCGTGTCGGCGCCCGTGCCGGGGAGCGTGTCGACGTCGGTACCGGGCCGCGTGTCGTCGACGGCTTCCTGCGGGCGTTCGTCGCCGCCCCGGGTCGCGACGACGCCGACACCGACCGCCACGACAACGAACGCTGCGATCCCGACCGACACGAGACCCTTGCGTGAGCGACCCGACGACCGATCGGACGCCGCGGGAACGTCGGCGACGGACACCGGCGGTCCTGGTGGCTGCGGTGCTGGCGGCTGGGGTGCCGGTGGTCGAGGCGCTGGCGGCTGGGGACCTGGGCGCGACGCGAGCTCGGTCCGGTCGTCGACGGGCGACCACCACTGATCCGGAGTCGGGCCCGATTCGGGTTGCACCGGCTCGGGAGCGGAGGGTGGAGGGACGACGCCATCGGACCACGGTGCAACGGGCTCGAACGGCTTCGCGTCGCTGTCGGACGCAGGGAACGTGACGGCGGCCGCGGTCGGTGGCTCGCTCGGAGTGTCGGTCGCCCGTTCCGCCGCCACGACCAGTTCGCTGACGCCGACGCCGAGGCTCGCCTGGATCGCCTGCATCGCGGCTCCGAACGCAGCAGCCGACGCCGGACGCTGGTCGGGCGATTTCGACATCGCCTGCTCGAGGATGACGGCGACCTCGTCGGGCACCCCACTCGGTCGCAGGTCGGGCGGAGATTCGGTCAGGATCCGGTGGATCTGCGGCAGTACCGAGCTGTCCGAGTCACGCGCGAAGGCCGCCTGGCCCCGCAGGGCCGTGAAGAGCGTCGACGCGAGCGAGTAGACGTCGGCTCGGACGGTGGGGGGATCTCCGTCGAGCACCTCGGGCGGCGCATGCGCGATGGATGCGGTGATCACGCCGCTCCGGGTCTCGTGCCCACCTGCGAGTCGGGCGATGCCGAAGTCGCTCAGCTGCGCACCGTAGGGGGACTGCAGCACGTTGGCCGGCTTGATGTCACGGTGCAACACCGCTGCGCGGTGCGCGGCCTCGAGCGCCCCACACAGCCGCACGCCGAGTTGGAGCATCGTCGGCCAGGCCATCGGACCGGAGCCGACGATCTGATCGTGCAGCGTTCCGCCGGGGACGAACGCCATCACCAGGTAGAGCTGGTCGTCGTCGGTGACGCCTGCATCGAACAGGGTCACGATGGCCGGATGGTCCGACAGCGCCCCCATCGCCTGACACTCACGTTCGAACCGGCGCCGGTCCTCGTCCCGGAGCTCGCTGTTCTGCAGCACCTTGACGGCGACATCACGGCGAAACGCGGGTTGGTGCCCTCGATACACGAGGGCGAAACCGCCCCGGCCGATGAGGCGGAGTCCTTCGATCCCCTTGATCGTCGGAGCGCCGTCGAAACCTCCCACGTTCCGAGACTAGTGGCCCGGTCCACCACCGCGAGCCCGAAACGGCCGTGCGATGTGACCGGCCGGACTCAGACCTCGTCGATGAACAGCAGCGCCGGTGTCTCGAGCAGAGCCTTGATGCGTTGGACGAAGACCGCTGCGTCCCATCCGTCGACGATGCGGTGGTCGAAACTCGACGACAGGTTGAACATCTGACGTGGCTCGAACGTGCCGTTCGTCCAGACGGGCCGCATCTCCATTTTGTTGACGCCGATGATCGACACCTCGGGCGGGTTGATGATCGGCGTGGTCGCGAGTCCGCCGAGGGCACCGAGTGACGTGATCGTGATCGTCGACCCCGTCAGTTCGTCTCGGGTCGCTCCACCGTCGCGAGCGGCCGACGCCACCCGTGCGACCTCCTCGGCGAGGTCGCGGAGACCTCGCGCCTCGGCGTGACGGACCACGGGCACGCGCAGACCGTCGTCGGTCTGCGTGGCGATGCCGATGTGTACCGCGTCGAAGATCGTGAGCTGCTCCTCCCGCCCGTCGAAGTGGGCGTTGAGACTCGGCTGTTCCGCGGCGGCGACGACGATTGCACGAGCCAGGAACGGGAGCAGCGTGAGGCGGGACGCACCGTCGGACGCCTGCGCGTTGAGCTGGGCGCGCAGCCGCTCGACCTCGGTGGCGTCGATCGCTTCGACGTAGGTGATGTGCGGAATCTCCGACCACGCGGCGCTGAGACGTTCAGCGATGCGGCGCCGCACGCCGCGCACGGCCTCGACCCGCGTCCCGGCCGAGGGACGTCGCGACGTACCGGACGACACGTTCGTGGTCAGGATCCGGTCGAGGTCGGCGTGCTCCACTCGACCGTCGGGTCCCGATCCTGCGACGGCGGACATCTCGATGCCGAGTGCTGCAGCCCGACCGCGAACGGCCGGCGATGCCAACGCACCGCCGGGTCGGCCGGACGCAGGGCGATCGACGTCGACGTCTGCGACGGTGGCGGTGGCGGGGGCGTCGGGTCGGCGTTCGCCGGCCTCCGTCGGGTCACCCGCTGCGTCCGAGGCGTCCGCGTCGCCCGCTGCGTCCGAGGCCTCCGATTCGTCGGGGGTCGGATCGGAGTCTCCGCCGGTGTCGATGACGATCAGGTTGCTGCCGACGGCGAGGACGTCGCCGGGTTCTCCGTGCAACTCGACGACCGTGCCTGCCACCGGCGACGAGATCTCGACGTTCGACTTGTCGGTGAGCAACTCGGCGACCGAGGACTCCGGCGTCACCTCGTCGCCGACCTCGACCATCCACGAGACCAGCTCGGCCTCGGCCACGCCTTCACCGACGTCGGGCAGCTTCATCTCGAAACGGCTCATGTCGACACCGTCCCCCGCACCACGTCCACCATCGCCGCCCCGACCCGATCGGGCCCGGGGAAGTACGACCATTCGTGAGCGTGCGGGTACGGCGTGTCCCAGCCGCACACCCGCGCCACCGGAGCCTCGAGTTGGTAGAAGCAACGCTGCTGGACCTGCGCACACAGCTCCGCCCCGAACCCGGAGGTCATCGTCGCCTCGTGGACGACGAGGCACCGACCGGTCTTGGACACGGACTCGACGATCGCGTCCACGTCGAGCGGAACGAGGGTGCGCAGGTCGATGATCTCGGCATCGATTCCCCGCTCCTCCGCGGCCGCCTGTGCGACGTGGACCAGGGTGCCGTACGCGAGGACGGTGAGATCGGCTCCTTCCCGATGGATCCGGGCCGTTCCGATGTCGATCGTGTAGTGACCCTCGGGCACCTCGCCGAGCGGGTGTTTCGACCAGGGGACGATCGGACGGTCGTGATGGCCGTCGAACGGGCCGTTGTACAACCGCTTGGGTTCGAGGAAGATCACGGGATCGTCGTCCTCGATGGCCGCGATCAGGAGGCCCTTCGCGTCGTACGGGTTCGAGACCACGACGGTCTTCAGGCCGGCGACGTGGGTGAACAGCGCCTCGGGGCTCTGGGAGTGGGTCTGGCCGCCGAAGATGCCGCCACCGGTCGGCATCCGAACGACGAGCGGCGCCGTGAAGTCGCCCGCCGACCGATGCCGGAGCCGGGCGGCCTCGGACACGATCTGGTCGTACGCCGGGTACACGTAGTCGGCGAACTGGATCTCGACGCACGGCCGCAACCCGTAGGCCGCCATGCCGACGGCAGCACCGACGATGCCCGCCTCGTTGATCGGCGAGTCGAAGCACCGCCCCTTCCCGAACCGTTCCTGCAGGCCCTGCGTGCACCGGAACACACCGCCGAAGTACCCGACGTCCTCGCCGAACACCACCACCCGGTCGTCGCGCTCCATCGCGATCTCGTGAGCATCACGGATCGCATCGATCATGGTGACCATGTCAACGTCCTTCCAGCTTCGCGACCTGATCGCGTTGCTCGCGCAGGTGCCTCGGCATCTCGACGAACACGTCGTCGAACATCGTCTCGGCCCTGCCGGTGTGACCGTCCTTCACCGAGCCGTGCGACGACGCCTCCGCGAACGCCGCCTCGACCTCGGCGTCGATCTCTGCCTGCATGGACTGTCGGCATCGGTCGTCCCACGTTCCCGTCCCGTCGTCCAGCGCGGCGAGGTGCTGATGGAGCCGCTCGACCGGGTCGCCGAGGGGGAAGCGTTCGGCTTCGTCGGCCGGGCGGTAGACGGACGGGTCGTCCGACGTGGAGTGTGCTCCACGCCGCAGGGTCACCCACTCGATCAGCGTCGGGCCGAGATTCGAACGGGCGCGCTCTGCCGCCCACTGCGATGCCGCGTACGCCGCGAGATAGTCGTTTCCGTCGACTCGGATCGACGGGATGCTGAACCCGTACCCACGGTCGGCAAACGTCGCCGACGCACCACGTGCGAAGTCCTCCGGTGTGGAGATCGCCCAGTGGTTGTTGACGATGTTGAGGATCACGGGCGCCTGGTACGTCGAGGCGAACACGAGGGCTGCGTGGAAGTCGGACTCCGCCGATGCGCCCTCGCCGATCCACGCCGAGGCGATCTCGCTCCCACCCCGCAGCGCCGACGCCATGGCCCAGCCCACCGCCTGGATGTACTGGGTGGCCAGGTTGCCCGAGATCGAGAAGAACCCGTACTCCTTGGACGAGTACATGATGGGGAGCTGACGACCGCGCAACGGGTCGGCCTCGTTGGACAGCACCTGGTCGATCATCGTGACGAGCGGGTAGCCGGCGGAGATCAGCAGACCCTGCTGGCGGTAGGTCGGGAAGTGCATGTCCCCCGAGCGCAGCGCGTGCTGCTGAGCGCATGCGATCGCCTCCTCGCCGAGGCACTGCATGTAGAACGAGGTCTTGCCCTGTCGGTGTGCCCGCAGCAGGCGGGCATCGAAGCTGCGGGTGAGCATCATGTTGCGCAGACCTTCGACCTTGTCCTGGAAGGTCAGGTCCGGCACCCAGTCGCCAACCGCTCGACCGTGATCGTCGAGCACCCGCACGAGCTGTTTGCGCATCAGCGCGACCCGCTCGACCTTCTCGTCTAAGGCCGGTTTGGCCATCTCGCCGGCGGCACTGATGTAGCGGACCCGGTCGGCGGGTTTGTCGCCGCGCGCCGGTTCGGGGATGCGGAGTTCGAGCACCGGCGTCGGCGGCTCCGCGTCACCCGGATCGTGCACTGCCTCAGACATCAGCCTCGTTCCCTTCGCGCCGCACAGCGCAGCGATCCTCGTCGATGCCCATTCCCCCATGGTGCCACGTCCGACGACCGGCAGCTTTCGCGTCCACCATTTCCACGAGCGTCGAGCCGCACTACGGTCCGACGATGGCCATCGCGAAGTTCCCGAGTTTCGTCATCGACTGCCCCGACCCGGGTGTGCTCGCCCGGTTCTACGGAACGTTGCTCGAGTGGTCGATCCAGGACGACGAGTCCTGGGCCGAGATCCGCTCCGCCGACGGGCTCCAGTGCATCTGCTTCCAGCAGGTCGACGACTACCACGCGCCCGTGTGGCCCGGGCAGAGCCACCCCCAGCAGATGCACATCGACGTGATGGTGGAGGACCTCGAAACCGCCGAGCAGCAGACGATCGCTCTCGGAGCGTCGAAGCACCCCGAGCAACCCGGAACGGACTTCCGCGTGTTCCTCGACCCGGCCGGGCACCCGTTCTGCCTGTGTCGGAGCTGAGGCCCCATCCACGACTCGTCGACGGGTGGCCGGTCGCCGGTGCGACGTGCGCACCGGCAACCGTGCCGGTCTGGTACCGGATCCGGAAGGTCGTCATTCGTCGCGCCACGATGAAATTCGCGGTCGCATCGGTCGGGGCGAACGGCAGAGGCGGACCTCGGAACCGACCGAGCCGAGGCTTGTCGACCCCTCGATCACGTCTGATCGACGGACGCCTCCCTGTCCCAGAAGCGCACGCTGCGACAGGCCTCCACGAACTCCGCCGCCGATCGCTTCGATGCGAGTGCGTGGTACCCGTCGTCGCGGTCGTCGGACGTGACGCCGGCGGCGTCGAACAGTGCAACGGCGTCGGCGGTGTGGGCGACGAACTTGGCGTGTGCGTGCGCATCGCTCACGAAGTCCTTCGCCGTTGCATCCCGTGACAGCGTTGCCGCGGCGGCCTCGGTCAGGACCACCGCGACGGCGTCGAACAGCACCGACGGTCCTCCGTCGACCTTCTCGTCGACGTCGATCTCGTTGCCGTCGCTGTCGGTCACGCCGTGCACGCGTGGTGCGACGAACGCGAGTTTCGTGCCCTCCTTCTTCGCCGCCGCTCGGAGGTGGCCGAGCACCTTGGCGTCGGAGCCGTCGGCGACGAGCACGCCGATCTTGCGACCGGCGAACGACTGCAGCGGCTCGGCGATGATGGACAGCGCCGGGGAGGGCTCGAGGTCGGTCCGGGTGGGCCGAGCGGCGCCCAGTGCGTCGGGCAGGTCGATTCCGAGGCCGTCGGCGACGGTGCGTGCGAGATCGTCGTCGACGTTGCGCAACCCGGCGACCATCCGCTGCTGGATGTCGAGGCGATCCACCTTGGACAGTTCGAACACGAAGGCGTCGCCGATGTGGGTCTGCTCGGTGGCGGTCTGGGAGTCGTAGAACTGCTTGGCCTGGCTGTAGTGGTCGGCGAACGACTCGGGTCGCGTGCGTCGCTTGTCGCCGTCTGCACTCGCCGGGAACGACCGGAAGCCGCCGTCGGGATCCTCCCGAGGACCGCCCTGGTCACCCCAGGAGTTCGGCTCGTAGTTCGCCCGTCCGAATGCCGGGGGAACCGTGGCCATGTGCCCGTCCTGCTGGAAGTTCATCACCGGACAGCGCGGTGCATTGACCGGGATGTGCGTGAAGTTCGGCCCGCCCAGGCGCTTCAACTGGGTGTCGAGGTACGAGAAGTTGCGGCCCTGGAGGAGCGGATCGTTGGTGAAGTCGATGCCGGGGACGACGTTGGACGTGCAGAAGGCGACCTGTTCGGTCTCGGCGAAGAAGTTGTCGACGTTCGCGTCGAGGGTCATCTTGCCGATCGGCGTGACCGGGATCTGCTCCTCGGGGATGATCTTCGTGGCGTCGAGGACGTCGAACTCGAAACGGTCGGCGAACTCGTCGTCGAACACCTGGACCCCGAGTTCCCACTGCGGGAAGTCTCCCGAGTCGATCGCGTCGTACAGGTCGCGTCGGTGGAAGTCCGGGTCGGCGCCGTTGAGCTTGACGGCTTCGTTCCACACGACCGACTGCACCCCGGCCAGTGGCTTCCAGTGGAACTTGACGTACTTCGAGTCGCCGGCTGTGTCGATCAGACGGAACGTGTGGACTCCGAAGCCCTCCATGAACCGGAACGATCGTGGGATGGTGCGGTCCGACATGATCCACATCAACATGTGGGTCGACTCGGGCATCAGCGACACGAAGTCCCAGAAGTTGTCGTGCGCGGTCTGCGCCTGCGGGAAGCCGGTGTGCGGTTCGGGCTTGGCGGCGTGGATGAGGTCCGGGAACTTCATCGCGTCCTGGATGAAGAAGACCGGGATGTTGTTCCCCACGAGGTCCCAGTTGCCCGCCTCGGTGTAGAACTTGACCGCGAACCCGCGTACGTCGCGCGCCAGGTCGGCGGACCCCTTGTTGCCGGCCACCGTGGAGAAGCGGACGAACACCTCGGTCTGCTTGCCGGCCTCGCTGAACAGTTTCGCCTGCGTCAGTTCGGCCGCGGCGGCGTAACTCTCGAAAACGCCCTTGGCGCCGTAGCCGCGAGCATGCACGACCCGCTCGGGGATGCGCTCGTGGTCGAAGTGGAAGATCTTCTCGCGGGCGATGTGGTCCTCGAGGAGTTGCGGACTGCGCGGCCCGGCCGTCAGCCAGTTCTGGTCGTCGGCGATCGGGACGCCCTGCTGGGTCGTGAGCGCGGTGCCGTCACCCGAATCGCTCACGGTCTGATGCGTCTCGCCTCCCGACGTCGCGGCCCCCTCCACGGTCCCCCGAGCGGCGGGCTTCTCGGCTGCTTGCTTCCTGGTTGCTGGCGTTCTGGCTGCGGACTTCTTGTTGGCCACGTCGTGTCTCCTCGGTGTTGCTTGCTCTGGTCACGGGGCGGTACCCGCACGACTCGGTGACTATTCGTCGGCGAGAGTTCGGTTGCTCCATGGCCGACGGCCCGTGAGGTCGCTTCGGAGCCGACGAATCGCTCGGCCGATCACCGGGTAGTCGAAACACATGTGGATCTTCCTGGTCGTCGTCGGTGTGATCGCATTGATCGCGATCGTGCTCCTGAGACCGACCGCCGATGCACCTCCCGCCGACCCCGACACCGCAGACCCACACGAGCAGCCCGCCACTGCCGAACCGGGTGTGACGGGACGAAGCGAGCGGGCCGACGAGAACCCTGGATCCGAGCGGCGGCCGGGCGGCGACGTTGCGACGTGACCGGGCGGAGCCGCACGATCGACCGAACTCGATCGTCCACGACTCGATCGTCCATGCCGTCGTCGTCGTTCCCGCACACGACGAGGTGGAGCGCATCGGGCTCACGCTGGATTCGATCGAACGGGCGGCAGCGCACCGGGAGGTGAGGGTCTCGGTCAGCGCGATCGTGGTGCTGGACACGTGTGAGGACGCCACGGACGAGGTCGTCAGGTCGCACGTGGAGGTCGGTGGCCCTGTCGAGTGGCACGTCGTCCCAGCCACCGTTCGTCGCGCGTCGTCGGCACGCCAGGCGGGACTCGACGAACTCGTCGGCACCATGCGGCGATCCGTCGCTCCGTCCCGCACGGCCGTCCTGTCGACCGACGCCGACACCGTGGTCCCGCACGACTGGATCGTGCGGCACGTGCAGGCGCTCGACAGCGGCCTCGACGGTGTCGCCGGGATCGTCGACCTGACGCCGGATGCGGGGAGCGACCTCGGACTCGACGCATGGCGCAGCGAGTACGAGTCCAGCTTCCGGGTCGACGGGACGCATGCGCACGTCCACGCCGCCAACCTCTGCGTCCGCCTCGACGTGCTCCTCGCGGCCGGCGGGTTCGGCCACTTGCGACGTGCCGAGGACATCGACCTGTGGCGACGTCTGACGTCGATCGAATCGGTGCGGCTCTGCTCGGATCAGTCGATCGTCGTTCGTACCAGCGACCGACCCGACGGGCGCGTCGAGGGTGGCTTCGCGACCGCGCTCGCGCGCTTCCGCTCGACGTCGGGCCTCATGGAGTCCACGCGCTCAGCGACGCCACACGTCGAGACGGAACGACTCGTCTCGGAGTGATGCGCGCCGGGCGAAGGATCCGTACGACTCGATCTGGGCATCGACCTCGTCGGCCGTGCGCGGGTAGTTCGTGTCGCCGGTGTAGTTGACGACCACCAGTTCTCCGTCGGTGGACAGGTGCTCGTCGAGTCGGTGCAGCGCCGACGCCAACGACGCCTCGGCGAGGTAGTACGCGATCTCCGACCACACGACCAGATCCGACTCGCGGTCGGGCCAGAACTCCGGGAAGCTCGCACCGAGCACTCGGACGTGGTCGAGATGACGCACCCGCTCGCGCGCCCGGTCGACGACCGAATCGACGATGTCGCACGAGGTGAGATGGTCGGTCCGCTCGGCGAGACGGATCGTGAGAGCACCGTTCGAGCACCCGGGCTCGAAGGCCGATCGGTAGCGGGGCCGTGTCAGGGAGGCGAGGGTCAGGTCGAACTTGCGTCGCTCGTAGAAGCTCGTGTCGAAATCCCACGGATCGGGTCGGTTGCGATACATCGACTCGAAGTACTCGTGGTCCATGTCGTCGTCGCTCATCGGGTCGCCCCGCCGAGATTCGAGATGTGACCCAGTTCGCGCTCGGCGTGGTGCTGTTTGACGTAGAGATCGAGGTCCACCACTCGTTGGGCCGCGTCGGAGTCCTCGACGTAGGGACGTGGTCCGAACGCGCGACCGAAGCGGTCCATCACGTCCCGACAGATCCCCGACACCTCGAAACGAAGCGAACGTGCCACCCGTTCACCGACGCCGACGTCGTCGGGTTCGGCGTCGATCTGGCGCCCCGCCGCATCCAGCAGCGACGCGAGTGTCCAGTCGTGCGCGACGAGCGCCCCGTGGTGGGCTCGCCGGTGCGGGTCGTCGTCGACCAGCCGCGACGCGACGTCGACGAGTCCCTGCGCGGCACCCGCCCAGCATGCGGCAGGTCCACAGGCACCGTGCCAGAAGCCGGGCCGACGCAGGTACCAGCCGGGGTCGCAGAGCACGTCGGACGGCGCGACCGGGTGGTCGACGAACTCGACGGAGCCCGTTGCGGTCTCGACCATGGCCGGAGACGCCCAGCCGGCGCCGTCACCCACGACGCTGACGCCACGACCGTGACGGACGTCGACGTCGACGAGCACGGTGCCATCACCCGTCCGGGTCGTGACGAGCGCACGATCGACGATTCCCAGCCCCGATGCGAATCCCATCGACCCTCCGATCGTCGACCCGGTTCGGTCCAGAACGACTCCCGCCGTCGCCGTCTGCGACGCCCAGACCCCGTAGACGGCACCGGGTTCGAGAGCACGCCCCGCTTCGTGCAGGATGGCCACGGCGTCGGTGTGCGCCTCGACCAGTCGGGCGACGCTGACGGAATCGCGCCGAGCGATCCCGCTCAGTTCCGCGAGGCGCGACGAGGTCGCTCCGCCGCCGGGGTCCGCCAGGTCGAGCGCACCGGAGTCGAGGAGCGAGCGAACGGTTCGATGGGTCGGCGAGGTCATCGACCCGGCACCTCGGGTCGATTGACGATGAAGTACTCCGAGTCCCACTGCGACGGCTCGAGCGTCCAGTCGTCCAGGATCGGTGCACCGACGGGTGGTTCGAGTTGGGAGGCGTGACATGCGAGGGCTGCCTGCTTCGCGTGTCGAGATCGACCGTCGACGCCGACGCGCACGAGGTCGACGCCTCCGAGATCCCGGGGCTCGGCGTGATGCCAGGCCCAGAACAACGACGACCAGAGCGAGCAACCCACGAGCCGAGCGGCACGCGCCGCCGCCCGGCCGACTGCTTCGTGATCGGGGTGGACGTCGTGGACCCACGGGGCGACGATGGTCGTACCCGGGTCGCTCTCGCAGCTGATTCGTTCGGAGAGTTCGATCTCGTGATCGGCGACGGATCCGTCGCGGATGCCCAGCCACGTCACACGATCCGGCCGGATGCCGAGGCGACCGAGCGCGTCCGTCTGCTCGGCGCGACGCACGCGGGCCAGGGCGTCGTGCTCGTAGTCCTTCGGATACGCGTTCCCTCCGTCCGTCACCGCGAGGACCTCCACATCGGATCCAGCGCGTACGAGGCGAGCGAGCAGACCTCCGACGGTGAGCACCTCGTCGTCGGGATGAGGAGCGACGACGAGGTATCGGCCGACGTTCGGGGTGACGAGCGTCGCGGATTCGCGCACGTCCGTCCAACGATCCAGCGAAGACTTCATGACTCTGCGTACCCTCGAACCCGTCGTTTGATCGCACCGCACCGACATCGGCCAGTGAGCCGACGACCGGGCGCTCCGACTGTCAGCGGAAGGGGGCTGCGACTCGGCACCGGTGCGCCTCGACCTCGTCGGGCGTCGGGTCTCTCAGGACCTCGACCACGTCGTTGCGCCACTCCACCAGCCCCGCCGATGCGAACCGCGTCAGCCACCCCTCCATCGGCCAGGCCCCCCACTTGTCGCGGTAGCGCTGCGCGTTGGCCACGGTCGCCCGGAGTTGGTGCAGCGGCGGTTCGAACGAGTCGTGATGCTGGTGCAGCACGACGGCGCCACCCACGGCGCCGGCCGGCCGACCACTGGACCTCACCGCCGTCGCGAGATCGGTGTCCTCGCCGGCGTAACCGCAGAACGATTCATCGAAGCCTCCGAGGTCGCGGAACGTCGTCGTACGAAGCCCCATGCACAGCCCCCACACCAGTTCGTGACGCCACGTCAGGTCCACCTCTCCGGGCGCCGCGGGCGGCGTGGGCCGCCCGGGGTTCGGTCGTGCGAGTGCGACGAGCGACTCCACCGGACGTGACAGATCGACGTCCGGCGGCAGGTATCGGACATCGCCGGTGATCAACGCATCGTGGTCACCGAGCGCGTCGTGCAGACGTCGAGCACACCCCGGTGCCGGCATGGTGTCGGCGTCGCAGAAGACCAGCCGATCTCCCCGAGCGGCCGCGGCGCCGGCGTTGCGGGCGTGTGAGTACGCGATCGCCTCGCTGTCGAGGCCCGTCGGCAACGTGACGTGTCGCACCGTCGGGGTCGGTCCGTCGACGGTGGCTTCGGTCGGGTCCTCGTACCCACCGGCCCGGACCACCACGACCTCGAGTTCCTCCAGATCCTGCGACGACCATCCCCGCAGGAAGTCGCGCAGCATCCGGTTGCGATTCCGCACGAGAGTCACCACGCTCAACACGTGCGTTCACCCGACTCGGAGATCGATGGCGTGATCGTGTGCGGAGCGCCCCGGAGCGGGACGTCGATGATGGCGCAGGCGCTCGCCGACGCAGGCTTCGGCCTGGGGAACGACCTGATCGCCGGATCCGAGGCGAACCCGCTCGGATTCTTCGAGGACATCGAGGTGAACCGGATCAACGACGGGTTGCTGGCCGCGGCCGACGTCGTACCGGGAGCGGCGCGACCACCGCGCTCGCTGTGGTGGCTGGGGGCCTTCGAGGCGACCGCAACGCCGTCGCCGGCCCCCGAGACGCTCGCCCGCAGGATCCCGCCGGCCCCGTACGTCCTCAAGGATCCCCGGTTCAGCCACACGTACCCGGCGTGGAGGCCGGTGCTGAGCGAACACCGGGTCGTCGTGATGGTCCGACCGGTGGCCGAGGTCCACCAGAGTCTGGTCGCCATGGCCCGGCGCGACCCCGAGCAGTTCGCAGGCTGGGAGCTGAGCGAGGTCGCGGTGTGGGAGATGTGGTCGGCGACGTATGCATCGATCGACCGGTGGGCCGACGACGGGGTGGCGTACGTCGCCGATTCGACGTTGCGGGACCGGTCGGTCCTCGGCGCGTTGTCGGAGTTCCTCGGACGACCGATCTCCGCACCCGGTGTCGCTCCCGAGTTGCGGCGCACTGCGCCGACGGCTCCGACGGAGCGCGAGCGCCCGGTCTTCGAGCGCTGTCTCATTCCTTGACGCCCGGGTCGGCCCATCGCACACCACGGCGCCCCACCCTGCCCTCGACGGCCGTGGTTCATCGGGTGCCCGAGGCGGTTCGGGTCACGTTCGACCGAGGGTTCGCACGATCTCGGCACCGAACGCCTCGAGGTCGTCGGGGTTGCGGCTGGTGATGAGGGTGTTCGGTCCGGAGGTGCACACCGCGACCTGCTCGTCGACCCAGGTGCCGCCGGAGTTCTCGATGTCGGTGCGCAGGCTGGGCCAACTCGTCAGCGTTCGCCCCTCGGTCACGCCGGCCTCGATCAAGGTCCACGGCGCATGGCAGATCGCCGCCACCGGCTTTCCGGCGGCGAAGAACGCGCCGACCAGTCCGACCGCATCGGCATCCGTGCGCAGCTGGTCGGGGTTCGCCACGCCACCCGGCAGGACGAGTGCGTCGAAGTCGTCGACGCTCGCACCGGACGCCGCAAGGGTCGCCTCGAACGTGTCGGCAGCCGTCAGATGGTCGAATGCCTGGACGTCGCCGACCTCGGTCGACACGAGCGTGGGCGTCGCGCCGGCCGCCGTCACGACGTCCCACGGGTCGGTCAGTTCGGCCTGCTCGATTCCCTCCCGGGCCACGAGGAACGCAACCCTCTTGCCGGTCAGGTCGTCGGACGTCGGTTCTGCTTCGGACATGTCGTCTCCTTCGTGGATGGTCGTCGCCGCGCCGCACCGATGCTGCGGTCGTGGCGCTGCACCGGTACTCCTGCGCGGTCACATCGGTGTACCCGTCACGGCAGAGTCCATTCACGTCATCGGTGCGGATTCGAGACCCGGCGGTCGCCCGCGGGCTGCGAGTCGTCGCGACGCACGAGGACCAGCCCGGCGGCGACCAGGAGGTCCTCGTCGAGCGCGCCGGCCAGCCGGTCCTGGTCCCGCGCCCAGTCGGGGAAGCCCGGTCGGTGCCCGAAGCGCAGCCGGATCTCCTCGTCGACCTGCGCTGCGGCCGACGACCACCATCCCGTGGAGAGATCGGCGACAGCGACGTGGACGACGTCGAGCGAGTGCCGCTCGGCGCGCTCCCGGAAGCCCTCGAGGGAGTGGAAGGTCCTGGGACCGACGCGCCGGGTCGCCGCGTCGACGGCCCAGAGATCGGTCACGGCGACGAGTCCTCCGTCGGAGAGGATCCGATGCGCCTCGTGGAGCATCGGATCCACCTCGTCGAACAGCGAGACGAGGTTGCCGACGATCACCACCGAGACCCCACCATTGCGGACGGGCAGCCGGGACGCATGCGCGCACGCCACCGCCAGGTGGGGGAACAGGCGTCGGGCGGAGCGGAGGCGGGGCGGTGAGCTGTCGAAGAGTTCGACCTGACGTCGCATCGTCCGCTCGATCCAACTCGCGGTCCCTCCCAGATCGGCACTGGCGTCGATCCACGGACCCTCGGGCGCCGAGGCCAGGACACCCAGGATGGAGTCGAGGATCTGGGGGAATCCGGGCATCGGCGATGCCGCGGCGCATCGTTCGGCTCCACGGAGACGGAACTCCTGGATGATGTCGGCTCGCCACGTCGCCACGTCGGCGGTCGCAGTCCTGGTCGTCGCCGCGCTCCGGTGCGGTCGGTCGCGCCGAACACCGCTCGTCGGCGTGTGGGTCGGGAGCATCGACGTGGTCGGGTCACCGCCGTTCACTCGCATCACGGCCGATCCGTACCCGCGTCGCGCCGATCCGATTCGCGCCGGGTCGACCGTGCGGTGAATCACCCCCTCCCAACCGGGTACCTGTCCTGCGTGCTCGACGACGGACTCCAGCAAGCGCGGACCGACGACCGGACCGACCTCGACGGGGCCGGCGCGATCGGCTACTACGTCCACCACCACGGCGCGGGCCACGTCGCCCGGTACCGCAAGATCGTCGAAGCGAGCGGAGACCGGTTCGTTCCGATCTCGGAGCTCACCTTGCCGGGCGGCCTCCGCCTTCCGCCCGACGTCGTGTCGCACGGAACCGACGAGAGCGCCGACGGCGCGCTGCACTGGGCTCCCGTCGGCGACCACGGGTCGGCGCGCCGGAGCCGGATCTTCGGCGACTGGCTCGACGATGCCCGTCCACGCGGCGTGGTGATCGACGTGTCGGTGGAGGCTGCGCTGCTGTGCCGTCTGTTCGGGGTGGCGACCGTCGTCGTCCGCCAGCACGGCGTGCGGACCGACGGCCCCCATCTGATGGCCTACAGGAGTGCTCGGCGTCTGCTCGCACCGTTCCCGTCGGAACTGGAGCACCGGGACACCCCTGCATGGGTCACACGGAAGACCGAGTACGCGGGCTTCATCGGTGGTGGACCCCACGGTCCGACGACTCCGCCCCCCGCCCCGTCCTCGAACCCGGGTCCCGACGACGTCGTCGTCCTGTGGGGAACCGGCGGCGGGCAGCTGTCGCCGGACGATGCCGCTGGCATCGTCCGAGCCGCCGGGCCCGGTCGGGTCTGGTTCGCCGGACGTGAGGGATCCCGATTCGCCTCCCTGGGGATCGTGGACTGCGGCTGGGTGGCCGACGTCGCGTCGTTGTTGCGCAGCTCTCCGACCGTGGTCGCGAGCGCAGGGAACAACGTCGTCGCCGACGCCGCGTTCGCCCGATGCGCTCTCGTGGTCGTCCCGCAGCAACGCCCGTTCGACGAACAGGTCCGCCACGCCGAGAGTCTCGACACGGCGCACGCCGCGGCCGTGGTGACGGTGGACGGCGACACCGACTGGGGGCGTGCGATCGACGTCGCTCGTCACCGACGCGGCACACTCGCGCAGATGGCCGGATCCGGAGGCGCTGCGTCGGCTGCTGGAGTGATCCGGGAGTCGTTCGCACACGTCGCGTCCCGGTGACTCGCCGGGTCGTCGACCTGTACGCAGGCGCCCCGACGAACATTCGCCGAATCGTCGACGTCGCTGCGGGTACCAGGGGGTGTGATCGACACAACGACGTCCGGGTTCCGAGTCGCCATCGTCGGACCCTCCAGGTTCGGAATCGGCGAACCGTACGCCGGAGGGCTCGAGGCCCACACCGCCGGGCTCGTCGGGATCCTGCACGAACGGGGGCACCACCTCAGGGTGTTCGCCGGACCGGAGGGCGACATCCATGGTCTGCCCGTCGGGGTCACGCCGATCGTGGCGCGCACGTTCGATCACCTGTTCACCGGGCGGCGCGACACGTCACATCCGGCCGGCTTCTGCCGTCACGAGAGCGATCGGTACCGCACGCTCGTCGACGGATTGCGACGGTGCCCCGACATCGACGTCGTCCACAACAATTCGCTGCACCCCGCGGTCGTCGACGGGGACCCGGGCGACGGTTCCTTCGTCCACGTCCTGCACTGCCCTCCCTTCCCGAAGCTCCGAGCGGCGCACCGACGTCTCCGAGAGCGTTCTCGGGGCCGGCATGTGATCGCCGTGTCGAAGGCACTCGCGTCGCTGTGGGACGGTGTCGCCACCGACGTCATCGGCAACGGGATCGACCTCGACACGTGGCTCGATCGGTCGCCCGGGCCGCGCGCCGGAGCCGTCTGGGCCGGACGGATCGTGGAGGAGAAGGCTCCTCACCTCGCGATCCGAGCAGCCCGCCTCGCGGGGCTCCCGATCCGCCTCGCCGGCCCGATCGGCGACCACCGGTACTTCGATCGTCTCGTGCGGCCCGAATTGGGAGCCGACGCCGTGTGGCTCGGTTCGCTCGGTGCAGCCGACCTCTCGAGGGTCTTCCGGTCGGCGCGCGTCGGCGTGGTGTCGCCCATGTGGGACGAACCGTTCTGCCTGGTGGCCGCCGAGATGTTGGCGAGCGGCACGCCCGTCGCCGCCTTCGATCGAGGGGGCCTGGCCGAGTTCGTCCGGCCGGACGTCGGAGCACTCGCACGCCCCGGAGACACCCACTCCCTGGCGGACGCCGTTCGTCGAGCGGCCGCGATCGATCCGTCGACGTGTACCGAGTTCTCCCGCCGCCACCTGTCCAGCCTCGCGATGGTCGACGGATACGAGGCCGTCTACGAGCAGGCGGCACGACGGCACGGCCGTTCGGACGACGCCGCTCTCGCGGAGTCACGTGCCACTGCCTGACCCAGGTCGACCCGTTCGGTTTGAACGACACGTTGCGGGGCACCGTGAGCCCTATGTCGGGCCGCTCCACCCACCACCTCTCCATCGAGGTGGAGCGCGGGCGGAATGCGGCCAGGTTGGTCGTCGACGGCGACCTCGATCGATCCTCGACGGGAGAACTCCGGGACATCGGGATCGGCCTCGTCGACGCCTGCGAGCACGTGAGCGTCGACGTCGTGGCTGCATCCGTGATCGATTCCGCGGCCCTCGGCGTCCTGATCGAGTTGCACCGTGCCGCCCGAGCGGCGGGATGTCGCTTCGACGTCACGATCGGCCCGGCCCACCAACGCACGCTGTTCGCGACCACCGGGCTCGACGACTACATCGACCTGATCCAAGCGCCATGACGAACCGGCCGGAGCCCGCCTCCAGGGACCACACACCCGTGCCGACGGCCACGATCGAGGCCGCGCGGGCGATCTGAGTGGGACGATCGATGGACGAGGTGGTGCACGAGCGACAGGGGTCGCCGATCCTGCGGATCGAAGGCGAGTCCGACGGATGGCTCGCACTCGTCCGCGAGGCGATCCGCGACGTCATCGGCGTCGACATCGATGCTGATGCCTCGTCTGCGTTCCTCACCGCGGTGACCGAGATCGCCACGAATGCCGAGGCGGCCGGGGTCCGCGCCGGAGCGACTCGTCCGGTGGTGGTGGCCGTGGACGCGGACCGGCGATCGGTGGAGGTCAGCGATTTCGGAGGCGGGTTCGATCCCGAGCAACACCGAGGCCTGCCCGATCCGAGTGTGACGAGCGGTCGTGGGCTCCACATCGCCCGGACCTTCTGCCCCGGTCTCACCTGGACACGGACCGCCACCGGCATGACGTGCACACTCCCCTTCCCCGAACCGATCTGAGACTCTCCATCGTCCCGACGAATGAGGACGACGCCTGCGGGGTACATGTGGTCATGGCGACGAGTGAGAGCGATCCGATACGGTCCTCGCGCATGCTCGACCTCGGACCGATCGCCCAAGCGCTCAGCTTGGACGAGGTGGTCGACGAGGTTCTCGACGCCTTCGGACCCGGTGCTGCTCTCTACGCGATCGACCACGAGTTCAACACGATGAAGGACGTCGGTCTCGACGTCGACGGGGTCGATCTGGAGGGGGAGCTGCGCCGGGCGATGCTCGCAGGTCGTCCACACTTCGACGGTCGGCGGAGTTGGATTCCGCTGCCCGAACGCCACGAAGCCGTCTTCGTCGTCACCGTGGAGGGGCCCGTCGTGCCCGTCGATGGTGATCGAGCGGTGCTCGGCGCGCTCCTCGATGGTCATCGGCGCCGTTTCGAGGATCTCGAGCGACGTCGACGCCGCCGTGGGATGTCGGTGGCAGCCGAGTTGCAGTGGGACGCCCTCCCCATCCGAGCGGACGCGTTCGGCGACGTCGAAGTCGCCGGGGTCCTCGAACCCGCCTACGAGATCGCCGGAGACGTGTTCGACTTCGCGATGGTCAACGGAGCGGTGTGGGCGTACTCGTTCGACGGCATGGGCCATGGAATGGAAGCGACCGTCAGCAGCACCATCGTGCTCGCTGCGGTGCGCAACGTCCGACGTGAAGGCGGTTCCCTCGGCGAACAGATGCAGGCGGCGAACTCGGTACTGTTCGAACACTACGGAGGCAACCGGTTCGTGACCGGTGCCGCATGTCGGATCGCTCCCGACGGATCCGTCGACGTCGTCAATGCCGGGCACGAGCCGATCCGCACCGTCATCGGCGGACGGGTGGAGCAACTCGATCTCGCCGTCGACCTCCCACTCGGTGTGGAGCCGACGACGGCCTACCGCACACAGGCTGCGTGTGCACTCGGACCGGGCGACGGGTTCGCGATGTTCTCCGACGGCCCTGCCGGACAGGCCAACGATGGAGAGGCCTTCGGTGCCGAGCGCATCAACGAGGCGTTGCGATCGTGTTGGTCGAGCGCACCACTCGAGACGGGTCACGGTGTTCTGGGACAAGTGATCTCGTTCCTCGACGGGGCGCGAGTCGACGACGACCTGACCGCCGTCGTGATTCGCCGTCGCAGCGGTGCGGGGTCCCCCTCGTGATCGAGGCCCGACCTGCAGCGTCCTGCGCGTTCGAGGCGTGTCCCGCCTCGATGATCGAGCGGGTCGTCGTGGCCGCCGTCGAGCAACTGTGCGCCCATGACGACGTGACCGTCGAACTGCTCGAAGCGCTGGAGTTCCCGCTGGGCGAGGCGCTCGTCGCCGCGGCGGGTCTCGGCATCACCAAGGTCGATCTCGACGTCTCCGCCGGACGTCTGCACGTCGAGGTCCATCTCCTCGTCCCTCCGGAGTCGCCCTCGGTGGTGCTGGGTGACGCGGCTGATGTCGTGTCGGCGTTCTTCGACGTGGCCGCGCTCACGGAGTCGTCCGGGTTGTCGCTCACCGGTCCGTTGGGGTGATTGCGACGATGACCGCGAGACCTCCGACGGGCGGGTTCGCCGACGCCGCCTCCGAGCAGCGATTCCACGATCACGTCAGCCTGGCCGACCGCCTCGCGCGCCGGTACAGCTTCGGTTCGGGACTCGACGACGATCTGCGGCAGGTCGCCCACATCGGCCTGTTCCTCGCCTGTCAACGGTTCGACCCCGATCGCGGCGTGTTCGTGCGTTTCGCTTCGGTCACCATCATCGGAGAACTCAAGAAGCACCTGCGGTCCACGGGGTGGAGCGTTCGAGTCCCGCGAGCACTCCAGGAGGACTCCATCACGGTCGCCTCCGCCGTCGACCGACTGACCGGTCGCTTCGGTCGCTCGCCGACCATCGGTGAGATCGCCGAGCACACCGGCTTCGATCGGGAGCGGGTCGCGGAAGCTCTCCTGACGAAGCAGGCACGGTTCGCCACCTCGGTCGAGCAGAGCGAGATCGACGTCGCCGGCTTCGGCGACCTGGTCGACACCGCCATGCTCCGGGCGGCGCTGGACGCCGTCGACGACGACGTCCGTCGCCTGATCGAACTGCGCCACGTCGACGGTCTCACGCAGTCCGAGATCGGTCGGCTGATCGGGATCTCGCAGCCCCAGGTGCACCGCCGCCTCGCGCGTGCCGAAGCCACACTCCGCGAACAACTCCGAGAGGTCCAGTGATGAACGAAACGGTGGACGCAGGTCCGATGGCGAGCGTTCGGCTCGAGCTCCGGGCAACGGCGGTGTCGATCGCCGTCGGGCGGGCGGTTCTCCGTCGCGTCGTCACCTTCCGCGATCCGGACGCCGAGAGCTCGTTCCTCATCGCATTCACGGAGATCATGACCAATGCCGTCGACGAACACGTTCGCCTCGCGTCCGACCGTCCGATCGTCGTCGAGATCGAACAGACGCCGCACGATCTCGTCCGGGTCAACGATTCCGGTGCAGGCATGTCCGACGAATCATTGGTGACGTCGGCGCCCGACGGTTCTGTGGAGCGCGGGCGGGGGCTCGCCCTGGCACGGGCCTTCGTCGACGACATCGCCTTCGAGTCGTCACCCTCCGGGACGATCGTGTCGCTGCCACTCGCCGGCTTCGGGATCATTCGGTGAGCGCGGCGGGCGAACCCCTCCGACTCTCCGTGTCGACGAGCGGTGACATCGGCTCCCCGGTCGCCGAGATCCACGTCGTGGGCGAGTTCGACCGACTCCAGGTCGTCCGGTTCGACGAAACCGCTCGCACGTTGCCGGCGGCTCTGGTCTCGGTGACCGTCGACCTCACGCAGACGACGATCATCGACTCAGCGGCACTGGGCAGTCTGATCCGGCTCCGACGGACGCTCGAGCGTCACGGTTGCTCGCTCCAGGTCGTCGTGGAGCGACCGTTCCAGATCACCGTCATGAAGGTCGGGGGCCTCGACGACCACCTGAACGTCCGCACGCCGGATCAGCGCTGACCGAATGGGTCCCGCCCGAGCGAGCCCGTCAATCGAGGGCGTCGTGGTGCACGCCGAACGTCTCGCTCAGGCCACAGATCTCGATCAGTCGACGAGCGGAGTCGCTCAGGCCGACGATGGTCATCGATCCACCTCGATCGATGATCCGGTCCCTGATGAGGAGCAACGAGGTCAGCCCGGCGGAATCGATGAACGAGCACTCCGACAGGTCGAGGTCCACGGAGCCCGACAGCTTCGCCGCAGCAGCCTCGAGGGTCGGTGCGGACTGAGCGTCGAGTTCGCCCGACACACCGATGCCGCTCCCCTCGGACGTGATGCGTATCGGTGTCACCGGTGGAGTATCGCCGCCGATTCGACGCAACGTCAACCGGACCTCGGCGTCGGGCCGTCACCTCCACACGGCCGTCCCGACCGCGCTACGGTCTGCGCGTGACCGATCACGCGGATCCCTCCGACGTGTTCGCCGTTCAGGTGGCGGAGCGCGTCGCCGACCCGGGCCGACTCGAGGCGGTCGCAGCGACGGGGTTGCTCGACTCCGCAGCCGACGCAGCCTTCGACCGCATCGCCGCGATCGCGGCGCGTCTCCTGGACGCGCCGTTCGGATTCATCACCGTGGTCGACGACACCCGTTCCTTCTGGAAGGCCTGCATCGGGATCCAGGCGACCGACCCGCGCGATCGCCAGAACGCCGTGGAGGAGTCGTTCTGCCAGTACGTGATCGGGCTCGACGACGAGTTGCTGGTCGACGACACCCGACTCGACGCTCGCACGGCCGACAATCCTTCGATCGAGTCGATGGGTGTCCTCGCGTGGGCGGGGGTCCCTCTGCGCGCAGCCCGGGGCGAGGTCCTGGGGACCCTGTGCGTCGTCGACACCCGGACCCGGTCGTGGACCGCCGACGACGCCGAGCTGCTGAGAGACCTCTCGGCCATCGTCGTCGACGAGATCGCCTCGGCCCAGGTCGCCCGTGCCGCTGCGCGGTCCGAAGCACTCCTCTCGGCCGTCCTGTCGAACGCACCGATCGGGTTCGCTCTCGTCGACGACCAGTACCGGTACGAGATCGTCAACGACACGCTGGCGGCGATCAACGGCGTCGCCGCCGACACGCACGTCGGTCGCACCGTCCGAGAGGTGCTGCCCGACGTCGCCGATTCGGTCGAACCACTGCTGCGCAGCGTGCTGACCACGGGCGAACCCGCAGTGGGGATCGAGATCGTGGGGTCCACACCTGCCGAACCCAGCGTCGAGCGGGTCTGGACGTCCAGCTACTACCGACTCGAGGTCGGGGAGCGCTCGCGGGTGGGGCTCTTCGTCGAGGAGATCACCGCTGCCGTCCGGTCGCGGCGACGGGCGGCGCGGCTCGCATCGATCTCCGGCTCGCTCGCCCGGGCCGACACGCTGCAGGAGGTCGAGCGGATCGTCGCCCACGAGATCGGCGACTACTTCGACGCCTCGATGGCGGTGGTCGGGCACTGGGATCCCGACGCCGGGACGACCACCGTGCTCGCAACCCCGTCCGTGCGCGACGCCATGGAGGAATCCGGCCACCTGACCGGCGAGCACGCTCCCTACGCCGACGCGGTCCGAACGCTGCGAACCGTCACGATCGCCCATCCCGGCGACCGGGTGGACGACGTTCTGGCTGGTGCTCGGCCCGGCGAGGTCGTCGCCGAGGCGTTCGTCCCCTGCGTCACCGGCGGCGGCACGTTCACCGGGGTGATGTGGATCGGGTGGAACGAGCGCAGACGAGCGGATGACTTCCCGTTGCCGCAACTCGAGACCGTCGCCGGCATCCTCGCCGGCGTCTTCGAACGCAACCGGCTCCACCGCCAGCGGCGACAGCTGATCGACACGCTGCAGCAGTCGCTGCTCGACGAACCGCCGGAGCGCCCGGGTGTCGAGATCGTCGCCAGGTACCGGCCGGCGGGAGACGCCCTCGGGTTCGGCGGCGACTGGTACGACGTGATCGGGCTCGGCGACGACCGCACCGCTCTCGTGGTGGGCGACGTGGCCGGCCACGATCCCACGGCCGCCGCCCGGATGTCGCAGATCTCCTCGATCATCGCCCAGCTTCTGCTGTCCGGGACCCCCCTCTCCGTTCTCTTCTCGGCAGCCGAACGAGCGATGGCCGCACGCTCCATCACCGCCATGGCGACCGTGAACGTGGTCGTGATCGACCCCCGGAGTCGGACCCTCACGTCGATCTCGGCCGGCCACCTCCCGGCTCTGTTGCTGACGCCCGACGGCGACGTGGAGTGGCTGGAACGTGCACTGCGACCACCGCTGTGGACACTCGGCGCAGACGTCCACCCGACAGCGGTCACCTACGAGCCCGGATCGAAGTTGTTCATGTTCACCGACGGTTTGATCGAAAC
Organism: Ilumatobacter sp.; assembly: GCF_039969435.1. Taxonomy (GTDB): domain Bacteria; phylum Actinomycetota; class Acidimicrobiia; order Acidimicrobiales; family Ilumatobacteraceae; genus Ilumatobacter_A. Next base: position 88,685 of record NZ_JBDVNU010000009.1, read on the forward strand.
TCGTGACTCGTCCATCGACGACGACCTCCGACGTCTCACCGACTACCTGCAGACGCAGCTCGGAGCGGACGTCGCGAGCATGTCCGACAAGGTCCTCGAGGACTTCGCAGTCGTCGGCGACCAGCCCGACGACATCGCCCTCCTCGCCGCACACCTCGAGTGACGCGCCCGTTCCCGCGCTGGTGAAGGGACCGGCGGACGCCGGATCCGTTCGGTGAGTCGACGGGGGCGTCGCAACCCGCCCGGCTCAGCGCGTGCGGAAGGTCTCGATCTCGGCGGCGAGCTGCTTCGCATCGTCGTCGGCGAGTTTCCATTCGTACGTCGCTCCGGGTGTCTTCACGGTCACCACGTCGCCGCCCACCTGCCGGTCGAGTTCGACCGAGGTGACGGTGCGGAGCGGAATCCTGATCTCGTCGTCACGCCCGAGCCGACGCGTGTGCGTGCGAACGATCTCGTCCCGATCGATCTCGACCGATCCGTTGTCGCCGTCTTCCTTGATCGCGTACTTCGCCATGTCCGACCTCGCCTCACGTCTCGTCCGTCGAGGCGAACGGTACTCCACCCGATCACCGAGGAGACGTCGATCACAGCGGCATGGAAGTCAACGAGCCTGGGTAGTCGCCCTGCATGACGAGATACGGATTGAAGTTGATGAGCGAGCTGCGTTCCGGCTCGGAACTGATCACCCAGTCGAAGGGCGCGGAGGAACGCGGCCTCGAGTTCCTGTCGATCTCGGATCACATCCATCCCTGGCTTCCCGAACACGACCACTCCCCGTTCGCGTGGAGCGTCCTGGGCGGAATCGCAGCAGCAACGTCGAAGATCGACCTGATCACCGGCGTCACGTGCCCCACGTACCGGTATCACCCGGTGATCATCGCTCAGGCGGCCGCCACCGTCGCCGAGATGTCGGGCGGGCGCTTCACCCTCGGTCTCGGGTCGGGGGAACGACTCAACGAACACGTGACCGGCCTCGAGTTCCCGGCGGTCGACCTGCGTCACGCCATGCTCCACGAGGCGATGGACCTCATGAACGAACTGTGGTCGGGTGAGTTCGTCACACGCCGCGGTGACTTCTTCGACGCAGACCACGTCAAGATCTACGAGCAGGCCGGCACACCGGTCCCGCTGGTGCTCGCCGTCAGCGGCGACCAGTCGCTCGATCTCGCCGAGGCCACCGGCTGCGTCGGGATCATGGCCATCGAACCCGACGCGGAATTGATCACGGGGTGGACCGATCGCGGCGGCTCCGCCGACGACACGTGGACCGAAGTGCCCTTCGCGTGGGAGTCGACGAAGGACGAGGGCCTCGAGACGGCGAAGCGGTTCCGCTTCGGGATGCAGGGATGGGAGGTGTCCGCCGAGCTGCCGAACCCTGCCCACTTCGAGGCCGCCACCCAGTTCCTCACCGACGAGCAGATCGGCGATGCGATCCCTCACGGACCCGACCCCGAGCCGTACGTGCAAGCGGTGCAGGAGTTCATCGACGCGGGGTTCGCGAACATCGCGATCGTTCCCGTCGGCGACGACTTCGACGCCACGATGGACTTCTGGGAGAACGAAGTCCGCCCGCAGCTCAGCGGAACCGGTACCTGATGGATCTCGGGATCGACGGGCGACTCGCGCTCGTCACCGGCGCCGCAGGCGAGATCGGCAAGGAGAGCGCCATCGCCCTCGCCCGTGACGGCGCCCGTCTCCTCCTCACCGACGCCGACTCGAACGATCTCGCCGAGGCGGCGAAGGAGATCGAGACCGCGACCGGCGCCGAGGTCTGGCGGTCGGTCGCCGATCTCACGAAGCAGTCCGACGCCAACGCCCTCGCCGCCAAGGGTGCCGAGCACGGTGGCGTCGACATCTGCGTCCACGCCGCCGGCATCACCGGCGCCAAGGGGGACCCGCTCGAACTCGGGGACACCGACTACGAAGATGCGTGGGCGACCGACTTCATGTCGGCCGTGCGCATCGCCCGTGCCGTCGTGCCCACCATGGTCGACCGGCGGTGGGGGCGCATCGTGTACGTCGCGTCGGAGAACGCGGTGCAGTCCTACGCCGACGAGATGCCCTACAACGTCGCGAAGGCGGCGCTGGTCAACTTCACCAAGGGAACGGCGCAGGTCTACGCGCCCAAGGGCGTGCTGATCAACGTCGTGTCACCGGCGTTCATCGAGACCGACATGACCGACGGGATGATGGAGGAGCGCGCCGACGAACTCGGTGTCAGCGTCCCCGACGCCATCGAGTCCTTCCTTGCGGAGGAACGACCCCACCTCGTGCTGAAGCGTCGGGGACGTCCGCCCGAAGTCGCCGCCGTCATCGCATTCCTCTGCTCCGAGCAGGCCAGCTTCGTGGTCGGCTCGAACTACCGCGTCGATGGCGGGGCCGTGTTGGCGATGAACACCTGAGCGATACCGCTCAGACGCACGAGTCGCCAGGAAGGTCCGGGACCACGCCGATCAGAGTCGACTCGTCGAGTGGGTCCTCCACCCAGATCCCGGCTGCTCCACCGGGGAAGCTGTCGAGCGGCAACTCGACGCACCCTTCCACCACGTCGACGTCCGTCGGCCACACGCGACTGTCGTCGACGTCTGCGAAGTACGGGTTTCCCTGGTTCGTCACCACGTAGCGTTCGGGCGTGAACGGCTCGACGGGGCCGATGTTCTCGCTGCCGACCAGTTCTTCGAGATCGCTCAGTTCCTCGACGAATCGGAGCAGCCGCTGGCGGTTCCCCGACTCGTCCTGCGATCCGAGCGCGTACGCGTCGTGTTCGAACGTCCCCGCATCGACGTCGAACGACACGAAGGTCGAACCGGAGTCGGTGATCTGCGGGTCCTCGTACTCGTCGGGCTCCTCGAGCAGGTCGAGGCGATCGGCGCGTGCGAGAACGATCTCCATCCCCGTCACGGTGAGCTGTCGACGACTGATCGGAGTCGGGACGGGCGGTGCGGGCACGGCTCGCACCGGTGCGGCGGCGCCGACCAGACCGGAGGGTTCCGCGTCGACCTGCGTCCGGTCCGCCGGGAAGTACGCCCAGCCGTCACCTCCGATCACGATGGTCGGAAACTGGTCCGGCCGACCGATACGGACGATCGCGGTGTCCGGATCGTCGTCGTACGAGGCGGCTTCGATCGACGGGGGTTCGCTGCCGCGCTCCGACGGGGGTTCGCTCCCTCGCTCCGGAGGAGCGGCGTCGGAGCTGCTGCAACCGACAGCGAGGAGTCCGAGGACCGAGATGGTGGAGAGGATTCGACGAGTGCTCATGACCGTTCGACGGCCCGGTCGGCCGTCGGGTTCCACGTGTGTGACGGGGAGGACTCCCCCATGGTCGCATGTTCCGGAGCACACCCGGGTATCACCGCTCCATGACCGACGATCCGACCTCGACCTCATCAACCCCGTCCGGCCCCGGCGACCAGAGCGCGCTGTCCGTCCTCGCCACGTTCGCCGACGGCGGTTGGAGCATCGACCACCTCGTTCGTCCGGGTGGCGAGATCGAGTGCGGTCGATGCGGCGAATCCACCCTCGCCGACCGGTGGCGAGGAGAAGCCGAACACCGGATCGAGGGTGCGTCTGATCCCGATGACCTCCAGCTCGCTGCGGGCATCTCGTGTCCTCGATGCGAAGCCCAGGGTGCGATCGTCCTCGGCTACGGCCCGATGGCATCCGACGACGACGCCGACGTGATGTTGGCTCTCGACCTCGACGACGCGATCGATCCGGTCGCATCGTCGTGAACGCCCGACCGCCGGGCGTGGGCAACTCGAGTCCTGAGATGCGCCCGGACGCGATGACGTCACGTGTTCGCTGACTGGATCTGGACCTCGTGGGAGCAGGCCGGCTTGGTCGCGCTCTCCGCGGTGCTCATGCTCGCCATCGTCATCGCGGTCATCCGTGTGGTCGGGCTGCGGTCCCTGTCGAAGATGTCGAGCTTCGATTTCGCCGTCACCGTCGCCATCGGATCCGTGCTCGCGAGCACCGTGGCGACCTCCACTCCCGTCGCGAACGGTGCGGTGGCGGTCGCTGCGCTCCTCGCCGTCCAGTCCACCATCGCCGTGCTCCGACGGTACGCAGGATTCGGACAGGTCGTGGACAACCGCCCGGTGCTGCTGATGCGTGACGGTCAGTTCCTGTCCGACGCACTGGACCGATCGCGGGTCACCCGGTCGGACGTGATGGCCAAGTTGCGCGAGGCGAACGTTCTGCGGCTCCGCGACGTACGAGCCGTCGTGCTCGAGACCACCGGCGACATCAGCGTGCTGCACGGCGACGAGCCGGTCGAACCGTGCCTGCTCGACGGAGTCGAGGACGATCGTCGCGATGCGCCCTCCTCACGTCGTGCGTGACACCTGCAGGACGACATCGTCGCCGTAGACGGCGCGCACCGTCCCGGCCTCGCCGTAGAACCTGGGCTGAACATCGTCGACGTCCCAGCCGGCGAGCAGTGTCTCGTCCCACGCCGCAGGAGCGTCGATCGGTCCGACGCCGTCGGTCCACTGCGACATGCCGTCCGGGTCCACCCGGACGGCGAACTCGATGGTCCAGTCCGACGGACCCGGGACCACCCCGCGCGAATTGTCCTGGTACACGATGTGGAACTCGGTCTCCGAGACCGGGGTGGGCAACGTGACGTAGCGGTCGAGGAAGTCGATCTGTTCCGACTCCCCGGAGATCGACGCGCTGGTGGTGTCGGTGGTCAGATCCTCGTCGACGGGGTCCGACGCACCACACCCGGAGCCGAGGAGCAGTCCCGCGACGGCCAGCGCGCACCCGATCGGGGCCTTCGACGCCTGACGCATCGGAACAGTGTCGCGCCGCCGTCGGTCGCCACGACACGGGGAGGACTCCCCGCTCCGACTCGAATCGGACAGGTGTCGGGATTCAGGCCGGAGCCACTCCGTCTCCCGGCGACGCCTCGTGGCCGTTCTCGCCAGCACCGGCGTCCCGGTCATCCACGTCGAGTTCCTGGGAGAACGCCTGCACGCCTGCGATGCCCGCGGCGACGATCGGGACGGCGAGAAAGGCACCCGCCAGGCCGGCAACGGCGCCACCGGCGGTGAGTGCGACCAACACCACCACCGGGTGGATCGACACCTGGCGGGCCATGATCAGAGGTTGGAACAGGTTGCCCTCGACCTGCTGGACCACGATGGCGAGCACGACCACCCACAGTGCGGTTGCCGGGTCGACGGTGATCAACGCCACGATCGCAGCGGCGGCGCCCGCCACCACTCCTCCGGCGAGAGGGAACAACCCGGCGATGGCGGTGAGGATCATCAACGGCAGGACCAAGGGCACGCCCAGCACCCAGAGTCCCGCACCGATCAGGAGTGCGTCGGCGATGCCGGTGAGCACCACGCTGCGCAGGTAGGCCGACATCGTGTCGGCCATCGCGTCTCCGCTGCGCCGAACCGCATCGGCTCGGACCGGATCGACCCGGGACACGATGGCCTTCCACATGTTCGATCCGTCCTTGAGCAGGAAGAACGTCAACACCAGCGTCAGCAGGGCTCCGGCGAGGATCTGCACGGCCAGTGTCGCCTGCTCCACCCCCAGCGACCCGACACCACTCGACACCCACGACCGAATGGACTCCTCGCCCTGTTCGACCTGTTGTCGCGACAGATCGAACGGCTCGGCCGTCAACCAGTCCTCGATGCCCCGGCGGATCGTCTCGCCGTCGACCTCGCTGTCGGAGATCGTCGTACGCGTCCGTCCGTAGACGAACCATCCGGCGACCCCGAACGTCGCGACGATCGCCGCCATCGGGACGATCGCGGCGAGCGAGCGCGGGATCCGGTGCGCCTCGAGGCGCCGTGACACCGGGCGCAGCGCTGCGGCGACGACGAGGGCCAGCAGGAACGGTACGAGCACGACCCGCAGCGTCAGTGCGATCCAGAGCAGCACGCCCAGACCGGCACCGACCAGCAGCAACCCCTTGGCCCACGCCGACAGTCGGTCGAGCCACACCGGCACGTTCAACGCCGAGCGGTCGCGTTCGGTCGTCATCGCCACGTCCGTGCACCCGCAGCGTGTGCATCGATGCGATCGGGTCGAAGCGTGTCCATTCCGCTCTGTACCCGATCGACGCCGCACTACTCCCGTGGCCGGTGCGCTGTTTCCGCTGCGACCCCCCGGGTAGTCCTGGTCGTGCCACCACCCGATTCGCCGACAGCCGACACCGACGCTGCTCCCCACCCGTCCGTCCCGTCGTTCCTCCCACTCGAGGACTACGCCGTCGTCGGGGACATGCGCACGCTCGCAGCGGTCGGTACGAACGGATCCATCGACTGGCTGTGCTGGCCGCGATTCGACTCGCCGTCGATCTTCGGACGACTGCTCGACACCGACGGTGGATGCTGGAGTCTCTCGCCCACCGCGGGCACCGACGCGACACGACAGGTGTACCTGAGCGGCACCAACGTCCTCGTCACCCGCTTCCACACCGCCGACGGTGTGGTCGAGGTCGAGGACTTCATGACCCTCGGTGATTCCGGCCAGCACGTCGTCCGGGTCGTGCGATGCCTCGTCGGTCGCGTGCAGATGTGCTCGACCGTCGACGCTCGACCCGACTACGGGCGAACCGACGCCGACGTCACCGGCGACGTCCCGCACGACGGCGACTCCGTGAGCTCCGGGATCAGGTACACGATCGACGGTGACGAGATCGAGATCCACGCGTCGGGAACGGTGCGATGGAGCGCCGACGAGGCGAAGCTCACCACCTCGTTCACCCTCGCAGAAGGCGAGACGGAGTACCTGGCCCTGGGCGAGGAACGCCTGGATCGCGGCCACTGCGAGGTGGTCCACGCCACGACCACGCGCTACTGGCGGAACTGGTCGGAGTCGACCGACTACGACGGCCGCTGGCGTGAGCACGTCGAACGTTCGGCGCTCGTGCTCAAGTTGCTCACCCACGAACCGTCGGGCGGCATCGTCGCCGCCGGCACGACGAGCATCCCGGAAGTGCTGGGCGGCGAACGCAACTGGGACTACCGCTACGTGTGGATCCGCGACGCCGCGTTCACCGTGTACGCGTTCATCGAACTCGGTCATCTCGCCGAAGCCGAGGCCTTCACCGCATGGCTCGTCGCCCGCCTCGACCGATGCGACGACCCCGACGTGCCGCCGCTGTCGCCCCTCTACGACCTCGACGGCGCCGACGCCCTCGACGAGATCGAACTCGATCACTGGAGTGGCTATGCCGACAGCTCCCCGGTGCGCGTCGGCAACGCAGCATCGGGCCAGCTGCAACTCGACATCTACGGTGAACTGATCGACGCGCTGTACCTCGCCGACAAGCACGGCGACGGGCTGAGCATCGAGACCTGGCGCCACATCACCCAGATCATCGACTGGCTCGCAGGCCACTGGCAGGAACCCGACGACGGCATGTGGGAGGCGCGCAGCGGGCCACGACGCCACACGTCCTCGCTGCTGATGTGTTGGGTGGCGGTCGAACGGGCGATCCGCATGGCCTCCAAGCGCGGCCGCCCGGCGCCGTTGGAGGAGTGGCGACGACTTCGTGACGAGATGCATCGCACACTCGTCGACGACGGCTTCAGCGACGAGGTCGGTGCGTTCACCCAGGTCCTCGGAGGAGACACGGTCGACGCCTCGATGCTGCTCGCGCCGCTCGTCAAGTTCGTCTCGCCCAGTGACCCGATGTGGACGAGCACGCTCGACGCCATCGGTGAGCACCTGGCCCACGGTCCACTGGTGGACCGCTACGACAACGCGTCGACCGGAGACGGGCTGGACGGCGACGAAGGAGCGTTCACGATCTGCTCGTTCTGGTACGTCGAGGCGCTCGCCCGATCGGGGCGTCTGGACGAGGCCCGAGACCTCTTCGAACGTCTGCTGTCCTACGCCAGCCCGACCGGCATCTTCTCCGAGGAGATCGGCCCGACCGGGCGCCTCGTCGGAAACCTGCCCCAGGCGTTCACCCACCTCGCTCTCATCAGCGCTGCGATCTACCTCGACGAGGCGCTGCCGGGCTGATCCGAACGGGCTTCACCCGCCGACGGACGGATCAGGCTGCGTACGACACGATCTCGAACTCCACCCCGTCGGGGTCGAGGAAGTAGAAGCGGCGACCCGGGTCGTAGTCGCCGAAGCTGAACGGCTCGAATCCGGCCGCTCTCACGCGCCGTTCGATCTCGTCGAGATCCTCGACGACCAGCGCAACGTGGTTGAGGCCGTTGACCTGGTGTCCGGCGGCGGCGACGTCGGACGGGGCGGTCGGTGGCGTGTACAGGGCGAGGTAGTCGTCGTCGGTGCCGACGTGCACCGTGTACCCGTCGTCCTTCGCCCTGCCGCTCCACCGGACGTGCCAGTCGAAGAGGTCGACGAGGCGTGCGGCCGACGCATCCGGGTCGGTGACGGTGATGTTGACGTGTTCGAGTCGTGCTGTCGTGCTCATGTCGGACGTTCTAATATCTCAACCAATGTCGAGGTCAAGGGAAAGTTCGGATCCGCTGCTCGCGATCGGCGCTCTCGCCGACCGGACGGGTGTGTCGATCTCGGCGATCCGGTTCTACGAGGCCAAGGGGCTCGTCGATTCCGAACGCTCGACGTCGGGCCATCGCCGGTTCCGCAAGTCGGTGATCCGTCGACTGTCGTTCGTCCTCATCAGCCAGCGACTCGGCTACTCACTCGACGACATCAGAGCTCAGCTCGATCGTCTCCCGAACGGCCGTACACCGACCGAGCGGGACTGGAATCGACTGGCCACCGGCTTCGCTGCCGACATCGATGAACGCATCGCCGGGCTCCAGCGACTACGCGACGACCTCGACGGCTGCATCGGCTGCGGATGCCTGTCGATGCAGAAGTGCGCGATGTGGAATCCGGACGACGGCGCCCGTCGCTTCGGCACCGGGCCCCGCTATCTCCTGGGCGACTCCTCGGCCGACGTCCGCGTCGACGTCGGATCGCGCTGACCGAACCGCGCCGGGCGCTCTCGGGCACGATCGGGCGCGGTACGTTCAACCGATGGACTCGGGCGAATCCATCGGCACCACGATCGCGGACTCACGGCCGTCGTGGCCGAGCCGACCACCGCGGAACGCCGGGCACCGCAACGTCCTGATCGTGCTGCTCGACGACGTCGGGTACGCCGACTTCGGATGTTACGGATCGGCGATCGACACGCCGACCATCGACCGACTCGCGACCGACGGGCTCCGGTACACGGGCTTCCACACCACCGCGATGTGCTCGACCACCCGCGCGTCGTTGCTCACCGGACGCAACCACCACGCCGTCGGGATGGGGTGCCTCGCCAACTTCGATTCGGGGTATCCGGGCTACCGCGGCAAGATCTCGGCCGAGGCGCCGACCATCGCCGAGCTCCTGCGGCCCCACGGGTACCGCAACTACATGATCGGCAAGTGGCACGTCACGAGCACCACCGAGACCGGACCGACCGGACCGTTCGACGGATGGCCGCTCGGACGGGGTTTCGACCGCTTCTACGGATTCCTCGACGCCGAGACCGATCAGTACTCGCCCGAACTCGTCCGCGACAACACCCACGTGAGCGCTGCGGGCGACCACAGCACCGGCTACCACCTCAGCGCCGACCTCGCCGACGAAGCGATCCGCAACCTCACCGACCATCACGCCGTGAGCCCCGACACACCGTGGTTCATGCTGTTCGCCCCCGGCGCCTGCCACGCGCCGCACCAGGCACCCCGGCACCTGATCGACCGGTACACGGCGACGTTCGAGCGCGGTTGGGACGTGGAGCGTGAGCAGCGGCTGGCGCGCCAGATCGAGCTGGGCGTGGTGCCCACCGGCACCGAACTGCCACCACGGAACCCCGGCGTACGGGCCTGGGCCGATCACTCGGCGGACGAACACCGGCTGTTCGCACGACTCGCCGGGGCATACGCCGCCATGCTGCATCACGTCGACGAGCACATCGGACGGGTGATCGCCACGCTGGCACACACGGGCCAACTCGACGACACGATCGTCGTGGTGCTGTCCGACAACGGCGCGAGCCAGGAGGGCGGCCCCCTCGGATTCGTCAACGCGATGGCGCCGTTCAACATGGTCAAGGAGACGCTCGACCACAAGCTCGCCCGCCTCGACGACATCGGTGGACCCGACACGCACTCGAACTTCCCGCACGGCTTCGCCATGGCAGCGAACACTCCGCTGCGGATGTACAAGCAGAACACCCACAGCGGAGGCATCCGCGACCCGCTCGTCGTGCGCATGCCCGAGGGTCGCGCCCACGGCGACCACGGCCTGCGCCACCAGTTCTGCCACGTGTCGGACCTCACCCCGACCCTGCTCGACCTCCTCGGCATCGACCTCACCGCAGGGGTCGGCACGACCGGCGTGAGCTTCGCGGCGACCGTCGACGAACCGCAGGCCGCAACGGGCAAGTCGATCCAGTACTTCGAGATGTTCGGCCACCGCGGGCTGTGGCTCGACGGGTGGAAGGCCGTGGCGTGGCATCCACCCGGGACGCCCTTCGACGACGATCGGTGGGAACTGTTCGACCTCTCCACCGACTTCAACGAGTGCTGCGACCTCGCCGCCGCCGAACCCGATCGTCTGTCGTCGATGATCGAGCGTTGGTGGATCGAGGCCCGGGCCAACCAGGTGCTCCCGCTCGACGACCGCTTCGCCGAACGCTTCGCCGAGAACGCCGCACGATTCCACGGTGATCGTCGCCGCTTCGTGTTCACCGCCGGCATGGGACACCTCCCGTCGGACGTGGCACCCGACCTGCGCAGTCGCAGCTACACGATCACCGCCCGGATCGAACCCTTCGCCACCGGAACCGAGGGCGTGCTGATCGCACACGGCGACGCCACGTGCGGGTACTCGCTCTTCGTCCGCGACGGCCACCTCGTGCACGACCTGAACATCGGCGGCACCCACCAGGTCGTCGTGTCGTCGTCACCGATCACGACCGGCGTCACCGAGTTGGCGTTCCGGATGCAGCGCAGCGAAGGCGACGGACCGTTCCCACACGGCGTCGGGACGTTGCTCGTCGACGGCGTCGAGGTCGGTCGGATGGAGACCGACCACATCTTCTGGTTGATGATCTCGTGGTCGGGTCTGGACATCGGTCTGGATCGTGGAACCACCGTCGCCGACTACGACGGCACCCGTCGCCACGTCGGCCCGTTCGCGTTCACCGGCGCACTGGTCGACGTCACGGTCGAACTGGACGACGACCAGGACGTCGACCACGCCGCTGCGGGCGACTCCGAACTCGCGCGCGACTGACCGGACGGCATCGGGCGTCCTTCCGTTTCCGAGACACCACTCCCGGGTACCTCCGTGCCGTGCGGGGACCGGCCCCGCGGAAGAGACACAGAGATTCCATGGACATCGTGACGATCCTGTTGATCGTTCTCGCCGTCGCCGCGATCGCCGCGGTGGCGTTCGTGACGATCCGCAAGAAGCAACGCAGCGGGTCGGTGCTCGCCGCACCAGCCTCCAACGACCGCACGGGCGGTCCGTCGTGAGCGACGCCCGGTTGAACCTGATGCGTGCCAGCGACGTTGCCGGTCTCCCTGTCGTCACCATCGACGGTGGCGAGGACGCCGCCGAGATCAAGGACGTCGTGTACGAGGCGTCTCGACATCACCTGATCGGATTCACGCTCAACAAGCGCGGCTGGTTCCGAGGGTCGATGAAGTCGACGCTCGCAGCCGTGAACGTCACGGGCATCGGCGCCGATGCCGTCATGGTTCCGGGCGAGGACTGCCTGACCGAACGCGCCGGATCGACCGACGCCCTGGCTGCTCCGAAGTCCGACCACGACGTGATCGGCAACGATGTCGTGTCGAGCTCCGGCGCAGTGATCGGAACGGTCGTCGACGTGATCATCGAGACCGGCGAAGCCCCACAGGCCGTCGGATACGAGGTGAAGACCGCCGACGGCAGCGTCTTCGTCCCGTCGTCGGCGCAGATGGGCCTGTCCGCACAGAATCTGATCGTGCCCGCCGAGGCCGAGCAGTTCACCCGCGACGATCTCGCCGGCTTCGGCGCGTCCGTTGCGTCGTTCCGCGAGATGATCGGAGGACCGTCATGAGCGAACACACCATGAAGGCCATGAAGGGGCAGGCCGTGATCGCCCTCGACACCGCCGAGGAGATCGGCGAGGTCAAACACTTCGTCGTCTCCGCCGACGGTCGCAGGATCGAGCGGTTGCACATCGACGGCCGCGGGAAGAAGGCACTCTTCACCGAGTGGGGCGACCTCGAGTCGTTCGGCGCCGACCGGGTGATGGTCAAGGCAGCCGACGCGACCGCCGGGTCGCACGACGACCGCGATCTCGACGTCGCGAGTGGCGACATCGAACTGATCGGCTCACGTGTCCTCGACACCGCCGGCTTCGAACACGGCAGGGTCGTCGATGCGATGTTCGATTCGACCAGTGGCGCGATCGTCTCGATCGTCACCGAGTCCGACGTCACCGTCGACAGCGGTCGCATCCGCAGCCTCGGGTCGTACGCACTCGTCGTCGACGCCTGATCATCCAAACGGTGTCTGACACCGTTTGCACCATGTGGATCGTGGTGTGGTGTCAGGCGCCGGGGCGGTCCGTGAGACCGGCCAGGCCGCGGGTCTCGACCAGGTGCTTCATGTCGATCGCCCAGTGGAGCGCGGGAGCGAGCAGGTCGAAGAACGGCGCCGTGAGCGTGACGGGTCCGATCTCGGCGAGACCACGATGTCCACCCAGGTCGAGCACCCACCCGCGGTGCGCCAGACGGGCCTCGTCGAGGCGATCTCCTCGGAGAAGGCGGACCGCATTGCGTCCCGCGACCTCTCCGGCCTGCACCGCGATCTGCGCCGACATCGCGAGCTCCGTACCGTCGGCCGTGACGTGGCGCGCGATGTCGCCGGCCGCGAACGTCTTCGTCCAACCGTCCACACGGAGATACCGATCGACCACGACGCGCCCGTCGTCGTCGGTCGGGAGACCGAACTCGTCGGCCCGGGCCGTGAAACCGGCGGCCCAGATCGGGAGACCGACTAGTTCCTCCCCGGCAACCGACACACCGTCGGGGAGGATCTCGTCGACGTCGTCGCCCAGGCGCAGCCGCACCCGGCGGTCACGCAGGATCCGTTCGGCATCCCGTCCGGTCGCGTCGCCCATCCCCACCAGCAGACGATCGGATCCGTCGACGACGGTGACCGTCTTGGCGGGGTGAGCCGCACCGATTGCCCCGGCCAGTTGCACACCGGTGGCTCCTCCGCCGACGATCACGATCGCATCGTGATCCTCGATGGCCGAACGCAGGTTCAGGGCGTCGTCCTCGGTGCGCAGGGGTCGAGCATGTTCGATGCCCGGGATGGGCGGCTTCAGCGGAACGGCACCGGCGGTCACGACGATCGCATCGGCGGTCAGGGTCGTGCCGTCGTCCAGGTCGACCTCGCCGTCGCGAACGGCTGTCACCGAACCGAGGATCACGTCGTCGGCGAACTCCTCGAGTCCCGCAGACGAGTCGGTCATCGGTGCCGTACCTCCGGCGACCGCGGCGAGACGGGTCACGAAGTCGTGGCGTCCACTCGGGTCGACGATCGACGAGCGTCGGCCCGCTCGGCGAACCGAGCGGGCCGTGTGGACTCCTGCGTACCCGCCGCCGACGATCAGGACGCCGTCAACGGCGCGTTCGATCATGGCGGGAAGCTAGGCCTTCTGCAAGGCGCCGACCAGTTCGGCCTTGGTCATACCGCTGCGGCCGTCGATGTCGAGCTTCGTCGCCCGGTCGTAGAGCTCGGACTTGGTCATGTCGGCGAAGTCGTCCGGGTCGGCGGCGACCTTCGCGTCGTCGAGCGCGCCCTCGACCTCGTCGGACACAGAGTCGACCGACTTCTTCGCCTGTGCCCTGGCCTGACCGGTCGTCTCGGCCACCCCGGTCCTCACGGCGGTCGCGGCACGCGGCGCTGCCGACCGTGCCTGTCCGCTCGTGGTGAGGGCCGAGGTCGAGGTGTCGTCCGCGACATTGTCGAATCGGTTCTTGATCGAGTTCGCGGCAGTTGCGACGACGTCGTTCATCCGGCGTGCGCTCGCCCGACTCGCTGCGAGGGCCTTGGACGGAATCGACGGAAGCGAGTTCTCGAGGTCGTCCAAGCGGACCGTGACCGAGTCGTTCACGTCGGAGATCTTGCGTTCGATGGTGTTCATCATGGGATCGGCATACCCCTCGACACCGTGCCCCGAAACGATCGACCGCTGAGACGCTCGACACGGACAGCGCTCGGTACCGTCGTGATCAGCCGGTGCGCGACCCGCACGCCGAGCGCCTCAGACGCGGCAACGAACGGTGATCACCGAACCACCGATGCGGTCGTCGAAGTCGATTCGCTCGGCGTAGTGACGGACGAGACGCTCGGCCAGACCGGCTTCGATCAGCGACTTCGGTGTGCCGGCGACGTTGCGGATCTCGGCGTACAACTCGACGCGCGGATGCTGGCGGCGGAACCATCGGACGTCGACCGACCAACCGGCGGCCCCGGCTGATTCGCCTGAGGCTCCGGCGAACGGTTCGACCGCACGGGCTGAACCGCCGTCTCCCTCGTCCGCGAGAGCGGCGGCCACGACCTCGTTCACCGCCGCCACGAAGTCCTCGACGATCGCGACGTCGTCGCCGGCCTCGGCGACGTCTCGGCGGACCTGATCCCGCAACTCGGCCAGCTGACCGGTCGACCGGATGATCGAGCGCACCGTCAGCTCAGCTCGGACGACGACTTCAGGACCACGCCGCCATCGTCCTGTTCGACGAGGTATGCGGGCTCGTCCTCGGTCGCGTTGCGCGTCACCTCGGTCCCGTCGATCTGGCGCTCGACCTTCGACGTGAATCGCTCGGTGATCCTGCCCGAACCGGTGCCGTTGCCCCAGTTCCACGTCACCGTGTCGCCGATGTGGAAGTCATACGCCATGCAGCGATGTTTCCCGTCACCCCGAGTGGCGAAACGCTGTCTGCTCTGCGACCGTGCGTTCCGTGCGCTCTACAGCCACTTCTCGACGACGGTGCTGACCTTCTCGGCACTGCGCTGCACGAAACTCCGCTCGGCCCAGCGTGACGGGTCGAGTTCGATCGACTGCGTCAGATCGTGGTCGAGGTGCTCGTCGAGGATCGCAACGACGTCCTCGTCGACGATCACCACGTTGGCCTCCTCGTCGTGCTGCATCGACCGTTGGTTGAAGTTGGTCGATCCGACGGTGGCGATGTGCCCGTCGACGGTGATCACCTTGGCGTGCATCATCGACGTCTCGTACGTGCGGATGTCGACCCCCTCGTCCAGCAGGATCTGGTACGACTCCTCACCGGCGATCTGGATGAATCGCTTGTCGGCGTGCTCGCCGGGGACGAGCAACGTCACGTGCACCCCTCGCTGCACGGCGGCGACGAGCGCCCGCCGCACGTACGCATCGGGGTTGAAGTACGCCGTGGCGATCACGAGGCGCTTGTCGGCCATCGAGACGAGCGTCATCACCATCCGCCACACGTCACTGGCACCGGTCTCCGCCGACCCCCGCACGACGAACACCGTCGACGCGCCGCGTTCGGTCAGGTCGACGTCGCGTTCGGACCGCGGGTCGAACCCGTCGTCGTGCTGGTCGGCCCAGTTGTCGAGGAACGCGGTCAGCAACCCCGCCACCGCAGGCCCCCGCACGGCGAGATGGGTGTCTCGCCACTCCTTCTCGTTGCGGGCGTCGCCGGTCCACTCGTCGGCGATGCCGACGCCCCCGCAGAACCCGATGTTGTTGTCGCACACCATGATCTTGCGATGCGTACGCCGGTTGGCGTCGGCGATCTTCGGGACCGCCTTGTCGAAGAACGGCCGGAACCAGCGAACGTCGCAGCCCGCCTCCTTCATCGAGTCCATCAACCCGTCGGCGATCTTGCGGGCTCCGACGGCGTCGAGCAGCACACGCACCCGACAACCGCGTCGCGACGCCCGGACCAGGGCGTCTGCGAACTCCACGGCGATGTCACCCTGCCAGTAGACGAACGTGACGAGGTCGACGGTGTCGATTGCGGCGTCGATCGCCTCGATCATCGCCGGGAAGATCTGGTCGCCGTTGCGCAGGACACGCACGTCGTTGCCATGCGTGGGCGGAACGCCGAGCAGACCGTGGAGGCGATCGGTCGACCGGCGCTCGCGGTCGGTCATCTCTCGTGTCACGCGTCGCAGTCTTCCAGAAACGCATCGACGGCAGGCGGGCCAGGCCGCCTGCCGTCGACATCGGGGGTCGTGTGGAGGTCCGTCGAGTGGTTCAGGACTGCCGCGTCTCCTCGACGACGTGTGTGCCGTCGGGCGAAACGTGGCGCTCGTGTTGGAACTTCGTGTTCCTCATGCTCATGAAGCTCGCACCTCGAATGGCTCCGAACAGGATGGACGCCGCGCCGCCGAGCATGAGGATCCACCCGATCGCTGCCAGGTCGACGTTGTCGACCTGAGCGTCCACGGCGAAGGTGATGATGGCTCCGGCGATGACCAGGATGATTCCGAATGCAACGAGCATGACGATGTCCTTCCGAACGGTTGTGATGGTGCGTCGTGACCGACGTCATGGGGCTCTACCCCGGCGAACGGTGCTCAAACGACACGTTTCGTCAAGATCCTGCGAGGGCAGGGTCGATCGATGATCCATGCACGAGTCCTCTTTCCCGTGGCTGCACTGCTGATCGCAGTCCCGGCGTGTGCCTCGGACGAGGCGCCACCTTCGGAACCGCAGTCGACGGTGGCACCGGAGACGCCCGAGCTCGACGACGGCATCATCGACACCGAAGTCGACACCAACGTGGAGACCGGTGGCAACGCCGGCTTCGAGGGCGACGAGGACGGCTGATCTTCCGCGTCGCAGGACACACGAACGACTCGTTCCGCCCGCCGACCGCCACTAGGTTGCGCACCGATGGCTGACCAGGCGGATTTCGCAGACGAAGCAATGCAGTACGCACCGCAGCTGTACTCGGCGGCGATGCGGATGACGCGCAACCGTGCCGACGCGGAGGATCTCGTCCAGGAGGCCTACCTCAAGGGCTTCCGCAGCTTCCACACCTTCAACGAGGGCACCAACCTGCGGGCATGGCTGTTCCGGATCCTCACGAACACCTACATCAACAAGTACCGCAAGAAACAACGCAGCTTCGACGAGAGCGACCTCGGCGACATCGAGGACCTCTACCTGTACAAGCGGATGGGCACCTTCGAGGACCCGACCATCGGTCGATCGGCCGAGGAATCGCTGATGACGATGCTGCCCGACGACGAGGTGAAGCAGGCGCTCGAGAACCTCCCGGAGAACTTCCGGATGCCGGTGATCCTCGCGGACGTGCAGGGGTTCGCCTACAAGGAGATCGCCGAGATCCTCGAGATCCCGATCGGCACCGTGATGTCGCGCCTGCACCGGGGAAGAAAGCAGATGCAGAAGGCGTTGCACGATTACGCAATCGAGCGCGGACTGCGTCGACCGGAACCCGACACCACGTCGGACACGCAGCCCGTCGCTCACGCCGGCGACGAGAAAGGGCCCCGATGATGGAAGCATGTGACGAACCGGACTGCGCAGCAACTCTCCAGGAACTCGACGTCTTCCTCGACGAGGAACTCTCCGAAGCGGCCCACCAGTCGATCGCCCACCACCTCGATGCGTGCCCCGACTGCCTCAGTGCGTTCGATTTCCACGCCGAGTTGAAGCAGGTCATCAGCGTCAAGCTGCAGAACGACGAGATGCCGGCCGGACTGTTGTCACGCATCGAGAGGTGCTTCGCCACCGACTTCGACGGCGACGGCGTCATCGGCTGAACTTGCGCCGACCGAGACCCGTCGGGCGACACCGTTGAGCGACGTGGCCGACGCCTTGGTCCTGGTGGGTGCACTCGGCGCCACCTGGGCGATGACCGGGGTGATCTGGGTGATCCAGCTCGTCCACTACCCGATCTTCGACGCCGTCGATCGAGGCACCGACGACGACCTGTGGCGGCGATTCGGCGACCGCCACCGCCGGGCGATCTCACTCGTCGTCGGCCCGTTCATGCTCGTCGAGGGGGTCACGGGCATCTGGCTGGTGGCAGATCCTCCCGGTTCGATGTCGGTGTTCCCGCCGCTGGTGGCCGCACTGCTGATGGCCCTCGCCTACGGCACGACCGCACTGGTCTCGGTTCCGTTGCACGAACGCCTCACCGCATCCTTCGATGCCGACGCCCACCGCCGCCTCTGCTCCACCAACTGGATCCGCACCGGCGCCTGGACCGCACGTGCCGTGGTGATCGCGGTGATCGCGGTCGTGGCCTTCACCTGAGTGGCACCGCCGCTGCCGATCCGCGCACGACAAACCTGGAGCGGGCTGCATCCACCCCGGAGCGCAGCGCTAGCCTGCGCACCATGATCGGCTTGGTGTGGCACATCTGGATCGGGGTCGCGCTGTCGGCGGTCACCGTGCTCGCATGCATCGGAGTGCTCGGCTACTTCATGGTCAGCGTGCAGTCGAAGAAGTACCCCGGCGGCAAGCAGCGTCGCCACCAGGACCTCTGAGCGGCTCCTGGCTGTCAGCGACATCCCGCTGATCCGCGAGCTCCTCGCTCGTTGCACCTTCCCCGAACCCGACCGATCCCGTCCGCCGCCTCCGGTCACGTGCGCGCTGTCGGGCGGCACCGATTCGTCGGCGCTGGTCGCCCTCGCCGCCGCCGCGGGGTGCGCCGTCACCGCCGTCCACGTCCACCACGGGTTGCGCCCCTCGGCCGACCACGACGCCACGTCCGCCGCTGCGATCGCCGCACGCCTCGACGTCACCTTCCGCGTCGAGCACGCCGACCTCCACGACGGGCCGAATCTGGAGGCCCGAGCCCGCGAGGTGCGTCACCGCATCCTCGGACCCGGTGCGCTCTTCGGTCACACCGCCGACGACCAGGCCGAGACCACGCTGCTGGCCATGCTCCGCGGCAGTGGATCGAGCGGGCTCTCCGCCATTCGCCCCGGCCCGACGCACCCGATCCTCGCCCTGCGTCGAGCCGACACGCGTCGACTGTGCGACGCGCTCGACCTGCCAACCGTCACCGACCCGACCAACACCGACCCGCGCTTCCGCCGCAACCGCGTCCGCCACGAGGTGCTGCCGCTGCTCGCCGACGTAGCGGACCGCGACCCGGTCCCCCTGCTGACCCGGATCGCCGACCTCGTGCGTGACGACGACGACTTCCTCGCACACCTCTCCGGCACGATCGACCCGACCGATGCCCAGGCCCTGTGCGCTGCCCCACTCCCCCTCGCCCGGCGCGCGATCCGACGGTGGTTGACCAGGGACGGGTATCCACCCGACTCCGCCGCCGTGACGCGGGTGCTCGCCGTGGCCGACGGTTCCGCGATCGGGTGCGAGGTCGCCGGGATCGGACGCATCCGCCGGACGAACCAGCGGCTCCGCGTCGAGGCACCCGACGGTCGAACAGGGGCGTGACGCACGGCGGGTCGCGCCGTTTCGACGCCCGGACATCGACGCGGTATCGTCTCCTCCCGTCATGCGCTCCTCCTCCACCCTGCCCCACTCCACCACAGGAACCCGTTGATGGCTCCTCGTCTGCGGGGCAAGTGGGCGCTCGGCATCACGCCGCGCAACTTCACCTGGGTGCTCAAGGAGAAGATGGCGATCTGTGAGCGCCCGGGCGGGGTGGGCGACAACCATCGTCGCGTGCGTCGCCAGGAGGAGATCATCTGGCTGCGGGAGAACGGGTTCGGCTGCGTGATCTCGATCATCGCTGCGCCGCACAACCTGCACAACTACGACGAGTTGCAACTCCCGTACCGCCACCGCCCGTTCAACTCCGAGCACACCGATCCGTACCTCTCCGCGCTGTACACCGAGATCCGCGAACTGCTCAAGCACGACACGAAGCTGATGGTGCACGCCGAGGAACTCGGCGACCGCCTGATCGGCGTGATGGGCGGCTACATCCGCTGGGCCGGCCTCGTCGAGGATCCGACCAAGGCGATCCAGGTCACCGAACGGATCGCCGGACGCCAACTCGACCCGTTCGCGCGCGAGATCATCATGCGCGCACACACCTTGCGCTGACGCCGCGCTGCGTCGACGTCGTCGTTGATCCGGGGAGTCCTCCCCGTCGGAATCCGGTCCTCATCGCGGCGCGGTTCGCATACAGTTCGCCGCATGACACATCCTGCTGACTGGTATCCCGATCCCGGTGGCCGCCACGAGGTCCGCTACTGGGACGGCGACCAATGGACCGATCACGTCACCGACAACGGTGTGCAGACGGTCGACCCGCTCCCGCCGCCGGTCGTGAGGACGAGCGGACTCGACGACTTCGACCGTGCGTTGACCGTCGGGAACGAAGGCAAGGCCGAACTGATCGAGCGGCAACTGCACGACCAGGGGCACCGTGGCGTGGGCCTGACCGGCAAGGTCGAGGGCGGTGGAGGCACGATCTTCGACGAGCCGATCCTCGTCGTCAACCAGAAGGCCAAGATCCTCGAGCTGAACAACCAGTACAGCGTGTTCGACCAGCACGGACGTCAGATCGCCGCCGTCAACCAGGTGGGGCAGTCGAAGGCGAAGAAGGTCGCTCGGCTGCTCACCAGCCTCGATCAGTTCATGACCCACCAGCTCCAGGCTGTCGACGCCGCGGGCACACCGATTCTCACGATCACCCGGCCGGCGAAGTTCATCAAGTCGACGGTGATCGTCGCCGACGGTCAGGGCCGCGAGATCGGCAAGATCGTGCAGGAGAACGCGATCGGCAAGATCAACTTCTCGCTGGTGGCCAACGATCAGGTCCTGGGGTCGATCAGGGCGCAGAACTGGCGGGCCTGGAACTTCCAGATCGTCGATCACCAGGGTGTCGAGATCGCGAAGATCACCAAGACGTGGGAGGGGCTCGCCAAGACGATGTTCACCACGGCCGACAACTACGTCGTGCAGATCGCCCATCGGGCGCCCGAGCCACTGAACACCCTGATCGTCGCTTCGGCGCTCTCGGTGGACACGGCACTCAAGCAGGATTCCCGCGGGTTCGGCTGACGCCCGTCGTCCCGGTCCCTCCCGGTCCCTCCTGGACCCGACACGGCCAGAGGGGGCGCGAACGGCGTCAGTTCGGGAAGATCGCGCCGGGCACGCGCTGGAGCTTGTCGTAGGAGTCGGCCGGCTGGTTGCCCGGTCGGTACTCGAAGTGCAGGTGGAAGTTGCCGACCGACGTTCCCGAATCGCTGACGAATCCGATCACGTCGCCCTGCTGGACGCGGTCGCCCAGCTCCCACCCGTTCGCGTCCTCGGCGCTGTGGAAGTACTTGTAGGTGACGCCGTCGTCGCCCAGCAGCGTCCACCCCCAGAAGTTTCCTTCGTACCGCTTCGTCAGTTCACCGTCGACGACCGCCAGTTGCGGCGTGCCCTCGTCGGCCATGATGTCGACGCCCTCGTGGAAGTACCCGCAGCACCGCCCCCGCGTGTCGCCGTAGTTGTCCAGGACGTAGGCGCTCCACTCGTCGCCCACTCCGAGCGGGAAGAGGATCTCACCGACCTCCGGAGGCCGGAACGGCACCGTCGGCGAGAGCGAGGGGATCTCGAGCCGTCGGGCGGGCTCCAGCGCTTCGGCGCTCCGGTCGAGAGTCGACCCCGTCGCAGCTGCGCGTCCGATCCCCATGACGGTGATCAGACCTGCGCCGGCGGCGGCACCGCTGATCAGTCGACGTCGCGAGAGGAGGGCCGATCCATCGGAGCGCTCGACGCATCGATGCCCGTCGGAGTGATCGGGATCGACTCTCACGACATGAAGCGTACGAACGACGGCCGATCGAGCAGGTCGAACGGATCGGTCGGAACGTCGTCCGGTCGGTACTCGAAGTGCAGGTGGAAGTTGTCGAGCGAGCTGTTCGCTCCGCTCGTTCCGGTCTCGCCGACATAGCCGAGCACCTGACCTGCGGTCACCATGTCACCCACTTCGAGCCCTTCGGCGTGCGAATCGAGGTGGAAGAACTTGTAGATGACGCCGCCTGCTTCATCGGTCAGCGTCCATCCGTTGCCGGCGCCCGACGACGAGCCGCTGTCGACGTACTTCTTGGTGAGTTCGCCGTCGACGACGGCGACCACTTCGAGACCTCGGTCGGCCATGAGGTCCAGGCCTTCGTGACTGCGGCAGCACCCTCGCGGAGCTCCGAAGTTCCGCCCGACGTAGCACGTGTCACCCTCGCCGACGATGATCGGGAACCGGATCTGGCCGGCAACGGGTGGCGTGGTCGACGTCGGCACCGTGGACGTGGTGGACGTGGTCGACGAGGTCGGCGGGCTGACCCGATGCGCCGGAGCGAGGGCTTCGCCGGGCTCGTTCAACTGCCCCGCCGCCGCGCCGACCGAGTCGCCCGTTCTGGACACGGCGAAGGCGGCAGCGCCCAGTCCGAGGCCGACGAACAGCGACCGTCGGCCGAATCGGGCGGCGTGGGGGCCGGGCACGGCCCGGTCGGGGTGTGTGGGATCAGTCGTCATGAAGGTGGGGTGCGTGGCGTACGGGTGCCACGGAGTCTCATCGAGTTCAGGAATCGTCTGGAGAAGTCATCGGCCCAACTCCGCGACGACTTGACCGCAATCTATGACGACCCGATGACGTAAACGACATCAGATCGCAATATTTACCTCACATTGTCACCGAGACGTCGAGGGTTCCGAACCGACGCGTGCGGTCGGGCCGTCGTGTACCTCACCGATTCGACGCACCTCGACGGCAGCGCCGGGTGGGTACGTCGCTCAACTGCAGCCCGTGGGCGCGCCGAGGACGACGCCGACGATCGGGAACGGGAGGAGCGGGATCGGATCGATCGCATTCGCGCCGGTTCCATCGGGGCGCACCTCGAAGTGGAGGTGAGCGTTGCCTGCGTTGCCGGTGGACCCCATCGTGCCGAGCACGTCACCACGTCGGACGACGCTGCCGACCTCCAGACCCGGCTCGAACTCGCCCACGTGGTGGTATCGGTACGACACACCGTCACCGTCGCGCAGCACCCACGCATTGCCCTGAGACCCTTCCAGGATCCGCTGCCCGTCGAGCACGCCGTCGATGCACGACACGAGGACCCGGGGGACGTCGTCGGTGGGGAAGATGTCGATGCCACGGTGCGCACAGGCTCCGCTCGACACGCTGCGGCCGCCGAAGTTGTTCAGCGTGATCAGCCCGCTGCCCACGAGCACGGGGAAGGTCAGCAGATCGTCGAGCCGGGTTCGCACCGCCGTGCGGGTTGCCGACGCCGCGCCCGCCAACTCCGAACCCGTCGCACGGCCCGACCCGTCGTGCAGAGCGGAGAATCCCGCGATCATCGCCCCGGCACCGCCGACGAGCGAGCCCAAGAAACGGCGGCGGGTGTGAGTATCGTGAGAATTCATGGCGGGTCAGCGGGTGTTCGTGAGCGGGGTGGGCGGTGAACTCGGCACCCAGATCGCGAGCCTGCTCGAAGACGAACCGTGGGTGGGAGCCCTGGCGGGAATCGATGCAGACCCTCCTCGGAGCCGGTTCAAGCGTACGACGTTCCATCGGATCCACCCACACGAGCACGACCGGATCGTGAGCACGGTGATCGACTTCGATCCGCACGTGCTCGTCCACGTGGGCGTCTGGGAACCCAATGCGCGCGCCTCTCCCCGTCTCGCGGCCGAACTGACCGATCGTGCGGCCACCTCGATCCTCGGCGCGGCAGCCGAGTGTCGCTCGCTCGAACACGTAGTGGTCCGCAGCGCGATCACGATCTACGGACGTGATTCGCTCACTCGCCCCGACGAGGACTCGCCGATCCGCCCCACGTCGGAGTGGGGTCGCACGGTCGCCGACATCGAGCGAACCGCTGCCAGCGTGGCCGAACGTGTCGGCGTCACCGTGGGGGCCGTGCGCCTCGCACCGGTGATCGGCCCGCACGTGCCGTCACCGCTCGGGCGACTCCTGCGGCTCCCGGCCGTGCCGTTCAACGTGTTGCGTGACCCGTCGTTCGCCGTGATCCGCCAGAACGATGCGGCACGGGCGATCATCGCCGCCGCCCGCGAGCGCCTGGCTCAGCCGGTGAACGTGGTGGCGTCCGACTCGGTCAGCGTCTCCCAGGCCGCACTGCGCGGCCGTCGCGTGCCCGTCCCCACGGTCGGGCCACAGTGGGTGCTCGCTCGACGGCTGGCGCACCTCGCCGGTGCGCCCATCCCCGACCACGTCGCCGAGACGCTGATCCACGGGCGCCTTGCCGAC
Source organism: Ilumatobacter sp. (assembly GCF_039969435.1). GTDB lineage: Bacteria > Actinomycetota > Acidimicrobiia > Acidimicrobiales > Ilumatobacteraceae > Ilumatobacter_A. The sequence goes on from NZ_JBDVNU010000009.1 coordinate 112,891, forward strand.
AACGGGAGGATGCGCGAGCTGCTCGGCGTCGTCCCGCTCGAGACCACGCCCGAAGTGATCGACCACCTCTACGGCTGGCCGAGCATCGTCCGGTACCCGGCACGCAAGCAGGTCGCGTGATGACCCGATCCACACCGCTGGCCGCCGTGGTCGACCTGCCGGTCGAGGCGAACCACGTGGTCGACACCGAGGCACGTGTCGGTCGCTCGCTCGGGCGGACCGTCACCCGTACGAACCGTGTCATGACCGGAGCGATCGACGCACTGGCCGAAGCGGCGAGCAACGGCGTGCTCGCCGCCACCCGTCGCCTCACGGAAGAGCCCTCGCACGCGACCGACGACTGGGGCCGCGACCCGATGCTCGTGCGCAACATGATGTTGCTCGCGCAGATCCGCTGGGACGTCGCCACGGGAGGCGACCAGCGACTGCCCAAGCGCGCCGGTGCGCTCGTGGTCGTCAACGCTCCGTCGTGGGCCGCGAGCACCGTGTTCACGGCGTTCGCGATCAGCGAAGCCATCGACCGACCCGTCCGGTTCGTCGGTCGGAGCCCGATCCCGGTCCTGCACTCCTTCGATCGCCGCATCGGCGGCCTCCTCGAACATCCCGACGAGATCGCCGGAGCACTGCGCGCCGACGAGATCGTCGTCCTCGGTGCCGCCAGCGCCCGCGGAAGTCGCGGCGTCGGTCCGGTCGACCACTCCATCATCGGCGCAGCGCTGGCGACCGGCACGCGGATCTTTCCTGCCGGCACCACGTCGAGCCCGTTCTCCCGACGTGCGCGAGTGGAGATCGGCACGCCGACCCGGCCACCGCGCGCACGTCGCGGCCCGTTGAGCGAACTCGAGTTGGCCGATCGGATCCGCCAGGAGATTCGCGGTCTCCTCGACGAGATGGGCGACATCGTCACGGGCACCCCGCTCGACTGGTTGCCGCTCAGCGGAATCGGAGCCCACTGATGACCTACGTACGCGCCGGCGACGGTACGCGGATCCACTACGCCAAGACCGGGAACCCGAAGGGTGCACCCGTGCTCTTCATCCAGGGGCTCGGGGCCGGCAAGTCCGGTTGGGCACTCCAGCGCCTGGCGACTGCGCCGTGGTACCACGGCATCGCCCTCGACAACCGGGGCGCGGGGCGAAGCGACAAGCCGCACGGGGAGTACACCCTCGAACAGATGGCCGACGACGCGATCGCCGTGCTGGACCATGCGGGCATCGACACCGCACACGTCGTCGGTGCGTCGATGGGCGGTGCGATCAGTCAGATCCTCGCCGTGAAGTACCCGGAGCGGACGCGGTCGGTCACGCTGGCGTGCACCGCAGGCGCCAACCATCCGTGGCGCGAGGAACTGCTCACCTCGTGGAAGGACAACGCGCTCGCCGGCGGCATGGGCGCGATGAGCACCGAAGCGGTGCGGTGGGTGATCGGTCCACGTTCGTTCCGACGGTTCCTGCCCGCCATGGGTTGGCTCGGTCCACTCGCACTCGGTCGCCCGTCCCACGCGTTCGCCAACCAGGTCGACGCGATCCTCAACGTCGACGTGTCGTACGCGGACGAACTGGCGACGATCGAGGTCCCGGTCCTCGTGCTGTGCGGCAACCAGGACATCTTGACCCCACGCGGGGACAGTGAGGAGCTCGCCGAACGGATCCCCACGGCGGAACTCGTCGTGATCAGCGGTGCGGCGCACGGATTCATGGTCGAGCACGCCACCACGTTCAACAAGGTGCTGCTCGAGTTCCTCGGTCGAGCCGAGGCCGCGTGGACGGCGCGGGCCGACGGCGAGGCAGCGCGACCCCACCTGCGTTCTGCGTGACGCACGACGACTCCCGCCGGGCCAGACTCGCCCGATGACCTCCACCACGTGGGCCCCAGTCGGTCCGATCTCTCCTGAACCGGACGGACCGACTCGATGCGCACCCGGTCCGGTCTGCTCCGACGCGCACGTGCCGGAACCGATGGACGTTCCTCGGTGAAGGTCGTGATCGTGGGAGCCGGAATGGCCGGGCTCGTCGCCGCCCACGAACTCGTGGCGGCCGGAGTCGACGTGGTCGTGGTCGACAAGGGCCGCTCCGTCGGTGGGCGTCTCGCGACGCGTCGGATCGGCGATGCCCGTCTCGACCACGGCGCACAGTTCTTCACCGTGCGGACACCGGCCTTCCAGCGCCGCGTCGACGACTGGCTCGATCGAGGCCTCCTCGACGTGTGGAACCACGGCTTCGACCCCGACGCCACCGACGGTCACCCGCGCTTCGTCGCCACGGGCGGGATGAACTCGCTCGCGAAGGATCTCGCGACAGGACTCGACGGCACCTCGTGCACCATCGAGACCTCGACGATGGCCTTCACCGTGCGCCGCACCTCGACACCGAGCGACGATCCCGCCCCGCCCTGGGAGGTCGTGATCGACGACGCCACGGTGCGCGCCGGCGACGCGGTGATCCTCACCTGTCCGCTGCCCCAGTCCCTGGCGCTGCTCGTCGACAGCGACGTCGAGATGGATTCGACTCTGATGCGCACCGAGTACGACCGCACGATCTGTCTCCTCGCCACCCTCGACGGACCTGCCGCGCTTCCCTCGACCGGTGCCGTGCAGGGCGGTGACGAGGTGTTCGGATTCATCGGCGACAACCGGTCCAAGGGCGTCAGCCCCGTCGACGCGATCACCTTCCACGCCGACCCCGAATGGAGCGAAGCACACTGGGACGACGACGCGGAGGACCTGCTCGAGCTCCTCGTCCACGAAGCCCGACGCTGGCTCGGTGACGCATCGATCGTCGAGTCGCAGGTGAAGAAGTGGCGTCTCGCCGCGCCGCGCTCGATCTGGCCCGATCCGTGCTGGACGTCAGCAGACGGGACCATCGTGATGGCCGGCGACGCGTTCGCGGGGCCGAAGGTCGAGGGCGCCCACAACTCCGGTCTGGCCGCCGCCCACGCACTGCTCTCCTGAGGGAGCCCCGTCTCCGTTCGGATTCGTCGGAATCAGCCGTCCGGCGCTTCGACGTCCGGGTCGATCAGAGGGACGATCGACGTCGACGGCGGGACGAACGTCGCGTCCAGATCACCGTCGTACTCCTCGACCTCCGCGGGCGGGACGTACTCGCCGCCGCACCGGACCTGTGAGACCTGCCGGGTCTCGAGGTCGACGATCGTGGTGCTGTTCGGGCCGAACCGACGCAGGAAGTCACTGAAACTGGGGATGTCCTCGCCTGCACACGAACCACCCTCGTCGCTGTCGCGGTCGATCACCGGCGGATACGGGATCTCCCAACCGTTCTCGAAGAGGGCGTAGCCTTCCTGCAGGTCGACGATGGGCGGGAACTCGACGGTCTCGCGTGGCGCCTTGGGCAGGATCGCGAACCACACGACCGCTTCACCGAGCACGTCGGCGAGCACGACGCACCGATCGGGCAGGGCGATGTCCCCGCAGGAGATCTCGCCCGGGGTTCCCGGCGCCACCCGCAGCACCCTGAGTCCGGCTTCGTCGAGCACCGCATCGAGCACGCCGACGGTCCGGCCGTCGGGTCCGATCTCGAAGTCCTCCGATCGTGTGATGCTCCGAGCCGATTCGACCACATCGATGCGACGCTCGATCACGTTGCCGTCGGCGTCGCGGTTCGACGGGCCGGCGATGGCGAGCGAGCCCTGCTGATCGGCGCTCGCGAACACCGCATCGACACCGACAGCGAGCAACGCGAGCGCGGCGATGGCAGCCACGAACCGCAACGTCAACACCTGTCTCACCCGGTTCACGGTACCGAGCCGACGCGCCCGGCGAGCGGCACACCCACCCGAGAATCGGGCGAACACCAAACGGTGTCAGACACCGGATGACAGACACCGGATCACACGGCGTGAGGACCGGACCGTCGCAACGTCTGTCATCCGGTGTCTGACACCGTTTGGATCATCGTGGGATGGTGCTGTTCGGTCAGGCCGTGTGGACGGCCAATGCGGCGGCGCGCGAGGCGGCGTCGGCGATCCGGTCGATGACATCGTCGGTGTGGGCGAGCCCGACGAAGATCGCCTCGTACGCCCCGGGAGCCATTGCGACCCCCTCGGCGAGCATCGCCTGGAAGAACCGTGCGTAGGCGGCCTCGTCGGTCGTCCTCGCGTCGTCGAAGTTCTCCACCGGGTTCGCCGCCTCGTCGCCGCACACCATGCCGATCAACGTTCCGACCACGGGGAACCGTGCCGGGAATCCCGCCGACGCACACGCGTCTCGCAGCAGAGCCGCCAAGCGTCGTGCGCGAGCGAGCAACTCGATGTAGGCCTCGTCGGTGAGCAGGTCGAGCGCAGCAAGTCCCGCCGCAGTGGCCAGGGGGTTGCCCGAGAGCGTGCCGGCGTGGAACACCTTGCCCAGGGGCGACAGGTTCTCCATGATGTCGGCGCGGCCGCCGATGGAACCGATCGGCAGACCACCTCCGATCACCTTCCCGAAACAGGTGATGTCGGGCACGATGTCGTAACGCTGCTGCGCGCCGCCGGGTGCGAGACGGAAACCGGTGATCACCTCGTCGAAGATCAGCAGCGCACCGACCCGGTCGCACTCGGCGCGCAGCCCCTCGAGGAACCCGGGCACCGGGGCGACGACGCCCATGTTCGCCGCCACGGGCTCGACGATCACCGCAGCGATCTGATCGGTCAACTCCGGCACCACGTTGTAGGGCGCGACCATCGTCTCGGCGACCGACGCGTTCGGAACGCCCGCCGTTCCCGGCAACCCGAGGGTGGCGATGCCGCTCCCACCGGCCACCAGCAGCGCATCGGTGGCGCCGTGGAAGTTTCCGGCGAACGTGACGATCCGGTCGCGTCCGGTGACGCCACGGGCGAGGCGGATCGCGGTGCTCGTCGCCTCGGTGCCCGAGTTCATCAGGCGGACGCGCTCGCAGCTCGGCACCCGGGCGGACATCTCCTCGGCGAGCTTCATCTCACGCGGCGTGGGGGCTCCGTACGAGGTGCCGTCGGCTGCGGCCGCGCTGACCGCAGCGGTGATCGCGGGGTGTGCATGACCCAGGATCACCGCGCCATAGCTCTGCACCAGGTCGAAGTACGTGGTGCCTTCGACGTCGGTGACGGTGGCGCCCTCGGCGCGGGCGACGACGTAGGGCTCGCCGCCGACGCTGCGGAACGCCCGAATCGACGAGTTCACGCCGCCGGGGATCACGGCCTTCGACCGGGCGAACATCGTGTGGTTGCTCGGCACGCCGGCGCCGGTACACACGGTCGGGGAGCACCCGGCAGCGACGCACGCCTCGGGGTCACACAGCGGGATGGTGGATGGGGTCATGGAGATCTCCGTTCGGTGGAGTGGGTCAGGGGTGTGGAGTGGGTCAGACCCCCTCCACACCTCTCTCGGCGAACCAGCGCGTGAAGTAGGTGAGGATGATGTTCGCTCCGGCGCGCTTGATCGCCGTGAGGTGTTCGAGTGCCACGGCGTCGGCATCGATCCAGCCCCGCTCGCCGGCAGCGTGGATCATTGCGTACTCACCGCTCACGTGATATGCCGCGACCGGCACGTCGACACTGTTCGCCACTTCGCTGATCACGTCGAGATACGCGAGCGCCGGCTTGACCATCACCATGTCGGCCCCCTCGGCGATGTCGAGTTCGACCTCGCGCATGGCTTCGCGGACATTGCGGTGGTCCTGCTGGTAGCCCTTGCGATCGCCGTCGTCGGCGATCGTGACGTCGACCGCATCGCGGAACGGGCCGTACAGCGCGCTCGCATACTTCGCCGAGTAGGCGAGGATCGCCACCTCGGTGTGGCCCGCATCGTCGAGGGCCTCGCGGATCACGGCGACCTGCCCGTCCATCATCCCGCTCGGGGCGACGACATGGGCGCCCGCATCGGCTTGCGCGACCGCGGCCCTGGCATAGATCTCGAGGGTGGCGTCGTTGTCGACGACCAGAGCACCGAGGCCGTTGTCGACCACGATGCCGCAGTGCCCGTGGGACGTGTACTCGTCGACGCACAGGTCGGCCATCAGCACCATGTCGTCACCGTGGTCGGACACGAGATCGCGCAGTGCGACCTGCACGATGCCGTCGGGGTCGTAGGCGCCGCTGCCGACCGCGTCCTTCTCGGCCGGGACCCCGAACAGGATCACGGCCTTGACTCCGAGGGCCTTCAGCTCGGCCACCTCGGCACGCAACGACTCACGCGTGTGCTGGACCACCCCGGGCAGCGACTCGATCGGCTGCGGTTCATCGATGCCCTCGCGCACGAACAGCGGAGCGACGAGGTCGTCGACGCGGAGGTGGACCTCGGCCACCAGCGCCCGCATGGCCGCCGATCGCCGCAGTCGTCGGGGTCGGTCGATCGGCGCACTCACCCACCCGAGCCTACGGCCGGGGTGGCGTCGGGCTCCAGCGACGACCGACGAGGAGTTGTCGGAAAACCCGCCGTGGCTGGTCGTCCCCTGCGCCGACCCGTCCGACTCGGTGCGCGATCGGGGCGACGGGTCCGCCTCGATTGCCCTGATGTGACGGTGAGAGGCGAGTAACTTCGACCCGTGTCCGTCCAAGCATGGTTCTCCAACGACGACCTCGCGATCGATCCCGGCTCGTCGATCGAACTCAAGCTGTCGATCCAGAACCTCGGCGATGCCACCGAGAGCTACACGATCGTGCCGAGTGGTCTGAACGCCGACTGGGTCACGGTCGACCGCGGCAGCATCACCCTGTTCGGCGGATCGCTCGACGTGATCGACGTGACCGTGGCGGCGCCGAAGCTTCCGTCGACCTCTGCAGGCCCCACGGTGACCGGGGTCCGGATCATCCCGAGCGCGGTCCCCGACGACACGATCGTCGCCGAGACCACGCTCGACGTCCAGTCGTTCGACGACCGCCGGATCGTCCCCCTCCAACCGGTGATCCGCGCCCGCCACCGGGCCAACTACGAGTTCATGGTCGAGAACCACGGCAACGGGCTGGCGAGCTGCCGCGTGCGACTCATCGACCCGACGAACAGGGTCGACGGGGATTTCGACCCCCCGGCCGTGGGCGTGGCGCCGGGTGGTGCCAGCCTCGTGCGACTCAAGGCGAAGGCCCGGCGCGGGGTGTTCCGTCGTGCGACCCGGCAGCTGGACTTCGAGATCGAGGCCGAGCAGCCCGGCCACGACCCGTCTGCCGCGTCGTTGTCGATGGTGCAGCCGCCCACGTTGTCGATGGCCTCGGTCGTCCGCGCGCTGGCCGTTGCCGCGATCGTCGGTGCCGCCATCGGCGCCTGGTTCGGCGTGATCCGGCCCGAGATCCGCGACGCTGCCGCCGATCAGGTCGACGAACGATTGTCCCAGTTCGACGCAGCCGTCGACGAGATCGCCGCGGGGAACGACGTCGCCTCACCCGTCACCACACTGGCCGAGGGCGAGGACCCCGACGGAGCGGCGAGTCCGGATCCCTCCGAGCTGATCGGAGAGCCCGACTTCCTGCGTCTCAGCGTCTCTCCTCCTGCACTCGAGACGAACGACGACGTGTTCACGGTCCCGCCCGGCACCATCTACGACCTCACCGAGGTGCGCATCGAGAACGCGAACAACGACGCCGGCCGAGCATCGCTGTTGATCAACGGTGAGGAGGCCTACGTGTGGTCACTGGCCAACATCCGCGGCTCGGTCTTCGAACCGAGCCTCACCCCGATCCGCCTGCAGCCGGAGGACAACGTGACGTTCCAGGTCCGGTGCGACACCGTCGGTGACCCTGGTACCGGTACCTGCTTCAACGCCGTCAACCTCGCCGGCCTGCGCATCGTCGTCGACGAGATCTGACCCGCCGAGGCGAGCCGGCCGGGTCGATCAGCCCAGGCCGAAGCCGGGAAGGCCGACGACCTGGTGTTGGTCCTCCAGCACCCTCACGGGCGCACTCGCGGCGGCGCCCGAGGAGGACTGCACCACGATCGTGCGACTGCCGCCCCGCTCGTCGGCGTCGACCGGGACGCTCACGGTGAAGTCGCCGTTCTCGTCGGTGGTCGCCGTGACGGAGGAACTGGGTCCGTCGCCGAACACGATGGTGACCTCGGTGTTCGGCGGGTACTGGGAACCGGTGGCCACGAAATCGCGGCCGGCGTCGACCGATTCGGTGTCGATGGCGAGCACGGGAGCGAACTCACCGTCGCCCGCCAGGATCATCGTCGTGTACTGGTCGTCGGCGGTGGAGAGTTCGACGAGGGCGGTGCGGCGCCCGGAGTCGGTCGGGGTGAACGTGACGCCGACGCTGCAGATCGCTCGCGGGTTGAGTGGTCGGAAGGCGCAGTTGTTGCTCGTGAACTCGAACTCCGACGCATGGGTCCCGGTGATCTCGAAGGACGTGATCGTGGTCGGCGCGAAGGCGATGTTCGACAGGTCGAACACGAACTCGACGCTGGGTTCGCCCACGACCACGGTGCCGAGGTCGGCGCTGGCCGGTTCGATCCGCAGAGCCGGGTTGCCACCTTCGCCTCGGACCTCGGAGGACACCGACGTGGCGCCGAAGCCTTCTTCGGCGACGGTCACCGTGGCGCTCGACGGTCCGGGCGCCCCCGGCGTGTAGGACAACGTGACCTGGCAGCTCCCGCCGGCCGGGACGCTCGCCGCGAGCAGGCAGGTCGTGGTCTCTTCGTTGACCTGGAACTGCGGACTGCTGACCACGACCGACGTCGGCTGGAACGACGACGGCCCGTCGTTGATCACGTTGATCCGCCACTCGTCGCTGCGCAACCCCACGAGGGTGGTGCCCATGTCGACGTCGGGGAGCGAGAGCAGCGGGGTGCCGGAGCGGGCGACGACCTGGCGACCGGGTACGGCGTCGGGCCCGATCAGGTCGGTTGCGGCTGCGGTGTCGAACACGACCGTCCGGCCGAGGTCGCTGATGTCGGGATGCGCATGGACACCCTGGGTGGGGAGCACGCCGTCCGCTGCGGTGGTGAGGCGCGACAGTCGCCCGTTGCGCACCTCGGCGAGCAACAGGTCGCCGTCGTCGCCGCTGCCCGTGGCGGGCACCTCGATCAGTTGCAGGTTGGTCGCCTTGGTGACGAATGCGACGAGTTGGCCGTCGGAGGAGATCGCCGGTTGCGACGACGGTCCGGTACCGGCCACGCCGGGGTCGGTGTCGTCACGAACGCTGATCATCGACACCACCGTGGCGTCACCGTCACCGATCTCGCCGTCGTCGTCGGTGTCGCGGTCCGCGACGTACACCTGGGTCGGGCACCCGTCGACGCAGTCCGGGTAGGTGGCGTCGACGAGGACGCGGTCGTTCGACGTGAATGCGACGTTCATGCCGTTGCGGGACAGATCGGGCTCGCCAGCACCCGACGACGGGGTCCCGTCGGGGTGTTCGCTGATCAGGTCGACTGCGAGGAACGGGTCGGGCTGGTCGATGTCCCAGACGAAGACCTGCGACGTCGCGGGTCCGCCGTCGACCACGCCCGGAGCCCATCCCGGGACGGCCTCCGACGACGTGGCATCGGAGCGATACGCAATGCTCGTTCCGTCGGCCGACAGCGAGGGCTGGTCGAGCCCGCCGTGGACGAAGGTGTCGACAGGCGAGTCGGCCGGCGAACCTGCAACGAAGCGCGAGCGGCCGGGGGCGTCGACGGGCACGGTCACGTCGACGAGGGAGATCGTGGTGATCGCACCGGGTTCGAAGAGGTGGTCGGCCGGGTGCGTGTAGGCCACGATCGTGCCGCTGCGTGAGGTGGTGGGAGAGGCGAGCGTGACGTCGTCGCGGGCGAGCCCGCCGGAGCCCGGTCGGCTCGACACCAACTCCCAGTTGCCGATCGTTCCGCCGCAGTGCGGCAGCGTCGAACGGTAGACGTCCCACCTTGCACCCGTGTCGTCGTCACGGAACACGTCGAGTGCCATCTCGGTCACCGCCGAGACGGTGCAACCGTCACCCGAGATCACCGGGAACATCGTCGAGCCGGACCGCAATCCTGCGGGGACGGCACTGAGTTCGGTCGTCACGCCCGTGTCACGGTCCGTGAGGTACACCGAGGCGATCCGCGTGTCGCCCTCGGCGGGGGGTGCGCCGTGGAACACGACGTAGCGTCCATCGCCCGAGACCGACGGGCTCGCACCCACGGAGTCCCCGACGGCGCTGTGAGCGCTCGGCGCGACGGCTTCGAATTCGGCCTGCGTGAGGGTGACACCGGGCAGAGCGCCGACCCCGTTCGAACTCGTCGACAGCAGCAATCCGGCGAACAGCGCGCTCGAACCGGCCAACGTCCGACGCCTGGTGCGTCCGGTGCGGCGGGTTGCGGCCACGTTGCTCCTCGTCTTGATCGGTGGGCACACCGGGTTCTTCACCCGATGGGCCGTCTTCTCGGCGGAAAGTCTGCCAGGAATCGGCCGGGAACCTGTCAGCGCCCGACGCGGTCGCGCCAGGCCTCCGTCAGTTCCTCGATGATTCCTGCCAGGGAGTGTTCGGCAGCCTCGTGCGTGACCTTGAGCCCGGATTCCTCCGCCACCGCTCGGGTGGTCGGACCGATCGCCACGACGATGTCCGGGAGCAGCCCGGCTGCTTCATCGCCGAGCGCGTCGGCCCACGATCGTGCTGCCGAGCCGCTGGCGAACACGACGGCATCCGACTCGGCCAGGCGCATCCGGTCCATGTCGTCGGGTCGGCGCACCACCGTGCGGTACGCCGTGTGGACGTCGACATCGTGTCCTGCAGCTGCGAGCCCGGTGGCGAGGACGTCACCTGCGATGTCGCTCTGGGCGATCACGACACTCTGTGGCCCGTCGACCGACACCGCGAAGGCCTCGACGAGGCTCGCGGCGATCTGCCGTCGGGGCACGAGATCCACGCTGCGGCCGGCCACCCGTGCGAGGCGCTCGGCGGTCGCCGTGCCGACGGCTGCGAGGCGCACGTCCGGGAACCGCCTCGCGGCCGCGACCCGATCGGCCCCGGCCGCCGACGTGACGATCACCCAGTCGGGCCGTTCGGCGATCGCCTCGTCGAGCTGCTGGCGTCGTGGGCCCTCGACGTCGACGATCTCGATGAGGGGCACGTGTTCGACGGTCGCGCCCGCCGCTTCGAGCAGTCGGCCGAGTTCGCCGACGTGCTCCCGCGTGACGACGACGGTGCATCCGGCCAGTGCGCCGGAGGGCGTTCCTCGGAGAGGCGCTGGACTCACCTCAGCCGTTCCTGCAGCGACCGAGCGGCGCGGCGTGCGACGTCGAGCCTCGACGCGTCGGCGGGAAGTGCCACGACGTCGCTCACGTGCTCGTTGCGATCCGGGTCGGCGAGGAAGACGTGGAGTCGGTTGCCCACTGCGTGCCCGGCGACGGGCAGCGAGCAACCGCTCCCGAGTTCCGCGAGGAAGGCTCGCTCGGCCTCGACACTCGATCGGGTGTCGGCGTGATCGACCGCTGCGAGCGCGGCCACGGTCTCGACGTCGTCGATGCGGCATTCGACGGCGACGCAGCCCTGGCCGACGGCGGGAACGAACGCATCGGAGTCCAGCACCTCGCTGATCCGGTCGGTGAGGCCGAGGATCTCGAGGGCGGCCAGCGCCATCACGATCGCGCCACCGGCGGGAATCTTGTCGAGGCGGCTGTCGATGTTGCCGCGCAGCTCGACGAAGTGGAGGTCGGGGCGGACCGACGCCAGCTGCGCCCGTCGCCGGACCGAGCCGGTGGCCACCGTGGCGCCGATGGGCAGATCGGCGAGCGTGGACCCGATCAGGACGTCGTTGGGGGATCGGCGCTCCGTGAACGCGGCGAGCACGAGACCGGCCTCGGTGACCGACGGCAGGTCCTTGGCCGAGTGCACGGCGAGGTCGGCACGACCGTCGAGGACGGCGCGCTGCACCTCCTTCACGAACACTCCCTGTCCACCGATCGAGTGGAGCGGGACGTTGTCCCCCTGCGTGCGGTCCCCGATCGTGCTGATCTCCACGAGGTCCACGGCACGGCCCCCGCGGTCGCGGATGAGGCCGGCGACGGCATTCGACTGGGCGAGGGCCTGGCGCGACCCTCGGGTCGCGAGGCGCAGCGGCGGGAGGTCGGTCATGGCCTGGAGGTGCACCGACCGGTCAGCGGAGGTCGAACAGGTCACGCACCGCCGCGGCGTTGCGATCGCCCTGCGGCGTGCCGGCGTCGGTCTTGAGGCGCACGGACGGCTCGTGCAGCAGCTTCGACACGATGCCCTTGGTCAGCGCTTCGACCACGTCTCGGTCGGCGTCACTCAGGTCGGCGAGGCGACTGGCGAACCGTTCGATCTCGGCGGCCCGGACGGCTTCGGCGGCCTGGCGCATGGCGGCGACGAGCGGCGCGGCCTGTCGAGCGGTCTGCTCGACGGCGAAGTTCTCGACCTCCTCGACCACGATGGCACGCACCAGGTCGGCTTCCTTGACCCGCTTCGCCCGGCCCAGGTCGGCCCAGTCTCGCAGGTCGTCGAGATCGAGCACCTCGATCCCGTCGAGGTCGGCAACCGATGGGTCGACGTCGCGAGGAACGGCGATGTCGATGATGTGCAGCGGGCGGTCGCAGTCGATCCGGGCACGGGTCAGCAACTCGGCGGTGATCACCGGTTCGCCCGAGCCGGTCGATGCGACGACCACGTCAGCCGACGCCAAGGCTGCGTCGAGGCCGTCGAACCCGACCGCGACGGCACCGACCCGTTGGGCGAGCGCGGCGCCGCGTTCGGGCGAACGGTTGACCACGCAGATCTCTGCACCACCGGCCTTGTGCAGGGCGACGGCAACGCCTTCACCCATCGACCCCGCCCCGATGACGGTGACACGCTTGCCACGGAGGTCACCGACCACGTCGGCGAGCATCTCCACCGCTGCGTGACTGACCGAGGCGGTGCCCCGCCCGATCGCCGTCTCGGTACGTGCGCGCTTGCCGGTCTCGACCGCTGACCGCATCAGCAGGTTGAGCGAAGCACGGGCGGCCGATTCCTCGAGCGCCACGTCCCACGCGTTGCGGATCTGGCCGAGGATCTCGCCTTCTCCGAGCACGGCGGAGTCGAGCCCCGCGGCCACTTCGAAGAGGTGCTCGACCGCGGCGGTCTCGTGCCTGCTGAAGATGTGCGGCGACAGTTCGTCGGCGTCGAGTCCACCGAGCTCGCACAGGAACTCGCACACGTCGGAGTAGGCGCCGTGGAACCTCTCGGCGACCACGTAGACCTCGGTGCGGTTGCACGTGGAGAGGACCACTGCTTCGCGGATGTTGTCGCGCTGCGCGAGTCCCGACACGCGCTTGGCGAGATCCTCGGGTGCGATGGTCAGTCGTTCGAGCAACGGCAGCGGACCGCTGCGATGGTTGACTCCGACGACGAGCAGGGACATGCGATGCCAGCCTACGCCGACGCCCCCCGGCCGCGCTGGCCGGGGACCGCCTTCAACGTCGTTGCCGTGCGGGCGTTCACCCGGCGCTGCTCGTGATAGCTCAGGATCTGCAGTTCGACGGCGAGGTCGACCTTGCGGACGCTGATCCCGTGCGGTGCGGTGATGATCGCCGGGGCGAAGTTCAAGATGCTCGTGATCCCCGCTGCGACGAGTGAATCGGCCGCCTCCTGGGCGGAGGGTCCGGGCGTGGCGATCACGCCGATCGAGATGTCGCGGGACTGCACGATCTGGGCGAGTTCGTCGACGTGGCGGACGCGTACGCCACCGATCGCGCGTCCGATCTTGTCGGGCGAGACGTCGACGATGCCGCCGACGGGGAAACCTCGCTCGCCGAATCCGCCGTAGCCCGAGAGGGCCTGGCCCAGGTTGCCGGCGCCGACGATGACGACGTGCCAGTCGTGGGTCAGACCGAGTTCACGCTTGATCTGGAAGATCAGGAACTCGACGTCGTAGCCCACGCCGCGCGTGCCGTAGCTGCCGAGGTAGGACAGGTCCTTGCGGACCTTGGCGGCGTTGACGCCGCCGAGTGCGGCGAGTTGCTCGGAGGAGATGTTGGTGACCTCGGCGTCGAACTGGTCCGACAGCAACTGGAGGTAGACGGGGAGTCGCGCGACCGTTGCTTCCGGGATCCTGCGTCGAGTCCTCTGGCCAGCCACGGGTTCCAACCTATGACGCTTGTGCACGCTTTCACAAAGCTGTGCCCTCGCTTTTCGTTCTCTGTAACGAAAGTCTCAGACCCGATCCGAGCTCCTCGGTCCTGCTCGGCGCCGGGGCGGCGGCGGCGGCGAATGGTTCAGAGGGCGAGTTCGCGACGGACGAGCTTCCCGCTGGCGTTGCGGGGGAGTTCGTCGACGAACTCGATCTTGTTCGGGCACTTGTAGCGCGCCAGGTGATCGAGACAGAACTCGACCAGCGACTCCTCGTCGACGTCGGATCCGTCGACTGCGACCACGAACGCCTTCACGGCCTCGCCGGTGTGCGGGTGGGGAACCCCGATGACCCCGGCCTCGACGACGTCGGGGTGCTCGTGCAGCACGTCTTCGACCTCGGCCGGGAAGACGTTGAAGCCGGACACGATCACGAGGTCCTTGGCTCGGTCGACGAGCCACAGGAATCCGTCGTCGTCGACGGTGGCCATGTCGCCGGTCTTCAGCCAGCCGTCCTCGGTGAGCACCGCGTCGGTGGCGTCGGCGTCACGGAAGTAGCCGGCGAACACGTTGGGGCCCTGCACCCAGATCTCGCCGACGTCGCCGGCCGGGATGTCACCGTCGGCGTTGACGAGACGGACGCGGACACCGTCGAGCACCCGCCCGACCGAGCCGAAGCGAACGTCGGCACCGGTCGACGACGTGACGATCGGCGAGGCCTCGGTGAGCCCGTAGCCCTCGTAGATATCGAGACCGAACCGGTCGCGCATCAGTCGGGCGGTGGCGATCGGGAGTCGCGCGGCACCCGAGAGGGCGAGACGAACGGTCGAGAACTCGCTGCCGTCGAGTTGATCGAAGGAGGCGAAGGCCGACCACATCGACGGCGAGCCGGGCAGCACCGTCACGCCGTACTCGGTGATCATGTCGATCGCCGTGGTCGGGTCGAAGCGCTGGTCGAGCAGGACGGTGGCTCCCACCGACAGACCCATCGTCATCGCCACGTTGAGTCCGAAGATGTGGAACAGCGGCAGCACCGTGTAGAGCACGTCGGAGGCGTCGACGTGGTCGCCCGACGAGAGGCTCTGCTCACGGTTCGCCGCCAGGTTGCCGTGCGTGAGCATCGCCGCACGCGGCCGACCCGCCGTTCCGCTGGTGAAGATCAACGTGGCGAGATGATCGGGCTCGACGTCCACCAGGTCGACCGGGGCTGCGGCGAGGAGTTCGCCGATCGGAACGGCACCTTCGGGAGCGCTCGACGGGTCGCACGACACGACGGTGCGGACCGACGGGACCGCGAGTCGGTCGACGTTGCTCCACGTCGCTGTGCTGACCTTCTCGATCACGACGACCTTGGCCGACACGTTCGAGATCTCGGACTCCAACTCGCGGGCCGGGCTGAGCGGGTTGAGCGGCACCACCACGGCGCCCAGGCCGAGCGTGGCGAAGTACGTGATGACGAAGTGACGCGAGTTGCTGCACAGCACCGCGACGCGATCCCCGTCACCCACACCGATGGCCGACAGTCCGCCGCGCAGTCGTTCGATCTGGCCGTACAACTCGCCGTACGTGGTCGGACGTCCGCGGCTGATCAAGGCCGTGGACTCGGGATCGTGACCTTCGATGACGCGTGCGAGATTCATGGGGTGGTGGGACGCCTGGCTCAGAGTCGGAGCAGCGAGACGATGCCGGCGATCAGGATCGCGGCGAGCAGGAGACCGAGGGTGAGCGAGACAGCGGGGCGCATCGCCCGGAGACGCTAACGCCTCGTGAGGTCGACACTCACCGGCGCGACGACGTCGCCGCCTGCAGCGTCGTCGTCGAGTGGGCTGATCACGACCTGGTCGCCGTCGTCCACGCCGAGTTCCTCGGCCGCCGACCGCTGGTTCATCACGATCGCCAGCATCCCGTTCGCGTCGACGACGAGTGCGACGGCGCCCGCACCGACCGCGGCGAACGACGACGCACGGGTGGCGACGCGACTCGTGCCACCGCTCGCATCGGCCGGCGCACTGATCCGGAGTCCGACGACGTCACCGAACGTGGCGGGGAGGTCGTCGGGCCCGACGTTCAACTGCACGTTGCCGAAGCGGTCGGTCCACAACGCCTGGGCGATGACCGTCGAGTCGTCGATCTGCGGAAGCGGGACCAGGCCCGGGAAGAGGACGTCGGCATCGACCGGCTCACCGAG
Source organism: Ilumatobacter sp. (assembly GCF_039969435.1). Classification (GTDB taxonomy): domain Bacteria; phylum Actinomycetota; class Acidimicrobiia; order Acidimicrobiales; family Ilumatobacteraceae; genus Ilumatobacter_A. The sequence continues at coordinate 129,062 of NZ_JBDVNU010000009.1, forward strand.
GTCGTACAGGTCCACCCCGTTGCACAGGTGAGCGGCCGCGGGCGCGAACACGTCGCGTCCGTCGAAGGTGGTGCCCGGGGCCTCGAGCTGGTACTCGAGGTTGGTCAACGACACGGCGCGTCCGGCACCACCGGCCATGGCCACCGCCGGCGCGAGGACCCCGTTGTCGGGTCCGACGAGCACACCTTCTCCGTCGGCAACCTCGACGGCGATGGCACGGCGCGCAGTGCCCACACCCGGGTCGACGACGGCCACGATCACGCCCGACGCCACGTAGCTGATCGACCGGGCGAGCGCCAGCGACCCGGCGCGCACGTCGAAGGGCTTGATGCCGTGAGTGAGGTCGATCACGGTGGCGTGCGGTGCGAGATCGCGGATCACCGACTTGACCACTCCGACGAACTCGTCGTCGGTTCCGTAGTCGGACAGGAAGGAGATGGTGTCGTACCGGCGTCCCATGGGGAGGTCGAAGCTACCCCGTCGGCCGACCGGGTCGTCCGGTCGTGTCGATCGCCCGGACCGTCGCGACGCCCCCTGGACGCGGCAAGGGCTGGCGCCAACCCCCCGAAGGCACCAGCCCTGCCGGCGCTGTCCGATCGGCCACCGTCACCGGCGGACGACCGAACGCGTCTCCACGAGCCAGAGGATAGGGGTGAATCGGCCATGTGAAAAGGGGCACATCCGAAAAACATCGATGTAACTCTCGTCGACGTCCGGACGACTCCGAGCGGACGTCGACGGGTCGACCTCGATCAACCGAGTTCGCGGCTCCGTCGCGTGGCGGCGCGCACCACGTCGGCCACGATCGACTCGAAACCCGCGGCCTCGAAGCGGGCGAGCCCGGCCGCCGTCGTGCCACCGGGAGACGTGACGTTCACGCGGAGTCTGGTGGCGTCGCGATCCCGGTCGAGCAGGGTCGCCGAACCGATCAGCAGTTGGGCGACGACCCGTTCGGCGACGTCGGCGGGAAGCCCCTCGGCCACCGCGGCCGACGTGAGCGCCTCGGCGAAGAGGAAGACGTAGGCCGGGCCCGACCCGGCCACGCCGGTGAACGCGTCGAGCAGCGGTTCGTCGAGCCGTTCGACGATTCCCACCGACCCCAGGATGCCGGTCGCCCAATCGAGGTCGGCGTCACCCGCCGCCGCTCCCCCGGCGATCGCCGACGCCCCCTTGCCGACGAGAGCCGGCGTGTTCGGCATGGCGCGCACCACCGCCACGCCGGGTCCCGCCGCGGCGTCGAGGGCTGCGAGGGTCACGCCCGCCGCGATCGACAGGATGCGGGTCGCTCCAGCGGCGACCGCACCACGCACGGCGTCGCCGACCCCGTCGGGTTTGACGGCGATCACGGCTCCCGACGCGGACGGGAGTTCGGCGGCGATCAGGACGCCGGGGAACATCTCGGTGAGTTCCTCACGACGCTCGTCGATCCGTTCCACGACGGCCAGTGACGCCGGGGGGAAGCGGCCGGATGCGATCATCCCGCCGAGCAGCGCCGCACCCATGTTCCCGCCACCGATCATCACCACGTCGACACTCATCGCCCGAACCGTAGACGCCTGTGCCCCCGGTCGAGGCGTGCGAGCGCGGCCGAGTCGAGACCGGCGACGGCCATGTCCGGAGCATCGCGCTTCCCGGCGTCTCGGCGATGACCCGGGCGGGTGCGGGAGAACCGACTCCCCCGAGATGCACCCACCCGGGCATCCCTTCAGTGGGTCGTCGATCCACGAGACGGGAAAACGCCGACCGGGCCGCCGCCGGACGCTGCGCCGGGTCAGGTGGTCCGGTCGGTGCGGGCGGAGTGGTCGGACCCGGTCCCGTCGACTCCGGGGTCGCTAGGACTCGTCGGTGAAGCGGCTGGCGTAACCGATGCGGAGAAGCGCCGTGAACGTCTGCTCGACCGTGGCGTAGACGGTGCCGAGGATCCGGTCGACGTCGGCCCTGACCACCGCGTGGGCCGGCAGGACGCCGCGGAGGAAGATCGCGTCCTCGTCGCCGATGGAGAAGTGCACGCCGACGAGACGCTCGTTGCGTCGCAACAGGTTCTCGTAGAGATCGCGCTCGTTCTCCTCCGGCGCCGGCATGACGTAGCTCTCGTAGCGCAGCGTGCGTTGGCCGAGCGTGAGCCACACGGTCGTGAAGTCCTTCTCCTCGCCGCGCATCCGCACGTACCAGCGACGTGCGACGTCTGCATCGCGGTCCACGGCCACGATGTGTTCGTGCTCGGAATCGAGTTCGGCGATCCACTCGTCGAGTCGCCGCTCCAGCACGGCGAGTTCTCCACCGCTGAGGGCGTCCGCATCGAGATCGGCATCGTCGCCCCGGGCGCTCGCGTTCGGATCGTCACTCATCGTCGGCTCCTCGTGTCGTGCTCGGTTCGGGCTTCAGTTCGGGGTGGGCGTCGCGGCAGCTCACCAGATCGTGACCGATCAGATCGTCGTAGAGATCGGCGAGGCGGTGTGCCGCGGCTCGCCACGTGTAGTCGCTCGCCCGCGCGACGGCCGCTTTGCCCATCGAGGCCCGCATCTCGTCGTCGCTCAGGATCTCCGCCATCGCGACCGCGTAGTCGGCCGGGTTGCGTCCGACGATCAACCGGCCGGTCTCGCCGTCGTCGACGAGGCTCAGCAGCCCACCCACGGCGCTCGCCACCACCGGCGTCCCGCATGCGGCGGCCTCGAGCGCCACGAGGCCGAAGCTCTCCGACCGGCTGGGCACGATGACGATGTCGGCGGCCCGGTAGTAGGTGGAGAGGATGTGATGCGGCTGCGGGGCGACGAACTCGACGTGATCGTGGAGATCGAGTTCGTCGACGAGATCGTGGACCCGCTCGGCCTCGTCACCACCCTGGCGACCCGAGGCTCCGCCGACGATCAGCAACCGCGCCTCGCCGTGCCCGAGACGGTGCAGACCGGCGAGCGCCTGGATCGCCACGTCGGGACCCTTCAGCGGCTGGATCCGTCCGACGAAGACGATCAGCGGGGTCTCCCGATCCATGCCGAGAGCGTGGCGGGCGCCACCGCGGTCGCCGGGCGCGAAGAACGCGTGCTCCACGCCCGGCGCGATGATCTCGATGCGACCGTGGGGGTGGCCGTACAGGCGGCGGAACTGCTCCTCCTCCTCCACACAACTGACACAGATCGCGTCGGAACACCGGATGATCTCGGCCTCGGCCCGGTCGCGCCACAGCGGCTCGGGGTCGCCGCCCTCGGCCTTCACGCGGGCCAGCGTGTGGAACGTGGACACGAACGGAACGTTCAACGCGTGCTTCAGGTGGTGCCCGACGACGCCGCTCAGCCAGTAGTTGCCGTGGATCACGTCGGGAGGACCGTTCTCGGCGAACCACCGCATCACCCCCGCACAGAACTGGTCGGAGATGTCGGCCAGCGCCTCTTTGGGGAGGTGGTGCGGGCCGGCCTCGATGTGCACCACACGGTGATTCGGTTCGACGAACACCTCGGGCTCGAGTCCTTCGCGGTCGGCCCGCGTGAAGGTGACGCACTCGACACCGGACTGCGACAGCGACGACATCAGCTCGCGCACGTACACGTTCATCCCGCCGCTGTCGCCCGAGCCGGGCTGCAGCAGTGGAGAGGTGTGCAACGAGATCACCGCCACGCGTCGTGGACGCGACCCGACCGCGCCGACGACCTCGGACGAACGGACTTCGGGCATTCGCGACGGAACGGTCGCTCAGTCGTCGAGCAACGAATCGACGGTGGCCTCGCCGTCGCGGTACCGGCGGACCAGTTCGGCACTCAAGGCATCGAGCCGGTCGAAGCGTTCACGACGATCCTGGGAGACCCGGCGTTCGAACTCGTCGATCGCATCGGCGAGCGTGGCGAGTTCGGCCTCGTCGAGCTCCTCCATCCGGCCGTAGTGATGCTCGGCGCAGATCGAGTCGAGTTCGGCCGACAGGGCGTCGTCGCTCAGGTCCTCGGCGGGCCGCGGGGGTCGAGCCGGACCTCCGGTGAGCTGCTGGGAGAGCACGTCGGCGACGTCGTCGCTCACGTCCCCGTCGGACTCGCGACGGCTGACCTCGGACCGGACCAGGTCGAGTCGCGCCTGAGCGACCCGACGCGCGTAGGACACGACGTCGTCGCGCTGTTGCAACTCGGTGCGCAGAGCCCGCAGTTCGTCGAGTGAGTACGAGGCCGGGTCCACTTCCTGGGCGCTGCCGCTCGCTGTTGATTCGTCGCTCATGTCGCTCCTCCTGAGACGGGTGGCAGGACCGCCACCTCGTCGTCGGGCCCGACTGCTGTGTCGAGCCCCGCATCCTCGCCGTTGACCCAGATCCTGCACGTGGACAGTACGTCGGTGAACTGCTCGCCGTACCGATCGCGCGCCACTTCCAACACGTCGGCCACGGTGGCGGCGTCGATCACGTCGGTTCCATGGCCCGCAGCAACGCGAGCCGATGCGAACAGACGTACTTTGGCCACGACGACAATCTAACCAACGGCTCCCCGATCACGTCGACGCCCCCGGGTGAACTCACCCCCTCCCGAGGGACCCTGTCGGGCGGCCGGGCGTTGACCCGTGCGACCACGACCGGGCCGATATCGTCGGGCCACTGTGGGAACCGAAAAGAGAGAACGCCAGAAGGCCAACAAGGCACGCCGGGAACAGGAAGCTGCTCGCGAGAAGGCGAAGTCGCGCACGATCCGACTCTCGCTGCTGATCGGTGGCGCCATCGTCGCGGTGTTCGTCATCGTCGCTGTCGCCGGGCGATTCTTCGTCGACTCCGACGACGACCCCGTCGTACCGGACGACGTCGTCGTCCCGACCGAGGTGGCACCGGCCCAGACCGATCCCGTCGATTCCGTCGATCCGGTTGGCGATTCCGTCGTCGATTCGGTCGTGGATGCACCAGCGGACACCGTCGCCGAGGGTGAGGGCTGACGTGATCGTCTCGAGCCGACACCCCGCCCGACGTCGACTGGCCGTCGGCGTGGTGGCGCTGGGCCTCGTCGCCGCTGCCTGCGGTGACTCCGATGCCGACGTGGTCAGCGACCAGTCCGAGTCGGCATCCTCCGACACCCAGCCGACCGACGACGACGAGACCGGCACCACCGGGGACGGCGATGCCGACGTCACCGATGCCACCGCCGTCACCGTCGTCGAGGACGATGCTGCAGAGGGTGACGCTGCCGAGGACGGAGCAGCGGTCGACGGTCTGGGTCCGATCGACGGGAACTGTGAGCCGCTCCCCGACACCGACGAGCCGACGCGGTCGTTCGACGCCGCGCCGTCGATGTGTCTCGAGGACGGCGCGGTCTACACCGCCACCGTCACCACGAGCGCCGGAACGATCACCATCGATCTCGACCAGTCGATCGCTCCCGAAACGGTGAACAGCTTCGTCTTCCTGGCTCGGAACAACTACTTCGACGACACCGTCTGTCACCGGATCATCGAGGACTTCGTCGTGCAGTGCGGCGATCCCACCGCCACGGGCACCGGTGGCCCGGGCTACTCGTTCCCTGACGAACTTCCGGCTGCGGGGCAGTACGAGGTCGGTTCGATCGCGATGGCCAACAGCGGCCCGGACACCAACGGAAGCCAGTTCTTCATCATCACGGGCGCGAGCGGAGTCCAGTTGCCGCCGTTGTACAACCTGTTCGGTCAGGTGCCCGCCGACGACCTCGGCGTGGTGGAGACGATGAACTCCCAGGCGTCCGTCGACCCGAGCGGCGTTCCGCCGGCGACCGAACTGCGGATCGAGTCGGTTCGGATCACACAGTCCTGACCACGATCGTCCGACGGTGCCCCGCACCGTCGGACGTTTCCGGTCGGCGACGGCTCAGTCGGTGAGTGCGTCGGCGAGTGCGTCGAGGATCGCCTCGCCGACGCCGATGGTGGCGAGGTAGTTGCGGATCGAACCGTGCTCGGACACGAGTTCGTCGAGTGTGTTGGCCATCGCCTGCGGATGCGCAGCCAGCATGAACGAGGGGGTCTCGTTCATCCGGGCGGCCATCTCGGGATGGTTCGACTCGACCCACGTCCGCATCCGTTCCATCCCGGCCCGGGTGAGGCCGTAGTCGGCCACGATCACGTCGCGGTCGACTCCCAGCCCGCCGAGTACGAGGGCCGCGAGCACACCCGTGCGATCCTTGCCCGCCGCACAGTGGAACACCGCAGGAACGGCAGCGGGGACCGCGAGTTGACGGATCGCCTGGGCGAACCGGGCGCCTCCGACGGCGAGCATGTCGCGATACGCCCAGGTGAGGAAATCGACCTCGCCCTGCTCCGACTCGTCGAAGGTGGGGACGTGGGCATCGTGCCACGTGGCGTCGATGATCGACAACGAATGGAAGGCGACCGGGTGGCGCTCGAAGGGGAACGTGCCGTACTGATCGATCTCGGCGGCCGTGCGCAGGTCGATGACGGTGCGGATGCCGATCGCGTCGAGCAGGTCGAGGTCGTCGTCGCTCAGCCGGTGGAGGCCGTCGGCCCGGTAGAGGCGGCCCCAGCCGATGGTCCGGCCGTCGCCCATCGCGTAGCCCCCGAGGTCACGGAAGTTGTGCACGCCGTCGAGGACGACCAGGCGATCGGGGTCGTCGACGATGGTCACGTCGATGCCGCCCCGCTCGGCGCTGTCCGTCTCGGGTGTCGTCTCGAGCGTGCTCGTCATGGCGAACACGTAACCAGCCGTCGATGAACGTGAGTTGAACTCGGCGACGTTGATCCGTCACACAGGGCGTGACCCGTGTCCCTCCCGGAGTTCGTCGACCGGAGGATCCTCGGTCGCGCCGGTGCTGTGGAGGGCACGGAACAACAGGTGCACTGCGAGGGGCAGGGTGATCATCAGCGCTCCGCTGGCGACCACGAGGCGTGCCGCCGCCGCCCAGCCGAGTTCGAGCGACGCACCGACCGACGCGATGAGGAACGCCACGGGGCTCGCCTTGCCCGCGGCGTGGATCCGTGCGTAGGGGGTCTTCAGCTTCAGCAGTCCGAGGCCGGCGAGCAGGATCACGGCGATGCCGGCCGACACGAACACCCACGCCACGGGATGCACGGCGATCATCGGTTGCGTTCCATGAATCGAGCCACGGCGACCGTGGCCGTGAAGCCGATGATGGCGATCACGATCAGCAGGTTCAGCAGCACGTCGTCGCCCGTCGCGATCGCGTCGACGACGATCGCCGTCATCAGCGACACGAGCAGCAGATCCAGTGCGATGACTCGGTCCGCCATCGTCGGCCCCGACACCAGGCGGTAGATCGCCGCCGCCGCAGCCAGGGTCAGGGCGCCATAGGCGATGATGGTCATCGGGCCACCTCGCCGACTCGTCGTGACACGGCCACCGGGAATGCCTGGTTCACGAGCAGCACGAGCAGTTCGACGTGCTCGACGATCGCATCGCGACGATCGGCGTGCAGGACGTGCAGGTAGATCGCCGACGCGTCGTCGTCTCCGGCCACCACGGCGGTCCCGGGCGTCACCGTGATCGCGATGTACAGGAACAGCAGGTGCGAGCGCGCCTCGAGCGGAACGGACACGCGGATGATCGCCTCCTCGGTGTGGTCGGTCGGTGTGAGCACTTCGCGCACCACCACCGCCGTGGAGACCACGAGATCGAGGGCCACCACCCACAGCAGACGGACGAGCGGCCACGGTCGCACGCCTCCCGGAGCGTTCGCACCGGCGAACGATGCCGCACTCGACACGATCAGGCCACTGATCAGGTTCGCCGCGCTGACGCTGCCCCACAGCGCACACCAGGCGAGCGTCAGGAGGACGACGATCGAGAATCGGCGCACCGAGAACAGACCCGCCGACCCGTCGGCGAGGCGCGGGAAGAAGCCCGAACGGACGCTCATCGATCGCTCCCGAGCACGTCGGTGACGTAGGTCCGACCGTCGAGCAACTCGGTCGCGGCTCGCTCGCTCATGTCCCACAGCGGTCCGGCGAAGAGAGCGATCGCCAGGGTCAACGCCGTGGTCGCCCCGGTCGCGAACGACATCGTCGACCAACCGCGTGCGGTGGCCGGACGCGGTGCCCACTCCTCGGAGTCGGGAGCGTGGAAGGCCGGGGCGTTCTGGGGACCCCAGAACACGCCGACCCAGATCTTCACCATCGACAACAGTGTGAGCGCACTGCAGACCAGACCGGCGACCACGATCGCCACGGTCCCGGCGTCGATCCCTGCGTCGAGCAGCGCCAACTTGGCCACGAACCCGGAGAACGGTGGGAGTCCGGCGAGGCTCAGCGCCGGCAGCGCGAAGGCGACCGCGAGCCACGGTCGCACCGCCACCAGTCCTCCGAGCCGGCTCAGCGCCGAGGTCCGTCGATCCGTCTCGACCATGGCCCCCACGAGGAACAGCACCGTCTTCACGGGGATCTGGTGGACGATGAAGATGATCGCACCGGCCACACCGACGACCGAGAACAGACCGAGACCCATCAGCATGTACCCGATCTGGCTGACGATGTGGAACGACAGGATGCGCTTCATGTCGTCCTGGGCGAGAGCTCCCAGCACACCGAAGATCATCGTCAGACCTGCGATGACGAGGATCAGCGTGCCGAGGTCCTGCATCGACATCAGGGTGTGGAACCGGATCATCACGTAGACCCCGATCTTGGTCAGCAGACCGGCGAACACGGCGGTGATCGTCGTCGGGGCCGTCGGGTAGCTGTCGGGCAGCCAGGAGAACAGCGGGAACATCGCCGCCTTGGTCCCGAACACGACGAGGAACCACAGCCCGATCCCCCACCGCACCCCGGTGTCGAGCGCCGGGATCCGTTCCGCCAGCAGCGCGAGGTTGACGGTGCCGGTCGCGGTGTAGACGAACGCCACACCGAACAGGAACAGGGTCGAGGCGAACAGGTTGATCACGACGTACGTCATGCCGGACCGGACCTGACCGGCCCGCCCCTGGTGGGTCAACAGCACGTAGCTCGCCACGAGCATCAGTTCGAACGCCACGAACAGCGTGAACAGGTCCCCGGTCAGGATCGACAACGCGACGCCCGACGTGAGCACCATCAGCATCGGGGTCGCCACCGTCGGTTCCGCCGAGGAACTGCTTCGGCGTTGGCCGATGGAGAAGGCCTCGACGAGCGAGATGGTGATCATCGCGACGGTCAGGACCAGCACGGCGAACATGTCGGCGACGAGCACGATCCCGAGTTCGGGATCCCACCCTCCGACACGGACCACCACGCTGCCGTTCGCCTCGACCTCGGCGAGCAGGAACGCCGACATCACGCTCACACCGATCAGCGACGAGAGCACGATCGTGTCACGCAGGGCGTCGACGCGCCGGAACGCGAGCGACGACATGGCAGCGAGCAGCGGCACCACCACGATCAGGCCGACGAGCGCGCTCACTGTTCGATCTCCTCGTCGCTCGCGATGCGCCGGTCCTCGAGATCGTCCTCGACCAAGTCGTCGCCGCTGAGTTGGCGCTGGCGACCCGCGAGGGCCAGGAGGAACAGCGTGAGCCCGAACGAGATGACGATCGCGGTCAACGACAGCGCCTGCGGGAGCGGATCGGCCGAGTCGGCGGGTGTGTCGAGACGGTCCGCGAGCGGTGGTTCGCCGGCGCGCCCACCGGCGGTGACGAGTGCGAGCACGGCCGCGTGACCGAGCAGCGCGAAGCCGAGCACGATCCGACTGAGAGCGCGTGACGTCACGAGGTAGGTGCCGATCGCGGTCAGTGCTCCGACGACGAGGATCAGGACCCCGCTCATCCCGCGGCCTCCGACGCGTCGGTTCGGGTGTCGGTCGTGGGGCTCGGGATCGGATTCGGGGCCGGCTCCGACGCCGACTCCGGCACCGGATCGGTCTCGGCGATCGTCACGAGGGCGTCGAGCATCGCGAGGATCAGTCCGACCACGATCAGCACGACACCGGCGTCGAGGATCAGTGCCGTGCCGGCCTTGACCTTGCCGAGCACCGGCACCGTCCTCTCCCAGATGTACTGGTCGAGGACCACGTCACCGATGACGAGAGGAGCGAGCGCGACGCATCCGACGATCATCCCGCCGATCGACATCATCCGGACCGGGTGGCGAGGCACGCTGAGCCCCGTCACGCTGCGCAGCGCCATCACCGCGCCGAGCACCAGACCACCGGCGAAGCCGCCCCCCGGCTGGTTGTGTCCCGCGAAGAACAGCACCGTCGCCACGACGATCGCGAATGGACTCGCGAGTCGGATCCCGTCGTGGACGACGAGCGAGCGGATGGCGATCATGTCGCCGCCTCCGTCCCGGCGACGCCGGCATCCCGGCCGGTGCGAACCCCGTCGCGGTCGTGGCGCTCGACCCGATCCGGGGGCCGAATCTCGTCTCGTGGATCGTCGGAGTCCTCGGGAGGGCGCCCGGAACGTGCGAGCGCCAGGATCCCGACCGCGACGGTGACGAGCACGATGACCTCGCCGAAGGTGTCGAGTGCGCGAATGTCGGTGAGGATCACGTTGACGACGTTGTTCCCGCCGCCGGTGTCCGCCGCCTGTTCGACGAGATCCGTCACGGGCGCAGTGCCGGTCGGGCGCGACGCCGCCGCAGCCAGGCCGACCGACACGGCAGTGCCGAGTCCGACCGCGACGATCATCCTCACCGTGCGCCACACGGAACCGACCTGCGGGAAGTACGGGCTGAGTCGTCCGAGGCCGATGACGAACGCGACGACCACCACCGTCTCCACGAGGAGTTGCGTGAGCGCCAGGTCGGGTGCGCCCTGCGCCACGAAGATCCCGGCCATGCCGAACCCGACCGAACCGAGCCCGAGGGCGGCACCGAGCCGGCCGGGGATGCGCACGGTGCCGGCCGCGCCGGCCACGATCAACAGGCCCAGTGCCGGGACCACCGCCTGGTCGGTCCAGCGCAGGACGCCGAGATCGATCGCGGTCACGAACGGCGCCGCAGCTGCCGTGGCGACCACGATCGCCGTCATCAGGTACACCGGCAGCGAACCGTGCTGCACCCGACCGGTCATGCGGCGTGCACCGGAGAGCACGCCGTCGATGATCTCGTCGGTCGCCTCGGCGCCCACCGGCTCGGGCTCGTCGTCGGTCCGGCGCGACAGGAACCAGCCGAGGGGTGCTCCCGCAGCGACGATCGCCATCGAGAGCACGAATGCCGTCTTCAGACCCGGCCACCGGATCAGCTCGTACACCTCGGCTCCCGGGTCGAGCAGGACCGAAGCGTTGCGGACGCCGTCGCCGACCCGGTCGAGCAGGACGAAACCGACGAGCGAGGCGGCGGCGAGAGCGATGGTCACGACGGTGATCGGGAGGCGGCGCGGAGCGACCTCGGAGACGGCGCCCGACTCGGACGGTCCGAACACCGTGACGACGAAGCGGGTCGTGTAGGCCACGGTGAGGACCGAACCCCCGACGATGCCGATCAGCAGCACGACCCGCTCCCATCCGTCGACGCCGAGCGCGGCTTCGAGTGCGGCTTCCTTGGCCGGGAACCCGAGCAGTGGTGGGACGCCGGCCATCGACGCCCCGGACAGGACGCACACCCAGAACGCGACCGGCATCGATCGTCGCAGGCCACCCAGCTCGCGCACGTCGCGGGTTCCCGCTCGCACGTCGATCTCGCCGACGACCATGAACAGGGCGGCCTTGAAGATCGCGTGGGCGACGAGGATCGAGAAGCCGGCGAACGTCGCCTTGGCCGAACCGGTCGAGAACAGGGTGACCATCAGGCCGAGCTGCGAGATCGTTCCCCAGGCGAGGATCAGCTTGGCGTCGACGTGGCGCAGGGCCCCGATCGCTCCCCACACCATCGAGCCCAGTCCGAAGGCCATGCCGAGCGGTTGCCAGGCCGGTGTCCCACCCAGCACCGGAGCGAAGAGCGCGGTGGCGATCACGCCCGCCTTGACCATCGTCGCCGAGTGCAGGTACGCGCTCACCGGCGTGGGCGCCGCCATGGCACCGGGCAGCCACACGTGGAACGGGATCTGCGCCGACTTGGTCGCTGCGGCGACGAGCACGAGGATGCCGGCGACGGTGGCCGCCGTGCCGGTGGTCGGCTCGAGGTCGCGGAGTGCGATGCCCGTGTCCCCATCCGCCACGAGCAGCAGACCTCCGAGCAGTGCGAGGCCACCCGAGGCAGTGATCAGGAGCGCACGACGAGCTGAACGCTGCACCGACTCGTCGACATGCTTGTGCCCCACCAGCAGGAACGACGTGATCGACGTCAGCTCCCAGAACACGAAGAGCGTCCAGATCGAGTCGGACCAGACGAGGCCGATCATCGAGGCGGAGAACGCGGAGAGCGTGGCGGCGAAGCGGGCCAGACCCGCCGAGGACGAGGTGAAGTAGCCGGCCGAGTAGACGAACACGAGCACTCCGACGCCCGCCACGACGAGCCCCAGCAGCGCCGACAGTGCGTCGAGTCGCAGCGCGAGCACGAGGTCGAGCCCGTCGACCCACTCGACGCGCGACGTGATCGGCTCGTCGCGTGCCAGCCCGATCGCACCGACCAGCGTGGCGATCGATGCGGGAATCGCAGCGAGTCCGAACACCACGCGACAGTCCGAGACGCGACGATCGAGACCGAACATCAGGGCGATTCCGGCGCAGTGAGCACCGAGCACCAGCCACAGGACCATTCCGGACAGGCTAGGCCCGGACGGCCGACAAGTAGCGCCGAATAGATGTTTTACACAGTAGTAATCAGACGTTCACCCCGTACCCTTCCGGCCGATGACCACTGCCGTCCTCGATCCGCTGGGTGAGCCCAGGACCCTTCCGGTCGACATGCCGATGATGGCCGCGGTCGGACTGCGGAAGGATCGCCGTGCGACCCGAGGGTGACGATTCGGCTCGGGGCTGGACGTTCCTGACCAACCACGCGCACGTGCTCGTGGCCATCGCCCGCGACCCCGAGATCCGCCAACTCGACATCGCCGGAGCCGTGGGCATCACTCCCGGCGCCGTGGTCCGGATCCTCCACGACCTCGAACACAGCGGTTGCGTTCAGGTCGAGCGGATCGGCCGCCGCAACCGGTACTCGGTCGACCGCGAGGTCATGCTCCGCCACCCGCTCGAAGCGAATCACAGTGTGGGCGACCTCATCGTGCCACTGATCGACTGACGCCGGTCGGCGACGCGATCAGTCCGCGGCGCGCTCGTCGCGTTCGAGTTCGTCGGGACCGTCCAGCGGGACCTTCACACGCATGTGCACCGCCCGACCGGCGAGATGGGTGCCGACCGGCGAGGTGAGCAACTGCAGGATCACCACGAGGACCAGCGTGGCGGCTGCCCCGAACGTCCGGATCCGCAGGCCTGCCCCGAGCGCGACCAGCACGAGGCCGAGCGTCGGACTCTTCGCCGCCGCGTGCATGCGCGAATACGGGTCGGTGAACTTGTGGACGCCGATACCGGCGAGCAGTGCGAAGAGCGCGCCGGCAACCAGCGCGAACCCACCGATGGCGTCGAGGAACGCGTTCACGTCAACTCCCACGCCGTTCGATGAAGCGGGCGAGGATGGCGGTTCCCACGAACCCGCCGAGCGCGACGATCAGGACGGTGCTCTCCACGATGCCTGCGCCCGGACGGGCCGATGCGATCGTGACGCCGACGACCACGGTGGACACGAACCCGTCGACCGAGATCACCCGGTCGGCCAGCGCTGGACCACGCAGCATCCGGGCCACGAACAGAACGGCGGCGAGCGCGGTGATGACGAGTGCAGCGGTGTTCAACATCTCGGAGGCTCCGGGTCGGGCGTGTCGTCGCGCTCGACGTTCACCGCGAGCAACGGTTCGTGCGCCTGGACGTCGCGCAGCGCCCGCTCGTGGTCCTCGTCGGTGCCGAATGCGTGCAGCGCCAGCGCTTCGAGCTTCAAGATGTCGTGGCGGACCGCCTCGACATCCTGCGCGTACATGGCGTGGACGTAGAGCGTCACGCCGGCTTCGAGGTCGCCTCGACCCGGTGGGACCGGGTCTCCATCCGGTCGATCGGAGGGCCTGGCGACGGCTCGGATGTGATGGCGTTCCACGTCGATCGTCATCGTGCCCGGTGTGAGGGTGATCGAGTTGGCGACGAGGTTGACGACGGCGTCGGAGCCGCCACGGATCGGCACCGCGATGATCCCGGTGTACGTGCCGTCGCCCGGCGTGAGGATCTCGTACGCGAGTCGGATGTTCGACACCAGCAACTGCCAACCGAGCGTGGCCACGTACCGGAACGCCCACCACGGCCGGAATCGAGTCGGGCGCAGCGAACCCGACTCGAGTCGGGCGAACAGCACCACACCCGCGGACACGGCGATCCCTCCGAGGACGTTGGCGTACGACACGTGCCCCCACAGCAACACCCACAGCAGGGTGAGCCAGGCCATCGTGGCCGGAATCCTGAGTGCCGCGCGTGTCATCGGTCGACTCCGAGTACTGCGTCGATGTAGACGCTCGGATTCATCAGGTCGGTGCCGGCGCGTTCGGCGAGGTCGTAGACCGGGCCGGCGAACACGACGTAGACGATCGACAGGGCGACGGTGACGGCGGTGGCGATCACCATCAGTGGCGGGCCCCCGTTGGTGCGACCTTCGGCGCGGACCTCGGGCGGCATGTCGTTCGGGTCGGCCGACTCCGGCTCGCCCCAGAACACTCCCGCCCAGATCTTCGTCATGGAGAACAGGGTGAGCAGGCTGACGACCAGTGCCACCGTGACGATCCACCACTGGTCCACGGCGACGCCGGCATCGATCAGTGCGAACTTGCCTGCGAAGCCCGACGACGGCGGAAGGCCGGCGAGAGACAGGGCCGGCACCGCGAAGAAGATCGCGATGACCGGCGCGCTGCGCACGATGCCGCCGACCTGCGAGATCCTGCTCGTTCCGGTGTGCCGGTCGATGAGTCCCGCGACGAGGAACAGGTTGGTCTTCACGAGGATCGTCTGGACGATGTAGAACACGACGGCGCTGACCCCTGCCACGGTGAACAGGCCGAGCCCGAAGATCATGTAGCCGATCTGGCCGACGATGTGGAACGACAGCAGTCGCTTCAGGTCGTCCTGCGCCAGCGCTCCGAGCACACCGACCGCCATCGTCAGACCGCCGATGATCAGCAGTGTGGTGCCCTGCTGCGCCTCGGGCGGGAACAGGAGGGTCTGGGTCCGGATGATCGCGTAGACGCCGACCTTGGTGAGCAGACCGGCGAAGATCGCCGTGACCGGGCCCGGTGCCGTGGGATAGCTGTCGGGGAGCCAGAAGAACAGGGGGAACAGACCGGCCTTGATGCCGAACACGAGGATCAGCAGCAGCGAGAAGCCGGTGCGCACTCCGGTGCCGAGTTGCGGGATTCGTTCCGCGAGGTCGGCCATGTTGACGGTTCCGGTCGCCGCGTAGAGCAGCGCGAGCGCGGTGATGAACAGTGCCGAGGCCGCGAGGCTGATGACCACGTAGGTCATGCCCGAACGGATCTGGTCGGATCGGCCGCCCATCGTCAACAGCACGTAGCTCGCCGCCAGCATCATCTCGAACGCGACGAACAGGTTGAACATGTCGCCGGTGATGAAGCTGGCCGACACGCCTGCGGCGAGGACGAGATAGATGGGGTTGAACCCCACGTGTCGCTCCTCCACGCCCTGTTGACCGATCGCGTAGATCAGTACCACGAGCAGCATCGCCGACGAGGTGACGAGCATGATCGCCGACAACCGGTCCACGACGTAGGTGATGCCGAGCGGTGCCGCCCACGCGCCGGCGTCCATGGTGACCACGCCGTGGTCGTCGGCCTGCACGAGCAGACCGATCGAGATGCCGACGTTGGCGGTCAGCGCTCCGATCGCCACCACGCGCTGAGCGATGCGGAACCTGCCGAGCACGACCGCGATCGCCGCGGCGAACAACGGCACCACGATCGGCAGGGGAACGAGCGCGCTGGTCACGACTCGTCTCCCGAGGAATCGCTCTCGCGTTCGAGATCGGCGGCCTCGGCGTCGGCCACGTCGGCGTCGCGTCGACGGTTGGCGGCGATCAGGCGGTCCTCCAGATCGTCGGCGACCACGTCGTCGTGGGTCAACTGCCAACTGCGGTAGGCCATCGCGAGCAGGAATGCCGTGACGCCGAAGGTGATCACGATCGCGGTGAGAGCCAGCGCCTGCGGCAGCGGGTCGGCGAAGTCCTCGGCGTCCCCCTTGCCGATCACCGGCGGCAGGCCACCCTCGCCACCGGAGGTGATCAGGAGGATGTTGGTGCCGTGGCCGATCAGTCCGAGGCCGACGACGATCCGCGTCAATCGACGTTGCAGCAGCAGCCACGTGCCGATGGCGAACAACGAGGCCGCGGTGAAGGCGAGCAGCACGCTCACGAGTCGGTCCCGCCGTGGTGCGGATCGTCGAGATCGCGATCGTCGAGATTTCGGACGGGATCGTCGTCGCCGTGGTCGTGCCAGGCGCTCGCCGGGCTGTGCTGTGTGAGCGGCCGATACTCCTCGCGCACGGAGGTGGCGGGCACGGTCGGCGCCTCGATCATGTCGAGTTCGGCGTCGAGATCGTCGCCGAACGCTTCGAAGATCATCAGCACCAGACCGATGACGATCGCGTAGACGCCGAGGTCGAACGGCAACGCCGACGTGGCCTTGACCTCGCCGAGCAACGGCGGATGCATCTTGAGCGTGCCGTGCTCGAGGATCGCGCCGCCGAGCAGCATCGGGAAGATCGCGGTTCCGACGGACAGTGCCAGCCCCGACCCGAGGATGGTCCACGGCTCGAGGCGGAACGAACGACGCACCGCGTCGACGCCGCCGTTGACGTAGCGCAGCGAGATGGCGCCTGCGGCGGTGAGTCCACCGACGAAACCACCACCGGGCTGGTTGTGGCCCGCGAACAGGAAGTAGAGCGACAGCACGATGATCGACGGGTACAGGACCCGCACCGACACGTCGAGGATCAGCGAGTACTTCACGCGCCCGCGTCCGCTCGTGCCGACACGGCGACCGCTTCGACGCCACCGCCTGCGTCGTCGTCGCGATCCTCGTCCTCGTCTCTGCGGTGGCCGCGGGCGAGCGCAACGGCACCGACGGCGGCCACGAGCAGCACGGTGATCTCACCCATCGTGTCGACGCCGCGGAAGTCGACGAGGATCACGTTGACGACGTTGTTGCCTTCGCCGTCGGGCTTGGACCGTTCGATCATCTCGGCCGAGATCGACTCCTGCGACACGTCCGAGCGCGCATTCGTCGAGACGATCGCGAACACGAAGATCGCAGCGCCCACCACGACCGACACGGCGAGCCGGAGTGGGCGGACCACGGCAGGCGCCAAGTCGACGAAGCGAGTCGGGAGGAAGCGGAGCACGAGCACGAAGAGGACCGTGCCGAGGGTCTCGATCGCGAACTGGGTGAGGGCCAGGTCGGGCGCCCCCTGGACCTCGTACAGCCCGGCCATCGCGAATCCGACGGCGCCGAGCATCACGACCGCCGCGATCCGTCGCCGCACCAACGCCGCGCCCAGGGCGGATCCGATGATGATCGCGACGAGCGGAACGTGGATCGGGTTCTCGATCCACTGTGGCAGCTCATCGAGGTCACCGATCATCGGGATCACCGGCACGACGACGACGGTGGTCAGGATCACGAGCAGGTAGGTCGGGAGCGATCCCGTCTGAACGGTGCGTGTGACGCGCCGGGCGATCGCGTCGATCGCCCGGAGCAGACCGTTGAACGCGTCATCGGTGGACGGGAGTCGGCGCAACGGGCGGGCGGCTCCGGTCTGGGCCCTGGCGACCGGTCGTCGTGCCACGGCGAGCAACGTGCCGACCGCGATGATCACGGCCGAGAGGGCGAACGCCGTGTTGAACCCCGCCCACAGCTTCACCGTCGACGGCGATGCGACCGGGTCGAGACCGATCAGCGCCGACTTCGAGAGATCGCTGACGAGGACCGGAGCGAGACCGACGACGACCGTGACGGCGGTGAGGACGTAGACCGGACCGACGAACACGGCGGCAGGAGGGGGTGCCGTACGACTGAGCGGTTCGTTCTCTGGCTGGCCGTGGACGCCGAACACGCCGAGCACGAAGCGCGCCGAGTACGCGAACGTGAGGATCGATCCGAGCACGATGACGACGAGCGTGGCCGTGGCGCCGGTGAACTCGCCGTACTCGAGGTACGTGTCGATCGCCTTCTCCTTGGCGACGAAGCCGAGCAACGGGGGCAGGCCGGCCATCGACGCCGCGCCGACCACGGCCATGATCTTGACGGGCAGCCAGCCCGCTCCGAAGCCGTGGAGTTCACGGATGTGGCGGGTGCCGACCTGGTGGTCGATGATCCCGACGAGCATGAAGAGGGTGGCCTTGAACGCGCCGTGTGCGAGCAGGAGGACGATGCCGGCCTGAGCGATCTTGTACTCGCCGGTGCCCACCAGCAGCATCAGGAAGCCGAGTTGGCTGACGGTGCCGTACGCGAGGAGCAACTTCAGGTCGCGCTGTCGCATCGCGCGCAGGCCGCCGATCAGCATGGTCGCCGATCCGACGACGAGCACGAGGACGCGCCACTGGCCCGACGTGGCGAGGATCGGCGCGAGGCGCGCCACGAGGTACACGCCGGCCTTGACCATCGTGGCCGAGTGGAGATACGCACTGATCGGTGTGGGCGCCACCATCGCGCCGGGCAGCCAACTGCCGAAGGGTGCCTGGGCGGACTTCGTGAACGCGCCGAGCAACACGCAGACGATGCCCGCAGAGACCGCTCCCCCGGACGGCGGTCGATCGATCATCTCCGACAAGCGGTACGTCCCCGCGCTCTGGCCGATGATGATCAGCCCGACCAGCAACGCGAGTCCACCGGCCCCGGTGATGAAGATCGCCTGCAGCGCCGCGGCGCGCGCCTTGGGGGTGCGATCGTCGTTTCCGATCAGCAGGTAGCTGGTGATCGAGGTGAGTTCCCAGGCGACGAACAGGGCGATCAGGTGGTCGGCCCAGACGATGCCGAGCATCGCACCGGCGAACAGTGTCATCAGACCGGCGAGGCGGGTCTGGCCGGGAGCGATGTGGGAGAAGTAGCCGATGGCGTAGACGCACACGAGCGCCCCGATCCCCGAGACCAGCAGGGTCATCACGAGTGCGAAGGCGTCGAATCGCAGGTGCAGATCGAGGTCGAGACCGCTGATCCAGCCGACCGATTCGAAGACTGGGGTGCCGGCCGCGTCGGTCGCCGCGTCGGACGCACGTGTGACACCGCCGGCGGCGGCGGACTCCGCGACCGCACCACCCGAGCCGACCACGCCCGACCACTTCGTCGCAGCCCAGACCAGGGTGACGAGCGGTGCCACGCCGGCTACGGCGAAGGCTCGACGGCCGAGTCGGTCCCCGGACATCAGGATCGCGCCGCCGATCAGCAGGTGGAGGATGAGCAGCACGAACATGGTGGTCGAACGCCCGAGGATACGTGTTGATCGCCCCGCACCGGGAACCCCGACACCCACAACCTCTGTTTCGTCGTCCCGGAGCGATCAACAGAGGTTCAACCTCTGTTGATTCGTCCGGGAGCGAACAACAGAGGTGGTGCAGCAGTTGTCGTTTTCGCCAAGCTACCCATCGGTAACTAACGTGATCCGATGACGGAAAACGTGGGCAAGATCAACACCATCGGCATCCTCGGGTCGGGGATCATGGGCGCCGGGCTCGTCGAGGTCGCGGCACGGTCCGGACGCACGGTCGTGTTGCGATCCCGCACACAGGACGGCGCCGACGCCGCCATCGCCAAGCTCACCTCGGGCCTGGATCGCCAGGTCGAGAAGGGTCGTCTGGATGCCGACGAGCATGCGGCGATCGTCGGACGGATCACCGCCACCGCCGACATCTCGGCGCTCGCCGACTGCGACCTGGTGCTCGAGTCGGTCGTGGAGGACCTCGCCGTCAAGAAGGCACTGTTCGCCGAACTCGACGGCATCGTCAAGCCGGGCGCGATCCTCGCCACGAACACCTCCACACTGCCCGTCGTCGAGCTGGCGATGGCCACCTCACGGCCGGAGTCGGTGTGCGGCGTCCACTTCTTCAACCCGGCACCCATGATGAAGCTGGTCGAGGTGATCCGCCCGATCACGGCGTCCGACGAGACCATCTCCGCCGCTCTGGAATTCGCCTCGTCGTGCGGCAAGGACGCCGTCGAGGTCGTCGACCGCGCCGGATTCATCGTCAACGCACTGCTCTTCCCGTACCTCAACAACGCGGTGAAGATGTGGGAGCAGGGCACCGCCTCGATCGCCGACATCGACACGGCGATGCAGGGCGGTTGCAACTTCCCGATGGGCCCGTTCGCCCTCCTGGACCTCGTGGGGCTCGACACGTCGCTGGCGATCCTCGATGCGCTGCACGCCGAGTTCGGCGACCCCAACTTCATGGCAGCGACATCGCTCAAGCGCAACGTCGCCGCCGGCCGACTCGGCCGCAAGTCCGGTCGCGGATTCCTCACCTACTGACACGACGGAGTCGGACACGACGGAGGCCGGCACGACGGAGGCCCGTCGACATCGACAGCTCGCGAGTGGACAGCCATCACCCGATCTGGTGAAGTGTCATGTGTGGCGGGGAGGCGACCGAGGGTGATTCCTGCGCCGAGTCGGTTCACGATGCCCGATCCCGCCGAGGTCCGAGCCGGGGTCGACCTCGTGGCCATCGGCGCCGACCTCGAACCCGGCACGCTCCTGTCGGCGTACCGCAACGGCCTCTTCCCGATGCCCATCGATCCCGACAAGAGGCGCAGCAAGCTCGCCTGGTACTCGCCCGACCCGCGCGGCGTGCTTCCACTCGACGGACTGCACGTCTCCAAGTCGTTGCGCCGGAGTTGCAGCCGATACCGGGTGACGATGGACCATTCGTTCGAGGCCGTGATGACCGCATGCGCCGATCCCGCACGCGAAGGCCGGTGGATCACCCCCGAGTTCATCCGTGCGTACACGACGATGTTCGAGCTCGGGTGGGCGCACTCCGTGGAGGCATGGAACGACGACGGCGACCTCGTCGGCGGTCTCTACGGGTTGCGGATCGGCGCCTTCTTCGCCGGTGAGGCGATGTTCCACACCGCGACCGACGCGTCGAAGGTGGCGCTGGTCGAACTCGTCGAGTGGCTGAACTCCACCGGCGCGGAGCTGCTCGACGTCCAGTGGGCCACCGAGCATCTCGCGACGCTCGGCGTCGTCGAGATCCCTCGGCCCGAGTACCTCCGGCGGCTGCGCTCGGCGACGGAAGCCGGGGAGAACGACTGAAGGAGCAGCGATTGCTCGCTGCTCCTTCTCGTCCTGCGCCGGCCGGATCCGCCATCCGACCGGCGTGGTTCCCGCCAAGGGAAACTCGTCCCGATCGAACGCCCGGCCAAGGGGGAAGCCGAGCGCACGTTCGGGAGATCTCGTGGTGTTCGTCGCCCCACGGGTGGGACACCTCTTCAATCGGTCCTCGCCCACGGGTACTTGAGGATTTCTTTCGGCTCGCACCGACCGATCTGCTCTCACGCTGTTTGGAGCTGTGGGTCCGGGCGGCGAGACTTTCCCGATGAGCAGCACGACCGACGCCTCCGTCTCCGGCAACGACGCCTCCGGTGCCCTCGTCCCCGGTGACGACGTCCCGGCGGGCGGCGTGTCGAGCAGCGACGCAGCCTCCTCGACAGCTGCAGCCCGACCGCGCGACCGGCCGTGGATGATGCGCACCTACTCGGGCCACTCGACCGCTGCGGCCTCCAACGAGTTGTACCGCACGAACCTGGCCAAGGGACAGACCGGACTCTCGATCGCATTCGACCTGCCGACCCAGACCGGGTACGACGCCGACGACATCATGTCCCGCGGCGAGGTCGGCAAGGTGGGCGTGCCCGTTGCCCATCTGGGCCACATGAAGACGCTCCTCGACCAGATCCCGCCTGGCGCGATGAACACGTCGATGACCATCAACGCCACCGCAGCGTGGCTCCTTGCGCTCTACGTCGCCAATGCCGAGGAGCAGGGCGTGCCGTCACAGGACCTGCGCGGCACCACGCAGAACGACATCGTCAAGGAGTACCTGTCGCGCGGCACCTACATCTTCCCGCCGGCGGAATCGCGCCGCCTGATCGTCGACATGGTCGCCTGGTGCGCCGAGCACGCGCCGAAGTGGAACCCGATGAACGTCTGCTCGTACCACCTGCAGGAGGTCGGAGCCACGCCGGTGCAGGAGATCGCGTACTCGATGGCGACGGCCATCGGCGTGCTCGACGCCGTGAAGGAATCGGGCCAGGTCGGCGACGAACAGTTCTCCCAGGTGTTCGGCTCGATCTCGTTCTTCGTGAACGCCGGGATCCGCTTCGTGGAGGAGATCTGCAAGCTGCGGGCGATGTCCGACATGTGGGCCGACATCGGTCGCAGCCGGTACGGCGTGACCGACGACAAGGCACTGCGCTTCCGCTACGGCGTGCAGGTCAACTCACTCGGTCTGACCGAGGCGCAGCCCGAGAACAACGTGCAGCGCATCGTGTTGGAGATGCTCGCCGTCACCCTGTCGAAGGACGCACGTGCTCGCTCGGTGCAGTTGCCCGCGTGGAACGAGGCACTCGGGTTGCCGCGGCCGTGGGACCAGCAGTGGTCGCTGCGGATGCAGCAGGTGCTCGCGTTCGAGTCCGACCTCCTGGAGTACGGCGATCTCTTCGAGGGCTCGGTGGTGATCGAGGCCCGTACCGCCGAACTGCGCGCCGAGGCCCAGGCCGAACTCGACGACGTGCTCGCGATGGGTGGCGCGTTCGAGGCCGTGGAGACTCTCAAGGCGCGGCTGGTGTCGTCGATGGCGGCACGCACGCGGCGGATCGAGTCGGGTGAGCAGAAGGTGATCGGCGTCAACGACTTCACCGAGACCACCGAGTCGCCGCTGAGCGGCGAGAACAACATCATGAAGGTCGACCCCGCCGTGGAGCAGGAGACGATCGACGGCCTCGTCGAGTGGCGGGTTGCGCGCGACCAGTCGGCGGTCGACGCCGCGCTCGCCGAGTTGAGCCGGGTCGCCCGCTCGGACGAGAACGTGATGCCGGCCTCGATCGCGTTGGCCAAGGCCGGAGGCACCACGGGCGAGTGGGCGACCGTGATGCGCGAGGTGTTCGGCGAGTACCGGGCTCCGACAGGTGTCGGCGGGGCCGCCGCATCCGCTGCCGGATTGGCGGCCGTGGCGGAACACGTCAAGTCGATCGCCGGTGGTCCTCCGAAGTTCCTGGTGGCCAAGCCGGGCCTCGACGGGCACTCGTCGGGAGCGGAACAGATCGCCGTCGCGGCGCGCGACTCGGGCATGGAGGTCGTGTACGCCGGGATCCGGATGACCCCCGAGCAGATCGCCGCATCGGCACGCGACGAAGACCCCGACGTGATCGGACTCTCGATCCTGTCGGGCTCGCACCTGCAGTTGGTGCCCGACGTGTTGCGTCACCTGAGCGAGATGGGCGTCGACACCCCCGTCGTCCTCGGTGGCATCATCCCGGAGGACGACCGGGCGGGCCTGCTCGCCAACGGCATCGCGGCGATCTACACCCCCAAGGACTACGAGATCGCGAGGATCATGCGCGACATCGCCGACCTCGCCGTCGCCCACCGCTCGACCTGACCGAGTCACCCGCCGGGCCACCTCGGGGCCGTTCGTGTCGGCGTGGTTCACGGCCCGTTCACGCGGGGTTCCTACCGTCCACCCGGTGATTCTCGGCAAACGTCTCGTCCCCGTCCTGGTCTCGACCGTGCTCGTCGGCACGGGCCTCGTCGCTGCGCCGACGACCGCGCGCGCCGACTCGTTCTCCGTCACCTCGACCGCCGATTCCGGAGCGGGTTCGCTGCGTCAGGCGATTCTCGCCACGAACGCGAACGTCGGCCCCGACACCATCACCCTCGACCTGCCGGTCGGTTCCACCATCACGCTCTCGTCCGATCTGCCCAGTCCCAACGAGCGTGTCGACGTCGTCGCCACCGCCACCGGGCTCACCATCGACGGTGCCAACACGGCCCGTGGCTTCGTCGCCCCCACCATCGGACTCGAGGGATTCACGATGCGTCGGTTCGTCGCTGCCGGCATCAATCCGTCGGGTGCAGCGGTCTCGGCGTCCGGCAACGTCGACCTCACCTCCATGACCTTCAGCGACAACAGCGTCTCGCAGTTCGGTGGCGCGGTCTCCGTGGGCGCGAGCGGAGTCTCGATCACCACGCTCACCATCACCGACTCGACCTTCGAGGCAAACGTCGCCGGGTCGAACGGAGGTGCCGTGACCTTCAACGGGCAGAACGAACCCGGCAACACGGTGATCGTCGACGGGTCGACCTTCGAGGACAACACGGCGAGCGCGGACGGTGGCGCGATCTCGCTGCTCAACGGCGGAAGCGCCCGGATCGCGTCGAGTCGCTTCGCGAACAACACCGGGAGCCAGGACGGCGGAGCCGTGCACGGTCGCGACGCGAACATCGTGCTCGACCACGTCGTCGTGACCGACAACGACGCCGGTGACGGCGCCGGTGTGGCGCTCGAGTTCACGATGGGGAGTCCGTTCGCCGACCCGAACGTGCTCACGATCACCGACTCGACGATCGACGGCAACGTCGCAGCCGGGCAGGGCGGTGCCGTCCACGCGATCGAGGCGACGGTCCGGATCGACGACACCACGGTCCGGGGGAACCAGGCCCTCAGCGGAGGCGCACTGTTCCTGGACGACTCGTTCCTCACGAGCGACCGATCGACGTACAACGCCAACACGGCGACGGCCCTCGGGGGCGTCGCCTACCTGCCCGACTCCGGGGCCGGGGCGGCCACGTCGGGCGCCACGTTCACCAACGTCACCGCGAACGCCAACAGCGCCGCCGACGGCGGAGTCGTCCGGTCCGAGAGCCGTGGCAGCACCACGATCCGGCATTCCACGTTCACCGACAACACGGCATCGGGTCGAGGTGGAGCGATCGATGCCAACGGCCCCCTCGCCATCGAGCACTCGATCGTCTACGGCAACACGACGACGACGACCAATGCTCCCGAGATCGACGGCGTCGTCAACTCGCTGAACTGGTCGTTCCTCGGCGTCCCCACCGACACCACGATCGCCACCGGCGCCAACAACCAGATCGGTGTGAATCCGCAGCTGGGAGCGCTGACCGACAACGGGGGGCCGACTCTCAGCCGCCGCCCCTCCCCCACATCGCCTGCGGTCGACGCCGGCGATCCGAGCTTCTCCGGGGCGCCGACGACCGACCAGCGTGGTGGCAGCCGGGTGTCGAACGGACGGATCGACATCGGCGCCCTGGAGCTGAGCGGCGGAGCGATCTCGGTCACCGCGTCGGCGACGTCCGTCGCCGAAGGCGGTTCGGTCACCTTCACGGTGTCCCGCACCGGTGGCGCCGACGGCACCGCGACGGCGACGCTCGCCTCCACGGGAACGGCCACGAACGGCGTCGACCACTCCGACATCGGTTCGGCGTTCACGTGGGCCGATGGTGACGCCACCGCTCGAACCGTCGTCGTCTCCATCACCGAGGACATCGCCGACGACCTCGCCGAGACGATCGTCGCCACGCTCTCGGCGATCACGGGAGCGGTGGCGGGCACCCCTGCGACCGCCACCGTCACGATCATCAACGTCCCGACGCCGTTCGTGATCCCGGTCGCCCCGGCACGCCTCGCCGACACCCGTGCGAACGGCGAGACGGTCGACGGCCTGGTCCAGCGGATCGACCGGCTCGGTGTCGGCCAGACGCTCGAGATCGACATCGCCGGCCGGGGAGGGGTTCCCGACGGCGTGCCGGCAGCCGTGGTCAACATCACGAGCGCCCAGCCGCTCGCCGGCGGGTTCTTCACCGTCTTCCCGTGCGACCAGGACCGCCCGACCACCTCGGTGCTGAACTACGTGCCCGGCCAGAACCTCGCCAACGAGATCGTCGCGCCGCTCTCGGGAACGGGTCGGGTGTGCGTGTTCGCGTCGGCGAGCAGCCACCTGATCGTCGACGTCGTCGGGTACGTGCCGATGAACTCGCCCTACCGGGCCACGTCCCCCTCGCGCATGCTCGACACCCGTGAGGGCGCGGAGACGGTCGACGGCGACTTCTCCGGCGACGGCTTCGTCGCCGCCGGCTCGCAGTTCAGACTGCAGATCACGGGTCGTGTCGGCATCCCCCAGGGAGCAGCCGCTGCGGTGGTCAACGTGACCGCCATCAACGCTGACGCCGGCGGGTTCCTCACGGTCCACCCCTGCGTCGACCCCGTCCCGAACGCCAGCTCGCTCAACCACGTCGCCGGCGTCAACCGCGCCAACGAGATCATCGCGAAGCTGTCGAGCACCGGCGCGATCTGCATCGACAACTCGGCCGGTCTCGATCTCGCCGTCGACCTGGTCGGTTGGCTTCCGGCGGCCGCGTCGTTCACGCCGATCGACCCGGCGCGCTTCGTCGACACCCGTTCGGGTGCCACGACCGAGGACGGCAGGCTGGAGGGCTTCGGCACACTGAACGCCGGCCAGACGCTGCGGGTCAAGATCACAGGTCGCGGTGACGTCACCGACGTGGCCACCGCAGCGGTGGTGAACATCGCCGCCGTGAACCCCGCAGCACTCGGCTTCTTCACCGTGTGGAACTGTGACGGCGCCCGACCGAACGCGAGCTCACTGAACTTCGTCGCCGGACTCAACGGGTCGAGCGAGATCATCGCCGGCCTCAACACGAGCGGCGAGATGTGCGTGTTCACGTCGGTGCGCACCCACCTCCTGGTCGACGTGGTCGGGTACGCGAGCTGACGCACCCGACCCACCCGAATCCACCCACTGCGTTCTCGTCAGCACATCTGGGCAGATCGAGAGGGTGCGCTGACCGGAAAGGCCGTGGTCGCTCCAGTCGACCGACCACGCACAGTTCTCGTCAGCACATCTGGGCAGATCGAGAGGGTGCGCTGACCGGAATCGTCGCACCGAGGCCTCAGCGCACGACGCCGAGCACCCGACGCAACTCCCCCACGACCGTGGCCGGTCGGTCGACGATTGCTTCGTAGGTGTACTGGTACGGCGTGAGTCCGGCGAAGACGAGTGCGTTGAGCCGTTCGGTGTCCCGTCGGAGGTGCGCCTTGTCGCGGTGCCAGGTGTACCCGAGCACCTCGACCACGACCGTCGTGCCCGGAAAGAAGAAGTCGACCCGAACGAGGCGGTCACCCGCCCGGGTCAACACCCGTTGCGGTTCGGGGCGAGGCAGACCCGCGCCGCTCAGGAGGCGCAAGAACTCGCGTTCCAACCAGCTGTGTGCGCCGACGATGGCCTCTCGGCCCTCGATCGTGTGCAGCAGTCTGCGGACGCCGGTGCGGCCGGATCTGCGCAGAGCGACGATTCGGCGATGCAGCGAACCCTCGGTGAACCTCCCGTCTCGCAGCCCGCTGTCCATCGCCGCGGTCAGACAGTCGACGGCCTCGGTCCTCGCCAGGTCGATCACGGTCCGTGCCGCACGCATCGTCGGGATGCCCGACACCTCACAGCGATCGATGGGTTGCAGATCCGTGGTCGTGTGGATCCGGTGTCCGATCCGGTTGACGTGGCGGCCTCGACCGACGGTGAGATCGAACGGCTCCCGCAGGCGGTAGCCGTCGAAGCCGTGCAGCGCAGCAGCGGTGGGGCCGCTCGCACAGGAATCGCCTCCGACGTCGAGGAGGAGTTCGCGGAGCCTGGAAAGTGGAGTCGGAGGTGCGCCGGCGAGGCGGAACGCATTCGGGAGTGACTTGGCGAGGAAGCCGCTCTGGACCCGGCTTCGAAGCTGCGCATCGGTCATCCCGATGCCGTGCGCCTGCTCTCGCGAGAGCACACCCAGCTGACCGGTGGCGACATCCACCAGGCGGTGGTTGAGGTTGGTCATGCATCCCACTCAAGCGCGGGGGTACTCCACGGTTGGGTTCGAACCCGGACTCGCCGGCGAGGCACCCGGGTGAGCCCCCTCCATCGAGTTCTCGTCAGCGCATCCGTGACGTTCACCGATGTGTGCTCACGGGAATGTCGGAGGCGAATCTCTCGGCAGCTCCCGTCATCGATCCGACCGGAAGAGCTGACGAGAACGCAGTGCATTGGCCCGGGCGGCGCCACGAGGCGCGGGAGGGGCTGCGTGATCAGGCGGCGGAGGTGTTGGCGCGGATCCAGTCGTCGAGCACGGGGCCCGACTCGAAGCTGGTGATCAGCGCATACCTGGGTTCCGAACCATGGTGGACGACGACGTGCCACAGGCGCTGCGTGTCGACCACGAAACGGGCACCCTTGTGCAGTGGCACGCGGATCTCCGTCGACGCGTCGGGCAGACCGTTCTCGTCGTTGTCCATCAGGATCATGTAGCTGTCGGGGTTGTCGGTCAGTTCGACCCACGACCGCACGACCCAGCCCTCGTCGTCGGGGTTGAAGCGGTTGTTGTCGTCACGGTGCAGCGACCGGATCGCGGCCTCGCGATCCTGCGGTTCGAGCTTGATCGTGCGGACCCGACCGAAGTTCGCACCGACACCGTCGACGTAGTCACGGATCGACGGCGCGACGTCGGCGTTCGACGTCCACATCGCGTCCTTGTCGGTCTTGCCCTTGTCCCAGAAGCCGCGGCAGTCGAGTTCGCCGTCGGCGGTGGCGAGCGGTGCGAAGTTCGTGTCGCCACCCGACTTCCAGTCCATGTACTCCAGTGCGAGGTATTCGGACTCGGGGCACTCGAAGGGTGCATCGTCGAGGACGACGACGCCGGTGTCGGCGAGCACGTCGAGACGCGGGTGGGGGGTGTCGAGCGGGATCTTCACGCTCCAGTGTTCGGAGTTCGGCCAGAAGCTCATGGCCGGAAGTGTAGAGATGGTCCGGCCACCCGACGAGTGATCTGCGGCTCAGGGCTCGGGTTCGGTCGCCGGGACGGATTCGGCGTCGGTGGAGGGGACCTCGGCAGGCACGGACGAAACCGCCGGGATCTCGATCGTCTCGCCGGCCTGGATCGATCCCTCCGGCCCGATCTGCGGGTTCGCGTTGAGGATGTCGACGATCGTCACGCCCTTCGCTTCGGCGATCGCACTCAGGCTGTCGCCCGGCTGGACCTCGTAGAACCGTTCGAACGGAATCGTGGTGGTCGTGGTCGTGGTCGTGGTGGTGGTCTCGAGCGGCGGCAACGTCATGCGTGATGCCTCGTCGGTCGTGCCGCACGCCGAGAGGCCTGCCGACAACGCCACACCGGCGACCAACAGGAACGAACGCGTCGTGGCCGATCCGAACGACGGGCGGACCCCGCCCCGTGTTGCCCCATCCGCTGACATCTCCTCGATGATACGCCAGCCGGGCTGTCGGGCATCGGACCATGGCGGCTACCGTCGCCACGTGACCGACCCGTCCCCCGCTCCTCCGCCCGACGATGATGCGCCCGCATCCAGCGGACCGGGCGTCGGGGCGGACGGTGGCGGCAACCCGACCGACGAGGGACTCGACGAGTTCGGTGAGTCACCGTTCCCCGGCGCCAGGCGCCCCGACCGCACCTACGACCTGATGGCCAACGGGCTGCGGATCGCCGTGCACGAGTGGGGTCACGCCGACGCGCCGCCGTTGATGATGATGCACGGCGGATTCGACTTCGCCCGGACGTTCGACCTCTTCGCCCCGAAACTCGCCGCAGCCGGATGGCGCGTCGTGAGCTGGGACCAACGTGGCCACGGCAACAGCGAGCACGCAGCGCTGTACTCGTGGGACGGCGACCTGCGCGACACACTCGCGGTGTTCGATCACGTGGCCGCCGGCCGCCCGATCCCCGTCATCGGCCACTCGAAGGGCGGCGCGCTGATGACGCAGTTGGCCGACGCCCAACCACACCGGTTCCGTTCCCTGGTGAACATGGACGGCATCCCGTACAAGCGCAACATGCCCGACCTCGCCGAGCACGAGCGGACGACGATGCTCGCCAAGGACCTCGCCGGTTGGCTCGACCACCGTCGTGCCACCGCAACGGCCAGTCGCAAGCCCGGCACCCTCGACGAACTCGCGACGCGGCGGGGCCGGATGAACCCGAGGCTGCCCCACGAGTGGTTGCGACGTCTCGTGTCGACCGGCGGCTTCCGATCCGACGACGGTTGGCGTTGGCGGATCGACCCGACCCTGCGTTTCGGCGGCTTCGGTCCGTGGCGACCCGAATGGATGCTGCTGCGACTGCCCGGGCTGCCGATGCCGTTCCTCGGGATCCTCGGCGCACAGATGGAGGAGATGGGTTGGGGTACGCCACCGCACAAGGTGGCGCCGTACATGCCGCTCGACGGGCGCTGCGAGGTGCTCGACGACGTCGGCCACTTCGTCCACATCGAACAACCCGACCTGGTGAGCGAACTCGTCCTCGACTTCATCGGAGGTCCGTCATGAGCACCGAGATCGTCATGCTGCGGCACAACCGGATCGACCTGGCCCTCCACATCCTGCGCGCGGAGCCGGTCGATTCCCGCAACCCGAGTCGACCCCTGCTGCTGCTGCACGGGCTGGGCGACCGGTCTCCCGAGTCGGTCCCTGCGTGGGTCGCCGCCTGGCCCGGCCCGATCGCCGCCCTCGACTTCACCGGCCATGGCGCCTCCACCTGCCCCGCCAGCGGCGGCTACTCCCCCGAGACCCTGATGGCCGACGTGGACCAGGCGCTCGCCCACCTGACCGACGACGACCCCGACCGCTCGATCACCGTGCTCGGCCGCGGCCTCGGCGCGTACATCGCGCTGCAGATCGCCGGTGCACGCGCCTCGCAGGTGCACGGAGCGATCCTCGTCGACGGCCCCGGCCTGGCCGGTGGGCCGACCGGTCCGAGTTCGCAGGCGGTGTTCGCGCTCGAGACGAACGGCACGACGCCGGACCCGTACGCGCTCGTCGAACTCGGCCGCGACCTGCGACCCGGTGACTACGCCGTGTCGTTCGTGAACCTGGCCAACGCAGGCGCGCCCATCGCCAACCCGATCACGGTGGCGAGCAGCTTCCGGCCGAAGTGGTTGGACGCCGTGGTCGATTCTCCGGGCGTGGTCGAGGCGACCCTCGCCGACGCGTTGGCCTCCTACGCCTGACGGCGGGCCAGGTAGTCGCGTGCAGCGGCACGGGCTTCGGGGTCGCGCATCGCCGCACCCAACTGGTCGGCGTCGGCCCACGCTCCGGCGGTGGACGCCATGTCGTCGAGTGCGGCGTTGACCTGACGCTTGGTCGCACGGACCACCGACGGCGCCTTGAGAGCGAGTTGCCCGGCCAGTTCTTCGACTGCGGCGTCGAGTTCGTTGCGTGGCACGACGCTGTTGACGAAGCCGAGCGAATGCGCCTCGACCGCGTCGAAGGGCCGACACGTGAGGACGAGTTCGCGCACGATCGCCGGCGGGATCTCCCGGAGGAGCCTCGGGATGCCGCCCCAGGCGAGCGGGATCCCGAGGTCGACCTCTGGAATGGAGAACACCGTGTCGTCGGCGGCGATCCGCAGGTCGCACACCCCCGCGAGCACCACTCCTCCGCCGACGCACGGGCCCTTGATCGCCGCGATCGTGAGCGCACGCATGCGCTCCATCGCTTCGGCCATGACCCGTCCGAGGTCGGCCTGCGCTCGAGGATCGAGAGGGGTGCCGGTCGGGCCGTCGTCCTCGGAACCGGGCCGACCTGCGAACTCGCGCAGGTCGAAGCCCGACGAGAAGGCCCGCCCGGCTCCCGTGACCACCACGACCGATGCCTCGGTCGTGTCGAACCACGCAGCGGCCTCGGCGATCTCGGTGAGCGCCACGGTGCCGAGCGGGTTGAGCCGATCGGGTTGTTGCAGCGTCAGGCGCCCGATCCGGCCCTCGGTGGTGGCGGTGAGAGTGGTCCATCCCGACATGGAGCGATCGTGACAGCTCGGCGACATCCACAGAGGATCGGACACCGGCTGCTCGGCCCGGGATAACGTCGCGTGCGATGACCTGGTCGACCGTCGCCATCGCCGTGCTGGCGTTCTGTGCCATGGAACCCGTCACGGCCGCGACCCACCGCTGGGTCATGCACGGAGTCGGTGAGTTCCTCCACCGGAGCCACCACCGGCGCATCGTCTCGCGGTTCGAGGCCAACGACTGGTACCCGGTGATGTTCGCCGCAGTCGTCAACGTCGGCTTCTTCGCCGGGTTCAACTGGGACGGTTTCGGATCGCTCGTGCCGGTCGGCATCGGCATCACCGCCTACGGCGCGGCCTATGCCCTGGTGCACGACGTCTACATCCACGGCCGGATGAGCTGGTTCGCCGGGCATCGCGTCGCTGCGTTCGACCGCCTCGCCGAGGCGCACCGCATCCACCACCTGTACAACGCCGCCCCCTACGGCATGCTGCTGCCGGTGGTGCCCTCCGAACTGCGAGCCCGCGCCGGCCAGACCGACCGCAATCCCCTCGCCCGCGCCTGACCCGCCGCCGGCAGGCCCACCGCGGCCGATCCGTCTGTGAGCGCTGGACCGCGATCTCGCGGTCCACGGCTCACATCGACCGACCCACAGGCCCCGAGTCCGACCGGGTGTGAGCTCGAGACCGCGATGTCGCGGTCCACAGCTCACAGCGGGTCGGGAGCCGGTGTCGGGATGACCGAGGGCGAGTCGGGGCCGTAGAAGTCAGAAGACGAAGAGACCGGAGGTACCGGGACCGGTGTGGGCTCCGACGCTCGGACCGATCCGGTACTGGAGCACCTCGGCGACCGAGGGCTGGTCGACCAGGGCCGCGGTGAGCGCTTCCGACATCGGCGCGCTCGACGCGTTTGACGTGCCCACGGCGATCCGCAGACCGGCCGACGACGACGGCGTCCATGCGAGGGCGTCGTCGACCATGGCCTGGACGGCTGCATCGAGGTCGGTCACCGTGGCGAGCACCGACAGGTCGGGGCCGGTCATGGCCAGGACCGGGACGCCATCGCTCGCAGCCTCCTGCACGCTCACGTCGCCACTGCGACCCGATCGGTCGATCAGCGACGGAACGCCGACGACGAAGGTGGTGTGCAGCCCCGCAGCGCGTTGCTGGGCGACGGAGGCGACCGTGTCGAGATCTGCCCCGGCCGCGATCGCATCGGCGGCCGCCCACGCACAACAGGAGATGCCGAAGCTGGCCGTTCCGGTGTCGACCAGACGGACCGGCACGTCGACCATGCCGGACGCCAGGCGCGCCGAGTTGAGGGTGCCCGACATCGACTCGGTGATGTGGACCGACAGGATGTCGGTTGCACCGGCCGCCTTCAGCCGCTCGTAGGCGGCGACGAACGCACCCGGCGCGGGCTGGCTGGTCTCGACCCGGGGCGCGTGATCGCCGGTCCAGAATCCGTAGAAGGAGTCGGCGTCGATGTCGACTCCCTCGCTGAACTCGACGCCGTCGACGACCACCGTGAGCGGAACGATCTGGATGCCGTGACGCTCGGCCAACTCCGCCGGCATCTGGCTGTTCGAGTCGACGACGATGCCGATCTTGCGGTCCCCCATCAGAGGGTTCCGCCGACGGCCGACGCGGCATCGGCCCCGAGCCCGCCCGGAAGGGGGTTGCCGGCGGCGATGAAGCGTTCGGCGATGATCGCACTGGACAGCAGCGCGCTGACCGGCAGCATGATCGTCGGCTTCGGGCCCCACAGGTTGCGCCATCCCTTCGCCCACCAGACGATCCCCCCGACGACCCAGCACGCACTCGACGCCAGCGTGGCGGCGAAGGCCCGCTGCTTCCAGGCCGGCACGGAGGCGGTGGCGGCGGCGACGCCGACGTCGATCGGGAAGTACGCGGGGAACGTGGCGAAGCACTGGCCGACGCTCGTGGCCACACCCTTGCCACCCCGGAATCCGTTCAGGACCGGATAGCAGTGCCCGGCGACCGAGGCGGTTCCCGCGAGGTGCGCACCGGTCGGTCCGGCGAGCACGCCGCCGATCGCGCACGCTGCGACGCCCTTGCCGATGTCGCCCGCCATGACGGCCAGGCCGGCCTTCGTGCCGAGCACCTTCATCGCGTTCGCCGCACCGGGGTTGCCCGTGCCCTGCGAGCGCAGATCGGGACCCGCCATCTTCCGGGCGACGATGTCCGCCGTGGAGATCGTGCCGAGGAGGTAGGCGATGCCGACCCCGATCCCGAGTCGGTTCAGCTTGCCTCGACGTCCGGTCCACTGCACGAGGCCAAGTTAGTCGTCCACGCTCGCACGGCTCCGCGTGGCCGCTCGGAGTCGCGGCGGCGGCACGCGATCGATCAGAGGCGTCGGGGCAGGAACGTCGTGGCGCACGCTCCGCCGGCCAGGACGACGGCGAGCGTGGCGTACAGGTACCAGAACTCCCCGAGCGCGAGCGCCGCTGCCGCGATGAGCGGCGCCAGCAGGAACGACACCTCGCGCCAGGTGGAGAACACCGTCGTCATGGCGCCTCGTTCGCGGGGCTTGACGAGACGCATGAACGGAATGTTGCCCAGGACGTCGATCGTCGACCCGCCGAGCGCCCCGAGCAGCCAGAAGGCCACGCCGATCGGCCGTGCCTCACGCAGCACGGCGAGTCCCACCATCGACGCGGCCATCAGGACGAAGGCACCCACGATCGTGTTCCGCAGACCGAATCGGTCGGCGACGCGACTCACGAGCGGGCTCAGGAACAGCGTGGCGCTCGCAGCCGACAGGAAGACCCCTGCGGCCCACGTCGGGAGCGAAGCCTCGATCACGTAGATCGGGCCGTAGACGAACAGCGTCGCCCAGAAGATCGCACGGGCCGTCGTGATCGCGTACGCACAGCGAAGGTACCTCTGCCCGAAGTAGCGGACGATGTTGTGCCACGGCCTCGTGACCGAGCGGGTCGGGCCGCGGAGCACGGGGTTGGCATGGATCCGCAACCGCCAGAAATAGGCCACCATCAACGTGGTCGTGACGATCGAGACGATGAACGGAACCGCACCCATCGAGTGACTCCAGAGCCAGCCGCCGATGGTCGGCCCGACGAACCACGCAGCTCCGTTGTAGAGCATTCGCCGTGATTCGGTCGTGGTGAGTTCGGCCTTGCCGATGAAGTCCATGATGTAGAGCGACAGACACACCGAGAAGATCGAGGCCGCTGTGGAGTGGAAGCCGATCGCGATCGCGAACAGCGGACCGTCCACGACCGCGTACATCGACGCTGCCGCGACGAGAAGGCCGGCGCCGATCATCATCACCCACCTCCGTTGGACGGCGCGTTCGAGTCGGCCGATGTTCAGCGTGATCAGCAGGGTCAGCGCCGCTCCGCCGAAGAATGCGTACGACACCGCGGCCTTCGAACCCAGCGCATCGAGAGCGGCCAGCGGAACCACCCCGACGATGATCGAGCGAGCGAACCCTTCCAGTGCGGTGAGGCGCGCGAGTTGCGTCGCTGCTCCGGGGTCCAGTTGCTGCAGACCCTCGGGGCGACGCCAACGCACTGCGACACAGTACGACCGCGTCGCTCGCTCATCGAAGAGAGACATCGTCGCGTGGAACGTCGCACGGTCGCTGTTAGATTCATCTCGCTCTCAACGAGAAGAGGCCCATGCCTCGAATAGGCCCCCATCGTCTAGCGGCCTAGGACTCCACCCTTTCAAGGTGGCAGCACGGGTTCGAATCCCGTTGGGGGTGCGGTGCGGAAACGCGCTACACATAGAACATGGCAGGTTGACATCTGCCGGGAACACCAAACTGGTCCCGTGGTGAAGTCAGGAGTTCACGCCGGCCTGTCAAGCCGGAGGTCGCGGGTTCAAATCCCGTCGGGACCGCAACAGGGGCCATTCACCGAGAAATCGGTGAATGGCTTTTGTCAATCTGGGCAAGGAACCGCCCGGGTCAACAAGATGGTCTCGTAGCTCAGTTGGCAGAGCGCTCGCCTGAAAAGTGAGAGGTCACCGGATCGACGCCGGTCGAGACCACATCGATCGAAGGCCCCACCTCCGGGTGGGGCCTTCGTCGTTCTCGACACGATCGCCGTGCTGGAGCCGGCGTCGACGGCGTTGTCCGATTCGTTCGGCTCCGTTCCCTCTTCGTCGCGTGCGCGACGGCGTGATCGGGTGAGATGATGACCGAGATGTCCGCCGTGCTCGATGTGCTCACCGATCCCGACCACCGGACCGGGCCGAGCGTGCTCGGTCTGGTCACGATCGCGGTGCTGTTCCTCGTTCCCGGCTTCCTCGCGCCGATCGGCCTGCTGCAACTGATCGGCGCGCTCTGGCTCGTCGCCGCCGTGATCACGGCAGTCCGCGACGTGCTCCACGTGCGAACCGATTGACGTCTCCGCCGCCTGCGAGGTCGACGCCGGCTGCGGGGTTCAGGCCGTGTAGGTCTGCAACTGGCCGGAGCCCGCTGCCAACTCCTTCAGCAGCGGGCTGAGGTCCCAGTGCTTGCCGCCGAGCGAGGAGCTGTATGCCTCGATGCGCGTGACGATCTCGGCGAGGCCGACGCTGTCGGCCCAGTGCATCGGGCCGCCTCGGTAGACGGGCCAGCCGTAGCCGTTGACCCACACGACGTCGATGTCGCTGCCGCGGATGGCGATCTTCTCCTCGAGGATCTTCGCTCCCTCGTTGACCATCGGGTAGAGGAGTCGTTCGAGGATCTCCTGATCGCTCACTTCGCGCTGCTCGTGACCCTTGCCGATGGCGAAGTCCTTGATCAGTTGCTCGACCTCGGGGTCGGGCGTGGCGGCGCGGGTGTCGGGGTCGTACGTGTAGTAGCCGCGTCCGTTCTTCTGGCCGCGACGACCGTTCTCGCAGAGGATCTCCCGGATCGTCGACGACGAGGACTTCTCCTCCTTCCAACCGATGTCGAGGCCGGCGAGGTCACTCATCGAGTACGGGCCCATCGGGAAGCCGAAGTCGAAGAGGACCTTGTCGATCTGCGCCGGGGTCGCGCCTTCGAGCAGCATCCGCTCGGCTTCGGCGCCACGCATGAACAGCATCCGGTTGCCGACGAAGCCGGGGCACACCCCGACCATCACGGAGACCTTCTGGATCTTCTTGCCGATCGCCATCGTGGTCGCCACGACGCTGTCGGAGGACTTGTCGCCACGCACGTTCTCGAGCAACTTCATCACGTTGGCCGGGCTGAAGAAGTGCATCCCGATCACGCTCTCGGGTCGGCTGGTGACCGCGGCGATCTCGTTGATGTCGAGCGCCGAGGTGTTCGATGCGAGGAGCGCTCCGGGCTTGCAGATCCCGTCGAGCTCGCGGAAGATCGACTTCTTCAGTTCCATGTCCTCGAACACGGCTTCGATGACCATGTCGCAGTCGGCGAAGTCCTGCTTGCTGGTGGAGCCGGTGATCAGTGCCATGCGCTCCTCGACCTGCTCGGGCGTGGTCGAACGGGAGCGCTCGTAGTTCTTGCGGACCACGGCGAGACCCCGGTCGAGGCTCTCCTGATCGCGCTCGACGATCGTGACGGGGATGCCGACGTTGACGAAGTTCATCGCGATGCCGCCGCCCATCGTGCCGGCGCCGAGGACGCCGACCTTCTGGACGTCGATCAGCGGCGTGTCCTTGGCGATGTCGGGGATCTTGTTCGCCGCCCGCTCGGCGAAGAAGGCGTAGCGCTGGGCGGCCGACTGCGGGCCGGTCATCAGTTCCATGAACAGCTTGCCCTCGGTCTCGAGGCCCTCCTCGAACGGCTGGTTGGCCGCCGCCTCGATGCACCGGATGTTGTACTCGGGTGCGAGGAAGCCCCGGGTCTTGCGGGCGATGCCCGCCCGGAAGTCGGCGAAGATCTTCTCGTCGCCCTTGTGCAGTTCCACCTGATCGTTGCGGTCGCGGACACGGACGAGCGGCAGACCGTCGGTGACCGCCTTCGCCGCGAACGCGATGGCGGCGGCGCGCAGGGCGTCGAGACCGTCGCCCTGCTCGGCGGGCACGACGTCGTCGATCAGGCCGTCGAACACGGCCTCGCTGCTGCTGACGTGGCGGCCGGTGGTCATCATCTCCAACGCCTTGGGCACGCCGACGAGGCGAGGGAGTCGCTGGGTGCCACCGGCGCCGGGGAGCAGACCGAGGTTCACTTCCGGCAGGCCGAACTTCGCCGAGGCGACGGCGACGCGGTAGTGCGCGCAGAGTGCGACCTCGAGGCCACCGCCCAGGGCGGTGCCGTGGATGGCTGCGATCACCGGGACGGGAGCATCCTCCATGGCCGCCTGGACCTCGTGGAGTCCGGCGGCCTGTGGCACGTTGCCACCGAACTCGCTGATGTCGGCTCCGGCGATGAAGGTCCGTCCGTCGCAGATGACGACGATCGCCTGCGCGCCCGACTCGGTCGCCTGCGTGATCCCGTCGAACAGGCCTTGGCGGACGTGCCAGCTGAGCGCGTTGACGGGCGGGTTGTCGACGACGACGAGGGCGATGTCGACACCGTTCTCCTCGACGCGTTCGAGGCGGACGGATTGCGAGAGTTCTGTGGATTCGGCCATCGGCCCAGCTTTGCAGCCGCACCCCCAGAACTCCGATTCCACGGCCCGGCGAGATCCGTCCGGGCCGATGACGCCGGGTCACACGGCGATGCGGGCGTCAGCCGCCCTGGAACTCGGTGAGGGCCGCGTCGACGACCTGAGGGGCGATGCCGCACTTGGCGACCGACGCCTTGACCTGGTCGACGGCGGCGGGGAGGCCCGCAGCAAGGTCGGTCAGCACGGTGGGGCCGTTGTCGACGACGGTGGTCTCGATGCCGCAGTTGGCCGTCATCGGGTCGATGCCTTGTCCGACGTAGGTCCCGCCGCCCACCAACAGCTCGAACACCGTGGCCTGGATCGGGTCGGTCGGGGGGTCGGCGCTGAACCCTGCCGGGTCGATCTCCGGGCCGGCCGTCTCGGGTTCTCCGGTCGGCGTCGACTCGGCGGGGGCCTCCTCCACGGGGGGAAGCGGCTCGCCGCGCAACGACGCGACGGCCCGGTCGATCTGATTCTGGGTGATGCCGCAGTCGAGCGCCGCGGGAACGACGAACTCGAGTGACTCGTCGGAGGCCTCGGCGGCGCCCAGTGCGATCAGTTCGTCGTCGGTGATCCGCGACGCCAGGGTCTCGATCGTGCAGTTCGCCACGTTCGGGGCGACGCCGATGTCCGCGCTCGTGAGCAGGTCGAACAGGACACCGCCCACCACCGTCACGGGCCGCTCGTCTCCGAAGGTGGACGGGTCGATCGTCGGGCCGGTCGGCTCGGGCGCACCCGGCACCGTCGTCGTGGTGGTGGTCGTGGACGTCGTGGTGGTCGTCGTCGGCAGAGCGACGGCGGCGTACGCCACCTCGTCGACCTCACCGTTCGAGGTGTCGGCGCTGGCGTACACGGCGATCACGCCGACCAGCAGTGCCAGTGCTCCGACGGCCGCACCGATCGACTGCTTGCCCGGCACGACGGCGGCCATGCGCACGGCTCGGCTGTCGGTGTTGCCCTGCTCCTGCGTGCCGAGCCAACCCTTCTCGTCGACCCAGACCGACAACGGCGGCATCACCACGAGAGCGGCGAGGAGTGCGATCGCCACGTTGAGCGTGACGATGA
The DNA here is from genome assembly GCF_039969435.1 of Ilumatobacter sp. Lineage (GTDB taxonomy): Bacteria > Actinomycetota > Acidimicrobiia > Acidimicrobiales > Ilumatobacteraceae > Ilumatobacter_A. Next base: position 168,411 of record NZ_JBDVNU010000009.1, read on the forward strand.
TCCCGAAGTCACGCAGCAGGGGAAGCGGCGACACGATGAGAACGGCGAATCCACCGATGGTGGTCATGGCCGAGGTGAAGAACGCGCGCCCGGTCCGCGCCGCGGCGGTGTCGGTCGAGTCGCGTGGCGTCAGCCCGTTTTGGCGTTCCTCCAGATATCTGCCGAGGATCAGCACCGAGAACTCGGCACACGATGCGACCACGAGCGGCCCGCTCACCGTGGTCAGCGGGCTCAGCTCGATGCCGAGCAACCCGACGAACAGCGACGACGCGCCGACGGCCATGAGGACCGGGACGAGCGCCAGGACGGCTCTGCTGAGGCTACGCATCCGGACGACGAGGTAGAGGCCGGCGAGCGCGAGTGCGAGGTAGGTGAGGTTGGCGCGGTTCGCCGAGAGGTTCTCCAGCAGGCCGATGCCCACCGTGGCGAGGCCCGCCGGTGTGGCCTTGACGGGACCCTGCCCCTCGGGCAGCCCGCTCAGCAGGATGCTGTCGGCGGGCACCTCCAGCGCGGCGATCCGTGCATCGAGATCGGCCGCGAGCTGGTCGACGAGCACCGACCGGTCCTCGAGGCTGCCCTCGGCGAGTCGCAGGTTGATCTGGGCCGCTGTCCGCTCGGGGTTCACCAGCACCTTGGTGATGTCGGGCGTCACCTCGTTCGCCGCCGCCTCTGCATTCACGATGTCGCCGGTGGTCGGAGCCAGCGGCGATGCGCCCTCGATCTGGATGATCTTCTCCATCGTGCCGACGAGGCTCGACGTGGCGATCACCTCGGGTCGCGCTTCGGCGTCCTGGGTGAACTCGTAGATCAGGTCGACGATCTGCTGGTCGAACACGTTGTTGGCCGTGACGAGCACGCCGAGCGTCGACGCGAACTCGGTCTCGTCCGCGAGGCGGTCGATGTCGGTGACGGTCTGGCTGCCCTGGTCGATCCACCTGATCGGATCGGACTGGATCTTGGTGCGACCCTCGACCGCGACACCACCGACGGCGAGGAGCACGGCGAGCAGGATCAGTGGCGGGCCGAGCCGGGTCGGCAGGCCACCGAGCTTCACGACGAGCTTCTCGACGGCTGATTCGCCACGTTCATCCGTGCGGTCCGTCCACTCGCGGATGCCGAGCGCCGCGATCGGCACGATGATGCCCACGGCCACCAGGACCACGACACCGATCGCGAGCAGGACACCGAAGTCGCGGATCATCGGCACCTTGGAGATCCGCAGCGAGAGGAAGGCGAGCACACCGGTGACCGTGGCGGCGATCAGGGGCGGGGCCATGTTCGCGAGGGTCTCGGCGATCGGATGAGCGTCCTGGTCGAGCACCACCTCCTCCTCCACCCGGTTGTGGATCTGGATCGCGAAGTCGATCCCGAGGCCGATCAGGATCGGCAGGCCCGCGATGGTGACGAGCGACAGATCGATGCCGATCAGCCCGAGGATCGAGAACGACCACAACACGCCGACGATCACGGCGAGCAGCGGGAGCAGTCGCCACCGGACCTTGAAGATCAGCCCGAGGACGATCGCCATCACGGCGAGCGCGGCGAGACCGAGCGTGAGCGTGCCGCCCTTGAGGTAGTCGTTGATCTCGCCGAGGTAGATCGGCGACCCGGTGATCGTCAACTCGAAGCCCTCGAGTTCGGCGCCCTCGAGGATCTCCACGACCTTGTCGGTGCCGGCGGACTGCTCGTCGAGCGTGGCGTTCCCGTTGAGGACCACGCCACCGACGGCGGTCTGGTGGATCCGCTCGGGGTTCGGGTTCGGGAAGGTGCCCTGCAGCGACAACCGGACCACACGCTCGTCGATCGGTGGGGCGACCGGCGCTCCGTCGTCGCCCACCGTGTACCCGTCGTTGCCGAAGATCAGCAGTTCGACCCAGTCGGGGTTGTCGAGCGTCCACGTGTCCTGCGGGCCGGCGGCGCCACGACGTGCGAGGGAGATCGCGATGTCGGCGCTGCGGGCTTCGGCGCCGGCCTCGTCGCGCGACAGCGCACCGGTGAGCGCTGCGGTGCCGGCGTCGCCGCCGACGATCTCGGAGCTGTAGGTCAGCGAGACCGTGGGCGTCACCGTGGAGTACACCTCGGGGATCGCCGAGATCTCGTCGGTGACGCGGCGCAGTTCGGCGAGGTTGTTCCCGGTGAACAGGTCGGGGAGCTTGGCGTCGCCCTCGGCTGAGAAGAGCAGGATGATGGTCTCGCCACCGAAGTCGTCCTGGAACGCGACGTTGTCGAGCGCGATCTGCGAATCGGGGTTGAGGTAGCTGTCCTGCCCCGTGGCGAACTCGATCTTGGAGGCGCCGAGCGCCAGCACCCCGGTGATGACGAGCATCACCACGAACACGGCCTTCCACTGCTTGCCCAACTGGATTCCGGTGTTGCGCCAGAACTGTTCCATCACTGTCCCCTACGTCTCTGTCCGGTGGATCTCCGTCCAGCTCCTCGTCCGGGTCGCTCCGCCCCCTCCGACGACACGACCACCGATCCCGATGTCACCCGGGAGTACAGAACGTAGCCCGACGTCGTCGGCGCCACGAAAGAGGCGTCGCTGGGCGGCCGGCGACTCCGCCGCCCTGTCACCCCGATCTCAGGTCCCGAAGTCGAAGCCGAGGTCGGGTGCGGTGAGCAGCGGTCGGTACCCGATGCCGCGTTCGGCCGCCATGGCCGCGCACGTACCGCCGCGATCGACGATGACGCTCATGAACACCGGCTCGGCGCCGTACTCGACGATCTGGTCGACCGCCTCGATCAGCGACGTCCCGCGCGTCGTGGTGTCCTCGGTGACGAGCACGCGGTCGCCCGGTTGCAGTGCACCGGCGATGCGGCCCGTGATGCCCCCCGCCTTCGGCTCCTTGCGCACGCTGAAGCTCCGCAGGTGACGACCACGGGTGCCGAGCACCGCCGCGACGCCGTAGGCCATCGGGTCGGCGCCCAGCGTGAGGCCGCCGATCGCGTCGATCCCGTCGAGGTCGTCTCCCATCACCTCCACGAGCGCATCGGTCACGGCGATGATCCCCTCGGAGCGACATGCGGTCTGCTTGGCGTCGAGGAACCAGTTGCTCGTCGCACCGGACTTGAGGACGAAGGCACCCGTCTTGACCGAGTGCTCGACGACATGTGCCCGCAGTCGCTCCAGTGTGGGACTCAGTTCCGCGCGGTCGCTCATCGCTTGCGCAAGCTACCGGTCGGCCGTGTGCTCGCCGAGTCGCGCCGGACGGACCGGTTCAACACTCGACGACGCTGACCGGGATGCGGGTGGCGAGGCCACCCTCGGCGGTCTCCTTGTAGTCGGTGTGCATGTCCTGGGCGGTGGCCCACATCGTCTCGATGACGTCGTCGAGCGACACGCGAGCGAGAGTCGGATCACTCGCACGGGCGAGGTGCGACGCCGAGATCGCCTTCATCGCCCCCATCGCATTGCGCTCGATGCACGGCACCTGCACGAGCCCGCCGATGGGATCGCAGGTGAGCCCGAGATGATGCTCCATGGCGATCTCCGCCGCCATCAGCGACTGGGCCACGGTGCCACCGCAACACTCGGTCAGCGCGGCAGCCGCCATCGCAGAGGACACTCCGATCTCGGCCTGACAGCCGCCCATCGCGGCGGAGATGGTGGCGCCCTTCTTGAAGATCGAGCCGATCTCGGCAGCGACCAGCAGGAACTTCACCGACTCGGCATCGAGGTCCTCGGGAGTCCACTCGTCGGCATCGAGGCTCGCCAGGTGATGGAAGAGCACGGCCGGAATCACCCCGGCTGCCCCGTTCGTCGGCGCCGTGACGACCCGACCGAAGGCTGCGTTCTCCTCGTTCACGGCGAGCGCGAGACAGCTCACGAGTTGCACCGTGTCGCCGAACCCGAGCGACGACCGACGGAGCGTCTCGAACCAGGAGGCGGAATCGGCGAACCGGGTGGCGTCACCCGAGAGCGACTGGTGCAGCGCAGCGGCGCGGCGCGCCACGTCGAGGCCGCCTGGCAGCGTGCCCGTGGTCGACACGCCGCGGAACATGCAGTCGCGCATCACGTCGCGGATCCGCAACAGGTCGGCATCGATCGCGGAGTCGAAGCGCCACGACCGCTCGTTGGCGCGGACGACGTCGGCGATCGAACAGTCGCCCTCCTCGCACCACCGTGCGAGATCGGCCGCACACACGACGCCGCGCTGCAGGCGGGTGGGGTCGGCGACCCCATCGGTCGTCGACGGGTGTGTGCCGGCATCGGCGGCGTGCTCGACGAAGCCGCCGCCGATCGAGAACGATGTCTGGACGATCGTTGCGCCACCGGAGTCGACCGCCGTGAATCGCATGGCGTTCGGATGCTCGGGAAGGGTCGTCCCGGCGTCGAAGACGATGTCTCGATCACGAACGAACGACACCTCGTGGGTTCCGCCGAGGGACAGGACGCCACCTGCGAGCACGTCGGGGCCGAGCCGCTGGACGATGCCGACGTCACACGTCTCGGGGTCGTGGCCGGACAGCCCCATCATCGCTGCGATCCCGGTGCCATGACCCCGTCCGGTCTTCGCGAGCGACCCGAAGAACCGGACCTCGATCGACGTGATCTGCTCCGACACGCCCTCGCGCCGCAGGCGGTCGACGAAGTGCAGCGCCGCACGCCAGGGTCCGAGCGTGTGAGAGCTCGACGGGCCGACGCCGACCTTCAGCATGTCGAACACGCTGATCGGGCCGACGGAATCGTGGAGGGAACCGGACGCGCCGGGTTCGCCACGGGGCCCGGCGCCCGATTCGTCGTTGGTCGAGGTCATGTCCCCATCAGTCTCGCCCACGCCGGTCGCGTACCAGGACCTCCTGGGCGATCGTCGCCGTGTGCACGCCCTCGGCGGTGAACACGTGGCCGACCGCGAGCCCACGCCCTCCGACCAGGTGCAGGCAGGTGAAGTCGTGGAGGTGCCACTGCGACACGTCGATCGGACGATGGAACCACACGGTGTGATCGAGGCTCGCCGTGAAACGGTGCTCCTCGAACTCCGGGTCCCCGGCGTCGGGGTGCGAGCCGAGCACGGCGTCGGTCGGGAGGTCGTCGGACAGGAAGGCGAGCCAGCAGCGGTGCAGGAGTTGCTCGCCGGCGTCGCCGGCATCGGCGCTCGCAGGCGGCGCCGAGTCGACGACCTCGCCGCCCACGGCGTTGCGGATCGGATCGGTGACCCGCATCCATGCCGCCCGACGCCCGGCGCCGTCGCGACGACTGTCGGCGAGGCGTTCGGGTGGGACGTAGGCACGCTCGAACGACGGCGACCACGAGTCCTGGTCGAGGACGTCGGCGGGAGGGACCTCGGGCATGTCGACGGTCTGGATCGCCGTCGAGTCCTCGGGACGCTGGAACGAGCTCTCGGCGTTGAGGATCGCACCGATCGCCTGACGGGCGACGACGCGTCGCGTGGCGAAGCTGCGACCGTTGCGGATCCGGTCCACCTCGTAGCGAACGGGTTCGCTGGCGTCCCCGCGTCGGATGAAATACGCACGAATCGAATGGGGCAACAGGTCGGTGTCGACCGAGAATGCGGCCGCTCGCAGTGCCTGCGCAACGATCTGTCCGCCGTACAGCCCACCCCATGGATACTGCGGACCGACACCGACGTGAACGTCGGGTCCATGAGCTGACAATTCGAACACGATCAGGAACAGTATTGCAACAAATGGAACCGCGCATAAAGTGGAGGCATGGCCACGAAAAGACCCATGAGTGATTCTCACAAAGCGGCTCTCGCGAAGGGCCGCGCCGAGGGCCGGGTCGTGCGCGACTATCTCGAAGGACTACGCGCGACGAAGCCCAAGCGCGGACGCAAGCGCACACCGGAAACGATCGAGAAGCGACTCGCGAAGATCGACGACGAGATGACCGATGCCAGCCCGATCGAGGAGTTGGCGCTCGTCCAGGAACGTCGAGACCTCCAGGACGAGCTCGCGGCCATGTCCGAGACGATCGACATGACCGAACTCGAAGCGGCGTTCGTCGAGGTGGCCAAGAGCTACAGCGACAGCAAGAAGATCGCCTACGCGAGCTGGCGCGACGTGGGCGTCGAAGCGAACGTGCTCAAGCGGGCCGGCATCTCGCGCAGCGCCTGATCGACGACCGGATCGATCCGCGTCCGGCGACGTGGGGATCCGAGGCGGAGTGACGACCGGGTCGTGATCAGATCACGATGGCGTCGAGTTGGGCGAAGATCTGTCCGAGGTTGGCGAGGCTGCGACGCAGGTCGAACGCGTCGTCGAGAACGTCGTCGTCCACCTCGTCGTCGGCTTCCAGCAACGTCCGGAAATCGAGACCTTCGTCCCACGCGCGCATCGCGTTGCGCTGCACGATGCGATATGCATCGTCTCTCGTCGCCCCTCCCTGCACGAGCGACAACAGAACGGGTTGGCTGAACACGAGTCCGTAGCTCGCGTCCAGATTGGCCCGCATTCGCTCCGGCATCACGACGAGTCCGTCGAGCAGTCGCTTCAATCGGCGCATCACATAGAACGCCAATTGACTCGAATCCGGCAGGATCACCCGCTCGACCGAACTGTGGGAGATGTCTCTCTCATGCCACAGAGCGATGTCCTGCATCCCCGCTGACAGGTTTCCTCGCAGCACCCTCGAGAGCCCCGAGATGGTCTCCGCCGAGATCGGATTGCGCTTGTGCGGCATCGCCGACGAGCCCTTCTGACCCGGCTTGAAACCCTCTTGTACCTCACGTACCTCGGTGCGCTGGAGATGGCGCAGTTCCACTGCCATCATCTCGCAGGTCGAGCCGACCGAGGCGCACGCATAGAGGAACTGAGCATGGCGATCGCGTGCCACCACCTGTGTGGCGGCGATCGGGCGCAGACCGAGTGCGTCGCCCACGAACGCCTCGACCGAGGGCGGAATGTTCGAGTAGGTCCCGACCGCTCCCGACAGCTTCATCACCGCGACGGCCTCGCGTGCCTGACGCAACCGCTCTCGATCCCGGTCGACCTGGAGCGCCCAGAGCGCGACCTTCGTCCCGAACGTGGTGGGCTCGGCGTGGATGCCGTGCGTGCGACCGATCATCACCGTGTCACGGTGGACGCGGGCCATGTCGACCAGCGTCTCGAGCAACGCCGTCGACGCCTCGATCAACAGGTCACACGCGTCGCGCATCGCCCAGCACAGAGCGGTGTCACCGACGTCGGACGACGTGAGGCCGTAGTGGATCCACGAACCGGCGGGATCGTCGATCTCGGCCTGGACCGTGTCCACGAACGCTGCGACGTCGTGGTCGGTGACCCGTTCTCGCTCGATGATCCGCTCGACGAACGCCTCGTCCGACACGGGCGCCTTCGCCCGACAGATCTCCGCCGCCTCGGTGGGGACGATGCCGATCGCGGCGTGGCCCTCGGTCGCGAGCAGTTCGACCTCCAACCACCGTCCGAACCGGGCCGGGTCGGACCACACCGCATCCATCTCCGGCGTCGAGTACCGCGGGATCATGTCAGCTGTCCCACATCAGGTAGTCGTCACGCTCGGCGCCCACCCCGACCACGCGCACGGGGATGCCGACTTCACGTTCGACGACGGCGATGAACGCCTTGGCCTGCTCGGGCAGATCTCCGGACTCGCGCGCCTCGGTCAGAGATGTCTGCCAACCCGGCAACTCCTCGTAGACCGGCTCGATCTCCTCGAGCACGTCGTAGCGGTCCGGGTAGTCGGTGACCGGCTCCCCTCGATGGGTGTAGCCCGTGCAGATCTTCACGGTCTCGAACCCGTCGAGGATGTCGAGCTTGGTGAGGGACAACTCGGTGAGCGAGTTCAGACGCACCGCGTGACGCAGCATCACGAGGTCGAGCCATCCGCATCGACGGGCGCGTCCGGTGACGGTGCCGAACTCCTTGCCGACACGGCCGAGCGTCTCACCGTCGGCGTCGAACAGTTCGGTGACGAACGGACCGGCGCCGACCCGCGTGGTGTACGCCTTGGTGATGCCGACCACGCGATCGATGTCGCGCGGCCCGAGGCCCGTGCCGACGCAGGCTCCACCCGATGTCGGGTTGGACGACGTGACGTACGGATACGTGCCGTGGTCGAGGTCGAGGAACGTCGCCTGGGCGCCTTCGAGCAGGATGTGCGAACCGCCGGCGAGGGCGTCGTGCAGCAACGTGATCGTGTCGCACACGAATGGCCGCAGCCGCTCCCCCATCTCGCCGTAGCGGGCGACCATGTCGTCGATGTCGAGTTCCTCGCCACCGGCTTCCGCAATGAGCTTGTTCTCGGCTGCCGCACGTTCGCGGATCAGCGTCGCGAAGCGCTGTGGATCGACCACGTCTCCGGCGCGGATCCCGACCCGGCGCGCCTTGTCTGCGTAGGCGGGCCCGATGCCCTTGAGCGTGGTGCCGATCTTGTCGTCACCGCGCATCGCCTCGGCGATCGCGTCGTGTGCCTGGTGCCACGGGAAGATCAGATGGGCACGACTCGACACCTTCAGGTCGGCACACGAGTTGCCGCGGGACTCGAGCATGTCGACCTCGCTGAACAACGTCGGGAGATCGACGACCACGCCGTTCGCGATCACCGGGATCACGTGCTCGTAGAGGATGCCCGACGGAACGAGTTGCAGGGCGTACTTCTCGCCGTCGACGACGACGGTGTGGCCGGCGTTGTGACCGCCCTGGTAGCGCACGACGTACGTGTGCTCCTTGGACAGAAGGTCGATGACTTTGGCTTTGCCCTCATCGCCCCACTGGGCTCCGACGACGACGGTGACGGGCATGCACGCTCCTCTGCCCATGGAGGGCGAACTGGCTGGCTGGAACGTGGTCAGACCCTAGTCGGCTGCGTCGACAACCTCGCGGCCGCTCCTCGAGCAGGACGCACCGATCGAGTCGATGTCGGTGCCGTGCTGCGTTGCAGTGCACCGGCCGGAACGTCCACCGGTGTGCGGGCGGACGGTCCTGAGTCCTGCGGCGCGGCCCGGGGCCGAGCGGATCAGCCGCCGAAGAGGTCGTCCTCGAAGTCGCGCTCGCAACGATCCTGCGCGACCGGGTCGTCTCCTGCATCGTCGAGACAGTCGACCAGGGAGCTGAAACTGCCCGACGACAGCAGGACCACCACGAACACGATCATCGCGATCGACACGAGTGACCCGATGATGCTGGTGATGATGCCGGCGAGCGCCGCGCCGCCGTTGGTCGCCTCACCCCGCTTGGCCCGCTTGCGACCGATGATCCCGAGGACCAGTCCGACGATGCCGAGCACGATGCCGATGACGAACAGACCGGTGACGATGGACAGGATCCCGAGCACCAGCGATGCCGTACCGGCCCCGTTGCGTGCGCCGGAGTCGTTCGAGAAGCCCGGTGGCGGAGGCGGGATCGGCGCCGAGGAGGGCGACGACGTCGGTTGATCCCACGCAGCGGTCGGAGGGTTCGAGGAGGTCGGTTCGTACGACGGTCCCGGCTCCGGTGTGGACGGGGGTGGCAGGTTCGACATCGCTCCATCATGCCCCCGGCCGACACCTCGAGACCGCGCAGCGGAGTCGTCGAAGGTAGAAACGACGCATGGCACGTCGAGCGCGACCCAACCTGGTGTTCATCATGAGTGACGATCACGCGGCACATGCGATCTCGGCCTACGGCAGCCGGATCAACTCGACGCCCCATCTCGATCGCATCGCTGCCGGCGGCATGCGGCTCGACTCCGCGTTCTGCACGAACTCGATCTGTGCACCGAGTCGCGCCGCGATCCTCACCGGCACCTACAACCACGTCAACGGCGTCACGACGCTCGACACCCACCTCGACAACACGCTCTGGACGTTCCCCCAGGCCCTGCGATCCGCCGGGTGGCAGACGGCGCTGTTCGGCAAGTGGCACCTCGGGCACGGCGCCGCACACGACCCGACCGGCTTCGACCGCTGGCGGATCCTCCCCGGCCAGGGCCACTACCACAACCCCGTCTTCGTCGAGCCGGATCGAGACGGTGGGACACGGATCGTCGAACGCGGCGGCTACGTCACCGACCTGATCACCGACGACTGCCTGCGGTGGCTCGACGAGCGTGACGCCGATCGACCGTTCGCCCTGTTCTGCCACCACAAGGCACCGCACCGGACGTGGGAACCCGACGCGAAGCACTTCTCGATGTACGACGACGTGGACATCGCCTTCCCCGACACCTTCCGGGACGATCTCGCCGGGCGCGCCGAGGTCGTCCAGGCCGTCCGGATGCGGATGATGGACCTCGACCCGGTGACGGACCTGAAGGCCACGGTGCCGCCCGGGATGACCCTCGACGAGGAGATCGACTGGCGCTACCAGCGCTACATCAAGGACTACCTGCGGGTGGTCGCATCGATCGACGACAACGTGGGGCGCATGCTCGACTGGCTCGACGACGCCGGGCTCGCCGACGACACGATCGTCGTCTACACCTCCGACCAGGGGTTCTTCCTCGGCGATCACGGCATGTTCGACAAGCGGCTGATGTACGAGGAGTCCCTGTCGATGCCGCTCCTGATCCGTCACCCCGCGTCGATCGCCCCCGGCTCGGTCGGCGACGACATCGTCGTCAACGTGGACCTCGGCCCGACCCTGCTCGACCTGATGGGCCTGGACCTGGAAGCCGACGTTCCCGCCCACGTGCAGGGTCGCTCCTTCGCTCCCGTGCTGCGCGGCGACACGCCGCAGGACTGGCCCACGTCGATGTACTACCGGTACTGGATGCACAACGACGGCGCCCACTCGGTTCCCGCCCACTACGGCGTCCGGACACGTACGCACAAGTTGATCTGCTACTACAACGATCCGCTCGACCAGCCCGGCGCACGGCCCCCCTCCGGCCCCGTCGAATGGGAACTGTTCGACCTCGTCGCCGACCCACTCGAGGTCCACAACCTCTGGGGCCGTCCGGGGACCGAGGGGATCACCGCCGAGCTGTTCGCCGAGTTGACCCGGCTGCAGATGGAGGTCGGCGACACCCCGTCCCCCTCCGCCACACCGCTTGCGTGACACCTTCGGTCGTCCCGGCAACCGGAAGCGTCACGCAAACCGGACTGGACGAGCAGAGATAGCGTCGCTCGGGTGAGTGTGATGCGTCGTCAGGTGTGGGCTGCAATGGACACCGAGGCGAGGGCATCGCTGATGCACCGGGGCCTCGACGACATCTTCGACCCGGCACTGCGCGCCTCGATCGGCGAGTTGATCGAGGACGTGCGCGAGCGCGGCGACGATGCGGTGTGCGACGCCTTGGCGAAGTTCGACGGCATCGAGGTGGCGCCCGACGGACTGCGCGTCAGCGACGACGAGCTCGACTCCGCCGAGGTGTCCGAGGCCGTCGACCGTTCGATCGACGATGCGATCACCCACCTGCGCGACTTCAACGAAGCGCAGATGCAGCAGGCGCAGGACTGGCAGATCGAGTCCGAGCCCGGGCTGATGGTCGGCGAGAAGATCACCCCGATCTCCTCGGCCGGACTCTTCACGCCGTCGGGCAAGGCCAGTTATCCGAGCGTCGCCTACCAACTCGCCGTGCCCGCCGTGGTCGCGGGAGTCCCCGAGTTGGCGCTCGTGGTCCCACCGATCCCGGGCGGGACCGGTGACGTCGACCCCGCCGTCCGCGTGGTGTGTCGCAAGCTCGGCGTCCGCGACGTGTTCCGGGTGAACGGGCCGGCCGGAATCGCAGCGCTGGGTTTCGGAACGGCGTCGATCCCCCGAGTCCGCAAGGTCGTCGGCCCGGGTTCGCCGGCCGTGACCATCGCCCAGGTGGAGATGCAGCGCCACGGGTTGTCGACGATGATGCTGCTCGGTCCGACCGAGAGCCTCGTGATCGCCGACGACTCCGCCGACCCGGCGCTGCTCGCCGCCGATCTGTTGATCGAAGCCGAGCACGGGACCGACTCGTCCGTGGTGCTGCTCACTCCGTCGGCTGCTCTCGCCGATGCGGTCGAGGTCGAGATCATCCACCAGATCGACGTCCTCCCCCAGATCCGCGCCGCGGCGATCCGATCGTCGCTCGGCCCGAACGGCGGATGCGTCGTCGTCGCCGACCTCGACGTGGCGGTGGAGGTCGCCAACGAGTTCGCCGCCGAGCACCTGCAGGTGGTCGTCGAGGACTCGATGATGGACGAGGTGCTCGACGGACTGGTCAACGCCGGCGAGATCCTGATCGGTCAGCACACCCCGTTCAGCGCCGGGAACTTCGTGATCGGCTGCCCGGCATCGCTGCCCACGAGCGGGTTCGCGCACGTGTCGTCGGGCATCACCGCCGACACCTTCCTCAAGCGGACCGCCATCGCCCGCGCCGACCAGCGCGCCGCCGCCCGCATGGCGCCGTCGGTGATCGCGCTCGCCGAGCACGAGGGCTTTCCCGCCCACGCGGCAGCACTTCGCCGTCGCCAGGGCTGACCCGAACACGCACACCCGCTGGCGTCCATCGGGGTGGGCGTCACCCACCCGGGTGCGCGCTCCTCACGAATCGGTCAAGATGGGTCGCCGATCTGCCGATCAGCAAGCCATGAGCACGGCAGTACTCCTCGTCGAGGACGACGAACGGATCAGCGAACCGCTGATCCGCGTGCTGCGCGCCGAGAGCCTCGACGTCGTCCACGTCGCGGCCGGCCAGGCGGCTCTCGACGCCGTCGAGGAGGCCACCCCCGATCTCGTGCTGTTGGACCTCACGCTCCCCGACATCGACGGCCTCGACGTCTGCCGTCGGCTGCGCACCACGAATCCGTCGCTCCCGATCATCATGTTGACCGCACGCGCCGAGGAGATGGACGTGATCGTGGGCCTGGGAGCCGGCGCCGACGACTACGTCGCCAAACCGTTCCGGCTCGCCGAGCTGGTCGCCCGGATCAAGGCCCGCTTGCGCATCGCCGAGCAGTCCGGTGCCGGCCCATCCGACAGCGCGACGTTCCAGGGTGCCGGGATCGAGTTGCATCCCTCCAGCCGACGGTGCTTCGTGGTCGGCGATCGCGAGACCGACGAGGTGGCCGGTGTGGAAGTCGAGTTGACGAGCAAGGAGTTCGACCTCCTGCACCTCCTCATGGCCCGCCCCGGTCACACGTTCAAGCGCGAGGACATCATGAGCGCGGTGTGGGACGCGAACTGGTGGGGGTCGACGCGCACGCTCGACACGCACGTGTCCACGCTGCGCAGGAAGATCCTCGACCGCACCGACCCGCCGTCGAAGATCGTCACCGTGCGCAGCGTCGGCTTCCGATTCGAACCCGAACCCTCTCCCGCACCGGCGACAGCCACGACCGCACAGGCCGTCTGACGTGCGCCGTCGACTCGTCCTGTCGACGCTCGCCGTCGTGGTGGCCGTGATGGCCGTCCTCCTCGCTCCGGTCTTCGTCGTCGTGGACTCGGCGGCCGACGTGGACGAGCAGGGATCGCTCTTCGCGCGAATCGGTGTGATCTCCTTCTTCGCGCTCGTCGCGGCTGCTGCACTCGCCGCCGTGCAGGCGCGCCAACTCGCGCGGCCCCTCGAGCGACTCGCTCGATCGGCTGGTCGGGTCGGCGACGGCGACTTCACGGCGCCGTCGGCGGCATCGGGAATCGAGGAGATCGACGACATCGCGCGTTCCCTCCGGCTCAGCGCGAGCCGCGTCGACCGGATGCTCGACGCCGAACGCAGTTTCACCGCCGATGCGACCCACCAACTCCGCACCGGTCTCACCGGGATCTCGATCCGCCTCGAACTCCTCGAACGACATTCCGATCCGGCGGTGGTCGCCGACGCGTCGGCGGTGCTCGAACAGACCCACGAGTTGAACGCCACCCTCGACGAGCTGCTCGCCGTGGCCCGGCGGGGCAGCACCGGCGAGCGGTCCCGGGTCGACCTCGTGGAGATCGTCGACGACCACATCGACGACTGGCGCTCGCGCTTCGAACGAGAGCGTCGCCAGATCCTCGTCCAGACCCGCCCGACCACTCCGGTGAACGCCACGCGTGGTCTCGTCGGACAGATCTTCAACGTCCTGGTCCAGAACTCGCTCCGCCACGGGGCGGGAACGGTGGAGATCACCGTCGAGGGAACGACCATCACGATCGAGGACGAAGGTCTCGGTGTCGCCGACGACCGGGTGGCTGCGCTGTTCGAGCGGCCTCGCGACCACCACGCACCCCACGGCCGGGGGCTGGCGCTCGCTCGGCGGCTCGCCGAATCCGACGGTGGTCGGCTGGAACTGACGCGTCGGCGACCAGCACAGTTCCGGTTGGGATACACCTCCGCCGTCGACCTCGGCTCTCCACCCGAACGCCTCGCCACCCGACCGAACGTTCAGCAGGTGGTTCGCTAGGTTCGAGGCGATGCGCCGTCTCCCGCACCGCCCGCGAATCGTGTGGCCCGTCCTCGCCGGCCTCGCCGCACTCGCCGGCTGTGTCGGCGGGTCCGGAGACGACGTCGCATTCGATCCCGGAGCGGTGGATGCTGCACTGAACGAGATCGGTGCCGACGTGAAGGACGGGAGTGCGCAGACCGTCTCCTCGGAGGACTGCGTGGTCCTCGACGGCGACGACGTCATCGACGCGTTCGTCGACGCCGAGATCCTCGGCGCCGGTGACGTCGAGGACACGAACGCGGAGATGTCCTCGACCGTCAGCGGGCTGTGGGGCTCGTTCGCCGTCCGTTGCGAACATCCGCTGGTGGCCTTCAGCGTCACGAACGGCGGCCCGAACGATCGCGACGAGTTCATCGAGTTCACGCAGGCGACGACGGACACGCCGGACCAGCAGGTCGATCCGATCGAGATCGACGGCATCGACGACTCCCGCACCTACGAGGTGCGCGTGGACGGCGAAACGCGTCGCCTGGGGTGGATCGACGACGAGATGAACGTCGAGGTCTCCCACCGGGACACCCCCGGTTCCGTCGAGGTCGACGATCTCGCCACCGCCCTCACCACCGTTCTCGAACTCCTCGACGCCGAGTACGGCGACACCGAGGCGGTGGACCGCCCCGACGAACCACCGATCGATCTCGGAACGATCCGCGACGGGCTGCGCGAACTCGGTGGTGACGCAGGTGAGGAACTGCTGAACGGCGAACGGTTCGACTCGTGCCCCATTGCCACTCTCGACGACGTCACCGACCTCGTCGAGGAGGCCGGACTCGACGGTCGCGACCTCGTCGAGCAGACCGGGTTCGTCCAGGGAAACAATGCGTTCACCAACGTGCAGGTCCAGTGCCCGTTCGTTGCCGAGGACACCTCCGTGTCCGTCGGTGCATCACTCGTGGACAACGACGGGTTGGACGACCTCCTGCGGGTCCAGGAGGACCTCGATCTCGATGGTCCCGAGCGCACGTTCGACATCGACGCAACAGTCGAGGGGTTGCCCGACGGGACCGTCTACTCACTTCGCAACGGTGACGATGCCGTCGGAGCCGGCGTCCTGAGCGGCGAGGTGCTGGTCACGATCTCGGTGGGACGTGGCGACGTCGACGAGAACGCACTGCTCGCCGTGCTTCCGTCTCTCGTCGAGCTCGTCACCGCGGAGATCGGCTGAGCCGATCAGTCCAGGAAGTGTGACCCGGTCGTGGTGGCGAGGAAGGCCTCGAGGTCGACGTCCTCCTGTTTGATGAAGCCGCTCGACGGGAGCGCTCCGTCGCGCACCATCTCGATGACGGCCACGACCGACGACGCCGTCGTCCATGCGATCGCAGTCGAGCGGATGCCGCCGACGACCTTGGGCAGGTAGCTGCGGACGAACTCGGCGCGACCGAGTCGACCGTCGCGTTCACCTTCGGCCGCCACGTGCACGTAGACCACGTCGTCGTCGACCGGCGGCTTCGCGTTGGTCAGGATGCGGCCGGCGTCCTCGCGTCGCTCGCGCATCAGGAGTTCGTGGAAGAAGAAGTTCATCAGGTCCATGTGCCCGGGGTAGCGCATCGTCTTGTAGTCGAGGTTCTCGACCACGCCGTGGTACGTCTCGCACATCGTGCCCAGTCCACCCGAGGTGGTGAACGCCTCGAGGCGCGTGCCAGACACGTGGATGGTCTCGTGCCACTCCATCGGCGACACCCATTTGCGCTCGCCGTCCTCGATCACCTCGCAATCGTTGAGGTACTCGTTCACGACACCCTCCGGCGACCAGTTGAACGCATACGCGAGGAGGCCGGTCGGGTGCTGGGGGAGCGCACCGACGCGCATCCGCACGGACCGACAACGGTCGAACGTGGCGATCTGTCCGGCGGCGACGATGCCCACGAACCCTGGTGCGAGCCCACACTGCGGCGCCATCACCCGCGGCGACGTGGCGGCGAGTTCGCGGATGCGATCGGTCGTCGGGACGTCCTCGGTGAGGTCGAAGTAGTGGATCTGCGCCCGGTGGGCCCGCTCCGCCACGGCGGTGTTCAGGTGGTACGGCAGGCACGAGAGCACCGCGTCGACGTCGGCGAGGTGCCGGTCTAGTGCGTCGGACGCCACGTCCACGCCACCGGCGATCTCGATCGACCCGAGCTCCGGACCGCCGGCGATCTCGCGCTGATCGATGCCGACGACGTCGAAGCCGGCGTCGGCGAGGAGGTGGGCGGCGAGCATCCCGACCTTGCCGAGTCCGAGTACTGCGATTCGTTCCAGAGAGGATGCCGTCATGTACCGATCATTACACAGACTTCGCTCAGATGAAACGAACGGTAGATCCGTCCGGTGCCGTTGGGTTAGGTTGCGCTCCATGGCACCGACGCAGGGACCATCGATCGAGGCGATCGACGACCGGATCGCCAGCCGACGCGATGCGCTGACCCCGGCCGAACGTGACCTCGCCGCTTCGCTCGTCGACGATCCCACCACGTGGGCGTTCTCGACCGTGGCCGAGCTGGCCGAGTCGGTCGGCACCAGCGGGCCGACCGTCGTGCGCTTCGCGGTGAGTCTCGGGTTCGCCGGCTTCGGAGAACTCCAGGGCCGGGTGCGCGGCGAACTCACCGATCGGCTCCGGCGTCCGATCGACCGGTTGCGCGGAACCGTCGACGACGACACGAGCGCCTCCGGTGCTGCGCCGCTCGACCACGCACTGGTGGCCGACGCCATCGCCGCCACGTTCGAGCGCCTGGACGACGACCGCATCGACGCCGTCGTCGACGCGATCGCAGGAGCCGAGGACCGCGTGTGGATCGTCGCGTCGGAGTCGTCGTCGCCGGTCGCCCACCTCCTCGCGACGAACCTCTCCCTGCTCCGTCCTGGCGTGGTCCACCTCACCGGATCGGGTCCGTCCACCGGTGCGGCGATCGCCGATGCATCGGGTCGCGACGCCGCCGTCGCCGTCGACTTCCCGCGCTACGAACAGGCCGTCGTGGATCTCGCCGGCGCCCTCGCCGAGCGTGGGGTGCTGGTCACCGCACTGACCGACGGGCCACTCTCCCCCCTGGTCGACGTCGCCACGGCGTGGTGTGGTGTGGTCGTGCCGTCGGTCGGACCCTTCGACAGCGCGACGTCCACGATCGCGCTCGCCGAGGTGATCATCGCCCGCGTCGCCGCTCGCCTCGGAGGCGATGCCGCCGAACGCCTCGTCGCCGTGGAACGACGATGGGCCCAGGACGGTGTGTTCGTGCCGTCGACGACCAGGAACCCCCGAGCGGACACGACCTCCCGGAGACCGCGATGACGCCGCACGGCCTCCACCCGATCGAGACCTCCCTGCTGGAGCGGGCCGCCGGCATCGCGAAGCGGACGGGTGGGGCGATCACGACCGACGCCCTCACCGCTGCGACGCTCCTCGAAGCCGAGGTGACCAGCCGCATCGTCGACCACACCGCCCGATGGCTGCGGGCCGAGCACGGCGTCGGGTACTACACGATCGGCTCGGCGGGTCACGAGGCCAACGCGGCGGTCGCCCTCTCGCTGCGACCGAGCGATCCGGCGCTGCTGCACTACCGGTCCGGCGGCTTCTACATGGCCCGATCGATGCAGGCCCGCCAACGCGGCACTGCGTCGGGCGACCCTGTCGTGGATGTGCTGCGCGGCATGCTCGCCAAGTCGACCGACCAGATCGCCGGTGGCCGTCACAAGGTCTTCGGCAACGCCGCACTGTCGATCATCCCGCAGACGTCCACCATCTCCTCGCACCTCCCTCGAGCGGTCGGGCTCGCTGTCAGCATCGGTCTTCACGGGATGCCCACGGCGCGCCGCTGGCCGCCCGACTCGGTGGTCGTGTGCAGCTTTGGCGACGCGTCGCTCAACCACTCCACGGCCCAGGGAGCCATCAACTGGGCCGGCCACGCCGCCGCCTCGGGCCGACGGGTCCCGATCGTGTTCGTCTGCGAGGACAACGGCATCGGCTTGAGCGTGGCCAGCCCGCCCGGCTGGGTCGCCGACTCGATGGCCGGCCGCGCCGGGGTCCGATCGATCCGCGTCGACGGAGCCGACCCGGCGAACGCGCTGCACGACATCGCCTCCCTCGTCGACGACGTGCGGGCGTCGGGTCGTCCCGGTTTCGTCCATCTCGACGCGGTGCGGTATCTCGGTCACGCCGGCACCGACGTCGAGTCCGCCTACCGCACTCCGGCCGAGCTGGCCGCCGATCGGGATCGCGACCCGCTGCTCGGTGCACTGCAACTCGCCGTCGACCTCGACGTGTGCAGCGGCACCGAATTCGTCGAGTGGTACCTCGACCTCACGAGCACGATCCGCGACCTCGCTCTCGAACTGCGAGACGAGCCAGAACTCACCACGGCCGACGAGATCATGGCCCCGCTGCGTCGCACGACCCTCACGACCGCGTCGCCGCTCCCGCCACCCACCGCGAACTCGCAGGCGGACCCTCTGGCGTTCGCGGCCACGAACGGCGCGCTCGGCACCGGTGAACGACTGACGCTCGCACGCACGATCAACCGGGCGCTGGGCGACGTCCTGGCGTCCGATCCGACCACCCTCCTGTTCGGCGAGGACGTCGGCCGGAAGGGGGGCGTGTACGGCGTGACCCGCGGGCTGCAGCAGCGCATCGGAGCGGATCGCGTGTTCGACACGCTGCTCGACGAGCAGTCGATCCTCGGTCTCGCGCTGGGCGCCGGGCTCGACGGGCTCCTCCCGATCCCCGAGATCCAGTACCTCGCCTACCTCCACAACGCGGAGGACCAACTGCGCGGCGAGGCGGCCACGCAGGCGTTCTTCTCGAACCGCCAGTTCCTGAACCCGATGGTGGTGCGCATTGCGTCGTACGCGTACCAGAAGGGATTCGGCGGGCACTTCCACAACGACAACTCCGTTGCCGTGCTCCGCGACATCCCCGGCCTGGTCATCGCGTCGCCGAGCCACCCGTCCGACGCAGCGGGAATGCTGTACACCTGCGTCGAACTCGCACGCTCGACCGGAGCGGTCTGCGCCTTCCTCGAACCGATCGCCCGCTACCACGACGTCGATCTGCACGACACCGACCCACCGGACACCGACCCGGATGCCGCCGACCCCCACGCTGCCGGCGACGGCGGATGGACCGCCACATACGACCCCACCCCGGTGCCGCTCGGTCGAGCCCGAACACACCACGATCCGACGAGCGGCGACAGCGGTGACCTCACGATCATCACGTTCGGCAACGGGTCGTACCTGTCGCTGCGCGCTCAGCGCCGGCTGGCACGCGACCACGGCCTCTCGGTGCGCGTGGTCGACCTGCGCTGGATCGCACCGATGCCGGTCGACGACATGCTCCGCGAGGCCGAGGCGACCGGGCGCGTCCTGGTCGTCGACGAGACGCGCCGCTCCGGCGGTGTCGGCGAAGGCATCGTGGCCGAACTGGTCGCCGCCGGATTCGGCGGGTCGATCCGGCGGGTGGCCGCCGCCGACTCGTTCATCCCGCTCGGGGCGGCCGCGCACCTGGTCCTGGTCGGCGAGGACGACATCGTCGCCGCCGCTCTCGGGATCAGCCTGCGTCCGGAGACGCGGCCACGGCGCTGACCGACAGGCGGTCCTCACCGGCGGTCACCACGATCGTCCCTCCTTCGCCGACGCTGCCGTCGAGGATGAGGAGCGATGCGGGGTCACCGATCTCACGCTGGATGATCCGCTTCAGCGGACGGGCACCGAACGCCGGGTCGTAGCCCTCGCGAGCCAGTTGCGCCATGGCCGAATCGTCGACCTCGAGCGTGATCCGCTTCGCTTCGAGTCGCTTGTGCAGCCGGTCCAGCTGGATTCCGACGATGTGTTCCAGATCGACCTCGGTCAGCGTGCGGAAGCGGATGATGTCGTCGACCCGGTTGATGAACTCGGGCTTGAAGAACTCACCCGGGTCGCCGGGCAGGTTCGACGTCATGATCAACACCACGTTCGTGAAGTCCACCGTGCGTCCCTGTCCGTCGGTCAGGCGACCGTCGTCGAGCAGTTGGAGCAGTGTGTTGAACACGTCGGGGTGGGCCTTCTCGATCTCGTCGAGCAGCACGACCGAGTACGGGCGGCGGCGGACGGCCTCGGTGAGCTGACCACCTTCGTCGTACCCGACGTAACCAGGAGGCGCACCGATCAGGCGGGACACGGAGAACTTCTCCATGTACTCGCCCATGTCGATGCGCACCATCGCCCGCTCGTCGTCGAACATGAACTCGGCGAGCGCACGGGCGAGTTCGGTCTTGCCCACGCCGGTGGGGCCGAGGAACATGAACGAACCGATCGGACGGTCCGGGTCGGACAGCCCGGCGCGGCTGCGACGGATCGCGTTGGCGACCGACACGACGGCATCCTCCTGGCCGATCACCCGCTGATGGAGAAGCTCCTCGAGGTGGACGAGCTTGGAGGTCTCCGACTCCATCAGACGTGTCAACGGCACGCCGGTCGCCTTCGCGACGACTTCGGCGATGTCCTCGGCGTCGACCTCCTCCTTGAGCATCGCACCCGACTCCTGCAGCACCGCGAGGTGGGTGGTCGCGTCTTCGACCCGTCGTTCGAGTTCCGGGATGCGGCCGTAGCGGATCTCGGCGGCGAGCTCCAGGTCGGACTCGCGATCCAGGTGGGCGCGTAGACCCTCGAGTTCCTCCTTGGTCTCGCGGATCGCTTCGATCGCCTGCTTCTCGCGCTCCCACGTCTGCTTCATCTCGCCGACCTGGACGTTCAAGGTCGCCAGTTCGTCGTGCAGCGCGTCGAGCCGCTCCTTCGAGGCGGTGTCGCTCTCCTTCTCCAGTGCGACCTGCTCGATCTCCAACTGCAGGATGCGGCGCTGGACGACGTCGATCTCGGTGGGCAGCGAATCGATCTCGATGCGCAGCTTCGATGCGGCTTCGTCCATCAGGTCGATCGCCTTGTCGGGCAGGAACCGCGACGTGATGTAACGATCCGACAGCACGGCGGCACTGATCAGCGCGGAGTCCTGGATGCGCACGCCGTGGTGCACCTCGTACTTCTCCTTCAGGCCGCGCAGGATGCCGATCGTGTCCTCCACGCTCGGTTCACCGACGTAGACCTGCTGGAAGCGACGCTCGAGCGCAGGATCCTTCTCGACGTACTTGCGGTACTCGTCGAGCGTGGTCGCACCGATCATCCGCAGTTCGCCACGGGCGAGCATCGGCTTGATCATGTTGCCGGCGTCCATCGCCCCCTCGGCGCCACCGGCACCGACGATCGTGTGGATCTCGTCGACGAAGGTGATCACCTCGCCCTCGGCGTCGGTGATCTCCTTGAGCACTGCCTTGAGCCGCTCCTCGAACTCACCCCGGTACTTCGCACCCGCGAGCATCGACGCGATGTCGAGTGCGATCAGCCGCTTGTGCTTCAGCCCCTCGGGCACGTCACCGTCGGCGATGCGCGCCGCGAGACCCTCGACGATCGCCGTCTTTCCGACGCCGGGTTCACCGATCAGCACCGGGTTGTTCTTGGTGCGCCGCGACAACACCTGGATCGCACGACGGATCTCCTCGTCGCGGCCGATCACCGGGTCGATCTTGCCGGCGAGCGCCAACGCCGTGAGGTCCTGGCCGTACTTCTCGAGCGCGGCGAACTTCTCCTCCGGATTCTGGTCGGTCACGCGATGCGAACCGCGCACGGCCTGCATCGCCTGCATCACCTCCTCGGAACCCACGTCCAAGCGGTCGTTCATCGCCAGCAACAGGTGCTCGACGGACAGGTACTCGTCCTTGAAGTCGCGCATGGTCTTCTCGGCCATGGCGACCTTGTTGTTCAGCTCCTTGGACATCCGGGGCTCGTCGCCCCCGAATGCGTTCGGGAGCTTCGTGACCGCCGCATCGACGTCGTTGCGCACCATCAACGGCGCCAGACCGAGCTTCGCGAGGATCGCCGGGACGATCGTGCCCTCCTGGCGCATCATCGCGCTGAGGACGTGGTCGGGCGTGAGCTCCGGGTTCGACCGCGCCTTCGCGTCGTCGATCGCGGCGGCGAACGCCTCCTGGGTCTTGATGGTCCACTTCTTCGGGTCGAATGCCATGCGTTGCTCCTCTGTCCGATCCTCTCAGGTGTCTGGCCGATCCACCACACCCACTCATGAATCCTGAGTCTGAGTATATCAGCATCGTCGAGCGGATGCGCGGGTGCGTCCGTTCGCGTGGGGATCTTGCGGTCGTGGGCCGCAACGACCTCACGCGTTGCGAGAACGGAGGTGGGCGGTACAAGATGCGTCATGACCGATGCGACCGACACCCGGACCGAACCACTGCCGCTGTCGGTGCTCGACCTGGCGATCATCGGTTCGGGCGAGACCGCGGGCGATGCGTTCGCCAACAGCGTGGCTCTCGCGCAGCGTGCCGAGGCTCGCGGCTACCGCAGGGTCTGGTACGCCGAGCACCACAACATGTCGGTCATCGCGTCGTCGTCGCCGAGCGTGCTCATCGCGCACATCGCCAACCACACCTCGACCATCCGTCTCGGCGCCGGCGGGGTGATGCTGCCGAACCACTCCCCGCTCACGATCGCCGAGCAGTACGGCACGCTCGCCTCGCTGCACCCGGGCCGGATCGACCTCGGACTGGGTCGAGCGCCGGGGAGCGACCAGACCACGGTGCGGGCGATGCGCCGCGACCCCGCCGCCTCCGACCGGTTCCCCGAGGACGTGCTCGAACTGCAGGCCTACCTCGCGGGTGAGTCCCGCGTCGCAGGCGTGGAAGCCGTGCCGGGGGCGGGAACCGAGGTCCCGCTGTGGATCCTCGGGTCGTCACTGTTCGGAGCGCGTCTCGCTGCGATGTTCGGGCTTCCCTACGCGTTCGCCTCGCACTTCGCACCGGGTGCACTGCTCCAGGCGATCGACGTGTACCGCAGCGAGTTCCGACCGTCTGCGCAACTCGCCGAGCCGTACGCGATGGCGGCGGTGAACGTGATCGCGTCCGACAGCGAGGGCGACGCCGAGCGCCAGTTCGTCGCGATGCGCCGCATGCGGGTCGGTCGGTTCCTCGCCCGGCGAGGCCAGGAACTGTCCGACGACGAGATCGACCAGTTGATGACCACGCCGCAGGGCCAGCAGGTGGCGCAGATGATGCACTACTCGGCGGTCGGCACGGCCGACGTCGTGGCCCGCTACGTCCACGAGTTCGCAGCGGCTGCACAGGTCGACGAGGTGATCACCGCCCACGCCTCGGCCACGATCGAGGAGCGCCTGCGGTCGGTCGATCTCCTCGCCGACGCGCACCAGTTGGCCGGCACCCCCGTTGCCGTCTGACCGTCAGCGAGCGAGCAGCTCGACCAGCGCGTCGGCCTGGTCCGAAAGGTCCTTGTAGGAGAGGACAGCGGGCGACATGGCGTCGAGGGCTGCGGCGAGGTTGTGAGCCGACTCGCCATCGGCGGTCACCGAACCCAGCGACGTCACGTAGGTCCGGATGGTGAACAGGACGCAGCCCGTGTCGGGGAACCGGCGCAGGGTCTCGCGTTCCACACGGACGAACATCTCCGACGGGTCGTGGACGGTCGGACGTGGCGGAGCCGTGCCGTCGGTCGGGGTGTAGCCGTCGGCCACGTCGATGACGCCCCACCCGAGACGCCAGAACGGTCGGTCGGGTCGGAGGCGTGCGAGGAACTGGTCGATGTTCACCTCCAGTTGGTCGTTGAGCCCGGCGACCGGGGCATGGACCTCGGCCATCGTGCGTCCGAGCTTCGAGCGCAGGTCCCATCGGTTGGGGAAACACACCGAGCCGCCACCGAAGACCAGTCGCCCGTCGCGTTCGACCATCAGCACGAGGTCCTCCGGCACGAGTCGGCCGGCGGCATCGAGCGGATGCACCGACGGGCCGAGGTGACGGGGTCGGTGCGGCTCGTGGGCCGCGAGATGCGCAACGACCGCATCGGCGACCTCGGTGGCTTCCGCTTCGATGCCGTCGAGCGTCGCCACGGCGGTCTCGTGATGGTCGGCGAGGATGCGCGCCTTGTCCGCCAACCACCCGTCGGGTCCGTCGGAGTCGACTCCGAACTCGATCCAATCATCCAGGTCGAGTGGTCGGATGCCGAGGCGCCAGCGGAAGTCGCCGCCGACGACGGACCCTCGCTCACGCCATGGCGTGTAGGGCAGGGACTCGACGACCGGCACGAAGCGACCGTACAACGGTTGATCCATCCGTCGACACACGACCTGTGGGTTGCGCCCGGGTCTCAGGTCGGAGCAGGTCCGACGACGAAGCTGAACGACGTGTCGTCGCGAGACGCCGACCCCCCGTTCGCAGAGCGGACCGAACGTGTGACGAGTCCGGCGTCGGCGACCATGGCGGCGAACCGATCCTGCTCGAACCAGTGCAGCCTCCACGACCGGTCGACGACGTGGTGGTCCCCGCCCCGGATCGACTCGTAACGCAGTTCGGTCGTCTGGTCACGGGCGACCTCGTCGCGGACGACCTCGAGGACGGTCACCCGCATCACGGCGCCATCTTGGGTCACGCGCTCACGAACGCTTCCGATCTCGGCCTCGGTGGGTGCTGGGGGAACGAACAGGGGGATCAGGGCCGACCCATCCGGGTGGAGGTGCGCTGCGATCCGACCCATGGCTGCCCCCGCCGTCTCGTCGTCGGGCAGCAGATTGAACGTCGCACCGGCGAGGTAGATCGATCGGTACCTCTCACCGAGGTCCATCTCCTCGAACGTCGCGTGATGCAACACGACGTCGAGGCCACGCGCGGCAGCGGCGCTCCGACACCGGTCGAGCATGTCCGCCGAGGAGTCGAGACCCTCGACCACCAGACCCCGGGACAGCAGATCGAGCATCGGGTCGCCATCGCCGCAACCGAGTTCGAGGGCCGGCTCGCCCGACCGTTCGACGAACCGGGCGTAGGGCTCGGCCTCGAACGTCTCGGATCGAAGGTGTCGGTACAGCTCGGCGACGAGGCCGGTGTAGAAGTCGGACGGCGCAATCGGACCCGGGGCCATCATCGCAGTCTGCACGATCGTCCGACCCCGCTTCGTCGTCGTTTTCGCGTGATCCGAACACCGTTCGACCACCGGCCGGTCGGCAGCGCCGCATCATCTCTGCGACACCCCCTCGGTAGGTTGGCCGGTTGATGATTCGCCAGTCGCGTCACCGGCCACCGCACGTGGCGCAGGGCACCTGGCGATCCGGCGCGCTGCACGTGTGGGGCTGGAACGGATTCGACACGGCGGCCATGGCGTGGCTCTATTCGGGGTTCCGAACGATGGGTGCCGACGGCACCCGCACCGGGTGGCACGACTCGCCGGTGTCGTACGGCGCGATCGCCCGCGTCACCGTCGAGTTGCCTCAGCGACCAGCGCTCCACGCCGCCTCGGTGCAACTCGATCCACTCGGCACGGCGGTCTGGTTGTCCGATCTGCCGGCCGACCGTGACCAGTTGTCGCCGTCGATCGCATGGTTCGCACGGGTGTCCGAACTCGCCCGGCGGATGGTGTCGGCGGGCCGGATGTCGCCGGTCATCGTCGACGAGGGCCCGTTCACGGTCGCCCGCTGGGTGCCGGAGGTCGACGACGAGATCGAGGATCTGCTCGTGCGACTCGCTGCCGCCAAACCGCACATCTGCACCGCCGGATCGGGCCACGACGTCCGACGCATCTTCGAGTTGATGGTCGACGGCGTGGCACGCTCCTACCTCTCCCAGAGCGGATGGAAGGCCGAGATCGGTCGAGGTCGCAAGGCGTCCACACAGGTGATGCGCGCCACGTTCGGCGCCCTCGCCAAACCCGACCACGTGGTGCGCGGCGGCACCAACGAGTTCGCGGTCGCTCTCGACCACCTGCGCGACGAACTCGATCGTCATCGGCGACGCCTGTCCGGCGAACCCGTCGTGATCCCGCGGATCCGGCTCCTCATGTCCCAGGACCCGCACGACCCGTGGGAGGTGCGCCTCGAACTGGTCGACGACACCGACTCGATGCGCTGGTGCACTGCGGCCGACGTGTGGGAGCGCAACGCACAGGCCGTCGACGTGGCCCGTGAGGAGCGCCATCTCTCCACACTGGTGGCGTTGTTGAACGACGTCGTCGCACGCATCGCGCCGGTCGTGCCGGGTCTGGCCGACTGGGCGGTCGAACACGAGCCGTCACTGATCGAACTCGACCTGGCCACGGCCGAGGACTTCATCGACATCGCACCCTTCGAGCTCGACAAGGCCGGCGTCGAACTGATCGGCCCCGAACGTCTGATCCAGAACCGCGTGCGCGTGGCGGGCGAGGCCACACCGCAACCCCAGGACGATCGCAAGAAGCAATTCGGTCGGGAGGCACTCGTCGAGTGGAAACTCGTCGTGGGCGACGAGGAGATCTCCGACGCCGAACTCGCCCGGGCCGAGGAGGCCGGGGCCACGCTGCTGCACACCGGCGACCGGTGGGTACGCATCGACGCCGACGAACTCCGACGCAAGCGCGACAAGTTGCGCGAGCTCGAGCGGACGCGCAGCACGGTCACACCGCTGCAACTGCTGCAGCTGGCCAACGACGACGAGTCCGACGGCGAACGCACGACCATCACCGTCCACGGAGCCGGCGACGAATGGAACGGTCGCCAGATCGGCCTCGATGCGGACGACGCGACTGGATCGGGTGGGTTGTCGAGCGGCGACATGGCGCCCATCAGCGACACCGACTGGGTGCGCAGCCTGCTCCAGGGCCTCCCCGACGAACGCTTGGAGGAGGTGCACGAGTCGAGCGAGTTCGTCGGAGAACTGCGTCACTACCAGCGCCGTGGTCTCGCCTGGATGCAGTTCCTCGCGAAGCTGGGGCTGGGTGGTTGCCTCGCCGACGACATGGGTCTCGGCAAGACCGCCACCACACTCGCGCACCTCGTGGAACGTCCGGGTCCGCACCTCGTCGTGTGCCCGTTGTCGGTCGTGCGCAACTGGCGGTCCGAGACCGAACGCTTCACCCCGAAGCTCGACGTCAGCGTCCACCACGGGGCACAACGCAACCGGCAGTTGGCGACGCTGGCCTCGTCGGTTGCCATCGCCGGCGACGCAGCGGGGGACGACGGCGACACCGGCACCGCGTTCGCGTCGGACGAGATGTTCCACGTCGACCCGTCGCTGCAGATCGTGGTCACCACCTACGGGTTGCTGCCGCGCGATCTCGAGCACCTCGCCTCGATCCAGTGGTCGACCGTCGTGCTCGACGAGGCGCAGATGGTGAAGAACCCGAACACCAAGGCGGCCAAGGCGGTTCGCAGGCTGTCGGCCGACCAGAAGATCGCGTTGACCGGGACGCCGGTCGAGAACCGGTTGAGCGAACTGTGGGCCATCCTCGACGCCGTCAACCCCGGCATCCTCGGCGGACTCGAGAGATTCCGAAAGGACTTCGCCTCGCCGATCGAGCGGGCCACCGACCCCGAAGCGTCGGGCGACGCAGCGGCACGTCTGCGCCGGATCACGGCGCCGTTCATCCTCCGTCGGACCAAGGCCGACAAGCGGCTGCTGCCCGATCTGCCCGACAAGATCGAGCAGATCGCCTACGCCAAGCTCACCAAGGAGCAGGCCACGCTGTACCAGCAGGTCGTCGACCAACTCCTGGTCGACGCCGAGCAGGCCAAGGGCATGCGGCGCCGCGGCCTGGTGCTGGCGGCACTGATGCGCCTCAAGCAGATCTGCAACCACCCGGCGCACGCACTGAAGGACGGTTCGCGTCTGGCCGGACGCTCGGGCAAGCTGACGCGATTCGACGAGCTGGTCACCGACCTGCTCGACCAGGGAGAGCGTGCCCTGGTGTTCACCCAGTTCCGCGAGATGGGTGACCTGCTCGTGCGTCACGTGTCCGAACAGTTCTCCTTCGATGCCCCGTTCCTCCACGGCGGCGTGTCGCGTACCGGCCGCGACGTGATGGTCGACCGGTTCCAGGACGGGACGGGCTCGCCGCTGCTGCTCGTGTCGCTGAAGGCGGGCGGGACCGGGTTGAACCTCACCGCGGCGTCGCAGGTCATCCACTACGACCGCTGGTGGAATCCGGCCGTGGAGGACCAGGCCACCGACCGCGCCTGGCGCCTCGGCCAGACCCAGACCGTCAACGTCCACAAGTTGGTGTGCGAGGGCACGGTGGAGGAGAAGGTCAGCCAGGTCATCGATGACAAGCGCAAGCTCGCCGCACAGGTCGTCGGCTCGGGAGCGGAGAGCGAAGCCTGGATGTCGGAGATGTCGACCGACGAACTCCGCGACCTCGTGACCCTGGAGCTCGACCGATGAGCCGACCGCGCAAGCCCTTCGGAGCACAGCAACCGGGTCGATTGCCGTCGACGATGATGAAGGTGCTCGCCGCCGAGATGAGCGACCCTCAGCGGCTTCGGCGCGGCAAGCAATACGCGAAGGACGGGTCGGTGCTCGACATCATCGTCGAGCCCGGCGTGGTCACCTGCGAGGTGCAGGGCTCGCGGTCCACGCCGTACATCGCGTCGCTCGAAGTGTCGATGGGCAACGGCATGCCGTTGCGTCGCGACGTCCACGCCGTGTGCAACTGCCCCGACGACGACAACTGGAGCAACCACGCCTGCAAGCACGTGCTGGCGACGATGTTCACGTTCGCCGACGAACTGCTGATGGAACCCGAACTCCTCGACGTGTGGCGCGGCAACGAGACCGCCGACGCGGTCGACCGAGGCGACACCGACGGTCGCGACGACACCGACGGTCGCAGCACCCGCCGGTCCACGGTCAGCGGATTCGATCCCGACGACCCGACGGACGACGACGATTCCGACTCCATCCCGGGGCGCCGCCGTCACCTGCAACTGGTGCGGGACGGCATGGAACAGGGTCGGGCCGAACGTCGACTGCAGGCCGCCGAACGAACGCGTGATCCGATCGCCGATCCGCTGGCCGACGTGCTCTCGATCCCCGAGGGGGCGACGCTCCCCGAGATCCCGCACCTCGAACGCGCCGAGGAGCGCCTCCCGCGACGCCCGGAGTTGGCGTCGATCCTGCGCGACGCGTACCGCAGCCTGCGCATCGACTGGGACTGAGCCACGCACGAACGCAGAGTGCGACGGTTCGGCGTGAGGATCGGCGAGACTCCGCCGGTGGCGAAGCTGATCGCACTGGACCTCGACGGGACGCTGCTCGATCATCGCGGCCGGATCAGCGGCCGGGCGGTCGCTGCGATCGAGGCGGTGGTCGACGCCGGATTCGTCGTGGTGCTGGCGACCGGTCGGCCTCCGCACATGGCCGTTGCCGTCACGGAGGCACTCGCCGGCACCGTACGCCACGTGGTCGGAGGGAACGGCTCGATCATCGCCACGTTCCCGGCCGCCGCCGGCGGCGAGTCCACCGTGTTGCATCTGATCGGCTTCGACATCGACGACGCCGTCGGCGTCATCGCGACCCTGCGCGACCACGACGACGGATACGGGTTCGCGCTCGCCACCGACGCCGGGTTCGCCCACGAGCCCGGTTTCGCTGATCGGATGCCCGCCGCCGTCCACGACGATCCGGTCCCCGACGTGACCGTGCTCGGCGGCACCCAGGCCTTCAAGCTGATGGCGTTCCACGCCTCACGTTCGGTCCACGAGCTCCTGGCCACCGTGCCGAACCTGATCGGCGGCACCACGTCGAGCGAGCTGCTGGTCAGCCACATGGGAGCCGACGCCGTCGAGATCGGACCCGCCGACGCCGACAAGTGCACGGGCCTGCGATGGCTGTGCGATCACCTGGGCGTGACGGCGGCCGACGTGATCGCGATCGGTGACGAGTGGAACGACCTCACGATGCTCGAGTGGGCCGGTCGGGGTGTCGCGATGGGCAACGCGGCCGATCGGATCCGACAGATCGCCGACGAGGTGATCGGTCACCACGCCGAGGACGGCGTGGCGATCTACCTCGAATCCCTGCTCGGGCGCTGACCGTTCGGCCGGCCAGGCCCGAACGGACGCGTCAGGTGAAGGCCCCGTTCAGGTCGACGAGCAGGTTCGTCTCGACCGAGGAGAACACGCACACCTCACCGGCGGATCCCAACGTCGCCACGGCCGCGTTCGCCACCGTCTGGCCCGGTGCGAAGTTCACGTTCGACGACCCCGGTCGTGCTCCACCACACGGGAACACGGTGAGGAACCCCTGCCCGGACGGCGCCACGGCGGTCACGTTCAGCACGGCTGCGACGGCGCTCGCCGGCACGCCGGCCACCCCTGCGATCCTCACCCGCGTCGTCGACCCGGCCGCGACCCGACCCGACCCGCGTGTGTCGAGCAGGCGCGACGGAACGAGTCCGGCGAAGCCGGCGCTCACGGCTCCGTTCAGGTCGACGAGCAGGTTCGTCTCGACCGAGGAGAACACGCACACCTCACCGGCGGTTCCCAACGTGGCCACGACGGCGTTCGGAACGGTCTGACGGGCTTCGAAGTTGACGTTCGACGACCCGGGCCGGGTCTCGCCGCACGGGAAGACCGTGAGGAAGCCCCTTCCGGACGGCGCAACGGCCGTGACGTTGAGCACCGCAGCGACGGCGTCGGCGGGGACCCCGGCCGCTCCGGCGATGCGCACCCGCGTGGTCGACCCTGCGGCGACCCGACCCGACCGACGGGTGTCGACGAGTCGAGCGGGATTGAAGCCGGCGAACCCCGTGGTGACCGCACCGCTCACGTCGACGATCAGATGGGTCTCGGCGGAGCTGAACACGCAGATGTCACCTCGCTCACCCAGTGTCGCCACCACGGCGTTCGCGACGTTCTGTCCGGCACGGAAGTTCACGTTCGACGCACCCGGCTGAGGCTGCCCGCACGGGAACACGGTCAGGAAGCCGCCGTCCGAGGGCGCCACGGCCGTGACGTTCAGAACGGCGCCGACCGCGGTCGCCGGGATGCCTCCGACGCCACCGATGCGAACCCGCGTGGTCGAACCGGCGGCGACCCGACCAGACGTCCGGGTGTCGAGTTGTCGCGACGGATTGACGCCGCTGAAGGAGGTGCCGGGCATGCCGACGGTCTGACACACCGCCTCGGTACTGGTTCCGTCGTCGGAGCAGGCGACTCCCGAAATGGTGGGGACTGCCTGACCCTGCGGTGTTCCGCTGAGCAGCCGCTCGTCGTCGGCCCCGAAATGTGGCGCGAAGATCGAGGTCGTGTTGGGCGAGGGCCCTGCAACGAGCGGCAACACGCTCTGACCGCTCAGCACCGAGATCGCCAGGCGGTCCACCACCTCGATCTGCTCCCCGTCGATGTCATCGATCCTGTTCGACATCGGGAGCGACACCGGGATCGTGGTCGTCTGGTTCGGTGCCGGAGTGAAGATCTCACTGACGTCCTGGGCGAAGCAGCAGACGATGGGCCCGCCGCCGTTCGCCCGCGATCGGAACGCTCGGATGATCACGAACTGCATCGGCCCGGTGGTCGCTCCGGTCCGGACGCTGGCCTCGCGAAGGACGAAGTCGCCGAGTGGGCCGGAGAACAGTCCCGAGAACAAGGTGCAGCTCTGTGGTGCCGAGAACGGGGCGTAGGCGGTGGCGCAGTTCGCAGGGACGTTCGGGGCAGGAAGATCGATGAAGCCGATGGTTTCGGCGTCGGCCCCGATCGTGCCATCGAACGAGCCCTCCGCCGCCACCGGTGCGGGCGCCGCTGCGGCCGGAACCGACACTGCCACAGCGGCGAGGCAGACCGCGACGGCGGCACCGATCCGTGCGAATTGGTGGAGACTCGAGGAGGGCGGTCGCATGGTCGGCAACATACGTACGCACCGGTAACGGATCACCAACAGCGACTCGCGTCAAGACCTGTTCAAGCCTCCCGCGCCGCCACGGTGCGTCGTCCTACACTCACTCCGTGGCAGGGAACACCTCGTTGGTCGTCAACGCGTTGATCGACAACGTCGATCAGGTGATCCGCGGCAAGCGTCCCGAAATCCGCCTGGCACTGTGCTGCCTCCTCACCGAGGGCCACCTCCTCCTGGACGACGTTCCCGGGACCGGCAAGACCAGCCTCGCGAAGGCCATCGCGAACTCGATCGCCGGGGGGTGGAAGCGCGTGCAGTTCACCCCCGACCTGCTGCCGACCGACATCACCGGCGTCATGGTGT
Source organism: Ilumatobacter sp. (assembly GCF_039969435.1). Taxonomy (GTDB): domain Bacteria; phylum Actinomycetota; class Acidimicrobiia; order Acidimicrobiales; family Ilumatobacteraceae; genus Ilumatobacter_A. Next base: position 200,722 of record NZ_JBDVNU010000009.1, read on the forward strand.
ACGACCAGCGCAGCGGACAGTTCAACTTCCGGGAGGGCCCGGTCTTCACGAACGTGATGATCGGCGACGAGATCAACCGCGGCAGCCCCAAGACCCAGTCGGCACTGCTCGAGGTGATGGAGGAGCGTCAGGTCACGTCCGACGGAACGAGTCGTGTGGTGCCACGGCCGTTCTTCGTGATCGCCACCCAGAACCCCCGGGACTTCCAGGGAACCTTCCCGCTTCCCGACGTGCAACTCGACCGGTTCACCATGCGCCTCACGCTGGGGTACGCCGACGCCGTCACCGAGGTGTCGATCCTCGAGAACTACACACGGACCAAGCAGGACGACGAACTCGAGCCCGTCACCGACACCGTCGAACTCGATGCGATCATCGCCGAGATCGATCGGCTCACCGTCGCCCACTCGATCCACGACTACATCGTCCAGATCGCATCGGCCACCCGCCGCCACCCCGATCTCCGACTGGGCGTGTCGACCCGCGGCACCCTGGCCCTGCTACGTGTCGCCCGCGCCTTCGCGGCAACCGACGACCGCGACTTCGTCACCCCCGACGACGTCAAGGCTCTGGTCGCGCCGGTCTTCGGACATCGCGTCGCACTCGCCCCCGAAGCCGAGTTGCGCGGGGTCACCGTCGAGACGCTCATGGCCGAGATCAGCGACAGCGTCCCGGTCCCTCGCACCAGCGGAGCGTGATGTCCCCGCACCAGCGGAGCGTGGAGTGCTGACCCGGTCGGGGCTCGGTGCGGTCATCACCGCCCTGATCCTCACCACGCTGGGTCTGTGGTGGAACTACGAGGAACTGGTCATCGCCGCCATCGGTGTCGCGCTGGTCGTGCTCATGGCGATCGTCGTGGCGCGCCGCCCGTTGCGCGCCACCGTCGAACGGCGGGTCCGGACCATCCGGGTGCCGCGCGGTGATCCGGTCCGCGTCGCGTACCGGATCCGCAACGACACGTCGCACCGGTCCGGACGAGCGACGCTGATCGATCGATGCGACGGCCAGGACGTCGAGATCGAGATCGATCCGGTCGCCGCCGGCGACATCTCCGAGGTGCTCTCCACGCTGCCGACCCGTCGACGGGGCGTGTTCGAACTGGGCCCGCTCGACATCGCCAAGATCGATCCGTTCCACCTGGCCGCCGGGCGCTGGCGGCAGGCGGAGGACCACGCCGCGCTCGTCACGGTGCACCCCAAGGTGTACGAGATGGTGGGGCCGCAGGGGTCGTCGCGCGTGGTCGAGAACGAGTCGATCGTGCGGCGGGCGGCCGCCGATCCGATGTCCGGGTTCGTGTCCATGCGCGAGTACGTGGCCGGTGACGATCCGCGCATGATCCACTGGCCGACCACGGCGCGCACCGGCACGCTGATGGTGCGCGAGCACGTGGAGGTACGTCGACCCGAGTTCACCATCGTCGTCGACGCCGTCTCCACCGTGGCGTCCGAGGAGGACTTCGAGGAGATGGTCGACGTCGCCGCCACGTTGGCGGTCCACGCGCTGCGGGCCGGTCTGGACGTCGTGGTGCGGACCACGAACCGCGAACACGCGGGTCGGCCGACGCCGCTCGACTCCGAGGCCGACGTGCTCGACCTGCTCACGCCGATCCGCCAGGCCGGCGACGAACCCCTCGCCGTGGGTGCCCTTTTCGCCCAGGGCTTCGACCACACGTCGGTGCTCCTGGTGACGGGGCCCGACGGCCCGTCGACACGCCTCGCTGCCAGCGACCAGATGGTCACCATCCGGGTCGGTGACGGTGCCCGATCCGGCGCTGGCGTGGCCGTCGCGGCACAGGATGCACCCGACTTCGTGAACCGCTGGCGGTCGTGGTCGTGACCGGACGTCGCACCATCGGCGAAGACAACAGCGCCACGGGCGACCGCGCCATCGACGAACAGGCGATCGGAAGCCTCGTACGCTTCCGCGTGGGAGTCGTCGTCGCCATGGGCGCGGTCGTCGCGCTGGCGGCCGGTGACGTCTTCGATCGCTTCGTCTGGTGGCTGTTGATCGCTCCCGGTGCGGTCGGTTCTGCGGCGCTCCTCACGATCGGGCGGCGGTGGCCGGTCCGACTGAGCGTGGCGATGGCGACGAGCGCTGCCGCCGTCGCCGCGATCGTCGCCGTGCTCGGTGGCGGTGTCGCCGACGTCGGCGCGTCGTTCGGAACCGGGTTCCAGCGGATCCTGTCGACCGACTGGCCCAGCCCCGACCGACCCGACCTCGTCGGCACCCTCGCCGTGGGTCTCGCGGTGGTGACCGCCCTCGCCGCCGAACTCGCGCGACGCACCCGCCTCCACCTCACTCCCCTGCTGCCGGTGATCCTCGGCGACGTGGCGCTCATCGCACTCAGCGCACCCGCCGGCCCCCGGCTGCGATGGACACTCCCACTCTCGGTCCTCGCTCTCGTGGTCGCCACGCTGCGCCCCGGTCGCAGCGTGGCCCTGAGCGACAGGCTCACGTTGCTGCGCGGTGAACGCCGACTCGTGCCCGTCTCCTTGATCGCCATCGGCCTCGCCGCCGGACTCGCCTCCCCGATCGCGCTCGCGGGCCGAGCCGACCCGCGACGAAACGATCCGGCGCAGCAGTCGGCGGCGCTGATCGATCCGATCGAAGCGACGCTCGCCCTCCAGGCGATCGATCCGCCGATCGAACTCCACGAGATCCGCATCGACTCATCCGGTCCGGGCCTCGGAGCACGGGAACCTCTGCGATGGCGGACGGCGGCGCTCACCGGGTACGACGGGCGCGTGTGGTCACCCGACCTCACGCTGCGTCCCATCGGCCGACGCCTCGGCCCTCCCGCCGACGACACGATCTCGGCGACGATCACCTTCCTCGACGACGACCTCCAACTGGTGCCGCTCCCCGGCGCCGCCGTGACCATCGACGCAGCCATCGAGACCGATCAGGGACGCACGATCGTCCGTCTCGCCGACCGGCCGGAGCCCGACGAGGCGATCTCGGTCACGAGCAGGGTCGAACCTCCGACGTCGGAGTCCGACCCGGCCCGGATCGGCACACGCGAGATCGACGAGAACTCCGCAGGACTCACCGAACTGGCGCGGGGACTCGTCGACAGTGGCGGCGCGTCGGCGAACGACGACCTGCTCACCCAACTCCGCGCCGTCGAGTCGGTGATGAGCGAGGAGTTCCTCCTGCGCTCCGACGCCTCGGGTGGCGGGCTCCAGCGGGCGCTGATCGATCGCTTCCTGCGTGACACGAAACTCGGCAACGCCGAACAGTTCGCGACCGGCTTCGTGCTGCTGGCGCGATCGCTCGGCGTCGATGCTCGGGTCGCCACCGGCTTCCGGATCGAGCCGGAGAGCATCGACCGCACCGATGCGACCCCGACGCTGACGCTGTCGTCGTCCGACGCGCAGGTCTGGCCCGAGGTCAGGGTCGCCGACACCTGGGTCGCCTTCGATCCCGTCCCGCCCGAGGAGGACACCGATTCGGCGCCCGAGGATCCGCAGCCCCAGGTGCAGTCCCCGGCTGCGCCCCAACCACCCATCGACCTGCCGCCCGAGACCGCCGACGAACCCGTCGTCACCCAGGACGACGCCGACACTGCGTCGGCGCGCAGACTGCCCGCCGTGGTCAGGTATGCGCTCGTCGTCGTGGGCGTCATCGGCGTCCTCCTGATTCCCGTGATCCTCGTCGTCTTGATCATCCTGGGACTCAAGTCGCGACGCCGGCGTCGACTGCTCACGGGCCCGCCACCGGCTCGCATCCGCGGAGCGTGGACGGTGGCGACGGATCGCCTCGTCGACTCCGGCATGGACATCGCCCGCTCCGACACCAACACCGAGATCGCCGTGGAAGCGACCGGACGGGTGCCGACGGCGCAGCGCGAACTGCACCGCCTCGCCACGCTCGCCAGCGCCTCGACGTTCGGTGACCCGGCCCGACCCGACCTGCTCGCCGAGGACGCGGCCATGTGCCTCGGCCAGGTCGAGACGTCGATGGACGAGGGCCGCACCGCATGGGAGCGCCTCCGGTGGAAGCTGAGCCTGCGCAGCCTCCGCCACAAGACCGCCTCCCCCGTCTGAGCTCGTCCGAACGCGCCTGCAGCATCACGGTGACGCCACCGGTCCCGCGGTCAGGGGACGGTCGTGGCCGGCGGGGTCGTGGGGGCAGCAGTCGTCGGTACCGCGGTGGTGGGAGCGGCAGTCGTCGGTGCCGCGGTGGTGGGAGCGGCGGTCGTGGGTGCGGCAGTCGTGGGGGCGGTGGTGGCGACGTCCGTTGCCGTCACGGTGATGGTGGCGGTCGCAGAGTCGTCCGCTCCGTCGGTCACCCGGTACGTGATGGTGAAGGTGCCCGCAGAGGGCGCCGTGATGTTCATCGTCGTGCCCGACGCCGTCGCCGACACTCCGCCGGAGGCCACGATGCCGATCACCGTGAGCGGATCGCCGTCGGCGTCGGACACGTTCAGCGCCAGTGCCGCAGGCGATCCGGCGGTGACCGAGATCGACTGGTTGCTCGCGACCGGCGCGGTGTTGCCGACCGGCACCGTCGTGGTCGTCGTCGTCGTGGTGGTGGTGGTGGTCGTGGAGACCGTTCGCCCGATCACCGTGACCGTGGCAGGGTTCGACACCGCACCGCTGCTGTCGGAGACCGTGTAGGTGAACGAGCCCGAGCCGGTGCCGTCGAGGGTCACCACCGTCACGGTCCCGCCCACGCGGGTGATCAACCCGGTGCCGCCGTTCTCGAAGGTCATCGTCGCGGGCATCGACTGGATCGACAACGGCCCACCGTCGGGGTCGGTGTCGTTGGCCAGCACGTTCACGCTGCCCACTCCACCGGACGCATCGATCGTGTCGGCCACGGCCGTGGGCGCTCGGTTGGTGACCGTGATCGAGACGTTCGCCGTCGCCGTGAGACCGCCGGGGTCGGCGATCGTCGTGGTCCAGGAGTAGGTCTGGAATTCGGCCGAGGCCGGCACGTTCACCGACAGGCCACCGCCGTTCGACGTGACCCAACCCGGCGCACCCGAGGTGGAACTGATCGTCAACGCTTCGTCGTCGCTGCCGAGCGACCCGATCGGGATGTCGAAGCTCTCGCCGCGCCCTGCCGACCGCGACACGTTCTGGCTGCTCGGGCTCCGGTTGACGTCGATCGTGACCGCACCCGTGGCGGTCTGCTCGCACTGGTTGCGCACGCCGAAACTGATCGTGACGTTGCCGTTCTCGCCCGCCGGGGGCGTGTACACACCGTTCGAGTAGCCCGGAGGTCCCGACACGTTGACGATGTCGCCGTTGGATGCGTACTCGTTCAGGTTCACCGCGATCGGCTGGCGGTAGCCGGTGGTCAGGAATGCGCTCCTCGCCACCGGCTGCGACGCCTGGCACGTGGCAACCGTGACCCGCAGTGTGGCGTTCGCCGTCAGATCGCCGTCGCTGATCTGGTATCCGATCGAGGCGGTGCCGGCCTGGCCGGCGCGCGCTCGGAACGTGATCTGGTTTCCGCTCAGGCTGGCCGACCCGAGGTTGCCGTCCGGCGCACTGGTGATGGAGACCGTCAACGGGTCTCCGTCGGGATCGCTGTCGTTGGCGAGCACCGCAGCCGTGACCGACCCGCCGTTGGCCACGCTCGCGCTGTCGTCACCCGCGACGGGCGGCCGGTTCAATGGTTCGGTCACCGTGAGCGAGACCGTCGACGAGGCGGTCAGTCCTTCACCGTCGGCGATCGTGTACGTACCGGTGAGCACCCCGACGAAGTTCGGCGTCGGGGTGATCGTGACGGCCGAACCGACCTGGCTCAGCGTCCCGTCACCCGTTGCGAGACGTGCACCCGTGACCTGCAGTCCACCGGCGGTGTCGTCGGGGTCGACGTCGTTCGACAACACGTCGAACGTGGTCGCGACCCCGGGCCCGGTGATCTGTCGCACGTCGGGTCGAGCGATCGGCGCGACGTTCGCCGCCTGCGAGACGACGATCTGGAGTCGGCCCGTGGCGAGAGCTCCGTCACCGTCCTGCACCTCGTACGTGATCGTCGCGACACCTGCCACCGCGCCCGCCCGGTACGTGATGACGTTGCCGGAGCGGGTGGCCGACCCGATCGACGGCGTGGTCGAGGACGTGACCCGCAGCAGTGACTTGTCCCCGTCGGGATCGGTGTCGTTGGCGGTCACGTCGACCGTGGCGGTCGCTCCGACGGCGACGGTGATCGTGTCGTTGTTGGCCCTCGGTGCCTCGTTGGTGACCTGGGGTCGACGCACCGAGACGATGATCGCCGCCGAGTCGCGCAGGTTCTGGGAGTTGTTGACCTCGTACGTGCAGCGGAAGACACCGGCCTCGCCGCGCGGCGGGGTGTACCGCACCTGACCGTCGGCGGCCACCGTGGCCACGCCGCCCGTCGGGCACCCCGGGGTTCCGACGATCGTGGGACGGTCGCCCGACGGATCCCCGTCGTTGCGCAGCACGTCGATCGTGACCGCCTGGTCGACGAACGTGAACGTCGAGTCGTCGCGGGCGTAGGGCGGCTCTGGCAGTGCTTCGGCGAGCACGGTGACGGTGACGTCGCCGGCGACCTCGTGGCCGTTGCCGTCACTCACCGTGTACGTGAAGCGCACGTTCGCCTCGCGGTCCTCGGTGATCGCCGTGGGCGTGAACTCCACCTGGTTGCGACCCGCGTACCGCACCGACCCGCCACTCGACGGTCGGCTCACCGCGACGACGGCGAGCGGATCGCCGTCGGGATCGGAGTCGTTCGCCGTGACGTCGATCAGGATCGTCTGACCGATCACGACGGTCTCGATGTCGGCCGACACGACGGGTGGCCGGTTCGGCTCGTCGTCGTCGATCACGTCGATCAACACCGACCCGGCGACCCGGTGGCCCTGCCCGTCGTCGACCTCGTACTCGAAGGTGACCGAGTCGCCGCTCCCGGCGAGTGGTGTCACGGCGAGTTGGTTGCCCTGGACCTCCACGTCGAGTCCGTTCGGCAGTGGCGTGACGATCGACAGGGTCAGCGGGTCGCCGTCGGGATCGGAGTCGTTGACGAGGACCGGGACGATCGCCTCACTGTTGCGGCGCGTCCGGGCGGAGTCGGGCTGGACGGTCGGGGGCCGGTTGGCGTCACCGGGCCGTGCGACGTCGACGGTGACCAGGACGGGTTCCCCCGTGGCAGCGAACGTGTCGGCGGGTCGGTACGTGAACGTCGCCTCGCCTTCGAACCCCTGCGCCGGCGTGTACTCGAGCGCCGGAAGCCCCGACGGACCCTCGGTCTCGGTGACCTCACCGATCCGTGGGTCGGCGAGGCTGACGCCGTCGAGGCGCAGACCGTCTCGCTCGGGGTCGACGTCGTTGAGCAGGACATCGACGACGACGGCGGTGTCCGGACCGGTTTCCGCGGAGTCGGGCGTGCCGACGGGCGGCCGGTTCTGACCGTCGACGGGAAGCAGTTCGACGATCACCCGGGCGCTCGCCTCGGTTCCGTCACCGTCGGCGATCGTGTACGTGAACTCGTCGAGGCCGACGTAGCCGGGTTCGGGCGTGTAGACGACGGTGCTCGCCGTGCCGACCTCTGCGCCCCCGTGGCCGGGCACGCCGACGTCGACCACCGCGATGGCCTCCCCGTCGGGGTCGTAGTCGTTCGCCGTGACCGCCACCGGCACCGATGCGCCCGATCGGGCGGTCACCGGGTCGTCGATCGCCACCGGTGGGTCGTCGATGCCGTTGTTGTCGGGTTCGCGCTCCTCTTCCTCCGCCGTCGACCCGTCGTCGGCACCTCGGGCGTCCACCCCGTCACCCTGTCCGTCGCGGATGACGGTGCCTTCCTCGCCGATCACCAGCAGCCCCGGCGCCTGCTTGTTGATCGCCTCGATGCCCCACGGGTGCACGGTCCACACGAAGTCGCCCGACCGGTCGTCGACCCAGATCACGTCGCTCGTCGCCGTCACGTCGAGCTGCGTGGTCGGCCCCGCCGTGATCGGCGCGTCGTCGAGGATGCTCTCGCTGCGCCAGTCGAACTGCACGACCTCCGTCGGACCTCGACGCACCAGCGCGGCGGCATCACCTGCGATGGCGAGCACGTCTCCGCCGTCGATGCCCAGGTCGGGAACGACGGCGGACTCCACGATGCCGTCACCGTCGACGCAGAACAGCAGGTCGCCGCCCCCGACCCATCCGCAGTCGGCCCGTGGACCCGCCGTCTGCAAAACGAACTGACCACCGGCCGGGCCACCATCGCCCACCGGCAGATCCACCCAGTCGCCACCCCCCACGCGCACGCGCGGGCCCGACCGGTCGAGCACGATCGGTTCGTTGCCGACGAGCGAGAGCGTCCCGTCGTCGGCGCCCACACGCTGCACCGTCGTGCCCGCCGACGTGGCCCGCTGAAGGTCACCGTCGACGAGCGACCAGATCGAACCGTCGGGCGCGAGCACGAGGGTCTCGGCCGTGTCGACGCCGGGCGCGTTGTCCGCCTCGAAGGGCACTGCGACGGGCTCGCCACCGGTCGGCAACAGCGTCGCCTCCCCGGTCTGCGGGTTGGCGACGAGCAGCCCCGACGACCCCGATCGCGCCACGGCCACGCCGTCACCCAGGCTCGGGATCAGTTGCGGCGGACCGACGCGCAGGTCGGCGGTGTCGATCGATCGCACCTCGGCTGCTGCGTCGTCGAGCACGAATGCGAGACCCGAGCCCTCGGTGACGAACAGGTCGTCGCCCAGCACCCCGGTGTCGAGACTCGCCAGCGGCCTGCCCCCGAACCCGTCGACGAGCACCACGCGCCCGGTCGGTTCGTGAACCACCCAGCGCGTCGCCCGAGACGATGCGGCGTCGACGGCGGGCAGCCCGTCTGCCCGCACCACGAGCACCAGCCCGGCGAGGGCCACGGCCACTGCGGCGACCGATGCGACCACCTGCTTCCACGTGACGGTCTGGAGCGTCGGACCTCTGACCATCGCGCCGACAGCGTACTCGTCCCGATCGTCGGGGTCGGTCGCCTCGGCACCCGTGACCGACGGCCGAGCGGGCGCGTCCGGTCCGGTGTTCGTCCGGTTCCTGCCCAGAACGTCCTCCTTCGACCCGGGTGTGCGCGAGGGCACCTCCACGCAGTCTGTATCGACACGGCGCCTCCCGGACTTGAGGAGAGATCCACACGACGCGGATTCATCCGGTGTCCGGGCCGGTGCTCCGGGTTCGCGCCGCATGGTCCTAGTGTTCAGAGGCGATGGACGTGGTCGTGCGCACCCCCCACGGCGATGCCGACATCGACATCGTCGCGGCGCCGGCCGATGCGACGATCGCCGACCTGGTGCGCGCCGTCACCGGGCAGGCCGCGCCCGCCACCACGCGCGTCGACGGCCGCGCGGTGTCGACCACCCGTCTGCTGAACGGCGTCGACCTGGTGATCGGCTCACTGATCGACACGCGTCCCGAACGGACCGGCGATCGGGCCGCGGCGACCGACGGCTTCGCCGTCGAACTCCTGCAACTCAGTGGACGGGGAGCGGGCACCTCGCTCCGGCTGCCCACCGGGCGGTACCGGATCGGCAGTGCTCGGCGGTTGCACGCCGACGAACTCGACCGCGCCCAGGTCGACACACCCGCCTTCGACCTCGACGTCGGACCACGCAGCGTCCGGGTCACGCCAGGCCCCGAGATCGGCGGCGCCCTCGGCGTCTACACGCCCACCCTCGGATCCGAGTTGTTCGATCGCGAACTCCCGTGGCAGGGCGAACGCCTCGACGTCGGAGGCCGACTGTTCGAACTCGAGATCCCGGCGCGCCAGCCGAGCCGACGACGACTCGCTGCACCCGCAGGCGACGGCTCGATCCCCTTCCAGCGCACACCGGGCGGGGCGTCGCAGCGTCGGCGGGTCGTGATCGATGCTGCCGCCGACGCGGCTGCGTGGGGTGTCGGGCTCTGGTCCCGGCGTGGGAACGACCCCGGCGCACTCGAGGCCGCCTTCGGGTTCCACGCCGACGGAACCACCATCGCGTCGGTCGACCTGCAACGCCACCGCGGTGTCGCACTCGTGGGGTCGGAGCGTTTCACCACGGCCCTGGCGCGCACGATGCTGATCGAGCTGGCGACACTTCACGGCCCCGTCGACCTCGCCGTCGCCGTGGCGTCCACACCCGACCACATCGCGCAGTGGAACTGGGCCAAGTGGCTTCCCCACGTCCGCCGAGCCGGGCCGTCCGGTGCGCCCGAGCTGTTCGACGACCCGAGCGACATGGCGGACTGGGCTGCGTCGTTCGCGTCGACGGGCTCCCCGGGCGGCGGACCGAATCCCGTCACGCTGCTCGTACTGGACGACATCTCGCTCTGGAGCCAACGTGACTCGCCCGTGCGCTCGCTGCTGATCGATCCGCCGCGCGACCTGCGGATCATGGCGTTGTGCGTCGGACTCCACGAAGCGCCGGGGATGTGCACGGCGCTGGTCGAGGAGCTCCCGCCCCTCGATCGCCTCGCTCACCTCACCTCGGTGACCCGGTCGTCGGGCACCGGTCGTCCCGCACTCTTCGGATCGCTCGCCACGCAGCACACCCGCCTGGCCGACGCACCCAGCGTCGTGACCGACATCCACCCCGCACTCACCCAGATGAACCTGGCCGCCGAGATCGCCCGTCACCTCGCGCCCCTCGACGATCTGGAGGCGCGCCGTCACGTCACCGCCTCACGTCGCAGCGCAGCACCGACGCTCGGCGAACTCGTCGAGCTCGCCGCGTCCGACCCGGCGGGCACTGGGGCACAGACGACCCCGCCGCCGGCACGGCGGGTCGGTGAATCGTCCGCACCCCTCGACGTCCCCATCGGGGTCGCACTCGACGACCCGGGTGGGGACCCGACCACCGATCCGGCGTCCGTGCCCTCGACGCGACGCACGCCCGTCACCGTCGACCTGACCGCGCCACTCACCACGATCGTCGTCTCCGGCGACGAGACCCGCCACGACCGCACCGTGGCCGCACTGGTGCTCGGCGCCGCCACGCAACGGTCCCCCGACGAGATGGCGGTGCTCGTGATCGGCCGCGAGCGGCCCGCCTGGCACTCCGAACTGCCTCACATCGCGGGCTGGGCCGGTCGCGACGAAGCCGACGACGCCGGTCGTCTGATCCACCGGGTCGCCCACGTGTTGACGGAGCGGCCCGAACTGCACGTCGTGGTCGTGATCGAACGAGCCTTCGACGCCCGCGACCCGATGCCGATCGAGTTGGTCGACGCGATGACCGCACTGGCGGAGTCGCTGCCGAACGTCCACGTCGTGCTCACCGGCGATCACCCCGACTCGATCCCCGCCGTCAACCGGGAGCGCTGTGGAGCGCTCGCGTGGATCGGCGACGGAGGGGTCGGTCGCCTGTGGGTCGGCGACCGCCAGATCGGATTCGACGGCGTCGCGACGCAGGCGGCCGGAGACGAGCCGAGCGGGCCGGCAGCGTTCGACGCCGCGGAGCTGATCATCCGACCCACCACCCACGGTCGTGCGATGACCCCGCTCGAGCGTCGCCTCACCCGCTCGATCCTCGCGACCACCACGAACGACGGAGACGCACTGGTCACCGCTGCGGTCGCCCGCCAGGTGTCGACGCGTACGTCAGGAGGGGCGTCGGGAGGTGCGTCGGGAGGGGCCGAGGTCACGCGTTCGAGCCCGTCGCTGCTGCCGCCGCCGCTCCCGGCAGCGATCGACTTCTCGTCGCTGCTCGACAGCCATCCGGGAGACGGCGTGCCGATCGGGCTCGTCGACCGACCCGAACGTGCGGAGAACGAGGCCTACTGGTGGCAACCGGGCAGCGGTGGATCGATCCTCGCCGTCGGGTCGCCGCGCTCGGGGATGACGACGCTGCTCGACCTGGTCATCTGTGGCACGGCCGCGCGGATGTCGGCCGACGACCTGCACCTGTACGCGATCGAGGCGCTGCCGCAACGACGGCGTGCGTTCGAGGCACTGCCCCACACCGGCGGTGTGGTCTCACCCGACCGGCCCGACGCGGTCCGTCGACTCGTGCGCGCCCTCCACGTGATCCACTCCGAACGGTTCGACACCCGCGCCGACACCGACCGTCCGAACCTGGTCGTGCTGATCGGCGACGTGAGCCGCATGGTGCGCTCGCTGCCGGCCGGCGACGTCGACGTGACGCTGCGTGAGCTGGCCGACATCGCTGCGACCGGGCCGTCGGTCGGGATGAACGTCATCGCGATCACGACACACGTCGGCGACCTCGGGCCCCTGACCGGCTTGATCGGAGACCGACTCGTCGGCATCACATCGGATCCCGCGGATCGGGCCACGATGGGTGCACCTTCGGTCGGAGCCACAGACCGACACTCCGGTCGCTGCTGGTCCACCACCGCCGAGCGGAGCGTCCAGCTCGCCACCCCGCCCGCCTCGCTCGATGCCGAGATCGCGCGACTCGCCCCCGAACCCGCACACCAGCGTCGCCCGGCCACGATCGCCTCCGGAGCCGGATCGTGAGCCGACCGGTCGGACGCGGCGACGGAGTCGGCATCGAGATCGCCGACACGGTCATCCGCGGGGTCCGGCTGCGACACGACGTGAACGGTCGACTCGCCGCGGCCGCAGAGTTTCCGGTCAACCTGGCCGACGACAACTCGACGCTCGACGCGCTGGTGTTGCTGCGCGCGGAACTGGGCGACCCCGACGAACCCGCACGCATCGCGACGTTCCCCGAAGGAGCGATGCTCCAGCGGATCGACATCACCGGCCGGTCCGGCCCGAACCTCAACGAGCTGCGCTCGAAGCTCGATCGCCTCCACCGCATCAACTCGACCGTCGTCATCGAGGACGGTCCCCGACGGTGGTTGCTGCTGATCCGCTGGGATGCCCAGGCCGTCCGACGCATCGAGGACCTGGCGGAACGCGCCGGGTTCATCGACGTCACGATCGAACCGTCGCCTCTCGCACTGGCCCGCGTCGCCGGCCCGGACGCAACGTTCGTCCGCAGGTTCGTCGCACAGGGCGACGCCCACCGCATGGTCGTGAGGAACCGACTGCCGGTCGCCGCAGTCGGGGCCATCGCCGTCGGGCACCCGCACCCGCGCGTCGAGATCAGTTCGGTCGACGTGTCGCTCGCCTACTTCGACGACTTCATGACCGATCCGGCACTCGGCGAGATCATCGACCGGATCGACGAGCGGGCCACGACCACGACCGACAGCGCACCCGATGCGCTCGACCCGTCGCACGACGACCCGGAACCTGCCGGCCGAGATCCGGCGGCCGACGTCGAACTCCAGTTGGTCGACGTGGCCTACCCGAACTTCCCGGCCCACGACCAACGCTCGGCACAACGCCAGGGCGTCGCTCTCGGCGCTGCGGTCGGTGCGGCGGGGCTGGCCGGACCCCTGCGGCCCGTCGACATGATCATCTCGAGCGTGGCCGTCGACGACCAGTTCGACCGGCCGTGGGCGATCGAGGAACTCTCGCCCCTGCCCGCCTACGAGCCGGGCTCCGGAACCTCGGGCCCCAAGCGATTCACCCGGTACCTGCGCCCTCGCTCACGTCGCTGACCACGACGGGCGCGAACCGCAGCGCCCGCAGCGCGGTGGAATCGACTCAGTCGCGGTCGAATGCGTTGCGTCGACCGAACACCGCCACGGCCTGCTTCAACGGCACGAGGTCGCCGCCGCTCGCCGGGGCCACCCGCTCCACCTCGCGGATCGCGTGCAGCGCCAGTTCGCGCGCCTGGTCGAGTTCGCGCCGCAGACGGACGTTCTCGTTCTCCAGCGCCATCACCCGACGGATGCCCTCCAGGTTCAGCCCTGCGTCGGTGAGTTCGGAGATCCTGCGGAGCAGTTCGATGTCCTCGTCGCTGTAGCGACGGTTCCCGCCTTCGGTGCGGGCGGGCGACACGAGGCCGCGACGCTCGTAGATGCGCAGGGTCTGAGGATGCATCCCGGCCAACTCGGCGGCGACCGAGATCACGTAGACGGCCTTCAGTTGGTGCTTGCTCATGTCGGCTCCCTCGCGCTCACGAGGCGTTCCCGGCCGTGTGGTCGGACGCCCCCACCGTAGACGCTGCGGCGAACGCCTCGATGGCTGCGCGCTGCGCATCGTTGAGTTCGCTCGGCACCACGACGTCGACCGTGACGATGAGGTGACCGCGTCGGGTGCCCGACGAAGTGACCCGTTCGATGCCCTTGTCCTTGACCCGGTGCCGCGATCCGGGTTGCGTGCCCGGCTTGATCCGCAGGGTCACCGGCGAGCCGTCGAGGGTGGTGACCTCGACGTCGGCGCCGAGCGCAGCGTCGGCGAACGACACGGGAACGGTGACGGTGAGGTCGTCGCCGTTGCGCCCGAAACGCGGGTGCGGCATGACCTTCATCCGCACGAGCAGGTCGCCGGCCGGGCCGCCGTTGCGACCGGGCGACCCCCGTCCCTTCAGCTTGATCGTCTGGCCGTCCTTCACTCCGGCCGGAATCCGCGTCTTGACTTCGCGCGGTCGGCGTTCGATTCCGGTGCCGCGGCAGGTGTCGCACCTGTACTCGATGACCGAGCCGCTGCCCTGGCACACGTGACACGGCGACGACATCGCGAAGAAGCCCTGATTGTCGTCGACGACGCCGCGGCCACCGCAGTTCTGGCAGATCTTGGGTGCGGTGCCCGGCTTCGCTCCCGTTCCGGAACAGGTGGAACACGACGCGTCGGCCGTGAGGTACAACGACGTCTCGATCCCCGACACGGCGTCCTCGAAGTCGACGGTGAGCTGCGCTTCCACGTCGCCACCGCGTCGCGGGCCCACCCCGGCGCTGCTCCCACTGCGACCTCGGCCGCCGCCGCCGAACATGTTGCCGAGCAGGTCGCCGAGACCACCCCCACCCTGCATGTCGCCGACGTTGAACGAGAACCCGCCGGGTCCGCCACCACGACCGGCTCCACCGCCTCCCATCGGTCCGATCGCTCGGACCTCGTCGTACTCCTTGCGCTTGGCGGGGTCACCGAGCACGTCGTAGGCCGCCGACACGTCCTTGAACTTCTCCTCGGCCACCTTGTTGCCGGGGTTCTTGTCCGGGTGGAGTTCGCCGGCGAGCTTGCGGTACGCCTTCTTGATCTCCTTGTCGGTCGACGCCTTCGTGACGCCGAGCGTCGCGTAGTAGTCCTTCTCGAACCATTCACGTTGTGGACTCATGGGTGGGTTTCACCTCCTCTCGGGTGGATCATGCGGTCATCTGGTGTCTGACACCGGATGACAGATGTCGGACAGGTCGGGTGTTCATGCGGTGTGTCATCTGGTGTCTGACACCGGATGACATCACCGGATGACGTTCAGTCGCGCGTCTTGACCATCGCCGGACGCAGGGTCCGGTCCTTCCAGCGGTAGCCGCTGCGGAGCACCTCGGCCACGACGGGTTCGCCACCGGTGCCGGGCTCGTGGGCGACTGCTTCGGCCACCTCGGGATCGAACGGCTGACCTTCGAGGTCGAGGGTCTCGAGGCCGTGCTTCTTCAACTCCAGCAACATCTGGTTGAGCAGTGGGCCGACCTCCTCCGGATGACGGAGGAAGGCGGCTTCGGCCGCATCGAGCACGGGCAACATCGCCTCTGCGAGCCGTCCGGTCGCACGGTCGGCATCGGCCTGGGCCCGTACGGCCGACTGCTTGCGGAAGTTGTCGAAATCGGCCTGGATGCGTTGCGCCATGTTCTTGAACTGGTCCCGTTCGTCGAGCACGGCGAACACGTCGATGTCCTCGATTCCGATCTCGCCCAGATCGACGTCACCCAGATCGATGCCGTCGACGGCCTCGGCGAGTTGCTGCTCGGCTTCCTCCGGGCTCAGCGCAACGCCGGGCCGCTGGGCACCTGCGGTGAGGTCGTCGACTTCGCTGGATCGTTCGTCGGCGGCATCACCGCTCTCCTGCTGATACGCACCGTCGGGGTGCCCGGCCTGGGTCGACCCCGGCGAACCGAGGTCGCTGTCGGCCACGTCGTGGACGTCCGGGTCGAAGTTGTCGCCGGCGCCCAGATCGTCGGGGCGTGCCGCTCGTGGGTCACGGTCCGGATCGCTCATCGCGGCCTCAGTTCTCGTCGTCGACGATCTCGGCGTCGACGATGTCGTCATCGGAGGCTCCGGCGTCGGCGCCGTCACCCGAGTCCTGGCCCGATGCCGAGGATCCCGCACCGTCGTTGTCCTTCGCAGCCGCTTCGTAGAGCTTCTGGCTGAACGCCTGGATGGCGGTGTTCATCGTGTCGGTCGCGGACTTGATCGCGTCGCTGTCGTTGCCGGACAGCGCCGTCTTCAGGTCGGCCAGCGGGGTCTCGACCGCTTCGCGCTCGGAGGCGTCGACCGTGTCACCCTGGTCGCGCAGCACCTTCTCGGTCTGGTTGACCAGCGACTCGGCGTTGTTGCGGATCTCGGCCTCCTCACGACGCTTCTTGTCCTCCTCGGCGTGCGCCTCGGCGTCCTTCACCATCGCTTCGATGTCGTCCTTGTTCAACGTCGACTGACCCGTGATGGTCATCGACTGCTCCTTGTTCGTCGCCCGGTCCTTGGCCGACACGTGCACGATGCCGTTGGCGTCGATGTCGAACACGACCTCGATCTGCGGCACGCCCTGAGGCGCCGGCGGGAGGTCGACGAGCTGGAACTTGCCGAGCGTCTTGTTGTACTGCGCCATGTCACGCTCGCCCTGGAGCACGTGGATCTCGACCGACGGCTGGTTGGCCTCGGCGGTCGTGAACACCTCGGACCGCTTGGTGGGGATCGTGGTGTTGCGCTCGATCAGCTTGGTCATGATGCCGCCCTTGGTTTCGATGCCGAGCGACAGCGGGGTGACGTCGAGCAGGAGCACGTCCTTGACGTCGCCGCGCAGCACGCCGGCCTGGATGGCGGCGCCGATGGCCACGACCTCGTCGGGGTTGACGGTCTTGTTCGGTTCCTTGTTGGTGAGGCTCTGCACGAGGTCGCTCACGGCGGGCATCCGGGTGGATCCGCCGACGAGGATCACGTGGTCGAGTTCACCCTGCTTCACGCCGGCATCCTTGAGGGCCTGCTCGAAGGGGATCCGGCAGCGCTCGATGAGGTCGGCGGTCATCTCCTGGAACTTCGAGCGGCTGAGCTGCTCGTCGAGGTGGAGCGGTCCGTCGGCCGTGGCGGTGATGAACGGCAGGTTGATCTGCGTGCTCTGGGTCTGGCTGAGCTCGACCTTGGCCTTCTCGGCTGCTTCCTGCAGACGCTGTGCGGCCATGCGGTCGGCGCTGAGGTCGACTCCGTGGGCGGCCTTGAAGCCGTCGACCAACCACTTGATGATCCGCTGGTCCCAGTCGTCACCACCGAGGTCGGTGTCACCGTGGGTGGACTTCACCTCGAACACGCCGTCGCCGATCTCGAGCACCGACACGTCGAACGTGCCGCCGCCGAGGTCGAACACCAGGATGGTCTCGTCCTCGGAGCCCTTCTCGAGGCCGTACGCGAGCGCCGCGGCCGTGGGCTCGTTGATGATCCGCAGCACTTCGAGGCCGGCGATCGTGCCCGCTTCCTTGGTGGCGGTGCGCTGCGCATCGTCGAAGTACGCGGGCACCGTGATGACGGCCTGGGTGACCGTGTCACCGAGGTAGCTCTCGGCATCGCGCTTGAGCTTCATCAGGGTCCGGGCGCTGATCTCCTGGGGCGTGTAGTTCTTGCCGTCGACATCGCCGGTCTTCCAGTCCTCGCCGATGTGGCGCTTGACGGAACGGAACGTGCGGTCCGGGTTGGTGATCGCCTGACGCTTGGCGACCTCGCCGACGAGAACTTCGCCGGTCTTGGAGAACGCGACCACCGACGGGGTGGTGCGTGCACCTTCGGAGTTGGGGATGACGACCGGGTCGCCACCTTCGAGAACGGAGACGACGGAGTTGGTGGTTCCGAGGTCGATGCCGACTGCCTTGGCCATGTGATTTCTCGCTTTCTCTCCCTCGACTGAGGGGACGGTGTTCAGATCTTGAATGACTGCCACTCAAGATAGGGGGTCGCCACCCCGACCACAACGTCCGATGTAGCAAACTTGAGTCTTCCCGACTCAAGCCTGGTTGTGGCTCCGTCCCAGCGGTGAGTCTGAGTCGCCCCTGCGCCGACCGAGACTCACCGCCAGCCAACTCGCGCGGCGCCGGGGACGGGCGGTCAGAGGAGGCGGTCGGGGCCGAACGACTCGGGGAGCAACTCGGACATGTCCATGGTGAACACCACGCCGGTGTCGGTCGCTGAGTGGATGCGCGTGTCGGGGCCGGCGAACTCGCGGATCTTCTGGCGGCAGCCTCCGCAGGCCGTCCCCGGTGTGTCACCCGAGGTGATGGTCACGACGTCGGCGATCACGGGGGTCGAGGCGCTGCCCACCACCATCATCGAGATGGCGCCACCCTCCGCGCACACGCTCTCGGGGTACGCGGCGTTCTCGACGTTGCAACACGCGAACACCTCGCCCGCCGTGGTGCGGATGGCGGCGCCGACCTTGTAGCCGGAGTACGGGCTGTGCGAACGCTCGCGGGCCGCGAGCGCCGCCGCGAACAGGTCCGCGACCTCGTCGGACGACTCGGCGATGGTGCTCTGTTCGTTCATCCCTCGATCGTGCCACGCGGGGCGACTCTCGGACGCGAACCACGATCGGCATGTCCTGTTGTCGCCCTGTTGGCAATCGTGCACACCGCATCATGAGAAGTGATTAATGTCGCCGCTTGTGGAACTCACGCGGGAACTTCTCGAATCGGCAGACTGGAGTGACGAGGACATCGCCCGGCACCAGATCCCGATCATCGACACGCCATTCGTGTCGATCGGTGGCGGGATGGGGTCGCTCGCGATGATCGACACGCTGCGCATCGCCGGTCAGCCCATCGAAGCACTGACGGTGCTGTCGGAACTCGCGGTGCCGAGTGAGACCTACGAGTACCTCGCGACCAACAGCCAGATCCCGCGGTACGAGCGACTGCGATCCGACTCCGGTTCCACGATCGACTGCATCTGGGGATGGCCCGGCTACGCCATGCGCGAGGCGGTCGCCAAGAAGAGCCTCGCGCCGGCGTACACCGTGCTCACCGAGCCGATCCTCTCCAACTACTACACGCCCCAGGCCGGCCAGGTCTACGAGTCGGTCGAGCGCGAAGCGGCGCGGATCGGGTGGGAACGGATGCTGCGTCCGGGTGTCGTGCGCACGGTTCGCCGCCGACGCCAGGGTGGATACTTCGTCATCCACACGCCGACCGACCAGCGCGGCGCCGCCCCGAACGGACCCAAGCTGCGCGTCGCCTACCGATGTCATCACGTCCACCTGGCGATCGGCTACCCCGGCATCCGCGTGCTGCCCGATCTCCAGAAGTACCGCGTGGAGCACAACGACTTCGCTCGCGTCGTCAACGCGTACGAGCCGCACCTCCACGTGTACGAGGAGATGCTCAGACGACCGTGCACCGTGCTCGTCCGCGGAGCCGGGATCGTCGGCTCCCGGGTGCTCCAACGGATCATCGACGATCGCGACAAGAACGGCGCCCAGACCCAGATCATCCACCTGTTCCGCACCTACGCCGACGGCACCGCCGGCACCAAGGCGACGTTCCGTCGACCGACGAGGAAGGGGTGGGCGTACCAGGGCTTCAACTTCGCCAAGTCGGCGTGGGGCGGCCAGTACCGCGACACGATCGTGAAGCTCGAGGGCGACGAGCGTGCGAAGTTCGTCGATGCCCTCGGCGGCACCAACACCGCAGTGCGCGACGACTGGCAGGAGCAACTCGAGCGAGGCGAGAAGCAGGGCTTCTACCGTCAGCTCGTCGGCACGGTGAAGAACGTCGAACCCGCCGGGCCGGGGAAGGGCGTGCGGACCGTCATCGTCGACGGGTCCGGACGCGAGTCGTTCATCGACTCCGACTTCGTCATCGACGCCACCGGGCTCGAAGCCGGGATCGAGGAACACCGGGTGCTCAGCGACCTGCTCGCGTACGGCGGCGCACGCAAGAACCCCAAGGGCCGCCTGGACGTCGACCGCGACTTCACCGTCCGCGGCGCGCAGTCCGGCACCGGGCGACTGTACGCGTCGGGCACCAGCACACTCGGCGGCTACTACGCCGGAGTGGACTCCTTCCTCGGGCTCCAGTACGCCGCACTGCGAATCGCCGATTCGCTCGCCGAGCACGGGTTCGGCAAGAAGATCGGTCCGCTGCGTTCCACCTCCCAATGGTGGAAATGGGCCCGGAACAAGCCGATCTGAAGCGCGAACGAGAACGAGCGGACACACGACATGACACCCACACTCTTCGGACGAATCCAGACCAGGATCATCATGATGGCGACCCTCGGCGTCGGATGGACCGCGATCATCGGCTGGCTCCTCCCTCGACCCGATGGCGTCGACCTGACGAACATGTACAAGGCGCTCTACCAGGCCGTGCTGGTCGTGGCGGTGGTCGGCGTGGTCTGGGAGCTGATCTACCACGGTCTCCAGCAGTTCCGCTGGGAGAAGGACTGGCCGATCATGTTCGGCCTCCTCCTCGCCGTCCCGGAAGGCATCGTCGCCTACCTGATCCTCGATGCCGGGCTCCCCTGGGAACAGCGGGCACCCGACGGGAACTTCCCGGTGCCGGCGTTCCTGATCATGTTCATCACGCTGTGGTTGCTCATCTGGGCGTTCACGAACGGACCGATGCGGATCTTCTCGCTGCGCTGGCGATACCGGGGTGGGCGCTTCGACACCCGGTGGGACCCGAGTTGAGCTGTCGAGCAGGGCGGTGACGGGCGATGCGCCTCGCTGACTACGAGATCATCGACGCGTCCGGCCGCGTCGGCGAGGTCGGTCACGGAATCTCCTACACCGCACGCCCACCCGCCCGGCTGGGTCTCACCGATCCGATCGTCACTCTCCGGGTGCTCGAGCAGTTCGGCTCACCCGAGGAGTTCGCACGGGTCACCAACGAACTGCGCCTCCTGCATTCGCTCCAGACGGCGCACCTCGTCGAAGTGCTCGACGCCGGCTCCGTCGACGGACGGATGTACATGGCGACGCGCCACTACCCGAGCGGAACGCTCGACGTCGCCCTGCCGGCGCTCGCCCGCTCGGCTCGCGTCGCCATCGTCGCCGACGCGGCACGCGGCGCCCACGACATGCACGAAGCCGGGGTCGCGCACCG
Source organism: Ilumatobacter sp. (assembly GCF_039969435.1). Classification (GTDB taxonomy): domain Bacteria; phylum Actinomycetota; class Acidimicrobiia; order Acidimicrobiales; family Ilumatobacteraceae; genus Ilumatobacter_A. The sequence continues at coordinate 221,778 of NZ_JBDVNU010000009.1, forward strand.
CGACATCAACCCGACGAACATCTTCGTCGACAGGACGCGTGGCCGCCTCGCCGACCTCGCTCTCGCGCAGACCTTCGACGGCACGACCGCATCGGTCGGCGCCGGGCCGATCGGCTCCCTGCGCTTCCTCGACCCCGACCTGGTGTGGGGTGGGCGGGCCTCGCGGGCGACCGACATCTGGTCGCTCGGGATGACCCTGCACGACGTCGTGAGCGACCTCGAACCGTACGAAGGTCTGCCCACCGACGATCTGATCGCTGCGTTCCGCCACGTCGTGCAGAACCGACCGCGACTCGACCACACGCTCGAGCCGGAGCTGCTCGGTGTGATCGACCGCTGCTTCGCTCCTGTCGAACAGCGATTCGACACCGCACTCGATCTCGCCGAGGCACTCGACGACGTCAGTCGTCAGATCGCCGATGCCGAGTCTCACGCCGCTCAGGGCGGACAGAATGCTTCTTCCACGAAGGGACCTCGATGATGGACGACAACCCGTACCGCTGCCTGGTGAGCGGAGCCGACGGCTTCGTCACGGTCACACCGGCTGGGCGGGTGATCCTCACCGAGGAGGCACCCTCACTGCGCGGCGACGACCTCGACCGCATCGCCGACGAGGTGGGCGCCGATGTGGTCATGCGAACGCTCGCAGCCAACGGGGGCACCGCAGCGATGCTCGAGGAAGCCGACGGTCCGCTCCGACTCACCATGTCCGGTCGGGTGGCCGCGCTCGTCGAACTCCCCACCGCCGAATGGTTCGTCCGACCGACCGGAACCGCCGACCACACGATGCGTGTCCCCGGTGATGCGCTGCGCGTCGCGGTGGCGTTGCGCGCGACCACCCCGTCCGACGTCACGCCGAACACGGCGGCGAGTCTGTCGGCGCCGCACGGACAGGTGGCGAGCCAGTTCGTCGTGGATCTCCGCGTCGACGCCCAGCCCGATCCGACCCCGGTCGGCCTCGAGGTGGTCGACCTGTCGGTCCCCGTCGACTTCGCGCCCCAGCCGCTGCCGGTCGTCCGCCGACCGGAACCCGCGGCCCCGCCATCGGCGGCTGCGGCTGACGCGGCGGTTGCGCCAGCCGCAGCATCGACACCCGCGCCTGCGGTCGCGTCGAACCTCGCCCCCGACGCGCCCGTCGAGGCGATGTCCGACGTCGACGACGAGTCGAACTGGGTGCTCGGCATCCGGTGTCCGCTCGACCACCACAACCACCCCGACGCCGAGTACTGCGCCCACTGCGGACGCAAGATGGGGATCAACGCGACCGCGGTCTTCGTGAAGGGCCCGCGCCCGCCGCTGGGCCTCTTCCTCCTCGACGACGGCGGTGCGATCCCGATCGCCACCGACCTCCTGATCGGGCGAGATGCCACCACCCACGACGACGTGCGTGCCGGCCGCCGTCAGGCCGTGCTGCTCACCGACGCCAGCAACGTCGTGTCACGTCACCACCTGGCGATCACCCTGCACGACTGGACCGTCACGGTCGCCGACCTCGGGAGCGCGAACGGAACGCTGATCGTGAGCGCACAGAGCGGTCTCGCCGCACCGCTCGTCCCTCACCAGCCCGTGGCGATGAGCCAAGGCGATCATCTCCAGATCGGCCCGCGCTCGCTGAAGCTCCAACTGCACCACTCGGCGCGCTGACACCGCTGCCGCCCTGGCTCGGGCCTGCGAGGCCCGGGCGTCGGCGGACTCGGAGTCGACCGACACCTCGTTCGGCGTTTCGGGGTTCGAGCGTTCAGAGTTCAGCGGCGCAACGATCGAGTGCGTCGGCTGCCTCCTCGGCGGTCGCGTACCGGTCGAGCGGATCGGGTTGCAGACACGTCTCGACGACCTCGCGCACCGCCGGGGTGAGATCGGCGGAGATCTCGGGTTGCGAGGACAGCACCTTGCGGATCGCGGCGAGCGGATTGTCCGGTGGCAACGCACCGTAGACACCCACGCCGACGATCGTCCGGTGGAGCGTCGTGCCGAGTGCCCAGATGTCCGACGCCCTCGAACTCGGCGCTCCTTCGACCACGATCGGGTCCATGTACTCGACGGCGCCGATGTTGCCGAAGCCGGTGACGGTGTAGTCCGGCACGAACACCTGGGCGAGGCCGAGGTCGGCGAGCTTCCCACCGTCCTCGGTGAGCAGCACGTTCACCGGCTGGATGTCGCGGTGGGCGATCCCGTGTTCGTGGAGCGCGTGGGCCGCGCGAGCCGCACACGCCACGGCCCGCACGATCCGTCCCGTGTCGAGCTCGACCTGCGGGTCCGCCAGCGAGCCGAGCGGCAGGTACTCCATCGAGTAGAAGAGTCGGTGACCCTCCTGGCCCGCGTCGTACAGTGCGACGAGGTACGGCGACTCGACGGCAGCGAACGCACGCAGTTCGCGCGTCGCTCGACGGAACGTCTCCTCGGGCGTGCCGCTGTCGAGCACCTTGACCATCACGTGTTCGGCCTCGAGCCCCAGGCGCTGCGGTGCTCGCGCCAGGTGGAACTCACCGTTGTTGGCACGCTCGAGTCGTCGGACGAGTGCGTAGTCCGCGATGGACGTCGCGACCGGATCGGACCCGTCGGCTCCGGTCACGATGCGACCCCGCCCTCGACCGCTCCGCTCGCGACGGTGGCACCGCCCTTCCCGCTCTTGGCATCCTGCACGGCGATCGCCGCCGGGAGGAACCGGTCGAAGAGTGGGCCGGTCATCGCCGTGGTCACGAGCGCCATCAGCACGGCGCCGACCTGCATCTGGGGCGTGATGATCCTCGCGTCGAAGGCTGCGAGGGCGACGACGAGCACCAGCAGACCCCGGCAGTTCATGAGCACGCCGAGCACGTTGCCCTCCGCCCAACTCAGGCCACCGAGGCGTGCCGACAACGCACCTCCGCCCCACTTCCCGACCACGCCGGCGACCAGGAACAGGGCGATGCCCGGGAGCCAGCTCCAGCCGAGCGACGTGAAGTCGGTCCTCAGCCCGGAGAACGCCAGGAACACCGGAAGCAGCACGCTCGCCGTGACCTCCGACAGGCGGCTCGAGATCTCGCGGAACAGCAGCTTGCGAGCGGGCATCACCGCACCGGCCACGAAACCACCCACGATCACGTTGATGCCGATCCGGTCTGCAACGTACGCCGAGCCGATCGCCACGGCGACCGCGGACACGAAGAAGGTTCCGTTCAGCGCTCCGGCCTCGTCGATCTTCCGGCCGATCGGCGCCAGCAACGGCTTGACGACGAGGAACATCACGGCGAGGTAGACGGCTGTCCCGATGAACACGAGGCTGTGCCCGCCGATCGTCTTCTCGGCGTCGACGCCCTTGGCGACGGCGACGAGGATGAACATCAGCACGGTCACGATCCCCGCCGCAGCGACCCCGACGGCACCCATCGGACTCGTCGTGAGTCCCTTCTCCTGCAGGATCCGCGCCATCACCGGGAACGCGGTGACCGCGAGCATCGCAGCGAGGAACAGGGAGAACCCCAGGAGAGCGGGCAACTCGCCGTCCGGTCCTGCGAACGAGAACTTGTCGGTGTGCAACACCGGTCCGATCGCCAGACCGAGACCCAGTGGCACGAGCACGACGCCGAGCGCAACGGTGACGATGGCCGTCACCTTGCCCTTGAGCGATGCGAAGTCGAGTTCGATCCCGACGAGGAACATGAAGAACACGAGGGCGAGTTGCCCGATCAGCGACAGAACGCTCTGCGACTGCGCTGGGAACAAGCAGTTGCTGATGCTCTCGGCCCGCGGCGCGAACGCTGCGACGTCGGCTCCGACCGGGATGAACGAGCGCGAGGCGTCGCACTGCAGAACCGACCACGAGTCGGTCCATGCGAGCGTCTTCACTCCCAGGAGAGATGGTCCGAGCAGGATCCCCGCCACGATCTCCCCGACGACGCGCGGTTGGCCGAGGCGGAGCGCGAGCGCACCCATGAGGCGCGCTGCGACCAGGATCAACACCAGGCCGAACAGCACGAACGCCAGGACGAAGTCCGGTCGCAGGCCGTTGATCTCATCGATCATCTATCTCTCATTTCGCTGTGGCACGCATGCCGGTGGGTTGTTGATCACGGACTTCACGCATCGAGCGGCCGGAGTTCACCGGGCTTCTCACTCGTGTCGTCGCTCACGGTGTCGCTCGCGCTCTCGCTGCGGCCGCCGAACTCGGCGAGGACGTCGTCGATCGTGCGACCCATGTCGGGTGGAGCGAAGACGTGCAGCGTCTCGGCTGCGCCCGGGATCGGGCCCGTCGGGCGGTCCCCCGCGGCCACCACGAGACCGCGCGGCGCGACGAGCCCGCCGGATCCGGTGTCGGGCAGGGCAGCCCCCTCGACCGCGGCGTCGACACCGATCTCCCCGAGACGCTGGGCGGCCGCCTCCCACCGCCGCGAACGTGAACCGTCGACCTCGATCCTCAGCGACACGTTCCTCGATCGTGCGATGCGGACGGCGATCGCGAACGCGGCGATCGCATCGTCGCTCTCGCCGGCGAGCAGGGTCACGGTGCGATTCGCGCTGGCGTCCTCATCGGGGACACCGTGGACGACGACGGTCCGATCGAGTTCGTCGGCGGCAGCACCGGGGTCGAGGGAGTCGCCTGCGCCGAGCAGGACGAGGTCGATGTCGTTGGCTTCCGCCTGGCCGAGCAGATCGCGCGTCGGCTCGGAACTGAACCGCGTGAGCACGCGGGCGCCGATGCCGCTGTCGGTCACCTGCTGCTCCAGCACGGCCATCGCGTCCATCGATGCCGTGATGTCGGCGAGTCGGGCGCTCGTGCCCCCGAGTTCGGGTGTGCGTCCGAGTTCGACCAGGCGGCTGAGCACGATCTCCGACGGTCGCTCGTCGCCGACGATCTCGCAGCCCATCTGAACGGCTCTCGCTGCGTCGGCCGGGTCGTCGACGGCGACGAACACCCGGAACGCGTCCTCCAGTCCGAGGCTCAGCTTCTGGGCTTCGGCGACGTCGCGCGCCAGCATCCGGTCCGGGTAGAAGAGGCGCAGCGCCGGTTCGGTCAGCACGGTCGTCAGCACGGCCATCACGACGAGCATCGTGAAGAGCCGGTCGTCCAGCACACCGGCCTCGCGACCGATCGACAGGATGATCAACTCGGTCAGGCCGCGCGTGTTCATCAGGCTGCCGATGGCCGCCGCCTTGCGCCACGGCCGCACGCCCTGCGATCGGGCGGCCACGGTGGCGCCGATGAACTTCCCGGCGCACGCCGTGAGCAGGATCAGGGCCAACACTCCGAGGTCGGAGGCGCGGAGCGCACCGATGTCGACGACCAGGCCCGTGGTCACGAAGAACACCGGCAACAGCAGGATCACCGTCACCTGTTCGAGTCGTTCGAGGATCTCGAGGTTCAGGGCGTGTGCGTCGCGTCGCGGCATCATCGCGCCGAACGTGAACGCCCCGAGGATGTGGTGGATGCCGATTCCGGACGTGACGAAGGAGGCCAGGAGGAATCCGCCGATCACGATCGCCGCAAGGTTCGGCGTGAGCCGTCCGGCTCGTTGGTAGGCGGGAACCAGGCGAGCCAGCAGCGGCCGCACGACGGCGATCATCACCACGGCGAACAGGATCGAGAAGCCGATGATCTGCGGGAACTCCCACGTCAGGAACGTGCCGGACTCGACCACGGCGAGCACGACCGCGAGCAGGGCCCACGCGAGCACGTCGTCGACCGCGGCGCTCGCGAGGGTGAGCGCACCGATCTGCGTGCGGTACATGCCCCGGTCGATCATGATGCGCGCCAGAACCGGGAACGCGGTGACCGACATCGCGGCTCCGATGAACAGCGCGAAGGGGAGGATCTTCACGTCCTCACCGTCCACCACCCCGTGCGAGCGGTGCAGGTAGATCGCCAGGAGCGAGCCGAGCGCCATCGGCAGTGCGATCGAACTGATCGAGATGACGCCGGCGATGCGCTCCTTGCCCTTGATCAGCGTCCCGTCGAGTTCGAGGCCGACGATGAACATGAAGATGATCAGGCCGAGATTCGCGATGACCGTGAGGAACGGGCGGATGTCGGTCGGGAAGAACAGCTCGTCGAGGTCACCGGGGAACAGCCCGAGCAGGGTCGGGCCGAGCAGGATTCCACCGATGATCTCCCCGACGACCGGTGGCTGACGAACCAGCTTCGCGACCGCACCCGCCAGGCGGGCGACACCGATCACGATCGCGATCGCCAGGAACACACGGGAGATGACGTGCTCGTCGACGCCCTCGCCCGCGGCGAGGACCGTCGACCAGATCATCCCACGACGACCACGAGGACGGGCGCCACGGGTCGCAGAGCGAGTCGCGTGAGAACGCAGCGATGGCCAGTCGCTCGACCCTGTCGCATGTGTCCGCCTGCCCTTCCCCAGATGTCGGACGAACCGACGATGACAGGATCAGATTCTGTCAACCTCCGACCCCTTCGTCAAGCGAACGTCTGCCCGATCGGTGACGCTCCGACCGGACCGCGATCGACGGATCCGCCCCGGTCTGAGCGGGTCGACCGATGGCGCCGCATACTGGGCCGATGGCCCGAGCCCGAGATCTTGCGCGACGGGCGCGTGAGGCGTCCGAGACCGTCGGACGGCGCATCGCCGACCGACGTGACGAGGTCGGTGGGCAACGCGAACGCAGCAGTCGGACGCCCGCCGAAGTGCGTGCCGAGATCGATGCCCTGATCGGGCTCGATTCGGTCAAGGAGCAGATCGACGCGCTGAGTGCGAAGATCCGGGTGCAGCAGCAGCGCAGTGAGCACGGACTCGCTGCCATCGACTCGTCGCACCACCTCGTGTTCACCGGGAACCCGGGCACGGGCAAGACCACGGTGGCGAGGCTCGTGGCCGAGATGTTCGGTGCGCTCGACCTCGTGCAGATCGGTCACCTCGTCGAGGTCGACCGCGCCCGACTGGTCGGACAGTACGTCGGCCACACCGCCTTCAAGACCAACCGGGCGATCCGACGTGCCCTCGACGGAGTGTTGTTCATCGACGAGGCGTACGCGCTCACACCGCCCGGCCCTCGGAGCCTCGACTTCGGGAGCGAGGCGGTCGAGACGCTGATCAAGCGGATGGAGGACCGGCGCGACCGCCTGGTGGTGATCGTGGCGGGCTACCCCGACCTGATGGAGCAGTTCCTCACGTCCAACCCCGGCCTCCGGTCGCGGTTCGCACGCGAGATCACGTTCCCCGACTATTCCAACGAGGACCTCGTCGCGATCATCCGCCGGCACGCGACCGACGCCGACTACCTGATCGCTGCCGACGCCGACCCGACGCTCGTCGCGATCTTCGACCGCGCACGCCGATCGCCGGAGTTCGGCAACGCACGCCACGCACGCACCCTGTTCGAGCGCGCCACCCAACGCCAGGCGCTCCGCCTCGAACGTCACCTCGACGTCGGCCTCGACCGTGATGTGCTGCGCACCATCACCGTCGACGACCTGATCGAGGCCGCCACCCCGTGACCCACCGGTGAACCATTTGGATGGGTTCGTAGGCTGGAACGATGACGTCGAGCCTGTCGAAGCATCCGTCGTTCTCCGGTCGGCCGGGGCCCGTCCTGGTCGTGGTGGCCGACGGTGTCGGGGTGGCGCCGTCGGGCGAGAGCAACGCCGTGACCGAGGCCGACACCCCGACGCTCGATCGGCTCACCGCGTCGGAGCTGTACACCGAACTCGCCGCACACGGACCGGCGGTGGGGCTGCCGACCGACGACGACATGGGCAACTCCGAGGTCGGCCACAACGCGCTCGGCGCGGGCCGCATCTTCGCCCAGGGCGCCAAGCTCGTGAACAAGGCACTCGCCGAGGGTTCGATCTTCGACACCGACGTGTGGAAGGCAGCGGTCGAGCACGGGCGCTCCGGCACGTTGCACCTCGTCGGACTGCACTCCGACGGTGGCGTGCATTCGACCAACCAGCACCTCTACCAGCTGCTTCGCAAGGCCGCCGACCAGGGCGTGACCAGCTGCGCGGTCCACATCCTCCACGACGGGCGTGACGTCGCCGCCCGCTCCGCCCTCGAGTACATCGCGACCACCGAGAGCGAACTGGCAGGCATCAACCACGGCGGCGAGTCCGGCGAGCAGCGAGACTTCCGGATCGCGTCGGGTGGCGGACGGATGACGATCACGATGGACCGGTACGGCGCCGACTGGGCCATGGTCGAGCGCGGCTACCGGTGCCACGTGTTCGGCGAGGGTCGGCGGTTCGCCTCGGCGACCGAGGCGGTCGAGACGATGTACAGCGAGACCGACAAGGGGGACCAGTACCTCGCCCCCTTCGTGGTCGAACGCGATCTCGGCGACGGCCCCGAACCGGCGGGCACGATCGTCGACGGCGACGCCGTGATCTTCTTCAACTTCCGCGGCGACCGGGCGATCGAGATCTCCCAGGCGTTCGAGGACGACGCGTTCGACCACTTCGACCGCACCGGCCGCGACGGGCGTCCGCGCCCGGACGTGTTCTACGCGGGCATGCTCCAGTACGACGGCGACCTGCAGGTACCCACGATGTACCTCGTCGAGCCTCCGGCCATCGATCGGACGATGGGCGAGTTCCTCTGCGCCGAGGGCGTGCGGAGCTTCGCGATCAGCGAGACCCAGAAGTTCGGCCACGTCACCTACTTCTGGAACGGCAACCGGTCGGGCTACATCGACGAGACGCTCGAGACCTACGTCGAGATCCCGTCCGACAACGTCGAGTTCGACACGACCCCGGCCATGAAGGTGCGCGAGATCACCGCCGAGACCATCGACCTCCTGCGTTCGGGCGAGTACCGGTTCGGACGTCTGAACTTCCCGAGCGGCGACATGGTGGGTCACACCGGCCACCTCCGAGCCACGGTCGAGGCGATGGAGATCATCGACGAGTGCATGGCACGACTCGTGGACGTGATCGACGACCTCGGCGGTGTGCTCGTGTACACCGCCGACCACGGCAACGCCGACATCATGTTCACCGAGAGCAACGGCGCACGGTCGCCCAAGACCAGCCACACGCTCAGCCCGGTGCCGTTCGCGATCCACGATCCGAACTTCGACGGCGAGTACCACATGGTCGAGGCCGCCCCCGGACCCGCCCACGGACTCGCCAACGTGGCGGCCACGGTCCTCAACCTGCTTGGCTACGACGCCCCCGAGGACTACCTGCCGTCGCTCATCGAGTTCTGACGATCACGGTCCGGCGTGGACGTGCGGATCGACGCCGCCGCGGACTCGGCCGCGTAGCCTCCCGATGATGAGTCGGGAGGCCGAGAGCGACGCACTCGGCGAGGTGCCCGCACGGCCGTGGGCGATGTGGATCGTCGCGTTCCCGGTCCTCGTCGCAGTGGTCGCCGTCGCCGGACGCTCGTGGACACCCGCCGGTGACCTCGCCTTGCAGACCCTGCAGATCAGCGAGGTCGGCACGACGCGCACGCCGTTGACCGGCGTCTGGTCGCGGTGGGGATGGAACCATCCGGGCCCGATCCAGTTCTACGTCCTCGCTCCGTTCGCATGGGTGCTCGGGCCGACCGGCACCCTGGTCGGCACGGGGCTCCTCAACCTCGCGTCGCTCGTCGGGGCCGTCGTCGTCGGTCGACGACGCGGTGGGGCACCGATCGCCGCGGCGACCGCTGTCGTCGCGATGATCCTCGCCTCGGCCCAGGGCCCCGATCTGCTCGTCAGCATGTGGAACCCGTGGGCGGCCGTCCTGCCGTTCTTCGTCTTCCTGCTGCTCCTCTGGTCGGTCGCCGACCGAGACCTGGCGGTCCTGCCGTTCCTCGCAGCCTCCGGCTCGTTCGTCGTGCAGCAGCACGTTGGCTACGCGCCCTTCGTCGTCGTGCTCGTCACCGTCGCGTGCGTCCTCGCGTGGCGTCCGCGAACCAGGCGAGCAGCCGACGTCGACGGTTCCGAACGCTCCGACGACCACGACGATCCGCCGGAAGGACACGTCCCCGCCGAGGCGGTCGGTGATGCCCGGTGGCGTCGCCCGTTGCACCGGTACCGGTCAGCGCTCTGGACCGCCGTCGTCATCGTCGCGATGTGGCTGCCGGTGGCCATCGAGCAACTGATCCGCGACCCCGGCAACATCACCCTCTTCGCCCGCTACGCATCGTCGCCTCCCGAGCCGAGCGTGTCGTGGCGCCTCGCCGTCGACATCGTCGACTTCGAGATCGGTTTCCCCGGCGCGTGGGTGACCGGACGCGAGTTCACGGACCTCGATCCGAGCGGCTTCCCGTTCGGAGCCGTCGCCGTGATCGTGCTCGTCGTCGGACTCGCGTTCGGTGCCGCGAGGCGTCGCGCCGGGTCCGCGGTCCGTCTCGCCGTGATCGCCACCGTCGCCGCCGTCCTCGGAGTCGTCACCACCACGAGGGTCGCCGGCTATCCGTTCGACTACCTGTTCCGGTGGTGGTGGGTGATCGGCGCCGTTCTCTGGATGTCGGTCCTCACGTCGGGGCTCGCCCTGCTCCGCCACTCCCGAACCGATTCGGAAGCTGTGACACCGCGGACGCTCCTCGTCGTCGCCGGTTGCCTCGCCCTCCTGCTCGGCGTCCGGGCGCTCGACGTCGAGGCGCCGAACGCCGACTACTCGATCGTGGCCGCCGACCTCGAGGAACAACTCGACGCTCGCCTCGATCCCGACGCCAGCTACCTCTACCGCTATGCCGACGCATTCACGATCGGCTACATCCCCACGGGCGTGTTCGTGGCGCTCGACCGCTCCGGCTACGAGGTGTACGCCGACCGGGGCCGACCCGACGCGTACGACTCGTGGCACTACGCCGACCCGTCCGACGTCGACATGATCATCGACGTGATCGGCGACGACGACGCGAAGGCCGGCTTCCCCGCACCACCGGGCGGCGCGATCGTGGCGACCCACGACCCGCTCACCGCGACCCAACGGGAACGGGCCGACGACCTGTGGGGTGAAATCGTCGCGAGCGTCGGTGTCGAAGCGACGCCGAATCCGAACGTCGTCGACGACGACGATTCCCGTGCGGAACTCGCACGGCGCGGCGCCAGCGTCGAGGCACTCGACGAACTGGCCGCACTGCGAGCCGCCGGCCCGCGCTACGTCGCCTACCTCACACCGGCCTGACACCGGCCCGATGTCCGGCCTGATGTCCGGCCCGATGTCGGGTCGAGCCGACGTCCGATCCCTCGTTGATCCGGGGGCACCGACGAACGCGCGTAGTGTGATCGCCCATGGCCAGCAAGAAGCAGCACCTCGACAGCCTCTCCAAGGTGGCGCTCTTCAGCGCCTGCTCGAAGAAGGAACTGGAGAAGGTCGCCCGAGCGGGCGACGAGATCACGATGACCGCCGGGACGATGATCATCGACCAGGGCCAGACCGGTCGAGAGGCGTTCATCATCGTCGAGGGTGACGTGACCGTGAAGCGGAACAACCGCAAGGTCGCCACCCTCGGCCCGGGCAGCGTCGTCGGTGAGATGTCGTTGCTCGACAAGGGTCCCCGCACCGCCACCGTCGTGTGCGACACCGAGTGCACCCTGCTCGTGATCGACCAGCGTCGGTTCCTCGGTGTGGTCGAGGAGATCCCGGCCATCGCCTACAAGCTGCTCGCCAGCCTCGCCGGGCGCATCCGCGAGCTCGACCGCGCCTACTACGGCTGACCCGGATCGGATCGCCGTGAACTTCGTGCAACTTCCGGACGACTGGCCCACACAACGCGAGACGCTGCGACGTGTCGCGACACACGTGATCGCCCGGGCGCAGGCCGAGGTCACCGGCAACTTCGCCCTGATGCCGCTTCCCGGCGGGTTCGGCACCCCGCAGTTCGGCCCCGACCGCCAGCGCGTGCGGATGGCCGGCGGTTCGGTGTTCGTCGAGCAGATCGAAGCGGATCCCGACGGCACGTCGACCGCTCGTACCGACGTGTACACGGTCGCCGGTTCCACCGTGCGCGAGCTGTGCGAGCGGATGAGCCTCGACGTGAGCCTCGAGTTCTCCGTCGGTGAGGACACCCCGCCGCTCGGCGACGCCGACCAGATGATCGTCCTCGACTCCGACACCACCACGGTGCTCGGCGACTGGTGGGCGCTGGGTCAACGGGCGATGGACATCGCGATCGCGTCTCTCCCCGACCCGCGAGCGTCGGTCGTGCGGCTGTGGCCGGAACACTTCGACGTCGGCGTCGACCTCGATGTCGGCGCGCCCGCGCGGCCGGGTGCCCGGGTCAACCTCGGCGCATCCGCCGGTGACGACGGCCACCAGGAGCCGTACCTGTACGTCGGTCCGTGGGGGGACGAACGCCCGGGCCCTGCCGAGTTCTGGAACGCACCGTTCGGAGCGACGCTCGGGTTCGGTCACCTCGACGCCGCCGACAATCCCCTCCACGCCGCGTCCGAGTTCTTCCTCCACGGAATCGCCTACTCGCGGAGCTGAGCACCCCGCGGCCGGTGGCGACGGCCGCACTCCACCCGAAGGGTTGTGACCGCGGGAGTGACCCGCGGGTAGCTTTGGGGCCGCATGAGTAGCACTGCCCAAGCACCCCCCGAAACAGCCGACGCCGCTCCCGGGGCGCGGGTCAAACCGCACCAGCTGGCGCTCGTCCTGTTCACCGCCATCGCGATCTTCACGGTGATCTCGGGCATCATCCCCCAGATCACCGGGTGGGAGAACGACAACGCCGTGCACCGCACGGTGTTCGTCAACATCCCGGGCCCGCTCCAGATCGCGTTCTACACGATCATCCCGGTGCTGCTCGTGTGGGTCGCCGTCATGTTCGCGAACCGGATGAAGAACTGGGAGCGTGGTGCCCCCGCCCAACGCCGGACCACCACCAAGAACGCCGCCCAGCGACTGAAGGACTTCCGCGCCGGCGTCTACATGCAGACGCTGTTGCGCGATGCCGGTGCCGGCCTCATGCACTCGATGATCTACTTCGGATTCCTCGGGCTGCTCGGTGTGACCACCGTGCTCGAGATCGACCACCAGTTGCCGCCGGCACTCAAGTTCCTCCACGGCGACGTCTACCGCGGCTACGTCGCCTTCGGCGACACCGTCGGCCTGATCTTCCTCGGCGGCGTGGTGTGGGCGATCGGCCGGCGCTACATCCAGCGGCCGTACCGCATCCGCATCAAGTCCAAGCCCGAGCACGCCGTCATCCTCGGCACGTTCTTCGTGCTCGGCGTCTCCGGCTTCGGCGCCGAGATGTTCCGCATCGCCCTCGAGGGTCAGACCCGCGACGTCGACTACGAACGCTGGAGCTACGTCGGATACCCGCTCTCGACCCTCGTCGACGGAATGGGTACGGGAGCACTCGAGACGTGGCACCAGTGGTGGTGGGTCGCCCACGTGGTGAGCTTCATCGTGTTCCTCGCGATCCTGCCGATCACGATGCTGCGCCACATGTTCACGTCGCCGATCAACATGTACCTCAAGGACAAGGACCGTCCGAAGGGCGCGATGCGCCCGATGCCGAACCTGATGGAGACCGAACTCGAATCGTTCGGCGCCTCGGTCGTGGAGGACTTCACCTGGAAACAGTTGCTCGACCTCGACGCCTGCACCATGTGTGGTCGCTGCACGTCCGTGTGCCCCGCGCACGCCACCGGCAAGCCGCTCGACCCGCGCGAGATCGTGCTGAAGGCGGGCGAAGTGATGGCCGCCACCGGCACGCCCGCCGTGTCGCCGCCGCTCGGCACCGTGCCCGAGGTCAGGGTCACGGCCAACTCGCTGTTCGAGCGGATCACCGCCGAGGAACTGTGGGCCTGTACCACCTGCAAGGCATGTGACGAGATCTGCCCGGTCAACATCGAGATCACCGACAAGATCTTCGACATGCGGCGCTACCTGTCGCTGATGGAGTCGAACTTCCCCGCGGAACTGGGCAACGCCTACCGGGCGATGGAGAACCAGGGCAACCCGTGGGGGCTCAACCAGGGCGAGCGCGCCGACTGGGCCGAGGGCATCGACGGCGTGTCGATCGTCGACCCGGGCGAGGCGCTGCAGTCCGAGTACCTGTACTGGGTCGGTTGCGCCGGTTCGTTCGACGACAAGAACAAGAAGGTCACCCAGGCCATGGCGAACCTGCTCCGTCGGGCCGGCATCGACGTGTCGATCCTCGGACCGTCGGAGATGTGCACCGGCGACTCTGCTCGTCGGTCCGGCAACGAGTACCTGTTCCAGATGCTCGCCCAACCCAACGTCGAGATGCTCAACGGCATGGGCGTGAAGAAGATCATCACGCAGTGCCCGCACTGCTTCAACACACTCCTCAACGAGTATCCGCAGATCGGCGGCAACTACGAGGTCGTGCACCACACACAGCTCCTCGAACAGCTCATCGACTCGGGGCAACTCGACGTGAGCCAGGCGTCGCTCGACGAGCGGATCACCTACCACGACTCGTGCTACCTCGGTCGCCACAACGACGTCTACGTCGCGCCTCGCAAGATCGTCGCGTCGATCAAGGGCGTCGAAGTCGTCGAGATGCAGCGCAACGGCACGAAGGGAATGTGCTGCGGCGCCGGAGGGGCGCGCATGTGGATGGAGGAGACCACGGGCACGAAGGTGAACGACGAGCGGGCCGCCGAAGCCCTCTCGACGGGAGCGTCACGCGTCGCCACCGCCTGCCCGTTCTGCTACATCATGATGGACGACGGCGTGAAGGGTGCGGGGGTCGAGGACGATCAGGTCAAGGTCGCCGACATCGCGATCCACCTCGTCGATGCACTCGAAGCCGGCGAGGCCGAGTTCCACGCGGCCAACACCCCGTTCGTCGATGTCGAGAAGAACACCCCCGTCGCGGGCGCCTGACCGACCGGGGAAACCGACTGGCCGACCGCGAGTCGGCCTGGTAGAGATGGGGCCATGACCGGCTCGCTCTTCCAGGACCTCGACGCCTTCGTGGCCAGCCCCCGCATCGGCGGGTTGCAGACGTCCCCCGACGGCGAGCGCCTCGTCGTGTCCGTGCAGACCCTGAACGCCGAGGGGACGGGCTACGTCGCCTCGCTGTGGGAACTCGATCCCAGCGCGACCGGCGAGCCGCGCCGTCTCACACGCGGCTCCACGAGTGAGTCGGTGGCGGCGTTCACGCCCGACGGAGAGTTGCTCTTCACCGCCAAGCGCCCCGTTCCCGCGACCCCGAAGTCCACGAACGCCGACGACTCCGACGACGAACCTGACGCAGCGGACGGGTCGGGAGCGTCCGGTGCAGAGGACGATTCGGCGGCACTGTGGTTGCTCCCACGTTCCGGAGAGGCGCGCTGCATCCTGAGCCGCTCGGGTGGCATCGGTGACGTGGTCGTGGCGGCGGACACGGGCGCGACGTTCCTCACCGCCCCCACGTTCGCCTCGACCGCAACGGACCATCCCCGATCCGACGACCGCACGGCGAAGGGCCGCTCGGAGTCGAAGGTGTCGGCGATCCTGCACGACCGCTACCCGGTGCGCAACTGGGACCACGACCTGGGCCCGGTCGCCGATCGGTTGTACACCGCCGACCCCGTGCGACCGTCGGTCTCGGCCGACGGTGCCGACGCCCGACTGGCACTGCGTGACCTGACCGGCCACGTGTCGGGAGCGATCGGCGACGACGCGAGCTTCGAGGTGTCGGCGGACGGCTCGGTGGTCGTGAGCGACTGGATCGTTCCCGAGACCGCGGCGAGCGAGCGAGCCGCCGTGGTGCGCATCGACACCGAGACGTGCGAGCGGACGCTCATCGCCGACGACCCCGACCGCGAATACGAGTCGCCACGGCTCAGCCCCGACGGCTCGACGGTGGCAATGATCGGTTCCGACCGATCCACCCCCGAACGCTCCCCCGACGTCGGCATCGCGCTCGTTGCGATCGACGGGAGCGACCTGCGCACCGTCGCGGACGACTGGGACCTCTGGCCGACCGACCTGCGCTGGACTCCCGACGGGAAGGGTCTCGTCGTGTCGGTCGACGAGGGCGGGAGGGGTCCCCTGTACCTGGTCGACGTCGAATCGGGTGAACGTCGCCGCATCACCACCGACGACGCGACGTACTCCGACCATCGGGTGTCACCCGACGGCGGCACGATCTTCGCTCTGAGAGCAACCGTCGGAGAGCCGCCTCACCCCGTGCGGATCTCCCTCAGCGACGGCGCCGTCACGAGGATTCCGTCGCCCGTCTCCTCGCCGGAACTCCCGGGGCATCTCGTCGAGGTCACCGCCACGGCCGACGACGGAACGAGCCTGCGGGCGTGGTTGGCCCTCCCGCACGTCGCGTCACCCGACGCTCCGGCGCCTCTGCTGTTGTGGATCCACGGTGGTCCGCTCAACTCGTGGAACGCCTGGTCGTGGCGTTGGAACCCGTGGACCGCCGTCGCCCGCGGCTATGCGGTGCTGCTCCCCGACCCGGCGCTGTCGACCGGCTACGGCCGCGACTTCATCCAGCGTGGGTGGGGTGCATGGGGTGACGCACCGTTCACCGATCTGATGCGTCTCACGGACGCAACGGTCGAGCGCGACGACATCGACGCGTCGCGCACCGCAGCGATGGGTGGGTCGTTCGGTGGCTACATGGCCAACTGGGTCGCAGGCCACACCGACCGCTTCGACGCGATCGTCACCCACGCCAGCCTGTGGGCGCTCGACCAGTTCGGACCGACGACGGACGCCGCCTACTACTGGGCACGCGAGATGACCGCCGAGATGACCGAGGCGAACTCGCCGCACCACCATCTCGACGCCATCTCGACGCCGATGCTCGTCGTCCACGGCGACCACGACTACCGGGTCCCGATCGGCGAAGGATTGCGGCTCTGGTACGAGCTCGTCCGCCACTCCGCCGACGAGAACGGCGTCACGCCACATCGTTTCCTGTACTTCCCCGACGAGAACCACTGGATCCTGTCGCCGAACAACTCGCGCGCCTGGTACGCCACGATCTTCGCCTTCCTGGCCCAGCACGTGCTCGGCAGCGACTGGGAGCAGCCCGACGAACTCCGGTCGTGACAGGCGCGCTGCCGACTCGGTCGCGGGATTCGTCCGACCCGACGTCGCAATAGGCTCCGAGCCGTGACCGACGAGCAGTTCGCGACCCGCACGCCCACCCCCGCCGAGAACTGGGACCAGGCCTCCGCCGTGGCCCCGAACTCCGGTGCCGACACCGCTCTCGTGGTGGTCGACATGCAGAACGACTTCGGGCACCCCGACGGTTCGCTGTTCGTCGAGGGCGCCCCCGGCATCGTCGGAGCGATCAACGACGAGATCGAACGCACCGTGGCCGGCGGAGGCGTCGTCGTGCTCACGCAGGACTGGCACCCGTCGGTCACCCCTCACTTCGTCGACGACGGCGGCGTGTGGCCCGTCCACTGCGTCGCAGGGACGTGGGGTGCCGAACTGTTGGACGGTGTCGACCCGAACCGTCGGGCCGCGGCCGTGATCCGCAAGGGCACCAACGGAGAGGACGGCTACTCGGCGTTCGCGATGCGCGAGCCGGGTGGCGACGTCGACATCCCGACCGGGCTCGCCGGACTCCTGCGCGAACGCGGGGTCACACGGGTCGTCGTCTGCGGTCTCGCGACCGACGTGTGCGTGGCCGCCACCGCCACCAGTGCCGCCTCCTCCGGATTCGAGACCGTCGTACTGTGGGACGCAGCACGACCCGTCGCGAGCGACGACGACACCACGACCCGAGTCCTCGACCAGTTGCACGCCGCCGACGTCGTCGTGATCGGCGCGCCGACGTGACGGCGCTCGGGCCCGAGATCGTCGAGCGGTGGACCGCCACGCGCGGACCGTTGTTCACCGACATGTACGAACTGGCGATGGCCCAGGTGTACGTCACGCAGGGCATCTCCGAGCGTCGCTCGCAGTTCGACTACTTCTTCCGATCCACCCCGGACTACGGGACCCACCAGGCCGGCTTCTGCGTCAGTGCGGGGCTCGGTCCGCTCCTCGACTGGCTCGCGCACATCCACATCACCGATGCCCACGTGCAGGCCCTGTCAGCGATGAAGTCGCCGACGGGCACGCCGGTGTTCGGCGCGGAGTTCCTCGACTGGCTGCGTGAGCCCGACCGGTTCGCAGGCATCGAGATCCGAGCGGTCGCCGAAGGCCGCGTCGTACACCCCCACGTGCCCGTCATCTCGGTGACCGGTCCGCTCGCGGTGTGTCAGCTGCTGGAGACGTCACTGCTGAACCACATGAACTACCCGACGTTGATCGCCACCAAGGCCGCACGCGTCGTGCAGAGTGCCCGCGGCGGTCGGGTGCTCGAGTTCGGGATGCGACGCGGACCCGCCACCGGTGTGAACGAGGGGATTCGTGCTGCGCTGATCGGTGGCTGCGCGTCGACGTCGAACGTCGAGGCGGCCATCGCTCTCGGACGACAGCCGATCGGAACCCACGCCCACGCACTCGTGCAGGCGTACATGGCACTCGGGCACGGCGAACTCGGTGCGTTCCGCGCCATGGCGCTGAACGCACCCGACGAGTGCATCCTCCTCGTCGACACGGTCGACACCCTCGGGTCGGGCGTTCCGAACGCGATCGTCGTCTTCGACGAACTGCGCGCCGCCGGTCACGAACCGATGGGCGTTCGGCTCGATTCGGGCGACCTCGCGTACCTCGCCGTGCAGACCGCGAAGCTGCTCGACGAGGCCGGCTACCCGGACGTGTCGATCGTCCTGTCGTCGGATCTCGACGAGTTGACGATCTGGCAGATCCTGACCCAGATCGGAGACGACGCCGATCGGCTCGGGATCGACCCGGCCCCGATCCGCAAGCGTCTGGTGTACGGAGTCGGCACGCGACTGATCACCTCGCACGGGTCGAGCGCGCTGAACGGCGTGTACAAGCTGGTCGGCATCGAGGGCGACGACGGCGAGTGGACACCGGCGATCAAGATCTCCGAGGATCCGGGCAAGGTGCCGCTGCCGGCGCGCAAGTCGGTGTGGCGCCTCTACGACCAACGCGGTGCCGCCATCGTCGACCTCATCGGGCTGGCCGACGAGGAGCCGTTCCCGACCGATTCGATCACCGTCCACCACCCGACGCAGAGCGGCATCGCCCAGATCATCCGCCGCGACGACATCTCCCACATCGAAGAACTCCAGGGCCTCGTCACGCACGGTCCGGCGGAGTCGATGGACCTCCTGGCTCTGCGTTGCGAGTCCGACATCGAGCGACTCGACGTCGGTGTCCGGCGCCTGGTCAACCCGCACCGGTATCACGTGTCGATCACCGACCGCCTGCACGAACTGCGCCGTGAACTGGTCGCGAACGCGCGCTCAGAGGAGCGGGTCGATCGTTCCTCGTGACGTCCGACGAGCCGACTCGATGCCGGCATGGACCGCATCCGGACGGGCGTGTTCGGAATCGGCCTCGTCGGGACGCACGACGTCGGACGGCGTGCGCAGGTGCCTGCGAGGGACGCGTGCCCGGCCCCGGGTGAGGATCCGGTAGCAGATCGCGAGAACGAGGACGGCGGTCGTGGAGATCGACGTCGCCACGTACATCGTGCTGGTCGCGTCGGTGCCGGCGAAGGTCCCGTGGAGGCTCCCGACGAAGAAGGTGGCGTAACTCGTCAGGTGGATGGTGTGCCAGAGCCGTCGAGGGAGCCGGCGCATCAGCAGCGAGGTCGCCTCGACGACGACGAGACCCCAGAAGGCGAACACCCCGAGCGCCACTTGCCACGTCTTCCACTCGCTCGCGAAGGGGACCACGAGGTCGATCAGGTCGAAGTGGACGAAGTTGTCGGCGACCAGAGCCGCGAGATGGATGCCGAGCGAGACGATGCTCAGAGCGCCGAGGCCCCGGTGGAGGTCGAGCAACCATGCCGGCCGACGGCGACGGGCGAAGAGGTCCGTGGACAGCACGATGCCCCAGATCACCGAGGCCGTGATGAACAGCCAGGCGACGATTCCCGCACTGCGTGAGACGTACCACCAGAACTGGGCGCTCACGACGCCACCCGCTCATCCGGCCGCACATCGGTGCACGCAGCGGCGAGATCGTCGGCGAGATCCGGTGTCGTGGTCCACGCACCGGCAGCGTCCACGACCACGCCCGACAGGTGGTGTCGTTCGAGATGGTCGATCGCACCGCTGGAGCCGGCGACGATCGCCGCCGTCGCGTGCGCCTCGGCGAGCCAACCCGAGGGTGCGATCACGGTGACCGCGGCGAGGTCGGTGTCGGAGAGGTCTCCCGTGATCGGATCGATGACGTGATGGCGCTCCTGACCGCCGGTCGTCCACCGCCGCGACCGGGTACTGGACGTGGCAATGCCTCCGCCCGAGACCGACAACGACGTGAGGTGGGTGCCCGGGTCGTGCGGGTCGTCGACGTGGACGATCCATCCGTCCCCGGACGGTGGCGTCCCCGCCGCAGCGATGTCGCCCCCGATGGAGACCAACGCACCGGCGGTCCCGCGTCCGATCAGTTCGGTGACGACGAGATCGGCGGCGAATCCCTTGCCGATGCCTCCCGGATCGACGGAGAGCCCGGCCGGCGCCCTCACCCGGTGTCGGACGGAATCGATCTGCAGGTCGTGGATGCTCAGTGAGGCGTCGCGCCGATCGACGACGACGCTGATCCGGTCGGCGTCATCGATGCTGGTCGAGTACCCCGCCGTCAACAGGAGATGGAGGAACGTCGGGTCGTAGGCACCAGCGGTGATCTCGTGCGCCGCCTGCATCACCCGGAGCAGACGCGTCGTGTCGGTGCCGACCTCTGTCCAAGCGCCGCCGCAACGGTTCAGTCGGGAGATGTCACTGGTGTCGACGAACCGGCTCCACCGCTGCTCGAGTGTGGCGAGACGATCGGCGATCGATGCCACGGCATCGGGGGTCGGCTCGACGAGCAGGACGAGCACGTCACTCGCCATGGCCCGGAGGCGGATCTCAGTGACTGCCACTGGTCGTCGCTGCGGGAGCCGGGGCGGGGGCGGCGGCGGGGGCCTGCGACGCCGGAGTCGACGCAGAGGCGGGAGCGGGCACCGTGACGGTGCGGACGACGGGCGTCACCTCGAGGATCACCGGTGCGTCGGAGTCCGTCGGTGCAGGCGGCGCAGTTCCGTCGACGCCGGTCGAGTCGGCGGTCGAGTCCGTGGTCGAGTCTGCGGTCGAGGACACCCCGGGGATCGCGACGTCCGGGTCGCCGACATCGGGACTCGCGACGTCTCCGCTCGACGCCGGATCGGCCGACGGGACCAGGTGGACGATCACCGTGATCGCCGGCGCGACCGGTGCCGCCGGCGACGGAGCGGGGGTCACGCCGGGGGAGCCCGTCCCGACGTCGGATGGGGTGTCGGGAGTCGCTGCGGCGCTGCGGACACCCAGCAGCGCAACGATGCCGAGCATCGCACTGGCGCCGATTCCGGCTGCTGCGATGCGGCTCGCCCGGGCGGGGTGAGCGCGCCGTCGAGGGCGGAGCCGTCGGGTCGGGCGAGCGGTCGTCGTCGACGCGATCGACCCGGTGCTCGAGCGCCGAGCGTGGAGTCGATCGAGGCGTTGCTGCTGCGCGTCGCTGATCGACGACGTGCCGGTCGCGGGCATCCCGCTCGCAGGCATTTCGGTCGTGGACGGGCCGGGCGTGGGTGGCTCGAACGCTGCCACGGCGGTCGGTCGGTCAGTCATCGTCCTCCGCCCCGTCGTAGTCGTGATCGTCGTCCTCGTCCTCGTCCTCGTCCTCGTCGTCCTCGTGGTCGTCGTCGTCCTCGGAGTGGTCGTCGTCCTCGGAGTGGTCGTCCTCGTCGTGTTCGCTCACGTTGCCACCCGGCGCCGGTGCGACGGAGCCCGGCGTCGGAGCAGGTGGCGCCTGCACGACCTCGACGATCGGCTGCTCGACAGAGGCGACGATCGAGCCGTCCGCCGCGAGTTCGGCGTGGAGGACGTAGGTGATCTCCTCGCGGACGAGACGGACGTCGAGCGCCGAGGGCGAGGTCTGTTCCAACGTCCAGGTCCATCCGTCGGTGGCGTCGACCTCCACGACCCGCAGTGCGTCGCCGAGGGATCCGATGTCGATGGTGCCCGCGTCGGCGACGACGAACTGCTGCACCCCGTCGTCGACGGTCGTGGCCGGGGCGTTCGTCGTGGCCGGAGCGCTCGTCGTGGTCGGGGTGCTCGTCGTCGGCGTCTCGACGTACACGTCGACAACGGTCGCCTCGGCGGTCGTGGCGGGCCCTGCGGCAACGACTGCCGGCAGTTCTCCCAACGGGCTCTGGTCGGCAGCGGTCAGGATGCCGATGTTCGCGGCGACGGCGACCGATCCGGCCGCGAGGACACCGACCAGGGCTCCTGCGGTGACATATCCGGTCCTTCGATGCATGGTGGTGGTCCTTTCACTGGCCGTCGCGGTGGGCGGACGGCGGTGTGTACGAACGCCAAGGTACGGATCGGGGTTCCAGCGCTCCGGCAGCCCAGGGTTAGCGGACGGCAAAGATCGCCGGCGCCACACCCCGTGCGGTCGCGGTCGCGCGAAGCTGTCGTCGTGCAGTTGCTCGTCGTCGAGGACGATCCGTCGATCGCCGATGCGTTGTGCGCCGGACTGGTCCGAGAGGGATTCACCGTGCAACACGTGGCGACCGGCGCTGCTGCGCTCGCGGCCGAACCCGGCGATCTCGTGCTGCTCGACCTG
Organism: Ilumatobacter sp.; assembly: GCF_039969435.1. Lineage (GTDB taxonomy): Bacteria > Actinomycetota > Acidimicrobiia > Acidimicrobiales > Ilumatobacteraceae > Ilumatobacter_A. The sequence goes on from NZ_JBDVNU010000009.1 coordinate 244,309, forward strand.
GGGCTGCCGGACCTCGACGGGCGCGTCGTGTGTCGCGAGCTGCGCGCAGCGTCGGCCGTTCCGATCATCGTGGTGACGGCCCGTGGTGACGAGATCGATCGCGTCTCACTGCTCGAGATCGGTGCCGACGACTACGTCGTCAAGCCCTTCGGCTTCCGTGAACTGGTCGCCCGGATCGGCGCCGTGCTGCGCCGCACGACCGTGGGTGCCGACACCTCTGCCGACGCCGGGAAGATCGACACGATCGATCTCGGATGGCTGCAGATCGACGCCCGCAGACGCCGGGTCGAGGTCGACGGTTCCGAGGTCTCCCTGACGCCGAAGGAGTACGACCTGATCGCCTACCTCGCGTCCGACGCCGGCGCCATCCTGCACCGCGAGGAGATCATCCGCCGGGTCTGGGACGAGAACTGGTGGGGGTCGACGAAGACGCTCGACGTCCACGTGGCCTCGCTTCGCAAGAAGATCGGCGCCGACCGCATCCGAACCGTCCGCGGCGTGGGATTCGGCCTGGCCGACGACGGTGACGACGGCCGGCGAGCCGACGGCTCGCCGTGACCCGACGGCTGGTCCTCAGCTACCTCGCCGTGACGATCGTGGTGCTCGTCCTCCTCGAGGTGCCGCTGGCCGTGTTCTTCCGACAGCGCGAGATCGACCGGTTGACCTCTGCCGTCGAGCGGGACGCCACCGTCCTCGCCACGATCTACGAGGACGAGGTCGAGCAGGACCGCCCGGTCGATCCGGCCACGGCCGACGACTACGGCGATCGGACGAACACCCGGGTCGTCGTCGTGAACGATGCCGGAATCTCCATCATCGACACCGACGCGTCCACGCCACGGGACCTGTCGACACGACCGGAGATCCAGATCGCACTCGAGGGTCGACGCGCGACCGGGGTCCGCCGCTCGGACTCCCTCGACACGGACCTGCTCTACGTCGCCGTCCCGGTCGCCTCTGGCGGGACGGTGCACGGAGCCGTCCGCCTCACCCTCGATACGCACGAGGTCAACGAACGCGTCCACCGCTTCTGGATCGGTCTCGCCTCTGTCGGTCTCGTGATCCTGCTCGTCATCGCGGGCGTGGGTTCGGCGATCGCTCGATCGGTGACGCGGCCGGTCCGACGGCTCCAGGCGGCGGCGGACCGGTTCTCCGGTGGCGACCTGTCGCCCGACGAGATCGACGCGCGGGCCCCACCGGAGCTCGCAGCGCTGCAGCGAGCGATGAACGAGATGGCGGTCCGGCTCGACGAACTGATCGACCGCCAACGGTCCTTCGTCGCCGATGCCTCGCACCAGTTGCGGACACCACTCACCGCGCTGCGACTCCAACTCGACAACCTGGAGTCGAACGTGGACGCCGGCTCGGCCCGTCAGGTCGGGTCGGCCATCGCGGAGGTGGAACGTCTGGGCGTCCTCGTCGACGACCTGCTGCAGTTGGCGACGGCCGAACGCTCGTCCGACAACGTGGTGATCCGACTCGCAGACCTGGTGCGCGACCGGGTCGACACCTGGACCGCCACGGCCGACCTGGTCGGAGTCCATCTGGTGGCCGATGTGCCGTCGGGTCCGGTCGACGCCCTCGCTCCGTCGGGCGGTGTCGAGCAGATCCTGGACAACGTGATCGACAACGCGCTCGCCGCGTCACCGCCCGGCTCCACCGTGACGGTGAGCGTCCGCGCCGTCGACGACGAGGGTGCCGGTGTGGACGGGGCTGCCTGGCACGTGCTCGTCGCAGACGAGGGCCGCGGTCTCGACGACGACCAGAAGGTCAAGGCGGTCACGCGCTTCTGGAGGGCGGACAACGCGACGCCCGGAACGGGGCTCGGCCTCGCGATCGCGTCGGGCATCGCTCACGCATCCGGCGGGTCGTTGCGCCTGGACGACAACCATCCCACGGGCCTGATCGTCGAGATCGCCCTCCGGGCCGCCCTGCGAGGTCGTGACGACGTGCCCGGCACCTCGTCACGTCTCGTTGGTCAGTCGAAGTTCTCGAAGTAGCGCGACGGGGTGGGTCCCTGCTGGCCCTGGTACTTGCTGCCCTTGGCGCCCGACCCGTACGGATGATCGGCCGGCGCCGTCATCTGCATGAAGCTGACCTGACCGATCTTCATCCCCGGGTAGAGGGTGATCGGCAGGCTGGCGACGTTCGCGAGTTCGAGGGTGATGTGGCCGTCGAAGCCGGCGTCGATGAAGCCGGCGGTCGAGTGGATCAACAGACCGAGACGCCCGAGCGAGGACTTGCCTTCCACACGCCCGACGAGGTCGTTCGGCACGGCGATGCGCTCGTATGTCGAGCCGAGCACGAACTCGCCGGGGTGCAGCATGAACGGCTCGTCACCGATGCCGTCGTCTCCGACCGGCATCTCGATCGGCTCGGTCACGTTCTGCATGTCCTCCTTGACGTCGATCACGCCACGCGAGTGATTTCGGAAGACACGGAAGAGGTGGGAGATGCGTACGTCGATCGAGGACGGCTGGATGAGCGAGTCGTCGAGCGGGTCGATCACGATGCGCCCTGCCTCGATCTGTTCGCGAAGGGTCCGGTCCGACAGGATCACGCCCGGGACGCTACCGCTCGGCGCTCCCGCCTTCCCGGACGACGGACGACGGAGTCGAACGCTCAGGCCAGTCGTTGTTCGCTGTTGCCACCCGGGAAGGTCGCGGCGATCATCGCTGCGGAGGTGAGATACGAACCGCCGACGAACAGCCACGCCCAGCGGAAGTCGCCGATGTTCGCCGAGTTCGACACGTCGGCCAGGATCGCGACGGTGACGGAGATGCCCAACGCATAGCCGACCTGCTGCGTCGTTCTCACGGTGGCGTTCGCCGTTCCGAACTGAGCAGGGTTGACGTCCGACAGCCCGGCGCTCGACCACGTGGCGATCGTGGCCCCGATGCCGGCACCTGCGAACAGGCTGATCGGCACGAACACGGTCCAGACCGAGGGACTCTCGTCGAGCACGACCGCGTAGACGAGATAGACGCATGCGTTGAGCGTGCTCCCCGCGGCGAGGATCCAGCGATGGCCGATGCGGTCGGCGTAACGACCGGCGATCGGTGAGACCACGGTGGCCACGAGAGGCGCGATCACGAGCGACGTGCCGACGACCGCGAGTGACTGGCCCCACAACTCCTGGAGCAGCAGCGAGTTGATGAGGAAGCCGGAGGTGAACGCCATCGAGTAGAGGAAGAGACCGGCATTGGTGCTCGCGAACGACCGCAGCGTGAACAGGTCGAGATCGAGCAGCGGTTCGGAGTGACCTCGCGATCGACGCACGAGGAGCCACACCATCGTGGCACCGGATGCGGCGAGTGCGAGGACGCGCCAGTCCGCGACACCCCATTCCTCGGAGCGGACGATCGCGAACATCACCAGACCGATCCCGGCCGTCCCGATCGGGACCCCGACGAGATCGATCTTGCCCGTCGCCGCCGGGTTCTTGGACTCGCGCAACAGCCTCGGTGCGAGAACGAGGACGACGATCCCGATCGGCACGTTGATCCAGAAGATCCCGCGCCACGACCAGACATCGGTCAGGAAGGCACCGAGGGCGGGGCCGACCACCGCGCCGAGCGCTCCCGTGGCACCCGTGATGCCGATGATGGTCGAGCGTTTGTTCGCGGGGAAGTCCGGCAGGACGACGGCGATTGCAGTCGGCGAGATGATCGCGCCACCGATGCCCTGCACGACCCTGGCCGCGATCAGGAAACCGACACTCGGCGCGAGCGCACTGAGAGCCGACCCGACGAGGAAGATCGCCACCCCGGGGATGAACAACCGTTTGCGGCCGAAGCTGTCGGCGTAGCGGCCCGCCACGAGGAGAAGCGCGGCGAGGGTGACGTTGTAGCCCGAGATGATCCACCCCAGCGTCGCCTCCGACACGTCGAAGTCGTCGCGGATCGACGGGAAGGCGACGTTGACGGCCGAGACGTCGATCACGACGAGCAGGAACACGACGGTCGCCACGACCACGGCGAGCCATGCATCGCGTCCGCCCAGTTCGCGCTCCTCCGGCGGTGCCGACTCGACCCTGCTCATCGAGCGGCCGGGTGTCGCGTCCGACCGGGCACGGCGTACGGGCTCAGACGAGTGCTCCGACGGCAGACCCCATGAGGTCGACGAAGTTGTCGGCGTAGAAGCGGTCGCGCACGACGTCGGAGCGGTCGCCGAGGCTGCGCTCGAACCGTTCGAACGGTCGGCGGCCCCCTTCCACGTGCGGGTAGTCGGTGTTGAACAACAAGATGTTCGGACCGATCTGATCGGTGACCCAACCGATGTCCTCGGTGGGATAGGGAGTGACCCGCACCTGACGTTCGACGTACTCGCCCGGGGTCATCGACAGGTCGCGCAGTCGCTCCTCGTGTCGCCCGAAGGCATCCATCGCCGACTCCATCTGCTTCAACCAACTCGGCAGCCAGATGCAACCCTGCTCGATGACGCCGATCCGGAGGTCGGGGTGACGCTCCAACACCCCGTCGAAGATCAGGGTGGCCAACGTCTGCATCGGCGGGAACGGGATCGACATGTAGTCGACCGAGCGGAAGTTCTCCTCGCCGCCGTGGAAGTCGGGCGGGATCGGGAGCCCGTTGTGGAAGTAGTTCGGGTCGATCAGGTCGCCGGTGCCCCCGACGTGGAACACCACGGGGATGCCCGCCTCCTCGGCCTGTCGCCACACCGGATCGAGTGATCGGTGCGACGGCGAGTGACCGGCGGGACAACCCGATGCGACGAGCAGTGCGGACGCACCCATGTCGATCGCTTCGGCGGCCATCGCCTCGGCACGCTCGAAGTCGGCGAGCGGGACGTAGCACGTGGCGAGCAGGCGCGGGTCGACGGAACAGAACTCGGTCATCCCGCGGTTGTGGGCGCGAGCGGCGCCGTACGCGAGGTCGAGGTCGATGCGACCGGCGGCGTCGGGATGCTCCCACTGGTACAGGCGCGAGTTGTGGAACGTGTTGAACAGCAACTGGCTGTCGACCCCGATGTAGTCGAGCACACGCGGTCGATCCTCGGCGAGGTACGACCCGGTCGCTGCGAAGTTCTTCCGGTTCATGACGTCCTGCGCCTCGTCGGCGATGAACTCCTCGCTGCGGTGCCGATCGGTCAGCCGACCGAAGATCGCCTCGAGCTCCACCTCGTCCAGGACCGCCGCAACGCCGGCCTCGCCGGTCTGTGCCAGTTCGTTGGCGTAGCCGGGGATGGCGATGCGGTCCCGCACGTCGGGGTCGGCGTGATCCCGCAACCAGGTTGGCGGTTCCATGATGTGGGCATCGGCGTCGTGGACTCGATGTCGGTCGATGTAGGCCATCAGCCAGTCTCGCGCTCCGCGAGCGCATCGACCACAGCGCAGCGGCCTGATGCGCCGGTGCCGCGTCGCGTCCACCTCCGGCACCGACGCCACGATGCCGTCGACGTACGGTGGTGCGACGTTGGCCAGCACGGACGACCAGCACGGACAGCTCGGAGGAATCATGAAGTTCGGACTCGCATTCGCCAGCAGCATCGGCATCGAGCAGGCGCAGGCGTTCGACATCTGTCGGACCGCCGAGGCGGCGGGGTTCGAGTCGCTGTGGGGCGGCGAGCACGTGATCATGCCGAGCACGATCGACTCGAGCTACCCGTACACGGCCGACGGCAAGATCCCGGCCGAACCCGAGACGCCGATCCCCGACCCGCTCATCTGGTTGGCATTCGCTGCGGCGGCAGCACCGACGTTGCGCCTCGGCACGTGCATCCTGATCGTGCCCCAACGCAACCCCCTCGTGCTCGCGAAGGAGCTGGCGACGCTCGACCGGGTGTCGGGCGGGCGGGTCGAGTTGGGACTCGGCGTCGGCTGGATGAAGGAGGAGTTCGACGCGCTCGGAATCCCGTGGGAGCGGCGAGGCGCTCGCAACGACGAGTACATCGCCGCGATGCGGGCCCTGTGGGCGGGACCGCACGCCGAGTTCCACGGCGAGTTCGTCGACTTCGCACCCGTCACGTGCAGCCCGCGCCCGATCCAGGAGTCGATCCCGATCCTCGTCGGCGGTGACTCCGACGTGGCGATCCGTCGTGCGGTACGGATGGCCGACGGCTACTTCCCCGGCGAGGGTGACACCGAACGACTGCGCGCGTTGATCGCTCGGGTTCGCCAGGGAGCAGAGGACGCCGGGCGCGATCCGGAGAGCATCGAGATCAATGCGATGTTCGGTGCCCACATGAAGGATCCCGTGGCCGGTGTGGAGATCATGTCCGAACTCGGCGTCGGCCGGGTGATGGTTCCGGCTTTCTTCTTCGGTGGTGCGAGCGGAATGGAGCGCCTCGCACGATTCGGGGAGACGGCGATCACTCCGGGAAGTTGATGTCGCGACCGTTCATCGCGACAGCGCCGGCCGATCCCGTGCGACACGCCGTCGCAGCCACGCAGGCGCGCGTTCGAGGGCGAAGAACGGAGCGAACGCCACGCCGAACAGCGGCGACGGAAAGCCGATCGCCATCGTGAGGAAGATCCCGACGTGCATCAGCCACGCCGCGATCACCCAGATGTTCCGACAGCGACGACCCAGCAACACGACAGGTGCCGACAGCTCCACGATCACCGCTCCTGCCGCGAGCGGTCCGAGGATCCAGGCCTGACGCACGGCGAACTCGGCGAACACGGCCGGGTTGCCTCCGAGGAGATCGAGACGCGCCGCCGTGTACGCGATGTGGTTCTGCAACGTGTCGCCCGACATCCAGCCGAGTCCCCCGTAGCGCAACTTCGCGATCCCGGTGACGACGTAGGTCGTGATGGTGACGAGGCCGACGACGGCGAGCGGCCAGCCGTAGCGCGCGGAGTCCGCACCTTCCTCGGGTCCGTCCCACATCGCCGCGCGGCGCGCATCCAGCGACCACGCCTCGGCTGCGGGCGACGCCGCGAGCACGACGAGTTGCAGCACCATCAGGTTCTCGAAATGGAGCAGCTGCCCCCACGACCCTCGCAGAGTCGTGAGGAACAGCATCGCCACTGCGAACACGACCGCGTTCGGTCGGTACCTCCACCCGAGCGTCGATGCGATGCCACTCACGAACGCTGCAGCGGCCACGGCTGTGAGGACCCCGGCCGACGGTGGCGAACCGAGCGGAGCGAGCACGCCGACTCCGTCGAAGTCGGCGGCCGGACGATCGCCGAGCGCGAGGAAGACCGGCAGTCGCCCGACGAGGTACACGACGACGAAGGTTCCGACGACGATGCGCAGAGCGGCGAGACGCGTCGCCGGCGCCGTGGCGTCGAGGATGCGGCTCATGTCCGCGACACCTCGCACGACGAGCGGACCTCGCGCTCGACCAGGCTGTCCTCCCCGAGCGTTCGCGCGACCGTGTCGTGACGTTCGCTGACGATCTCGATGACGACGACGTCGACGTACGAGGTCCTCGCCTCGACCCGCTCCGCGATCTCGGTGCAGCGCACGTCTCCGCGTCCTGCCGACAGCGCGGCACGGAGTCGACCGACCACGACCAACGGATCGTCGCTGTCGCCGATCAACGTCGGGCTGAGTTCGCGGGTCGAGCCGTCGGCCGTGACACCCTGCGCGGTGACGAGCGTCGATTCCGATCCTCGCGAGCTCGAGTACATGGGGTACGTCGACAGCGGAAAGCTGTCCCGGTCGAACGCCACCGGGGAAACCAGCACGGCGATGACCGCGAGGGTGATCGCCCCTCGCGCCCTGCGATTCAGCGCCGGCGTGTCGCGCATCGCACCAGTGTCGCCGATGGTCGACGCTCGAGCCAGCCGACCCGGGCGGAATCACCCGATGACGCGAACGTGCGTCGATCCCGGCCATGTGCGGGCCTGTAGCCTCCCCGGATGACGAGCGTCGACGGGGGCTTCAGACGACGGTTGGGGTGGGTGAATCGCTCCCTCGAGCACCGCACGAGGTGGTGGATCGCCGTTCTTCTCGGCGTCGTCTGCATCGGGCTCGGGGTGTGGTTGGTGGCGGCGCCGTTCCGCTCCGAGGCGACGCTGCGCTGGCTGATCGCCGCGGGAATGCTGTTGTCCGGGGTCGCGGAGATCGCCTCGTCGTCGACCGCTCGACGACCCGCGCTCGCCCGTGTGGTCGGGGCGTCCTGGGTGGTGACCGGGCTCGTGGTGTTCGTCGTCACGAGCCTCACCCTGTACGGCATCGCCCTCGCCGTCGGCGGCGTCATCGTCGTGGGAGGGTTGGTCCGGATCGGTGACGCACTCGCTCGCCGCGGTGACGATCGGGCGGTCCAGCTCCTCGCCGGGATCACGAACGTTCTCGGCGGCGTCCTGGCGGTCGCGTGGCCGGCGGTGACGCTGCTCGTGTTGGCCATCGTGTTCGGCGTACGCACCGTCGTCGTGGGGCTCGTGGCGGTGTGGAGCGGGCTGTCGGCCCGGCGCGATCGTCGTGTCGCGACGTCCGACGATCGGACCGCGGATGCGACGACCGCGCCGTCGCGCTGGCGGCTCGTCGGCGCGGTCGCCGCGTTCGGTTTGCTGGCGGGAGCGACCGTGATCAGCGCCGCCGTCAACCGTGTCGGCCCGAACGAACCCGACGCCTTCTACGAGCAGCCCGACGAGGTGCCGGACGGCCCGCTCGGAACGATCGTGCGCTCCGAGGAGATCGACACCATCACACCTGACGCTCGGACCTTCCGGGTCATGTACACGTCGACCGGATTCGATGGTGACCGACGGGCGGTCAGCGGACTGATCGTGGTGCCCACCGCACCGGCGCCGAGCGGCGGGCGCGACGTGGTTGCGTTCACCCACGGCACGACCGGGGTCGACCCGGGGTGTGCACCGTCGTTGCTCGACGAGCCCGCTGCGGTGATGGAAGCCCTGCCCCAACTCGTCGCTGCCGGCTACGTGGTCGCGGCAACCGACTATCAGGGACTGGGAACATCGTCACGTCACCCCTATCTCGTCGGCGACGTCGAGGCGATGAACGCCCTCGACGCCGTTCGCGCCGCCCGCCTGCTCCCCGAAGCCGATGCCACCGACCGGTTCGCGGTGTGGGGTCACTCCCAGGGCGGCCATTCATCGCTGTTCACCGGTCAGCTCGCTGCGAGTTACGCCTCCGAGCTCGATCTGGTCGGCGTCGCTGCGGGCGGTCCGGTGCCGGACCTCGTCGAGCTGTTCGAGTTCAATCTCGCCACGCCCGTCGGCAAGATCCTCATCTCGATGGCGTTGAAGGCGTGGGCCGATGTCTACGAACTGGATCTCGAGCAGGTCGTCACCCCCTCGGCCCGCGAGGCCGTCGAGGAGATCGCGGAGATCTGCGTGACGGACCTCCGCCAGATCCTCACCCGCGTGCCCGATGCCGCGCTGCTCGGCGTGACGTTCCTGCGGGTGCCGCCCTGGGAAGTCGAGCCGTGGGCGTCGATCGTGCGCGACAACACGCCGGGCGGCGCGCCGACCGGCGTGCCGATGCTGCTCGTCCAGGGCGGGGCCGACACCATCGTCGACCCGGCGCTCACGCAACGCTTCGCCGACGAACGGTGCGCAGACGGCGAGACCGTCGAGGTGCTGGCACTTCCCGGTGTCGACCACGTCAGCACCGGCTTCGAAGGCGCCGACCAGGTCACCGACTGGATCGTCGATCGCTTCGCCGGGCTCCCCGCGCCGACATCGTGCTCGTGAACCCTGATCGTTCGCCCGCTCCACACGTGGTCCCGGCGTCCACGTCGCCGACTCGTCACGTGGAGCCGGTGGTACAGGGCACCGCGATCCGACGCGCCATCGACACCTTCCGGGGACTCTGGGATGAACCGGACGTGCTGTCGAGAGCGCCGGGTCGCGTCAATCTGATCGGCGACCACACCGACTACAGCGACGGCTTCGCGCTCCCCATGGCACTGCCCTTCGACACCGCCATCGCCTTCGCGACGACGGGCGACACGGGGACGGGCGTGGTCCGCATCCACTCCGTCGGCTTCGGTGAACTCGAGATCACCGGCAGCGACGACGACGACGTGCCCGGGTGGGCGCGCCACCTCGTCGGCGTCGTCGAACTGCTCGAAGCCGACGGCATCGCAGCTCGCGGTTGGTCGGCGACGATCGAGACCGACATCCCGACCGGTGCCGGCCTGTCGTCGTCGGCAGCGCTCGAGGTCGCAGCGATCAACGCACTGCTCCACCGGGCCGGACTCGACTGGTCTCCGATCGAGGTCGCCCGTCTCGGTCAACGCGTCGAGAACGAAGTGGTCGGGCTGCAGAGCGGGATCATGGATCAGTACATCTCCGCCGGCGCCGTCGAGGGCCACGCCGGCCTCATGGACTGCCGGACACTGAGCCTCACCCCGACCCCGATCCCGAGCGACGCTGCGATCGTCGTGATGGACACCGACACCCGGCGCGTGTTGGCCGACGTCGCCTACGACGACCGCCGGTCGTCGTGCGAACGTGCCGCCCGCCGACTCGGCCTCGATGCGCTCCGCGATGCAACCTTCGCCGATCTCGCCCGGATCACCGACGAGACCGACCGACGTCGCGCCCGCCACGTGGTCACCGAGAACGAACGCGTCCTGGTCGCCGTCGAACGGTTTGCCGCTGGTGACCTCGCCGGCGCCGGCACGTTGATGAACCTCAGCCACGACTCGCTGCGCGACGACTTCGAGGTGTCCGGTCCAGGTCTCGACGTGATCGTCGACGTCGCCCGTGACGCGCCCGGCTGCCTCGGGGCTCGGATGACCGGCGGCGGGTTCGCAGGCTGCGCCGTCGCGCTCGTCGGCTGCGACGACGTCGAGGCGTTCACCGTCGACGTACTCGACCGCTACGACTTCGACGGGCACACCGCTCGACTCTGGGTGTGCGAACCATCCGCAGGGGCATCGGTGGGCCGACCGGAGTGACGACTCAGCCGACGCTGGAGCGATCGGCGACGTCGCACCGGCCTGCGGCCCGATGTGTCGTCGGACCATCATCCGACGTCCCACGCTCCGGGAGGAAACGACGGGTCGAGTGGCTGGTCGGCGTGTCCTCCGGCTATCGTCGGTGGCCTTCGCGGATGTAGTTCAATGGTAGAACATCAGCTTCCCAAGCTGAGAACGCGGGTTCGATTCCCGTCATCCGCTCCAAGTCTCATAGCTGGATAAGACCAGCTCATTGACTGTTTCTCAGTCCTCGGGTACTCTGAACCTACCTCGCCGACGGGCTCGTCGTGCCACCAGCGTGCCATGCACGAAGGTACACAGGAGACAACCATGGGCAACACCAGAGCGTTCGGGAGCATCCGGAAGCTGCCGAGCGGCCGCTTTCAAGTGAGGTATCGGCACCTCGGTCGGCTCGTGCCAGGGAAGACCACCTACGCGACGAAGGCCGAGGCCAAGATCTACCTCGCGTCAGTCGAAACAGACCTCAACCGTGGCACGTGGGTCGACCCCGACACGGGCCGGGTGCGCTTCGCCGACTACGCCGCCGAGTGGCTCGACCAGCGCCAACTCCGACCACGCACTCGAGAGACGTACGAGTCGCAGATGAAGCACATTCTCGCAACCTTCGCCGACGCTCCGTTGAACTCGATCAAGCCAGCCGATGTCCGAGCGTGGCATGCCACGCTCGCCAAGTTAGGACTTCATCCGAATACTGTCTCGAAGGTCTATCGACAACTCCGAACCATCCTCGGAACTGCGGTCGACGACGAACTGATCCCGTCGAACCCCGCACACATCAAAGGTGCGGCAAAGGAGAGTTCGATCGAGCGGCCCCTGCTCGACTGGGGCGATGTCGAACGGCTCGCCGCCGCCATCAACCCGCGGTTCGAGGCATTGGTCTGGACCGCCGCTGCATCCGGCCTCCGCTTCGGGGAACTGTCGGGCCTCACCGTCGGACACATCGACACCCACGAGTCGGCACTTCGGGTCGAACAAGCTCTTGCCTTCCAGAAGGGAAGTGGACCGCAGATCGGTCCACCGAAGAGCGACAGCGCGTACCGCACCGTCATCGTCCCCGACGAGATCATCGAGCGGCTCAGCAGCCACATCGACCAGTTCGGCGAAGGCGGGCCGAAGTCCTTGGTCTTCACGTCGCTGAAGGGCAGGCCACTGCTGAATCGCTACTTCGCTCCGTACTGGCGACGGGCCCGAACCGAAGCCGGACTCGACGGTGTCCGCTTCCACGACCTGCGTCACCTCGCCGGCACCGAGGCTGCGTCGGCTGGAGCGTCGCTTCGTGAAGTCATGGCGCGCATGGGGCACTCCACCAGCGACGCATCGCTGCGGTACCTCAAGGCATCCGAGGCACGTGACCGCGAGGTCTCGAACGCGATCGGCGACCGCATGAAGCGGAGCCGCCAGTGAGTGAACCCAGCGAGCCGCCCCAAGACGGGGATCGACAAAGGTATTCGTTTGTAAGACAATCGGGTGGCGATGACGAACCGTTCGACATTGACCTCCTCGACGAAATCGATCCGTTGAGATCGATCGACAAGTCGCCCACCTGTTCAAACACGACGCGCTCGGCGTTGACGACATCTACGAGATCTGGACCTCCGACCCGCTCTTCTACCCAACCAAGCCGCCGGCCCACTGGCTGATGGTCGCCGACATCGCCTGCCGAGTGCTCATGGTTCCCCTCGCCCCGTCCAACCAAGGCGACCCAAGCAAGTGCCGACCGATCGGCTGCTACGTCGCCGCCAAACAACTCGCCGACCGATACTGGGAGGACCGATGAACAAGAAGATGACGCCGCAAGAGGAGTACGACTTTTACGCCGACCCAAAGAACCAGACGGTGGAGGGAACGCCGAGGCGACGGCGATCGAAGCTCACCGAACGGTCCCAGTGCGCTTCGCCCCAGAGACGTTGGCAATGGTGCGCGACGCCGCCGATGCCGACGAGCGGTCAGTGTCAGCGTGGATCAGACGCGCCGTCGAGAACGAACTCTCGGACGGTCGTCCACGATCGGCATGACGGACGACGAAGCGACTTCTCGGGTCCCGTCTACGACGCTCTGTTCACCACAACTCCGGAGCGATCTGCTGACGTCTGGCTCAACCGGGTCGGCGAGACGTGGGACTCGCAGGGGGTCATCGATCTGCTCGGACTCACTGCTGAGCAACTCCACGCCGAGAATCGAACCGGGAGCGTTCTTGCGCTGTCCGGACCTGATGGAAGCCGGTACCCCGTCTGGCAGTTCGATCCCGACGCCAGTCCGCCTTCGGTCCGGCCGATCACGTTGCGGATCGCCATGACCTTCCGTCAGGCACTCGGCGAGGCGCCGCCGTGATTGATCGCTTCGTGGGCGGCAAGTCCTCAGCCCGAGCTGGATGACCGGACGCCAGCCGGCTGGATCGCCGACACCGAAGAGGACGAATTGATCCTGCTCGCTGCGCAGCTCGCTGCCCACCTCGAACTCGCCTGACGGCGATTCTGCCTAGAAGTCGGTGTGTTGCTTCGAGGCACTGGCAACAACACCAGCCATCACCGGACCTCGGTTGCGAGTCCCAATCGGTGCCGTCAGCGTGTAACCGCTTCGACTCGATGCTCGGCTACCCATAAGTCGATGTCACCCGGGTCGAACCGTATGAACTTGCCAAGCTTGCAAAACGGGATGCGGCGTTCGTCGATCAGTCGACGAACGAAGCGTGGATTGACACACAGTCGCTCGGCGACCTGATTCACGTCGAGGAGTGGTGCGGCGGGACTTGCTGTGATGGTCATGTCGATGTAAAGGCGGGAAACGGTCGACAACGGGACAGGCCGAAGGAACGCAAGTGTCAGATCCCCCCATTCCGCCAACCAAAGCGCGCCCAGCATGGGATGCAGTGGATTCGGGGCGAGCTATCCGCTACGTGGCGCGAACTAATGGCTACCTCCCGTCGCGCAAGAGTTTCCTGTCGCACTGGTCGGGGCACCATCCCGGTCTTTTCGCACGGACTCCGCCGCGCCATCGCCCGAAGTCAGGGCGCCAGCTCAGCCGATCCGCCGTGCCATGATCAAATCGTGGAGCGACACCCTGGAATCGTATGCGGCAACTGCATCTACTGGGCCCGCAAGATGCTCGGTCGAAACGAAGACGTGCCTACCGAAAGTGGAACGTGCTGCCGTTACCCGCCGACCGTAACTTCCGGAGGGGGTAGTAGCGGCTGGAGCGGCACCTCACCGACGACGCGGGCAGAGCATTGGTGTGGTGAGTTCACACAGACCTGGGAGTAGATCGATCACGAGAACCAAGCGCCTTCAAGGCCACTATTGCGAACACCTGCGACGGGGTTCCGATTTCGAGTTTGGCGAACACGCCGACGTCGATCGATCGCCGTGACGTCCGCACGGGACGGCATCGGGGAGCCGTGGACGCTGCGCCGTTCGGGATCGGATTCCAGGGGTGACACCACGGTCGCAACACCGAGCAGTGGCCCGCCCGCTTCGTCGTCAACCGCGACGACCGATAGTCCCGAGACGACCACGACCTCGTCGACCACAACGACGAGCACCACGACCGACACGACAACCACCGAGCCTCCCGCAACGACGACAACCGAGGCTGCCGAACCGACCGACCAAGCAGTCGCCGCCGGGCTGATCGCGTCTCGAGAGTCATACCTGTACGCGGTGTACAACCTCGACGCCCCCGACGCGATTGATCGGCTCAATGCCACTCACGCGGCTGGCAGCCCGTCGCTCCAACTCGCCCTCGACAACGCGAAGTCGCTCGTCAACAACCGACGAGGACGGCGAACCAGATGCGTTAAGTAGCTCATCGCGGAACCGGCCGTTGAACGACTCGATCCACGCGTTCTGCCAAGGCGACCCTGGATCGATGAAGATCGTGTTCACCACGTTGAATCGGCACCATTCCGCGACGGCTTGGGCGATGAACTCGCCGCCGTTGTCGAAGCGCAGTTACACCGGCGGACTGTGCACGTGGGCGAGGCGGTCCAAGACGTCGACGACGCCGTCGGCGTCGATCGTGCGGTGCACGTCGATCGCAGACATTCGCGGGTGAACTCGTCGATCACGTTCAACATCTTCAGAGTGCGGCCATCGACGGTGGTGTCGAACTGGAAATTGAGGGCCCACAACACGTTCGGTCGGATCGGCGACATCGCGCCGACGTGGGTGCCGATCCCGGACAGCCGCCACTTGCGTTTCTCGGCCGGAACCCGCAGTCCGTGCAGGCGCCACAAGCGCTTGACGCGTTTGTCGTTCACGTCCCAGCCGTCACGCCGCGCCCGCTGCGCTGCGCGCCGCCAACCCCACCTGGGGCGCTGTTTGGAGAACGAGGGGAACTCGACCAGGAGCTTCTCGTCGTCGGGAACGACGCG
This sequence comes from Ilumatobacter sp., assembly GCF_039969435.1. Classification (GTDB taxonomy): domain Bacteria; phylum Actinomycetota; class Acidimicrobiia; order Acidimicrobiales; family Ilumatobacteraceae; genus Ilumatobacter_A. Next base: position 259,556 of record NZ_JBDVNU010000009.1, read on the forward strand.
TGCAGGGAGCCGCTGAGTCGATCTCGGTTGGCCGATTGTTAGACAGGCCTGTCGTTCTGACACCCCGAACCGTTCGCGCAGCTTTGTCACTGCGCGGCGTTTGCGGTTCGGCGTCAGAATTCCCCCTTCGCGACCTCACGCAACATGTCGATGTCGAGCGCCTGGTTCGCAACCAGCTTCTTCAGGCGCAAGAGTTCTCACCGTCTACCTCCTTCAACCGTTTCGCGTCGTTGGCCTTCATGCCGCCGTACTGGGCGAGCCACCGGTGCCACGTCGACTCGGCGATCTCGAGATGCCGGCACACCTCGTCGAGTTCCTGGCCCGACGACAACAACTTGTTGCCCTCGGCCAGCTTGCGGATGATCTACTCTGGCGTGTGACGCCGGCACTTGTTCTTGGTCATGAGTGTTCATGGTCCTCTCTCGCCCCCTCCGGCGGCAATCGAGTCGCACAACACCTGAATCAGAAGCCGGGGCTCACTTCGGGAGCGCTCACGTTCTGCGATCGCTCCTTCGTAAGCCGACGAATGCAAGGACCTTGTCCCTTCACCGCTGAGGGTCCGGGCCGCCTCGCCGCCTCGCTGCGATCCCGGCTTCGTGCAGCACCACAAGCCTTCGCCAGCCTATGACCCGTCAGTCGTGGAGGACATCCAGGTCACTCGGCGGCACCTGCAAGTGGCCCCGAGGGGATTCCGACGACAGACGTACCGTCGCAACAACATTCAGGCCACACGCCTGAAACAGACCTGTTGTGTTTGCCACGATTGCGTCGACATCAACCGAGGCAGCATCGATCAGATCGATGTTGATGGCGAACGTTTTCGAACTCTCGACGACCGAGCCCACTCTCCCCTGACGCCAGACCCAACGGCGCGTAAGGCAAACCCGACCGGCCCGGTAGACGATCTCGCCGGGATCTGGCGCCTCCGTCGAACCATCAAAGTTCTCAAACCGCTCGTTGCCGAACGCAGGACCCAACACCAGCGACTCCCTGCCGAGATTGTCCAGCACGTGCACCCCGATTGGCACCCCCGATTCGAGAGTTGCGATCGTTCCAGCGTCAACAGCGCAGACACCCAAAGGGCTCAACTGCCCTCGGGCCGCTCGCCGAGTCAGGGCCTCGATAGAGCTGCGGAACTTCGAGGCGCTCCAGCCACAATTTTGCATCGCTTCTCGCCAAGGTGCAATCTCGGCCCACGAAGCAACATCCTCGTCCGTAGAGAACCGTGCTTCCGAATTGCGCACCGCAGAGTCGAAACGATCAGCGAGGTCCGATGAAAGCGTGTCAGTCGCTCGTCCGACCGCGTGCAGGACGACGCGCTCGTACTGAGGTGCAATTGAGAACACTTCGTTCTCGACCCTTACTTCCATTGCTACCATCTCGTTCTCCTTCTAGTAGTGACGGGCCTACCCTCCGTCGCTACGGAAAAAGGATGGCAAACTGATCGCCTTCCCGCTCGACTCTGAGCAAATTTAGGCAACCGGGGTCTTCTTTCTTATCGAAATCGACGGCTTCCCCCGTATCAAGCGAGTAATAGAAGTCATGCAAAGAACAACGAAACAATCCTTCTTCGACGTATCCGGTGTGGTTGAACGGGGCCTTGGCATGAGGGCACCTCTCAAGAAACGCTACGTAGCTGCCGTCCTCGCGAGTTGCGACAACGTAGTTCGGTTCACCGTCCATTTCAATGAGATAAAATCCAGCAGGACCCTGTCGGGGTCGCGACTTCTCTTCCGGCACGGGCACTTCTAGTCGTTCCACACTACTTCTCCCACTCGCAACGATCCGGACCTGATCGGCCCGGGCCCGAGCGTATCGTTCTACTGAAGTTCAGCCTTCACGTCAATCACGCGCTTCGTGAGCATTCGAAGTGCTTGCACCGCCGAGACAACCGTACTGCTGTTGCGGGTGCTCTGCTCCTGCCGACGAATCGCTAGCAGTGACGGCTCCTGCCCGACGACTTTCTCAGCCAACAGTGCGTGGTGTTCCAGATCCAAGTGGCGAGTCTCAACGAACCCCCATACGGCTGCGTAGAGCCCATTAGACCAGACCTCGACACCATCGAACCTGGCAGTCAAACTACTCATCAAGGCATCCTCGGCGAAGCGAAACCATCGAAACTCGAGGTTGTCTGTGCCGCTGAAACCCGAGTCCTTTCCGCTCGCTTCCACCATGGATGGACGAATCCAATTGGCGTACACGTTTCTGGGGCTGGCTTCCGCGTACCACATCGCCGACGTCGTTGCTCGTAGGCAGCGCGTCGCAAGGTGCAGATGTCGAATCGCTTGTTCTTCGTCTTCCGACGCATACGCGAGACGAAGCTCCCTGGTGGCAAAGGTTGTGAACAGGTTGAAGGCGTGGTGGCCGAGACGCCAACGGCGCAGCACGGTCGACTTCAGGTCGCTTTCTGGTGCAGCCGCACTCGGTTGGACGGACTGAGCGACCGGTGAATCCGCTGACACGCGGTCGCAAAGCGATTCAGTGACGGCTGCAAAACCGTCGACTACGCTTCGAATCTCATTACTCTCCATCATGCAACAGGCGATATCCGCCAAAACTACTGAGGCCGTCTCAAGAGTCTGCACCAACATCGATTGCGCATCTGGATCCATCAAACGCTTCGTACCGAAATAGACGTCGTACCGTTCGAACACACCCACCAAAGCGTTGAATGCTTCGGGATCGTCGATTCCCAGCGCTATCGGGTCCAACACTTGCCTCAGCTCGGCGGCGATACGAGTCGGCGCTGCTACATCTCTGATGGTTGTACGAAGCGCCTCAGCGGCTGAACTCAACTCGGCGGAAATGTCTCCGGGAGTCGACAACGATTCATCGAGGCGTTGAGCCACTCCGGCGAGCAGCCCGCTCGACTCGCTCGCAAGCGCAGCGTGGTGGCTGTCCAAACCAGCATCGAACGCCTCGATCGGCAGGACACCCAGATTGCTAACTTCCGTCCGCATCAGGCGGACTGTAGCTCATCTCGACGCTATTGCTCGGAGCTACCGCAAGGCGCTATGAATCCGTCGATCATCTTGCCCGTCGCGATCGAGATTCCGCGTCGGACCTCACGACGAACCGCTGAATCGACAGGGAGGTCCAAAAGCCACTCGTGCATCTCATCCAGAATCTTCTCCTGAATGGCTGTGCCGTAGTCCAGCACCGCCATCGACTCCGACGAGATCACCCGTCGTCGACCTCGTACCGGCTGCTTGGAATCGATTCGGACAGCTTGCTTAGACATTGGAGACTCCTAGAGTAGACGTAGAGAGTCCTCGGACATGGGCCTTCGGCCCACCACCTGCGTTCTCCACGCTGAGCTGTGGCGCGCCAGACGAACCACTCGCCGGACTGAAGCCGTCGAGTCTGTTAGCGTGCGACACAAAAGGCCATCGGCACGTCGAATGCCAATCTGGAGCAGAAGTTACACACACGCACCACAGCGAATCCTCAGATTGCCTGGGGAGGTGCGGCGTGCGCTCGTCGGAATGTGGAGAGCCCATATTCGGACTCCGATCCACGCGTCGACGGTTTTTCTGCCATGAGGCATAGACTAGACCCAGCGAACAGGAATTGCAAGCAGTAGCACACTGTTTCGCAGAACAGTGGCCTATCGCTCAGCCGCGACCGAAACTACAACAATGATGTTTCGTACGGTCTGGCGTACTATCCTCGAATGTCAAGCAAGAGCGAGGAAACTGCTGCGGTTGAAGCTGCTAACGACTCCTTCTATCACGCTTTCGAGGAGCGAGACTTGGATGCAATGGCGCTTGTCTGGGAGCGGTCGGAGCGATCATTCTGCACCCATCCCGGCTGGCCGACTCTGATCGGCTGGAGGAACATTGTGAGAGCCTGGCACGCATTGTTCTCCAACCAGGAACGACTGAATTTCATTGTTCCTCAGCCGACCGTACACATCGAAGGCGGTGTGGCTTGGGTATTCTGCGAGGAGAACCTGATTGACGTGGGACCGACCGGACGCATTCAGACCGTCAACGTGTTTGCCAAGGACTCGGACGGAAGTTGGTCCATGTTCGGACACGTTGGCTCGCCTGCGGGGCCAGCGACCCGGTCGCTGTAAGCGGTGTGTCTCGCACACCCCACTCGCTCCTCATGACAACGACGAGGCCGCTGCCCGGGTTTCCTTGCTGTGCTCTGTTCAAGCAGCCCGTCACGGAGTCAACATTCGAGGTCGGCGCCACAGATCGAATGGTTGAGCGGAGTCAGTCAAGCGACTTGCGCTCCCCGGAACGCAACTCCGTTTCTCCATCGAGCGGGAGGAGTTGCGAGGGCTCGACCCGGTTCGCCTGGCGCAACGACTCGAACGACTCGTCGCCCGAGCTCCCGAGGAACTCTCCGCCACGCTGGTCGACTCCGATCACCTGCGCGGTCAGGTCGAAGCCGCCCAACGACGGCTCGGCGACACATTCCCGCACGACGACGATTGAAGCGCCTGGACCGAGAACTCGCTCAACTCGACGCAGATCTCGCGAACGACGGCGGCCGGGGCCAAGGCCCAGACCCTGATTCGCAGAGCGGCCTCGGCCGCTGAAACACATCTGAGTCTGGACCAGGCGACCCGGTTGGCGAAACGACGGCCTGCCACCGACTTCTGGCCGCCACAAACGCCACACCTATGCAAACGTCGAAAGTGCTACTAGGAGCTTCGATCGAGTAACCAGGGTTCCGTCATAGCTCGCAGGAGGGCGAGCATCATGCCGGGATCAGGAATCGCTGCCTGACGGTCGAGACGCCTCGGCATGACTTCACTACTCGGTACGACGAGCGAATAGACGATTGTGCCCGGTGTGAAGCCGATGGCACTTCGACGGCCGAGTCTATTGAAATCTTGGCTGCTGCGATACGCGAGACTGTTCGTCGGACGGGACTATCTCTGGTTCCCCAGATTGGAGCATGACATGACGACATTGACCGAGGCGGCGATCGCGAGTTCGGCAAGTCCGGATGAGGTGGCGAAAGCAGCAGTAAAGGATGCAGTTGCCGAGGCTGGCTCGCAGGCCGAGAAAGATGCACTTGCCTTGTCGCTCTACAAGGAAGCGACTGGACGGTTCCCTCAGGATTCGTCGGATCGGAAGGCTGTCTACTTCGGTGGCTTCATCCTCGTTGGACTCGTCTTCCTAGTGACGGCTGCATTGGCACTTATTCTCGTGCTGGACGACAAGTCTGTACCCGACTGGATGGCCACGCTGGCGACAGCTCTCGTCAGCGGCGTCGTCGGCGGTCTGTTCGGATACGCAAAACAATAGCGGCGGGCGCATAGGTGCTTTCGCCGGGTTCGGCTACTCGGATGCGCGACGCACGTCCGAACCTCAGGCAACCTGGCTCCAAGGTGAGCGCAACCCCTGTGAAGTGGCGTCATCGCCTCTTGGCGGGGTAACTAGACTTATCGAAGACGGACCTGCGGGTAGGACCACGAGGATGAGCAACCTGGGCGCGTACCAATCGATGGTGAAGGTCGCCAAGAAGGTTGGTGGACCCAAGGTGCTTGCTCTGATCACCTTCGTCGGCGGGTACCTCGCTCTCCGTCCTGCCGAGGCCGGTGCGAAGAAGGTCGCCCAGGAGGTCAAGAAGAGAAGTGAGCCCTGCAAGACGAGGGGTCAACTCTTCCAGGTCACCTCTGACGGCGACGGCGATGGACTGAGGGACCGAGTCGGCGATCAATACCGGGTTCTGGAGTGCGACGGCGACGCGATTCTCATCGAGGTTCTGGGCGACCCAGACAACCCCTACGTCCCCTCTAGACAATTCCTGAGGTCGGTTTCGGACTATCCACAGTGTGACGAGGGAACCCCGGCCCAGCGTGACCTTGAGGGAGAGCTATGAGCTTTCTCAGTCGACTGTTCAGTGGGTCTGCCGCCACTGATGACGACAACGCTGAGGAAACCAAGACGGCGCTGACCTGCGACTGTTGTGGCTGTGCAGTCGATGAGAGTGAGATGGAGGAGGGGCAGTGCGAGGAGTGCTACTCCGACTACTCGGGGTCGAAATACTGCTGCGGTGCGATCTACGAGGATGGAGAAGGCACCTGCAGAAGTTGCGGCGAGCCGTTGTAGCCGAGGCACTCATTTGAGTTGAGCGAGCAGTCAGCGCGAACTGTGGACAACACGTTGCGCTGCTGCGGTCGGGGTGATGCAAGCCGTGTGCGCGGCCAGGTCGGCGAGGGTGCTGTTCGTTGCGTGGCCGAGGCCGGTGACCACTGGGTGGCGATGTCGGTCGATCGCATTCCAATCAGCGGTTCGTCATAGACGGAGAAGTCGCTGATCGGACCGCCACCTCGAACAAGGAGCGTCACGTCGACTCTGGGGTCGATGGCAAGCCGATCGAGTGCCTGCGCAATCAAGATCGATGCACGCTGCCCGGTGACCGCGACCCGGTGTTCGATCATCTCCATGCCGGCTCCAGCGAGGACTGCCTCGACATCGGCAACAGCATCGTCGCCGCCCGAGGGCGCAACGAGTCCGATCGTTGCGATCGAAGATGGCCACGGGATCGCAACGTTCGGGCAGGGTCTCTCGACGTCGACTCCGGGTAAGGCTGCCTGTCGCCCGATCGTGAGTCGAAGCAGCTTGATCTGCAGGCCCCATCGTGGATCGAACACGACGTGTCCGTGCACGGTGACCGTCGGCGCTCTTCGCTCGGCTCGGTCGAGCGCGTCGAGTTGGTCGGCGACCGACTTCGCCGCGTGGCGTGATGCAACGACCTTGAGCCGGGCGCCAGCTTTGGCGTCGGGTTGGACGAGTTCGGCGAGGCCGGTGCCGGATCGGAACCTTCGCCATCCGTGGAGTTCGCCTTCTACGGCGACGAGCCCGAACTCGCACTGTCGGATGCTGTCGGCGACGTGTGCGGCGACCTCGTTGACGGTTCGGGTGGTCATGCGATGCCTCGACTCGTGTCACGCTGGCGCATTGTGACGAGTCGTCGGGCGAGTTGAGCGTGCCGCGCCCGGTCCAATGGATCGGTCGGTGTCGGTCCCAGTGGGTCGTTGGGTTCGGTGTTGTCGATCAGGTCGTGCTCGACCCGCCAGGCGTGGACGTCGGCGATGAGCGTGCTGAGACGGCCGATATCGCACCGGGCGAGCGCGCCCCCGTCGGCCAGGCTGTGGAGGTGGTCGGTGAGCCATTCGGGACGATGGCGCACGATCGTTGCAACGGCTGATACGGGCTCGTGGTCTACGAGTTGTCTGCACACGAGGTCGGTAGCGGTGGCGCGAATCGACTCGGCGACCCGGTCCCATCGGGCAGGATCCGTCGCGCTGCGGCGAGACCCGATCACCCCTGGTAGACCGGCCTGATCGTGCGCGACCCTCGGGTTCTCGATGGCGAGGAACACGGCAACGTCTGCGCTGGTCGTGTGCCATCGGGTCGCCAGGTGCGGGCAGGACGGACGGCTCGGCAGGACCTCGTCGATCCGTGGTGGCGGTTCGTACTCGGCGATCCGACGGACCGCTGCCTCAGCATTCACCACTGCCCGTGCCAGCGCCCTGCCGCTGTCACCACGGCATTGGGCTGCGACGAGTCCGGCCAGTGTGCGCGCCGTGCTCTGTCGCGCTGTGTCCGCAGCGGTCGGGTCTGCGCCGAGCGCGGTGCGGGTGTGTGACCGGGCGAGTCGATTCCGTAGCGCCGAGTTGAGGGTGGTCTCGATTCGTGGGAGGTGTTCGTCGAGGTCTACGACTTGGTCGTTGACTGTTCGGGTGGCGTAGAGCTGGTTGTTGTGGCGACCGCGGGTGATGTCGACGTACAACTTGCTTCGGCTCGTTGACGCGTTGATTGCCGAGGTTGACACGTCGTTCGTTGCTCCTTGGACGGCGTACGAGGTGACGGCGTACGCGAGGTCAATGCCGCCGTTCGGACGGTCGAATGTGGACCGCGTGCAGACGATTGTTCCGTCGCCGGTGTCGACGTGGATCTCGTCGAGGTCGGGTGATGATCCGTTCGCACGGACTGATGTGATCACGCCGGTCGTTCCGTTCCTCATCCATCCGGATCGGTTGTCAGCTGAGTGGATCTGGCGGTCGCCGTGGCGGGCAACGACCTCGTCGCCGACACACAATCGTCGGCCATCGGCCAACTTGACGTGATGGACGGGGTCGACGGAGCTGTCGTCGATACGCAGTTGTTGAGCGAGCGTGTTGAGGATGCGTCGTTCTCGGTTGCGGCCGTGCACCATCGGATGGGGTCGGCCCGATTCACGCTCGCCGTGCCAGCGGGATCGACCAGATCGGCGAACAGTCGGCCTCGGAGGTCGTCGGGTAGCGCCTCGTGTGCGATCGCACGATCGGCCCGATCGAAGCACGACTCGATGTCGAGGCCCACACGATCAGCCCTGGTCAGCCAGTCTTTCCGCAGGTCGTTCGGGTCGACCGCCTGCTTTGCTGATCGGGTGATGAGGGCTACCTGATTTCGTTCCTCGGGTGTGATGTCGCGTCCGAGACGATCTTGCAGCGCCTTGCGGACCTCGTCGATGTCGCTGTGACGGCTGGAAAACTCGCGGATGGCGTCGCTACTGATGCCGGCCACCTCCCAGATCCCGTCGTCTCTGCGCCACCAGCCGAGCCCGAGGTCTCTCGTCTCCCAGCGGAATGCGGCGGTAGCGAGCGCTGCCGCTGCGGGTGCGTTGCGATAGAGGCCACGTGCGTCGAGCGTGCGGACTTCTCCCACCTCGTCGACGACTGCGTTCGCCACGATGTTGTGGTGGTGTGGGTGTGGGTCGAGTGAGCGGCTTGTTCCGTGGAGATAGCTGGCAACGGTCAGTCCCTCTGATCCGACTTGCTGACCCCGCCGTCGCGCACGCGACGCTCTGCGATCAAGGTGGTCGATGGCGGTGCCGTTGGCATGCTCGAGCGCCTTGACAAGGCGTTGCTGGCGGTCGCCGGTCGACAGCATCGTGAGCACGCCGATCGACTTCTCCGCCGTGAGAGTGAGGTCGAAGCCGACACGGGCGATGGCTGGCTTGCGACGTTCAGCGAAGTCCGCCAGATCGTCTCGTCGAATCCAGTAATGCCCGGTGTCGTCGATTCGACACCGCACCGCTGCACGATTCGAGTCGCCGGCGGGTGCATCCGTACTGATTCGACGGATGTACCGAGCACTCACGCGCGACAAGCGAGCGCACTCGACAGCGGAGAGCTCTTCGTCGCCTGGACCACTTCGCCGAACCGATCCCGGATCGACCGGTATCGCAGCCACGTCGAGGTGACGGGTGATCTCACGATCGTGGATCAACATCAGCCCGGCACGATCCGTCGTCGAGCCGATCCAGCCGAGATCGTCATGGTCGCCTTGGCCATCGAGACCCGATCGCACCAGCTCATCGACGTCCTTCCGCAACAAGCCGAGCAGCTTCGCCGCGTCCGCTCGCGTGTACATCGCCTGACCGTTCACGTCGAGCTGTGCTGCCGTTCCGACTGCGAGGTGAGAACGTTGAGACGAACCCCGCGCCGTGACGAGACGCTCGCCCGTCGTCGGGTGCCGACCTTCCAGAACGCGCTGAAAGGCATCTCGTTCGACCACCCCGTTCAGCGACCGGAACGCAGCGCCCGCACCGAGCCATTTGCCTGGACCTTCGATCGAGTCGGCGTAGTACGAGCCGACCGAGCCCGTCGGCGAACTGAGGAGCGGAACTCCACGCTTCGCCGGTTCGCCCTCGAGGTAGTCAACGACCGCTCGGGCAACTCCACCGACGGACTGACCCGACGCGCCCAGCGGCGTCACCGACAAGCGCACGACCCGCACTCAAAGGTCGCTTCCGACGTCATACCTCGACCACCGTCGAGATGCACCGATTTCAGGCCGAAGGCCCGACCGCAGGTTCCCCAAAGGGGAACCTGCAAAGGTGCATCCCCTCCCACCACCCGGACACACGACCTGCCCGACCCGACCTCCGACGACACACGATCTGGCGAGGCGGACCGCCCCGAACGACGGCCAGACCCAACACGACTGGCCCTCACAGCGCCAGCCCACGGACCGGCACCGGACGACGCTCTGACAACCGGCCGACCGCAGCCTGGACCGCGCGGGCCGGCGGAGCAGGACGAGCGACCTCCGACGAAGCGACCAGACGATCATGAACGAGGCGACCGCGCTCGCTGAGGCGAAGCAAGCGAGCACTTTGGACCGACGGGGCGAAGCCGGACACCCCGACAAGCAACCGTTCCGCCGAGAAGTGCACGACCTCGAACCGATTCAGCCGTTCGAGCGCCTTGACGGCAATCCCGCGCTGCACGCCGACACCCGCTGCGAGATCTGCCAGGTCAATATCGACACCGCCGGGGTGTTCCTCGATCATCCGACCGAACCGTCTGGCCAGAAGCGTGGCAGTAGGACCGAGGTGCTCCGACCACACATCCTCGACGTATCGATCGCTCAGTCGCCATCGATCATCGGCCTGCGCCGAGATTGGAACTACGCGGAGGATGGTGGGCTCTCTGATGTCGTCCATACCTCCGTAAAGGCATCAAACCAAACTGAACGGGACCACTTCGCCACGGAAAGCCACCGTCCATGACTGCAACCCGCCGTCCCCATCCATCATCGAACACCCCCGCAGCTTCCCAACGACGTCGAGCCAGTTCTGTATTAAGCGCCCCAGCCCGACCTCGGCATCGCGACATACTCCCCATGTCGAAGGCATTGGGAAGTTGAGATCAGTCGGTCGATGATGGTTGAACATCGTCCAGCCGTCGCAGCATGTTCGCCAGCTGAATCACCGCGTCGGCAGCGATGCCGGCGTCAGTCCGCGACGGCGATCCCCGATGTCTCACGGTCTGGGCCACCTCAATGACGGCACGCGCCAGCTTGCGGAGGTGCTGGTTCTCACTTCCTTCAAGCGCAACTTCAATACATCTTTCGAGCCGCTGCTTGGTTGAGGCAACCGGGGGTTCGGTTTCGCCCTCACGCAGATGTATCGACGGGTCATATGCCGCCGCACTTAGCCGCTCAAGCACCGCCACGCAGTCGTTCCCGACGTTGCGGTAGTCCTGCTCCGTGCGCGCCACTTGAAAATGGCGCCGTAGCTCCTTGATCTCGACGTCGACACGGACCCAGCCAGTCTGCGAGTGAGAAGTGATCGGGTCTGCGAGCCCTGACATGATCTCGGCATCTTCCAGGTCTGAAAGCTGAAGATGGACCGAGTCAAAGAGCCCCACGAGAATGTCGCGGCGCGCCTGCCAGCTCCCGTAGCCGTCGTTTGCCATCCAGAAGGTGCGAACGCCCTTGTAGTCACGGAACGGAAGCTCCCACCCGATACCAAGCCGACTCAGCACTGCCATCGAAGCTCGAAGCATCAGCCGAAGCTCACTGTCGTCCGTGCACTCCATCCCATCCGTGCCGTACGACTCCAACTCATCGTGAGCAAGACGAAGGAGTGCCGACGCCGCCTCGACGTCGCTCACTCCGATGTCTCTGTTCGCCAGGACAGCGTTGACGAGGTCCAGGTTGATCTGACTGGGAGCCATCGGGTCCGCCACGTCGTCGACGAGGAATTGCTCGGGATACATCTCGCAACTGTGCCTCACCCGCCGAGTCGCGCTGGTGTTTCCTCCTCATTCGCCAAGTCGAACCGTCCGCTGTTGACCAGCGGGGCGCTTTCATCGGCTTCAAAGCGATCGCGCAGTGCAAAGCCGAGTGGCAGTAAGGTCCGGTCGTGCCAGCGACCAGCAAGCCCCGCGATCAGAAGCAGCTTCTCGGTAAGGCCAGGTCGGCGAAGAAAGACGAGTTCTACACCCAACTGCCTGACATCGAGCGAGAGCTGAAGCACTATACGGAGCAGTTCAAGGGCAAGGTCGTGTACTGCAATGCCGACGATCCGCGAATCTCAAACTTCTTTCACTACTTCAGCCATAACTTCGAGCGCCTTGGCCTCAAGAAGCTTATCACGACCTGTTACAAGAACCAGGAACGCGATCTGTTCAGTCGACACGACTCAGAGCAGGCGATCTACCTGGAGTACAACGGCGACAAGAACGACAACCGGGTACCGGATCCCGACGAGATTGGCGTCCATCCGCTCGAAGGCGATGGCGACTTCCGGAGCCCCGAGTGCGTAGCACTCCTGAAGCAAGCCGACATCGTCGTCACCAACCCGCCGTTCTCCCTCTTTCGCGAGTACATCACGCAACTCGTTGAACACGACAAGAAGTTCCTAATTGTCGGGAACCAAAACGCGATCACCTACAAAGAGGTCTTCTCCCTCATCCGCGACGACAAACTGTGGCTTGGCTTCGGCTTCAAGCGAAATATGGCGCACTTCTACTCGCCGTACGAGGCCAGCGAGTGGGTCGAGCAGGAAGGCGACAATGTTGTCAGAGTCTCGGGGGTTCAATGGTTCACGAACCTTGACCTGCAGAAGCGTCACGAGGAGCTGATTCTCTACCGCTCGTACAACCCCGACGAATACCCGACCTACGATAATTATGACGGCATCGAGGTTGCAAATACCGTCGACATTCCCATGGACTACGACGGCAACATGGGTGTTCCGATCACGTTCCTGAACAAGTACAACCCCGAGCAATTCGAGATCGTTGGAAGCTTCAACGCCGGGGCTCACGGCGAGGAGCTGGGCGCTACGAAGACGGAGGCCGAGTCTAAGGGGAAGGTTCTCATGTGGAATGGTCCTGTTGTGAACCGCAAACCGATTTACAAGCGGATCGTCATTCGTCGGCGGTCAGCGTGAAAATCGAGTTGCACGAGACTTCAGTTCGCGATCTCACTGTCGGCTACGCCGACAACCAGGAGGGCGGAGTGACCGGCTACGGCGGGCGCCTCGACATTCGTCCTCCATTCCAACGTGAATTCGTCTACAAGGACAAGCAGCGCGCCGCGGTGATCGAGACCATCCGGCGAGGTTTCCCACTCAACGTTCTCTACTGGGCCGTCAGAGAAGGCAACCTCGCCGATGACGAACGCGAATTTGAGGTGATCGACGGTCAGCAACGGACCATCTCGATCTGCCAGTACATCGAAGGGGAATTCTCCGTTGACGACCTGTACTTCCACAACTTGACCGACGACCAACAGGCTAAGATTCTCGACTACGTGCTTATGATCTATCGATGCACCGGCACCGACTCCGAGAAGCTGGAGTGGTTTAAGGTGATCAACATCGCCGGTGAAGAGTTGACCGAGCAGGAGTTGCGCAACGCCGTGTACCACGGTTCTTGGGTGTCGGACGCTAAGAGGTACTTCTCGCGGCCGGGCGGTCCTGCGTACGCCGTGGGAAACAAGTACTTGACCGGCGATCCTGTGCGCCAGAAGTACCTCGAAACCGCCATCAAATGGATCAACGATGGCGAGGTCGAGTCTTACATGGCTCAACAGCAGCACAAACCCAAAGCCACCGATCTCTGGCTTCACTTCAAGAAGGTGGTCGACTGGGTTGAGGCAACCTTCACGACCTACCGGGGTGAGATGAAAGGTATCGATTGGGGCATGCTCTACGCCGAGCACGCAGACGACGAACTGGACTCATCGGTCCTCGAGGAGCAGATCGGACAGTTGATGGCCGACGTAGACGTCACCAGCAACAAGGGTGTCTACATCTACGTCTTGTCCGGCGATGAGCGTCACCTGTCTATCCGAGCGTTCGATGAACGGATGCGGCGGACGGCATACGAGCAGCAAAAGGGCATTTGCCCTGGTTGCTCTGAACACTTCGATATCTCGCAGATGCAAGCGGATCACAAAGTGCCGTGGAGCAAAAGCGGAAAGACCGTAGCGGAGAACTGCGTGATGCTATGTGCGCCGTGCAATCGGAAGAAATGGGACATCTAACCCTCCCCGTTCGCGCACCAGCGGGTTCCATAGTGTCTCAGCAGGTCTCGAACCACGTACGGATGGGTGATGCTTCACCGACGGCTCGAACACGCGGGTTGGTCTGCCCAAGCGATCACCTGCCGCCACGTCGACTCGATCCCCCGCTTTCAGAGAGTCGATCGAGAAGGATGGCAAGAAAAGACGCTGTCTGGGCAGGAGTTCCTCTGACGGCCATACGGCGAAGAGCGAATCCAATCGATTTGTCGTCAAAGTCCTGGCCCTCGAGCCAGGTCAGCACTTCGTCCAGGTCGATCGACTTCAGCCCGCTATCAAGAGTTGGCGCTTGATTGATCGCGGCAGCGGACACCCCCACGTCACGAACGCTAGCTGGCGTGGCAGCGCGAGTCGAGTAACGAGCAGGTGGCGAGGTGCGATTTCCCTCGGCGAGTTGCTCTAGGTCCGGACGACGCTTGACGAGCAGCGTCTGTCCGATCTCGAGACGAACCCATTGCCAGGCGAACCTGCCGTCCTGTGACGACATGGGATCGCTCAGGGTCTCGGCGACGTCGCCGAGACCCGCGACATGAAGCTGGTCCCCGTCGAGGCAGAGTGCATCGGCCTGCGTTCGAGGCGCAGACCATGTGAGCAAGTCCGGATAATGGTGTGGTCTCATGGCCGTGGCGTCGGCGAACCCAGAGATTCGTTCGACCTCAGCCTCGATGTAGGCCGAGTCAAGCACCTCGCCGTGCGGATGCACGTCTGCAACACATCCCAGAATCGCTCCGGCCATCGTGGCGATCGTGTCGGTGTCGGACCCGACCGCCCTCGTGGCCGCTTCGATACGTTCCGAAGGCGGTGCCGACCAAGATGCGAGCAGAACTGCAGCCAATGCGGTGTGAGCCCCGCTACCACGTCGTTCGCTATCGAACAGCCCGAGAGTGCGAAGAAGATCCGGGTAGTAGTCGGCGGCCTCCGGTTGGATTCGTCGAGCCGCGTCAGTACAGCGTCCGATCTCGGCGACTACGTCGTTCCAAGAACTGGCGAACGATCGACTGGACGCCGACTGCCAAGCCGCTTTCCAGTTTCGAAGGCCGTCACGGTCATCATCCATCACGTCGACAATCTGGGAGGCGTCTGCGAGAAACTGCGCTACGTCGTCGATCGTAGGTAGCACCCGATTGCTGAGGGCGAAGTCCACGCTCGTCGCATGGAGGTAGGCGCCGAGAATTGCTATTGGATGAGCGTGGGAGCAGACGGTGTTCCGAAGGACATCGCGCATCATCGTCTCGCGAGAGTTGTGCGCGTGAGCAGCCCACACGTGCGGTTGGATTCGCATCGCAGCACCGTTGCCGCCACCGTTGAACCAGTTCTTGTAGGTGTTTGCGAACCACGGTGTTGAGGGGCGCGCCAGATTGGTCGCAGCAGCCTTCGTCCCGAGCCCACCGCCGAGTGCGTACGCGGGGAAGACAGGAAGTTCGATACGCGCAAAGGTCTCGACGTCAAACTGACCGCCACTGAGCGATCGGCACGTGGCGAGTCGCAGTTGTGTGTCATCCGAGTAGCAGCCTGAGGGAAGTTGGGCTTGAACTCCTGAGCGTCCTCCGATGCGGCGTTTCCACGGCATCGTCGTGGTGAGTGCACGGCCCTCCGTGCGCCGGCGAAGACCACGTTCGTCGGTGAGTTCGCTGATGAAGCCCATTGCGTCGCCGAACGCTGCCCACGCTGCAGATCGCCGAAGCTGTGCGACGAGGTGCGGATCTGGGTTGGCTTCCAGGGCCACCTGCTGGTTGTTGTCGTCGGGAAAAAGGTTGGGTTGGCTCATGAGAACCTCTCCGGTGAGTGCTCGACATGGCAGTCGGTGGGAAAGACGCCGAGCATTCCATGAATCGTCTCGGAGCCTTCCTCGGTCTGCGTCGAGATTCGAGTGAGATGGGCGAGGTCGAGGTCGCCGAGATGGAGGAACTCCGCTTGTGGATCAGTGGGTTCGTTCAGTTGCCGGTCGTCGGGTCGCGTGACGGACACATCGTTGTACCGATGAATGTGAGGTCCGAACATCGCCTCGAATCCATTGACGCCTTCTGAGCGGCGCACTCCCGAGTAGGTGTTGTTCGTAGTCGTGAATACTCCACCGGGCGCCGCGAGCACATCGATCTCGAACGTGAAGATGCACCAGGAGGTGTCTGGGTGGGCGTGGGTGCGTTGGCTGTAGTCGAACATGCGCGGGTTGATTCTCGTGACCGAGAGATTGACGTAGTCGTGCCAGGGCAGGTCTCGATTGCGTTGAGCGTTGACCGAGTTCGGTTCGTAGACATGCTCGAGGTGCTTGTCGTCGGGCAGCGTTCGCCTCGTCTTGATCATCTGAGAGGAGAGGATCCCGAGGGCGCCCTGCTGCAGGCGGGTGAAGTGGAGTACCTCGGTCACGCCACGGGCCCGCGCCGCCTGGACCACGTCAAGACCTGGCGAGAGTGTGCTCGCCTCGCTTCGGTCGCGGGGCATTGCGGAGGCAGTCACAGGCTCACGCGATCAAAGGTGCTTTCGTCGAGCAGCGAAATCAGCGAGGACGCCTCCGACGGCTTGTAGCCGATCGCGACGGTCTTGCGAGCGCGGCCGATGCCCATCGCAAGCAGTCGACGGAGACGGTCGAGACCGGCGTCACCATCCTCGGATCCATGCGGCGTGACTTGCTGATTCAATCCCGGCAACAGAACGTGGTCGAACTCCAAGCCCTTCGCGGAGTGAATAGTGCACAGACCGATCTGTTCCGGGCCGCTCGGCCATTCGTCGTTCCGCTGCAGTTCGCAGTAGGCAAGCCCGCGCCGGTCGAGGCATTGGCGAGCAAAGTCGAACCATGCTCCACCTCGGGGCTGGAGGATCGCTACTGACTCGTTCGCCAAGTCCACCGTCCGCTCAAGTCGATCCAGCATGTACTCAATCTGTTGTCGATAGGTGCCGGCGATCACTTCCGGCCGCTGGCCGCTTTCGACACAGGCAGAGAAATCGGGAAGCGCCCCGTACTCCTCGGTCGGGAGTGAATCGACCAACGGAGCGGCAAGCGCCGCGATCTCCGCCGTGTTCCGATAGTTGGTCCGGAGCCGGGTTACCTGTTCCGGACGGACATCGATCCCCACCTCGTTCCAGCGGAAGTAGCGAGGGTAGATGCGTTGGATTGCGTCGAGCACGAACGTCAACGAGGCGGTGTCGGCCGTGTGCGCCATCAGTGCTCGAATTTGGTTCGCGGAGAAGTCCTGGGCTTCGTCGACGATAACGATGTCGAACTTCGTCGTCGGCGGCGCGGCTGCAGCCGCATTCGCAACATCGTTCCAGTCCATGGCCGACCGTGCGGCCTTCGCCGCAGCGTACGGTTCGATCACGTCGGCGAGAATCTTGGCCCGCAGGGTCCGGTCGACGCGCGGTGCGGCGCCGCGACCTGTGCGTTCGAAGTCGAGGTAGTTCTTGAGATCGCCGGGTTCGAAGCGCGACAGCGCGTAGTCGACTTCGTCGATGAAGAACTCTTGGAGTTCCGCGCCTCGAGGGAGAGCGCGCACAAGTGGCCCCAGAATCGCAGCACTCTGGCCGCGATTCAGAATCCGCTCCTGTCCGGTGATCGAGCGACTCCACTTGGCGAACGTTGAAACGCCAAGCTCGACGTCCGTGTCGGGGCTGGCGTTGTCGACAGCCAGCTCTCGGATGTAGCCCTCGAGTGTGCGGTTGTACGTGAAGACGTGAATGCGAACTGGTTCTACCGAGCCGAGACGCTGACGGCGGGCGAGCCGGCTCGCTCGAAGCTGACGAAGCCGATGAATCGCCGTCGTCGTCTTCCCACTCCCGGCCGCCCCGTGCACGATCCTCACACCGGGCTTATTGTCGCCGATCAGTGGCAGCTGCTCGGGCGTCGGGGTGACGGTCTGAAGAATGCGCACATGCGCCTCCCAACTTCGCGGAAGCGCCTCATGCGCTTCACATATTGCCTGAGGATACCAGCCACCTCTTGCCGGTCTCCGAGGTCATCGCATCCGGGGGCTGAGGCGACCCCAGCCGTGCCACATGCGTGCCATGCGCAGGGCGCGCTGGCGGACAACAGGGGTCATCACCGGTAGCTCTCGATGGGCGAGACTTCCAGGTCAGCACAGGTTTCCCCTGCAAGTGGACCTGCCGAACATCAGCCATGCTCCGCTTCCCAAGCTGAGAACGCGGGTTCGATTCCCGTCATCCGCTCCACAACTGGCCCGCCCACGGACCCTTCGGTCACGGGTCCGGTCGGTCGTCGGAGCTGTCTGCCACCATCGTGGCCCAGGTCAGGGGCCGACGAGCCGGTAACCGACGCTGTGGTCCGTCTCCAGTCGTGGCCGCCGAGCTCCGGTGCCGAGCGAGCGACGCAGCTTGCTCACGGCGTTGCGCAGCGCTTGGCGGTAGTCGTCGGGGACGTCGAATCCCCACAGGGCGCGCGACAGATCGGCCACCGTCAGGACTCGGCCCTCGTTGCGAACCAAGGCGACCAGCAGATCGAACTGACGAGCGACGATCGGCGCCGGTGTCGGATCGTCCCCGATGAACACCGTCCGCGCTGCGGTGTCGACGGTCACGTCGCCGCACGTCATCATCGGCTCGGCATCCTGCGTCGCCACCATGCTCTGGCGGCGCAGCGCCGCACGGACCCGGGCGAGGAGGACGTCGGGGTCGTAGGGCTTCAGGACGTAGTCGTCGGCACCGCTGTCGAGTCCCTCGACGATTCGCTCGCCTCGATCGTCCGCCGTGAGGATGATGCGAGGACAACCGGCTCGGAGACCGATGTGTCGGCTCAGCTCGATTCCGTCGAGGTCCGGCAACCCGAGATCGACCATCGCGAGGTCCGGTCGTTCGGCGTCGAGCATGCCGAGCGCTTCCGCAGCGGACGCCGCCGCTGCGACGCGATAGCCGCGGCGACCGAGGATGTCGGCGAGGGCTCGGCGCTGTCCGGGATCATCCTCGACCAGCAGAATCACTGCCGGTTGCCGCGACGGGAAGGGTGAAGGAGATCGCAGCCCCGGGACCGGCTTGGTCACGAAGCCAGATCGTACCTCCGTGGGCGTCGACAATCGCCCGGCACACGGCCAGCCCGAGACCCGTCGAATCCGAGCGGGAGACCGTCGTGTTGAACGGTTCGAACAATCGAGCACGTGCAGTGTCGCTGAATCCGCCACCGCTGTCCGCCACGGTGACCTCGACGAAGGGTTCGCCCCACGTGGGCGACGGCCAGCGGCCGAGCACTCGGACCGGCTCGCTCGACATGCCGTGGCGGCTCGCGTTCTCGAGCAGGTTGGTCAGCACCTGGTCGAGCTGAACGGGGTCGACCTCCACCTCCGGGAGCTCGCTCGGCACCTCGACCTCGATGCGTTGCGGTTCGTCACCTCTCGTCAGCCGCTTCACCGCGATCGCGACGATGTCGGCGAGCGGCTCGGGTCGACGACTCGGCTCGAAGACACCCGTCTGGATCCGGATGGTGCTGAGCAGGTTGCCGACGATGCGATCGAGTCGCTCGCTCTCGTCCACGACCTGATTCAGCATCCGCTCGCGTGCCGTGGCGTCGTCACCGGCGTCGGTTGACAGCAACTCCGAGGAGATCGCGCGAATGGTGGTCAGTGGTGAGCGCAGGTCGTGTGAGACGCTGGACAGCAGCGCGATGCGTTGCGTGTCGAGAACGTCCTGGTCGTGGATGGATCGTCGGTTGGTGAGATAGCTCACGGCGACGGCGACGACGATGAACGTCGCGAGGACGGCGATGTCGGCTCCGACGCGAACGATCGGCGAGCCGATGGGTTCCACGGAGAAGACCGCGAAGCTCAACGCGGCGAGCACCGCCACGACGGTGCCGATCTGTCGGTTCCCGAGGGTGGTGCCTGCTGCGACCGGGATGAGCAGCAGCAGAGCCGGGACGGCGGCGGGCAGCGAGAACGCCACATCGAGAAGAGCCACCCCCGCGATGCCCGCGATGCCGGCCCCGACTCCGAGCGCCCGATTGTCGCGGAGCTTCTGCGGCATCCCGCCAGTCTTGCTGCTCCCCGAGCCCATCGCCCACGCACCGAATCGTTCCAACGGGAATGGTGTCACGAGCTGGGTTCGGATGTCCCCGAAGGACTCTGCGTCGCCGAGGTTCGGGGAGCACCCGAGCGGGAGCATTCGAGAGTGGTGGGCTCAGATGGCGTCGACGCCTTCTTCCCCGGTGCGGATCCGAACGACTCGGTCGATCGTGGTGACCCAGATCTTGCCGTCACCGATCTTTCCGGTACGGGCGGCATTCACGATCGCGTCGACGACAGCGTCGACCGTGTCATCGTCGACGACGACGGACAGCTCGATCTTGGGAACGTAGTCGATCCGATATTCGGCACCTCGATACGTCTCGGTGTGTCCGCCCTGACGGCCGAAGCCGCGGACCTCCATGACGGTCACGCCGGTGATCCCTGCGGTCTTCAACGCGTCCTTGACGACGTCGAGCTGGAACGGCTTGATGATTGCGGTCACGAGTTTCATGTGGTTCCCATTTCCTGTCGGTGGTGAGATCAGTGCTTCACGAACTCGGGGTATGCCTCGACGCCCATCTCCGGGTAGTCGAGGCCGACCGTCTCGTCGTCCGGCGTCGAGCGGATACCGCCCTTGCCCATCGCCTTGGAGATGGCGTCCTGGCCCTTGAAGAAGGCGAAGGCGACACCGAACAGCACGGTCCAGATCACGACCACGCCGAGCACCTGGGCACCCAACTGGCCCCAGTCGCCCTTGATGACACCTTCGATCCCTTCGGTCGGGGCCCCGTTCCAGCCGGCTCCGTAACTGCCGTTGGAGAAGATGCCGACCGCGATGACCCCGAAGGTGCCGCAGACACCATGGACCGAGATGGCACCGACCGGATCGTCGAGCTTGAGCTTGCGCTCGACGAAGAACACCGACTCGATGACGAGGACGCCGGCGATGCATCCGATGACCGCAGCTGCCCACGGCGCCACGAATGCGCACGGCGCCGTGATCGCGACGAGCCCGCCCAGCATGCCGTTGGCCATCATCCCGGGATCGGGCTTCCCCGAGCGCTTGGTGATCCACAACATGGCCACGATCGCCCCGAACGCACCGGCGATGGCGGTGTTCGTGGCCACGGTGGCGAACTGCACGTCGGTGGCGGCGAACGTCGACGCTGCGTTGAAGCCGAACCAGCCGAACAACAGGATGAACGTTCCGAGCATCGCCATCGGGATGTGGTGGCCGGGAATCGCTCGCGGCGTCCCGTCCTTGTCGAACTTGCCGATGCGAGCCCCGATCACGATGGCTCCCGCGAGAGCTGCGGCGCCTCCGACGGCGTGCACCACACCCGACCCCGCGAAGTCGACGTAGCCGGCGCCGAGGCTCATCGAGTCCCAGGTCTTCGCGAGCCATCCGCCGCCCCAGGTCCACGCCGCGAACAGGGGGTAGTAGATACCGCCGCAGAACAGGCCCCAGACGACGAAGCTCCCCCACTTCCACCGTTCCGCCATCGACCCGGTCGGGATCGTGGCGACGGTGTCCATGAAGGCGACCATGTACAGGAAGAAGCCGAGCAGTGCCGGGGTGATCGTGCCGGTGCTGAGCGCCCAGCCCCCCTGGAAGAGGAACACCCAGTTCCCCGACCCCAGCAGCGGTTCGCCGACCGGAGCGTCGAGACCGATCAACGAGGTGCTGAAGCCGCCGAAGGCGAGCGGGAAGCCGACGAGGAAGAACGCGATGAACCCGAGACCGAAGATCGCGAAGTTCGTCGAGACGACGTGGGCGGCGTGCTTCGCACGACAGAAGCCCGTCTCGACGAGAGCGAAACCGGCTTGCATGAAGATGACCAGGATGGCCCCGATGACCACCCAGAGCAGGTTGAGTTGCTGACCGAGAACCGTCACCGGGTCGGCGTCCTGGGCGTTGGCGATGTTCGGGAACAGCGCGACCGTGCCGAGTCCGGCGACGGCGGCGAGCGTGAGACGAAGCGCACGTTTGCGCACGGGATTCCTCCTGGAGGTTCGATGAAAGGGCACCCCCGCTCGGCTGCACTGCCGCCCCAGGTTGCGGCGAACCCTAGAGAGCGGTTATTTCCTCGATATCGCCTCGATGTTTCCGGAGTGTGAATGGTGAAGCGGGTCCGTCACCGTGACGGAGCCACCGGGAGCAGGACGCGCGTGACTCGCGCGTCTGTAGGGTTCGGGGTTCACGTAGCGGGGCTGGAACCGCGTGAGGCACGGACCGAGTCCGTGTGGTGATCCGGAACGGCGTCCGTCGTCCCGGCCCGACGCAGGAGGATTCGTGCAGCATTTCCATCTCGACGCGACCGCGTTCGATCGGTGCGGTCGGCGGTGACGAACGACGCTCCACGACGAAGTGGAACCGGTCTGCTCGCGTTCGGGACGCTGGGAATCGTGTTCGGCGACATCGGTACGAGTCCGATCTACGCCTTCCGTGAAACGTTCCATCACGCAGAACTCGAAGTGTCGACCACGACGGCATACGGAGCGGCGTCGGTGGCGTTCTGGGCGCTGACGATCGTCATCTCCGCGAAGTACCTCTTCATGGTGATGCGTGCGGACAACCACGGCGAGGGGGGAATCCTGGCGCTCACCTCGTTGGTCATCCCTCGCGACGGTCAGTCGGTGTCGAGGGTCGCCGCCGGGGTCGTGAGCCTCGGTGTGTTCGGTACGGCGCTGTTGTACGGCGACGGACTGATCACCCCGGCGATCTCGGTCCTCGCAGCGGTCGAGGGCTTCGAAGTCGCGACACCCGCCTTCGCTGACTGGGTGATCCCGATCTCGATCGTGATCCTCGTCGCGCTGTTCGCAGTGCAGCGCCGCGGCACGGCCGGGATCGCGCGGGTGTTCAGTCCCGTGATGATCGTGTGGTTCTCCGTGCTCGGCGTGATGGGCGCCAACCAGATCCGACAGCATCCCGACGTCCTGCGTGCGATCTCACCGACGTACGCGATCGACCTGTTCGTCGAACACCCGTGGAAGGCGTTCATCGCTCTCGGGTCGATCTTCCTGGTCGTCACCGGCGGCGAGGCGCTCTACGCCGACATGGGCCACTTCGGACGGATCCCGATCCAGTGGGCGTGGTACGGCGTCGTCCTGCCGGGTCTGCTGCTCAACTACTTCGGTCAGGCAGCCCTCCTCGCTTCGCGTCCCGCCTCGGAGATCGGAGACCTGAAGCCGTTCTACGCCATGGCCCCCGACTGGGGAATCGTCCCACTCGCGATCCTTGCGACCATGGCGACGGTGATCGCGTCGCAAGCGCTGATCTCGGGAGCGTTCTCGTTGACCGTTCAAGCGGTCCAGCTCGACTACTTCCCGCGACTCGCCATCACGCACACCTCCGACAAACACATCGGACAGGTCTACGTGCCACTCGTGAACTGGATGCTGATGATCGGATGCATCGGTCTGGTCGTGACCTTCCGCAGTTCGTCGGCGCTGGCGTCGGCTTACGGCATCGCCGTCACCACCACCATGTTGATCACCAGCCTCATCTTCTACCGATTCATGCGCGACAAGTGGCAGTGGTCGATGGCGAAGGCGGTCCTCGTGCTCGTCCCGTTCCTCGTCGTCGACATCGCGTTCCTGGCGGCCAACCTGCCCAAGATCCCCACCGGCGGATGGTTCCCGCTGCTCATCGGGTTCGGGCTCGTGATCCAGATGACGACGTGGCGCAAAGGACGCCAACTCGTCGCTGCGCGGATCCGACGCGGCGAACGACCCATGCGCGACGTCGCCGACGAGGCCCTCACGGCACATGTCGCACGTGTACCCGGCGTGGCCGTCTATCTCTTCAAGGACGAAGGCGCGGCCCCGCCGGCGCTCATGTCGAACCTGCGCCACAACCGCGTGCTCCACGACACCGTCCTGCTCGTGTCGGTCCACACCACCGACGTTCCCCGCCTCGACGACACAGAACGCACCACCATCACGAGTCTGGGCCACGGCATCACTCAGGTGCGGATCGACTACGGATTCACCGAGGAACCCGACATCCCCGGGGCACTCAGCGCGAACGGGCTGATCGGCGCCGACGGTGAGGAGCCGACCTACTTCCTCGGGCGCGAGTCGGTCTCGGCCGGCAAGGTGCCGGGCATGCACCCGTGGCGGGAGGAGCTGTTCGTCCTGCTCAACCGCGGTGCCGCCAACGCCAGTCGATTCTTCAGGCTGCCCGCCGAACAGGTCTTCGAGGTCGGCACGCATGTCGAGATCTGAGGTATCGGTGGGCGACGTGATGACGGAAACGAGGACCGTGCAGCGCGCGGGCGACATGAAGGGTGAATGCCGATGCTCGACCGATTGACCGACTGGGCGACGGGGGTCGTGGAGAGCCTCGGGTACCTCGGCGTCGCCCTGCTCGTGGCCCTCGAGAACGTCTTCCCGCCGATCCCGTCGGAAGTCGTGCTCGGACTCGCCGGCTACACCGCGGCACAGGGCGATGCATGGGTCGTCGGGATGATCGTCGCCGCGACCATCGGATCGGTGGTCGGTGCATGGATCCTGTACGGGCTCTCGGCGGCGATCGGGCCCGTTCGTGTGCGGGCGATCACCATCCGGTACGGCAGATGGATCGGCTTCGGAGAGACCGATCTGGATCGAGCCGAAGCGTGGTTCGACCGCCGATCCCGATCGGCGGTGCTGGTGTGCCGGTGTGTGCCGCTCATCCGTTCGTTGATCTCGATCCCCGCCGGCTTCCGACGGATGCCGCTCGCCACGTTCACGATCTGCACCCTCATCGGCAGCCTGGTCTGGAACACGATCATCATCGTCGCGGGCTACGCACTCGCCGATCAGTGGGAACGCATCCTCGACTACACCGAACCACTGCAGACGGTCGTCGTCGCCGTCGTCGCAGCGTTCGTCGTCGCGTACATCGCCCGCAGAGCGCTGCGGACCAAGCGGGCACGCGCCGTCGAGGAGTCGCTCCATCCCGGCCGCGCCCACGAGACCCTCGAGGAGATCGTCGAGGACCTCGAAGAGCAGGCGGAGCACGACCCCTCCCTGCGATCGAAGCTCCACGAGCACTGACCCACTCCGGATCGGTACCGCTCGGTGTGGCGTCAGCGATAGCGCGGTTGGGACATCATCGCCACGCTCTCGTCGCGGTGGACCACCTCGTCGTATCCGATCTGACGGAACATGTCGGCGAGGCTGTCGTAGGAGCCGTAGTCACCCTCGAACTCGCTGATGAACGCCTCGCTCTCCCACCCGGGGTTCTCGTCGACGAAGTACGCGTACTCGTGCGCTGCGTGATCCTCGAAGTCGGCGTTGAGCCGATAGCTCCACTTGGGACTGACCGCGAACATCATCCACGACAGTTGGTAGTACGCGATGGCCAGGACCTGAGGAAGGATGCGGCCCCGGAGCCGCGATCGCGAGCGGTCCTTCGTGAGTTCCTCGAGGATCAGGAGATGCCATTGCTCGTTGTCCTGCTCGAACCGGGCCACGAGCGCACGGTCGTAGACGCGCCGGGCGAAATCGGTCCGCTTGGACGTGTGCGTCATCGCCACGTACGCAACGCTCTCCCACGCCATGTACGGCACACGGGCCACGACTTCGATCACCCGGAACTTCTCGAAGGTCCGCTCCTTGCCGTACGCGAGGTCCACGACGGCGAACAGCAACTTGGCGCTGCGCGAGTACGAGCGGCGCGGCGTGTCGATCTGCAGCCGCTGCTCGGCGACGAGTTCGTCGTGTGCGAGCCGCTTCATCGGGCCGAACGCAGGGCGCTCGCCGATCGCTTCCGACGCAGGCCCCCCGAAGAAGGTCCGCTTCACCGGATCGGGTCTCGGGGACGTCCCGTTCGGGTTCTGCATGGCGATGTCGTCGAGAGCGGTCACGTGATCGACCGTACGCCCGACGTGTCCGAGCCGTCAGAGGCTTTGGACTCCAGCGTCCTGACCTTCGTCGCGGTCACGATCACCTCGACTTCGACGGTGCTGCGTTCACGCACGCCGCGACGCCTGGTCCGCGTCAGACCTCGAGGGTCTTGGGGTAGTACGCGCCGGGCTCGACCTTGTTCCGATCGGTGCCGAAGTCGCCGTCGAAGGGCCACGAGTCGTCGGTGGGTACCTGCATGAACCGGCCGAAGTCGCCGCCGCCCGCGGCCTCGTTGCCCACGAGCGACCAGGCCTGGCGCTTGTAGGTCCAGTTGTCGGGGTCGAGGCGGTGCGTCTCACGCCAGTGAGCGAAGGCAGCCTCGCGATCGCCCGCACGCCACGAACGCTGGCCGAGTTCGAATCGGGCGGCGGCCTCGGACTGCTCGAGGGAGCGCGGCTGGGATGCAGCGACGACGTCGGCGGGGGACATCGCGAAACGGGAGTCGGCGCCGTTGGCCGCCCAGTCGCGCACCGCATCGGCGTAGCTGTCACGATCCTGTCCGGCGGCCGCCGCCGCGACCGGGTCCTTGCCTTCGGCCGCCGCCTTCCGTGCGCCGTCCTCGATCACCTTGGTGAGCCAGTCGGGGTACTGCACCGGACCACCCCAGCCGGGTTCGGCGGGGCGCACGATCGTGCCCGACTCGTCGATCCAGATCACGTTGGGGATGTTCACCACGCCGAAGGCCCGCTCCATCACGTGGTCGTCGTCGACCAGCGAGGGGTGCTCGGGCGAGGCCGCCTCGATGAATTCGCGGACGGCTTCGGCGCCGTCGGTCTCGATGCCGACGGTGACGATCTCGATCGTGTCACCGTGCTCGGCGACGAGTTCGGTGCGCAGTGCCTGCCACCCGGGCAGGTCGTAGCGACAACCTCAATAGGGGCTCCATGCGGCGAGAATCACCTTGCGTCCGCGCAGGTCGGACAGGCGCACGTCGTTGCCGTCGAGGTCGCGCAGCGTCACGTCGGGCGCCTCGGCGGTGACCAGCGCGGTTCCTCCGAAGGACTCGGGTCCCAGGGCGTGCACCCCCGCTGCATCGTCGGACACGACGGCCATGCCGAGCCGATCGGCCGTGGCCAGCAGGTCGAATCCCCCACTCGCGGCGGAGCCGAGTGGCACGCACACCTCACCCTTGCACGCGCCTTCGGGCTTGATGTCCCATCCCGTGCCGTGACGGAACGTGGCGGCGTCGATGTCGAGGGAGTCGATGATCATGCTCCGATCGTCTCACGCACCGGGGACACCCGACGAGTCGTCGACTCGGATCGCAGCCGCGGACGGCGGCCGTGCCAAGGTGGTGAACATGGCATGGGACTTCTCGACCGAACCCGAATTCCAGAAGAAGCTGGACTGGATCCAGCAGTTCTGCGACGAGAAGGTGGAGCCGCTGCACCGGTTGTTCCCGCACGCGGTTCGCTGGCCGAACGACGCCGTGAAGGCCTACGTCCGAGAGCTCCAGCAGGAGGTGAAGGACCAGGGTCTGTGGGCGTTGTTCCTCGACGAGGAACTCGGTGGTCCGGGGTTCGGCCAACTGAAGCTCGCACTGGTCAACGAGATCCTCGGGAAGTACCCCGCAGCACCTCAGCTGTTCGGCGCCGCAGCCCCCGACACGGGGAACATGGAGATGCTCGCCGCGTACGGCACCGACGAGCAGAAGGAGCGGTGGCTGACGCCGCTGATCAACCAGGAGATGTTCTCCGCGTACTCGATGACCGAACCCCAGGGCGGCTCCGATCCGAACCTTTTCAAGACCACCGCCGTGCAGGACGGTGACGAGTGGGTGATCAACGGGGAGAAGTGGTTCACCAGCGCAGGTCGCGTGGCCGACATCCTGTTCGTCATGTGTACGAACGGCATGTACGTCGTTCCCCGTGACACGCCGGGCGTCGAGATCATGCCCGAGCCGCGCAACCACAGCCACATCAAGTACAACGACGTCCGGGTCCCGGCCGACCACCTCCTCGGACCGAAGGACGGCGCGAAGGTGCTCGCGCAGCGCCGTCTCGGCGGCGGACGGATCCACCACGCGATGCGCACCATCGCCCAGTGCACGTTGGCCTTCGACATGATGTGCGAGCGTGCGCTGTCGCGCGAGTCGCACGGCAGCATCATCGCCGAGCACCAGATGGTGCAGGAGAAGATCGCCGAGTCCTACGCCAAGCTGCGCATGCTGCGCCTGTTCGTCCTCGAGACCGCGTGGAAGATCGACCAGACCTCCACCCAGGAGGCGCGCACCGACATCGCCGCGGTGAAGTTCACGATGGCTCGCGTGCTGCGCGAGATCTCCTTCGATGCGCTGCACATCCACGGCTCCCTCGGAACGACCGACCTCACGCCCCTCCAGGACATGTACGCGGGCGCTCCCACGATGGGTCTCGCCGACGGCGCCGACGAGGTGCACAAGTCCACCGTGGCGCGTCGCGTCCTGAAGGGGTACCGGCCACACGAGGGCTTCTTCCCCCGCGAGTACATCCCGTACAAGGTCGAGGCCGCATGGGAGAAGATGCAGCCGGTCCTGGCAGCGAACCCC
Organism: Ilumatobacter sp.; assembly: GCF_039969435.1. Lineage (GTDB taxonomy): Bacteria > Actinomycetota > Acidimicrobiia > Acidimicrobiales > Ilumatobacteraceae > Ilumatobacter_A. The sequence continues at coordinate 287,746 of NZ_JBDVNU010000009.1, forward strand.
GACCTCAAGTCGGCGGCGGAGTACTACCGGGATCGTCAGTCCCGGCGCGGCTGATCCGCTCCGGCGGCTCGCGACGGAGCCTTGTTCACCCGTCCGGTGACGGGCGGTCCGTCGTCCGGGTCGACCAGCCGGCGCGTACCGACTTCGCTGCGCGCCTCGGCCCGTCGCCCTGAGCGACGAGCTGAGCGGTGTACATGGGCGGGAGGTGATCGTCGAGCGCGGTGTCGGGGAGGGCCTGGGTGCTGACCAGCACGAGGACCCCGTGCGTCATCGCCCACAGACGGATCGCCGTCGCGATCGGGTCGCACCGGCTCGCAAGTCGCCCGGCGGCGACCGCTCGTTCGACCGCCCCGACGAGGACGGCGAACGTCATGACGGCAGACGCAGGCTGCGTGTCGGTCCGTCGGACCTCGAAGAGTGCGTGGAACAGCGCCGGATCGGCCAGCGACTGCTCGGCGTATGCAACTCCTGACGCCACCAGATCGGCCACGGGATCGTCGGTCTCGTCCAACTGGCGAAGGCGCTCGGCCAGAGCGTCGAAGGCCCGCTCACGAACGGCGAGCCAGAGTCCCGGCATTCCTCCGAAGTGTGTGTACACCGCCATCGTGGACGTTCCAGCGGCGGCGGCGAGCGGACGCAGACTCGGTTCCTCACCAGCTGCCAGCGCTGCCATCGCCGCGTCGATCAGACGCGAACGGACGTCGGGATCGGCGACTCGAGGCATCTTGACATTGTAGCATATCACCACTATACATAGCAGTGCTATCTCAATTCCGGATCACACCGGCACCACTCGTCAAGGAGAACTCCATGTCCGTCGAACTCGTCAACCCTCCCGGAATCCCCCAACCCGTCGGCTACGCACAGGTCGGCGTCGCAACCGGCAGTCGTACCGTGTACGTGTCGGGGCAGGTGGCCCGAACGGCCGAGGGATCGCCGGTCGCTCCGGGTGACCTCGCTGGTCAGGTCGCACAGGCCTACACGAACGTGTTGGCGGCCCTGGCCGGCGTCGGTGCCACCTACGACGACGTCGCCAAGGTGACGGTGTACGTGGTCGACCTGTCCCCCGACTCGCTCGGGCCGTTCATCGACGGAGCGATGCGCGTGTCGGCCGCGCACGGCATCGATCCCACCAAGCCGATGACGATGATCGGGGTCGCATCGCTGGCCGAGGCCGACCTCCTCGTCGAGATCGAAGTCGTCGCGGTACTCCCCTGAGGCGAACGACCGCGACAACCTCTGTTGTTCCGTCCGGGACGGAACAACAGAGGTTGGTCGAGCGATGACTCCGGCGGCTCGGAGGGCTGCGGCGTCCAGGCCCGGTTCGGCGAAGCCGGGTCACGGCACAGGACGGTGGCATATTGGGCAGATGACCTCGACGACCGATGTGTCCAGCACCGCCGATCTGCGTACTCCTGCGCTCGTCGTCGACCGGCAGGCCTTCGACGCGAACGTCGCTGCGATGTCGGCCGTTCGACCAGGTCGGTCGCTGCGCCCCCACGTGAAGGCGTTCAAGTCGACCGCCCTGGCACGTGAACTCGTCGCTGCCGGGCACCCGACGTTCTGTGCGGCGACTCCGCGCGAGATCGAGGGGCTCGCGCTCGCCGGAGTCGGAGACGATCTCCTCCTGGCGAACGAGTCGTTCGACGTCGCCCGACTCGGCGCACTGAGTGACCGGACCGACGCCGTCATCACGGTGGCGGTCGACTCCGACGAGATCCTCGATGCGGCGATCGACGGCGGAGTCCGGTCGGTGCTGCTCGACATCGACGTCGGCCTGCCCCGCTGCGGCTGCGACATCGACACCGCCGAGCGTCTCGCCGAGCGTGCACGCGGCGCCGGCCTCGACGTACGCGGCGTGATGGGCTACGAGGGTCACCTGATGATGATGGAGAACGGCGACGACAAGACCCGCAAGGTCGGCGAGGCGATGGCGATCCTGCTCGCGGCGTCGGAGCGGATCGGTGGCGACATCGTGTCAGGTGGCGGCACGGGCACCTACGCCACCAACACGTGGTGCACCGAGATCCAGGCCGGCAGCTACACCCTGCTGGACACGGAGTACGCCACCCTCGACTCGCCGTTCGAACCGGCACTGCGGGTGCTGGCCACCGTGGTCTCCACCAGTGCGAAGGGTTGGATCATCGCCGACGCAGGTCTCAAGGCGTTCGGCATGGACCACGGTGCCCCCACCTGGGACGGTCCGGGCAAGGTCCTGTACTGCTCCGACGAACACGTCACGCTGATCCCCGACGACGTCGGCGACTGGCGGCCCGGCGACCGTGTCCTGCTCCTTCCCGCCCACGTCGACCCGACGATCGCCCGCCACGAGACGATGTGGGTCACCTCCGGCGACGACGTCGTGGCCGAGTGGCCCGTCGACCTGCGTCACTGGTGACGCCGACCACGACGGCGAGATCACGCCGGCGTGACGTCAGACGTCGAGTTCGCTCGTCGTGCTCGTGATCCCGTCGCCCACGCGCTCGAGCACCACCATCTGACCGAACTCGACCTCCGACCAGTCACCGGTGTCCTCCGTCAGCGGCTCGGACGCGAAGATCGCCGATGTCGCCTCGTCGGCGGGGGTCACGTCGACTTCGTAGGACTTCTCGTAGTCCTCGAAGTTCCGACCCGTCATCACGTACATCGGCTCCAGCAGCATCCCGAGCGAGTGATCGTCGGAGCCGGCATCGGCCGTGCGGAGCTCACGCCAGTCACCGTCCGGGTGGGCCTCGCCCTCGTGACCGAGGCCGTAGTTGACCCCGATGATGCGATCCTTCGCGACCAGCGCCATCTTCAGCTTGGTCAGCCCGGCGAGGTCGAGTTCTCTCATCGCCCTTTCGATGACGCGCAACATCTCCTCGAGTCCCCGCTTCACGTCGTCGTCGCCGTCACCGTCGAGCAGTGACAGGAGCAGTACGTACAGGAACTCGGTGTCGGTGGTGCCTCGCATCTGTTCGAGGTACTCGTCCTTGCAGTGCGTCAGCAGCTCGCGCTGCAGCAACTGCCAGTTCGGTAGGTACCCGTTCTGAGCGATTATGAAGGGCGTGCCGTCGAAGGAGAACGGATGGCAGTTCTCGTCGGCGAGCACGGTGCCCGAGTCGTACGCGGCGGCCCTCACGTGCGCCAGCAGAGTGCTCGCCTGCAGACTCGGGATGATCCCCTCGGCGTTGTCGTCGTAGAACGCAGCCACCGGACGTCGATACCGCAACGGCTCCTCCGGCTCCACGAGGTGCTCACTCCACGCGCCGAAGCCCCACCCGGCCAACTGCAGGAGTGGGTGCATCTCGGGGTCCAGCGTCTGGTTGATCAAGCTGTTCTCGGGCGCGAGCAGCAGGCTCCCGATCGGAATCTCGGGCCCGATGTAGGCCAGAACTCTGCACATGACGACTCCTCGGTCGGCCTGCGCGCCGGCGGCTCCGGCGGGCAGGAGCCGGTGTACCACCGCGGCGAGCGACCCAACCCTGACTTCCCGCGGACTCAACCGTGGTTTTCTGTTGGTTGCATATATGCTCATAGCAGAGAAGGAGGATCGCCCACCATGAGCGACATCACACGTCATCCATTCATCACCCACCTCCGAGCGGAGCCGACCACGCACGTCCTGCGATACACGAAGGGCCGACTCACCACGTCGGCCCGAGGCGGTGCGTTCTGGTTCCGTCCGCTGAACACGGCGCTCGCCGAAGTGCCCGTCGACGACCGGGAACAGAGCTTCCTGTTCACCGGCCGCACCGCCGACTTCCAGGACGTCGCGATCCAGGGCACGATCACCTACCGGGTGATCGACCCCGAACTCGCTGCACAGCGCATCGACTTCGGCGTCGACGTCCGCACGGGTGCCTACCTCGAACAGCCGCTCGAGCGCGTCGCCCAGATGGTCGCCCAGACAGCGCAACAACTCGCTCTCGACTGGGTGGCGCACCGGGCGCTCGACGCGGTCCTGCGCGAAGCGGTCCAGGAGTTGCGTCCGATGATCGCGACGGGCCTCGCAGGTGACACCACGCTCACCGAGGTCGGTCTCGAAGTCGCGACCGTTCGCCTCACCCGCGTCGCACCGACGCCCGAGTTGGAGAAGGCCCTCCAGGCTCCGACACGTGAACGTCTGCAACAGACGGCCGACGAGGCTGCGTTCCAGCGGCGGGCGATGGCCGTCGACAAGGAGCGAGCGATCGAGGAGAACGAACTGGCCAACCGGATCGAGTTGGCCAAGCGTGCGGAGAACCTGATCGCCCAGGAGGGCACGAACAAGCGACGGGTCGCCGAGGACGAGGCGGCCGCACAGCGAGTCGAGGCGATCGCCACTGCCGAGCGCACCGAACTCCAGGCTCGGGCCCGAGCTGCGACGATCGAGGCGACCGAGGGCGCCAGGAACGCAGCCGAGCAGGCACGGATCGACATCTACCGCGACCTGCCCACCCAGGTGCTGGTCGGCCTCGCCGCACGGGAACTGGCTGCGAACCTGGGCAACATCGATCACCTCAACATCAGCCCCGACGGCATCGGTGCGATGCTCCAGACGCTGATGGGTGCCGGCACGAAGAAGCTGGAGGCCTGACGTGGGAACCACGGCCACTCCGCGAGTGGTGGTGGCGCACCGCTCGACGGAGTGGGACCTGCTCCTCGAGCGCCACGCCACTCCGGGTCAGGTGCGGTTCTTCCTCGAGTCGAGGGACCGCGACGTCGACGACGTCGTCGACCGTCACCGCCAGCAGCAGGATGCGCTCGCCGTCGTCGACCGCGGAATCCCCACGACGTGGCGACGAGCCCGCGTCGACCGCGAGCACGTCGCGTCGTTCCTGTTCGAACCGGGCGACATCGTCGTCGCCGTCGGTCAGGACGGACTCGTGCCGAACCTCGCCAAGTACCTGACCGGTCAGCCCGTCGTCGGGATCAACCCGGATCCAGGCCGTCACGAGGGTCTGCTGGTCCGATTCCCTCCGCAGGCCGCCCGAGCCGTCCTCCCCGACGTCGCCGCGCACCGCTGCGCCGTCGAGGAGCGGACGATGACCGAGGCGCGACTCGACGACGGCCAGCGGTTGATCGCACTCAACGAGATCTTCGTCGGGCACCGGACCCACCAGTCGGCGCGCTACCTGCTGATGCACGGAGCGACGATGGAGCACCAGTCGTCATCGGGCATCATCGTGTCGACCGGTACCGGCGCGACCGGCTGGACGCGATCGATCGCCAACGAACGACGGTCGGAACTGCGCCTCCCCTCGCCGACCGATCAGCGGATCGCCTTCTTCGTACGCGAAGCCTGGCCGTCGGTCGCGACCGGCGCGGAACTCACCGAAGGGTTGTGCGACGCGGGGTCCCACTTGCGGATCATCAGCGAGATGGACGAAGGTGGGGTGGTGTTCGGCGACGGGATCGAAGTGGACCGGCTCGACTTCGGATGGGGTCAGGAACTCACGGTCGGCCCGGCACCCGAACGACTGCACCTCGTGACACCATGACGACTTCGCACGACCCGACCGACGAGGCGCGCTTCCTCGACGAGTACGACCCGGAGGTGTTCGACCGACTCTCCGTCGCCGTCGACGTCGCTCTCCTCACGATCGTCGACGACCGGCTCGCCGTCGTCGTCCTCGAACGCGGCGAACACCCGGACCGGGGTCGCTGGCAGCTCCCCGGAGGGTTCGTCGCGATCGACGAGTCCCTCGACGGGACCGCCGCACGCGTCCTGCGCAACAAGGCCGGCATCGTCGACGTGTACACCGAGCAGCTCTACACGTTCGGGGCGGTCGATCGCGATCCACGCACGCGCGTCGTCGCCGTGAGCTACTACGCACTCGTGCATCCCGACGCACTCCGGCTCCGACCCGGAGTCCGGCTCGCCGAGGTGACCGTTCCCTGGAGCGGCGAAGCCGGTGGGTCGGTCGCCCTCGTGCTCGACGGAACCGAACTCGAGATGGCGTTCGACCACGCCGACATCGTGGGCCTCGTCGTTCGACGACTGCGCGGGAAGCTCGCGTACACGCCGATCGGCTTCGAACTGCTCCCCGCCGACTTCACGCTGCTCGAACTGCAACGGGTACACGAGACCATCCTCGGGCGTTCGGTGAACAAGGACTCGTTCCGGCGCACGATGCTGGCCTCGGGGCAACTGGAACCGACGGGCGAACGCCAGGCCGACGTCGGTCACCGGCCGGCCGCCCTGTACCGACGCGTTCCGTGAACCTCGCGCCGACCGGTACCGGCCACGGTGCCCGGTACGGGTCGCGACGGTTGCTGCCGGTCATGATGGGACGATGCCCGGACTCACCGACGACGAACTGACGAGCTTCCTCGACGAGCCCGGGCACCTGCTCCGCCTCGGCACGCTCGGCGTCGACGGCCTCCCACGCGTCGTGCCGATCTGGTTCATCCACCGCGACGGCGCACTGTGGTTCACCCCGCGAGCGAGGTCGGCGTGGCTCGACGACCTGCGTGCCGACCCGGCCGTGTGCGCCACGATCGACGAGTCGACCGGATCGATGCGCAAGCTCGTCGCACGCGGTCGCGCCGAACTCGCACACGATGTCGGCGACGACGTCGTGTGGCGCGACCTGTACCGCGAGATCGCGTGTCGCTACACGCCGGCGGAGTTCGCCGACGCCTACATCGCCGACACGATCGAGGAGCCACGTGCGCTGTTCCGCCTGGATCTCGCAGAGTGCGAGACGTCGACGTGGCGGATGCCCACGCGGCCCGGCGAGAACCCGCTCGCCGTGTGGGGTCGCCAGTACTACCACCGCGGCTGACGCGCAGACGGGCGCGCCGATCCCGGACGGTCGGACCGTGACGTCAGGGGATGTCGTCGATGGACGTCACGCCTGCGCCGACGGCGCCCAGCGGGCGCGGAGGTCGGGCTTGGTGACCTTGCCGACGGGGTTGCGCGGGAGGGCGTCGACGACGTCCATCCGTTCGGGGAGCTTGTAGCTCGCGACGCCGAGACCTCGGAGGTGTCCGATCAGTTCGTCGAGCGTCGGCTGAGTGTCGGGTGTGGCGACGACGAACACGCCGAGGCGTTCGCCGAGGTCGGCATCGGGATAGCCGACCACCGCACACTCACCGACCGACGGGTGACCGGACAGCAGCCCTTCGACCTCGGCGGCCGAGATATTCATGCCACCACGGATCACGATGTCCTTCGCGCGATCGACGAAGCGCATCAGCGTCGGCGGTTCGTCGACCCATTCGAACAGGTCGCCCGTGCGGAAGTAGCCGTCGTCGTCGAACTCGGAGCCGTCGGACTCCAGATAGCCGTCGAACACCGTCGGTCCCGCGAATCGCAACTCTCCCACGGTGCCCGACGAGGTGATCTCCTCCCCACTGGTGAGATCGACCAGCCGGGCCAGGATTCCGGAGCCCGTAGGTCGCGGGAAGAACCGGGCGCGCTGCGCCGGATCCGGGACCGTGGCCGCCGTGGAGAGCATCGCCGCTCCTTCGTTGGAGCCGAAGATGTTGACGATCTCCACGCCGCGCTCCTGCCATCCGGCGACCATCCCGGGATCGAGGGGCGCGGAGCCGGACCCGATGCGACGCAGCGAGGAGGTGTCGACGGAGTCGAGCAGCGGCGCGTTGGCGAGCAACATGTTCAGCAGCGGCGGCGGCGCAACCGTGTAGGTGATCTGCTCGCTCGACACCTGCTGGAGGAAGACCGGCAGGTCGAGGGGTTGGTGGAGGTGGAAGGCACCCCCGGAGAGGAGCCACGGCACGAGCATCCCGCCGATGCCCGCCATGTTGACGATCGGGAACGGGCACAGGATCCGGTCGTCTCTCGACAGTCCCAGCTGGTCGAGCTGGAAGTGGCCGGCGGTCAACCACATCGCGTTGGTCCGCGGCACTCCCTTCGGTGTCCCGGTGGTGCCTGACGTCCAGCACACCGTGGCGACGTCGTCGGGTGCGCCGACGCCCTCGAATCGCCGTCCGTCGGTGCGCAGCGCGAGTCGCTCGACACCTGCGGTGGCGTCCTCACCGGACCCGTCGTCGAAGGCAGCGAGGACGATCTCGCCGGGGTGGGAGGCGATGACCGTGGCGATCTCCTCGACGAGATCGGGGCGGTCGGGTCGAGCGCCGGTGACGAACAATGCAGGTCGGCTCACGGCGAGCCCGTGGGTCAGTTCGTGCGAGCGGTGCTGGATGGGGAACGGAACCGCCGTCGCGCCGGATCGCCAACAGGCCAGCAACGTGATCACCAACTCGGTCACGTTGGGGAGCTGGATCGCCACGGGCGCCCCGGGGCCGGCGCCGAGTCCGGTCAGGTCAGCGGCGAGCGCGTCGACCGACGCGTCCAGTTCCGCCCACGACAAACGGGTCGGTCCGCCCGAGAAGTACGTCGACCGGTTCGGCGCGTCGGCCAGGGCAAGCGCATCGGGGTCGTGCTCGACTGCGGCGCGGAGGAGGTCGTCGATCGTCGTCGGGTCCATCGGTTCGGGCTGCTTTCTCGACCTGCGGTGGTCGGAGTCGGGTCGGGTGTGGATCGTCACGAAGTGAGGAGGGAACGGACCTCGGCGATGGTCTCGTACTCGACGTCGCGGTCGGCGCCGCACGGGGTGAGGTTGAGCGTGGTGGCTCCGGCGTCGACGTAGGGACGGAGGAACTCGGCGATCTGTTCGGCGTTGCCGGTCGGGGTGTACTTCTCGAACCGTTCGAACGGGATCTTGTAGAAGCGCTCCATCCCGGCGGCCACGTGTGCCCGCCCCTCGGCACGATGCGAACCGACGCCCACCCAGAGTTGCAGGGCGTGTCGCCATCCGCCCTCCGGCGTGCGGTCGCGGCCCTCCACGAGGTCGACCGCCTCGCGGAATCGAGTCGACGAGCACCAGGCGGCGAGCCATCCGTCGCCGAAGCGCCCGGCCCGTTCGAGTGCCGCATCACTGCGGCCACCGACGAGGAACGGGATCGGCGGGTCGGGCGTGGGACGGATGACGCCGCCCTGGAAGTCGTAGAACTCGCCGTCCCCGTCGACCGTGTCGCCGGCGAGCAGTGAGCGTACGATCGACAGTGCGGCGTCGGTGCGGCGCCCTCGGGTGGCGGGGTCGATGCCGCAGACCGCGAACTCGTGGCGGTCCTCGCCGCCGACACCCACGCCGATGCTCACCCGACCGGGTGCGGTCTGGGCGAGGGTGGCGATCTGGCGGGCGGCGACCATCGGATGACGCAGGGCCAGGAGCAGCACCCCTGCGTGGAGGTCGAGGCGAGGCTCGATCCCGCCCAGCGCGGCGAGGAGCACCGGCGCATCCATGCCCGAACCGTCGTGGAAGCTGACGTGGTCGGCGCTGAACAGATGGTCGATGCCGGAGTCCGCGATCGAACCGAGCCGCTCGCGGCGTGATGCGGCGTCGAGGTCCCAGAGATCCCAGGGAACGCTCAACCCGACGGCAACACTCACTCCGCAGCACCCCACGCGTTGCCGAAGGTGTCGCGGTACGCCATGGCGGTCGGCGGGAGGCGGGTGATCGGACCGTGCCCCTTGCCGACGGGGTACCCGATCGGCACCATCGCCGCCGTCGCCCAGCCGTCGGGGACGCCCAGGAGCTCCATGACCTCGGGTTCGCGCAGACAGTGCAGCGTCGTGAGCGCACACCCGAGGCCTTCGGCGACGCAGGCGAGCATCAGGTTCTGCACCGCCGGGTACACGGACCCGCCACCGACGATGCTGACGCGGTCGAGCTTCGCGTCGGTGATCGCCATCATCTTCGGGTTCGCGCAGAACATCAGGATCGCGGGCGCCTCGGCGAGGTGTTCGGCGAGGTGGTTGCCGGCGTCCATGATCCGCTCCCACTTCGCGTAGTCGTCGGCGGGCAGCCCTTCCATGCGCTTCATGAATCCGGCGGAGTACGTCTCCCATTCGGGCCCGTAGATGTCGGCGAGTCCCGTCTTGACCTCCGGGTCGGTCACCACGACCACCCGCCACGGCTGCATGTTGCCGCCGGTCGGTGCCCAGCAGGCGGCCTGCAGGACGCGATCGAGCACCTCGTCGGGGATCGGATCGGGCCGCAGCTTGCGGACCGCGCGCAGGGTGCTCATCGTCTCGTACAGGTCGGCGTTCGTCATCAGGTCGTCTTTCCGGTCGGTGCGGCGGGTGGCGGTTCCCTCGGCAGTCCGAGGAGACGCTCGCCGATGATGTTGCGTTGCACCTCGCTCGTTCCACCACCGATCGTGAGCGCCCGGCTGAAGAGGTACCCCCAGTGATACACGTCGTCGTGCTCGGACTCGAAGTCCTGGGTCCCGAGCATCCCTGCGGCGCCGCGCCGGTCCTTCACCAACGACAGCACGTCCTGACCGAACACGTCGGCCAGGCACTTGCGGATCGACGCGAACGACGACGGGTCGACGCCCGCCACGGCCGACGACAGCATCCGCAGGCTGAGCAGTCGGATGATCTCGGCATCGGTCCACAGCGACGCGAATCGCTGCCGCTCGATCGGGTCGTCCCACGACCCGTTCGCGCGCAGATGATCGAAGCACTGCTCGGCGGTCGGGCCCATCCCCCACAGCACTCCACCCTCCGACAGCGAGAGTCGCTCGGCGCCGAGCGTGACCTTCGCGAGTCGCCAGCCGTCGCCTTCGTCGCCGATCAGGCAGTCGGCCGGCACGCGGACCTCGTCGAACCAGGTCTCGTTGAAGTGGTTGCCGCCCGTCATCTCGATGATCGGACGCACCTCGATCCCGGGCAGCGTCATGTCGACGCAGAAGTAGGAGATGCCACGCTGCTTCTCGGCGAGGTCACCGGTTCGTGCGAGGAGGATTCCCCAGTCGGCGGTGTTCGCCCACGTCGACCACACCTTCTGACCCGTGATCACGAAGGCGTCGCCGTCCCGCCGCGCACTGATGCGCAGCGACGCGAGGTCGGACCCCGACTCGGGTTCGGAGAACAGTTGCGTCCAGGTCTCGCTGCCGTCGAGGATGCCGGGGAGCCAGCGGTCGCGCTGTGCGGGTGTTCCGCCCTCGAGGATCGTCGGCCCCGCCCAACCGAGCCCGATCGTCGACGACTCGAAGAAGGTCTCGACCGGTCCGGACGGCGCGTTGCGGAGTTCGTCGTCGATGATCAGTTGGTGCTCGGGATCGGCGTCGAGACCCCAGGGCGCCGGCCAGTGCGGCGTGAGGTAGCCACTCGCACCGAGTTGCCCACGGGTCGGTGCTGGATGCTCGGCCAGCCAGGAACGGACGGCGACTCGGCGGGGGTCGTCGGATGGTCGAAGGTCCATGCCCATGTCGGTCCTCGAGATCTCGTGGTGGTCTGACGGCCCGGACGTCGGGACCGTGTGGTTCTCGCGTGGGTGCAGTCGAACGCGGTGCGGGTCAGCTGCCGCCGGCGACTTCGCCGACCAGCAGTTCGGGCATCACGTTCGTGTAGTTGGGCACGTCGCCCATCACCGCAGCACCGTGTTCGGCCATGGCCGCGTCGAAGTTCTCCCGGCTGTCCACCATGGCCCACCCCATCGCCATGTACGGACCGTCGGCGACGCTCGCCGCACCCCAACCCTGGCAGGACTCGCCCAGGCCCTCGGCGAACATCGGCATGTGCGTGGCCGTGTAGTAGTCCATGTCGAACGTGGAGTCGGCGGTGCGTGGGTACAGGATCGTGATGGCGAGCATCGGTCGATTCTGGCAGAGCGGGACTCCTCGGCCCCGATCCGACCACCCCGATCCGACCACCGACCCGACCGGCCGAACCGACCGTGCGGATCGGATCGGATCGGATCCGATCGTCGTCGGGTCCCGGTCAGTGTTGCGGTGCGCCGGCGAACGGCGTGTCGGCGATGGCGTCGATTGCGCCACCGACACCGTTCCCGGCGCCGACGCCCATGCCAAGGAACGGCTCCCAGGCCGACGACGCTCGACAGATCGACGCCGCCTGCATCTGGAGGTGGGTCGGTGCGAACGGTGCGCGCCGGAGCCGCCAGCCGTACCGCTCGCCCATCTGGTCGAGCGTGCGGTTCGCCTTCGCGTTGTTGTGCGCCTTGCACGACGCGACGAGGTTCAGCCACGCGTCGTCGCCGCCGAGCGACCGCGGATGCAAGTGGTCGACCGAGTCACCCAGGGCGTCGCACGCGCGACCGTCGATCACGAACTGACACGTGTGTGCGTCGCGCAGCCGCACCCGGCGGGCGGTGCAGCCGGGCGGGCGGTACGACCGACGGTTGATCGCGGTGGTGCGGGCGATGACGGACGGGATCTCGATCGACGTCGACGGTGACCGCATCACGTGAGCGATCTCGTCGGACGCGGCGACGGCCTCACCGGCGGCGAGGAGGCAGCACGCACGGTTGACACCGATCACCCGGTCGATCCGCCAGGTGGCATCGAGCAGCAGGACGGGTGGTGTCATGGGAGCTCACCTCCTGGTGGCTGGTTCGGGAGATGATCGAGCAGCGGGTCATCGGCAAACGTAGACGCTCCGGTGGCCGTCCGCCACGCGGGATTCGACCGCCGGTGCGCCTCTGCGATCAGGACGGGTCCACCGGCGAGGCCAGGACGTGCTCGATCCGGTCCAGGACGCGGTCGGGGTCGTTCCACCACTCGGTCACGAACACTCGGGTCATCGGCCAGCCCATCGCGTCGAGCACGCCGGCCTCGGCGATCATCCGCTCGGTCGGCGACGTGCCTGTCCGACCCGGGTCGACCATGATCCCGAGCGCGTACTCGCCGTTGCGACGGACGGCGACGTCGATGGTGAACGCCGATCGGCCGACCCCGCTGTCGACCGCATGACCGCGGAGTCGCAGTCGCTCGGCGAGCTCGGTCGCGACGGCCGACCGCTCGTCGACGGGTCGCGACCCGTCGCTCGCGGTGGATGAGCGGAGTGAACGGAGCACCGATTCGCCGCCGGCGCCTCCCACGCTCTCCGCTGCTGCGTAGTCCAGGAACCTGGCGAGGTGTGCGGCGCCGTCGTTGTGCGTGTTGGTGATGTCGCTGCCGACGATCGAGCTGACGATCATCATGTGTTGCTTGGCTCGGCTGAAGATCACGTTGAGTCGGCGTTCGCCGCCGGCCTGGTTGATCGGACCGAAGTTCATCCGCATCCTGCCGTCGGCGTTGCGGGCGTAGCAGACGCTCATGATGATCACGTCACGCTCGTCACCCTGCACGTTCTCCAGGTTCTTGACGAACAGACCGACGAACTCGTCGTCGTCGGTGCGCACCTGTTCGGCTTCGAGCAGGTCGGCGAAGCGGCGGTCGAGAACTGCGAGTTCGGCGAGCGAGGACTCGATCGCCGTCTGTTGCGCTTCGGAGAACGCGACGATGCCGATGGTGTGACCGGTTGCCGCGACGAGCATCGCCCGGACCATCTCGGCGATGTAGTCCGCCTCCGCGACGTTCCGGCGGTCCTCGTAGACGCCACGCTCGATCGAATGGAACGAGATCGGTCGCTCGAACGAGGTGGCCAGGTTCTCCGCCGCTTCGTCGGGGCCGGCCACGACGATCGGCTCGCGCTCGACCGCGTCGAAGGAGCGGTCGGGGATCGTGGCGAGTCGAGCGTCGTAGAACGCATGGTTGCTGTACCCGATCAGCGACTCCGAGCGCGATCGATAGTGCCAGGTGAGCATGGTGGAGTCGAGCGACAGGTCCGCCTGGGTGAGGAAGCTGTCCGCATCGAGCGTGATCGTGATGCGCTGGTCGTCGCCCTCACCATCGGCGTCGACGACGATGTCGTCGTCCTCGTCGGATCCGGTCGAGAAGAATCGGGTCGGCGGGAGTTGCATCCGATCCCCGACCACCACCGTCTGGCCCGCCCGGAACAACGTCGGCACCGCGTCCTCCACGGGGATCTGGCTCGCCTCGTCGAAGACGACCACGTCGAACAGGTCACCGTCGAGCGGGAGGGTGTCGGACACCGACAACGGGCTCATCAGCCAGATGGGCTTGAGGTCCCGGACCACGACGCCACTGTCACCGGCGGCCAGTTCTCTGATCGATCGGTACCGCATCTTCTTGTCGAACTCTCGCTCGAGCACCCGGCGACCGGCCCGGTAGGCACGCTTGCGTTCCTTGTCCTCGTCGGACCTGCCCGCCATCGACGCGTCGGAGAACTCCACGTTCTCGCGGAACGACCGACGAGCCCGGTCGGCGACGTGGCGGGCGTTGGCGGCGAGCAGCGATCGGTACCGGTGCAGGAGCAGTTCGACGGTCTGGTCGAGCTGTGCACCACCGAGCGCGGCCGGCGGGACCGACGCTCCGGTGGCAGCGAGCGACGCCGTGAGCAGGTGGCACTCGATCTCGTCGAGGCTGCTCCGCTCGTCGAGCGCGATGGCGATCACGTCTGCGTCGACATCGCCGAGGCGACCCCATGCGACGAGCGCCCGTTCGTCGGCCACCGATGCACGCTGCATCGAGTTGCCGATGCGCTGCAGGTCGAGCAACGTCGCATCGGCGTCCACCACGACCTGACGATCCACGAAGGCGTCGGCGTCCACTGCCTGTTCGAGCGCCCGGAGATCGACCGTCGACCCGTCGGTCACGACGGCCTTCATCACCCGGTCATCGGCCAGTTGCTCGGCGGCTGCGAGCGCGCTGCGCAGATCGGCGACGCCGTACTTCCCCTGGACGAATCGGCGGTGGGCCTCGACGGCCGACTGCGCCGAGTGGTACGCATTCAGCTCGTCGAGGACCTGTGATGCCGTCGGCCGGATCTGGTGGAGTTCGTGGCGGTACTGCGATCTCACGAGCGAGTCGACCTGGCGCCACTTCCCGTCGAGGAACTTGAAGAACGAGTTCTCCTTCGATCGGGCGATCTCGAGCGCCGCAGCCGTATCGCCTGCATTCGGGGCCGTGCGCCAGCGGTCGAGCACGGGTCGCTGCGCATCGGCGAACGAGACGAGGCGTTCGAGTTCGAGCGCAGCCGCCCGAGCGTCGAGGTGGGTGCCCGACGCCGTGTCCAACGCCCCGAGCGCGCCGTGCGTCGCGAGCGCGGTCAGCAGCGGCATGTGGAAGGACAGCGTCGTGATCGAGGAGACGGCGACCTCCGACGGCGACAGGGACGATCCGAGTACGTCGGCGAGACCGGTCGTTGCCGCCACCACCCGATCGCCGAGCGTCCGGACCGCGACGACGGGGTCACCCTGCGAGACGAAGGAAGGTGCCACACGCAGCACGTCGACCTCCCCCAACGGCCCCGTCCGACCGGTTCGCGCCAGCTCCGTGGCAACCTCGCCGAGACGGGGACGGGCATCGAGCCACGATGCGACCGTGACCCCGCCAGCCACGACGTGTGCGGCCGGCAGGACACCGCGAAGTCGCAGCATCACCAGACGTTCGACCGTCTCCGCGACGGACAGCCGCCCGCCGCGGGCATCGCCCAACTCGACGAAGACCCGCTCGAGCGGCACGAGGATGGAGTTCACGGCGGAGAGAGCGTCATCGCGTTGCCCACTCGACTCCGGGGTCGACGCCGGGTTCGATTCCGGGACACCGTCGTCGAGCCACGACGAGTAGACCCCGCCGAGATCGGTGATGAAGGCCTTGCGATCGAGTTGGGAGTCGTGGATCGTCGCGACCAACTGACCCAGCCCCACCTGACGCAATCGCTGCGCGACCACGTCGAGCGCCGCCCGCTTCTCGCACACGAACAGCACGCGCCGACCGTCGGCGACCGACGCCGCGATGAGGTTGGCGATCGTCTGGCTCTTGCCGGTGCCGGGCGGTCCCTGGATGATGAGCGACTCGCCGCCGAGGCCGCGACGGACCGCCCGCGCCTGAGCGTCGTCGGCGGGGAGCACGAGGATCTGGTCGACACTGATCGGATCGGTGTCGACGCGTCGAGCCGCCTTCGGTTCGGGTGAGAACATCGAGTCGAATGGAGTCCCGACGACCTTCGCCGCGCCGTGTTCCTCGCTCAGCAGCGTGTCGTAGTCGCGCGACAGGCTGCTGCGTCGCGATCCGAGCGACGCGAGGGTCACGGCGCACAGATCCACCTCCCACCGGTGCCGGTTGACGTCGCCGGTGCTCACCTCGTACTGCGAGCTGATGCGCTCGCCCGTCGTCGTCGTCTCGGCGGGAGCGGACAACGAGTCGGGCCGACGCGGCCGTGGGGAGGCACCGGCGAGGCTGCGCAGGGGCAGGTCGGCCGGTTGGACGAAGCGCCGGTACAGCGCGAGACCGAGCGGCCGCCAGTCGTCGCTGTCGTAGCTGTGCTCCTGTCGCCGCCAGCGGCCCGACGACGCCTGTGCGCGTGCGCAGCGACGGACGTATGCGTCGACGCGCAGTTGCGCGCGCCGGCGGATGATGTTCACGCGGGGCGTGTCGATCAGGTCGATCGAGATCGACTGGTCGGTGGAGCGCACCATCGCCTCGAGTGTCGCAACGAGGGCGACCAGGGACGCATGGTCCGTTCCCACCGTCTCCGCGAGGAGGATGCCGAAGCGCTTGCGGAACACGTGTCGCAGGACGGGGTTGACCTCACCGTGGTTCTCGACGCTGACGCGGTACCGGTCGCGGACCCCCTTCTTGCGACCGAGTTCGGCCGGAAGCGTCACCAGCGGGGAGTCGACCACCTCGCCGCTGTCCGGATCGACCCAGCGCAGGAATGCGATGACGAGTCGGAGCCGGCCCTGGCCGTGTTCGGCCCTCAACCTGCGTTCCGAGGAGATCAGGGTGTCGAGCCCCGGAGCGAGGTGCGGTGCCTCCTCGAACCGACACCACCGCTCGAGGTCGATCCTGCGTCCGGAGCGGAACGCGTCGGCTGCGTCGCCCGTCCAGGTGAGCAGGTCGGACGGCTCGATGCGTTCCACGTCCAGCAGGAGTGGAACCGACGCCTCGGTCAACGACAGCGCCGACGCCGACGGCTTGAAGTACAGCGCTCGGTTCCGCCGGCTCACGTCGAAGACGCGCTCGCGCAGAGCGGCCAGGACACCGTGCTGCCATCCGTCCGCAGCGGCGTAGGCATCGCTCAGGTCGAGGTCGGCCGGCAGGTCGCGGTGGTGCTCGAGCCGCACGATCACGTGGCCGAGATCGCCCGGTCGGAGGTGACGGTCGGGCGAGATCATGTCTCCGAGCACCGCTGTGACCACCGGGTGGAGGCCGGGGTTGAGCGACCCCAGGTGCCGCGATCGCATGGCCAGCTCGCCGACCGATTCCTCGACGTCGAGGTCGAGACCGGTGGCGTAGCTGACGAGCAACATGCCCGCCAGGTGGATGTCGGTCAGCACGTCGTGGGTGCCGTGCAGTTGCTCCCACGCGCGGTAGCCGGTGACGAAGACGGGCCGGTCGGGGAGGTCGCCGGTGCCGTCGTGCACGTCGAGGCTCCCGACCGACGGGCCCGCACCGGTGCCGTGGTCGATCCCCAGTCGGCGGACCACGGCGACACCGGAACGCGTGCGTTCCGGGTTCACCCGTCGCATCGCCGCCTCGTCGGTCGCGGGTTCTCGCGTGTGGCCGAGGTCGAGTCGCAGGACCTCGCCGTCGAAGGTCAGACCGTCGAGACCGGACAGGCGGCTCACACGACCCGAGCGATGGAGGTCGTCGAGTTGACGCAGGAACGGGAGCCCGATCGACAGGACGTCGCCCGTCGCCGGCAGCCCCTCCGCCGAGATCGCTTCGCTCAGGAGTCGTGCGAACGTCATGTGCCACCACGCAACTTGCGCACGTCGGCGAGCGTGCGCTCCGTGGCTCGGCTGAGCACCTTGTCGAACTCGTCACCGACGCCCTGACGCTGCGCCTCGCGTGAGAACGCGCCGGTCCGGTCGAGGCCGTCACCGTCACCGAGGAGCGCGACGTCGACCAGCAGCGCGCCGACCAGATGCCGCACGGACGGCGTCGCGTCGGCCAGTTCACCGTCGAGGATCGGTTCGGCCCGTGCTGGTTCGAGGTCGGGATAGTTCCTCACGTAGGACCGGAAGTCCTCGGTCCCGTCGTCGCTCGCGTCGATCGAACCCGCAGATGCGAGCACCCGCGACACGATCTCCTGGATCCGGAGCTGGCCGAGCAGGTCGATGCGGTCGAGGTCGTCGGGGCCGTCGATCAACTGGGTCACCACCTCCCCCGTCACGTCGCCCGGCACCTCGGCGCTGCGCGCCGCCAGACACGCGACGCGGACGTGGAGTTCCGGGTGGGTCCAACCGTGGCTCGACGACGGGTCGGTCTCGATGATCTGGCGGGCCTGACGCAGGTACGCATCCGGGTCGACGTTGCGCAGGCCGGTGTTGACCTTGACGATCGACGACACCACCGGCCGGAGGTCGTCCATCATCTCGTGTGCGACTGCATCGGCGAACACCTCGGTGTGCAGCCGGAGACGACGAGCGGTCTCACCGACCACGTCGTCGGTGATCGCCTCCACGTCCGCACGGTGAACCAGGTGGTCGAGGACGAGGTAGTCACGATCGCAGCGGTCGTGCAGAGCGACGTGCGCGAGTTCGTGCGCGAGGACCGCCTCCTGTTCGTGCACGTCGAGCAGCTCCAGTAGATCACCGCTGAACACCACGTGGATCCGGTCCCCAAGTCGCATCACGCGTGCATTGCGTTCGGCGCCACCGAGGTCCTGGTACAGCACGACCTCCTCGTCGAGCCCGAGCCGACCGGCGAGCAACGGTGCGAACCCGGCGAGCACCCCGTGGACTTCACCGTCGAGGCGATACGTGGTCTTCAGCAGTTCCAGTTCGGCCTGATCCACCGCTGCACGATCGGGCTCGATCGTCTCACGGAACCACGCCCACAGCTCGGGTTCCGTGTCCTTCAGATGCAGACACAGTTGCTCGTGGTAGCGAGGGGTCGCGAACCCCTCGATGGTGACCACCCCGCTCACGTCGAATCCGCCGAACACATCCGCTCAACCTAGATCGGCGACCGCCACCACCCCGTCGGCAGCAACACGTCGAGTCACGTCGCAGGGTCGGATGAGTGCGACCTATGGTGCCGGTCGTGAAGATCCGCAACGGCTCGATCGAACTGCACGTGACCGAGGACGGCAGCCCGTCCGCTCCGCCGGTCCTGCTGCTGCACGGCATCACGTCGTACAGCGGGACGTGGAACTGGCTCGTGCCCGAACTCGCCGACCGCTACCGAGTGTTGAGGCTCGACTTCCGGGGCCACGGCGATTCCGACCGCGCCGCCGACCAGTACTCGTCGTCGGGATACATCAGCGATGCCGTCGCCGCGCTCGAGCAGGTCGCCGGGCAGCCCGCCATCGTCATGGGTCATTCGCTCGGCGGCGTCACGACCGCAGCGCTGGTGCAGCGTCATCCCGAACTGGTGCGGGCGGCGATCATGGAGGACCCGCCGCTCGCGCTCGGTGACAGCAGCGAACCGGCGCTCGAAGGGAACTCGCTGCTGGCAGCGTTCCGGATGATGCGCGAGTCGATCCCACGACTCCAGGCATCGGGGATCACCGCCGACGTGCTCGTCGGCATCCTGGCCGCTGCTCCGTCAGCCTCTGGGGGCACGTTCGGTGACAGCCTCCATCGTGACGGCATCGAGCAGATGGCGGAATCGATGCTCCGCGTCGACGCATCCGTGCTCGACCCAGTGCTGACCGGGTCGGTCGAACCCTTCCTCGACCCGACCGCGCCCTTCGGGGTGCCGACGCTCGTGGTGTGTGCGGATCCGGCCAAGCCCGACGCCGTCGCCTCCCCGCGCGCGGCACGGGCATTCGCCGACGCATCGCCGGCGACCGAGGTGTTCGTCGTGGAGGGTGCGGGCCACCTCGTCCACGACGAAGTGGCGTCGCGGGACACGTTCCGCAACGCTGTCGTCGACTTCCTCGATCGGCTGGGATCCCCTTCGTCGGCCTGCGCCCCGACGGGGTGATTCCACCACCACGAACACGCCCTCGGCCTCCACAGGGGTACCTTCGCCCCGATGAAGAAGACACTGATCGTTCTCGCGTCCCTCTCGGTTGCTCTCGGCGCATGCTCGTCGAGCGACGGGGACGACGCATCCTCCGTCACCGACCCGTCGTCGACCGACGCGTCCGACGCGTCCGACACGGCCGCGGGCGCTGACTCCGACGACTCGGGTGACGGCTCGGACGACGAGGCGGCGGCAGGCGCGGACTCCGACGACGCAGGTGAGGGCTCCGACGACGAGTTCTGCCAGAAGTTCATGGAGTTCGATTCGGTCGAGAACCAACCGACGACACAGGAGGAGACCATCGCGGCGTTCGACGAACTCATCGAGTCGGCACCCGACGACATCCGTGAGGATCTCGAGACGGTGAGAGACGCATTCTCGGGATTCGAGGACTTCGATGCTGCCGAGGCCGACCCCGAGGCGGTCGAGGAGTTCCTCGAGGTGTTGGGTCAACCCGAGGTCGTCGAGGCCGGCGAGAACCTCGAGCGGTACACCGTGGACGTGTGCGGAATCGAGTCCGAACCGACGGTCACGGCGGCCGACGTCGAGATTCCCGAACTGTCGATTCCCGACGCTGTCGAGGAGTGACGGTCGGGGCGGTCCGACCGACGTGTCGAACCGCCCGGCGATTCACGCCGCGTCGACCTTCGAAGTGATCTGCTCCGTCGACTGCTTCAGGTCGGGAACGGAGGACGGATGAGGCTGTCCCCCGATCGAGGCGCGCGCTCCGTCCCCAACGATCACGGAGTGCTCTGCGCGTGCGTTTCGGAGCCGGTGTAGCACGTCGTGCTACGATGTCGGGATGAGCCAGGTCGTCACCCAACGGGAGCTCCGCAACGGCAGCGGAGAGATCATGCGCCGCCTCGACGAAGGCGAGTCCTTCGTCGTCACACGCAACGGTGTTCCCGTCGGTGAACTCACCCCACTACGGCGTCTCCGCTTCGTGACCGCGGAATCCATCGCCCAGCTCTTCCAGGCAGCTCCGCCGATCGACGCCGCACAGTTCCGACGAGACCTCGACGCAGTCGCCGACCAGAGCATCGCACCACGTGCCTGACCAACGCGTCGCACGCGGCGTGCTCGACACGTCGATCGTGATCGACCTCGACAGCATCGATGTCAGCGAGCTTCCACTCGAGGTCGCAGTGACTGCACTCACCATGGCCGAACTCGCAGCGGGACCTCACGCGGCCACCGACCCCGCGGAGCGAGCCCGTCGCCAAGACCGGTTGCAGAGGACCGAAGCAGCATTCTCTCCGTTGCCCTTTGATGCCGACGCAGCACGGGCCTACGGTCGCATCTACTCCGCCGTGGTTGCTGCCGGCCGCAAGGCGCGAGGCGCACGGGCTGTCGACCTGATGATCGCAGCAGTTGCGTGCTCCGTCGACCTTCCCCTCTACACGAGGAACCCGAGCGACTTCGCAGCTCTGGACGGCCTGGTCGACATCGTCGCAATCTGACGTCCGCACGTCATCACTCAGTAGGTGTCGACGGCGCCGATCGAACGCACCACCGAGAGCCAATGAGCGAGCTGGAACCTCCACGAATCCAGATGTGCGTCGATCACACCGATCCCAGGACCGCCTGGAGGCCACCCAGAGGCCCCCCAGATCAACGCTGCGCATCAGACTCAACGACCGCCCGTGATCGGCGCGCACGATCGAGCCGGCCCGCTCCAGATCGTGCAGACGGGCCGCCGACTGTCAGAGCGCCAGGTGAAGCCGTAGTGCTTCGTCGAGGTCGCCACGAAGTTCGCCATCGAGCGTGCCGACGAGCGCGCCGATGCGATCGACATCAACCGATCGAACTTGTTCCGCCTGGGCTTTCGAGTCGCGTCGCAGCCCCGTGGAGTCCGCGGTGAGCAGCACCTGGAACGGGTAGATGTTGGCGGTGTTCGACGTCACTGGCACGACGGTGATCACACCCCGCCCGAGGCGCTCGGCGGTGGTGTTTGCCCCGTCGTTGCTCACGATGACCGCCGGGCGGTACTTGCTGGCTTCGGCTCCGCGTGCGGGGTCGAGGTCGACCATGCGGATCTCGCCTCTTCTCATCCGGCGACGCCGTCGCCGACGACCGCTTCCCAATCACCTGAATCGTCGTCGGTTGCCCACTCCGCCCATGCCTGCTCGTAGGCGGCGCCGAGTCCGGACGAGCGGAGAAGACGGACCGCTTTGTGGACCGCGGCCGATCGTGACTCCATCCCGTTGGTGGCGGCGTAGTCATCGAGAAACTCGATGTCTTCAGCTGGGAGTGAGACACTGACCTTCACACAAGCATGCTACTCCTGGTAGCACCCTGAGGTTGCGCCGCCCAGATCACCGACGAAACGGGGCTCACCAGGCCGCTCGTGTTCTGACCTGCTCTGTACCGGCACGTTCGCGATCGGCTGACTGTCCCGTCATGCCCGACGGTGTCAGCATCCGAGGCTGTCCCCTACCGCCGGATCTCAGCTGGTCGGCTGAGGCAATGCTCGGAGTGAGAAGAGAGGCTCACCCGAGCTCGATCGTTGCCACCACACCTGCGTGGTCGGACGGCCAGACACCGTCGACTGGACGAGCGCCGAACCGTTCGATGGCGGTCACGAGCGGGAGACGTCCGGATGGCATGGGTGCCGCGAGCAGGTAGTCGATCCGACAGCTCGGCTCGTTCGAAGCCTCGACATGCGGGTTGGACCGATCCCACGTGTCACCTGGCGCCCCAGCCGCCGAGAAGCGCCAGAGGTCCATCAGCACGTGACGAGGGACAGGTGGAGCTGTCTTGTGCCCGCAGAGGAGGCGCATCTCGTCCGAGTCCGCCTCGGCGTTCATGTCGCCGGCCACCAGAACGACCTCGTCCGATCGGCGTCGACGAGCGAGCTCCGCTGCGAGCGCTCGCACTTGAGTCACCCTGAGGCGCGAATCGAGAGGCGACGACGTGAGTTGGGTCGACACGACCCGCAGCGGAGACGGCGCATCGATCTGCACGTGCAGCGCGCTGCGCCGCTCCTCAGCTGCACCCTCGTGCGGCAGCACCTGGTTGACCGCCTCGGCGACCGGCCATCTCGACAGCACCACGTTGTCGACCTCGATCTGTTCGCCGACGCGACCGCTCCACCACTCGGCCGACACCGGAGAGCAGCGAGCGATGTGGAGTCCGAGCGTGTCCGCGATGGTCGCACCGACATCGTGACGGGCGTCCCGGCGAACCTCCTGGAGACAGACGACGTCGGCATCGAGATCAGCGAGCAATGCTCCTGCAAGTTCCCCTCGCTCGATCCACCTCGGTCCGATCGACCACAGGTTCCACGTCGCCCAACGCACTCTCACCGACTACTCATCCTTCCACGAGGAACACATCACTCGAGTGGCCGGGTGACGGGGCGGGGTGACGAGTCGCTCGACGGCTGACAGCCGCTCCGAGGTCATTCGCTCAGGCGGTCGCCATGAGCTTTTGATCCTGGAGTCGGAGCCCGACGTCGATCGCGAGGTCCATGAACAGGTCGGCCATCTCGGATCGGTAGCGAAGCTGCGTGGTCGCCTCTGCGCCGGGGCGCGCCTGGAAACTCTTGGCATCGTGGGTTTCCATTCCAGCGGATCTCGCGCTCCGAACGTGCCCGGCGGTCTCGGCGTACAGATCGGTGTGCGCCGGGTCCTTCTCCGCGAGCTCGACGAGCGTTCCGAGAACCTTCTGCTGGTCGATCGTGCCGACCACCGTTCCGGTCGGGTCGACGAGTCCGAGAGAGCTGGCAACGTCCATGATGTTCATCGTGATCCTCCATCGTGCCGGAACTCTTCCGGCACAGAGGTCAACCGATCTCCCCACCGAATATTGCATGCCACCCGTCACCGAGCGCGTCTGTCCCGACACCTCATCACTCCCACGACGTCACTCGCGTTCAGGCGATCAACGAGGAGTCGCTCTGACTCCGGGCGATCAGTTGGCTGCGCCCCGACACCCCCAGCTTGCGATAGATGCCGGACAGGTGGGACTCGACGGTTCGCGGGCTGAGGATCAGGCGCCGCGCCACGTCGCGGTTCGTCTCGCCGGCGGTCACCCAGCGGGCGATCTGCAGTTCGTGGGCCGTGAGCGCGGCGTGCGCCTCGACGCCGTCGGTGGCGGGAGGCGCGGCGCCCACGGCATGCAGGTCCACGTCGCAGCGATCGATCCACACGGTCATCCCGGCGCGCTCGAAGACCTCGCGGGCGCGCATCACACGATCGCGGGACTGCGCGCGCCGCCGTGCCCGTCGCAACCGCTCGCCGAGCATCAGGTCGGTCCGGGCGGCTGCCACC
This sequence comes from Ilumatobacter sp., assembly GCF_039969435.1. Classification (GTDB taxonomy): domain Bacteria; phylum Actinomycetota; class Acidimicrobiia; order Acidimicrobiales; family Ilumatobacteraceae; genus Ilumatobacter_A. The sequence goes on from NZ_JBDVNU010000009.1 coordinate 311,796, forward strand.
ATGTACCCGCCGACGGTCAGGATGTCGCTCGCGAGTGTGAGCTCGGCGATGGCGTCGTCGACGTCGCCCGACAACTGGCCTCTCACGCGGTGGGCGACACCGCTCACCCACGGCCTGTCCCGGCCCGCCGCGAGCGGTTCCAGGATGCTCAGCTGCTGCTCGGCCCGATCGCGACGCCCCACGGCGAGCGCTGCTTCGGCCAGATCCGCGTGCCACAGGATGAGGCTGCGCAGCTCACCTCCGGACCACCGGTGCAACTCGTCGAGCACCTCGAAGGCCTCGGACGGTCGACCGACGGTGAGGGCATGGAACCCGAGGGCCGACCGAGCGCTGATCCAGGCCGGCTCGCCGCCCAACGCCTCGACCTCGGCACACGTCTCGAGGCACTGCGGATCCCCCAGTCCGGCCTGGGCGTTGGCGAGCCAAGGGAGAGCGAGGGCGACCAGACCGCTCTGTCCGGCCTCCGTTCCCAGATCGATCGCCTGTCGGGCGGCGGTCGCCGTACCGGTCAGGTCGAAGCGGGAGCAGTACGCGGCGCGTGCGAGGAGCAGCGACGGGACAAGGGACGGGACGACGTCGCCGGCGGTGCGGTGCAGATCGTCTGCCAGGTCGCGCAGGATCGGATCGTCGCCGGCGCCGGCGATGGCCAGGGTGACGGCCTCGACGATGAAGCGCAGATCGTCGGCGTCCACCGACGAGCGCCGCAGCTCGATGAGTTCGTTGCGTGCCGCCCCGAGTTCGGAGGGCGTGCCCGTGCGACAGCGCAGGACCGCATCGAGGATCCGGGCACGTTGTTCGAGACGCTGGCTGCAGGTCGGCATCGAGGCGAGGCTCGAGGCGGCAGCGGAGACGTCGTGCAGCTTGAGCGACAACGTGATGTGCTCGATGCGGGCGGAGGCCGAGCGCTCGGGGTCCGCTTCGTGCCAACGGTCGGCCACGTCGGCGTAGCGCCGTTGCGCGTCGACCGGAGCCCCCGAGGCGAACGCGATGCGAGCGCGGAGCTCGTCGGTGGATGCTGCGGCGATGCCGAGCCCGTCGGCTTCGTCGAGGAATGCCGTGGCGACGGTCGCCGACCCGGAGTCCAGTGCGGAGCGGGCGCCGGCGACGAGGGCTCGGCAACGTGTGGCGTCCGTCCGAGCGATCTCGGCAGCGCGTTGGAACGTCGTCACCGCACTCGCGTGCGCGCCGCGCCGCGTGGCCTCCTCACCGCTCTCGACGAGTCGGCCGGCCAACACGTCGTCACGGTCGATCACCGCCGCGGCCCGATGCCAGACCTCGGCCTCGTCGGAGGGGGCCAATGCATCAGCGATGGCGGAGTGGGCCGATCGGCGCTCCTGCGGCGACGCCGACCAGTAGACCGCGGCGCGGACGATCGGATGGGAGAACCGGACGTCGGCGTCCCCGACGGCGACGAGGCCGAGCTGTGCTGCCCGACCGAGTCGCACCGGCGCGTCGGCGTCGACGTCGCCGAGCGGTCGGCGCTCGCCGAGCGCAGCGAGCAGCAACAGGGCACCGCGCTCGTCCGTGTCGAGTCGTCGCACGAGGTCCGCGTAGTCGGCTTCGAGCCCGGCTCCGACCTGGAGCGGTTCGGGCAGTGCGGCCAACCCTGCCTTCTGGCGTGGCGTCAGTTCGTCGACGATCCGGCAGAGCAGGAGCGGGAGACCGTCGACCGTCGACGCGATGTTGCGTGCCACGATTGCGTCCGCACCCAGGCCGACCAGCAGGTCGACGGACTCGTCGAAGCCGAGCAGGTCGAGCTCGATCGCACCGCCGAACCGGAGACCGTGATCGGTGGGACGTTGCGCAGCGACGACCGCGACGCAGGTACCGCCGAGCCGGCGGGCGACGAACTCGACCACCTGCACCGTCGTCGGATCCAACCACTGGGAGTCGTCGACCACGACGAGTAGACCGTCGGGTCTGGCGGCCTCGGCGAGCAACGCGAGCAGGGCGAGACCCAGGGCCATGACGTCGATCGAGTCCTCGGCGCCGCTCGATGCGAGCGGGTCGACAGAACCGGTCGCGTCCGACGTCGACGGCCCCTGGCCGAGAACCCGGCGGATCAGCCCGGACTGATGCGGTGCCAACCCGTCGAGATGACCCACGAGCGGCGCGCACAGCAAGGTCACTCCTGCGAGGGGCATCGTGCGCTCGAACTCGCTCCCGGTCACGCGGATCACGCGACCCGGCTGCCACCCGCTCGCGATCCGATCGAGAAGCGTGGTCTTGCCGACGCCGGCGACACCCTCGATGACGAGCGCACCGCCCGAACCCGCCCGTGCGGCCCCGGTCAACGCGTCGACCGCAGCATCCACAGGGCGACGACTCTTCACTGCCGCCGAATCTACCGACCCCGACCTCGACGCTCACCGACGCCGTCCGGGGGACACGGGGTTTGCACGGGGTTTCGCCATTGCGCCCACGGAGATGCAGCGCCCACAGTTCTCGGGTGCGCATGTCCACCAACGATGCCGAGCGGGCGACGGCGGAACTCGATGTCGGTCTCCGCGTCGCGGGCGTCGGCCGCCTGTTCGGCCATCTCGCTTCGGCCGACGTCTCAATCGAACCGTCCGCCTGGTGCCCCGGTCGCTGGAACGGCCGCGGTGTCGTGGTCGCGGCCGACATCCGTTCGGTGGTGGTGCTGAGCGTCGTCGGGATCGAGGCCGAACCCGACGTGCGGTCGATCGATCTCCGCGAGATCTCCGGCGTGTCGATCGACGCGTCCGCCAGCGAGTTCACCATCGACGCCCCCACCGGCCCGATCGTCGTGACCGACGCACCGCGTGCGCGCGTCGCGATGTTGGTCGCCTACCTGATCACCCATCTGCCCCACCCCCGGCACCGTCCGGGACTCCCACTTCCCGAATGAACACCGTGAAACGAGGAACATCATGAAGCACACCAACCAGCGGCGACTCGTCGCCTCGATGATCGCCGGCACCCTGCTCGTCGCCGCGTGCGGCGGATCCGGAGGGTCCGACGGTGAGTCCGGTGCGGACTCGACGGAGACGCCGTCCGCGGACAGCGGCCCCGTCGACACCCCGGCCAGGACGCAGGAGACGGGGCCGGCCACGACCGCGACCGACGACGCCCCGACGACGGAGGACACCGAGTCCGCAGGCGGTGGTCTCGACGACGTCGCCGCAGCGACCATCCAGATCACTGCGCAGGGAACCTTCTCGGATCCCGAGTTCGGTGCGACGGAAGGTTCGGGTGCGGGGTCCGGCTTCATCATCGACGAGGCCGGCATCGCCGTCACCAACAACCACGTCGTTGCGGGTGCCGGTCTGCTGCAGGTGCTCGTCCCGGGCGAGGACGCACCGCGCAACGCCCAGATCCTCGGCGTGTCGGAGTGTTCGGACCTTGCGGTGATCGACATCGAGGGCGACGGGTTCCCCACCCTCGACTGGTACGACGGCGAACTGCAACCCGGCCTCGACATCTACCTCGCCGGCTATCCACTCGGTGATCCCGAGTACACGTTGACCCGCGGGATCGTGTCCAAGGTGTCGGCCGGTGGCGAGACCCAGTGGGCGTCGGTCGACAGCGTGCTCGAACACGACGCACCCGGACAACCCGGCAACTCGGGCGGTCCGGTGGTGACCGCCGACGGTGACGTCGTGGGGATCCACTACGCCGGCGGCGGGACCGGGACCAACACCGAGCAGTACTTCGCCATCGACGCCGAGGAGGCCCGAGGGATCGTCTCGACGCTCTCCGCCGGATCCGACGTCGAGTCCCTCGGGATCAACGGGCAGACCGTGACGAGCGACGACGGGAGTGTCTACGGGCTCTGGGTCGCGGGCGTCACCTCCGGTTCGCCCGCCGACTCCCTCGAGTTGCAGCCCGGTGACATCGTGACGCGACTCGAAGGGGTCTCGATCGGCGCCGACGGAACGATGGCGGACTACTGCGACGTCCTGCGCACGCACGACTCGTCCGACGCGCTCGCCGTCGAGGTCTTGCGGTACTCGACCGAGGAGGTCCTCAGCGGAGAGTTCAACGGCTCTCCACTCGAGACCTCGTTCAGCTTCGCCGAGGAGTTGGACGAGACGAGCCTGGAGGAAGGTGACGCCGACAGCGGAACCGCCGCCTACGAGTACGTCGTCGTCACCGACGCCACGGGTCTGCTGACCGTCTCGATCCCGACGGCGTGGTCCGACATCGACGGCGCTGCGGAGCAGACCGACAGCGGCGAGGCCCCCACGATTCGGGCGAGCACCGACCTCGAGGCGTACCAGACCACCTGGAACGTCCCCGGCATCTACTTCGCTGCGAGTGGCGAACTCGGCAGCGCCGATCCGAACGTCCTGCTCGACTCGTTCGCCCCGCCGGACTGCACGTCCACCGGGCGCGAGGACTACGCCGACGCCGTGTTCACCGGGCTCTTCGAGGCCTTCGAGGACTGCGGCGGCACGGGAACCCAGGTGCTCAACGTCGTCGCATTCCCGACCGACGCGGCATACGCGGTCGTCGTCAGCGTCCAGGTCGTCACCGACGCCGATCTCGAGGCTGTCGACACGATCCTGAGGACGTTCAACACCACGGAGGGATGAACACCGAGCCGGACAGGCGGTACGCAACCCGTTCCGACCCCACCAACCGTCGAACGCCCGGGCCGATGTGTCCGGGCGTTCGACCGGGATGCGATCGCCTGGACCGCCGAGGACGAATGCGTCGGGGCCGTCCCCGAACGCCGGCAATGATGCCCTGGTCGGCAGCGACGATCTTCCCGGCTGCGTCGACGCACGGATCGCTGGCCACATGCACCCAGCCGGCCACGTGCGCGGCCAGTCGTACGTCACGCTGATCGACGACGGGGGTCGTCTCACGATCGAGCCGCCACCGACCGCGTGTTCCGGCGCGTTGTTCCGGGCCGGTGGCGAGGCGAGCCGGTGACGGTCTGGGTCGCACGTACTCCCGGCGCCGTTCGTGCCCAGCTCGTCGACGCCGATCCGTGGCGCGGCCGGTGCCCTCGGGATGCGCAATGATCGCACGACGTGGGAGCTCGACGTCCAGCCATCCGACGTCACCGTCACCAGCATCGACGAGTTCCAGCTCGTCGATCAGAGCTGCTCGCACTCCACGGGTTCGGTCCCAAGGCGCTCGACTTCCTGAACGACGAACTCGCGACTCGTGGACGGTCGATGTGCCCCTGAGCGCCGGCATCGCGCCGCGCCCGCCGGTCTTCCGAGAGCGCCATGTGATGAGTGCGATGATGGAGACCATCCACATGTCGTGAGTGTCCGCTCAGGCGCTCCGGGTTGCAGCAGGAGAAGTGCACGATGAACTCGATCGCACGTCGGATGTTCGAGCTGGTCGAGCCGATCGGCGTCATCCCGTACTGGGCCGACGAGCCCACCGAAGCGATGTTCGCGCTCGGCTTCGACAACTACTGGGACACGTACTTCGCCGGACGGGCCGCGCCGTTGGGCCTCGCCACTGCCGAAGTGGTCGACGCACTCTTCTACAACTTCGCTCCCGGCGAAGTGGGGCGACACATTCCGACCGTGTGGAACATCACCACTCCCGAGGCGGCGATCACCGCACGCCAGGCGGGGTGCGCGACAGCGTTGCGGCGCGTCCTCGGCGAGATCGTCGACACGTCCCGCTTCGAACACGCCGCCGAGCTGTTGATCAAGGCTGCGACCAGCGCACCGTGCGAAGGGCGGCCGATGTACGCCGCTCTGCGCGCGATCCCGATCCCCCATGACGTCGTCACCCAGCTGTTCCACGCCGCCTCGCTCCTACGCGAGCACCGTGGCGACGGACACGTCGTCGCTCTGATGACCGAGGGGGTCGGCGGCCTCGAGTCGCACGTCCTGCTCGCTCTCGACATGGGCATGCCCGCCGAGAAGTTCGGACGGATCCACCACCTCCCGGCGACGCAGATCACCACCGTGATCGACGGCATGCGCGACCGCGGGCTGATCGGTGACGACCGATGGCTGAGCGAACGAGGACGAGCCGTCAAACAGCGCGTCGAGGCGCTCACCGATCACCTCGCGGCACCCCCGTACGACGTCCTCTCGCCCCACGAACTCGACCAACTCGAGACCACGCTGGAACCCCTCGCCACGCTGCTCCTCGCCGCCCAGCCCTGGTGAATCATCGCCCCCACCGGCCGGGATCGAGCTGCACTCACCTTCCAACCCGCACCATCCGGGGAATCGACGGCGCCCACCGGCTGAGATCGACGTACCGTTCGTTATGGCGAAGAACATGATCGTGTCGTTTCGCGGGCAGGGTCGCACATGCTCGTGGACGGCAGTGCGGCCACCTCGGACCATCGTGCCGGGACCGGCGATGGCCGCCGGGGGCGACCTCCCCCACGACCTGTACACCTTCGTCATCGAATCCGCGCTGGGGCTCGAGTGGGGCTTCTGGGGCTGCGTGGCCGCTGGCGCCACCTTCAAGACGCTCGGACGGAAACGAACCCCGCAGGGCACAGCGATCATCAATCGACACCGCGACGATCTCGAGGCCGCAGAGGCACGAGTGAACGAGATCTACTTCGCCTGGCGCGCAGGTACGCCCACTCCGCTCGACGACGAGTTGGACGCGATGTTGGCTCGCTGGCGAGCGCTGCCCGCAGGTCACGACATCACGCTCGAATGGTCCCCCACGCCGTCCTCCAGAGTTGGTCGACGGCGAGCGTGACCGTCACATCGGTGACCGCAGTCCCGTGGGACGTGCCCCTGCACGCCGGTCCGTCACGCATGGGCTGAGTCGGCCTCGTCCGGCCGCCGGGATCTCCATGGTCCGTGACCGCGATGACGAGCCGCCGACCTCAGGGACGCCGTCTGACAACCCGTCGTGGAATTCGACGTCGACTCAGCTGTAGGTGAAGCCCCATGCGAAGCCCTCGTTCACCGGTGGGTGGTACGCGTCGCCAGCGTGCTCGTGCAGCGCTCGATCGATCAGCCCGACGACGTGGGGCAGGTTGCCGAAGGGAATGCGCACGATCGCCTGTCGTGGTGCGTCATCCGAATCCGGGTCGGGCATCGTGCGCGTGAACCGCCGCGTCGTCGGGTGGCGGTCGCCGAAGCCGTCATCGTTCGGAATGAGGTCCAGGCGAGCGTAGGTGCTGACGAGCAGCTTCTTCTCGGGGCTCCCACCCGGGGGTGCGTCGTCACGTAGACCTCTCCAGGACCATGGACTTCGAGCCGTCGACGGCTTGCGAGCGTATGACGCGCGAACCTGCGCGAGTTCGGACCACTTCGTGTCGAACGAGAGCGTCGGGCCTGCGTCGTAGCGGATTCCTGCGGAGTCGATCGTGAGGGCGCGCGGTTCGGCGATGCGCTTGCGCAGGGCGAGTACACCGAGAAACGGGAGGACCATGACGCTGCCGATCACCACGGCTGCAACCTTGGCGACCAAGGGAAGTTCGCCGTTGTCACCGAAAGGAACGGCCGCCACGACGAGCAGTCCGAACGCCGCCATGACCGCCGCCCCGACGACCATCACGAGCTGCTGTCGTCTCGGGGTGCCCACGTCGATCGTCGTCACGGATCGGACGGTAGCGCCAGTGCCGCATCCGGTGCCCTCGGTCAGACCGCGCCGACTGGACGTCATCCCCGACCGCCGATCGATGCCACCGTCACTCGACGGATGAGTCGGACCCGTCCCTCGACGGGGTCCTGCGGTTCTCGGACCTGCGTCGGACCCTTGCGCATCGGCAGTGTCAGTCGATGGCGCTCCGCGACCGGCGCATCACCGAGCACTCGACATCGTCGAACTCGCGAACCCCGACGTGCTCGAAGCCGAAGCGCTCGTAGAACGCGATCGCCCGACGGTTGCCGACGACAGGATCGATCACCACCACCTCGGCGCCGTGCTCACGGAAGGCGCGACCCAGCGCCGCCGACATCGCCTGCGCACCCAGCCCGCGACCTCGATCTGCGGGAGATCCGATCCAGATGTCGAGCGCCCACGTCCCCGCTTCGATGTCTCCCCAGTGGTGCGACTCCTCCTCGTGGGCATCGACGAGTTGCAGAAATCCGATCGGCCTGCAGTCCTCCTCGATGATGAGCAACTCACGCCACGGCACGTCTCGAACCAGCTCCACACTCCAGTCGTACCAATCGGCGCCGCGGCCACCGATGGCCGACGCCACGTCCGGGTCGTCATCCCACCGCACGAGCAGTTCCACATCGTCGATCGTCATCGATCGCAACTCCACCACCGGCCGATCGTAGGCACACCCCCGTCCGGTCCCCGACCGCCCGTTCGACGGCGACTGCTTCAGGCCAGGAGCACCTCGACGAGACCGGTGGGGTTCGCAAGCGCCGGAAGATGGCCCGCTGACACGTGTTCGGGCTCGACGCCGAGACGGCCACGGATGAGGCGGTCCATGAAGGCCACCGGGAAGAACCGGTCGTTCGTCGCCGCGATCGCCCGCGTCGGGATGGCGGGCAGGGCCGGGAGTGGAAACGGGTCGGTCATGACTCGGCCCGCCTGCTCGGCTTCTCCACGCGCCAGCACCTCTTGGAGCACCGTCGACGGAAGGTCGTGGAGGAAGTGCTCCGTGGCGTCCATCTCCTGATCACCCCAGTACTCGTGGAAGCCGCTCGTCGACCACCACTCGCCGGCCGTCTCGCCTGGATTCGGGATCATGGCGGCGACGAAGACGAGCGCGGCCGCGTCGAGGCGCTCGGCGACGATGGGTGCGGTGAACCCTCCGAGCGACTGCCCGACGACCACCACGTCGCCGTCGGGAGTGCCGACCGCATCGAGAGCGGCGGCCACGTACGCCCCGAGCCCGGCGTCGGGGTCGCTCGCCGGCAGTTCGACGGGGACGGCGCGGTGCCCGGCTGCCTCGAGCAGTGGCGCGGCGAGGTGCCAGTACCACGCCTCTCCGCCCGCACCGGGGATGAGCACATAGGTCGCCATGGAAGGTCGGACGGTACACGTCGCCGCGAATCATCGAACCGTCCGACATCGGGGCCTCGGACGGTTCGAGATGTCGATCCGTCCACCCCTGACGCCGGGTCGTCGATCTGCCCGACAGCGCTCCGGAGACCGCCGGCGACGCAGGCTCGGTGGTCGGTGTCCGACCTCGGATCAAGGGAGCTGCGGAACTTCGTGTGCGAATCGGGCCGGCCCCGCACCGTCAGCCATCGGTCGGCAGGAGCCCCCGTTCCAGCATCCGGTCGGCGGCGGCGAGCGCATCCGCGACGAACCTCTGAGTGAGTGCCGTGTACTTGCGGACGTCCGGAGCCGACCAACCGTCGAGGACCTCCGAGATCATTCGGTCACCGAGCGCATACACGTCCAGAGCGGCCGCTTCTCCCGACGGTGTCAGGCTGACCAGTGTGGCGCGACGGTCGGTGGGGTCCACGGTCCGTTGGACGAGGCCGGCGTCCTCGAGTCGGCGGACGATCTTGCTGACGTGAGATGCCCCCGTGTTCAGCACCTCGGCGAGGGCCGTGGGCCGCATCGAGCCCCATGCGAGGAGATGGCGAAGCGTCTGGTGCGACGCCTGGTCCAGCGACTCGCCGGTCCGGGCGAGGATCTGGCCCTGGAGTGCGGGTGACTCCCACAGGAGGATCAGGGCGCTCAGGTTGGCCAGCAGTTCGGACCGGTAAGGGAAGTCGTCGGGCCGTCGAGCGCGAGTCGGGCCGTCGAGACGTGTGCGTTCCACCCCGGAGAATCTACTTCACCACAGGACAGTAGATAGTGTCCTGTGGGACAGTACTTGTGGTATGGTCGTCGAGCGGAATCGGACGCCGACGGTCGGTCGACCGATTCCTCGTCCCCGCCGCACGACGGGGACCACCGACCAGAGGAGAACACCGTGGCGCCAACGCTCCCCACACCCATCGCCGCCTACGTCGAAGCGAACGCGCGACTCGACCTCGAGGGCATGCTGCGACCATTCGCCGACGACGCGGTCGTTCGCGACAACGGTGCCGTGCATCGGGGTCGGGCGGGAATCAGGTCGTTGCTCGAAGAGGCGGTGATCCCCGTGCGGGCGGTCTTCACGCCGGACACGGTCCGCCACGAGGACGGCGCGGTCGTCGTCGACGGGCCCGCCCACGGCGACTTCCCCGGCAGCCCGATCCGCTTCACCTATCGCTTCACGCTCGACGACGACGCCATCACGACCCTGGTGATCACGGTCATGGAGATCACGTCGTGACCATCCACGCCGATCCGACCGAGTTCACGGGCAAGCGGGTCCTGGTCAGTGGCGGCACCAGGGCGCAGGTCGAGCCACCGTCGATCGATTCGTGGCCGGCGGCGCCCGGGTGATCACCGCGGCTCGCGGATCCTCCGAGCCGATCGACGGTGTCGATTTCGTCCAGGCCGACCTGACCACGGCCGAGGGCGTCCGACTCGTGGCCGAGAACGCGCTCGACCGTCTGGGCGGGGTCGACATCGTCGCCCACGTGCTCGGCGGCTCGTCCGCTCCCGGCGGCGGCTTCGCCGCGTTGACGGACGATCACTGGCTCGGCGAACTGAACATGAACCTCTTGGCCGCTGTCCGCCTCGATCGCCTCCTGGTTCCACAGATGATCGAGCGCGGTACGGGCGCTGTGGTGCACGTCACGTCGATCCAATCGGTCCTGCCCCTTCCCGAAGCCACCACCGCCTACGCCAGCGCGAAGGCCGCGCTCACGACCTACAGCAAGTCCCTGTCCAAGGAACTCGGACCGAAGGGCGTGCGCGTCAACGTCGTCTCCCCCGGCTGGATCATGACCGAGTCGTCCGTCCACCTGCTCGAGCGTCTGCAGGCCGCCGACGGCGGAACCATCGACGACGCACGACTCGCAGTACTCGACAGCCTCGGCGGAATCCCGATCGGGCGCCCCGCCAGAACCGCACGAGGTCGCCGACCTCATCGCCTACCTGCCTCGGATCGAGCCGCCGCCATCCACGGTGCCGAGTTCGTCATCGACGGCGGGACCATCCCGACCGTGTGACGAGCACGTCGTCGACTACCCGAGCCGCTCGCGGGCCTCGCAGGCGTCGACCAGCATGCCGAAGCGGCGCTCGCGCGTCTCGGGACGCTTCGCCTCGGTGATCCAGAAGACGCGCAACTTGCGGTAGCTCGGCGGCGTGGAGTCCCAGAAGGCGGCCGCCTCCGGGTGATCTCGACGCAGGCGCTCGTCGAACTCGACCGGCAGCCGGCTGGGCCGCTTCGACGTCGAGTACGGCTCCTCGCTCGTGTCGCGGGCGGCGAACGCGCGCCGCCCGGCATCGGTCATGCGGCCCTGCGCCTCGAGCTCGGCCACGAGCGCGACGTTCACGGCACTCCAGCGGCGACTCTTGCGTGGCGTGAAGCGTTGCATGTGGCGTTCGTCGTCGATCGAGCGGCTCTGCCCGTCGATCCAACCGAAGCACAGTGCCTCGCGCACGGCTTCTGCCCAGCGCAGCGACGGCATGCCCGTGTGCGTCTTCCAGTAGCCCACCACGCACTCGGTCGCCGTCGCGTGATGACGCTCCAGCCAGTCGCCGAACTCCTGCGGAGAGAGGAAGAAGATCGGTTCGCTGTCGAACACATCGGGGAGGCTAGGTCTGGTCCGGCGTTGCCGCGATGGCGTCCGGGCCGAGGGAACCGAGTGCTACCGTCCGCCGATGGGCGTGCTCGACCGGTTGCTCGGACGGCGAGGACGCGACGCTCCGCGCGACGGGGTCGCGGTGATCACGGCATCCCGGAACTTCTCGGAACCGATCCGGAGTGGGCACACGCAGGTGCTTCGTGACGTCGAGGCGCGTGAATCGTCGTTGGCGCAGTTCGACCTGGGCAGCATCCTGCACGAGCTGACCTTGGAGGTCCGAGTCCCCGATCGCACCACCGTGGTCGTCACCCGCCGTGAGAAGGTTCCCGCACGAGCAACGGGACGATCGGGCTTCGAGTTGCCGATCGGGCTCGAACTGCCGATCACGCTCACGGGTGTCGGTCCCGACGACTTCGACATCGGCTGGAAGGCCTTCCTCGGCTCACCCGATCGCAAGAACGTGGTTCGGCGCGCCGTGGCCGAGGAGCAGGCTGCGCAGGTTCGCTCGTACGTCGACTCCCAGCCCGGCATGCGCGAGCAGACCTGGTCGGCGGCTGCAACCGGAATGCCGCTCTGGATGCAGCTGGTCCGCGACGGCAGGATGCAGCGCGCAGCGTTCGACCGACAGGTCGACACCCTGACGCGCATCGGGCAGATGGACCCGGAACTGGCCGCCGAGGGCAAGCGGATCCTCGACGCCGACGGCTTCCCGTAGCCGACCCGAAGGGAGTGAGTTCGGTCGGGCTGCCGGCGACGCCCCGCGCATGCGCGACACTGTGCGCGTGAACGACCCATCCACACGACCTGTGACCGGATCGGCCACGACGACCGTTGCGGCGCCGATCGGCGACGTGTACGCCGCCGTGACCGACGTGACGCGCATGGGTGAGTGGAGTCCCGAATGCGTGGAATGCCGGTGGGTCGGCGGAGCCATCGGCCCTGCGATCGGCGCGAGGTTCGAAGGCGACAACGTGGCCGCCATCGGCCCGATCACGCTCAAGCGGTGGACGACCACCTGCGAGGTCGTCGAGGCACGACAGGACTCCGCGTTCGCGTTCGTCGCCGAAGGGAACACCACGTGGCGGTACGAGTTCGCCGAGCGCGACGGTCGAACGATCGTGACCGAGTCATTCAGTCACCCGCCGTACGTCGGCTGGCAGAAGTGGGTCTACGGCCGCCTGGCGAATCGTCGCAAGGCGATGACCACCGGCATGGAGGCCACCCTCGGGCGCATCAAGCACGCGTTGGAGAACTGATCGTGGAGACGCCGATGTACGCCGGCAGCGTGCGGCGACAGCGCGACGACCTGCCGGGGATCTACGGCCAGGTCGACTTCACGCTCGTGCCCGAACGCCTCGACCACGACGCGACGGTCGACGACGAGCGGTTCGCTCCGGTCCGCGACGCCGTGCGCCGCGTGTTCGACCGGCCAGACCTGATGGAGGTGATCGGCGACGCGACCATGACGGGCGACCGTGTCGCAGATGCCTACGCCGCGCTCATCCCCGAGTTCGGCTTCGCGAAGCTCGTCGACATGCTCGGGGTCGCGTGCGCGCGTGGCATCGAGCACGTCGACGATGCTCCGCCACAGCTGACCGAGTTGATCGCAGCCATGGAGGCGACACCCGACGTCGATCGGCATCGAGTTCGGCCCGAAGGAGCAGGTGGCTGCAGCCGTCGCCATCGCGGTGATCACCGCCAAGGCCACGTTCTACCGGGTGGGCCTGCGACTGCCCGTCGTCGCGCCACGCGTCGACCGGCGCCTCAACGCCAGGATCGCGGCACTGCTCGACATGTACGGCCACGCCGACTTCATCACCGACGCCGACCAGTACCGCCTGGGCGACCGTGCGGCAATCGGTGTCTGACACCGTTCGCGACGGTGCGGCAATCGGTGTCTGACACCGTTCGCGACACCGTGTGACGACGCCGGCTCCGAGCCGGTCGTCACGACAGAGGTCGGACGTCCCAGGTGGTCGGTTCGACGAGTTGGCCCAGGCGGACGTCGAGGCGCAGCATCTCGCCGCGGCTGATCTCCTGATCGAGTCGGAACACGCGATTGCCCCAACTGGTGATCGGACCGAGCGGTGTGGTGGACAGCACGGTCTCGTCGTCGAACAACGCCTCGAACCAGATGCACACCCCATCGACGATCGTGTCCTCTGCAGCGGTGCGCTCGACGACGTGACGCGTGGGCAACGCATCGAGCGACTCCAGTGTGTTCAGGTCGAACTCCAGGAACGGCTCGGGGTCGCCGATCGTGGCGGTGACCGAATGCGGGCGGAGGTAGAAGAGGTCGTTGCGACCCGTGTCGAACCGGGACGCAACGGGGGAACTCTCGGCGCTGCTGAGGTCGATGCCGTCGGGCAGGTCGATGTTCCAGAACTTGCGGATCCGCATCTCCTCGCTCATCGTGATCGGTTCGATGAAGAGACGGAACCGAGCCGGCAGGATCCGCCCACCCGGGGCGAGCACCCGGTCGCGCAGGTCGAGCAGGTTCTCCATCATGTTCTCGCTGAACAACTCGTCGCCCATCTGCTCGTGCACGACGACGTCGATCGGTTCGGGGGGAACGAAGTCGCGACTGTTCGCCTGGACGAACTCGATGTTGGTGAACCCGTTGTGCGCCGCCAGTTCACGGGCGACCTCGATGAAGTCGGAGTGCTCGACGGCGTAGACCTTCCTCGCACCCGCCCGGCTCGCCATGAACGCGAGCAGCCCGGTACCCGTACCGAGGTCGAGCACCACGTCCCCCGGTGTCACGTTGCGGTGGATGCCCCGGTGGTACGCGTCGACACGGGTGGTGTCGCTCAACATCTCCTCGTGCTCCTCGAGTCCGGCGAAGTTGTGGCCGTTGATGAGGTCGTAGACGACGCTGGTCATCCGCTCGCTCGACGCGATCCGGTCGGCGACGAACCCCGCGGTCGAACGCACGACCCTGGTCGCCGCCCGCTCCATTCGGTCTCGCACGGGCCGATCTCGTAGGGGCCGATCTCTCATCGGTCGCAGGCTACGAGCGCGTTGCCCGCCGAGGTCGGGAGACCGCACAGCTGAGAGACTGGCGGCCCCGAAACCGAACCCCCGATGCCGCCGATGTCGAGTGCGGCCGAGAGCGAGTGCGTCCGTGATCATCTACATCCGCCGGAAGGCCTTCGCCGCCGTCGCCGCGCTGACCGTCGTGTTCCTCGGTCTCGCCGTCCTCGAACCGTGGTGGCTCATCGCCGCGGTGCCGACCGGCCTGCTCACCGTGCTCGGCCTCCGCGACCTGCTCCAGCCGCACCACAGCATCCTGCGGAACTACCCGATCGTGGGGCACCTCCGGTACCTCATCGAGGACGCCGGACCGGAACTGAACCAGTACATCGTCGAGAACGACACCGAGGGCCGACCGTTCAACCGGGAGGTCCGCACGCTGATGTACCAGCGAGCGAAGGACGTGCCCGACAACACGCCCTTCGGCACCGACCTCGACGTGTACGCATCGGGCTACACGTGGATGGCCCACTCGATCGCGCCCAAGCCGCGACACGACGATGCGGTCGCCGCCCTACGCGTCGACATCGGTGGCTCGGCGTGCGAGCAACCGTATTCCTGCTCCGTCCTGAACATCTCGGCGATGAGCTTCGGGTCGCTCGGTCGAGCGGCGATCACGGCGATGAACACCGGTGCGCACGCCGGGAACTTCGCGCACAACACGGGCGAAGGCGGCCTCAGCCGTCATCACCTCGAACCGGGCGGCGACGTCGTCTGGCAGATCGGCACCGGCTACTTCGGGTGCCGAACGGCCGACGGTGGATTCTCGCCCGACGCCTTCGAGGAGCAGTCGGCGCATCCGCAGGTCCGGATGATCGAGATCAAGCTGTCGCAGGGAGCGAAGCCGGGACACGGCGGAATCCTGCCCGGCGCGAAGGTGACCGAGGAGATCGCCCGGGCCCGGCACGTGCCGGTGGGTGAGGACGTGTTCTCGCCGATCCACCACCGCGCGTTCTCGACACCGCTCGGTCTGATCGAGTTCATCTCACTGCTGCGTCGACTGTCGGGGGCCAAGCCCGTCGGGATCAAGCTCTGCGTCGGCGACCCGATCGAATTCATGTCCATCGTCAAGGCGATGATCGAGACCGACGTCTTCCCGGACTTCATCGTCGTCGACGGGGCGGAGGGCGGGACGGGAGCCGCCCCGCTGGAGTTCTCCGACAGCCTCGGCGCGCCGTTGATCGACGGTCTGATGTTCGTGCAGAACGTCCTGGTCGGCGCCGGCGTGCGCGACCGCGTGACCATCGGCGCCTCCGGCAAACTCGTGTCCGCGTCGGCCATCGCGCAGGCGCTCGCCCTGGGGGCCGACTTCTGCAACTCGGCGCGTGGGTTCATGTTCGCGGTGGGCTGCATCCAGGCCAAGCGATGCCACACGAACAGGTGCCCGGTCGGCGTGACCACACAGGACCCGCGCCTCGAACGCGGGCTCGTCGTTCCGGAGAAGGCCAAGCGGGTCGAGCAGTTCCACCGCAACACGGTGGAGGCCCTCGCCGAGGTCCTCGCCGCGATGGGCCTGGAACATCCGGCGCAACTGACTCCCGACATGGTCCACAAGCGTGTGAACGCGGAGAACGTCCTCACGCTCTCCGAGATCGGCCCCCTGTTCAGGCCGGGCAGCCTGCTCGACGGCTCCGCTCCCGCCCTCTCGCTCCGGCACTGGGCCCTCGCCGCGCCCGAGAAGTTCCGGCCCTGACCGGGCCGGGTCCGGTCACTCGCGAATGGTGATGTCGACGCGCCGGTTCTGGGCGCGTCCGGCAGGATCGTCCTCGCCGGTCGGTGTCTCGTTCGGTGCGACGGGTTCGGACTCGCCACGCCCGTCGACGGCGATGTCGACGGACAGTCCGCGTGCCCGCAACGCCGCCTCCACCGCTCGGGCCCGCTCCAGGGAGAGTTCGAGGTTCGCCTCGTCGGTGCCGATCGAGTCGGTGTGACCGACGATGTCGATCGGCTTGCCCGAATCGCTCAGCACGGTCACCACCTCGTCGAGGACCGGATCGGCCTCCGGGCGCAGGACCGCCAGGCCGAAGTCGAAGAGAACGCTCGAGTCGAGCCGGATGACCGTCGCACACGGCGGCGCCAGCGAGCCCAACGTGCCGAGCGGCGGGAACCCGGAGGTGACGGAGAACTCGGGTGTCGGGGGAAGCACGATCGTCCGCCCGTCCGCACTCCGGCCCTGCTCGTCGAACTCGATCTCGATCGAATCGCGACCGGCCTCGTCGTAGACGCCGGTCCCGTCGGCGGCCACCTCGAGGGTGACGATGCGGGCCGCAGCGGTGTACGTGTACTTCCAACTGCCGTCGGCGTCGGCGACGATCGTCGTCACCTCCCCGGGGATCTCGCGGTAGTACTCGCCCGAACCGTCGGCACGGGCATCCACGGTCACGAGGCTGGTCTCGCCCTTGTCGTACAGGCGACCGGACCCGTCGGGCTCGAGCGTGATCGTCAACAGCCGGTCCAGCGTGGCGTCGTAGTACTCACCGGATCCATCGGCACCGACACGGACCGTGACGAGGTCGTCGCCCTGCTTCTGGTAGTACTCGCCCGACTGGTCGGGCTCGACGGCGATCGTGACCAGGCCGGTCCCGCTCTCGTCGTAGAAGCGGCCCGTTCCGTCCTCTCGCACTTCCAGCGTCGTCAGGCCGTCCGGACTCTCCTCGTAGAAGATCCCCGACCCATCGGCTTCGATGTCGAACACGTCGGCTCCGGTCGACCCGTCGTACTGCAACTCACCACCGCCCTCGGCACACCTGGCGCCGACGACTTCGATGCCCCCCGCCGGCGAGGCCAACTCCCCGAGGCTCGCAGCCACTCGCTCGCCTCCCTGCGTGAGCGACGAGACGTTCGGTGGCCGCACCGTGGGGATGCGCGGGATCACGGGTCGGACGACATCACCCGCATCGGACGTCGGCGAGTCGTCGGGCGTGCTCGTGGTCGAGGCGGCGGTGGGCTCGGCGATGGTGGGCTCGGTGGCGGAGCCGAGGCTGTCCGTCGACGCAGCACTCGTGTCGTCGGTGACGTCGGCGGTCTGCGCGGTCGAACCACAGGCGACACCCACGACGATCAGGGCACCCAGGGGTGCCATACGCCAACGCGTGGACTTCCGCCCGGGGATCATGGCGACGCGAGACGCGCGACCAGTGCCACGTCGGAGGTCACCTTGCTCTCACCGCCGAGCGAGAACAGGGTCCGGGTCGCATCGAGGTGCAGGTCGAGGGTGGTGAGCGGCTGCATCACGTGTGCGGCCATCCAGAGTTCCGGTAGCCACGCCTTCACGATCCTGTTCAGGTTCTGCGCCGCGACATCGCCGCTCTGGCGCAGCTGTCGGCGCACGGCTGCGCTGATCTCCTGGTCGATGTCGGCTCCCAGCCACTGCTCGCCGGGCGGCCGTTCGATCTGGTCCACCAGCCGGTACTCCGGAACCGACGAGGCGAGCGCAGCCATGTCCGGCTCGCCCACGACGAGTGCGTTCTGGGCCATCTCCGCCACGAGCTCGCGCAGCGCTGCGACGAGGGTCTCCTCGTCGGGCGGTTCCGGCGTGATGGCGGACGGTTGCGTCTCCATCACCCGGGCGACCAGCAGGTCGGCGTGGTCGAACGGCGACAGGAACGCCGCGATCTCGTCGGGTGTCGTCGCTGCGTCGAGGAAGAACGCGTACTCGGACTCGTCGAGATTCGGTTCCGTGCACCGCTCCCACCACCTCTCGATCTGTGTGCGCTTGTCGGGGGAGATGCCCTCCACGGGAAATGGTTCCATCGGTCCTGCTCCTCAGTTCCTGCCTGTGGGGAAGTTCGTCGGCCTCGAGCTGACCGGAACCTGCCAGTCGTCCCAGAACTGCTGGATGTTCCGGTTGAAGTCGGCGACATTCTCGCTGCTGTTGATGACTTCGCGGAGCGCGGTGTGGAAGTTGTTGGAGTCGACGGCCGGGATGCCGGGAGCGACGTGGTTGCCGGCCACCCCGGTGTTCGGGTTGACCCATGTCGTGTCACGCGTCGCGGTCGTGAAGTCTCTGATCTCCTCCATCGACACTCCCCAGTCCTTGATCGTGGGCACCTCGCTGCACATGCACCACTCGTGGCGCCCTCCCGGGTAGCGGATCCTGTCCTTGATCGCGTCGCGGAAGTCGGGATCGTTCTCGAAGGCCTCTCTGAACGCATCGGGGTCGAGTTCGTCGAACCACCTGTTGAACTCGGTCGTCCCCGGGACTCGGAAATCCGGGTCCATGAGGTCGGCGGCGGTGAGGTCCCCGGGTGCACAGTCGGCGTTGTGGACGAGGACGTCCTGGGTCCCGGTGTGCACGGCGAACGTGTCGTCGACGGCGACGTCGAGTTCCCACACCAGGGTGTCGCGGATGCCCGTCACGTGGAGCGAATCGACTTCGCTCACGCCGTCGGGTGTCAGCAGGAAGTCGCCCGGGCGCACCTCGTCGAGCTCTCGCCACTCTCCGTCGTCCGCGACCCAGAACTCGTGGTGGTCGGTCGCCGTGACCGACGAACCGTCGCTCAGGGTCACCGTGGCCATCCTCCCGTCGTCCAGGTACGACCACTGGTCGAGCACCCGACGAGGCGACCACTGCCCGGTTGCCGTGTTCGCCGCCGAGACCAGATCACCGGGGCGGACCGATTCGATCGGCCGGCGCGTTCCGTCGGCCATCAGCACCGACGTTCCGGTCGGGAAGCTGTTCACACCGCACGTCGACACGTCGTTGTCGTTGTCGTTGTCGTTGTCGTCGCCGTCTCGCTTCTGGCGATTGATCCAGGCGAGGATGTCGTCGGTGCTCTTCAGGAGCTTGGCGGCGAGTTGACCGCCGCCCGTGAGGACGGCCAGCGCCACCTGGCAACCGACCTTGCCGATCCATTTCGCGGGATCCTCCCGGAGCAGGTCGACCTCGAAGGTGTCCCCGAGGAACTCCTGGGCGAAGGCGACCGGATCGAGTCTGATGGCCTCGATCAGAGCGTTGAACTGGGCGATCTTGTCCTTGAAGTACTGGATCGGGTTCTCCAGCGCAGCGAGCGCCTCCTGGCCGAGGTTCGTGATCGCACCGACGAAGTCGGTCACGTTCTCGAAGCAGCCCTCGGCGAGGCTGAACACCGTCTCGATGCCGGGGATGCGCTTGATCGCCCACTTGAAGCCCGTGCAGACGCCGTAGTAGACGGCGTTCCACCGCGAACCGCAGTCGATGGAGTCGATGGGGTTCTCGTCACCCTCGGAGGTTCCGGGGATCCGGTCGATCGACTGATCGTCGTCGCTCGAACCGTCGTCGTACTGCGGTGTCGGCGCGTCCTCGTCGACACCGTTGGTCTGGATCTCACCGACCTGCAGATCCCAGGTTCCGGGCGCACTGTGGTCCGTGTACGAACCCGAGTGCGCGACCGGCGGGGGAGGCGGAGGAGGGGGTGGCAACGTCGTCGACGGTGGTGGGATGAGGTTCCCGTCCTCGTCGTACTCCGGTTCCGGCGGAGGAGGCGGTTCCGGCGCCGGGGGCGGCTCGACCGCTTCCTCGTAGTACCAGAACACCTCGTACTCGACGCGAACGGTCATCGCCATCGGGCCGACGGACGTCGTCTGGTCCCACTCGCGGCCGCACGGTGCGGGGCCGGCGGCGCCCGGGGTGTACTCGGTTCCGGGTCCCTCGCACCGCACCGTGAGATCGGTGAAGTCCCAGATCGTCGCACGAGGTTCGGCTCGGTAGTCGACGTCGCCCGTGCTCCACGAGATCTCTTTGTAGGACGCCGGGTCGATCGCCAGCCAGGTCTCCAACCCGACGACCTGGATCTCGTTCACCCCAGGGGTGATCCGCGGGCCGACGGTGCCGAACTGTTCGGTGGGAGCGCCCTCGTCCACGGGGTCCGCCACCTGGCGGACGAAGGTGCCGCCGGGCGCCGCCGCGACCGGAGCGTCGGGGACGAGGACGATGCAGGCCAGCGTGCTCATCACGGACGCGACGAGCGCCACGACGACGCGGTTCGTCACCGACCTCACGATCCGCTCCCGACGGGGCACGTCTCGACCTGTTCGCTGGACAGGCGATCACTGACCGCGTACACGTCGCGTCCGGTTCCGGTGTCGGGGAAGCCGTCCGCCAGGCCGCGTGTGACCTCGTACTCCTGGGAGAGGAACGGAGCGGTCGCTCCGGCACCTGTCGGACGACACACTCCGACGTACAGCGTGCGGGGTCCTGCCAGAGTGGAGTGTCCGAGCGTCGTCACCACGATGCCGTCCGCGTCCGGGAGAACGAGGTCCGCCGGAACGGACGCTGCCTCCGACAGCACGGTCTCGAGGAACTCGGGCGTGGTCGCGTTGCGAAGCGGCCCCTGGTCCGTGTCGGCACGAGCGACCACCTCGTCCTCGAGACGCAGGAACTCGCGGGTGAGCGCCTCGGCCTGTGTGGCGTAGATCGAGGGGACACACCCCAACTCGTCCAGCGAGTCGCGCCGACCGTCGTGGAGCACGTCGACCGAGGTGACCAACCAGTCCCCGCCCAGCGGCTCGAACGTCACGTTCTGACGGACGAAGTCCGACGAGACCGTGAACACCTGGCTGGTGATCGACGACTCCATGCAGTCCTCGATCACCACTCCATCGTCGGGCGACCCACTGATCCGCTCGATGTTCGAGAAGCTCCGGACGTCGTGCGGTGCTCCGAGTTCGGATCCCGTCGACATCTCGTACTGCGAGAGTTGCAGGTCGACGAGGCCGTCGTCGACGAGTTCCTGATCGCCGGTGGGCCCGTCCAGCCAGACCGAGTCGGCGCCGACCAGGAACTCCTCGTAGGACGCGACGAGTGCGTCGACCTCCTCCGGCGTGAGGTCGGCGTCGTCCGTCAGCGCAGCGTCGTTGCGGTCGACACCGTCGTACTCGACCACCTCGCCGGACAGCTCGGAGTTCAGTTCGACCGGCGCCGACACGTCCGACGGCGCAGAGTCCGATGCGTCGTCCACGACGCCTGCGACGTCGTTGCCGGCCGATCCCTCCTCCGGAGCGGCGACGTCGACGACGTTCGTCGGCGCACCTTCCGGGGATTCGTCCGGTGCGTCCGGTGCCGGCACCGGACCCACCGGGCCGGTGTCGATGTTCGCCGAACTGGTGCAGGCAGCGAGTGCCGAGACTCCCACCACGAGCATCACACGTCTCTGTCGGTCGATCATGCGGGGTTCGCTCCTCTTCCATTGATGGATGTTTCGGTGGGCACCAGGATCCGGTACCCGGCACGCAGGCCGTCGCTCTCCGACAGCACGATTCCGGGGGCGACCTCACGACCGACGTTGAGGTCTCTCAACTCGGTCCACCGTGTGGCGTCGCCCAGGCGCTCCTGGGCCAACGACCAGAACGACTCACCGCGAGTCGTCACGTGCGCCGCCGCGTCATCGGCGACCGAGCGCGCGGCGACGGGGGCCGGCGACGTGCGCGCGGCGGCACCCACACCTGCGGCGAGCAGGTCGGTGTCCTGTGCCCCGCGGGCGAAGCGACCGTCCTCCCACTCGGTCTCGGTCGCGACGCGAGGCGCCTCGACCAACGTCAGCCCGTGATCGGGCTCGACACTCGTCCACGTCGTCATCGCGCCGACGCCGAATGCACTGCGTTCCACGACTCGGCGTCCGGCGCTCTGGGCGACGACCGGCACGACCACGATCCGCTTCACCCGCGTACGCGGTCTCGACACCCTCGCCCACGTCGCGACGCTCGACACGACCACGACGACGAACACGAGGTCCACGAACAAGAAGTCGCTGCGTCGCCACGATCGAGCGGCCCAGACGCCGATCGCGATCGGTCCCACCGCGAGGACGATCGACGTCGCCAGCGTCGCGACGAGCATCGCCAGCGTGCGTCGATGGCTGCGCAGCGAACCGGCGCCGACGCTCGCCCTCGCCGAGGGATCGACCGACGAGGAACCGACTCCCGAGGAGCCGGCCGGCGTGGGGGTGGCCGAGATCATGATGCCGTCACCGCCTGGCGCAGGCGGGCGTCCGCCGTTCCCTCGACGGTCTGGGAGCCCACGCCGAAGAATCCGAGGAACGTCAGGTCGACCGTGTCGGTCACGGTGACCTGCACGCGCACCGGGTCGATCCGGGAGGCCACGGCGGTCTCGGCCCCTTCGGCGTAGGCGAACGCCGTCGCCGTCGCCAGTGCCGTGTCGGAGAGCACCGGGTCCGCCGCGTAGATCGACGGTTCGTCGATGTCGTTGGCACCGGCGCGCGCTGCGGCCGCCGCGACGTTGACGGCCTCGCGGCGTGCAGCGAAGAGTTGGGACCCGTCGTGCGCCAGGCCGGCGAGGCCGACGAAGATCGGCAGCAGCATCACGATGAACGGAGCGATCCCACCGCGCTCGTCGGCGACGGGTTCGATCCGATTCGCTCTCCATCGACGGCAGCTCATTCGACCACCCTGTAACGGTCGACCGGCTCGACGGCACGAGCCTCGACGTCGATGGATCCGGGTGTCCCGAGGAAGCCGAGATCGGACAGGTCGACGGTGCACGTGACCACGACCTCGACGCGACCGTCGGCGACGAAGTTCGTCTTGTCCCCGAAGCTCTCGGTGCGGTTGCGGCACCGGAAGCCCTTGCCGGCGAGCGCCCGGTCCACCGCATCGTCGATGACCGAACCCGCGGAGTCGAGTCCCTGTGCGACCGACGCGTCACGAGCGGCTTCACGTGCGGCGGAGTTGACGTCGGCCTGGGTGGTGGCGACGCGCCCGCCGAGCACGATCAACTCGAGGAAGACCACGAGGATCGGCATCAGCAGGACGAACGAGACCAGACTGTCGCCGCGCTCGTCGTCGCAACGCCGACGGCGCGTCGGGGGTGCGATCGCAGTGGTGGCCGACGGGTGGGGGTCGGAGGCGATCATTCTCGTTCGGCCTCCGAGTAGAAGCGTTCCTTCGGGCCTTCCACGTCGGCCGAGACCGTGGTGAAGAACCCTCCGAGCGGGGTGCGGACGGTGGCGGTGACTCGCACGCGGTTGACGTCGTTGCCCGGAGTGATCACGACGGACGTGTCCTCCAGGCCGGGTGACAGCGCCAAGGTCTCCTCCGCCGCGTCGTAGCCGTCGGCCAACGAGCCGCCTTCGGCCTGGACCGCACGCAGCGCGTCCTGCGCCGCGGCCGACACGACCGAGCGGCCGTGGAAGACGAGCGACGCGTGGACGCAGCCGAAGATCGCCAGCACGACCACGCCGAACACGATCAGCAGCGTCGCCACCTCGCCCCGCTCGGACCCGAGCCGCGCCCGGGTCGAGCGCGGCTCGGGGTCGGGACGAGCCATCAGTTGCCGGTGATCGCGCTCACCTTGCCGGTGAACCACGGCGCCAGTGCCGTGACCGCCGCTCCCGCGGCGATCGCGAGACCCGCTGCGAGGATCAGCCACGAACCGAGTTCGCCCCGCTCGTCGTCGCGCATCTCCGTCACCAGATCCTCGGCCTTCATCTGTGCCTGGTGGTACTGGGCCAGTGCCCGGTGCTGGTACTTCTGCATGTGTCTGCTCCTTGTGATGGGTGTCTTGCCTGGTGGGTGTTGCTTGCTTTCCCTGAACCGTCCGGGTGGACGATCCGAGATCTGTCGGCCGAGCGTCGGCGTGGTGTGTGACGGCGGATTCCACGTCAGATCCCCAGGAGTCCTGCGACGGCCGGGTAGCCCATGAAGCCGGCCCAACCGAGCACCATGGCTGCGACCGGGATGTTCATCGACTCGCTCTTCTTCTCCGCGGCGGTCGTCGCATCCGCCAACTCACGTCCACGCGCCGACTCGGCACGGGCCTTCAACGTCTCGGTGACTCGTGCACCGGACGTGCCCGCCAGCGACAGTGCGCCGGCGAGTTCGATCAGCGGGACGATCTTCAGCTTCTGACCGAGTGCGTCGAAGCCGCCCCACGGCGACTCGCCGTGCAGCGCCGAGTCCTCGATCGATTCCTGCAGGATGCGGAAGGGCCGACCGCTCCCGAGTTTGGAGGCGTCGGCCATGGCCGTGTTGACGCCGCCGCCACCCGAGATGCTCACGGCGACCAGACTGACGAACGCCGTCAGCGACTCGTTGAACTCGTCGCGCCGGGTCACGGCCTTGCGCTTCAACTCCACGTCCGGCGCGAAGTAGAAGGCGACGAAGCCGAAGATCAGCACGAGGGCGATGCCGAAGGCGCTGCGGGTGAACCCGAACAGGTACCCGACGGTCGCCATCAGGACGGCGCCACCGACTCCGGCGTTCAGCTTGTCGAGCGCATGGGTCTCCATGTCGCCGTCGGTGACCGCCACGTCGGCGGCGACGTCGGTGGTGTCGCCGCTGTTCGCCGTGGTCATCATCGCCATCGCAATCCGTCCCCACAGCGAGCGCAGCGCGGTCTGGTCGCTCGTGTGGATCGACACCTCGGAGAAGTCGGCGAGTCGATCCGACAGCGTCGGTGGCGCCGGGAACCAGCCGCGCACGACGAGCCAGACGCCGAGTGCGAGGAGTCCGCCGATGATGGCTGCCTGGATCATCGCGCCACCTGCTGGGAGTCGTGGGTCGAGTGGTCCGACCAGCGTTCGATCCCGGCGAAGACACGTCGCGGTTCGCCGGGTCGGCCGAGCCGGTAGAGCATCACGCCGGAGAGGAAGAACACACCGCAGATGAAGAACATCGCGACCTGGCCACCCGCCGAGTCGAACGGGGTCAGGAAGTCGCGCTGGGCGATGATCAGGAACAGGATCACGAGGAAGCTGATCCAGCCGGCCAGTCGGCTCTGGGAGTAGGTCCGGGTCCGGCTGGTCTCGATCTGGCGCCACATCAGCGACGAGTCACGTGCGCCCTTGGCCGTCGTGGCCAGGACACCCTGGAGGCTGCCGGCGTGTTGGCTGGTGGCGAGGATCAGCGAAGCGACGACCATGTCCGACAGCGGGTGGTGCATGTCAGCGGCGAAGCGCCTGAGCGAACGTGCGACCGACTGGTGCTGGAGCCGCAGCGAGAGGTCGCGGACCTCGGTGCGGATCGGGGCCGGTGCGACCCGGGCCGAGAGCTTCAACGCCTCCTGGATTCCTGCCGACGCCGCCATCGTGTCGCGCAGGCTCTCCGTCCAGACCGCGATGGCCTCGACCCGCTCGATCGCTTCGCGTCGACGACGACTCGCGGACGCCAGCGTCGGGAACAGGAAGCCCGACGCCGCGCCGTAGGCCGCGGCGACCGGCCAACGCGTGACGACCAGGACCACGACGCACGTCGACGCTCCGAGGGCGAACCGGAGCAGTGTCTGATCCGCCGACATGCGATCGTGGTCGCGCGAGCTGATCCGGAGTGCCTTGCCACGCCACCCGGCGACGGCCACCACGAGCCCCGCCATCGCAGCCATCGCGACGAGTGCGAATCCCAGTTGCTCGTTCATCCGACCGGGCTCCACGTGGCAGGGCTCCATCCGGCGAAGCTCAGACGCTCACTCAGGACCTCGCTGGGCGGCGTCTCGCGGACTGCTGGTCCGTCGATCCGCGGGGCGAAGAGTTCGTTGTAGCGGATGCCCTCGCCGCTGTCCTTCTGGACCTCGACGATGCTCGACACCACGCGCCGCATGTCGGGGAGCACCTTGAGATGCACCACGAGGTCGACGGCGTTGCGGTAGAACCCGTCGATCACGCTCATCGGGATCTCGTTGAGACCCTCGGCGCAGTAGCCGCGGACCCGGTCCGCCACACCCCTCGCCGAGTTGGCGTGCACCGTGCACATCGAGCCGTCGTTGCCCTGGCTCATCGCCTTCATCATGTAGAGCGCCTCGGCACCGCGAACCTCGCCGAGCACCACGCGGTCGGGCGACATCCGCAGGCATTCGCGGGTGAGGTCCATCATCGACAACTCGCCGACGCCTTCGACGTTGGCCTGGCGCGTCTCCATCTCGACGACGTTCGGATGCTCCTCCTCGAACGCTGCGATGCCGAGTTCCAGCGTGTCCTCGATGGTGACGATGCGCTCGTGCGCCGGAACCTCGAACAGCAGCGAGCGCAGCAGCGTCGTCTTCCCGGTGCCCGTGCCACCGGCGACGATGATGTTGCAGCGAGCGCGCACCGCGGCACGGAGGAAGGCCGCCATCGGTTCGTCGACGGTGCCGAATCGGATCTGGTCGTCGAGTTCGACCTTGCGGTGGTGCGGGCAGCGGATCGTGATCGTCGGACGTGAGGTGACCTCCATGATCGCGTGGAGACGGAACCCGCCCGGCAGACGCATGTCGACCCGGGGGTTCGACACGTCGAAGCGACGTTCGGTCCGACCGAGTCGAGACGACCACCGGTTGACCAGTTCGACGAGCGCTTCGTCGCTCTCGGCAACGGGCGCCACACGATCGGGCGCGACCTGACCGGAGCGGTTGACGAACACTCGGTCGCACCCGATGACGAAGATGTTCTCCACGGTCGGGTCGAAGAGGAACTCCTCGAAGCCGCCGAGCCCGAACAGGTCGGCCTTCACCCGCCGGAAGAGTGCTTCTTCGGCATCGAGGTCGAGCACCGGCTCCGCCGCAGCGGTCCTCTCCCTCGCGTACGCGTCGAGACGCTTCCAGATGATCGGCTCGGCGCGTGCCGCCTCGTCCTCGGGGCTGATCTCGGCGGTCTCCAGACCGGCGTCGGCTCGCCGCACCTCGGAGATCTCACCCGCCGCTTCCTCCCGGATGCGTGCGACGAGATCGAGGTCGATCGGCTGGGAGAGGGGTGCGGCGGGTCGCGGGGAGATGCCGAGGTCGTGTGCGTCTCCGGGGCGACCGAGGTCGTGCTCGGTGGAGGTCATCGCCCACCCACTCCCGTGAGGGCCTGGTGTGGTCGACGCGGCACCGTGATGTCGGGATCGTCGGCGACGTGGGGACCCGTCCAGAGGTGGTCGTCGGCCACGTGGGGACGGTCCGGGGTGGGACGGCGATCTGCGGCCGGCGACACGTTCGGCGAGACCGGTGCCGGCGGAACCGGAGCCGGCCGAACCGGCGACGACGAGAACGGAGCCGCGGGAACCGGAGCGGGCGGAGCCGGCGCGGACGGAACCGGAGCCGGCGGGACGGGCGCCGCCGCGATGTCTCGACCGCGGCCCGCGGTCACGATCGGGGCCGATCGGTCGACGTGACGGGGCCGGGGCGGGGTCGGTGGTTCGTCCGGCGTCGCACCGATCAACTGACCGGCGAGAGCGTCGACGCACCTCCACAGGGTCGACCTGCGCAGCGATCGGGCGACGTAGCGACCTCCCGTGAAGGCCGAAGCCACCGTGCGGTCGTCGGGCAGCACGGCGGCGAGGGGCAGGCCGGCGAGCGTCGCGACCTCGGCCGGGTGATGCGGTCCGTCGCCGATCGAGACGATGGACGGCCGGCGACCGTGCGCCTCCAGCAGGCGGGTTCCGTAGAGCAGCGACTGCACGTCTTCGACCCGAGGGCGGGTCACGACGAGGACGTGGGTCGCACAGGCGACGAGGGGGAGGGCGGGGCTCGAGTCGGAGAGCCGGCCGAGGTCGATCACGACCGGCCGGCGCAGACCGCCGACCTCACGGGCGAGCACCGGTGCGACGTGTTCGAGCGCCCGTGCGGCCAACGCCGGATCGGTCGGCGCGAGGAGACAGTCGACGCCGCGCAGATCGGCGGAGTTCTGCTGCACCAACTCGGCTGAGAACCCTCGGCGCATGTCGGCCCAGAGGGTGCGCAGCGACGGGTCGGCCGACATCGCGAACCGCAGCCCGATCACACCGCCGGCCGGGTCGGCCTCGATCAGGAGCGGCCGGACGCCACGGTGGGCGAACGCTGCGCCGAGTGCGATGCCGAGTGACGTCGCACCGGGGCTCGATCGGGTCGAACAGACGGCGATGACGGTCACGACTCGCCTCCGTCGTCGGTGGTCTCCGGATCGGCTGTCGCATCGGGCTCCGTGGCCGCATCGTCGTCGCCGGGCACTGCCTGTTCCAGTGGCTCGCCCGGTTCCACCGGGTCGGCCGGGCCGATCGGATCGATCAGCTCGTCGGGGAAGCCGCTGTCGAGCAGGGCGATGCTGATCCGCCCCTGCTGGACCCGTTCGGAGATCAGGAGACTCGCGGACTCGTTGATGCGCAGCGACACGAGGTACACGTCGGCCTGCTGGAGCCCGGCGACCTCGACGATCTCACCGACGGCGATCTCCTGCGGCTCGGCTTCCTCGCCGATCAGTGCGTCCCGGCCACTGACCTCGATGATGCGGACGCGGTCACCGGGCAGGAGACCGACGATCGGGTACTGGCCGGGCTGGAGTGCGGCGCCGATGATGACGGTGGGCTCGTCGCCGGTCACGTCGGCGACGAACTGCGCGGGCACGACGATCGAGCCCGCACCGATCGGACCCGTGGCGACCTGGCCGATCAGGGTGCTGAGCTCGTCGGGGCTGATCGCCCGGACGTTCTCGTCCGCGGCGATCGACGCCGTGGTGAGGTCGGCCTCGGTGATCACCTGGCCGGCCTCGATCAGATCGGCGGCGACCAGGACCTCCACCCGGTCGGACAGGCCCCGCCACAGCGACGACGCCGCGATCCCCGCGACGACCACCAGCACCAGGCCGGCGGCGATCCACGTCGTGTTGCGTGCCTTGGGTGGGGCGGTCGGCAGGCCGACCTTCGATCGGGTGGGCGGGTCCTGACGAGTGTCGTTCTCGGGTGTCTGCGTCGAGGATCGGCCGTGGCCGTTCACTCGTTCTGACTCGATTGTGTCCATCATCTTCGGCTCCAGATCGGCGGGTTCGGAGTTCGTGGGCACGAGGCGTACGGCGGACGAGATGTCGCTGACTCGCTTCGGTCGGGCTGTTTCGACCCACCAGGCAAGGTATGCGTGGACCCGTCGACGGGGAACGGGGAGGAGTCCCCCTTCCTGGTCCACGACACCCCCGGTACGGTCCGAACCCGTGCGACCAGAACCCGCCAACCGGTCGATCGACGAGGCCCCTCGCCTGCCGGACGTCGGGGTCGGACGACCGATCCCATGACGGCGACCATCGCCGTCGCCACGTTCGCCGTCGGGGTCGCACTCGCGCTCGCGGCCACGATCGAGGACGCCCGGACCCACCGACTCCCGAACCGCCTCGTCGGCCCCTGCGCGGCCGTCGGTGCAGTGGGCCTCGCCGCGGCGTCGTTCGGCGAACCGCTGCTCCGCTCCCCCCACCTCGTGCTCGGCGCCGTGGCGTTCGCCGGACCGTGGTTCGTCGTCCACCTCGTCAGCCCGTCGTCGATCGGCTTCGGTGACGTCAAGTTCGCGGCCGCCCTCGGCATCTACCTGTCATGGTTCGACCCGATCGCCGGACTGTTGGCGTGCGCGCTCACCCTCCTGGCCGCGTGGCCGCACAGCGTCGTCCACGCGCTTCGTCGGACCGGCGCCACCGTGCCACTGGGGCCGTACCTCCTGATCGGCGCCGCCGCCGCGGCCATCGTGGCGTGATCCGTCCGCTGCCCGTTCCAGGAGTTGGGTGCCTGCGCTCTTCGACAGAATTTCGGTCAAACTTTGTTAGGCTTGCCTACCATGACGACCATCCGTTCATCCATCGGTACGGAGGCGGTCCTCGCTGTTGCGTTCGCGCTGGCCGTCGCAGCGTGCGGATCCGGCGGCGGGTCGGACTCCGCTGCGCCGGATCGCGGGCCGACGACCGAGTCCACCGCCGCGGCGAGCGAGTCACCCACGACCGGACCGCCGACCACGGAATCACCGAGCACCGAACCGGCGAACACCGCCTCCGAGTCGGCGACGAGCACCCCTGC
This sequence comes from Ilumatobacter sp., assembly GCF_039969435.1. Lineage (GTDB taxonomy): Bacteria > Actinomycetota > Acidimicrobiia > Acidimicrobiales > Ilumatobacteraceae > Ilumatobacter_A. Next base: position 342,026 of record NZ_JBDVNU010000009.1, read on the forward strand.
GGCCACCGACCCGGAGTCGGTCGCCACCACGGCCACGATCACCCACGAGTACGGGACCTTCGAGATCCCCTTGCACCCGCTCCGTGTGCTCGCCCTCGAAAACCGACGTGACCTCGAGACCGCCGTCGTCCTCGAACTCCCCGTCGCGGCGATCGGTGCGTTCGGAGGCGATGGGGAGGACGTGGTCGCACCGTTCGTTCCGATCGACCTCGACGGCATCGAGATCATCGACAACGCCGAGTTGAACCTCGAGCGGATCGCAGCACTCGCTCCCGATCTGATCCTCGCCCGTGAGATCTACCTGAACGACGGCGAGGCCGAACAACTGGGCCAGATCGCTCCGATCCTGCCGATCGCCGGCGACGGATCATGGCGCGACGACCTCGAGCAGCTGGCGGGCTGGCTCGAGCGCTCGGACCTGCTCGACGACGCCCTCGAGGACTACGACACCGCCCTCGACGATGTCCGCACGCGCCATGCCGACCGACTGTCCACGCCCATCGCGATCGTCGAGTACTACCCCGCTGACGACACCTTCTACGCCGGTGGTGTCGACGACTTCCAACTCCAGGCGAACACGCTCGGGGAACTGGGTGGAACGCTGGTGCCGTTCCTCGCCGACCGCAGCTATTTCGACGAGCCCTTCAGCATCGAGAACCTCGGGGAGATCGCCGACGCGGGCGCGATCCTCCTGGTGTCCAACTCGCAGGAGGATCGAGACCTGCTGGCTGCGAATCCGATCTGGCAGCAACTCCCGGCGGTGGTTGCAGGCAGCGTCGTGGTCACCGACACCCGAACGAACCAGGGTTCCGTGTACGCCGCCACCGAGTCGATCCACTCCTCGACCAGCTCTACGACACGATGATCTGAATGGCACGCGCGCCAACCATTGCAGTCAGCAGGAGCGACGACTCCGTCGTTCCCCGAGCGCACATCAGGTGGGAGCACCGATGACACCACCCATGTACGGGACGGTCGAGCAGATCGAACGACTCGGCGCGTCGATGATCCGCGTCGTCTTCGGCGGGCCCGGATTGGACTCGTTCGCAGCGACCGACCGCACCGACCAGTACGTCAATGCGCTGTTCGTTCCGGAAGCGGCGACCTACAGCGCGCCCTTCGAACCCGCGGAGGTGTCGTCGCTCGATGCGGATCTCCGTCCGCGGGGACGGCGGTACACGGTGCGCAGGTGGGACGAGACCTCTCGTCTGCTGACCATCGATTTCGTCGCACACGGCGACGCCGGGTACGCCGGTCGATGGGCACGGAGGGCCCGGCGCGGCGACACCCTCCAGATGGTCGGTCCGAGTGGCGGCTACCGTCCCGATCCCGAATCCGACTGGTACCTCATGACCGGCGACGAGAGCGCCCTTCCCGCAATCGCCGCATCCCTCGAGGTCGTGCCGGCCGGGTCGCACTGCGCCGTGCGGGTGGTCGTCGACGGACCCGACAGTGAGATCGAACTCCCGGGTCCCGGCACGCTCGACGTGAAGTGGCTGCACCGGCGTACCGCCGCCGAGCCCGACACGTTGCTCGCCGATGCCGTCGCGTCGCTCTCGTGGCGACCCGGCACCGTCGACGTGTTCGTCCACGGTGAAGCGTCCGAGGTGCGTGCCGTCCGCCGGTACCTCCTCGAGCATCGTGGAGTCGATCGCGAGCGTGCCTCGATCTCGCCCTACTGGCGTCGCGATCACACCGACGAGGCATGGCGCGCGACGAAGCGCGAGTGGCTGGCCGCACAGGATGCCGACACCCCGGTGTCGGACCGGGCTCCGGCGGGGTGAAGCCGGCTCACGAGAGGACGGCCGCGGCGGTCGCGAGATCCTGGGCGAAGGCGGCTGCGCCCGTCGCTGCGCCCAACAGTCGTTGACACGTTGCCCCACTCGCCCGTGTCGGGCGATCTCGGACCGAAGTCACCCCCCGTTTTGAGCGGGCCGCGCCGATCGGTCGACCCCTCCGACGAAGTAGGGTCGTCCTTCCGTGCGGTACGTGTCGACTCATCCTCCACGCCCCGTGGAGTACCGCGGTCCGGCGGCGCCGTGAGTGCTTCGGAGCTCGCGGTGGAGTGCGTCACGGACGGGGCGATCGCAGGTCTGATCACGTCGCAGCCGCCAGCGTTCACGCCCACCGCCATCGCCGACATCACCGAGCAACTGCGCGAGCGCGTCTACGTCGTCCTCGACCCGTCGTCCGGCGCCCGCGGCGTGGCCGTCGAGGGATCCATGGTCGAGGTCGGCACGCCCGAGTCGTGGCCGGTGGCGGCCGTACTGCCTCCGATGTTCCCCGAGTGGCTCGGCGATCGCAGCTTCACCGAGGTCCACGGCACCCGGTTCCCGTACGTCAGCGGTGCCATGGCCAACGGCATCGCCACGACCGACCTCGTCATCGCGATGGCCCGCGCCGGGTGCATGGGGTTCTTCGGAGCCGCGGGCCTCGCTCGCGACCGGATCGCGCTGGCCGTCGACGAACTCACGGCCACCCTCGGGCCGTCGGGGGCTCCGTGGGGCTGCAACCTGATCCACTCCCCCCAGGAACCCGAGCTCGAGGCGGCGGTCGCCGACCTCTACATCGAGCGCGGGGTGCGACGCGTGTCGGCAGCTGCGTACATGTCGCTGACGCCGGCGATCGTGCGCTACGCCGCCAGCGGAATCACCCTCGACGACTCCGGGCGGGTCCGGAGGCCGAACATGGTCTTCGCGAAGATCTCGCGCCCCGAGGTCGCACGCCACTTCATGAGCCCGCCGCCGCGCCGGATGCTCGACGCCCTCGTGGCGCAGGGGCAGCTCACCGCCGCCGAGGCCGACCTCGCCGCGTCTCTGCCGGTCGCCGAGGACATCACCGTCGAGAGCGACAGCGGCGGCCACACCGACAACCGCCCGCTCGGCCCGCTGTTCTCCACCATCCAGTCACTGCGCGACGAGGTCGTCGCCGAACACGGCTACACGCGTCCGATCCGGCTCGGCGCTGCAGGCGGGATCGGGACGCCCCAGGCGGTCGCATCGGCGTTCGCTCTCGGAGCCTCCTACGTGCTGACCGGCACGGTCAACGAAGCCTGCGTCGAGTCCGGCCTGTCCGACGAAGGCAAGCAGATGCTCGCCACGGCCGGGATCGCCGACATCACCATGGCACCCGCCGCCGACATGTTCGAACTCGGCGTCGACCTCCAGGTCCTCAAGCGCGGCACGATGTTCGCGCCGCGGGCCAAGAAGCTCTACGAGCTCTACCGTTCGTACCGATCGCTCGACGACATCCCCGCCGACGAGATCGCCGAGCTCGAGAAGATCCTCGGCACCACGGTCGCCGAGTGCTGGGAATCGACCCGCGATTTCTGGATGGATCGCGATCCCGCGCAGGTCGAGCGAGCCGAACGCGAGCCGCGCCACCTGATGGCCCTCACGTTCCGCAGCTACCTCGGGCAGTCCAGCCGTTGGGCGATCGACGGCCAGAGCGAACGGATGCTGGACTACCAGATCTGGTGCGGACCAGCGATGGGGGCGTTCAACGAGTGGACGGCCGGCTCCTTCCTCGCCGATCCAGCTCGACGAACCGCGGCCCAGGTGGCGATGAACCTGCTCGAGGGTGCAGCCGTCGTCACGCGCGCCCACCAGCTCCGCACGTTCGGCGTCGCCGTCGATCCGTCCGGCTTCGACTACCGACCCCGCCCGCTCGACATCCCGGCGCTCCACTGAGCGCGACCTCGATCTGCTTCAGGACCTCCATGACGACCAGCCACACCCACCCCGATTCCCGGACCCGGCGCCCACCGATCGCCGTCGTCGGCGTGTCGGCTCTCTTCCCCGGGTCGACCGACTCGACCGGCTTCTGGAACGACATCGTCGCCGGCACCGACCGGATGACCGCCGTTCCCTCGACGCACTGGCTGGTCGACGACCACTACGACCCCGACATCACGGCACCCGACAAGACCTACGGCCGCCGCGGCGGATTCCTCGACACCGTCGAACTCGACGCGATGCAGTTCGGCATCCCGCCGTCGTCGGTCGACTCGACCGACACCGCCCAGCTCCTCGCCTTGATCGTCGCCCAGCGCGTCCTCGACGACGCCACACGCGGGCAGATCGGCGAACTCGACCGTTCGCGCACGTCGGTGATCCTCGGGGTCACGTCGGGTCAGGAGCTGTTCGGATCGATGGTCAGCCGGATGAACCGGCCGCTGTGGCTCCAGGGCATGCGTCGCGCCGGTGTGCCCGAAGAGGCCGCCCAGGCCGCCTGCGACCGGATCGCCGACCTGCACCCGGAGTGGACCGAGGCCACCTTCCCCGGCCTGCTCGGCAACGTCGTCGCCGGGCGCATCGCCAACCGACTCGATCTCGGCGGCACCAACTGTGTCACCGACGCAGCGTGTGCATCGTCGTTCTCGGCGATCTCGATGGGCGTGAACGAGCTCTACCTTGGCGACAGCGATCTGGTCATCGCCGGTGGCGTCGACACCATGAACGACATCTTCATGTACATGTGCTTCTCGAAGACTCCGGCACTGTCCAAGTCCGAGGAGATCCGGCCGTTCTCCGACCAGGCCGACGGCACCATGCTCGGTGAGGGCCTGGGCATGTTCGCGCTCAAGCGTCTCGACGACGCCGAGCGCGACGGCAACGACGTCTACGCGCTCATCAACGGCGTCGGTTCCAGCTCGGACGGACGTTCCAAGAGCGTCTACGCACCGGTGTCGTCGGGTCAGGCCCGGGCGCTCGGAGCCACCTACGCCAAGGCCGGGTACGGGCCCGAGACCGTCGAACTCGTCGAAGCGCACGGCACGGGAACGGTGGCGGGCGACGCCGCGGAGTTCGGAGGGCTCGAACTGGCCTTCGAAGCATCCGGACGCCCCGACCGCCAGTGGTGTGCGCTCGGTTCGGTCAAGAGCCAGATCGGCCACACCAAGTCGGCGGCCGGCGCTGCGGGGTTGTTCAAAGCGGTCATGGCGGTGCACCACAAGGTGCTGCCGCAGACCGCCAAGATCGAGCGTCCGAACCCGGAACTCGATCTCGAGAACTCGCCGTTCCACCTCAACACCCGGACGCGCCCCTGGGTGCGCAGCTCCGATCACGAACGGCGCGCATCGGTCAGTTCCTTCGGGTTCGGCGGATCCAACTTCCACATCACGCTCTCGGAGTACACCGGCTCGGGGACTCGTGCCCCGCGCCTGCGGACGAGCGGACCCGAACTCGTCGTGCTCGACGGCACCGACGCCCAGGACCTCGTCGCACAGGCCCGCACGCACACCGATTCGCTCACCGACGCCGGCGCACTCGCACGACTCGCACACAGCAGCCAGTCCGCGCACACCGCAGCGGCCGGCGTCCGCCTCGCCGTCGTGGCGGCCGACGAGAACGAACTGCGCGAACGGCTCGAACAGGCGATCACGCGCATCGAGGCCGCACCCGACGACGCATTCACCATGCCGTCCGGCGTGTCCTACGGCGTCGGTCGACCGGCGGGCGACGTGGCGTTCGTGTTCCCCGGGCAGGGCAGCCAGTACGTGTCGATGGGCAGCGCGACCGCGATGAACTTCGACGAGGCCATGGCCGCGTGGGACCTGGCGGCCGACTGCGACTGGGCGGGTGAACCGCTCCACGACGTCGTCTTCCCGATCACCACCTTCGCCGACGACGCCGCCGCGATCGACGCCGCCCGCCTCACCCGGACGGAGTGGGCGCAGCCCGCGATCGGTGTCACGAGCATGGCCCTGCTGCGCCTGCTCGGATCCATCGGGGTGACCGCCGCACAGGTCGGCGGTCACAGCTTCGGCGAGATCACGGCGCTGCACGCCGCCGGCGTGCTGTCGGCCGCCGACATGATCGACGTCGCCCGACGCCGCGGCGAACTGATGGCCGACGCTGCCACGACCCCGGGCTCGATGACGGCCGTGGTCGGCTCGATCGACGAGGTCCGCACACTGGTCGAGGAGTCGGGCGCCGACGTGGTGGTCGCCAACCACAACGGCCCCACCCAGGTCGTGCTGTCGGGTGCGACGGACGCGATCGAGGCAGTCGAGTCACACCTGACGGCCTCCGAGGTGAGGTTCAAGCGGCTGGACGTCGCCACGGCCTTCCACTCTCCGATCGTCGGTGGCGCGAGTGCCGAGTTCGGCACCTTCCTCGACGGGATCGAGTTCGACACACCGACGATGCCCGTGTTCGCCAACGCGTCGGCCGCCCCCTATCCGACCGGGGCCGGCGAGATGCGGGTGCAGTTGAGCGGGCAGATCGCCAGTTCCGTCCGCTTCGTCGAGATGATCGAAGCGATGTACGACGCCGGTGCCCGTACGTTCGTCGAGGTCGGGCCCGGGTCCGTCCTCACGTCGCTGATCGGACGCATCCTCGACGGTCGGGACCACGCCGCCATCCAACTCGACAAGCAGAACGCGTCCGACCTCACGCCGCTGCTCCGCGGGCTCGGGCAACTCGCGGCCGCTGGTGTGGAGATGGACCTCGGCGCACTGTGGTCCGAGTACGACGACCCCGCCAACTCCGTGGTCGCCGCGGCCAAGCTCGCGATCCCCATCAACGGTGCCAACACCGGGTCGCCGTATCCGCCGCACGACCTCACCGAACTCGTCGGACCGAATCCCACCGTGACCGCCCGACCGACTCCGACCGTCCCCGACGCGGTGACGCCGACCGCTGCTCCCCCGGCAGCGCCATCCCCGGCGCCCGCCGCACCCGCACCCGTCGCCGCATCGCCAGCACCGGCACCCGCACCGATCAGCGCCGCTCCGGCCTCACCCGTACCGGTCGCGCCCGCTCCCGTGCCCACCCCTGCCGCCGCCAGTGTCCTGGCGGCATACCAAGCGGCCCAGCAGCAGACCGCTGATGCGCACACCGCCTACCTCGACTCGATGGCCAGGTCCCACGCGGCGTTCCTCGACGCTGCCCAGGACGGCCTCGCCGTGCTCGGCCGCCTCGCCGGCGTGGACGTCCCCACCACCGCACCCCGCACCGTCACACCGGTCGGCACCGCCGCCGCTCCTGCTCCGGCAGCGGTCGCTCCCGTCGAGCCGGTCGCCCCGGCCCCGGTCGTCGCGCCGGCGCCGACCGCGCCGACGCCGACCGCACCCGCCGCACCGGCCGCACCCGCACCGGCACCGGCTCCGTCTTCCAACGGCAGTGCTCCCACCCCCGACGCCGTGGACATGACCGCAGTGATGCTGACGATCGTCGCCGACCGCACCGGCTACCCCGCCGACATCCTCACCATGGACATGGAACTCGAAGCCGACCTCGGCATCGACTCCATCAAACGCGTCGAGATCCTCAGCGCCGTCCAAGACGCCGTCCCCACCCTCCCCGACGTCGACCTCGGCGTCATGGCCTCACTCGACACCCTCGGCCAGATCGTCGACTACCTCGCCCAACAGAACGACAGTGCGACCGGTGGCGGCACGTCGATGCCCACCGAGACGATCGAGCTCGACGAACCACCCGTGACCGGATCGACCTCGTTCGGTCGCCATGTCCTGCGCGTCGTCGAAGTTCCGATCTCCGAGCCCGTCCGACCACTCAGCGGCATCCGCGGTCGTCGGGTCCACGTCGTCGACGGCGGGTCCGGAATCGGTGACGCGCTCGTCAGCGCGCTGACCGACGCCGGCATCGACGCACACCTCGCCGACACCGCATCGGCCGACCGCGGTTCCAGCGTGATCCTGCTGACCGGTCTGCGAGACGTCACCGACGCCGACGAGAGCTCGGCGATCAACCGCGACGCATTCGCCGCAGCCCAGCAGTTCTCCCGCGGTGCCGCGGGTGGCTCGTTCGTGGTGGTCTCGGCGCTCGGAGGACGCTTCGGCTCCGATGCGTGCACGCCGACCGCAGCGTGGTCGGCCGGTCTCACCGGCCTGGCGCGCACCGCTGCGATCGAATGGTCGGGGACGACGATCAAGTCGATCGACGTCGAGCGAGGCTCGTTGTCGCCCGACGCGATCGCTGTGGTCATCACGACCGAACTCCTGTCGGGCGGCGACGAACGCGAGATCGGCCTGGCCCTCGACGGGCGCCGGTACTCCGTTCGCACCACACCCGTCGATGCCGACCCCGGCGCGACGCCGATCGGAGCCGACGACGTCATCGTCGTCTCCGGAGGCGGTCGTGGCGTCACGGCGACGACGATCATCGAACTGGCCCGAGCGTCGCAGGCGACCTTCGTCCTGCTCGGCAGGTCCGAACTCGTCGACGAGAGCCCGACCCACGCCGCCGCGCCGGACGACGCTGCACTCAAGCGGGTCGTCCTCGACGAAGCGGTGGCGGCCGGCACGACCCTCACCCCGAACGAACTCTCGCGGACCGTCGGCGGAATCCTCGCCGGCCGCGAGATCCGGGCGACCGTCGCCGAGATCGAGCGGGTCGGGGGCACCGCCACATACGTCGCCACCGACATCACCGACGCCCGATCCGTCGCCGACGCGTGCGTCGCCACCCGCGAGCGGTTCGGCTCGATCACCGGCGTGGTCCACGGCGCCGGCGTGCTCGCCGACAAGCTGATCGTCGACAAGACGACCGACCAGTTCGACCTCGTCTTCGACACCAAGGTGCTCGGCATTCGCAACCTGCTCGCCGCCACCGCCGACGACGACCTTCGACTGCTCTGCCTGTTCTCCTCCGTCGCTGCCCACAGCGGCAACACCGGACAGGCCGACTACGCCATGGCCAACGAGGTCCTCAACAAGGTGGCCGTCGCCGAACGGCGCCGTCGTGGCGAGTCGTGCATCGTCAAGTCGTTGGGATGGGGCCCGTGGGCGGGTGGCATGGTCACGCCGTCGCTGAAGTCCCACTTCGAGGCGATGGGTGTGGAACTCATCGACCTCGACGACGGTGCGCAGATGTTCGTCGACGAGATCGCGAGCCGACATCGCGATCAGGTCGAGGTGCTCCTGGGCGGTGGCGTGCAGCCGTCGGCCGAGGCACAGCGGTCGGCCGTCGCCGTCGGCGCGTGACCGGACGTCACCCGTGATCTCGCCCGTGAGTTCGTTCGTACCGATCGCGATCGTCGGACGTGCCTGCGTGCTCCCGGGCGCGATGTCACCCGAGGAACTGTGGCGCGCCGTCGAGTCCGGGACCGACCTGATCACCACCGTGGACGAGGACCGATGGGGAGTCGACCGCGACGAGGTGATGTGCGATCCGAGTGGTGACGGTCGTGACCGAACGTGGTCCGATCGGGGCGGCTACGTGCGCGGCTTCGACGACGTCTTCGATCCCGACGGCTTCGCGATCCCCGCCGACGAGATCGCCGGGCTCGACCCGGTGGTCACCTGGACGCTGCACACGGCACGCGCGGCGCTGCGCGACGCCGGCCACGACCGGTCCGACGCCCGACGATTCGGCGCCGTGTTCGGCAACCTGTCGTTCCCGTCGGCGGGCATGGCGGCCTACGCCCAGGCGGTGTGGGCGCGCGACGCCGTGGACCGGGACATCGACGATCTCGCGCCGACCGACCCTCGGAACCGCTTCAACTCGGGCCTGCCCGCGCTGCTCCTCGAACGGGCGCTGCGGCTCGGCGTCGGCGCATTCGCCCTCGACGCCGCCTGCGCGAGCAGCCTGTACGCGATCAAACTGGCGTGCGACCGTCTGCACGACGGAGACGCCGACCTGATGCTGGCCGGTGCGGTCAACTGCGCCGACGACTTGTTCATCCACACCGGGTTCACGGCACTCCAGGCGCTGAGCCGGACCGGGCGGTCACGGCCGTTCAACAACCAGGCCGACGGTCTCGTCCCCGCAGAGGGCTGCGGCTTCCTCGCACTGCGCCGCCTCGACGATGCCGTGCGCGACGGCGACACCGTCCACGGCATCATCCGCGGCGTCGGTCTCTCGAACGACGGGCGCGGCAAGGGCATGCTCGTCCCGTCCTCGTCGGGTCAGGCGGTCGCGATGGCCCAGGCGCTCGGGCGGGCCGGACTCGACGCGACGGACATCTCGCTGCTCGAGTGTCACGCCACGGGGACGCCGGTCGGCGACCGCATCGAGATCGAGTCGTCGGCATCCGTGTACGGCGACTGCGCCGACCTCCCGATCGGATCGCTGAAGTCGAACACCGGGCACCTGATCACCGCGGCCGGCGTTGCCGGCGTGATCAAGGTGATCGAAGCGATGCGCCACGAGGTCCGGCCGCCGACGCTGCACGCGGACGACTCGCTCGACGTCATCACCGACTCTCCCTTCCGGATCCTGCACGCGCCCGAACCCTGGGACCGTGAGAACACGACGGACGGCGTGCTGCGCGCCGGAGTGTCCGCGTTCGGGTTCGGAGGCAACAACGCCCACCTCGTCCTCGAGGAACCGGGTACGGCCGCCACGCTCGTCGCCCGCGTCGACTCCGATCCCGACACGGATGCGCCGGCCGCATCGACGACGCCGATCGCGATCGTCGGGCTCGGCGTCACGGCGGCGTCGGCGGTCGGTCGCCACGCGTTCACCGAGGCGCTGCTCGCCGGGACGTCCTGCCTCGACGCCGACGGCAACGGGTCCATGCCCGACGTCGAACTCCCGCTCGCCGGCCTGAAGTTCCCACCCAACGACCTGCGTGCGGCGCTGGGTCAGCAACTGGCGATCCTGCGGGTCACGGACGAGGCACTCGCCGACTGCGGACCGATCCCCGCCGACCGGACCGGCGTCTACGTCGGGATGGGTACCGACCCCGACGCCGCGCGCTTCGGCGTGCGTTGGCGCATCACGCGTCTCGCCGAACAACTCGGCGAATCCGTCGAGTGGATCGACGCGGCTCTCGACGCCGTCGGCCCGGCGCTCGACTCGGCCGGCGTCCTCGGCACGATGCCGAACCTCGTCGCCAACCGGGTCAACAGCCAGTACGACATCAGCGGCCCGAGCTTCACGGTCAGTTCCGAGGAACGCAGCGGTGTCGATGCGCTGGAACTCGCGGTGCGGGCACTTCGCACGGGTGACCTCGACGTCGCGCTCGTCGGTGCCGCCGATCTGTCCTGCAACGCAGTGCACCTCGCGGCGCGCGAGATGCTCGACGTCGACAGCACCGCCGCTCCGGGTGACGCCGCGGTGATGCTGATCCTGAAGCGACTCGACGACGCCGTGAGCGACGGCGACACGATCCATGCACTCGTGACGACCGGTCCGACGGCAGACGGCGGCGAGCACCAGGAACCGCGACCGCGTGGCGATCTGCACCTCGTGGCCGGGTGCGACGACAGCGAGATCACGAAACTGTTCGGTCATGCGCACACGGCGTCGGGACTGCTCCACGTCGCAGCCGCCGCGGTGTCACTGCGACATCGTGTGGCACCGGGCGGCGACCCGATCCTTGCGTCGAACCCCGCATCGGGTTCCACCCTCCCGTCCGGAGCGGGGCCGCGCACCGCGACCGTCGACGTCGTGGCGATGACGGAAGCTCCGGGGGTGTGGCAGGGGTCTGACCCACTCCACACCCGATGTTCGGTCTCCCTGGCCGAGGCCACCGACCATCCGGCACCGAGTCGCATTCCCGCGCCACGCCTCCACGTGTTCGCCGGGGCCGACTCGGCGGCCGTGCTCGCCGACCTCGCGGCCGGCGTGGAGTCGACCGACGGCGCCGCGCGTCTGGTGATCGTCGCCGACGACGAGGCGCAGTTCGAGTCGCGTGCGGAGCGCGCACGGTTGCACATCGCAGCGGGCAAGCCGGCGGGAACGGGTGTCCACTTCCGGTCGGAGCCACTCGTCGGCGAGATGGCCTTCGTCTTCACCGCCGGCGGAGCGGCCTACAACGGGATGGGCCGACAGTTGCTGGCCGCTCTCCCCGAGATCACCACTCCCAACTCGACCCAGTTCCCGCTGCGCGACGTGGCCGGGTGGGTGTTCGATCCGGAACACGCACCGAACCCGACCGACTTCCTGTGGGGTACGGCGCTGATCAGCCAGGCACACGTGCAGGTGTCACGCGGGATCCTCGGACTCCGGCCGCAGGCGTCGATCGGGTACTCGTCGGGCGAGACGAACAGCCTGTTCGCCTTCGGCGCCTGGACCGACATGGACGCGATGCGCGCCGAGATCGAGGCCAGCGGCATGTTGGAGCAAGAGATCGGCGTCGAGTTCACCGCCGTGGCGCGGGCGTGGGGTGTCGAGTCGGCCGACTGGTCGCTGTGGAACGTGCTCGCACCGCTCGATGAGGTGCGCGCAGCGATCGCCGACGAGGAACGGGTCCATCTCACCATCATCAACACCGCACGCGACGTCGTCATCGGCGGTGATTCGACGGCCTGCGATCGCGTCGTCGACGCAATCGGACGCCAGCGATGCCGACCGGTCGACTACAACCTGGCCTGCCACGTCCCCGAGGTCGCCGCTGCGTTCCACCAGCAGTGGGTCGACGTCCACACGCGAGCGGTCACGCCGGTCGACGGCGTCCGGTTCTACTCGAACGGTGCGGGTGGCGCGTACGAGATCGGCCGGGAGCGCTGTGCCGAGGTGATCACCCGACAGGCCGAGAACACGGTCGACTTCCCCACGACCATCCGGGCTGCGCACGCGGACGGCGTGCGCATCTTCGTCGAGCACGGCCCGTCGGGGGCGTGCACGAACTTCATCCGGCAGATCCTCGACGGCCACGACATCGTCGCCGTCCACCTGGACCGACGCGACCACGACATCGAGCAGGTCTTCGAGGTCGCTGCGGCCCTCGTGGCCGCGGGGGTCGACGTCGATCACTCCGCGCTCACCGCACGACTCGACCGACGCGACCCAGTGCCGCCCGCGTCCGACGGTCCGACGCTGTCGTTCCCCGCCCACTCCGCGTGGATGCCGCTCACGCGCACCGAGTCCGAGGCCGAGTCCTTGGTCGGCGCGTCGACGTCCGCTGCGACTCCACGTCCGACGTTCCAGCAGATGCCGCCCGCCCCGGCGCTCCCGTCGGTGTTCATGGACGCGGTCGAGCGCCCGCCGACACCCTTCACTGCGTCGAACTCGACTGCACGGCGCGCGACGTCGGATCCATCGCCGTCGACCGACCCGCAACGAACCCCTGCGGACCCGCCACCGGCGACAGCACCGCTCCCGCCCCGATCGCGACACGACCACGCCGAGGCACCCCCCGCCGGGTCGTCGCCTGCGGACGACTCGCCCGCGACCCAGGCCGCTGCGATCGTGCAGAGCCAGATGGCCTCGGTCGCTGCGTTGCACCAGCGGTTCCTCGACCAGCAGTCGACCGTGCACCAGCACTTCCTGGCACAGCGCGCCGTGGCACTCGGTGCGCTCGCCGACATCCCGCACACCTCCGATGCGGTCGCGTCGCCTGCGTCGCCGCCGAGAACCCCGGAGCCCGCTCCGTCGGCTCCCGTGGACCCGCTCCCCGTGAACCCGTTGCCGGTGGACGCGCTCGACGCCGACGGGCCGCACCGACCCGAGGTCGTCCCGACCTCCGGTCGCGCCACGCCCACAGGGCCCACCTGGGACAAGAGGGAGCTGGAGATCCACTCGTCGGGGCGGATCTCGGAGTTGTTCGGGCCGATGTTCGAGCCCCAGGACCAGTACACGATCCAGTGCCGGATGCCCGAACCGCCACTGCTGCTCGCCGACCGGGTGACCGGCCTCGTCGCGGAGGCGGGTGTGCTCGGCACCGGCACGATCTGGACCGAGACCGATGTCGTGGCCGACGCATGGTTCCTCCACGACGGATACATGCCCGCGGGGTTCATGATCGAAGCGGGGCAGGCCGACCTGATGCTGATCAGCTACATGGGGATCGACCTCGTCACGCGCGGCGAGCGCTCCTACCGCCTGCTCGGATGCACGCTCACCTACCACGGCGACCTCCCCTCACCGGGAGAGACGCTCGAGTACGAGATCCGCATCACCGGGCACGCACGGCACGGCGACATCCGTCTGTTCTTCTTCGAGTACGACTGCACCGTCGACGGCGAACCGCGCCTGACGGTTCGCGACGCTCAGGCCGGGTTCTTCACGGCCGCCGAACTCGACGACGCGCTCGGACTCGTGTGGACGCCCGAGGCGGGACGACGGGCGCTCGAACCGGATGCTCGCGTCGATCCTCCCGTCGTCGTCTGCACCAAGACGTCGTTCGACCGCTCGGACGTCGTCGCCTTCAGTGAAGGCCGGACGCTCGAGTGCTTCGGGCCCGGGTTCGAGTGGGCGGAGACCCACACACGGTCCCCGCGGATCCAGGCCGGCGATCAACTGTTCATCGACGAGGTCACCGAGTTCGACCCGACCGGCGGGCCGTGGGGGCGCGGCTTCATGCGCTGCGAGTCCGATGTGGCCGACGACGCCTGGTTCTTCGACGGCCACTTCAAGAACGACCCGTGCATGCCCGGCAACTTCATGGTCGAAGCGTGCATCGAGGCGATGTCGATCTACCTGGCAGCGCTCGGTCACACCCTGCGCGCCGACGGCTGGCGCTTCCAGCCGCTGCCCGATCAGCCGTTCGAACTGAAGTGCCGCGGCGAGATCAACCCGCAGACGAGCCGAGTCGCCTACGAGTTGCACGTCGAGGAGATCCACTCGGGCCCGCACCCGACGATCATCTGCGACGTCGTCGGATTCGTCGACGGCGCCGCTGCGTTCCACGCCCATCGCATCGGCGTCGAACTGGTGCCCGGGTGGCCCTTGTCGACGATGCCGGAGCTGTACGCGGGGTTCGAGGAGCCGGTCGCCGTCGCGACCGGGCCCGACGGGCTCCCCTTCGACCGCAAGGCGATCCTGTCCACGGCATGGGGCAAGCCGTCGGACGCCTTCGGCACGATGTACGAGGTGTTCGACGGCACCCGGCGATCACCCCGACTGCCCGGCGAGCCCTATCTCTTCATCAGTCGGATCACCGAGATCGTCGGCGACCTCGACGTGTGCGAAGCGGGCATGGAGATCGTGTGCGAGTACGACATCCCCCACGACGCGTGGTACTTCGACGAGAACGGCGCCGAGACGATGCCGTACGCCGTGCTGCTCGAAGCGGCTCTCCAGCCCTGCGGTTGGGTCGCGTCCGCCGTGGGTTCTGCGTCCGCGATGCCCACCGACGTGTTGTTCCGCAACCTCGACGGCACCGGCACCCTGGTCGGCGAACTCACCCGCACCGCCGGCACGTTGACCACCCGGGTGAAACTGACGAGCGTCTCGCAGGCCGGAGGAATGGTCATCGAGGGGTTCGACGTCGAGTGCTCACTCGGTGATCGGGTCGTGTACACGATGACCACGGTCTTCGGCTTCTTCCCACCCGCCGCCTTCGAGGACCAGGCCGGACTCCCGATCGCCGAATCGGACCGCGCGTCGATCGATCTCGTCGGCGGCGACACGATCGACCTCACCGGGCGCACGGGCGCCGCCTTCGCCGGGACCGCTCGTCTCGCCGGGGACCAGCTGCTGATGATCGATCGCGTGACCCGGATCCCCGGTGCCGGACGCAACGGTCTCGGCGTCGTGCGTGGCGAGAAGGACGTCGACGTCTCCGAGTGGTTCTTCAAGGCGCACTTCTTCCAGGACCCGGTGCAACCCGGCTCTCTGGGTGTCGAGGCCCTGCTCCAACTCCTGCAGTTCCACATGATCGACTCGGGGATGGCCGACGGCATCGAGGATGCCCGCTTCGAGCCGATCCTGCTCGACGCACCGATGACCTGGAAGTACCGCGGTCAGGTGACTCCGCTGAACACGCTCATCACGTCGACGATGGAGATCACCGAGACCGGCGTCGACGAGTCGGGTCCGTTCGTGGTCGGATCCGGTTCCCTGTGGTGCGACGGACTGCGGATCTACGAGGTGTCGAACATGGGGATGCGGATCGTCTCGGGTGCACCCGGCGCCGATTCCACGCCGGCACCCGACGAGCCGACGACCCGGTCGGGTCTCCCGTCGCCCGTCGGCTCGGCGAGCACGACGGAGACCACCGACGCCTCGCCGACCATCTCGGTCGTCACGGTGACGCGTGCGAGTCACCCACAGCTGGCGGACCACGCGGTCGACGGCACGCCGGTCGTGCCCGTGGCCTTCGCCGTCGAGTGGTTCGCCCGGGCGGCGGCCGAACACCGCCCCGACCTCCGCCTGGTCGAACTCAGCGACGTCCGGGTCCTGAAGGGGCTGCTGCTCGACGACTACTTCGACGACGGATCACTCGAGGTGGAGATCACCGCACGCACGACCGACTCGTCACCGACATCGACGACACTCGCACTCGATCTGGTCGACGCCGGCACGAAGCGTCCCCACTATCGGTGCACCGCGCTGCTCACGACGGACGCTCCGGCACGTCCGGTCGTCGATGGTCCCGGCGACGTCACGGGCGGCGAGGCCTGGTCGGGCGTCGTGTACGACGGCGAGGTGCTGTTCCACGGGAGCGCATTCCAGGTGATCCGGTCCGTCGATCACGTGTCGCCCGGCGGTCTCTCGGCAGCACTCGTCGGCGTCGGTGGGCTCGCGTGGCCACCGGCGGCGTGGACATCGGACCCGGCGCTGCTCGACGGTGGGCTCCAACTCGCGCTCAGGTGGACCCACCATCTGCTCGGTGCGCGGTCGCTGCCCACCGGCATCGAACGGATCCGGCACCTCGACCCACCGGCTCACGGACGCCACGTCGCCGTGCTCACGGGTCGACGGTCGACACCGAACATGGTCGTGTGCGACGTGGCCATCACCGGACCCGACGGGCGACTCACCACCGTGCTCGAAGGCATCCAGACCCACGTCATCGGCGCCGTCTGACCCCACGCTCGCCGCTCCCACCGCTGCGGGACGCCGTGCTCCTGCGAGACTGGGTCATGGCTTCGCTCTCTGACGATCGGGTTCGCGAGTTCCTCTCCACCGGCACGAGAACCGGGAAGGTCGCGTGGGTCGCATCGAACGGTGCACCCCACGTCGCGCCGATCTGGTTCGTCCTCGACGGCGAGGACCTCGTGTTCAACACCGGCTCCAGCACCGGGAAGGGCCGATCGTTCGCTCGCGAGGGTCGTGCGTCGCTCGTCGTCGACCACGAGGTCCCTCCGTACTCGTTCGTCAAGGTCGACGGGACCATCTCACTGTCGGACGACCTCGACGAGGTCCGACGCTTCGCGACGCTGATCGGAGGCCGCTACATGGGGGCCGACCGGGCCGAGGAGTTCGGCGAACGCAACGGCGTTCCCGGCGAACTCCTCGTCCGCCTCCACCCGACCAAGGTCACCGCCGCCTTCGACCTCGCCGACTGAGTCACCCCCGCACACTCCGCTCCGACCTCCGCGACCTCCGACGGGACAGCGCTGCCCCGATCAGTCGTGGCGGGGTTCGACGTCGCCCGCCGGGTTCGTTGCCGACGATCGGCGCCGCGCACGATGCTGGCGCACCTTGGACCGCCCTCCGCAGGCGGACATCGAACACCACTGGGCCGATCGATTCTTGCTGTGGTCGTAGACGACCCATTGACACGCACGACATGCCTTGACGCGAACCCACCCCGAGCCCGCGTCGTCGGAGGTCACGGCGAGCACGAGCGAGCCGATGAAGCGCTGGACGGGAGCGTCGGAGGGGTCGACCACGATCCGAAGCGCACGGTCGTCGGTCGCGACGACGAATCGAACGTCATCCGCGAGGTCCCTCACCTCCGTCATGGCGGGGAGATCGGATCGGCGTTCGCGATGCGCGATCGCACCCCTACGAAACGCCTCGCGAACGGCGATGCAACGCCGGAGTTCGGACGGCGAGGCGACGAACGGCTCGTGCCCCTGCTCCGCGAGCCACTCTGCGAAGTCACTCGCATCGCCGAGGCGGTCCGCGCCCGACTCGAGATTCGTCGTGTTGCAGAACCGTCGGAGCATCTCGAGCCGTGCGGGTGCGACGCGATCGGGCGGCCAGTCGCAGGTCGGAAGCGACCGACCGAACCGATCGACAGGATGCGCCGACGACATGAAACCATCATACACTTGACAACGGTTACAGCGCCGACGATCATTCGTGCATCGCAGGAATCCCCGACGTTCCACCCAGTCGACACGAGGACCGATCCATGGACATGTTGCCGGGCGACGTGAACGCCGACGTGGTCGCATCCCGAACCCGGCGCTCCCGTCGCCGTCTCTCGCTGACGGCTCTCGCCGCCATCGTGGCCCTGTCCACCGCTGCGTGCGGTGCGACCGACGACGGCGCGACCTCCGGCGCGGCCGTCGATGCCGACACCCCGATCGAGCTCCGCGACCAGGTCGGACCGCACGTCGACGCCCCGGAACGATCCATGTCGATGACCGTCGACGCCGTCGACACGGTGGGGAACGACGTCCTCGTCCGCCTGCGCGTCGCGAACAGTGACGACGACTACCTCGACATGGGCGTCCAGGACACGATCTACGGTCCCCTGCTCGTGATGCGCGACGACCGGGGCAACCTGTACGAGTCCCTCGCGGTCGAGCCCGCAGGCGTCCCGGGCCGACGCATCGCCGACCTCAGCTTCCGACTGGCCGGACCGATCGACCCGGACGCCACGTCGTTCACGCTCGAACTCGCCACCCAGCGCGGGCCGCTGACGTCGCCGACGGCAGCGCTTCCGCTGCACGACGGGATCCGCTGGCGGATCGACGTTCCTTCGACAGCGGTGCCCGGAGCGACCGACGCCGACCCGGATCCATCCGGTCCCGTCTTCGCCTCGGCGCCTCGACTTCCCGACCTCGTCCACTTCTGGCTCGAAACCGAACCGCTCCCGGAGTGACCGCCGCAGCCAGCCGCCGCGGAGCGGTCAGGGCAGGACCCGACGAGCGCGGATCGGTTTCGAGCCCGACCTGATCGCGGGGAAGTCCTCGCGTCGGGATTCGAGGTACAGGGCTCGGGCGACGCCTGCGATCGGAATGGCGAGTGCCGCGCCGATCAGCCCGGCGAGAGTTCCGCCGGCGAGTGCCGCACCCAACGCCGCCAACGCGCCGATGTCGACGGCATTGCCCACGATCGTCGGTTGGATCGCATTGTTCTCGATGACCTGGTAGACGACGAAGATCGACAGGCACGCCACCCCGCGCAGTGGACTCTCCAACAGCGCCAACAGCAGCAGCGGCGCCCACCCGATGACTGCGCCGATCTGAGGGACGAAGTTCCAACTGAACGCCCACACGGCGAGCAGGGCGACGAGCGGGACACCGAACGCGAGTCCGAGGAGCAGGACGATCCCGCCGTTCATCGCAGCCACCACGGCGGCGCCGGCCACGTACCCGCCGAGCGCGACCTTGCCCGCCCGGGCCAACCGAGTCGTCTGCCGGGTGATCGACGCCGGAACTCGTCGGTCGACCGCCGCCACGAGTCGCGGCCCGTCGAGCAGACAGGTGAGGGCCGCCAGAACGACCCAGAACGCACCGACCACTCCGCCTCCGAGCAGGCCGAGAGCCTGCCCGGCCGCGGGCGACCGGGTGATCAGGTCGGGCAGATCCTGCTCCAACCGGTCGATCTCGGCCTCGATGTCGGCGTCTGCCAAGGAGTCACCGACGATGGGCAGCGAGGTCAAGGTGTCGACGAGTTCGGAGACGCCCTGATCCATCGGCTGGGCGTCGTCCACGGAGTCGCCCGAGGTGGCGGTCACCGCGAGCCCGGCGATCGCACACGCCGCGACGACGGCCGACACGATCACCACGACCGGGCGACCGACGTGGAGCCGCCTCTGGGCCCACGACACCGGACGATCGAGGCCGATGGCGATCAGCGCGCCGACCACGGCCCACACCAGGATCGGCCCGATCCGGGTGATCGCGAGCTGCACGACGAACGCAGCGATGACGAGGGCCGTGATCTGCAAGGCGGTTCGTCGTGACAACGTGAGGACGAGCGAACCGCGACCCCCGTCGCGTGGTTCGGCGGATGGCGTCGGGCGATCGGCCAGTTCCTCCAGGACGACCGACGACAGCGGCACCGTTGCGAGCACGTCGACCGGGGGAGCATCTCCCGGGTCCTCTCCGCCGTCCTCGGCATCGTCGCGCTCGGAGAAGCGAGGATGGCCGATGACCGTCACCACGGCCACCGCAGCGAACATCGTCGCCGTGGCACCCGGGATCCCGGCTGCGGTGACACCGCAGGCGATGCTCATCGCGATGATGAACGATCCGGGCTGCACGGGCGCCGTGACCACCCGCGCTCTCAGCACGTTCACCGCGATCACACCGGCCGCCGCGATCGTTCCGACGACGAGCGCGGTCCTCTCCGACGTGTCGATGACCGCGAGCACCACGATCGGCGCCCAGCCGACGACGGTTCCGAGCAGGGGCACGACGGACAACAACGCCGCCCAGAATCCGATCAGGACGATGGCCGGGAGTCCGAACGACGCAGCGAGCGCCGACGCACCCAGGCCACTCACGGTTGCAACGAGCAGATTGCGTCGCAGGTACGACGCTGCGGCCATCGTTCCCGTCGACCACATCGCTCGCCGATGCTGCCGACGCCGACGATCCCGCGTCGTCCCGATCGCCCAGTCGACGATCGAGCCTCCCTGCAGCGTGAAGAACACGCCGAGCACGATCACGATCGTGAGTTCCGACACGCGGGTCGCGATTCCCGTGGCATCGCCGTCCCCGACGATCGCATCGGTTCCCCACGTCGCTGCGGCGTCCCCGAGTCGTTCGTCGAGGTCGCTCCGTCGGAGGATGTCGCTCGACTCCCCGTCGGCGGCGTCGATCTGCTCCTGGGCGAACTCGGACAGTGCGTCGGACTCCGATCGGATCTGTTGCAGCACCAGCCCGGTCCCGCCGGCGAGCAGGAAGAACAGGGAGACGAAGATCAGGATCGTCGCGGCGGTCCGCCCGACGAGGCGCTGGAGCGATGCGATCGCCGGTGCCAGCACGGCCGACACGACGGCGGCGAGCATCGCCAGCGCGACCAGTTGCTGCGTCCGGTCGATCGCCCGGAGGAGCAGGATCGTCCCGACGACGATCAGGCCCAGCACGATCAACGACGGAAGGGGGATCTCGACGTGGCGGACGCGCTCGGCCTCCTGCGCCACCTGCGCCACTGCGGAGTCGTCCTGAGGTGGTGATGCATCCGGACGCGGATTCGGCTCGGACTCGTTCATCCGTTCATCTGTCCTCGCTCGTGTGTCATCGACGTGGCCGCCGGCGCAGCGAGCGTAGTGGCACGCGCCGGTCAGAGCGTCAGACGACCCACTTCGTTCAGGTCCGGTTCGTCGCCGTCGCTGCTGGTCGACTGCTCGAACGCGACCTCGATCCGATCGCTCTCGTAGATCACCTCGCACATGTTGTTGGCGAAGAACGGCCCGGCCACGACGTCGATGACCGGGCGCGTGTCGCCGCCACGAGCCAGACGGCGCAGCATGCTGCCGACTCGTGCGCCCGATCGGGTCAACGAGAACCTCATCGCGCCCCGCTCGTGCGGGATCAGCGCGTTGCGAATCGGCGAACTGACGATCTGCCACACGTCCGGTCCGTCGGAATCGAACGAGGCGACCCGGGCGGCGTAGCTGAAGTGGATGTCCCCGGACGCGACCACGATCGAGCGCGGCGGGTCGGGTCGGGCCCGCAGGTCGTCGATCAGTGTCCGGAACATCGCGAAGGACTCGGGGAAGGCCGGCCAGTCCTCGAGGTCGAGAGCACGCCGGACGCGTTCGCCGATTCGCCGTCCGGGTCGTCCCCACGATCCGGCGCACAGCCGCTGGCTCCACACGTGCAGGTCGTGGATGCCGTCGGCCAGGAACACCGGGAGCGACGTGACGAACAGGACGTGCCCGTCGGCCTCCATCGCTGCAGACCGGATGTCCTCCCACTCGCTGCGCTGCACCATCAGGCGCTCCTCGTCGGTGAGCACCCGCCCGTTCCGACAGTCGACGACGACCACGGTCACGTTCCCGACCCGGCGCGAGTAGCTGAACTGACATCCGCCTTCCGTGCCGGCGGCCTCGAAGCACTCGACGGCCCACGCCCGGAGGACGCCCGTCGGGTCATCGGACGCAACCAGCCGGTCGAGCATCCCGTCCTCACGGATCCGATCCGGCGACAGGTTCCCGAGGTGCTGGTGGACCCAGTACGACATCATGCCGTTGACGGCCCGCTCGCGCCACGTCTCCTCGTCGCGCATGTCGGCGATCCAGGACGCCGAGATGTTCCAGTCGTCGATCATGTCGTGATCGTCGAAGATCATCGCCGACGGCACCGTCGACAACAGCCAGCGCTCGGGCGGCGCGGACCACGCTTCGGAGTACAGCCAGCAGTACTCGTCGTAGTCGTGGACCTTCGACGAATCGAGGTCGACGCTCTCGGCGCGCCGCTCCTCGATCCGTTCGCGAGCCTGCGGAGACGAGTCGTCGGCGTAGATCTGATCCCCGGCGAACACGACCAGCGACGGCCACTCCGACGGTGGCTCGGACTTCATTCGCTCCGCGTGCGCCCACAGCGTGTCGACGCCGCGGCCCTCGGAGTTCATCGCCAGATCGAGCGTGTACGGCGGCTCGTGAGGTGCAGCCGCTCGGCACGAACCGATGAGCAACCGCGGGGTCGTCTCACTGCCGGAGGTCTGGATGACACTCGGCGGATCGTGGCGCCCGGCGAGCGGCCACTCCTGCACGCCGTCGACGTGGACCTCGTACGGCGTGATCGAATCGGGCACGAGTCCCTCGACGATCACCAACGCATAGTGGTGCCCGGAGACCTCGAACGTGTCGGCGCCGTGGCCGAGGACCTCGACCCGACCCGGTCGCGCGGTCTCCACCCACACGGTGGCCGATGTCTCACCCACCCACCGCAGGAGCGGACCGAGCACCAACTGCTGTTTCACGTCGCCTCGATCATGGACATGTCGTTCTATCGCCGAGCACGGGCGGTTGCGGAACCGATCGCCGTCGGCCCCGCCAGCGGGCCGCCGACGTCGATCTGATACATCTGGCTGTCGTCCGGGCCAGAGGTTCATCACATGTCGTCATCCCAGCACGTCAACCACGAACTCAGCGCGATGCGGTGCCCCGTCGCGCTCGAGGACGTCGACCTGTTCGGCGACGGCGCCCAGGAGCACTGGTACGAGGCGTACGAGATCCTCCACCGCGAGGCACCCGTCCTGCGCATCCACGGAGGGGGTGTCACGCCCGGTACGGACGCGTTCGTCCTGACGAAGCACGCCGACGTATCGCAGGTGATCCGCGATCCGGAACGCTTCCCGAGCCTGACGACGGAGCGGCTCGGCCGGTTCGTCGAGCAGGGTCTGTCGGCGGAGGACACCTACGAGGCTCATCGCAATCTGATGACAGCATCGATGGTGTCGTTGCGACCCACGCAGGAGCTGTACAACCGGCATCGGCGTGAGCTCACCGATCCGTGGGTCGGGCCCGGCGCACTGCGTCACCGGGCCATGATCACGAGACACGCGAACGACCTGCTCGACGAATGGATCGACGACACCGACGCAGCCTCAGCGACCGGTGCGGACGACACCGATCTCGCCGCACCCGGGGTCGTCGAGTTCATCGGTCGGTTCGCACGCCCGCTGCCGCAACGGGTCATGGCCGACATCCTCGGCTTCCCCCAGGAGGACATTCCTCGGCTGGCGGCGTGGGGTGATGCGGTGGTCGCACCGTTCGTCCACGGCACGGGGCTCAAGCACGAACTCACCGCCGAGCAGACGAGCGACATGCTCGCCCGTCTCGACGGGTTCCAGGAGTACGTCTACGACCACGTCACCGCGAAGCGAGCCGACCCGCAGGACGACATGGTCAGCTTCCTCTGCGACGTCCACTACGACGCGCTGGATCGCCGGCTCACCGACCTCGAGATCGCCGGGATCGTTCACGCGATGGTCATCGGCGGGCTCGAGACCACGCAGTACGCCCTGGAGGAGCAGGCGCAACTGCTGTGCGAGCATCCGGGCCTGTTCGAACGGCTGCGCACGGATCGTTCGAAGCTGCGCAACTTCGTCGAGGAGGCGATGCGGATGCGTTCGCCGACCCACGGCCTGTCGACGCGCATCACCGCCCACGACGAGACGTTCCAGGGAGTCCGCGTGCCGTCCGGATCTCTCCTGCACCTCCGCTTCGGTGCGGCCAACGTCGACCCCGACGAGTTCGACTGCCCGTTCGATCTCGACGTCGACCGAGCCGGAGTGTCGCGCCACGTGACCTTCTCCGCCGGCCCGCGTGTCTGCCCGGGTGCGACGTTGTCACGCATCGAGCAACAGATCGCCTGGGGTGTCCTGCTCGACCGACTCGACACGATCGGGTACGGCGACGACAACGACTGGCTCCACCAACCCGGCATCATGCTCGGCACGCTGAAGCTGAACCTGCGATTCAGGAGGTCGGACACGCCACTCTCGTTCGGCACAGGTCGCGCCACGGACTGAGATCGACGTGCGGCGTCGACTCGTCGCTCGACGTGCCGGGATCAGTGGTCGGCGAGCCAGACCGCGGCGTCGGCCGGGAGTTCCCCGTCGTCGAGCGGCGCGGACGCCAGCAGCACGACGCCCTCGGGGATCGCGATCGGCACCGCTCCCATGTTGACGACGCAACGTGCACCGTTCCCACGCTCGAACGCCAGCACGTCGGCGCCCAGGTCGATCATGGTGATGTCGAAGTCGGCGGTGAAGTGCTCGCGGCGGATCCTCAGCGCGCTGCGGTAGAGGTTCAGGGTCGAGCCGTCGTCGTCGTGCTGGACCGCTGCGGCGAGCGCGGCGTATCCGACGGGTTGGGGCAGCCAGCCCTCGGCGTCGCCGAAGCCGAGCGAGGGGCCGGTCGCCTCCCACGGAATCGGAACCCGGCAGCCGTCGCGGCCCTTGCGGCGATGGCCGGAGTCCGTCCAGACCGGATCGTCGAGCACGTCGGTCGACAGGTCCCACGCCTCGGGAAGGCCCAACTCCTCACCCTGGTACACGTAGGCCGACCCAGGGAGTGCGAGCGTCAACAGCGCCGCGGCCCGGGCACGACGGTGACCTTGCTCGGCATCGAGCAGGTGGTGGGGACCGTCCAGGAGCCAGGCGGCCGAGTCGGTTCCACCCGGGAGGCCGTAGCGGGTGGCGTGGCGGACGACGTCGTGGTTCGACAGCACCCAGGTCGGGTTCGACCCGACGTCGCGGGCTGCGGTCGTCGACTGCTCGATGATCCCGCCGAACTGCTCGGCGTCCCAGTCGGCCGAGAGGAACTCGAAGTCGAACGCCTGGTGGTACTCGTCGGGTCGCAGGTAGAGCGGGCGTCGATCCGCTCGGACCCACGCCTCTGCCACCATCATCCGGTCGTCGTACTCGTCGAGGACACGTCGCCAGCTGCGGATGATCGGGTGGATCTCGTCACGGTCCCAGAACGGATGGCCCTCGGTCCAACGCGGCCCGTCGCGCTGGTCGCGGTCACCGACGTCCTCGTAGTCGGGGTGCTTGGCGAGCGCGTGGGCCACGTCGACCCGGAACCCGGCGACGCCACGGTCGAGCCAGAATCGCAGGATGCTCTCGAACTCGGCGCGGACCTCGGGGTGCTCCCAGTTCAGGTCGGGCTGCGTGCTGTCGAAGAGATGCAGGTACCACTCCCCGTCGGGACAACGTTCCCAGGCGCGACCCCCGAAGACCGACGTCCAGTCGCTGGGTGGGAGTTCGCCGTCGTCGCCCCGGCCCGGGAGGAAGTGGTAACGCTCCCGCTCGGGTGAACCGGGTCCGGCGGCCAGCGCCGCCTGGAACCACGCGTGCTCGGAGGAGGTGTGATTCGGGACGAGGTCGACGATCACCCGGATGCCGTGACCGCCCGCCTCGTCGACGAACGCCTGGGCATCGTCGATCGACCCGAACCGTTCGTCGATGTTGCGGTAGTCGGCCACGTCGTAGCCACCGTCGTTCAGCGGAGAGCGATACCAGGGGTTGACCCAGATCGCGTCGATGCCGAGCTCCGCGAGGTACGGGAGTCGGGCCCGCATCCCGGCGATGTCGCCGGTTCCGTCACCGTTCCCGTCGGCGAACGACCGCGGGTAGATCTGGTACACGACGGCGTTGCGCCACCAGTCCGTTCCCGTCGTGGTGTGGTCGCTCATCGGCCTTCGCTCCATCTCATCTCCGCAAGGTAGGTCGTACGACGTGTGTGATCAGGATCCGTCCGCTCCGTGATCGAGCCGAGCGGGAGGGCCGAGCCGCGCCCGGGAGCGATGCACGGCGCGCGTAGCGTGATGCCGTGGGCACACCCGACAGCGGCCACGAGCCTTCCGCAGCAGAGCCCCGGTTGCGGGTACCCGGCGACGTCCTGGTCCATCTCCGCCATGCCCGCGACCACATCGACCGTCACTTCAGCGAGTCCATCGATCTCGATCGACTGTCCTCGGTCGCCGGTGTGTCCAAGTTCCACTTCCACCGCCTCTTCACGGCGACCTACGGGGTCACCCCCGCCACGCACCTGACCCATCGGCGCATCGAGCGGGCCCAGGACCTGTTGCGTGCAACGAACCTGACCGTCACCGAGGTGTGCTTCGCCGTCGGCTACTCGAGCCTCGGTTCGTTCGGCACCCGGTTCAAGGACCTCGTCGGCGAGACACCGGGCGCGTTCCAACGTCGCTACGCGACGGGTGCGCCGAGGATCCCCGGCTGCTTCGTGTTCATGTGGGGCCTCGCAGAGCGACGAACCGACCCACCGGCGTCACCGTCCTGACGTCGCGGGAGGGACGACGGCTCGCACCGACTCCCGCTCGCGCACCGCACCGTCACTCGCGGTCGAGCGACACGTCCATTCCGGGCAGGTCGACCCACGGCTGCTTGCGCTCACACCACGCCTCGACGGTCGGACGGACACCGGACGTGTCGTCGAGCGTCCCCGCCTTCACCGCGATGATGCCCGCCGACTCGACGAGGTCGGACACGATCGGCGAGCCACACGAACCGCAGAAGCGCCGACGGACGTACACCGTGTCACCGCCGTCGTCGCCCGTGTCCCCGTACGTGGTGAGCTCACCGGTGACCGCCAGTTGCGACTCGTGTGCGACGAGATTGACCGAGAACGCGCCGCCGCTCTGACGTTGGCAGTGGTCGCAGTGGCACACCGCCGTGGCGATCACGTCGCCCGTCAACTCGTACGACACGACACCACACAGACAACGACCGGTCAGGCTCATCTCCGCAACGTAGATCGCCGGGACTGCCGGATCAGGATCGGCCGACACCGGCCCGCACGCACCCACATCGCGACCTTCGCAAGCGAGGAGAAGCCCCCCGACGCCGATCTCCCTATGGTCGACCCGGTGATCAACAACATCTCCCTCACCACCGTCTGGGTCAAGGACATCGAGTCGTCCAAGGCCTTCTACATCGACGTGCTCGGCTTCGAGGAGCGCGACGACGTGCAGCTCGGCGACGACTTCCGCTGGTGCACCGTCGGGCACCCGTCGCAACCGGAACTGCACGTGCACCTCACCACGCCGGGCCCACCGCAGTCACCGGAGTTCTCGGCGTCGATCGAACGGGCGCTCGACGAAGGCGGGACGTTCGCGATCGGACTCGACGTCGACGACTGCACGGCGACCGTCGCCGACCTCGAGGCCAAGGGCGTCGTCGTGATCCAGCAACCGGAGGAACGGCCCTACGGCGTCGAAGCGCTGATCCGCGACAACACCGGCAACTGGCTCGTCCTGGTGGAACAGCGCGAATGGACGCCCGAGCAGATGAGCGACTTCGTCGGCGACGACCCCTCCGTACTGAGCCCGATGGCCACGGACTGAGCGATCACCCGCATCGACCGCGAACCGCGCCCTCGTCGCCCGAACTACGTTGACGACGTGGAGTCGAAGCAGCCGAAGTTCAGGATCGGGCGTCTCGACCACGTGCACATCCGTGTCCCCGATCGCGACGCCGCCGCCCGGTGGTACTCGCAGCACCTCGGCTTCGAGCCGGTCGACGAGTACGACTTCTGGGCGACCGCGGTCGACGGCGGCCCACTCCAGATCTCCGCCGATGGTGGCAACACGATGCTGGCGCTGTTCGAGACATCCGACGGCCACCCGATGGTTCCCCAGAGCAACGGGGTCGCGTTCAGCGTGGATGCAGACACCTTCATCGCGTTCGTCCGCTCACTGCCCGGCGAGATCGACCACACGAGCGGTGGCCCGCTGAGGCCGGACCACATCGTCGACTTCGACCTGTGCTGGGCGATCGACCTCGTCGATCCGTGGGGGAACCAGTACGAGATCAACTGCTCCGCGTACGAACAGATCCGGGCAGAGCTGATCGAGGCCGATGCCATCGAGGCCGTCCGGTACTGGCCGCCCGACCTCCGCCGGACGTACCTCGACTCGCGTCCGTGACGACGTTCGGCCGACCGACGGGGTCGCGCGACGGCGGTCCGCTCAGCGCCGGGCGGTGAGGACGGCACCGTCGGTGGACGTGACCACGAGGGTCGTTCCGTCTCCGACGATCTCGATGTTCTTGACGTTGTTCACGATGTCGAGGAAGGCCGTCTCCTGCGCTCCGACGTCGCCCGAGCAGGCGATCAGCGTCATGACGATCTCGGAGTCGATCGAGGCGGTGCCGTCCTCGGAGCTGTACGTCGTCCCCCAGGAGTTGCAGCCCGTGGTCCCTCCGAGGTTCCCCTCGGTGTCGAAGACCATCGTGGCCGGCGCGTCGTCGAGCACCGGCGTCCCACCGATGTCGACCACGTTCCACTCACCGACGAACGACGACGGATCGGGCGCGGTGTCGTCCGTGCCGGGTGGGGTGTCCTGCGAGCCCGTGACCTGGACCAGCACGATCGCCCCGAGGTCGATCTCGGTCCGGGTGGGGTCGATCGGGTTGACGGTGTCGGTGGTCCACTGCAGGTCACCCTCGGGTCCGGTGATCGTGGCGCGCACCGAGTACACACCTCTCGGGTCGAGACCGGTCGCGTCGAACTCCAGGTCGAACGGGATCGGCACCTGCCGATCCTCGAGCTCGATCTCGACCTCGGCGATCACGGGGGCGGCGACGTCCTGCAGCGAGACATCGCTCACGGTGACCGTCGCCGTTCCCCCGGGGATCAGTGCGATGCGCTGGCGGTAGGTGAGTTCACCCGAGATGGTCGTCATGGTCTGGTCCTCTGCCGGTGTGGTCGGGGTCGAGTCGCCGGTCGTCGAGTCGGGTTCCCCCGGCGACGACGGGGCGGGGGACGACGGGGCCGCCGACGACGAGTCGTCCGAGGCTCCGCAACCGACGCCGAGCATGGCGACGACCGTCATGACTGCGAGTGAGGTCTTCTTCCGCTTCATCCCCATCAGACGTCGGCCGACGATCGGGAGTTCCCACGAACGGGCGTGACACCCGGCACCGAAAAACCTGGAGTACCCCCAGAGTACGTGGGTCCATGTGGAGATCAGCGAGGCGATCGGCGAGGCCGCCGACCGCTGTGCGCAGATCGATCTCGACGCCGTCGATGCCACGCGACTGCGCACGTCGCTCGCGGAGTTCCGGAGCGGTCTGTCCCGTCTCGAAGCCTCGTTCGCCCGGATGACTCATGCTGCACAACGTGCCGGGGCGCACCTCGGAACCGGCGCCCGCGACACGGCCGAGTGGGTCGGGCGTGAAACCGGAACGTCCACCCACAGGAACCGCATCGCCGCCGAACTCGGCGAGGCGATGTCGAAGTCGACGGAGTTGGCCGATGCGGTCACCTCCGGTCGGATCTCGAACGACAAGGCTGCGGCAGCAGTCGGTGCCGCCGACGGGATCGTGCTCGACGCGGCCATCATCGACGAGATCTCCGAACTCCCGCTGAACTCGGTTCGCCCTGCAGCGGAGAACTGGCGGGCACGCAACGACGCCGCGAACGAGGCGAGCCGTGCCGAGCGGCAACGTGCCCGACGAGTCCTGCATCTGACCGGGCAGGCCGACGGCATGACGAGGATCGACGGGCTGCTGGAACCCGACTCCGCATGATCGTGCGGACCACGCTCGACGCGATCATGAACGAGTCGGCCTTCGACGACTCGGGCCGTCGACGGGATCAACGCTGTGCCGACGCGCTCGTGCAACTCGCCAAGGCGGCCTCGAATGGCGCCATCCACGGCGGACGGTCGAATGCGAAGGCGCTGGTCACCGTCCCGTTCGAGACGATCGTCGAGCGTGGAGCGGCGCGCGGCGTCACGCACGCCGGGCCCACGGTCGATGCAGACGCCGTTCGCCAGATGGCGTGCGATGCCGGGATCCACCGGGTCGTCGTCGGTCCCGGGTCGTCGATCCTCGACTTCGGGCGGGAGAACCGACTCGTGTCCGAGAACCTGTTCCTCGCGCTGGTCGCACGCGACCGACACGGCCGCTGGCCCGGCTGCGCCATTCGAGCAACCTGGTGCGACGCGCACCACGTCACCGAGTGGGGTCACGAGGGTCGAACCAACGAGTCCACGTGTGCGCTGCTCTGCCACCACCACCACTCGCTCACCCACCAACCCGGTTGGACGGTCGACGGCAATGGCCACGAGTTCACGATTCGCCATCCGGACGGCAGCGTCGAGGTCAGCCGCCCTCCCCGGTCACCGGGGGATCACCAGGCTGCCGTCTCCCAGGGTTCCGGATGCCGCGGCCACATCACGGGCCCCGAGCCGCCGAGACGTGTCGATCCACTCCGAGTCGACACGGATCGGCCGAGAGCCGGGGAGGTCGGGCGCCCCGACGCCCGCCGGTGCTGGAGCGGGCGCTGGGGTTGGGTCTCGAGTTGCTCGCTCTCGTGCCGCTGCCGGGGCCCGGGTCGGAGCCAAGGCCGCGACCGGGACCGGGACCGGGACGCATGCCGGAGCTGGGGCAGTGGCCAGAGCTGGTCAGTTGAGCTTCGTCTGACATCGTCGTCAGTGGCAATGGCAATGGGCAATGGCCAATGGCAACGGCAATGGACATCGGCTGATCGGATCGGTCACACTCTCCACGTGCCGGGGGCCAGCGGGTTCGAGTGGGAGATGAGGAAGTCCGGTGACGTCGTCGTGCGTCATCACGGGACCGTCGCCACGACGCTGCGGGGGCGTCGGGCGCGCGACTTCGTCGAGGAGGTCGACGCCGGCGACGAGCGAGACGCTCAGGAACTCATGGCGCGACTCACCGGCAACTACAAGCGCGGCAACGAACGCGCCGCTCGTCAGCATCCGCGCAACAGCGGGCGATCGGGATGACGACATTCCTCCTCGGCGCCGACGATCCGGGGGTCGACAGCACCGGAGGCGCGGAGTAGGTTCGCAGTCGCCGTCCCATCTGGTGACGGCATCACGGGGGGCGCGGCGTGTCTGCGCGGGCACGAAGCGGGAGAAGAATGTCGAATGACCACGATGTGGCGACGGTCGTGTTCTCACGATCCATCCGAGGAGGGATCGCCGGTCTGACCCGGTCATCGTGCGAGTTGCGCGGGGACGGTGAGTGCACGATCGTCGAGACCGACGCAGCCGCGACGACCCGCCTCACCCTCGACCAGGTCGAGCTCGCGACAGCGATCTGCCACGCCTCGGGACTCACCGATCTCCCGTCGCAGATCGAGGGGCCGCGTACACGCAGTGACGGCTACACATCGACCTACGCCGTCGGTGATCACCGGAGTTCGATGTTCGACGTCGCCCGCGCCGGTGACGCGGTTCCCTCCGCATTCCACGTGATCGATGCACTGGTCGACGCACTGTCGACCCTCGCACGCACGGACGACGGAGTCGAGTCGTGATCGGGGGGCGACGTCGTCGCCGGCCGGTCTGCGTCGCTGTCGCCGCGACGATGGCACTGCTCGTCGCCGCATGCACGGGTGGGAGCGACTCCGGCCTGCCCGAGCGATCCGACGACACCGAGGACACCCGAGTCGACGACGTCGACGAGGTCGACGACGCCGACGACTCCGTGCCCGACGCCGAGGACGGCACGACGACCGACCCGCAGGCACCTGCGTCGACCGATGAGGCCGACGCCGCTGCGGCCGACTGGCTCTCGGGCGACTCCGGACTCGACGCGACGGTCGTCGCGCAGTTGCAGCCGGAGCGCACCGTGCCGTCCGGCCCCGTCACGCACGTCACGTTCGCCCAGTTCATCGACGGTCGGCGCGTGCTGTCGTCGGAGATCACCGTCCACGTGATGGACGACGGCACGGTCCAGGGTGCGAGCGAGGCGCTCACCATGGCCACACCGTCGGGGGCGGCCGTGACGACCGACGAGGCGGCGGCCTCGCTCACCGCGAGCAAGGCGGTCGACGGCACCGTCGAAGGCGAGCCGACGGTCGAGCCGATCTGGTCACAGGTCGGCGATGCCCTCACCCCTGCGTGGCTCGTCTCGGTGTCCACCCGCAACCCCATCGGCAGCTGGCAGATCGTCGTCGACGCATCGAACGGCGTGGTCATCGCGACGAACCGAGCGGGACGCACGGCCCACGGTCGGTCCGGAGCGGTACCGAGCAAGATCGGCGGTTCGCTGCCCGTCGTCGCGGCTGCGCAGACCGACGACGCGTGCACCCTCCCCGCCGCCCCGAGCGCGTGCGTGTTCCTGAACCCGTTCGCCGCCGCCGGCGGCCCGGTCGACCCGGGCGACGCCAACGACTACCTCACGGGCGTCTCGCTCGAGGGGCTCGGGACGACGGAACAACTCTCGGGCCAGTACGTCGACGTCGCCTTCCCGGGTTCGCCGCTCGTCCCCGATTCCGAGGCCGACGGCACCTGGGCCGGAGGAGTCGGTTCGCGCAACTTCGAGGCGGCGATGTCGTACTACTGGCTCGACCGGACCCAGCGACTGATGCAGCGGCTCGGATTCTCGATTCGCGCCGATCAGCCGACCGAGGTCGTCCCGGTGTTCCCCGAGGAGGTCGACAATGCGTTCTTCGACGCGATCGACAACCGCATCTTCATGGGCGTCGGCTCCGACGGGATCAACGCCGCTCAGGATGCGACCGTGCTGGTCCACGAGTACGGCCACGCGGTCCTCGACGCCCAGGTCGGCACCGACACGCACTTCTCGTCCGAGGAACTCGCCGCCTACAGCGAAGGCTTCGGAGACCTGCTCGCCGGGCTGTCGCTGATCGAGTTCCGCGCCGGAGACCCCGCCTGCATCAGCGGATGGTTCGGGTTGCGCAACGACTGTTTCCGGCGACTCGACACCGATCGGGTGTTCCCCCAGGACCTCACCCGCGAGGTCCACGACGACGGCGAACTGTTCGCCGGTGCGGTGTGGGACATCTTCGAAGGGTTGCTCGCGAAGGACGGTCTGACGACGGCGGACTGCTTCGGCACCGACGCGTGCGCTCCGGCGACCGACCGCCTGCTGAGCGTCATCCTCTCGTCGCACTTCTACCTCGTGAACGGCGCCGACTTCTTCGACATCTCGAGTGCGTACCTGCAGGCGAACGAGGCAGGATTCGCCGACGCCGACCGGGCGATCTTCGAGGCCGGTTTCGCCGCCCACGGACTGCTCGGCGACAGCGGCACGTCCATGGACCCCACCGGGCAGACCACCGAGACGCCGAGCGGGTCGGTGTCCGTGTCGGTGGACATCGCGCACGACTACCGCGGTGACCTCGCGGTCTCGGTCGGTGTGGTCGACGCGTCGTACGAGCCGCTGTGCGACGAGATCGTGCTGGCCGAGGCGGATCCGGAGGACGGTGAGGACAACCTGTTCGGCGTCATCGACGTGAGCGATTCACCGTGCGCCCAGTTCGTTCCGCCGAGCCCCGACCAACTCTGGTACCTGTACGTCGTCGACGAACTCGACGCCGACGAGGGTGAGATCCTCGAGTTCCAGGTGCTCGTCGGCGACGATCCGTATCCCGCCGGTGGTCTCCCGCTGGTCATCCCCGACGGCGATCCCGACGGCGTGTTCGCGCTCGCCTCCGGTGACGGCTCGGTCGTCCAGGAGGAGGATCAGGCAGCCCCGGGTCCCCCGGTCGACGGTCAACCGTTCTTCACGCTCGACATCACCCACACCTACAACGGCGACCTGTCGGTGCGTGGCGGCGTGGTCGACATCGACGGAGACATCATCTGCTCGGTGCCGATCCAGAACCCCGATCCGTCCGACGGTTCGGGCGGCGTCGCCGGCTCGGTCGACATGGGACAGTGCGCATCCTTCTACCCGCCGACGGCTGACCAGCCGTGGTTCCTCCAGGTCATCGACACCGCGGTGGAGGACGTGGGGACGGTCGACCAGTTCTCGTTGACCGGACCCGACGGCGCCGTGTTCGAGTTCGCCGACGTCCCCGCCGAGATCCCCGACGACGACGTCGACGGTGTCGCCCTGCTGCTCACCGACAGCGGCGGATCGAACGGCACGGCGGGCGGCAGCGGACAGACATCGTCCGTCGAACTCCCCGCGGTGAGCGTGGGGGTCACGCACACCTTCGCCGGCGACCTGGCGGTGACCGCCGGCGTCGCCGACGCCGACCTGAACGTGCTCTGCGAGGTCGTGGTGCGTACCGCCGATCCCCAGGACTCGTCCGCCGACCTCGCCACCGACGTGTCGCTCTCGGAGTGCGCCCAGTTCTACCCGCCCACGCCGGATCAGCAGTGGTACCTGTTCGTGCGGGACACGCTCGCCGACGACGTCGGAACGGTCACGAAGTTCACACTGACCGGCCCCGACGGCCAGGTCTTCGACTCGCCCGACGTCGGAACCGACATTCCCGACGCCGACCAGGACGGGCTCGCCCTGTTCCTCTCCGGCGCCGAGTCGATGTCGGCAGGTGGCGGCGGCGCGACGGTCTCGTACGTCATCGACCACTCCTACGCGGGCGACCTCTACGTCGAGGTGGGCGTGGTCGACGCCGCCGGCACCTTCCTGTGCGGGCTCGTGGTCCGAGAGCCGGACCCCGACGACGATTCGGTCGACCTGTCAGGTCAGGCCGACCTGAGCGAGTGCGCTGCGTTCTACCCGCCGTCGCCCGATCAGGTCTGGTACATCAGCGCGACCGACAGTGCGGACTTCGACGAAGGGACCATCTCGGCGTTCGTCATCGGCGGACCGGACGGGGTGGTACGCGACGCCGGCGACCTGTTGCCGGTGATCATCCCGGACAACGACCCGGTCGGTGTCAGCGTCAGCTTCGACAGCTGACGCCGGCACCCGAGCGAGGCATCCGCGAGCTCGGTCAGGACCCCGTCGTCGATCGTTCGACGATCAGTTGCATCATTTCGCGTGCGACCATCGGACCGGCGTTCTGGTTCTGGCCGGTCACGAGGTTGCCGTCGACGACCCAGTGGTTCGCCAGCGGATCGCGGAACCGGGTCTCGCTCTCGAACAGCGCTCCCACGCTGCGCAACTCACGCTCCGGGTGGTGCGGCGTCGCGTCGATGCCGAGTTCCCTCACCTGCTTGTCGGTGACGGCGGAGATCCTGCGCCCCTCGACGAGCGGTGAGCCGTCTGCGGCCGTGGCGTTGAGCAGTCCCAGCGGGCCGTGGCACACGCCGCCCAGGACCACGCCGGCGGCGTTGGCCTCGGTCATCTTCCGGCCCAACGACTGCGAGAACCCGAAGTCGAACGCCGCTCCCCAACCGCCGGCGAGGAAGACGATGTCGTAGTCGGCCATGTCGAGGTCGCCGATCGCCTTCGAGTCGCTGACCTGTGCGCGGAACTCCTCGTCGGCCAGGAATCGATCGTCCTCGGGCGTCCGGATCACGGGCTTCAGTGACATCGGATCGACGGCGACCATCCCACCGGCGGGGCTGGCGACGTCGACCTCCATCCCCGCGTCGAGGAAGGCGTAGTACGGCACCGTCATCTCGCTCGCGAACACTCCGGTCGGCTTCGCGATCTCCAGCCAGGCGACGTTCGTCGCGACGATCAGCGCCCGCCTCCCCGTGAGCTCGAACGTGGTGGCGTCGGGATCGTCGGGATGCATCCCGACCTTTCGCAGCACTCTGCGGAGCAGACGAGCGGGTGGGGGTGGTTGCTTCACGGGTGCTCCTGCTGTCGGGACGCGTGGCGCGTACGGCCACGGTTCGTTTCGCTCCGGAACGAGCCGAGCACGTTCCTCCGTCAACGCATGGCGCATCGCTGCGAACACGTCCGATGACTCGGGGTCGTTCCAACGGTTGTGCGCTTCGATCGGGTCGCCGTCGAGGTCGTACAGCTCCCACTGGTCGGGCAGCGGAGCCTTTCGGTACTGGTCGGCCGCCGGCCCACCGCTGGCGGCGAGGTGGCGCACACCCGGCTCGGTCCAGGTGGCGGGGTCGTCGAACACGCGGACGATCTTCCACAGCGTGCCGTCGATGCGGTGCACGAGGCCCTCGAAGTTGGCCGCGACGTGGGCGGGGGTGTTGATGCGCAGCGGAACCGGCGGCTTCGTGATCCGACCGAGACGTCGAGCGATGCCCGATGCACCGCTGTCACCTTCGAGCATGTTGTCGTTCGTCATCATGTAGACCGGGCGATCGACGTCTGCGCTCGCCGGGTCGTCGACGACCGACATGAGATCGGTGCCGGGCAGCGGGTGGACCTCGCTGAACTCGGCGCGCAGCGCCGCTGCGGCTGTGGCCTGGTCGATCCCCGCTGCGGCGAGCAGTGTCGGGATGATGTCGACGTGCGACGTCGGGGCGTCGGCCACGATCGCGCCGGTCGTCGCTCGATCTCCGACCCGAGCGATCGAGAACGGCACGCGGGCCGCCTCGTCGTACAGGTTGAACCACTTCTGGTGGAGCCCGCCGTGGGCGCCGAGCAGATCGCCGTGATCGGAGGTCCGCACGATGACCGTGTCGGTGACCTGATCGGCGGCGCGATCGGTGATCGCCCGTCGGACCCGGTCGAGCGGTGCGTCGACCTCGGCATGGAGGCGGTGGTAGAGGTCGCGGTACTGCTGCGCCTTCCTCTCGTACGTGCCGAGCACGGCGCGCACCGGGCCGTATCCCGACGGGTAGGTGTCGCGATAGGCGATCTGGGCGGCGGGCTTCGTGGCCAGGTCCTCGTGCTGGGTGGGCGCTTCGGGGACGTGCGGCGGGTCGACCGGCGACGGCGTGATCGGGTTGCCACGCCGCGCCCACGCGGGGAACAGCACGATGTCGTGGGGGTTCACGAAGCTCACGACGAGCAGGAAGGGCGTCAGCGCTGCGGCGTCGCCGGCCGCACGGCGGGCGTAGCGGTCCTCCAACCAGGCGACGACGCGGTCGGCGATGAGCGGGTCACGACGCACACCTGCATCGCGCAACAGGCCACCGTGTGGCTCGGGGCCGACCCAGCCCGAGAATCCGTACGGGTCGAGGACGTCGGCACGCCGGTACCGCTCCACTCCGTCGGTCAGGATGTTGCCATCGTCGTCGTTCGAGTCGACACGTGTGCCGTCGGCATCGTGCAGGTCGGCGTGGCTGAGGTGCCACTTGCCGTCGTAGTGGGTGTCGTAGCCGGCCGAGCGGAACCAGTGGCCGAGCGTGGGCACCTCGCCCTCGCGGAGCCAGCGCATCCGCGAGTCGTCGGCCATCTTGCCGAGGCCGTCGGTCTGGGTGACGCCGTGGACCGCGGGGTACTGGCCCGTGAAGATCGTCGGACGACTCGGCACGCACGCGAGCGAGCCCGTGTAGTGACGGCGGAAGTTCACGCCGTTCGCCTCGAACCACTGCGCGCCGGGGAGCGCGTCGCGCCGCCAGTCCGCCACGGCGTCGGATTCGTACGGCGGGGCGGCTCGTTCCTCGTCGGTCATGATGATCACGACGTCGGGCCGGTCGGTGGTCATGCGGCGACCTGCTGTCGCTGTTCGAGGTGTCGCGTCAGCCCGGCGATCATCTGGTCGGAGGCTGACGCGAAGCGCTTTCCCACCAGCCGGGCGACGATCTGTTGCGGTGGCCGGGGGCCCGCGTCGACCTCCGTGGTGAGCGTGACGCGGGTGGCGTCAGCGTCGGCTTCGAGTCGCCACGTGTTCACCACCGACCGGATCACCGGTGGGAGCCCGGTGATCGAGTACGACAGCATCGAATCCGCCTCCCACTCCCGGACCGTCTCGACGATGGTCGACCGGTCGGTCTGGATCCGTCGAGTCGTGCCGACGCCCTCGACCTGCTCGCTGAGGAGGCACGAGTGATCCACGTTCGGCGCCCACGCACTGATCGCACCGAAGTCGGACAACACCGACCAGACGTCACGCCGTGTCGCTTCGATGGTCGCACGTCGCTCGACGGTTGCCATCTCAGCCTCGGGCGATCGCGTCGAGGATGATCTGCGCGAGTTGCGGCGCTGCGTCCTCCTGGAGGAAGTGGTGCGCGTTCTCGACGGTCGTGTGAGGCTGGCCGTGTGCGCCGGGTACGAGCTGAAGGAACGGCTTGTCGCCACCCGCGGTGACCGGGTCGCTGTCGCTGAAGCAGCAGATCAGCGGCTTGTCCCACGTCTGGAACACCTCCCACGCGGCCCGGTTGGCCGCAGCAGCGGGATCCTCGGGCGACGTCGGGACGAGGGTCGGGAAGATGCGTGCGCCCGCCTTGTACGTGTCGTCGGGGAACGGCGCGTCGTAGGCGGCCACTTCCGCGTCGCTCAGGTCGGTGATCGTTGCGCTGTTCAGGAGGAACCCGATGTCGAACACCTCGGTGGTCTGGCTGAACTTCTGCCAGGCCAGGAAGGCATCGCTCGGCGCATGATCACCGGTGGGGAGACCCGTGTTCCCGATGACGACGCGGGCGAAGCGATCCGGGTTCTCCGCCACGAGGCGCAAACCCACCAGGCCACCCCAGTCCTGCCCGAAGAACGTGGCGTCACGGATGTCCAGGTGGTCGATGATCGCCTCCTGCATCCAGGCGACGTGGCGGGCGTAGGTGTAGTCGCTCTGCTCGGTCGGTTTGTCGCTCCTGCCGAAACCGACGAGGTCGGGTGCGATCACCCGCGCGCCGCCCGCCACGAGCAGCGGGATCATCTTGCGGTACAGGTAGCTCCACGACGGTTCGCCGTGCATCGCGAGCACGATCGGCCCGTGGGCGGGCCCTTCGTCGAGGTAGTGGACGCGCAGCGAGCCGTTCGGTCGGGTGGCGTCCTGATCGCCGACGTCGACGTAGTTCGGTGCGAACGGGTAGCCGTCCAGGTCGGCGAATCGTTCGTCGGGGGTGCGCAGAGTTCTCATGGTGCAGATCCTGTTCAGGCGGGGACGAAGAGTCCGGTCGTCTCGATGTTGAGCTGGCCGGCGAGGCCGGCGGTGCGGTGAGGAGCGATCTCGGCATAGGCGGTCGACATGGACATGGCGACGAGCGCCGCACGGTTCGGGTACTCGACGACGGCGACCTGGTCCCACAGGTCGTCGGCCTGGCCGAGCATCAGCCAGCTCACGACTCCCGAGAAGACCAGGCGTCCGCCGTGTTCGACGACCAGCGGGACGACACCGGCACCGTAGAGACCGTATGCCGCTGCCCCGGTGAGGTCGGTCTCGCGACCGTCCTCGTACTCGGCGTGCTCCTTGAACTTGAGCAGGTTGACCATGTAGATCGGCCCGTCGGGTCCGGGCTCGGCGAAGCCGGCGAGTTGCGCCGGATCGGTCGGGGTGACTTCGTTGACGATCTTCATCTCGTGCATCGGTGCTCTCCTGCGTTGTCGAAGTCGGCTCGCACGGGCGATGCCGATCCACACGGTGTCAGACACCGAATGGTTCGAATGGTTGTCGGTCGGTGTGTCGATCGGTGTCTGACACCGTGTGGATCAACGTGTGGATCGACGCCGTGTGGTCGGGTCGGGCGCGAGGCGCCAGCGGGCGGTGTCATGACGGTTCGACGACGATCCGGTGGAGGTCGTCGCCCAGTTCGATCACGCCGTCGAAGTGGGCCGCGCCGAGCGCTCGCCACTCGTCTTCGGTGCCGCCCATCGGCATCGGCGGCACGTAGTGGGTGTAGATCAACGTGCGCACCCCGGCCCGTGCCGCGGTCCGTGCGGCTTCCTCGGGCGACGAGTGGTAGTCGAGCGTGTCCTGCATCCGCTGCAGCGGCACGTTGGCGATGACGTCCTTGCGGATCACCGTGTGGACGAGTGCGTCGGCACCCTCGCACAGCGCGTCGAGGCCGGCGCACGGCACGGTGTCACCCGCGGCGACGACCGACACACCTCCGACGTCGAACCGGTAGCCGACACTCGGTTCGACCGGCTTGTGATCGGTCTGGCCGCACGTGATCCCCACCACGCCACCCTGACCGTCGGGCAGTGCGACCGGACCCGTCTCCACTTCGATCACCGTCACCGGCGGTCGATGATCCAGGTCCTCGTGGTGGGCGAGCCGGTACTCGATGTCGGGGTCGAGGGAGGCCAGGATGTGGTCGACGACCTGCTGCGTGCCGACCGGACCGACGATCGTCAGCGGCGTCTCGGTGAACGTCATCACCCAACGGGTGGTGATCACGTCGTTCAGATCCGTGATGTGATCGCTGTGGAGATGGGTGATCAGGACGGCGGTCAGGTTCGGCGCACCGAGGCCGACGGCGGCGAGGCGCATCAGCACACCACGACCGGCATCGACGAGGTAGTGCTCGGCGTCGACGCCTTCGCCTGCCGAGATCAACGTCGCCGGACCGGCCCGGTCAGGCGACGGCATCGGCGAACCCGTGCCGAGCAACGTGACGACCAGACTCATGTCGTGCTCCGGAGGACGACGCGGGCGTCGGGGATCGAAGTGCGGGTGGTCATTGGCGGCTCATCTCTGCTGCGGCTTCGGCATCGCGGGCGTCGGCGTCCTGGCGGCTGAGGAGTTGGATCTCGACCTCGTGCAGTGTCCCTTCGAACGGGAACGGCGCCGCGTACCGCATCGACACCGCCGACCCGTGGTCGTACGCCACGCTGGGCCCGACCGAGGACATCATCCGCATGAACCGAGGCAGGTCGACCCGCCCGGCCGCTGCGCCGTTGACGGTGAGCGCCATCTCTCCGGCCATCCCACCGCGCCGGCGGAGGTGCACGACGAGCGTGGCGTCTCCTGCCGGCACCTCCACCTCGGATTCGAGCACGGTGTGTTCGTCGAACGCGTTGTAGTCGACGACGAGGCGGTCGTTCTGCACGAAGATCGACAGGCCCGAGTTCTCGGTGCCGGTGGCGTAGATCACGCCGCCGTCGCCCGTCGAACGGGTCACCCGCGCCGTCAGGTCGAAGGATCGTCCGCCGATCGCGGCCGACGCCTGACCCGGCATCGGCGACATCGGTGGCCGGTAGACGTAGCGCATGTCGGCGGGGTGCGGTGAGTTGTCTCGGAACCGCGCACCGAACAGTTCGATCAGACGCTCGTCGAGTGGGAGCACCCCGTGGCGCTCCGCTTCGCTCCACCACAGGTCGACGAGTTCGGCCAGCTTGTCGGGCTCCACGGCTGCGAGGTCGTTGCACTCCGACCAGTCGTCGCCGAGCCGGTAGAGCTCCCACGGCTCGGTGTCGTAGTCGGCACCCGGCGTGTGCTTGCACACCGCCTTCCACGCGACGCCGTCGTCGTCGATCTGGGCGAGTGCCCGGCTCCCACTCATCTCGAAGTACTGCAGACGGTTCGCAGCCGGCGCATCGGCATCGGCGAGCAGGGTCGCGAACGAGTGCCCGGTGACCGGCATCTGTTCGACGCCGTGGTACGAGTCGGGAGGCGTGATGCCGATCAGCTCGTAGATCGTGGGCACGATGTCGGACACGTTCACGAACTGGTGTCGTAGACCGTGCTGCTCCTGTGCAATGTGGCGTGGCGCGTGCACGATCATCGGCACGTGGACGCCGCCTTCGTGGGTGTTCTGCTTGTACCACTTGAACGGTGCGTTGCCGCACTGCGCCCACCCCCACGGGTAGTTGGTGTGGCTGTGGGGGCCGCCGATGTCGTCGAGTTGGTCGATCATCGCGTCGCCGTCGTCGAAGATCCCGTTGAAGAACTTCATCTCGTGCATCACCCCGAACGGCCCACCCTCCTGGGAGGCGCCGTTGTCGGCGAGCACGACGAAGATCGTGTCGTCCAGCTCACCGAGGTGTTCGAGCCCGGCGACGAGACGGCCGATCTGGTCGTCGGTGTGATCGAGGAACCCGGCGAACGCCTCCTGCAACCGGGCGGCGACCTTGCGTTGGTTCTCGGGGAGCGAGTCCCACGGCTCGACGCCCGGGTTGCGTGGCGCCAGTTCGGTGCCCTCGGGGATCACGCCGAGTTCGATCTGGCGCTCGTACCAGCGCCGGCGCACGACGTCCCAACCTTCGTCGTACCTGCCGCGGTACTTGTCGACGTAGGCCGCGGGCGCCTGGTGCGGAGCGTGCGTGGCACCGAACGGGACGTACGCGAAGAACGGCCGATCGGGGCGAACACCCTTGCTGTCGCTGACCATCTTCAGCAACTGGTCGACGATGTCCTCGCTGACGTGGTAGCCGTCGTCGGGACCCGCAGGAGGTTCGACGGGATGGTTGTCGGCGACGAGGTCGGGGTGGAACTGATCCGTCTCGCCTTCGAGGAAGCCGTAGAAGCGGTCGAAGCCGCGGGCGAGCGGCCACTGGTCGAACGGACCTGCTGCCGAACACTGTTCCATCGGCGCGAGGTGCCACTTGCCCACACAGAAGGTCGCGTAGCCCTGCGACTTGAGCACCTCGGCAACGGTGGCCGCGTGGTCGCTGATGTGGCCGAGTTGGTTGGGGTAACCGGTGCGGAAGTTCGCCACGGTCCGCATCCCGACCGCGTGCTGCGAGCGGCCGGTGAGCAGCGACGCACGGGTCGGCGAACACAACGGGGTGACGTGGAAGTTGGTGAACTGCGCGCCGCCCGCGGCCAGTGCGTCGATGTTGGGCGTGTCGATGTCGGACCCGTAGCAACCGAACTGGGCGAAGCCCGTGTCGTCGAGCAGCACGATCACCACGTTGGGTGCGCCGGTACCAGGATGCGGCGGCTCGTCGAACCAGGCCTCGGAGTCGGCGAGCGTCCGACCGATCGTTCCTTCGAATCGTGATGGTCTCGTCATGTGGACACTCCTTCGTCGGGGACGCCGTCACACCAGTCGGCGACCAGTGCAGCGAGTGATCGGCGCCAGATCGCGCCGATCTGGCGGCTGGTGCGGCCGTGTGCCGCCGACAGGACGTCGAATGCTTCGGGAGCGGTGAGTGCGTCGACGGCCGCGACGAGATTCGCTGCGGCCACGGGAGTCAGCTGTCGGGTCTCGTCGCTCAGGCAGCGCTGCACCTGGTCGGCCAAGCGGGTGCGCTGCAGTCCGACCCGAGCGGCGTTGGATTCGTGGTCGAGGGCACGCTGACGGGCGAAGCGCAGCACGGATGCGGTTGCCTCGTAGAGCTCGAGGCGCGCCCGGACCAGGCGGTCGATGCGATCGAGGCGCGTGGGGTCATCGGTGAACTCGGTAGCGACCAGGTGCGCGTAGTCGTGCTCGTACCGCTCGAACGCGGCCTGACGCATGTCGTCGAGCCCGTCGAACATCCGGAAGATCGACGAGACCGACACGCCGGAACATTCGGCCACATCCTCTGCGCTCGGCGGCACCTTGCCGTGCTGGATCAACGCGAAGACCGCGTCGATCACGGCGGCTCGGCTCCGGTCACGACGTGCGCGTCGCCCGTCGACGACGTCGACGGGAGTTCGCTCGGGAGCCACGAGCGCCAGCGTAGATCACCGTCACATACAATTGCGATTCCGACTCGCAATATCTTCGGGAGTCACCTCAGAGGTGAACGCACGCTGCGCGCACGGATCGCCGTGGCGGTCGCGGCGACGATCAGCAGTGCGAGTCCGGTGAGCGCGCCGTTGCCGGGGAGATCGCGACGTTCCAACACCACGACCACGATCCACATCGCAACGGTCGACGCTGCGACCACGGCGGTCCGCTCGGTCCATCGAGCGATCGTCGCCCCGGGGATCGAGCCGCTGGTCGGAACCACGGCGGTCAGGGCGAGCAGTGCGTGGAACACGAGCATGCAGCAGGCCGCCACCGGCAACCACGGCGTGCCCACGTCGTCGACGCGCGCCAGCCACTGCCAGATCACGAGTCCGACCACCACCAGTCCGGTGTGGTCGTCGGGTCGAGCGGCCGACACGATCGCCGATGCGATCACCACGACCAGACCCGGCAGCCACCACCCGCCACTCGCGACCGATGCGGCGGCGAACGCGGTCGTCGCGGTCGCGACGGCGCCGATCCCCAGCACCCAGCGCTGACGGCTCACCGCCAGGAGTTCGTCGACCGCCCGCTGCATGGTGCCGGCCTGCAACGGGTCGCGCGCACGGCTCATCGACGAGCCATCCTCGGCGCCGACGCGCGGCGCGCGACCTCACGCAGGAACGGGTCGAGGCTGCCCGGGCCGTCCCAGCCCAGGACGGGAATCCCGACCCGTTGGACCGCTCGCATCTCGACACGGCGTTCGAGCAACCGGATCCGCCAGGCCAACCCGGTGGACGGATCGTCGCTCACGTGGACGTCGCCGGGCAACGTGTCGATCACGGCGACGGTCAACCCGTGGCTGGCCAGCGAGATCGCCCAGTCGAGCGCGGTCGACGACACCAGAGGCGACAGCATGATCGCCAACGCGTCGCCGCGGACCATGTCGCCGCGTGGCGCGCCGCGCTGCAACGGTCGGTAGGTCGGAGGTTCGATCGATGCGAGTGCGTCGAGGATGCGTCGCAGGTGGGCCCGGCCGCTCGCAGGGGCGACACTCGCCGGGACGCGCGATCCGAAGACGCGCAGCGAGACACGATCACCGCGCAGCAGGAAGTGT
This sequence comes from Ilumatobacter sp., assembly GCF_039969435.1. GTDB lineage: Bacteria > Actinomycetota > Acidimicrobiia > Acidimicrobiales > Ilumatobacteraceae > Ilumatobacter_A. The sequence goes on from NZ_JBDVNU010000009.1 coordinate 386,467, forward strand.
TCGGCGATCGCTCCGGCGGCGCGCACGCTCGTGTCGATGCTCGACGCCGCACCGTCGATGCCGCCGGAGTCGCCGAAGTCCGCTTGGGCATCGACGAACAGAGCGACGTGGGTGTCCTGGTCGGCGTAGGTGGCCGTGACGTGGAGCTCGCCGCTGCGCAACGATCGCCGCCAGTTGATCCGTCGGAGCCGGTCACCCGACTGGAAGGGTCGCAGTCCGGCGAACTCCGTTCCGTCGCCGGGTCGGGCCGACCGTGTGAGCCCCACCAGGCCGTTCGAGTGATGCGACGACGGTGCAGCGTCGAACACCGCCGGGAGCGGGAGCGTCACGACGCGGTGTCCGACGTCGCGCGCGGTCCAGCGGAACGCTCCCCACGTGCTGACGCACGCCACCCGGATCGGACCCAGGTCGTGTCGACCCCAGCGGATCGATCGCATCGGGATCGCGACGGACGCAATGACCGTCGAGACGTCGCGGACCGCGACACCCGATCGGGGCCGGGGTTCGAGCCAGTTGCGCAGCGGGGCGACGCCGACGACGTGGTCGACGCCTCCGGCATCGGTCAGCTGCCCCGTCCAGGTGGTGGCCTCGCCCTCGCGCACGGTCGGCGGACCGACCCGGCCGACCAGCGACGGGTCACGGGCGGGGCGCGTCGCCGTGGACCACACGGCGACGATCGCGAACGGCGTCGCCAACACCAGCAGCGTGGGGCTCCGGAACAGCAGGGCCCCGGCAACGGCGACCACACCCACCACCACGGCACGCAGGTGAGCCGGGCCTGCCTGCCACGGTGTCGTCGACGACACGGTCACGACCCGGTGCGCTCCTCACGGTCGCCGAGCCCGCCCGTTCCGAGTGACCCCGGTACGTGGGATCCTGGTTCGAGGGAGCCCGGTTCGAGCGCTCCCGGCACCGGCGTCGACCCCAGCACGGCGTCGACCACCGTGGCTCCGCTGACCTTGCTCATCCACAACTCCGGCTTCACTGCGATGCGATGGGCGAGCACCGTCGGCGCCACGGCCTTGACGTCCTCGGGTGTCACGAAGTCGCGCCCTGCGATCACCGCGAAGGATCGGGCGACGAGCATCAGCGCGAGCGAACCACGTGGTGACGAACCCATCAGCACGTGCTGGTGGGAGCGCGTCGCCGCCGCCAGCGCGACGCAGTAGCGGCCGACGCTCTCGTCGACGGTGACGCGCTCGATCGCCGCCTGCATCGCGAGCAGCGTCGCCGAGTCGATCACCGGGCGCAGCGTCTGCTCCTCGCGACGCCGATCGAGGCGGCGATGCAGCACGTCCCACTCCTCGTCGGGAGTCGGATAGCCGAAGCTGACCTGCAACATGAACCGGTCGAGTTGCGCCTCGGGGAGCGGGTAGGTGCCCTCGTACTCGACGGGGTTGGCGGTCGCCAGGACGTGGAACGGCGCATCGAGTTCGAAGGTCTCCCCCTCGACCGTGACCTGTCGTTCCTGCATGGCTTCGAGCAACGCCGCCTGCGTCTTGGGTGGTGTCCGGTTGATCTCGTCGGCGAGCAGCAACCCCGTGAACAACGGACCCTTGCGGAACGAGAACTCGTTCTCCCGTTGGTCGAAGATGAACGAGCCGGTGAGATCGGCGGGCAGCAGGTCGGGCGTGAACTGGGCTCGAGCGAAGTCCAGGCCGAGGGTCTGCGCGAAGGACCGCGCCGCCAGGGTCTTGCCCAGGCCGGGGAAGTCCTCGAGCAGGACGTGACCTCCGGCGAGGATGCCGCTGAGCACCATCACGAGCGCGCGGCGTTTGCCGATCACGGCGGTTTCGACCTCGTCGAGGATGTCGGCGGCGAGTCCGGAGACCTGGGGGAGTTGGAGTTCTGTCACGTGGTCGGCTTTCGGTGGCGGGGGGTGGCGAGAGGGGGGAAGGGTGTGGCCGTGTGGGTCAGAGGGCTTCGATCAGGCCCACGGTGTGGGCCAGTGAGCGCGGTCGGGTCATCGAGACGCGGGCCGACGGATCGAGGACGAACCGGGTCAACTCCTCGCCGAGGACGTTCGCAGCCGCATCGGGGTCGAGGACGCGATCGATGCCGTGCTCGGCGAGCAGATGGTCGTCGATCACGGCGAGGAGGCTGACGACGATCTCGTCGGAGGGCGGGTCCCGAGGGTCGGCACGCCGATCAGCGACGGTCGTTCGACGCGAGCGCGCCGTGCCACGGACCCGAGCGCGCAGTTGAGCCACGCGACGATCCGACTGCGGCGTGGCGTCGGTCTCGGTGAGGGTTCGCCACACGATCGGGGTGGCGTCGACTCCGAGGTCGGTGAACAGCAGCCAGGTCGCTGCTCCGAGCAGCATGATGCAGCCGACCAGCACGAGCCGAGGTTCCATCCCGATGCGAACCATCACGACGACGACGATCGCGCCCAGGGCGAGGCAGGCGGCCCACTTCCAGTGCGTCGTCAACGCACCGCTCCGTCGCGGGCCGACGAGTCGTCGTCGGTCTGGTCGCGAGAACGGCGCGATGCGAGAGCTCGGTGGAGTCCGTCGAGAGCATCGACCGCTGCATCCCGCGACGCCTCGCCGAGCTCGTGCTGCGAGAAGCGAGCCTCGCGGTAGAGGTTGCCGAGACGGTGGATCGCATCGGAGTCGACCGTGTAGCGGCTCAACACGCGCTCGGTGAAGTCGGCCGATGTGTCGGACGGGTCGCGAACCAGGCCGGCGTCGGCGACGTCTCGTTCGAGTTGGAGCCAGCACCGGACGATCGCATTGCGCGGCGCGCCGGTGAGCAGCGCGGCGCGTCGACTCTCCGCTTCGTCGATGATCGCAGCGGCGATGTCGGGAAGGACGTCGAAGTCGGCCTGTTGGCGCCGGCGGCCGCGGACGCTGAACCGGGGTCGCCGCTGGACGGCCCACGCCACGAGCGCGACCGCTCCGGCCAGCACGACACCCATCGCCACCACGCGCACGATCGCTTCGACCCAGCCCGGCAGTTCGACCGGTTCCACCTCCGACTGTTCGAGCGGGAGCGTCTCGTCGGGCCGTTCGGGGACCTCGATCTCGATCGGGTCACGCTCGGGCAGCGACGGATCCCACGTCGGTTCACGCCAGAGGTCGACACCTCCCGACGTGGCGACGGCTGCGAACAGGACACCGACCAGCACCGCTGCGATCACGCTCCACGCGCGGTGACGGCTCATCGTTCGACCATACGTGATCCGGGCCGCCCGGGACCCTGCGACGACGTCGGAAACGACGGTGCCGCCGAACCTCTCGACAGCGCTCCGCGACCGGACGCCGACGGACTCGGCGGGCGCGTCAGACGGCGGTGAGCCGGGTCCTGCGACGCGGGAGGGTCCAGGCGGCGTGGGTCGAGAGGTAGGTGCCGTCGACGGTGAGCGCCGTGACGTCGGTGATGGTGACCCAGAGCGCCTGGATGCGGGTCCAACTCCCCGGAGCGACGAAGTGCGGGTCGACCACGGAGTCGGATCTGCACAGGCGCCCGTGCGCGAGGTCGATGGTCCAGTGGGAGTCGCGGGTCGCGAGTCGCACGTAGCCCGCACTCGGGATCGCGACCGGCCCGCCGGGTCCGGTGACGCATCTCGCCGTCGCAGCGCTGAGCGGTCGGCGTGCGATCAGTTCGCCACTCGCCGTGTCGGGGTCGAGGTCGATCATGACCGTCGAACCGGAGGTGACCGCCGACGCCGCCGCGACGACGATCACCTCGGTCGTCTCGAGATCCAGGTGTGCAGGCGGACAGATGACCAGCTGGTCGTCGAACATCGACACCATCACGTCCGGCTCGCCGGAGCGGTGCCCGACGGGCGACTCGCGAGCGGCGTCGGTGTCGTGATCAGCTTCGAGAACCGGGAAGACTTGCAACATCATCACACCTCCTCAGGTCCCAAGAGATCGTGTCGGACGCAGATGACGAGTTCGCGACGAAGACATGGCGAATGTGCGCGTTCTGTGCGCGTCGAATCGGTCAGTCGAGACGTCACTTGGACGATCCTCGGACCAGCCGGGCCGGTCGGTCAGCCGGTCGGTCCGTCGCCTGGCCGACCGGTCAGTCGGTCATCGTCGTCGTGATCGAACCGAGTCCTTCGATGGTCGTGACGACCACGTCGCCCGGCGACAGGAAGTGCTGCGGCTCTCGCGCCATGCCCACGCCCGACGGAGTTCCGGTGAAGATCAGGTCGCCGGGACCCAAGGGCACGATCGACGACAACGACTCGATCAGTTGCGGAACGGGGAAGATGAGGTCGCCCGTGCGCGATGCCTGCATCGTCTCGCCGTTCAACGTGCAGCCGATCGCGAGATCGTCCGGGTCGTCGACCTCGTCGGGGGTGGTCAGCCACGGGCCGGTCGGACCGAATCCGGGGAACGACTTGCCCAGCGAGAACTGCGCCGACGGCGGCCGCTTCTGCACCACCCGCTCGGACAGGTCCTGGCCGACCATGAGCCCGGCCACGTGGGCCCAGGCGTCGGCCGCCTCCGCGCGGTGCGCCCGGGAGCCGATCACCACGACCAGTTCGGCCTCCCAGTCGACCGATCCGCTCGGCAGGCTCACCCGTGCGTCGGGGCCGACGATGCAGCTCGGGAACTTGGTGAACGTCAGGGGGAAGTCGGGCAGTCCCATCCCCGACTCGGCCGCGTGCTCGAGGTAGTTCAGCCCGACGCCGAACACCTGGCGGGGTTCGGGAACCGGGGCCGCCAGGTCGGCGTCGTCGAACGGCGTGGAGTCGAGCCCGGCGAGGTCGGTCCCCGACACCCACTCACGGAATGCGGCCCAGTCGTCGTAGATCGCCCGCATCGTCGGTCCGAAGGCCGCATCGGACGCGCGGTGGACGTCGACGGCTCCGGATCCGGCGTGTCCGCTCTCGACGACGATCGAGGCCCGTCCGGCCAGGTTGGCGAGTCGCATGTGGAGACCCCTTTCGTTCCGACCGAGCATCGCACGGCGTCGACTCGGGCAGGGAATCGTCCGGTGCCGTCGGACCGGTCGGCGACGACGCCGTCCCTGCGCACCGTCGAGGACTACTTTCCAGGTGTGCCCACGCCGTCCGTCCCGGTGATCGACCTCGGTGGCCGGCCCGGGTCGGGCCCGTCAACCGACGTGGTGCGCCAGGTCGCCGACGCTGCGGAGCGGTTCGGGTTCTTCCAGGTCGTGGGCCACGGAATCGGAGCCGAGTGGATCGACGAGGTGTGGTCGGCCACGGCGGCGTTCTTCGAGCAGCCGATGGCCGAGAAGCGCCGGATCATGCGAACCGACGCGAACAGTCGCGGGTACTACGACCGCGAACTCACCAAGAACGTCCGCGACCACAAGGAGGTGCTCGATGTCGCGCAGACCGCACACCCCGACCTGCCCGACGACCATCCGAGCAACATCCACGTCGTCGACGGGGTCAACCAGTGGCCCGACCTCGTCGGCTTCCGCTCCACGATGGTCCGCCACATGCGAGCCTGCAACGACGTGGCGCTCTGGCTCCTGGCCGCCTTCTGTGAAGGGCTCGGCGAACACGCCGATCATCTGCACCGCGAGTTCGGACCCGGCCACACCAGCTTCCTGCGCCTCAACCACTATCCCGTCGACGACCTGCTGACGCCCGACGAGTCGTCGGCCGTCGCGGGTCTCGGCGACATGGCTCTCCAGCACCACACCGACTCCGGTGCGCTGACCGTGCTCCTGCAGGACGAGGTGGGTGGCCTGCAGGTGGCGCTCGACGACGGCTGGATCGACGTCGAACCGATCCCCGGTGCGCTCGTGGTGAACACCGGCGACATGATGCAGGTGTGGTCCAACGACCGCTACCGGGCGGCGATGCACCGCGTGCTGCCACGCTCGGGCGTCGAGCGATCGTCGCTCCCCTACTTCTTCAACCCGTCGTATTCGACCGTCTACTCGCCGCTGCCCGGGTCGATCGCGCCCGGCGACACGGCCCACTATCGGCCCATCAACTGGGGTGACTTCCGCCGGGCCCGCGCCGACGGCGACTACGCCGACATCGGCACCGAGATCCAGATCTCCCACTTCGCTGTCTGAACCACCGACCCGAAGCGACCGCGGGTTCGGGTCAGCGGTCGCCCGGACGGACGAGACCCGCCTCGTAGGCCAGGACGATCGCGGCGGCACGGTCACGGACCCCGAGCTTGGAGAAGATGCTGCCCACGTGGCCCTTGACGGTCCGCTCGCTGACGTACAACCGCTCGGCGATCTCGGAGTTGGTGGCCCCGCGGCTCACGAGCACCAGCACCTCCAGTTCGCGCTCCGAGAGCCGGTCGAGTTCGCCGTTGTCCTGCTGCCGCGGTCGGGCGTCGGTGCGCAGCACCTCGAGTAGTCGCGGCGTGACCCGCGTGTCGAGCCACGAGCCGCCGCCGGCGACCGACCGGATCGCCCGGATGATGTCGTCGGCCGGGCTGTCCTTGAGGATGAATCCCGCCGCACCGGCCTCGACGGCGCCCCACAGCACGTCGTCGTCGTCGAACGTGGTCAACACGAGGACCGGGGGCCCGTCGAGTTCGCGCAGTCGGGCGGTCGCGGCGATGCCGTCCATCACCGGCATCCGGACGTCCATCAGCACGACGTCGGGGCGATGGTCGATCGCGGCGACGACGCCGGACTCGCCGTTGCCGGCCTCGGTCACCACCTGCAGCCCCGGTTCCGTGGAGATGATGAAGGCCAAACCGGCACGGACGAGTTCCTGGTCGTCGACGAGCACGATCCTCACCCGATCGGGACTCGGACCCGGAGCAGCGGTGAGGGAGCCGGGGGTCATGCATCGACCGTGAAAGGTCGCGCAGGAGAGGGTTGCGCGGGGGAGGGTCGCCCGGGGGAAGCTCGCACAGACGAAGGTCGTACGGGCAGCGCAGCATCGACTCGCCACGTTCGCGCAGAGGTGGCACCGGCCTCGACGGTTCCGCCTGTCGCCCGGACACGTTCCGACATTCCGAGAAGACCGAGCCCCGATCGAGCCTCCCCCCGCGGATCCGCGACCCCTGTGGACGTGCCGGCCACTCCCCCGGCCGATTCACCGGACCTCGTCGTCGGTCCGTCGGTCGGGTTCTCGGCGGTGATGCGCAGCACCGATCCGTCGGACTCGCTGCGCACGTCGAGGTCCACCCGTGCATCGGGCGCATACTGCAACACGTTCGACAGCGCCTCCTGCACGACTCGGAATGCAGCCAGCCCCGTAGCCGGGTCGGTGTCGATCCCGTCGAGGCGGAGGTCGGCCGTCATCGACAGGCCGGCCTCGCGGTACTGCTCGACGAGCGCCGGGATGTCGCTCAGCCCCGGCATCGGCGCCATGGCGATGTTCGACTCGTCGCGGTCCGACGCTTCCTGGCCCGACACCCCGGACTCGGGCCCATCCCCCGTCGTCGTGTCGGCACGCAGGAGACCCACCGCCTGACGGATCGATTCCAGGCTCTCCCGACCGACCGTCTCGGCGCGCTGCAACGCCGCTGCGGCACCGTCGGGGTCGGTCGTCATCGCCCGGCGCGCACCGGCGACGTGGAGCATCGTGATGGTGAGGGAGTGCGCCACCACGTCGTGGACCTCGCGCGCGATCCGGGTGCGCTCGCCGGCCGCCGCATGGCGAGCCTGACGTTCGTGCGCTGCTCGGAGTTCCTCCATCAGCGTCGCCTGGCGGCGCAGCATCATCCCCGCCAACCACGCCACACCGATTCCTCCGAGGAAGTAGACCATGCCGGTCTCGTGAGCGGTGTCCTTCAGGATCGCCAGGCCGACGATGAGCGCGGCGCTCACGCCGAGGGCCGCGGCCATCAGTGCCGGCCCGGCGCGGTGGACGATGCTGACCACGGCGATCAGCGCGAGGAACATGCCGCCGGGGTTGCGGTCGGCGAGCACGATCACGGCGGCCGGGCCGAGGGTGAGGAGTGCCAGCAGCCACATCGGGAGGCGGACGCCACCGGCCTCGACCGCCCACGGGAGCAGACTGACGAGCGCGAAGCCGACGGTGACGGTGGAGAACGACCCAGCCTCGCCGAAGATCGCGACCAATGCGGCTCCCACGGCAGCGAGCGCCATGACCGTCGACATCGAGGCGCTGGTCTCGTCGCGAGGCACCGACACGGTCATGACCACACAGTACGACGGGCGGTGGGGCGACGTCACCGGCCCGTGGTACCACTGCGAACCGTCCCGAGGTCCGATGCGAACGGCACCCGGGACCGATGCGCCGCTGTCCACGGCGAGGAGACGATGGGACTGCGCAGGGGAACCCCTCCTGCCGAGATCAAGGAGATCACCATCATGCTGACCCGACTCGGTTGGTTCGTCGTCCGTCGCCGTCGCCTCGTGCTGTCGTTCACGGCTCTGTTCATGGTGGTCGCCGCCGTCATCGGCACCGGAGCGTTCGGTGTCCTGTCGGGCGGCGGGTTCAACGACCCGTCATCGGAGAGCGCGGTGGCCGCCGACCTGCTCGACACGCAGTTCGACGGTGGCGACCCGAACATCGTGCTGCTCGCGACCCCCGAGGGTGGCGACCTCTCCGCGCCCGACACCTTCGCGGCGGGCGTCGCTCTCACCGAGCGTCTCGACGGCATCGACGGCGTCGAGCAGGTCACTTCGTACTGGTCGCTCGGCGGGGCCGACGCGATGGCCAGCACCGACGGTGACACCGCACTGATCGTCGCGCGGGTGGTCGGCGAGGACGCCGACGTCGAACTGGCGGTGGAGACGATCCGCGACGAACTGACCGGCGACCAGGGCGAGTTCCAGGTCCTGCTCGGTGGTGCGGAGGCCGTGTTCGCGGACATCGGTGGAACGATCGAAGGCGACCTGCTGCGCGCGGAGCTGATCGCGATTCCACTCACGATGCTGCTTCTCCTGTTCGTGTTCCGAGGGGTGGTGGCGGCGTCGCTGCCGCTGTTCGTCGGCGTGATCGCAGTCCTCGGCACCTTCCTGTCGCTGTACGTCATCGGGTCGGTGACCGACGTGTCGATCTACGCGATCAACCTCACCACAGCGCTCGGCCTCGGCCTGTCGATCGACTACGCGCTCTTCATCGTCTCGCGGTTCCGTGAGGAGTTGCGCAACGGCCGCGACGTCGAGCATGCCGTCGTCCGCACGGTGGAGACCGCCGGCAAGACGGTGCTGATCAGTGCGCTCACGGTGGCGGCGTCACTCTCGGCGCTCCTGGTGTTCCCCCAGTACTTCCTGCGTTCGTTCGCCTACTCCGGAGTCGCCGTCGTGCTCCTCGCGCTCGTCGGGTCGTTGCTGTCGCTCACGTCGCTGCTCGCCGCCATCGGTCACCGCGTCGATGCTCTGCGGATCGGTCCGAAGCGAGGAGAGCGGGCCGACCACGACGGTGCGTGGCACCGCATCGCAACGCTGGTGATGCGCCGCCCGATCCCCATCGCCGTGTCGGTCGTCGCCGTCCTGCTGCTCCTCGGCAGCCCCTTCCTGCGGGTCGACTTCGGCACGCCCGACGACCGGGTACTCCCTACGTCTGCGCTGAGTCGTCAGGCGTCGGAGATCCTGCGGACCGACTTCGTCGGCAACACCGCCGAGTCGTTCGGTGTGGTGTCGAACGGCGCCGGCCCCGATCGGGCCGACGACGTCGGTGCCACGGCCTCGTCGATCTCCTCGATGGACGGCGTCGCCCGGGTCGACAGTGCCGTCGGGACGTTCGTCGGCGGAGACCTCGTCGCCACCGGCGTGGCCGACGCCCGCTTCCAGTCCGACACCGCATCGTGGATGTCGGTCGTGCCGACCTTCGCTGTGGCGTCGAGTCAGGGCGAGCAGCTGGTCCGCGACATCCGCTCGCTCGACGTGCCGCTCGACATCGCCGTCGAGGGGCAGGCCGCCGAGCTCGTCGACACGAAGGCGTCGATCGCCGAACGCCTGCCGATCGCGCTCACGATCATCGTGGTGTTCACCTTCCTCCTGCTGTTCATGTTGTCGGGCAGCCTGCTCGTGCCCGTGAAGGCGCTCGTGCTCAACCTGCTCAGCCTCACTGCGACGTTCGGTGCGATGGTGTGGATCTTCCAGGACGGCAACCTGTCGGAACTGTTGGGCTTCACCGCCACCGGGTCGATCGACATCTCGATGCCGATCCTGATGTTCTGCATCGCCTTCGGACTCTCGATGGACTACGAGGTGTTCCTGCTGTCACGCATCAAGGAGGAGTACGACCGCACCGGCGACAACGAGACGGCGGTGGCGCTCGGGCTCGAGCGCACCGGGAGCATCATCACGGCGGCCGCCGCCCTCCTGGCGATCACCTTCTTCGCCTTCGGGACCTCGGGGGTGAGCTTCATCAAGATGTTCGGCATCGGTCTCGGCCTGGCCGTGTTGATGGACGCCACCGTCGTGCGAGCATTCCTCGTACCGGCGTTCATGCGGCTCGCCGGCGATGCGAACTGGTGGGCACCCGCCCCGCTGCGTCGCTTCCACGACCATTTCGGCATCAGCGAGGCCGACTCCGAGGACCGATTCCTCGCCGACCCCGACAGCGACCGAACCGTCGACGAGGACCGGGCGCTCGTCGACGCCTGAGCCGATCCCGTGCGTCGCCCGGGTTCGGGTCGTCAGGTCGACGTCAGTCGGAGGAACGGTTCGATCGGCGGCGACGGTCGTTCCCAACCCTGTTCTCGGAATCCAATCGACCGATTCGAGACCGTCCATCGACGTGTCGGTCGACGGCTCGTGGCGCGATGCGCGCACGGAGGTCGGCCCGACGCAGCGCTCAGCGCTCAGCGCTCAGCGCTCACGCGGTCGTAACACGGCGGACACGCAGGTTCCGTACCGTCGCGACATGGCTGTGCTGCTGCAGGGAGGTCGCGTCATCGACCCCGCGTCCGAGCTCGACCGGGTCGCTGACGTGCTGTGCGTCGACGGCGTGATCGCCGCGATCGGGCCGGACCTCGCGAGTCAGCCGGACCTCGTTCCCGCCGACACCGAAGTCGTCGACTGTCGCGGGCAGTTGGTCACGCCGGGGCTGATCGACCTCCACGTCCACGTGATGCCCGGCCTCGGCGACTTCTGCGTGCGTGCCGACGACGTCGGCGTGGGGATGGGCGTGCCGATGCTGATCGACGGTGGCACCAGTGGCGTCGCCACCTTCGACCTCGCACGGGCGGCGGTCATCGACCACCCCTCCACCAGGACCGAGGTGCTCGCCTTCATCGACCCGAACCAGCTCTACCTGGCAACGAAGGACTTCATCTGCCACAAGCTGGAGTTGGCCAACGACGTGCGGAACATCGACATCGACGCGCTCGACGCGTCGATGGAACGCAACGCCGACATCATCGTCGGGCTGAAGGTGCGGGCGTGCCACACCGACGACCCGAACCACTCACCGTTCCTCGAAGCCGCGCAGCGTTCGTCGCAGGGCAAACCGGTGATGGTCCACCTCGGCCGCTTCCCGCACACGCCGACGATCCCTACGCCGAGACTCCTCGAGGCGTTGCGGCCCGGCGACATCATCACCCATGCGTTCCGGGGTGCCGGAGGCATGCTCGACGCCGACGGCACGGTGATCCCCGAGTTCGTCGACGCCGTCGAACGCGGCGTGCGGCTCGACGTCGGCCACTCCGGCACCGACTTCCGTTTCAGCGACGCCCGCAAGCTGTTCGACCAGGGTTACTTCCCGGACACGATCTCGACCGACCTCAACATCTTCAACGTCGGCGGGCCGGTGTACTCACTCGCCGAGACGATGACGAAGATCCTCACGATGGGCGTCGATCTGGTCGACGTGATCGGGATGTGCACGTCGAACACCGCCGACGTGATCGGTCGTGGCGACCGCTACGGCCGACTCGAGGTCGGTCGACGGGCACACGTGAGCGTGCTCTCGATGGAGAGCGACCCGATCGAGGTGTCCGACGGCAAGGTGTCGGTCACCGCCCACGAATGGTTCCGGCCCGTCGGCTGCGTGAGCAGCGGGCGGTGGTACGACTCGCTCCTCGACCGCACCGCCGCTGCGGCCTGATCGGTCGTCGATCGGATGGAGGCCCTGCACCAGGACGATCTCGTTGCGACGCTCGCCCACTTCTGGCATCCCGTCTGCACCGTCGACGAGATCCCCGACGGTCGTCCTCTCGGCATCACGCTGCTCGAACGCGAGCTCGCCGTGGCACGCCTCGACGACGGACGGTTCACCGCCGTGGACGACCGCTGCGCTCACCGGTCGACTCGTCTCTCGATCGGCACGGTCGACGGATGCGACCTGCGTTGCGCGTACCACGGCTGGACCTGGGCGAGCGACGGCCGATGCACCTCGATCCCGTCGCTCCCCGACGGCCCGATCCCGCGTGCCGCACGGATCGTCGCGCACGACGTCGCGGAACGCTACGGACTCGTGTGGGTGCGCCTTGCCGCGCGTCCGGGAGACACCACTCGAACCGACGACGTTCCCGTCGGCGTCACGAGCGATCGCCGCCCCACGATCGACACCATCATCCCTCCCAGTTCCGCGTTCGACGACCCCTCACTCCACACGATCGTCGGCGAGCCGTACACGTGGCCGGTGTCGGCGCTGCGGAGGGTCGAGAACTTCGTCGACCTCGCTCACTTCGCGTGGGTCCACGATGGGTCGCTCGGTCGACGCGACGAACCGGTGCCGCCACTCCCCGACATCGAGCGGGTCGGGTCCGAACTGCGCTTCGTCTACGAACCGCCCGAGTTCGAAGCCGACAGCTCCGCCATGTACGGGTCGTCGGCCTACCGGATGCCGATGCCGTGCACGGTCGACATCACCTTCACGCTCGCGTCGGGCGCTCGCCGCGTGCTCTGGATGACCGCCAGCCCGCTCGACGCCACGTCGTGCCGCGTGTTCTGGGCGATGGCCCGCGACGACGACCTCGACGAACCCGGCGAGACCGTCCGCGACGCCGAACACGTCGACTTCCAGCGACTCGTCCTGTCGGAGGACCAACCCGTCGTGTGCGCGCAGACGCCCGCCCACTTCCCGCTCGACCCGAGCGAGGAGGTGTCGGTGTCCACGGACCTCGTGTCGAACGTCTACCGGCGATGGGTGCGCGAGCTGGTGCGGGCCTACGCCGACAGCGGCATCAGCGGCCTGGCCTCGGCAGCTGACCTCGCGTCCGCTGCCGCCCTGGCAGCACCGGCGGCGGCCGCCTTGATCTCGACCATCAGCACCGATGCGTCGCAGTCGTCGAGCCACGATGCACACGCTGCGTCGAGTGCGATGGCGACCATGTCGCCGGTGTCGTAGCCGAACGTCTCCGCGCACAGCGCGTACTCCTGGTCGAGGTCGAGCCCCACCAGCGCCGGGTCGTCGGTGTTCAGAGTGGCCAGCAGGTCGGCGTCACGCATGATCGGGAACACGTGGTCACCGAGGTCGGCGACCACGCCGGGGTTGATCCGCACGTTGGCGTTCGGGCACACGGTGAGCGGGATCTGCTCGTCGGCGAAACGACGGACGAGTTCCGGGTCCTCGAAGATCGAGATGCCGTGGTCGATGCGTTCGCAGCCGAGACCGTCGACCGCCGCACGGATCGCGTCGGCGCCCGAGTTCTCACCCTGGTGAGCCGTCCGTCGAAGGCCGGCTTCGGGAGCCTGCGAATACGCCGACACGAACGACATCGGGTCCACGCCCAACTCGGTCGAGTCCATCCCGATGCCGATCACCCGCTCGGTTCCGGGGCGCCCCGCCCGCTTCAGCGACACGAGTTCGGTCATGTGAGCGTCCGCCGCGGCGGCCCCGAAGTCACGATCGAAGTCGAGGATCAACGCACACCGGGCCCGCGTGATCCGTTCGGCCATGTCGAGCCCGCGATCCAGTGCGGCGATGATCTCGCCGAGATCCTGGCCGGCTGCGAGGTGGCGCGCCGGCGTGAAGAACGCCTCGCGGTACCGCAGCCCGTGCGCTGCGCCGTCGATCATGGACTCGAACGCCAGGCGCTCCCAGTCATCAGGAGTGGCGAGCACCGACTGCACCAGCCAGAACACATCGAGGAACCCGGTGAGGTCCTCGTACTGGAAGAGGGATTCGACGTCACGGGTCGGGAGTTCGATGTCGTTGGCCACGGCCAGATCGACGACCGTGGCCGGTCGCATCGTCCCTTCGATGTGGCAGTGCAACTCGACCTTGGGCAGCCACGCGAAATCGGTCGCACACTCGATGTCGTTCACCCGCGCGAAACTATGGACGGCTTGTCACGTCGGTGTTTCGCCGTCGTGAACAGCAGCAACGGGAATCGACACCTCGCGGGCAGGCCGCCAGACTCGCTGCGTGAACACCGCAGACGATCCCTTCGACCTCGCCGTCACCGGCGGCACCGTGGTGTCCTGCGTCGATGGCGACACCGGACCACGGCCCGGCACGGTTGCGATCCGGGACGGTGTGGTCGCTGCAGTGCTCGACCCCGGCGCACCGTTCGCCGCCATCCGCACGATCGACGCCGCCGGGTCGGCGGTCGTGCCGGGGTTCGTCGACTGCCACACCCACATCGCGTCGAACATGTTGCTGCGCGGGCTGCTCGAGGACGTCGAACTCTTCGAGTGGTTGTCCACGATGTGGCGACTCAAGCAGAACTTCGACCACGAGACCCTCTACTGGGCCTCGATGTGCGGCCTGGTCGAGATGGCCAAGACGGGCATCACCTGCTTCAACGAGCACTTCGACGCCTATGCGGTCACGCCGCAGGTCCGCGCGCTCGGCGACATCGGGCTGAAGGCGACCCTCGGCTACGGCTTCGCCGATGGCGGTGTCTACGCCGACGTGGCCGCCTGGTCGTGGGCCGCACTCGACGACTTCGACGCAGCGACCACCGGCTCGAGCGACATCGACGGCGACCGGGTTCGCCTCGCACTCTCGCCGCACGCTCCGTATTCGTGCAGCGAGCCGATGTGGCGAGCGGTGCGCGTGTTGGCCGACGAGCGGCGGTTGCCGATCCACACCCACATGGCGGAAGGAGCGAACGAAGCCGCGTTCATGGCCGAGACGTACGGGCGCACGACGGTGCAGTGGCTCCACGACATCGGCTTCCTCGGCCCCGACGTCACTGCTGCCCACTGCTCGATGTTGACGACACACGACATCGCGCTGCTGGCGGAGCACGAGGTGAAGGTCGCGCACTGCCCGGTGTGCAATGCGAAGCTCGTCTCGGGGACGATGGACCTGCGCGGGTTGTGGGAAGCCGGGGTCACGGTCGGACTCGCCACCGACGGGCCGGCGAGCCACAACTCGCTCGACACCTTCCAGGAGATGAAGTACGCGGCGATCACGCACAAGCAGAACACGTGCGACCCGACGTTCCTCACCACTCGCCAGGTACTCACGATGGCGACCCGTGACGCGGCGGCGGCGATGCACCGACCGGAACTGGGGACGATCGCGCCGGGAGCGCCGGCCGACATCGCGATCGTCGACGTGTCGGGTGCGCACGTGGCGCCGAACTACGACGTCGAGGCGACGCTCGTCTACGGCAGTCGGGCCGGCGACGTGACCCACACGATCGTCGACGGCCGACTGGTGGTCGACGCGGGTGAGGTCGTCGGCATCGACGAGGAACGGGTGGTGGCCGAGTTCACCCGCCACGCCCTCGCACTCCGCGACCGCTCGATCTGACGACCTCGTCGTTCTGGTTCAGAGCTGGAACGACGAGGTCGGATCGAACGAGCGGTCGAAATCGAGCGTTCACCGTCGGGCAATGCGTTCGAGGCGATGATTCGACACGATGTGGCGATGAGCACGGTTCCGATCATCGACATCAGCGGCCTCGCCTCCGACGACCTCGAGGTCAGGAGGAAGGTCGCCCGTGAGATCGGCGCCGCCTGCGAGACCATCGGGTTCCTGTGCGTCACCGGCCACGGGGTGGACGACGCAGTCGTCGCCGGCGCCTTCGAGCAGATGGAGCGACTGTTCGCTCTGCCGTTCGACGACAAGATGGCGAAGGCGATGGACGAGGTCCACGTCAACCGCGGCTACGACCCGCCCGGGCGCCAGCGGCTCGACGCCGACTCCGCGGCCGACATGAAGGAGGCATGGAGCTTCAGCCCCGAACACCTCGTCGGCAACGGACCGATGTCGGGCGACAACCAGTGGCCCGACATGGACGGATTCCGCGAGCCGATCGAGACCTACCACATCGCGGCGATGGACCTCTGCGAGCGCCTGATGCGCGCCATGGCACTGTCGCTCGACCTCGACGAGGATCACTTCGCCCCGTTCCATCGCGCACCCACCTGCACGCTGCGGCTGCTGCGCTACCCGCCGCGCCCGGACGATGCCGGCGCCACGGACTTCGGAGCGGGCGCCCACACCGACTGGGGTGCCGTCACGGTGTTGGCCCAGGACGGCAACGGCAGCCTGGAAGTGGTCGACAAGTCGGGCGACTGGGTGCCCGTGCCGCCGATCCCGGACTCGTTCGTGATCAACATCGGCGACCTGATGCAGCGCTGGACCAACGACCGGTACGTCTCGACGATGCACCGGGTCCTCGGCGTCCCCGGACGCGAGCGGTACTCGGTGGCGTGCTTCTTCGACCTCGACCACGACGCCCTCATCGAAGTGCTCGACACGTGCGTCACCGCCGAGCGGCCTGCGCTCCACGGTCCGGTCACCGCGGGCGAGCATCTCAACCAGATGTACCTGGCCAGCATCTCCTGACGCCGAATCCGCCGCCGGCCCCGAACGCTCACGGAGGGTTCGACTGGGCGGTGGATGGGGTACGCGCTCGGCCGAACGTCGGCCACGCCCGGCGGGATCGGGGAACGGACATGGAACTCGACACGATGGCGTCCTCGGCGGACTCGATGTCGGTCGCGGTGTTCGCACCGGCGATGCTGCTCTCGGTCGAGGTACACCGGACCGGCGACGGCGCCGACGAGGTCCATCTCCACGCCGGTGGTCAGGGGTACTGGATCGCGCGGATGGTCCAGGCGCTGGGGGCGCGCCCGATCCCCTGTGCCGCCGTCGGCGGCGAGTCCGGCATCGCGCTCCGCGCCATCGTCGAGGCCGACGGACTCGACGCCCGTCTCACCCACATGGTCCACGCCAACTCTGTCGTCATGGACGACCGTCGCGACGGCGGTCGCTCCCTGCTCGCGGAGACCCCGATCCCGAGCCTCGGACGCCACGAGATCGACGAGCTGTACAGCGCGATCGTCGGGGCGGCCATGTCCGCAGGCGTCTGCGTGTTGGCCGGGACGCAACTCGCCCCGATGTTCGACCCCGACACGTTCCGTCGTCTCGTGGCGGACCTGCGTCGCAACGACGTCACCGTCGTCGTCGACCTGTGCGGCGAACCATTGCGCAGCGTGTTGGACAGCGGGGTCGACATCGTCAAGCTGAGCCACGAGGAGTTCATCGCCGACGGGTGGTCCGAACGCAGCTCGGTCGCTGCGATCGCCGAGGGGATCGGCCGTCTGCACGCCGCAGGTGCAACGGCCGTGGTCGTCTCACGCCAGGATCGGTCGACCGTCGCCGGGTTCGAGGGACGCATCGTCGAGGTTCGTCCGCCGGCGCTCGAGGTCCTCGACGGACGCGGCGGTGGCGACTCGATGACCGCGGCGCTCGCCGTCGCCTCGTCGCGCGGGTTGTCGTTCGACGACGGTCTGCGGATGGCTGCGGCCGCCGCAGCGCTCAACGTGTCGCGCCACGGTCTCGGCACGGGGAGGCGCGACGCGATCGAGGACATCGCGAAGCGTGTCGAGATCACGACGGTCCGCCAGCCGTCGATGAACCCCGCGGATCCGGGGCACCCGCTCGCCGAACTGTCGAAGGCCGAGCTCTACGAGCAGGCGAAGGCGAGGGGCGTCAGGGGACGGTCGTCGATGTCGCGCTCGGAACTCGTGGAGGCGTTGGCAAACGACGGGGCGACAGGCCGTCGCGGAGCACCCGTTCGCGAAGCACGCTGACAGCGACCCTCAGGTCGGCGGTTCGAGCGTCGTCTTCCAACGCCGCCGATAGGCCGTGGTGAACGTGTCGAAGCCGAGGGCGATCTCGTCGACGTCGCTGCCGTCGGGGCTGATCCGAGCCGGTCGGACGGTCTCGAGAACGTGTCGGTCCTCCTCGTTGACCTCGGCTTGGAAGTCGCTCCACCCTGCGATGTCGCCTTCGAGATCGAAGTCCCGGGCGTTCTGCTGGAACACCAACGATTCCTGGACCTCGGCATCCAGCCGGGTGGCCGGCGTGATCGCGACCTGGATCCACTCGATCCGGTCCGGTGCGTAGGTGATGACCAGCTCCGAGGCGAACGGCATCACGTGCGTGTAGTGGTAGGCGACCTCGGCGCTCACGAGCGGGCCGTCGAGCGTGACGCGATCGAGTTGGTGCATGCGCACACCGTGCTCGATGACGTCACCCTCCGCGAAGAGTTCGACGGGCGGGATGACGGTGTTGTCGGCATCACCGAAGGTCACGGCGTGGACCGTGGCGAAGTGGGCGAGGTCGTTGAAGTTCTCGGTGATCCTCGACGCCTGCGCCGCCCACGGGTGCGGGCCCAGCTGGAAGCGGGCTCGTCCGGCCACGTCGAACGCCGACCAGTCGGGAAGGACGCCCAGCGGTTCCGGGTCGAGGCTCGCCCACACGAGTCCGTGGACCGCCCGGACCGGCAGCGTCGAGAGCGCCAGCCGCTCGGGGAGCCGCGACTCGGGACGGGCGGGAAGGTGGACGGCGGTGCCGTCGGCTGCGAAGTGCAGCGCGTGGTACGGGCACACCAGACACGAGGTGCCTCCGGGGCTCACGCCGACGTGACCTCTCGAGAGGGAGGCCCCACGGTGTGGGCAACGGTCGGGCGCGGCCACCAGATCGTCGCCGACGCGTGCCACGACCAGGTCCTCTCCGAGGACACGCACTGCGACCGGACCCTCGTCGAGCGCCGACTCGAAGGCCACGGCATGCCAGTACCGCCGCGCCAGGTCGTCAGGACTCATCGGCGTTCACGGCGTCGGTCAGACGCAGGCGGAGATCGGCCTTGTCCGAGTCGTCGAGCCAGGCCCCGTCGATCGCGTTGCCTGCGAGGCGGAGCACTGCGGTCTCGTCGAGGTCCAGAGCTGCTGCGACGGCTGTGTACTCGGCGTTCAGGTCGGTGGGGATCATTGTCGGGTCATCGGTGTTCAGCGACACTGGCAGTCCGGTGCGGATCATCTCGGCCAGCGGGGTCGACGCCGGCTCGACGCCGCCGGTGAACACCCCTGCGTGGAAGTTGTTGACGAACCAGGCGCCGGTCACGTGGACGCCGCTGTCTCGCACCCGCTGCATCACCGCCGGCTCGCGGACCATCGCATAGCCGTGGTCCAGGCGTTCGCATCCGAGGACATCGAGCGATGTCGCGACGTTGGCGGCCACACCGAGTTCACCGGCGTGAGCCGTTCGACGGAGTCCTCCCGATGCTGCGAGCGCGTAGGCGTCGACGAACATCTCGGGCGGGCCCGAGTCCTCGTCGTCGTCGAGTCCGATACCGATCACGTGGGGCGACGGGTGATCGAGCATCGTCTGCACCAACTCGGTCGCGACCCGAGGTGTGTGCCTGCGGTTGATCCCGGCGATGAGGCGACATCGGATCCCGAAGTCGGCGTGGGCGGCCTCGATGCCCGATCCGAGCGCATCGACCATCGACGCATACGAGGTCTCGTCGCCGTGGTTCGTGGGGCTGAAGAACATCTCGCGGTACACGACGTTGCCACTCCTGGCCGCGAGGGCCAGCGAGTCGTAGACAGCCCGTTCGAAGTCGGCAGGCGTCGAGATCGATGCGCACACTTGGTGGTAGAGGTCGAGGAACGCCAGGAACGAGTCGAAGTCGTAGACGTGTTCGGGGTCGCGGTTCGCCAGTTCGATGCCGTGTGCATCCGCGAGCTCGATGAACGTGGCGGCCGGGACCGAGCCCTCGAGGTGGCAGTGCAACTCGACCTTCGGGATCGCAGCGATGAACTCGGCATGCACGTCGTCATCAGACCATCGCGACGTCATCGGGGTGCTTCGTCGACGTGAACGGCGTGCGAACTGCACGGGCGTCAGACGAGGCGGTCGACCCGCTCCACGATGTCGAGTTCGACGGCCGGGTCGAGGCGGGCCGGTTCCGGCGGCATCACGATCACCCCGGTGCTGGCACGAGACGGACCACGACCCGAAACACGGCGGCAACGCATCCCTGTTTGGATCGAGCCGTGGAACGAACCGTGCTGACCAACACCACGCCGGCGCTGCGGCGGGCGTGGCACTGCGTCGCCGAGAGCGACTCGGTGACCGACACACCCGCGCGGGTCTGGCTGCTCGACGTGCCGTGGGTGGTCGTGCGGATCGGTGGCATCGCGCGCGCCTTCGTCGATCGTTGCCCGCATCGGTCGGCCCCACTGTCGATCGGCACGCTCGTCGGCGACGAGTTGCAGTGCGCCTACCACGGATGGCGCTACGACGACACGGGTACGTGCACCGCCATCCCGGCGCTCGGCGACGGCGCCCACATCCCGTCGCGTGCGTGTCTCACCACACCCTTCGCCGTCGAGGAGCGGTTCGGCCTCGTGTTCATCGCGCCGCTGAAGCCGTTGAGCCCGCTGCCCCGAGCCGACTTCCTGGGCGACGACACCTTCGAGGTGGCCCGCTGCACGACCACCCGGACGCACGTCGGGGCCGCGCAGTTGATCGACAACTTCATGGACGCTGCTCACTTCCCCTACGTCCACACGGCGACGTTCGGCGTCGCCGACGCGACCACCGTCGAGTCGGGTGAGGTGGTGGCCGACGGATGGCAGGTGAGCTCGACGTTCAGCGCTCCGTACCGGAACCACGACGACCCGCTCGTCGACGGGGGCGCCCACCCGCTGGTCCAGCCGCACACCGTGCGCAAGGTCGGGCGGGCCGACTTCATCACCGAACTCGAACTGTCCTTCGAACTGACCGGCGGTTCGTTCCGGATCCTCTACGCCGTCACCCCCGAGCGCGCCGACACGACGTGCGTCTACAAGGTGATCGCACGCAACGACCTGCGCCACGCACCGGGGCGGATCGAGAAGGTCGCCGCCGACGAGGACGCGATCCTCGCCGAGGACCTGCTGGTGTTGGAACGCTACGACGACGCGTCGGTCGACCTGTCGAACCGGTCCGGCGAGATCAGCACCCGCGCCGATCGTCTGTCGGTCGCGTGGCGTCACCTGATGATGCGAGCACTCGAAGCCGACGCCGAGTCCCGTGCTCCGTCCAGCACGAACACGGACCGCCCGAACGTGGGCGACAGCGTGTCCACGTCGGTGCGACGGACGGAAACCGTGGCGTAAAGCTGCCGAAACGGACACACAACGAGAGCGTGCGATCCCGTTCACACCGCCGAAACGAGTCGTCTTTACGGTTTGTCAAGCGCAGTGACCGCCACTGCACCACCCGGGCTGGGGAGGTCCGCATCACATGACGCAACACGAAGCAACGATCGTCAACCCGTACGCACTCGACCGACGCAGGTTCCTGCGGACCGGGCTCCTCGGAGCCGCCGTCCTCGGTGTCGGGCCGGCGATGCTCGCCGCATGCGGCAGCGATGACGACGCCGACAGCGGCACCACCACGCCCGAACCCGCCGGGACCGAAGCGGCTCCGACCGACACGGTCGCAGCCGGGAGCAGTGAACCGGCCACCGACGCAGCACCGGCTTCGTTCGGCGATCTCTCGATCCAACTGTCGTGGTTCAAGAACGCCGAGTTCGCAGGCGACTACATCGCCGAGCAGGAGGGCTACTTCACCGATGCGGGGTTCGCCAGCAGCGACCTCGTCGTGGGCGGCCCCGATGTCGACACGCTCGCGTTGATCCTGTCCGACAAGGCGCTGATCACCTACACCGGCTCCGAGATCGTGGCCGGCGCGATCCTCAACAACGACGCCCCACTGAAGATCATCGGCTGCAACTACCAGGAGAACCCGTTCTGCATCCTGTCGCTCGCCGGCAAGACGCCCATCCGCTCCGCCGAGGAGATGAGAGGCAAGACCATCGGTGTGCAGGCCGCCAACGACGCGGTCTGGCAGGCGCTGCTCGAGATCACCGGGATCGAGGAAGGCACGGGCGACGACCAGGTCAACCGGGTGCCGGCCGGGTTCGACCCGTCACCGCTCGACACCGGAGAGATGGACGGCTTCTTCTCGTTCGCAACCAACGAGCCGTGGGTGCAGTTCGCCCGCGGCGAGGAGCCCGTGGTGCTGCTGCTCGCCGACCTCGGCTTCGAGCTCTACCAGCAGCTCTACGTGGTCACCGAGGATGCCTTCACGAACCGCACCGACGAGATCGTCGCGGCGATGACCGCCATCACCAAGGGGTGGCAGCACGCGGTGGCCGACATCGACCTGGGCATCAAGTACACGCTCGAGATCTACGGCAAGGACCTCGACCTGATTCCGGAAAGCCAGGAGAACGAGTCCAAGCAGCAGGCCAAGTTCATCGAAGCGGGCTCGGAGGTCGCCACCAAGGGGATCTTCTACATGAGCGACGCCGACATCGACGCCAACCTGGCCACCCTCGAACTGCTCGGCCTCGCCATCGACCGCAGCTACTACACCAACGAGATCATGGATGCGGTCTACGCCGACGGGATCATCCTGTACGACGGCTACGAGCCCGGCGTCTCCGAGACCTACGAACTGCCGACGTTCTGATGCGGACGAGCCCCGAGACCATGCCCGACGACACGATGCAGGACACGACGCACGACGCGACAGCGCCGGACCGGGCGACCACCGCGTCGGATCCGGTTGCACCCGACCGTCCTGCCGACGCCGTCGGCTCCGACGCAGGGGTCACCGCTGCACCCGCGTCGGGGTTCTCGATCTCGGGGCTGTCCAAGCAGTTCAAGTTGGGACGCGGCTCGGTGACCGCGATCGAGTCGGTCGATCTGGAATCGCCCGAGGGGTGCTTCGTCGCACTCCTCGGGCCGTCCGGGTGCGGCAAGTCGACGGTGTTGCGGATCCTCGCCGACCTCGAGACACCGACGACGGGCACCGTGCTCGTCAACGGCGAGACCCCCGGTCAGGTCCGCAAGGCCCACCATCTGGGCATCGCCTTCCAGGACGCTGCGCTGCTCCCGTGGCGCAGTGTCGAAGCGAACATCCGCCTGGCGTTGGAGATCACCGGCGTCGACGCATCGAAGGCAGCCATCGCCGACATGATCTCGCTCGTCGGCCTCGAAGGATTCGAGAATGCCCGACCCGCTCAACTGTCGGGCGGGATGCGGCAACGCTGTGCGATCGCACGGGCGCTGATCACCGACCCGAAGATCCTGTTGCTCGACGAACCGTTCGGCGCGCTCGACGAGATGACGCGCCGAAAGATGAACATGGAGCTGCAGCGGATCTGGATGCAGCGGATCACCACGACGCTGCTCGTCACCCACTCGATCGACGAGGCCGTCCTGCTGGCCGACGTGGTGGCGATCATGTCGCCCCGCCCGAGCCGGATCGCAGCGGTCGTCCCGATCGACCTGCCCCGGCCCCGCAACCACGACCTCCAACGATCGCCCGAGTTCCGCGATCTCGTCGACGACATCACCGACCTGCTCTTCGGCACCTTCGACGAAGACGAACTCACCGCCGGATGAGCGACACGCAGACGCAACGGAGGATGCAGTGACACTCACGCTCGAACCCGACGACACCGCCCTCGGCTCGGCGTCCGAGCCGACCGGTCCGGTCGGCACCGCACGGCGTGGACGTCGCCGGATTCCGTGGTCCTCCGTCGGACTCGTCGCCGCCCTGCTCGTCGCGTGGGAACTGATCGGGCGCTTCGCGTTCGACAGCAGTGCGGTGATGCCTCCGCCGTCAGCGGTGGCGGATGAACTGACGAGTCGCTTCGGTACGTACACGGTCCACATCAGGTCGACGACCTCCGCTGCGGCGTGGGGTTGGCTGTGGGGCAACGCGATCGCCGTCTGCATCGGGATCATCGCCGTGATCTTCCCGTTCCTCGAGAGCTGGGCGATGCGCATCGCCGTCGCCGTCACCTCGCTGCCGATCATCGCTCTCGGGCCGATCTTCCAGGTGACCCTCGACGGCAACGGACCCAAGATCGCACTGGCGGCCCTGTCGGTGATCCTCACCACGCTCGTCGGCACGATCGTCGGGCTCACCTCGGTCGATCAGACCAACCTCGACCTCGTCCGAGCCCTGGGCGGGAGCCGATGGGACCAGATGCGTCGGGTCCGCTTCCGTGCCGCCCTCCCACCGTTCTTCGCCGCGTTGCGCATCTCGGCGCCCGCCGCCGTCCTCGGTGCGATCATCGGCGAGTTCCTCGGCCGCGTGGAGACCGGGCTGGGGGTGGCACTCGTCAATGCGCAGCGCAACGTGCAGACCGACCGGGTGTGGGCGATCGCCCTCCTGGCCACCGCACTGGCCGGGATCGGCTACGCCGCGATCGCGCTCGTCGGACGACGACTGACCCCATGGGTCGAGAGCGAGGTGGGCACGTGACCGATCAGCTGATCGACATCGCGACACACGATGCCGATGCCGAGCCCGCAGCGCCGACCGGCAGCCCGACGGCGCACGCTCCGCGGAGCGATCCGGCCACGACCGCCCCGTCCACGTGGCGGGTGGCGGTACGCAACGTCCGCTCCACCGTGGTGACCTTCGTGGCGACGGGCGTCCTGCTGCTGGTGCTGTGGGTCGTGTTCCTCCGGGTGGTGAACGTCGGCAGCTACGTCGGCAAGGGGCCCGGCGACGTGTGGGGCTACCTGTTCGGCGACGAGCGGTCCGCCGAACGCCGTTCGGAGATCTGGGACAACACGTACGTCACGATGAAGCAGGCGTTCGTCGGCTACGTGGTCGGCACCGCTGTGGCGATCGGGGTGGCGATGATGTTCGTGCTGTCACGGGCGATCGAGCAGGCGCTCATGCCGATCGCACTCGCCCTTCGGTCGGTGCCGATCGTGGCGATGATCCCGTTCCTCGCGTACGTGTTCGGCCGTGACACCCGCGGCTCGATCGTGATCGTGTCGATCATCGTGTGGTTCCCGACGCTGGTGTTCATGACGTTCGGGCTGCGTTCACTCACACCGCAACAGCACGACCTGTTGCGGGTGCTCGACGCGTCGAAGTGGCAGTACTTCGTGAAGGCCCGGTTCCCCTCCGCCCTTCCGTCGTTCTTCGCAGCGGCCAAGGTCACCGCCCCCCTTGCGATCCTCGGTGCCCTGATCAACGGGTGGCTCTCGACGGGCGACGGACTCGGGGACTTCATGCTCCGCTCCACCACGTCGAGCAACTACAACGGACTGTGGTCCGCAGTCGTGGTGGTGACCGTCCTGTCGATCGTCCTCGTCGCACTCGTCAACACCGCCGAAGCATTCGTCGTGGGTCGCTTCGGCGACGGCGGCACCCGTCGCACGTGAACGACGACGAACTCCGGGCACTCCCGAAGGCCGAGGTCCACGTCCACCTCGAAGGCTGTTTCGAGGTGGACACGCTCGTCTCTCTCGCGTCGAACGCCGGCGAGGCGCTGCCACGCAGTCCCGAACGACTCTTCGAGTTCACCAGCTTCGACGGCTTCCTCGAGTTCCTGAGTTGGTCGTGCGGTCTCGTCCGATCCTTCGACGACGCGTCGCAGGCTGCGTACGCGTACGCCGAGCGAGCATCCGCGGGTGGTGCGATCGCCGCGGACGTGATCGTCAACCCGACCCACTGGGGTTCATGGCGCGGCGACCTCACCGGCCTCGTCTCGGCCTTCGACGACGGTTTCGGGGCCGCCGAGGCCGACGGTTTGGCGACCGTGGGACTCTGCCTGTCGGTCATGCGCCAGCAGTCGGGCGCCGAAGCGGCGGAACTGGTCGACTGGATGATCGAGGCGCGTCACCCGCGGATCGTCGCGCTGTCGATCGACGGCAACGAGAAGCTCAGCGGTCGGACCGGACGACGGTTCGCGTCGGCGTTCGAGCGCGCCGGCGCGGCGGGCCTGCGGCGCACCGTGCACGCCGGGGAGTCGAGTGGACCCGACGGAGTGATCGACGCACTCGAACTCCTCGGCGCCGATCGCATCGACCACGGGGTCCGATCGGTCGAGTCGCCGGAGGTGGTCGAGGCGCTCGTGGAGCGGGGCACCACGCTCGGCGTGTGTCCGTCGTCGAACCTCGTGCTCGGCCTGTACCCGGACATGGCATCACACCCGATCGAACAGCTCCGCTCTGCCGGTGTGGCGGTCACGGTCAACACCGACGACCCGGCGTTCGTCGGCACCGACCTCGTCCGTGAGTACCGGCGGTGCATCGAGGAGTTCGGCTGGACGGACGACACCGTCCGCGAGGTGGCCGCCGCGTCACTCGCTGGATGCTTCCAACTCGAACGGACCGCGTCGAGATGATGGTGTCGAGATGATGGTGTCGAGATGACCGGCTCCGCATCGCGATCCGAGCAGGCGACACGATGATCGTCCCGACGAGCATGCTGCCCGGTCCGGAGTTGCTGCAGCGTCTGCGGATGGTCGCCAACGGCACCGAGCAGGGCGACGTGATCGTGCGCGATGCGATGGTCGCATCGCTGCACACCGGGGAGTGGCTGCGACGCGACGTGGTGATCGCCGGCACACACATCGCCGCAGTGACACCGGTCGGCGTGTACGACGCAGCGGGCGAGATCGATGCCGCCGGGAAGTCGGTGATCCCCACCTTCATCGACACGCACATCCACATCGAGTACACGATGCTCACCCCCGGCGAACTCGCACGGCTGATCGTGCCGCGCGGAACCACCACACTGCTCGCCGACCCGAACTGCATCGCCAACGTGCTCGGGACCCGGGGGATGGACCTCGTCGGTTCCACCGGCACGCCACTGCGCATCCTGCAACAGGTGTCGCCCGAAGTTCCTCGGCTCCCGACGATGGAGCTGGGTGGCGCGGTGGTCGCCCCGGCGGACGTCCACGAGCGTCTCGACCGGCCGAACGCCGTCACCCTGGGCGAGGGCAACCCGTTCAACCTGTCGATGCTCACGGCGGAACTGCAGCACCACGCACTCGAGGCGGGCCTGCGGATCACCGGCCACACGGCGCGCCTGTCCGGCCCGCCGCTGTGGGCCTACGTCGCCGGCGGGGTCGGCGACGACCACAACGCGGTCACCACCGACGAAGTGCTCGAACGCCTGCGGCTGGGAATGGTGATCACGGCGATGGCCGGCTCGATGAACGACAACTGCCCCGACGTGTTCGCCGACCTCGACATGCTGCGCGACGCATTCGGTCACATCTGCTTCTGCGCCGACGACAAGCACGTGGTCGACCTGGATCGGGAAGGTCACATCGACCACCACGTCCGCCAGGCGGTCGCATGCGGGGTCGACCCGATCCAGGCCGTGCGGATGGCGTCGCTCAACGCTGCGATCCACTACCGCCTCGACCACGTCACCGGGTCGATCACCCCGGGCCGTCTCGCCGACCTGCAGATCGTGGAACGGGTCGCCGACCCCGACCCGGCCGGCCGCCCCGTGCTCGTGATGGTCGGTGGTGCGACGGTGGCAGTCGACGGCGAGCCGCTCTTCGACAATCCCGACTCGATGCCCTCCTGGGCGTTCGACACGATCCGACTCGCTCCCTCGCTCGACGCGTCGTCGTTCGCCGTCCCGGCTGCAGGACCCACCGCATGGATCCAGGCCGTGGAGATGTACGACGGCTACTTCAAGCGCGCATTCCACTGCTCGCTCCCTGTCGTCGACGGCACGGTGCGCTGCGACCCGACCAACGACGTCGCGAAGGTCGCGATCGTCGATCGACACCACGCCACCGAGACGGTCGGCGTCGGATTCGTACGCGGCTTCGGGCTGCTGCGCGGTGCACTGGCCGCGTCGACGAACTGCGAGAACCAGAACATCGTCGTCATCGGCACGTCCGACGAGGAGATCGCCTGCGCGGTGCGAGCGATCGAAGCATGCGGGGGCGGCTACGTGGCGGTCGCCGACGGCGAGGTGATCGGCGAGTGCCCGCTCCCCGTGGCCGGCATCATGAGCGATCAGCCGTGGGAGGTGGTGCGTGACCTGGCCGACGGCGTCGACGCCGCGGCGGCATCGCTGGGATGCGTGATCCATGCGCCGTTCATGATCATGGCGTTCGTCGGTCTGGCCGGCGTGCCCGATCTCGGTCTGACCGAGCGTGGCCTGATCGACGTGGCTGCCCAGGAGTTCTGCGACGTCGTCCTCACCCAACAGGTCGACGTGGTCTGCTGCCGATGCCCGACGCATGTCCACGACGTCCACCGCCACTTCGATCCGGCGAGCGCGCGATCCGAACCGGAACTGGAGACCATGCCATGACCGTCACCGACCCGGCCTCCGACGCCGACAACGCGATCTCCGACCATGCGACGCCGACCGTACGGACCGACGAGCTGATCCCCCTGCTCGGTGCGGCCGTGCCCGCCCCTCGACTCGCGCCGGGGGAACACGCGGTACTGGTCCGGTTGGACGCTGCAATCGACGAGGTCGTCGCTCCACTCGCCGTCGAGCACGACGCGGCCGGCCGGTATCCGACGAGAGCGATCCACGCACTCAAGCAAGCGGGGCTCCTCGCGCTCGCCGTTCCCACGGAGTTCGGAGGCGTCGGCGCCGGCCACGCGGCGAGCCTCGAAGCCCAGGTCCGCCTGGCTGCCGCCGACTCCGCCGTCGCCCAGGTGTTCAAGGTGCACGACGAACTGGTGCGGGAGATCTTCGTGTACTGCCCCGACGAACTCCGGGCCCCGCTGGCGACCCGTATCGTCGACGATCACCACGTGCTCGGGCTCGCCGTGGCCGAGTCGGGCAAGCGGGTCGACACGCCGTGGACGACGACGGTCGTTCCGCACGACGCCGACGGTGCCGGTGGATGGGTGATCGACGGGACGAAGATCTACACGACCGGTGCAGCCGAAGCCGACGAGGTCGCCGTGTGGGCGTTCGACCCGACCGCGCCCGGCATCGCCGACGACCCGCTGCTCGGGTTCCGCCTCACGCTCGTCGAGCGAGGAGCACGCGGCATGGTCGTGCACCGGGACTGGGACGCACTCGGCCAGCGGGCCACCGACTCGGGCACCATCACGTTCGACGGTGTGATCGCACCGCTGGCGGCCCAGGCGAGCATCCCCGGGCGGGCGCCGCTGCTCCAGAACTCGCTGCGGTACCAGGCCGGGTTCGCCGCCGTGCTCGTGGGCATCGGGCTCGGTGCGATCAGGTCGGCGCTGCCGTTCGTGGCGGACTCCTCTCGGCCCTGGCCCTCGGCCGGCGTCGAGTCGGCCACCGACGACCCGATGGTGCGGCGACTGTGCGGCGAACTCGCGGCCGACCTCGTCGCCGCGTACCACTCGACGATGGCCACGGGCGCCCTGCTCGATCGCTTCGAGCAGGGCGAGATCGACCGGACGCAACTCGCCGTTCCGATCTACGCCGCGAAGGCGTCGGCGTCGAGGGCTGCGATCGCGGCCACGTCACAGATCCATGCGCTGATGGGCACGCGCTCCGCGAGTGCGGCCGCGGGCTTCGACCGCTGGTGGCGCAACGCACGCACACTGTCGCTCCACGACCCACTCGACTGGAAACACGAAGAGATCGGTCGGCACCTGCTGACCGGCTGGCAACCCGAACCGGGGATCTACACATGACGAACGACCTGCTCACCGACATCGAATCCGCCCGCGACGGCACGAGGAACCTGGCGACGCTCCCCAAGGCGCACCTGCACCTGCACCTGGAGGCGGGGATGCGCAGCGACACGCTGGCAGACCTGGCGGCCAAGTACGACCTCGACGTCCCGAAGATCGGGAACTACGGGTCGTTCACGGCGTTCAGTGCCACCTACGAACTCGCCACCGAGGTGCTGCGCGAACCCGACGACTGGGCGCGCATCGCCGACGAGATCTGTGCCGACCAGGTGGCCGACGGCGCGGTGTATCTCGAAGCCACGTTCTGGGCCGGGCACTACCGGCACCGCTTCCACTCCGACGAGGAGTGCTGGGCGATGGTGATGTCGACCTTCAACGCCGCAGCGGAGCGGCATGGCCTGGCGATCGGATACATGCCGGCGGTCGACCGGGTGAAGGACTCGTCGAAGGAGGCGATGCGACTCGCGCACATGGCGGTGGAGATGATCCCCGACGGGGCGGTCAGCTTCGGGCTGCACAACGACGAGGTCGGCCACCCCGGCACGCCGTATGCGGAAGCATTCGCGTATGCCAAGGAGCACGGCCTCCAGTCGACTCCGCATGCAGGGGAACTCGAAGGTCCACATCACGTGGTCGAGGCGATCGAGGTGCTCGACGCCGACCGGATCCTCCACGGCGTGCGCTCGGTCGAGATGCCCGGGCTCGTCGAACGGATCGCCGATGCCGGCATCTGCCTCGACGTGTGCCCCACGTCGAACCTGTTGCTGAGCATCGTGCCCGACTTGGCGAGTCACCCACTCCCGCAATTCCTCGAGGCCGGTGTGCGGTGCAGCATCAACGGCGACGACCCGTTGCTGTTCGGCCCCGGTCTGCTCGACGAGTACGTGCTGTGTCGCGAGCAGATCGGCTGCACGGACGAGCAGATGGCCGCGATCGCGCGGTCGTCGATCGAGTGCGGCGGTGCGCCGGACTCCGTGAAGGCCTCGGCAGTCGCCGGCATCGACGCCTGGCTGACCTGACCGGTGCACGGCCGCCGGCGCCGTCGGCAACCGACCAGGGTCGCGTGATCAGGGTCGCGGACGCAGCACCGTCTGGGTCTGGGTGGTCTTGGCGACGAGCCGATCACCCTGACGCACCTCCGTCTCGATCACCATCGTGGTCGATCCGACGTGGAGCGGCGTCGCCGTGGCCGTGACGGTGCCGTCCCGCACGGCGCCGAGCAGGTTGGTCTTCGACTCGATCGTCGAGGTGCCGACGGACCCCTCCGGGAGGTTGAGGAACGCAACCGCCCCTCCCGCCGAGTCGGCGAGCGCCATGACCGCACCACCGTGGAGGACGTGGTTGCTCGTACAGAGTTCCTCCGACCAGTCGAGCGACAGCTCGACTCGCTGAGCGGTGAGCACCCCGGCCGTGACGCCGAGCGTCGCGCACAGCGGCATGGCTGCGTGGATGAATGCGGTCGGGTCGTCGCTGGGCTGGTCGTCGCTGGCGGTCGTCACGTGTGCTCCTGTGTCGTCGGTGATCGTCGGAAGTGGTCGGCAGTGACCGCGTCGTTGGGGAAGAACAGTTCGACGGCGAGTTCATCCAGGGTGATGTCTCGGGGAGTACCGAACGTGGTGAGCGTGGTGAACATCGACAACTCGATGCCGTCGAGGTCGAGCCGGTACGGGATCAGCAGCTCGGGTGCTCCGGTGGCGGCCGACCAGTCCGTGCGAGCCAGGAGTTCGACGATGTTCGGGTAGCGGATCACTTCGCCTTCGATCTCGACGAGACCGGGGTCACCGGTGACGGCGACGAGCCGGTGGAGTTGTGTGAGCAGGTGCGTGGCCCACCGATCGAAGTCGAGGGTGTGGGCGGCGAGACCGTCGGGATGCAGGCTGGCCCGGAACACGTTCATCGGCGGCCCGGCGAGGTGTTCGGGCAGCAGCGCTGCGAGAGCGCGGGCGCCACGGTTGGCGAGCACGACGTTCCAGTGACGATCGAGCACGAGACCGGGGTAGGGGTCGTGGGTGTCGAGCAGGCGTTGGAGCGACTCGGCGACACCGGACATCGACGGATCGTCGAGCGACGTGTGCCGGTAACGGGGTGCGAACCCGGCGGCGAGGAGCATCGTGTTGCGCTCGCGGAGCGGAATGTCGAGGTGGACGCCGATCGCGTCGATCAGCTCCGGGCTGGGTCGCGACCGGCCGGTCTCGACGAAGCTCAGGTGCTTCGGTGAGACGCCGACGTCGTAGGCGACGTCGAGTTGGCTGCGCGACCGTTGGTGTCGCCAGTGGCGCACGAGGGTGCCGACATCGGTCTTCGTCATGCGAGAACAGTACGAAGCGGGCGGCACGGCGGCTACTACCTCGGAGGTAGTGGCTCGGAGGTAGTGGCTCGGAGGGAGTGGCTCGGAGGGAGTGGTGGCGATGCGGCTCACTACCCGACGGGTAGTAGCAGTCGAGCGGACGACCGTTCATCGTGGCGGGTGCACGGGATCGTCCCGGGCACCATCGAAGGGAACCCTCATGACCGACATCACCGCCACCACCTCCACCACGACCACCGCCGCTGCCACCACCCCGGCTGCGACCGTCATCGACCGCTACCTGGCCGCCTACGGCGAGTCCGACGCGTCGACACGGCGCGACCTGATCGTCGAGGTGTTCACCACCGACGCGACCGTGACGGATCCGCCGCTCGGCGGCGCCGGCCACGACGGCATCGACGCGATGTTCGCCGCTGTCCAATCGCAGTTCGCGGACCACACCTTCCGCCGCACCAGCGCCGTCGACACTCACCACGACGCAGCCCGATACGAGTGGGACCTCGTCGCAGCCGACGGCACCGTCAGCGTGACGGGAACCGACTTCGCCCGTTTCGACGACAGCGGACTGATCACGTCGATCGTCGGATTCTTCGGACCGGTGCCGAGCGACGCGTGAGGATCTCGCCCGCCGGCCGGTCGACGGCTGCTCAGGCGAGGAAACGCGTGAGCAGTCGACGGAGTTCGACCGTCGGCCGATCGGCGAGCGTGTGCACCTCGACGGTGAGGTCGAGGGCGATCGCGTTCGAGTCGAGCGCCTCGACGATCCGTCGATCCTCCTCGGCGACCAGTTGCTGGAACGCGATCGCGCCCTCGACGGTGGCGCGGCCGTCGACGATGTCGTCACGCCACAGCACGACCCACAGCACGGTCGTGTCTCCGTCGACCGGCTGATGCGCGAACAAGGTGGTGACGACGGCGTCGTCGTCGAGGTACTCGAGTCGCAGGACGACGGTGAACGGTGCGGTCACCTCGATCACCATCCGCCGGCGACCCGTCCCGTCCCCGTGCAGTCGCATCGTGCGGTGGCGATGTTCGATCGAGAAGCCGGTCTCGGTCACCACGGGGACGATCCGGGGGACCTCGGCCTCGTCGGGGTCGGCGAAGGAGGTGGCGTGCACGAAGGGCAGGTGACCGAGGTCGGCGAAGTTGTCGGCCATCTGCGCGGCACCCGCACGCCAGACCCCCACCGGCGCGATCATCCGCGTCATCGTCGGATCGTCGTCCTCCGCGACCTCGGGCAGCGGAGCCCGCGGCTCGAACGGCGCCACCCATCGCAGCCCGAACCGGTCGCACACGGAGTGTGCGTTCGTCCACTCCCGACCCAGGAGTCGCCACGGCGGCTCGGCCCCGGCGAGGCCGACCGGATGCCAGCCGTGTTCGAGCCCGGGCGACAGGTTGTCCACCGTCCCACGACTCACACGATGCTCAGGGGCACTCGACGGTTCGGCGAGACGTCGGAGCGACCGGCGAGTTCGCCGAAGAGTCGGCGGTACTCGACCGTCATGCGATCGCTCCTCGTGTGGATCTCGTCGCTCACCGTCACGGGGAAGTCACTGCGGATGCCCTCCAGGATCGGCCGGTCCTCGTTCGTGACCGCCCGGTCCATCCCGATGATCGTCGCCCACCGCTCCTCGTCAGGACGGTCGTTGCGGGCGCTGAGCTGCCAGAAGACGCTGCGGTGATCGTCGATCGGTGTCGCCCCTTTGAACAGGACGTGTTCGACGCCGTTCGGGTAGCAGAGGCGCGCCGCGAACACGAGCGGTTGGATCAGGTCGACCCACGTGTCACGGGTGGCGAACTCGTCGTCGATGCCGAGGTTGCGACGCTGCACGTCGTCGAGGCGCGTGTGGTACTGCAGGTGGAAGGTCAGGCCGTGGTCGTGTCGCTCGACGGTGAACGGCGACAACTCGGACTGGCCGGGGTCGCCGATGGTGCCACGGTGGACCCAGGCGACGTGGGCGATGTCGAGGCTGTTGTCGACGATGCGCGGCGCCGATGCGTCCCACTCCTCGACGAACTCGATGCGGAGTTCGAAGTCCGGGTCCGACGCTGCCGGCAGATCGGGTACGGGTGCGCACGGCTCGTCCAGTGCGAGCCACACGAGGCCGTAGTGCTCCTCGCAGTGGACCGGGTCGAGGTGGGCACGCGAGGGGATCGGCAGGTCGGGCGGGTTCTGGGGGATCTTCGTGCAGGCACCGTCGGCGGCGTACTCCCACCCGTGGTACGGACACACGACGCAGCGGATGCCGTCGGAATCGGGCTCGGAGAGCCAGCCCTGCGACAGTCGAGCAGCACGGTGCGGGCACTCGTCGACGGCAGCCGAGATCGGGCCGTCCGGCGTCGGGCGCCAGAGCACGACACCGGTGGCGAACAACTCGACACGCACCGGGTCGTCGGCCACGTCGGTGCAGCGAGCGACCGGGTGGAAGTACGAGCGCAGTGCCGGGATCTCGGAGACGAGCACCGTGCGTACGGTACGAAGCGGTTGTTGACCCAGTGTTGCGTCGGTGTGAAATCACGATGCCGCGGTCTCGGCGAGGCGATGGTCGCCCGCCTCACGTGACAGCCTGTCGAGATGGCCGAAGGACTCCGACCGCTGCTCGTCGACACCGATGGAGGCATCGACGACTGCGTTGCCGTGTGGTGGCTCCTCGACCGGGACGACGTGGAGATCGTCGGGATCACCGTCGTCCACGGCAACGTGGCGACCGAGGTCGCTGCGGCCAACATCGGTCGGGTCCTCGAGGCCCACGGCAGCACCGGGATCCCGATCGCCCTGGGTGCGACCGTGCCGTACGGACCGGCGCCGGCGATGCGCCCCGCCGACTTCATCCACGGCGCCGACGGCCTCGGCGACACGAACCGACCGGCGCCGGTCACGCTGCCGGGGACCGAGACGGCGACGGAGCTCATCTCCCGCCTCGCCGCCGCGCACGAGGGGAGCCTCGAGATCCTCACGCTCGGCCCGCTGTCCAACCTCGCTCACGCTCTCGACGACGTCCCCTCGCTGGTGGCCGCGACGAAGTCGATCACGGTGATGGGTGGGGTGATCGCTTCGTGCGGCAACGCGCAGCCGATCGGCGAGGCGAACATCGCCAACGATCCGACCGCAGCGCAGCGAGTGGTGACCGCCGGCTTCACCGACGCGACGCTCGTCGGCCTGGACGTCACGCACACGGGCACGTTCACCGGCGAGCAGTTCGCACTGGTCGAGGAGCAGCGCAATGCCGCCGCTCGCTTCCTGTGTGAACCGCTGCGCTTCTACCGGCGCTTCGGAGGAGCGTTCTGCATCGAAGGAGAGTGCCCCTGCCACGACCTGCTCGCGGCGATGGTGGCGGTGCGTCCCGAACTGGTCGACGGTCCGGTCCTGCCCCTCGCCGTACAGACGGCCCCGGGCCCTGCATGGGGCGCCACGGTGGCCGATCGGCGTCAGCCGTTCTTCGACCGAGCGGGCGAGGGCTCGGTCCAGAACGTGCCCGAGGGCTTCGCTCCGTGGAAGTGCGCGATGACGACCGACGTCGCCGGGTTCAGGGCCGAGGTCGACTCGCTGTTCGGCGGATGAGCCGCGTCGCGAGCGCCATCGTTCCGGATCCGAAGCCTTCTCGTCAGGTCAGCCCGTTCGCAAGAGCATCGAACTCGATGGCCCACTCACGGCGCATCCGACGCTTCTCGGGCTCGTCGAGCCAGGAGCCGTCGATGCCGTTCAACATCGACTGACGGAAGTCCTCGACCTCGAACCCCATGTGGTCGTGCGCCAGGATCATGTCCTTGGTCGGATCGGTCCTGAACATCGGTGGATCGTCGCAGTCGAGGCTGATCTTCAGTCCGAACTCGCGCATCTGCTTGATCGGATGGTTCGCGTGGTCGTCGCCGAAGTACACCCACGACGTCGACACCGGCGTGCAGGTGAACACCACGCCGTCGTCGCGACACCGCTTCATGATCTCCTCGCTCTCGACGACGTGGTAGCCGTGATCGACACGCTCGCACCCGAGCAGGTCGAGTGCCGTCTCGATGTTGCGCGGCGGCGCATCCTCGGACTGGTGCGCGGTCAGGTGATACCCGTTGTCCTTGGCGAGCTTGTACGCCTTCCAGAATCCTTCGGGTGGGAACCCGGCTTCGGCGTAGTCCATCCCGATGCCGATCACCTCGGTCCGCGGGTTGGCGAGCATCGTGTCGACCATCGACACCGCGAGGTCCGGGCTCTCCATCCGGTTCACCGCTGCGATGAGCCGGCACTCGACACCGTGATCGGCGCGTGCCGCATCGATGCCGTCGATCAGTCCGTCGACGCACGTTGCGTAGCTCACTCCCGCAGCCATGTGAGTGGTCGGGTTGAACGACATCTCGCGGTAGCGGACGTTGTGTTCGGCGGCCTCGGTGAGCGTCTCGTACGCGATGCGCGCGAAGTCGTCCCGATCGATCACGCCGAGCGCCGTGTTGTCGTACATGTGGAGGAACTCGTAGATGTCGGCGTAGTCGTAGAGATCCTCCGGCTCGTCGAAGTCCGGCAGCGCCACTCCGTGCTTGCGACACAACTCGACCGCTGTGGCGGCCTGGACCGATCCCATCAGATGCACGTGCAGGCTCACTTTCGGGATCGCCTTCAGGAACTCGTTCATCTCCACGGGCAGTCTCCTCACGGTGTGGGCCGGCGGGTCGGCCATCTCGAATGCAACCGGCACGAGCGAGCTGTGCAACGCCTGAAACCGAGCGTTCACCGAACGACGTCACGCCCGTCACGTTTCGCCGCCGATCCTGTCGGGAACGAGGAATGCATGACCGAAACCAACGGAATCAAGACGACCGTGGCGGCCCTCTCGCAGGACTCCTCCGAGAAGGCCATCGAGATCATGCAGGAGCGGCTGACCGCCCTGATCGATCTCCAGTTGACGCTCAAGCACATCCACTGGAACGTCGTGGGCATGAACTTCATCGCCATCCACGAGATGCTCGACCCGCAGGTCGACGCCGTGCGTCTCATGACCGACGCCGTCGCCGAGCGCATCGCCACGATGGGCGGTCAGCCCAAGGGCACGCCCGGATCCGTCACCTCGATCCGCACGTGGGACGACTACCCGCTCGATCGGGCGCCGAGCGTGAAGCACCTGGTCGAACTCGACAAGGTGTACTCCGGCGTGACCGCCGACCACCGAGCGGCCATCGCAGAGTTCGGAGACATCGACCCGGTCACCGAAGACCTGTTCATCGGTCACCTCGCCGAACTCGAACTGTTCCAGTGGTTCGTGCGGGCACACCTCAAGAACACCGAGGGTGACGTCATGCACCGCTCGACGGACTGACCGACACCCCAGCGCTGCGTACAACGGCCGGGCCTTCGGGTCCGGCCGTTGCGCGTCCCGGGTCGGGACGCACGTCTACCGATTCGCGTCGGCGATACGCGAACATCGGCGCATCGACCAACCGACACCAACGGGGGCAACATGACCGACCTGCAGACACGTACGAACGAGCACGGAACCGGGTCCGACGGACCCGACGTCGACGTCGTCGTCGTCGGCGCCGGCATCGCCGGGCTGTACCTGATGAAGCGGCTGCGGGACCAGGGGGTCGGCGCACGCGCGTTCGAGACCGGTGACGACGTCGGGGGCACCTGGTACTGGAACCGGTACCCGGGCGCCCGCTGTGACGTCGAGAGCATCGACTACCAGTACACGTGGGACCCGGAACTCGCCGACGAGTGGACGTGGTCGGAGCGCTACGCCACCCAGCCCGAGATCCTGCGCTACGTCAACCACGTGGCCGACAAGCACGACCTGCGTCGTGACGTCACCTTCGGCACGCGGATCGTCGATGCCCGATGGGACGACTCGACGGCGATGTGGACCGTTCGGACCGAGTCCACCGACGGAGGCACCTCCGAGACCGTCACGTGCCGGTGGTACATCATGGCCACCGGGTGCCTGTCGGCGCCGAAGGACTCCGAGTTCGAGGGCGCCGACGCCTTCGAGGGCGAGGTCCACGTGACCGGTCGCTGGCCACACGAGGGTGTCGACTTCACCGGCAAGCGAGTGGCCGTCATCGGCACCGGGTCGTCCGCCATCCAGTCGATTCCGCTGATCGCGAAGGAGGCGTCCGAACTGGTCGTGTTCCAGCGCACCCCGAACTTCTCGATCCCCGCGCACAACGGGCCGCCGAGAGCCGACAAGGTCGCGCAGTTCGAAGGGTCCGAGGACTACCGGGAGGAAGCACGCTGGTCGGCTGCCGGCGTTCCACGCCCGATCCCCGAACTCGGTGCGCTGATGGTGGACGACGAGACGCGCGACGCGCGCTACGAGCAGGCATGGGAGGAAGGCACGATCTTCTCGCTCATCGGCGCCTACAACGACCTGCTCGCCAACGCCGACGCGAACGCGACCGCCGCCGAGTTCGTGCGATCGAAGATCCGTGCGAAGGTCGACGACCCGGCCACCGCCGAGATGCTCTGCCCGACGACGTATCCCATCGCGACGAAACGGCTGTGCCTGGACACCGGGTACTACGAGACGTTCAACCTCGACCACGTGTCGCTCGTGGACCTGAACGCGGAACCGATCCGACGCATCACCGCCGGCGGCATCGAGGTCGGTCCGAACGACGGCGCGACGCGCTCGTTCGACTTCGACGCGATCGTGTTCGCCACCGGCTTCGACGCGATGACGGGCGCCATCGTCCGCGTCGACATCGAGGGTCGCGACGGGCTGTCCCTGCGAGACAAGTGGGCCGACGGCCCGCACACCTATCTCGGGTTGATGACCCACGGCTTCCCGAACCTGTTCATGGTGACCGGCCCGCAGAGCCCCTCGGTGCTGTC
Source organism: Ilumatobacter sp. (assembly GCF_039969435.1). Taxonomy (GTDB): domain Bacteria; phylum Actinomycetota; class Acidimicrobiia; order Acidimicrobiales; family Ilumatobacteraceae; genus Ilumatobacter_A. The sequence goes on from NZ_JBDVNU010000009.1 coordinate 425,076, forward strand.
CAACATGGCGGTGTCGATCGAGCAGCACGTCGAGTGGATCACCGACACGATCAGGGATCTGCGCCACGACGGTCACGACGTGATCGAACCGACGCAGCTCGCCGAGACCGCCTGGGTGAAGCACAACGACGACTTCGCCGGGATCACGCTCTTCCCGCAGGCGAACTCCTGGTACATGGGTGCCAACGTGGCCGGCAAGGCTCGCTCCGTGCTGCCCTACATCGGCGGCGTCGACCGCTACCGCCAGACCTGCGCCGACGTCGTCGACTCGGGCTACCTCGGCTTCCGACGGGCGTCGTCGACGGGCGCCGCACCCGACGTCGTGAACGACGGAATCGTCCGACCCCTCGCACCCGACGTCGGCGTGATGCTCGAGATGATGGCCGAGCTGGGCGTGCCGCCGATCGAGACGATGTCACCGACCGACGCGCGTGCGTTCATGGACGCGTCGGCGGCGATGAGTCCGCCCGGACCCGACGTCGGCGAGGTGACCGACGGCGTGTTCCCGGCGGGCGACGGCGACATGGCGTACCGCCGCTACGTCCCGCTCGGATCGAGCGGCTCACCACTGCCCCTCGTCGCCTACTTCCACGGAGGTGGGTGGGTGCTCGGCAGCGCCACCTCCGACGACGCGTTCTGCCGCGACCTGTGCAATCGGACCGGTGCGATCGTGATCTCCTTCGACTACCGCCACGCACCCGAACACCGCTTCCCCGCCGCCCACGACGATGCCTGGGCGGCTCTCACGTGGGCCGCCGACCACGCGGGCGAGCTCGGGGGTGACCCCGAACGGATCGCCGTCGCCGGTTGGAGTGCGGGAGCGAACCTCGCCGGTCACGTCTGCCAACGGGCGCGTGACGAGGGTGGCCCGAGCGTCGTCGCACAACTCCTCGTCACGCCGGTGACCGATCATGCGATGGCGAGCCAGTCGTACACCGACAACGGCGAGGGCTACGTCCTCACCGCCTCGCTGATGGGGTGGTTCATGGACCACTACGCGGATGAGAACGAGCGTTCCGACACGCGCCTCGCACTCCTTCGTGCCCCCGACCTCTCGGGCCTACCGCCCGCCGTGATCGTCACCGCCGAGTTCGACCCGCTGCGCGACGAGGGAGCGGCGTACGCCGACGCGATGCGCGACGCCGGAGGCGTCGTGACCCACCTGCGTGCCGACGGCCAGATCCACACCTCGTTCGCGGCGGTCGGTGCGCTCCTCACGCCCGCCGCCGTGCGCGAACAGGCCTTCCGCGACCTCGAATCACTTCTCGGCTGACCGGCGCACCGTCTGACCGCAGAGGACACTCCGTCGGGGCAGTCGGCGCGTTCGGTGAGGCTCGATCGCCCAGGCGCCGACGCAGACTCACCGCAACGTGCTCGCGGCGCTACGAGGAGAAGCGTTGCTCGAGGTCGACGATCTCGGGGAGGCCGATGGTGTCGGTGAAGTCGGAGAAGGCCATCAGTTCGCCGACGAACGACGCCGGCGTGCCGGCGGACCTGAGCTTCGCGAGGAACTGCTGCATCGCGGTCGTCGCCGACAGCAGCGTCCCGATCGGCATGATGATCATCGAGAATCCCAGAGCCGCGATCTCGTCGTAGGTGAGCGGCGGCGTCTTGGCGCCCTCGGCCCAGTTGAACAGCAACGGCACGCCGCTGAACTCGGCCGCGACACGCTCGATCTCGTCCTCGCCCTGCAGCGCCTCGACGAACAGCACGTCGGCGCCGGCGTCCAGGCACCCGGATGCGCGCCGGATGGCTTCGTCGAGCCCGTGGGGGGCGCGGGCGTCGGTCCGGGCGATCAGGACGAAGTCGTCGTCTCGGCGCGCCGCGGCGGCGGCACGGATCTTGGCGTACATCTCGTCGGCGTCGACGACCTGCTTGTCCTCCATGTGGCCGCACTTCTTGGGCAGCACCTGGTCCTCGATGTGGATGCCTGCGACCCCGGCCTGCTCGTACTGCTGGACGGTGCGGATCACGTTGATCCGGTTGCCGTACCCGGTGTCGGCGTCCGCGACGACCGGCACGTCGACGGCATCGGCGATGCGGCGCGCGTTGTCGACCATCTCCGACAGGCCGAGCAGCCCGACGTCGGGTCGACCGAGCAGCGACGCGGCGGTGCCGAAGCCGGACATGTACACGGCATCGAAGTCGGCCTGCTCGATGAGGCGCGCTCCGAGAGCGTCGTAGCAACCCGGGAGCACGACGGGGGCCCGGTCGGCCGCTGCAGTGGCCATCAGCCGACGGAGCATCGCCGGTCCGGAGCTCGGTCGGTCACGCAGCAGGTCGGCCATCAGCGGCAAGGTACCGCGTCACGAACACCGACGACCGGTCCTGTCGATCGTCGGCGGCGACGTGGCCGCCGACGACCCTCTCGACACCACTTCACGAACGAACTAGCGTGTTCGCTCCACGACGACCCACGTCCGACGACCGATCACATCGAGGAGGCCCACCATGCCCATGATCTCGGCGACGGCGCAGACCGTGCTCGGATCCGATGCGGTCGCCCACGTGTGGACGACCAACCCCGACGGCAGCCCGCAGGTGTCGGTGGTGTGGGTGATCGCTCTCGACGACGAGATCCTGTTCGGCACCGACGCGTCCAGCCAGAAGGCGAAGAACCTCGCACGCGACGACCGGATCGTGCTGTCGGTCGAGGACGAGGAGCGCAACGCTCGCGGCTATCAACGACACCTCGTGATCCGGGGCCGTGCGCGCATCGAACCCGGCCCCGATCCGGCGTTGATGGACCGACTCGCCGAGAAGTACACGGGACTGCGCCGACACCCGCTCGCACTGCGCGACTCGGCGACCAGCGTGGTCGTCCGTGTGCAGATCGAGCGCCTCAGCGGCGTCGGCCCGTGGATCGACGACGCTGCCGACCCGTCGTTCCCCGCCGCGGAACTCGCGACGTAGCGCTCAGGTTCCGGCGAGCGCGGCGACCACCGGAGCGAACGACTCGAGCGCGTCGGACTGCACGGTCACGTAGGAACCCTGCCAGCGCTCGCGCTGCTCGACGAGTTCGTCGGCGACCTGCTCGGCCGAACCGACCATGGTGTGTGGGCTCGCGAGCAGTGTCGCGGCGTCCATGCCCATTTTGCCGGCGACCTTCTCGGCGACGGTGTCTCGAGCATCGGTGACGATCGTGACGAACTTGAGGATGCTGATCTCGACGTCGTCGAAGCGGTCGCCGGCAGCGTCGCGCACCCATCCGAGTTTCTCCTCGGTGGCGTCGGCCGACATCGATGCGATCGCCTCGGGTCCGACCGTGCCTTCACCCACGTTCGGATTGACGCCCACGATGTCGGCGAGGCGCGCCGCCGTGGAGAGCACTCGCTTGCCACCCCCACCGACGATGATCGGAGGGCCGCCCGGCTGGACCGGCTTGGGCAGACCGTTCATCTCCGAGATCGTGTAGTGCTCGCCGTCGAAGGAGAACGGCCCGTCGCCCCAGAGTCCGCGCAGCACCTCGATCGATTCGATCATCCGGTCGATCCGCACACCGGGGCGGTCGTGGGCGATGCCGGTCCACGTGTAGTCGTCGGTCATCCAACCGGCGCCGACGCCCACTTCGAGGCGACCGTCACTGAGCAGGTCGACGGTCGCCGTGTCCTTCGCGAGCACGGCGGGGTGGCGGAAGTCGTTGGCGAACACCAGGGTTCCGATGCGCAGCGCAGTGGTCACCGCAGCCGCCGTCGAGAGTGCGGCCACGGGCGAGAGTTGATCGCCGAAGTGGTCGGGCATCAGGAGCGCCGAGTAGCCGAGGTCCTCGACCTTCTTCGCGGTGTCGGTCCACTCGGACGCGGACGACGCCTTGGCGGCCATCACGGCGAAACGGAACGGGCGGGGGTGAGTCATGGCTGGGAGCCTCGCACACCGACCCGTCGCCGCAGCGGGTCGCGCGCCAAGGTCAGCGGTCGGCTGCGGCCGTAGTCTTGGAGTGGATGCAGACCATGGTCCCCGCACCGGAGCGACTGCCGTCCGTCCTCCCGACGGACCGGTTGAACGAGCGCGGCATGGCGAGGAGTCCGCTGCGTGCCGAGCTTCGTCGCATCAGCAACGTCGGCAACGTGTTCACGGTCGGGTGGGCGCTCGTGCTGTCGTTCGGCGTCGTCGCCGCCGCCGGCTGGATCCACACCTGGTGGGCCTACGTGCTGGCCTTCTTCGTCATGGGCGGCAGCCATGCACGGCTCAACATCCTCGGCCACGAGTCGGCCCACCGCCTGCTGTTCTCGAACCGGCGGGCCAACGACTGGATCGGTCGATGGCTGCTCGCCTACCCGACATTCCAGGCCCTGATGGCGTACCGCCGATCCCACTTCGCCCACCACCGCGACGAGATGGGCCCGGAGGAACCCGATGCCGGTCTGTACGCCGGGTATCCGATCGCCGCCGACTCGTGGCGTCGCAAGATGCGACGCGACGCAACCGGCGTGAGCGCGTACAAGAACTTCCGCGGTCTGTTCCGAGCGGCCCGGTCCGGCAGCACCGAAGCGTGGTACATCGTCGGGTTCCAGGTCGCGTTCCTCGCCACCACCATCGCCGCCGGCCGGCCACTCGTGTACCTCGTGTGGATCCTGTCGTGGTCCACCCTGTGGCGGGTGTCGAACCGGGTCCGGTCGATCGCCGAGCACGGAGGAATGACGCGCTCGAAAGACCGACGCGAGACGACCCACGTGATCCGCCAGTCGCTCCTCGCCCGCATGTGGATGGTTCCGTACAACACCGGATGGCACCTCGCGCACCACGTCGACATGGGTGTGCCGTGGCGGAACCTGCCACGCCTGCACGACGAGTTGGTGGCCTCCGGCTGGGTCACACCCGACCTCGAGTACCCGAGCTACCGAGCCTTCATCCGCGACGCCACCCACCGCTGACGGTCGGGCCGACCAGGCGGCCGCATCACCCCAGCGTGTGGGGTCCGAGAAACTCTGGAGTACCCCCTGAGTAGGTTGGTCGACATGGAGATCAGCCGGGCAGTCGCAGCGGTCGGGGACGCTGCCGACCGGTGCGCCCGGGTCGATCTCGACACGGTCGATCCGACCGAGCTGCGTCACGAACTGAGCGCCCTGCGAACCGGCATCTCGCGTCTCGAAGCTCAGTTCGCTCGCATGACCCACGCAGCCGACCGGGCCGGCGCGCACATCGGAACCGGCGCTCGAGACACCGCGGAGTGGGTCGGCACGCAGACGGGAACGTCGACGGCGAAGAACCGCGCCGGTGCCGATCTGGGCGAAGCGATGGCGAAGTCCGATGCGCTGGCAGCTGCGGTCGCGTCGGGTCGCATCTCGAGCGACAAGGCCAACGCAGCAGTCGGAGCAACCGGCGGGCTGGCGCTCGATGCCGAACTGATCGAGGAGATCACAGAGCTGCCCCTCCACTCGGTGCGGCCGGCCGCCGAGAACTGGAAGGCCCGCAACCACGCCGAGCAGGAAGCCAGCCGGGCGGAACGGCAACGTGCGCGCCGATTCCTCCGCTTGACCAGCGCCGCCGACGGCATGACGCGCGTCGACGGGCTGCTCGACCCCGAGTCGTCGGCGATCGTGCGCACCACTCTCGACTCCATCATGAACGAGTCCGCATTCGACGACTCCGGACGCCGTCGCGACCAACGCTGCGCCGACGCACTCGCACAACTTGCCAAGGCTGCATCGACGGGCACGATCGTCGGCGGCCGCTCGAACGCCAAGGTGCTCGTGACGGTGCCGTACGAGACCGTCACCGAGGGCGGTCCAGCTCGTGGCGTCACCCGTGCCGGACCGACCATCGATGCCGATGCGGTCCGGCAGATGGCCTGCGATGCCGGAATCCACCGGGTCATCACCGGACCAGGGTCATCACCGGACCAGGATCGTCGATCCTGGACTTCGGACGCGAGAACCGCCTCGTCTCGGAGAACCTGTTCCTGGCGCTCGTCGTGCGCGATCAGCACTGCCGTTGGCCCGGATGCACGATCCGCGCCACCTGGTGCGACGCGCACCACGTCACCGAATGGGGCCACCACGGCCGCACCAACGAGTCCACGTGCGCTCTGCTCTGTCACCACCACCACTCGCTGACGCATCAGCCCGGCTGGAAGGTCACGGGCAACGGCCACGAGGTCACCATCCACCATCCCGACGGCACCGTCCAGACCAGCCGACCGCCCACGACGCAGGTCGCCACGGCCCGGTCGTCGACGCTGAACGCCGATCCTTCCGAACCCGAGCCTCCTCCGGATGTCAGCTGGACCCGAGCCGACGCGGTCGGCCGAGAGCCGGTGTGGGGCAACGCCCGTGATTGCGAGGTCGCCGGCCAACTGGAATTCGCTTGACCTCCGTCTCTCACGGCGAGTCGTTCGAGGGTCTGTTCGATCACGATCCGATCGTGGGCCACACGATCCTCCACTCCCGACGGGGTGTCGCTCCTGGCGTCGGCGACATCGCGGGACAACGGGGGATCAGGAATCACGTCGGCGGAGGAGGGCGGCCGCTCCGCATCGGCGCCAACTAGCGTGAGGCATGGATCGCTGGTGCGATCCGCTGTTCCCCCGAACCCCGAAGGAGACGAGATGGCCGGTGGCCTCGCTGCACTGCTGGACGACATCGCCGCGCTGGCGAAGGTGGCGGCCGCATCGGTCGACGACATCGGCGTCGCCGCCGGAAAGGCCAGCGCGAAGGCGGCCGGCGTCGTCATCGACGACACGGCGGTCACGCCCGCCTACGTCCGGGGCCTCGCCGCCAACCGGGAACTGCCGATCATCAAGAAGATCGCCATCGGTTCGCTGCGGAACAAGCTCGTCTTCATCATCCCGATCGCGCTGCTGCTCAACGCGGTCCTGCCGATCTCGGTCGACATCATCCTGATGTTCGGCGGCGCCTTCCTCTGTTTCGAAGGGGCCGAGAAGATCTACCACAAGGTCGCGCATCGCACGCCCGGTGATCCTCATGCCGAGCCCGAGGTGCCGGCCGTGATGAAGGGGCCCGAAGCCGAGGAGGCCACGATCAAGGGAGCGATCCGCACCGACCTGATCCTCTCGGCCGAGATCATGGTGATCTCGCTGAAGGGTCTGATCGACGACGGCAACGACGGACTCGTGCGCCAGGCGGTCATCCTCGTGGTCGTCGCCCTCCTGATCACCGCGGTGGTGTACGGCGTCGTCGCCCTCATCGTGAAGATGGACGACATCGGCCTGAAGTTGGCCGAGCAGGAGTCCGACGGGTCGAAGAAGGTCGGTCTGGCGCTCGTCGCCGGCATGCCCAAACTGCTGTCGTGGCTCACGATCATCGGCACGGCGGCGATGCTCTGGGTCGGTGGCCACATCATCCTCGTCGGCACCCACGAACTGTCCGAGGAGTTCGACCAGCCGTGGTTGAACTCGCTCTACGAACCCGTGCACGACATCGAGGAGAACCTCGGCGGGGCACTCGGCTGGCTGTTCAACACCGGCGTGTCGGCGATCATCGGGTTGATCGTCGGTGGCATCATCACGGCGATCGTCCTGCGGTTCTTCCACAAGAGCGACCACGACGCGTCCCACGACGGGGCCGTCGAGCCCGCCCACTGACCGGCCCGAACTCGGACCTTCGGCGCGGCGGCGGTCGTCCCGCCTCGGATCGCGCGCGACGAGCCTGCGACGATCGGCGGATGCAGGTACGCGCAGCCGTCATGCGGTCCGGGAACGGACCGTTCATCGTGGAGGACCTCGAGCTGGAGGACTCTCGCTCCGACGAGGTGCTCGTCCGGATGGTGGCGAGCGGGATGTGCCACACCGATCTGCTGTCGCGCGAACTTCCGCCCGAGTTCTTCGCGGGTCCGCAGGTGTACGGGCACGAAGGGTCGGGGATCGTCGAAGCCGTCGGTGCCGACGTACGCGATCTCGCGGTCGGCGACCATGTGGTGCTGTCGTTCAACCACTGCGGATCATGCGGCGCGTGCGACGTCGGGAAGCTGCCGTACTGCTTCCGCCTCACCGAGTACAACATGAGCGGTGGGCGCCCCGACGGGACGACGTCATTCACCGACTCCGACGGCCACGCGGTGGGCTCGCACTTCTTCGGCCAGTCGTCCTTCGCCAGCCACTCCGTCGTTGCTGCGAAGTCGGTCGTCAAGGTCGATCCCGGCCTCGACCTCACGTTGCTCGGCCCGCTCGGCTGCGGAGTCCAGACCGGCGCCGGCGCGATCCTGAACACGCTCGACGTGCGACCCGGGTCCTCCGTCGTGATCACCGGGGCCGGTGCGCTCGGGCTGAGTGCGGTGATGGCGGCGAAGGTCGCACGGGCCGGCACGATCATCGCCGTCGACCGGCACGCGAACCGACTCGACCTCGCCACGAGGTACGGCGCGACCACCACGATCTCCGGCGACCCCGCGGAGATCACGGCCGGGATCGTCGACGCGACCCAGGGTGGTGCGGACTACGCGTTCGACACCACGGGCAACGCCGGCGTCGTGCGCGCTGCGTTCGAAGGGCTCAACAACCTCGGCACGCTCGGCATGGCCGGAGTCGGGTTCGGCGACCTCACCTTCGACTTCCTCTCACTGATCGGCGGCCGCACGATCACGGGCGTGATGGAGGGCGACTCCACCCCCTCGGAGTTCATCCCGCGGCTCGCGGCGTTGAACGCCGCCGGGGAGTTCCCGTTCCACGAACTGATCACGACGTACCCGCTCGATCGGATCAACGACGCCGAAGCCGCCAGCGCGGACGGGTCGGTCATCAAGCCCGTCCTCGTCCACTGACCCGGGTCCGAGGTCGGGCCGATCGCCGACGCGGACACGACGTCGGGCCACACAGAGAAGGAGCACATCCATGAACCCGTTCGATCTGACCGGCAAGGTCGCCGTCGTCACCGGTGGCGGCCAGGGCATCGGTGAAGGCATCGCGAAGAGCCTCTCCGCCGCAGGCGCATCGGTGGTCGTGGCAGCACGCCATCAGGACCGCATCGACCGGGTCGCCGCCGACATCGCAGCGACCGGGGGTCGCGCGCTCGCCGTGGCGACCGATGTGACGGATCGGGCCGCGCTGATCGCTCTCGCCGACGCGGCGATCGACACCTTCGGCGGACTCCACGTGTGGGTGAACAACGCAGGCGGCTCGCCGGTGCGTTCTCCGCTCGCCGAGATCTCCGAGGAAGACTGGGATGCGTGTCTCGCTCTCAACCTCACGTCGGTCTGGCGGGCGTCGGTGATCGCCGCCGAACGCATGGGCGAGGGCGGCAGCATCATCAACATCTCGTCGCCCGCCGGTGACCGGGGAGTGCCGGGCAGCGGTCACTATGCGGCGGCGAAGGCTGGGGTGAACTCACTGACCAAGACCCTCTCGCTCGAACTCGCGCCGACGGTGCGCGTCAACGGCATCTCGCCGGGCTACGTCCCGACCGAGGTGATGATGACGGCGCTCGACACCGACGAGGCCGCGCTGGAGGTCATGGCGACCAAACGTGTCCCACTCCAACGGCTCGGCACTCCCGACGACATGGGGTCGACAGCGGTCTACCTCGCGAGCGGTGCCGGTGGTTGGGTGACGGGCCAGACGATCATCGTCGCCGGCGGCCTCTGACGACGTCGGCCCGGGTTGCCGGGGTCGAGGTCGGGTCCGAGGTCGAGGTCAGCCGGGCTCGAAGTCGAGGTCGATGCGGATCGGACGGTGGTCGCTGGCGGTCGAGTCGGTCACCACGGCCGACGACCGGCATACGGCGTGGCGGGTGAACACGTGGTCGAGGGTGAAGTCACGGCCGAATCGGGAGAACGTCGCAGTGGCCGGTGACGACACGTGGACCAGCCCGGCATCGGACATCGTTCGCACGAGCCCTCGCACCTCGCGACGCCCGACGGTGTTGAAATCGCCGCCCACGATCACCGGCGTCGCCGGTGCGAACCGTTCGAGATCGGCGACGACGGTCGCGTACTGGTCGAGACGCCGGGCATATCGCAGGAGCACGGTCTCGGCGTGGACGCTGTACGCCGCCACGGCCACTCCACCGACGTCGATCGTCGCCGTCAGAGCCGATCGCGCCTGCCCACCGAACCGAGCCGTGTGCGGCAGGGAGATCTCACGCACTCCGGACAGCGGAGACCGCGAGAGGATCGCATTGCCCAGTTCGCGGCCGGTGCCGGGGAAGACCGCTGCGGCGGCATAGGCATGGTCGAACCCCAGTGCAGCGGCGACCAGTTCGGATCCGGGGCGGTCCATCTCCTGGAGCAGCACCAGGTCGGCGCCGATCAGATCCTCGTGCTCGGTCAGGTCACGTGCGGCCTCGTCCGGTCGCAGACCGAACTCGATGTTCCAGGACACGATCCGCAGCGATGCTCCCACCGCTCGACAGTGTGGCCCGTCGGGCGTCCCGTGCCGCTCGCCGAGGTCGGAACGAGCGGATCGGGAAGCACGCCGACCGGAAGCGCCAGGTCGGGGCGACCACGGTCGGATCACGACGCACTCGGTCCGCACGGACCGACGGATGGTCAGGATCGCCGGGCGAGCGACTGCAGTTGCCGGGTTTCGAACGGCGCCCACGAATCGGTGTCGGCGCCGTTGATCGTGTCCTCGATCATCCTGCGCACGGGCGCCGACGGGCCGGGAAGCGACCGACGTTCGATCTCGGACACCAGCATCCGCAGCGTGCGCACCATCGTGAGCATGACGGTCGGGTCCGACGCTCCGTAGCGCCGGATCGGATCGAAGGCGCGGCGCAGGTACTCCTCGTGCTGCGGGTGCAGTCGCACGAGCGATCGACCGTCGTGCTCCTCACGGTGGTCGGCGACCGGTTTGGACCAGATGGCGAGCATCACGTCGCCGAGGTGCACGACCAGGTCGTTGGCGGTGCTCGGGTCGTTCACCCCCGGTGAGAGAGCGCGCACGGCGATGTCGGTCAACTGCACCAGACCGAATCCGACGTCCTGTTGCATCGTGCGGGTGTCACCGAGTGCGAATCCGTTCAGCAGCTCCGCTCGGCACTCGTGGTCCTCGGGCGGAGCGGGCGACACCCACATCAGCGGCGTCCCGCTCGGCACGAACGCTCCCAGCGGAGCGACGATGTAGCCCGTCGCTCCCTCGGGAAGACGCTCGATGATCGACGCCGGACGGATCTGCTGGACCCACCCCGCAGCCGGTGTCTCGATCGCGGCGGCGTCGTCCGGGATCCGACCTCCCTCGTCGACGTGATCGAACGCACGGTCGGGCCCGGACGGATCGTCGTCTGCGGAGGATCCCTCGTCATCGGACGGACCACCGGCGACGCTGTCCCGGCCGTCGACCGACCCCGGATCGCCGGAGCTGGGTGTTCGAGCAGGAGCCTGCCCGGGGCCCATCTCGTCACTCGACTCGACGATGCGGATCGTGTCGGCTGCGATGCGCCGAGCGACCGAACCGATCTGGAGGCTCTGCGTGACGTGGTCCACCGACTGGACGACGCCGAACAGCGAGACGACACCGAGCACGACCGCGAGGATGACCGAGACGTGCGGGACGATCTCGCCGCCCTCCTCGCCGAACGATCGGGTCGAGCGCAACGCCACGAGCGAGAACACGGTCGTGCCGAGGGCCAGCCCGACCGTGTGCTTCAGGTAGGCGTCGCCCAACCAGTCGCGCAGCGTCCGTGGCGAGAACTGCGAACTCGCCAGCTGCACCGTGATCAGCATCATCGACAACAGCAGCGTGATCGAGGTGATCAGTCCACCCGCGATGGCGCCGAAGACCGAACGCGCACTGTCGACCGTTGTTGCGAAGTACTGCGGGACCTCCTGGCCGCTCAGTGCCCGATCGATCACCAGCGTCACCTGGACGATGACGAACGCGCCCAGGACGTACAGCCCCGGGATGAACGAGAGGCGGTGCCGGATCTGGTCGGCCAACTGACGCAGGCGAACGATGCCCAGCAGCTGCCTCAACCTCGCGTACACCCGCCCATCATGGTCTCTGCGACCCGAGGAGCGGCGGATCGAGACGTGCCCGCTACCGTTCGCTCGATGGGTGACACGCAGGCCGCTTCCACCGGCGACGATCAGACCACTGGCGCGGGCGACGGCGACCACACGCACGACGACGCAACGGGCACACCACCGGCCCGAACGACCGACACGATCGACATCGCCGTGCCGCTGCGCGACGAACACGCGGCCACTCTGCGGCTCATCGTCGCATCGCTCGGATCCGAGAACGGGTTGAGCATCGACGAGATCGACGACGTCAAGCTCGCCGTGTCCGAGGTGTTCACCCTGCTCACCGACGATGCCGACGACGTCGGGGCCACTCGCGCGCACGTGGCGTACACCGCAGCACCCGGCACGATCACGATCACCCTGCACCGCGGTCTCGACGACGAGCGACTCGTCCTCGACACGCTCGCCGAGACGATCCTCTCCTCCGTCGTGGACCGCCACGTGGTCGACAACACCGGCGTCACTCTCGTCAAGGTCGCGGACGAGGCCCATGGCTGACGGCGGCTCCACCGACACCGAGGTCGACCTCGACGACCTCAGCCTCTTCCGGGAGTTCGCCGCGTCGAGGAAGAGACGACTGCGCAACCAACTCGTCGAACGGCACATGGGCCTGGCGGCCCACATCGCCAAGCGATACTCCCGCGCCGGACGGCGCGACGACGACCTGCGTCAGGTCGCGATGATCGGACTCGTCAAGGCGGTCGACCGGTTCGATCCCGAATACGGCGCAGCGTTCTCCTCGTTCGCGGGGCGCACCATCGAAGGCGAGCTCAAGCGGCACTTCCGCGATGCCTCGTGGGCGGTCAAGGTCCCGAGAAGCGCGAAGGAACTGCACCTGCTGGTCCGCAACGCCGCGACCGAACTCGAACAGCGCAATGCGACGTCGCCCAGCGTCGACGATCTGGCACGGCATCTCGACATCGAGCGCGACGACGTGCTCCGGGGCCTGGCCGCCTCGGCGGCCTCGGCGGTCGGCACCATCGACGGCGGGCGCAACGACGACGACATGCCCACCGATCGTCAGGCGGCGCTCGCGACCGACGACGACATGTTCGAACACGCCGAGAACGTCCACCTCCTGAGTCATCTGGTCGCCGACCTCCCCGAGCGCCAGCAGGAGATCATCCGACTGCGCTTCTTCGAGGACAAGTCCCAGAGCGAGATCGCCGAGCGCGTGGGCGTGTCGCAGATGCACGTCAGCCGACTCCTCAAGCGCTCGTTCGAGCAGATGCGCGAAGTCCTGACCGACGGCGACGGGTCCGGCCTCGGCAGCCTCGACGAGAGATGATGTCACCCGTGTGCCCATCCGGGTCACCCGCACGGGTGATCCCCTCGCCCGGTCTCCGCATGTCCGCCCACAGGCGATAATCTCACAGCGATGTCTGATTCCACTGCGCGTTTGAACGTCACACGAGATGGCGACCGCGTCGTGGTCTCCGGTGACATCGACGCCCACACCTGTCCCGACCTGTCGAGTGCCCTCGAGCAGCTGAGCGGGACCGGTGACGTCCGCCTCGACGTCGCCGACGTCGGGTTCATCGACTCCAGTGGCCTGCGCGTGATCATCGGAGCCCACCAGCAGGCCGAGACCGACGGGCGCAAGCTGCTGATCGAACGACCCAGCAAGTCGGTCACCAGGATCCTCGAGATCAGCGGTCTCTCCGACCACCTGAACGTCGTCGATCCCGGCTGATCGATCCCGGCTGACCGGTTCCGGCTGATCGGCTCGCCCGACCGGAAGGCGACACCGTGCGCGGGCGTCCAGGACGCGCTCTCACCATCGTTCGGCGAGTGCGCGTAGGGTGCGTTTGCGGGGAGGTCGATCGGGAAGGCTGGGTCCTGTGAGATCGTCCGACACGTCGCCGAACGACCATCATCTGACGATCGACGCCGACATGTCCCAGCTCGGGGCGGTCCGTGAGCACGTCGCCCGTACTGCGCGAGCCGCCAACGCCTCCGACGACATCGTCGAGCAACTCCAGTTGGTCGTGAGCGAGCTGGCGACCAACGCCATCCAGTACAACAACTGCGGCACCCTCACGGTCGACGTCCACGCCGACGACGTCGGGTGGGTGATCGACGTGTCGAACGCCGACGGTCTCGCGGGCATGGACCTGCCGGCACTCCCCGACCCGTCGGCGCTGTCGGGTCGCGGCCTCTACATCGTCGACGCGATCATGGATCGGGTCGAACTCGTCGATGTCGACGGCCGGCTCCACCTGCGCTGCATCAAGTTCGCACGCTGACGGCGACACCGGTACCGCCGCCCGACGAGGCTGCGGCCGAAGAATGCGGCCGAGGACCGTGTGCGAGGTGTTGCGACGACCGAGAACGGCTCGATGACGTGACCGGGTGACGTGACCGGGCGTCTTCGAGATCAGGCGACCGAATCGGACTTGTGGACCTCCAGCCCGTAGTCACGCGCCGTGAGCGCTGCCTGCGTGCGGTTGCCCACGCCGAGCTTGGTGAACACCTTGCGGACGTGGGTCTTCACCGTGTCGATCGACAGGTAGAGCTCGACGGCGATCTCACGATTGCTGGCACCCTGGGACAGCAGGGCGAGGACTTCTCGCTCGCGTTCGGTCAGGGTGGAACCGATGTCCCGCTCGTCGACCACGTTCGACCCGACGAACTCGCCCTGGTGGACACGCTCGAGTGCGTCGACGAGTTCGGCGCCTGTCGTGCTCTTCATGATCACGCCGTCGATCGAGCGCACGTCGATGTCCCGGGCGAAGTCCTTGGGCAGATCCCAGGTGTAGAGCACGACCTTGGCCAGGTCACGGTCCTCGGCGAGATGGTCGATCCGACTCAGCGACCGGCGACGGCCTGCGAACGTGTCGAACAGGGCGATGTCGGCCGGGAGTTCGGGCAGCCCGCCGGCTTCGGTCTCGACGACCTGGACGCGATCGCCGAACGGAGCCAGCATGGCCGCGACACCGGCGACGACCACTTCGTAGTCGTTGACGATCGAGACTCGGATCGGCTGTGTCTGGGTCATGTGGGTGATCGTTTCCCCCGTCCGGATGAGCCAAACCTCACACGGGGACCCCCGAAGGACGCCGGTCGGCCGCTCACGGAGTCGCCACGCCGATCGGCCACCCGTCGACGACCTGGTCGAGGAACTCGCTCATGCCGATGCCGATCCGACCGTCGCACTCGTACCGGGTCATCGCTTCGGTGATCCGGGTGTGGAGCACCTCGCCGTCGGGCGTCGACCGGCGGTTGCGCAGCGGGATCATCGACAGCACCTCACCGGTGATCTCGTACTCGCGTTCCGCCGTTCTCGCCCAGCAGCGCAGCGCCGTCTGTTCACCACGCTCGTTCCAGTCGGCGTCCACCCGACAGTCGAGGATCTTGTGGTACTCGTCTCCGACGAGCACCATCCCGCTGGTCGCCGGCGGCTGCGTGCCACCGTCGGCATCGGGTCCGCGATCGATGACGGACAGCATCATCGAGAAGTCGTCGCCGAAGACCATCGGGAGCCAGCGGTACCAGGTGAGGGCCTGCCAGTAGCGAGGACCCCACGATTTGTCACGCAGCCCGAGTCCGTCGATGTCGATCACGGTCGCGTCGCCGGCCGGCTCACCGTCGGCGGCCGGTGGCGCATCGATCGTGATCGTGCCGGTCACGGCACAGTGCTGTTCGTAGTGCGCCTTGGCGAAGCTCTTTCCGGGCTCGACCGGCAGTTCGCGACCGTCGGCGTACTGTGGCTTGCCGCCGTACATCGGCGACACCCCGCGGTAGTCGAGACGCACCGAGCAGGCGACGATCGGGTTCTCCCGGAACGCGGTGCGGGGATCGGCCATCGACGCCGGGTCGTCGAGCAGACACACCTTGCCGTCGTAGGTGACGGTCAGGTGCTCGAACGGCTCGACGACCTCGATCCGCAGTCCGCCCGCCTCCATCACGTCGTTGGAGTCGATCGCCGGACGACCGAACATGAACCCGACCCGACCGTCGGGAAGGTAGATGCACACCGACATCTCCGCGTAGCCCTCGTTGACCCGGTTGCCCAGCCGGAACCAGCCCCCGGCTTCGAGGCCGAGGTCGAAGGCGTTGAGGTACATCGATTCGTTGTAGTTCTCGGCCGCGTCGGGGGTGTGGGTGTACTCGTCCTCGGGGAGGAGCACCGTGACGATCGCGTCGGGGTCCGGCTGCTTCTCGATGGGCTGACCGGTGTCGTGCGTGAGGCTCATCCCCTCATCCTCGCCGCCGCGACGGTGCCGCATCGCAGCGGGCGGCCGTGGATCTCACCGGCGACACCGGCGCAGCAGGCGGCACCCGGGGACGATCGGGAGCGTCGTGCGCCGACGGGTACGTCGTCCGGTGGACGACCAGAGGTCGGGTACCCGACGACCGGCCTACGGTGGTCGTCATGCGCATCGACCTGGTGACCGTGATCGTCGACGACCACGACCGTGCCATCGCGTTCTACACCGACGTCCTCGGGTTCGAACTGACCGAGGATTCGGCGTCGCTCACGAACGACGGACGACAGAAGCGCTGGGTCGTGGTGCGACCGCCCGGAGCGTCGTCGACGACCGGACTCCTCCTCGCCGAGGCCGACGGCGACCGTCAGGCGGCGGGGATCGGCGAACAGTTCGCCGGTCGCGTCGGACTGTTCCTGCACGTCGACGACTTCGACGCGGCATACGAACGGATGCGCCGCCTCGGCGTGGAGTTCTCGGAGGAGCCGCGCCGCGAGGTGTACGGCACGGTCGTGGTGTTCCGTGACGTCGCCGGGAACCTCTGGGACCTGCTCGGTCCGTCCACCCGATCCGCGCCCGACGGCAGCGCGTAGGGTCGGCGTCATGGGAATCGATGTCGTTCCATCCGGCCAGGCATGTGGCGCGACGGTGCGGGGGCTCGACCTCCACGACATGGCGCAATGCGGTCTCGACGATGCAACCGTGCGCGAGATCCGTTCCGCGTGGCTCGAACACAAGGTTCTCGCGTTCCCCGACCAGGACCTCTCCGACGACGACCTCGAAGCGTTCACGCTGCGGTTCGGTCCCTTCGGCGACGACCCCTTCTTCGCATCGATCGAGGGTCATCCCCACATCGCCGCCATCCGCCGAACGGCGAACGAGACGTCGTCGCTGTTCGCGGAGAACTGGCACGCCGACTGGAGCTTCCAGGAGTTCCCGCCCGACGGCACCTGCCTGTACGCCAAGACGATTCCCCCGGTCGGGGGCGACACGCTGTTCAGCAACCAGCAGGCGGCACTCGAGGCGATGCCGGCCGACCTGCGTTCGAGGATCGAGGGGCGTGTCGCGATCCACTCCGCCCGGGGCGGGTACGCACCCGACGGCACCTACGGCGACGACGACGACTCGGACCGGTCGATGCAGATCCGACCGAGCGCCGACGCCTATGCGACGCAGTTGCATCCCCTCGTGCGGATCCACCCGGAGACGGGGGCCGAGACGCTGTACTCGGTGCTCGGCTACATCATCGGCATCGACGGGATGAACGACGATCCCGATGACGTCGACGAAGCGCGCACGTTGCTCACCGATCTCTACCACTGGCAGACGCGCGAGGAGTTCCAGTACCGCCACGTCTGGGAGCCCGAGATGCTCGTGATG
The DNA here is from genome assembly GCF_039969435.1 of Ilumatobacter sp. Taxonomy (GTDB): domain Bacteria; phylum Actinomycetota; class Acidimicrobiia; order Acidimicrobiales; family Ilumatobacteraceae; genus Ilumatobacter_A. The sequence goes on from NZ_JBDVNU010000009.1 coordinate 442,580, forward strand.
TGGGACAACCGCTGTGTGCTGCACCGGGCGACGGGTGGCTACGAAGGCCACGAACGTCTGCTGCACCGCACGACGATCGGCTACAACGCCGACGTCCGGACGGGGTGAACCACCCGGAGCGGGCCGGCCCAGCCGGGTCAGCCGAGTCGCTGCGCCTTCGCGCTCACCGATTCGGGTGTCAGTTCGAAGCTCGCCCAGCGTCGACCTGCGGCGAGCGCACGTTCGATCCCGTCGAGGAACGCTCCCGCTCCGTCGCCGAGGTAGTGCGCGGCCGCGGCGCCGATGTCGGCATCGAGGTCGAACTCGACTTCGCGCACGGGCCCTTCGAGCGTGACGTAGCGCGCCAACGGCAACGGCTGATCGTGGACGCACAGGCTGGCGCGCCCGGTGCGACGGATCGCTGCGGTCTTGGCCGACGTGACCGGGCTCTGGAACCGCACCACGCCGTCGACCCAGCGGAACCACACCGGCGTGCCCATCACGCGACCCGACGCCAGGAGCACGCTCACCACCGCGTCACGCGGCTCGGCGAGGAACGCGTCGATCTCCCCGGGTGACATGGTCGGTCGCTCGTCTCAGCGATTCCCACCGTTGACGAGCAGCGTCTGGCCGGTGACCCAGGATGCTGCGGGGGACGCGAGGAACACGACGGCGTTCGCCACGTCCTCCGGCGTGCCGAGGCGACCGAGTGGGATCCCCAGTTTCCTGCCGAGACCGGGAAGGTCGTCCTCCGACGCACCGAAGAACTCCATGAACACCTCGGTCGGCACGGGCCCGGGGGCCACACCGTTCACCCGGATCCCCCGCGGCGCCAACTCGGCCGACATCGTGCGGGTCAGGCTGTCGACCCCCGCCTTGGCAACGGCGTAGGGCCCGTTGTTCGGCGACGGCTTGAGCGCAGCGCCCGACGAGATGTTGATGATCGATCCGCCGTCGTCGAGCACGCCCGCGGCCGCGCGGGAACACGTGAAGACCGCACGCAGGTTCAGGTCGAGTTGGTAGTCCCACTGCCGGTCGGGCATGTCGGCGAGGTGGCGCGGCGTGCGATCGTCGGCGCCCCCGGCGTTGCTGACCCACAGCGTGACCTTGCCCATCTCGTCCTTCGCCCGCCGCGCCAGTTCCTCGACGAACTCGCCGTCGGTGATGTCGCCGGGGATGGCCAGCGCGCGTCGGCCGAGTGCGCGGACCCGCTCGGCGACCGCCTCGATCTCGGCGTTGCGCCGGGCGGTCAACACGACGTCGCATCCCGCCTCGGCGAGCCCGACTGCGATCCCTTCCCCGATGCCGCGTCCTGCACCCGTGACGACCGCGACGCCGTCGGTCAGAGCGAATCTGTCCAACAGCGAGCCCGGCTCCGGTGCCCCCTGGGTGTCCGTGTCGGTCATGTGCGTCCGTCCCTGTGTCTCGGTGCCTGTGTGTCGGTGCCTCGTCGAACCCGGTCGGTCCGCTGCGCCGAAGGTAACGACGAGCGACACCGTCCGACGAAGCGGCACGACACCATCGGCGCGGTCCGTCGCCGAGCCCACCGGTCGGCGTTCGCCCGTGGCCGGGTCCGTCGATCGGAGTCTCCCGGTTGGCATCCGGCACCGGCTCGGGCAGGGTGGTGGACGTGACCGCCGAGCACGTGACCAGCAGGAGCGTGGACGAGCGGGAGGCGACCGGCAACGACGCGGCCCAGGATGACCTCGGGTCCGCCGATCACGACTCGATCGGTCGGGCACAGCGCATCGCCGACGAGGTCCTCTTCCCTCGGGCGCAGGTCGTCGACCGTTCGTCGATTCCCGCCTCGCACTTCGACGCGCTCCGCCAGGCGGGTCTCTTCTCGCTCGACGGCCTGTCGGTCGGATCGTCCCGACGGGCGATGGCGGCGATCGCCGGTGGATGCGGTGCCACCTTCTTCGTGTGGGTCCAACATCACGGCGTGGTGCGAACGGTCGCCGCGTCCGCGAACGTCACGCTTCGCACCGCAACCCTGCCGGCGCTGCTCGACGGTTCGATCGTCGCAGGCACCGCATTCGCCCACGTCCGCCGCACCGGATCGACGGCAGTGCGTGCCACCCGAGTCGCGGAGGGATGGCGCCTCGACGGGAAGGCCCCGTGGGCCACGTCGTGGGGCATCGCCGAGCGCTTCGCCGTCGCAGCGACGACCGACGACGGACGCATGGTGTGGTCGATGCTCCCCGGCGACGGTGGGCCGGGAGTGACGGCATCCGTTCTCGCACTGCCGGTGTTCTCGTCGACGGGCACGGTGGAGATCGGGTTCGACGGAGCGGTCGTGGCCGACGCCGACACGATCGGTGTCCACGGCATCGACGCGTGGCGGGCGGGGGATCGCCGTCGAGCCTCGGTCGGGTCCCCGGCGATCCTCGGTGTGGCAGCACGCGCGATCCACCTGCTCCGTGGAGCGGCGCGCACCCCGGACGACCCGGCGAACCGGGCCGCGGGCCGACTCACCGACGAGCTGGCCCGTCGGTGGGAGGTCGACGACGAGATCACGGCCCGGCTCGCCGCTCTGCCCGACGAGGATCCGTCGGACGACGACGGGGCCGTCGGTGCGGCGAGCCGTCACCGGGCGGCGTGCCTCGATCTGGGGCAGCGCGCCACGACCGCCCTGCTGGCGGCAGTCGGCGGCGCAGGCATGGACCTGTCGCACCCCGCTCAGCGCCTGGCGCGTGAGGCGTCGTTCTACGTCATCCAGGCGCAGACCGACGACGGACGCGTCGCCGTGCTCGACTCGGTCTGACAGCGTCCGCCCGGCCGGGCGGGTCAGTCGTGCAGCGACTTGAACAGCGACGAGAGCTCGTCGTCGGGGGTGGCGAGCAGCGTGTCGAGGAACCCGTGGAAGCGTTGGCCGCCACCCTCGTTGCGGCCGAACAGGTTGAACTGTTTGCCGCCCGACCGGAGGGCTCGCTGGATCCTCAGGCCGGTGAAGTAGTCCTCGTCCTTCACGACGTGGTGATTGAACTCCATCCGCTTCTTCACGTAGTCGGCCTCGGACGCGATGTCGTCCGCGTCCACCGGCGCCGGGCCCGAGTGGAGGAACATCTGCGTGGTGAACGACGAACCGGGATCGTCGCCCGGGTAGAGCATCGACACCATGTACATGCGACCATCGTCGAACGCCGCGATCGAGACGTGCGGGAAGATCGTCCAGACCCCGCCGATCAGGTGGCTGTCGTCCCACTCGGATTCGTCGACGTCGACGATCCGTTCCCAGCCGCGGCCCGGTGACGTGACGCGTTGGTGCGGGCCCCACGCGTCGTAGTTGGCCTTGGTCGACATCTCGGGACCGAACGTGTCCTTGTGGAGGATCGGCAGGTGGTAGAAGTCGAGGTAGCCGTCGTACGCCACCTTCCAGTTCGGTCCGGCGATGACCTGGCGGCCGACGACGTGACACTGGTCGAAGCGGTGGTGGGCGAGCATCTCGTCGTACCCGCACAGGAACGTGTCGATGTCGACGAGCGGGTTCGACGTGCGGTACAACCACACGAGCCCGGCTCGTTCCGCCACGCTGAGCGGCGTGAGGCCGAGGCAGTCCCGATCGATGTCACCGAAGTCGTCGGCGTCCATGACGCCTGCGAGGCGGCCACGGCTGTCGTAGGACCAGGCGTGGTACGGGCACGTGTGGCGGCGAGCAGACCCCGTGCCCGGCTCGGTGACGATGGCGCCACGGTGGCTGCACATGTTGTAGAAGCCACGGAGTTCACCGTCGTCCCCCCGGGTGACGAGGAACGGGGTACCGGCGACCTCGCCGGCGATGTAGGAATTCGGCGCGGCGAGTTCACACGACGCGGCGACCACCACGGGGAGGCGCCCGAACACCTTCTCCATCTCCTCGCGCCAACGATCCTCGTCGAAGTAGTTCGTGACGGGGACCTGGACCACACCATCGGCCTGGTCCTGGGTCCCTGCGGCGGTGTGTGCCAGGTTTCGCCTGGCGATCCTGACCAACTGTTCTCGACTCATGTGTCGTCCCTTCCTCTTCCGGCCCGACTCGCGAGAATAGATGGCTTCGCCGGGGAATTGATCACCGGGGTAGTTTCGGTGCATGACGAACCGCGAGCAATGGCAAGAGGCGTTCGACGCATCACGGATCCGCGACGACCAGCCGTACGCCACGATGTCGGGCATCGATGTCGATCCGGTCTACGGGCCCGACGACGGCGAATTCCCGGGGCAGTACCCCTACACGCGGGGTCCGTACGCGTCGATGTACCGCTCGAAGTTGTGGACGATGCGCATGTTCGCCGGGTTCGGCACGGCCGAGGACACCAACTGGCGCTTCAAGGAGATCATCAAGTCGGGCGGCACCGGCCTCTCGACCGCGTTCGACATGCCGACGCTGCTCGGCATCGACTCCGACAACGCCATGTCACTCGGCGAGGTCGGACGCTGCGGCGTCGCGATCGACACGCTCGCCGACATGGAGGACCTGTACGCAGGGATCGACCTCGGCGAGATCACCACGTCGATGACCATCAACTCGCCTGCCGCGGTGATCTTCGCGATGTTCATCGCTCAGGCCGAGCAGGCCGGGACCCCGCGCGCTCAACTCGGCGGCACGCTGCAGAACGACATCCTGAAGGAGTACCAGGCGCAGAAGGAGTACGTGTTCCCGCCCCGCCAGTCGATGCGACTGGTGCGTGACACGATCGACTTCACCGCGGCGGAGATGCCGCGCTGGAACTCGATCTCCATCTCCGGGTACCACATCCGCGAAGCCGGCTCCACGGCCGCCGAGGAACTCGCGTTCACGCTCGCGAACGGTTTCGCCTACGTCGAGTTGGCGCTCGAGGCCGGACTCCCGATCGACACGTTCGCACCCCGCCTCAGCTTCTTCTTCAACGCCCACATCGACTTCTTCGAGGAGATCGCCAAGTACCGCGCGGCACGTCGCATCTGGGCACGCTGGATGAAGGAGCGCTACGGCGCCACGAACGAGAAGTCGATGCAGCTCAAGTTCCACACGCAGACCGCAGGCGTGTCGCTCACCGCACAGCAGCCCGAGGTGAACATCGTGCGAACGGCGATCGAAGCGCTGGCCGGGGTCCTCGGGGGAACGCAGTCGCTGCACACCAACTCGATGGACGAGGCACTCGCCCTGCCCACGGAGAAGTCGGCGCGCATCGCGCTGCGCACCCAGCAGGTGATCGCCCACGAGACGAACGTGGCCCACGTGGCCGATCCACTCGGTGGGTCGTATTACGTCGAGGCGCTGACCGACGAGATGGAGCGGCGGGCCGAGGAGATGTTCGCGTACCTCGACGAACTCGGCGACGGGTCGATGCTCGAGGGCGTGATCCAAGGCATCGAGGAGAACTGGTTCCAGGGTCGCCTCGCCGATTCGGCCTACGAGTTGGAGCGACGCCTCAACTCCGGTGACCACATCCGCGTCGGCGTCAACGCCTTCAAGGACGGGAACGACGACGACCAGATGGAGCTCCTGCGGATCTCCGGCGAGGACGAGACCAAGCAGCGCAAGCGGCTCGACAAGGTCCGCCAGGACCGCGATCAGTCAGCCGTCGACGCTGCGTTGGCACGTGTGCGCAGCGAGGCCCAGGACCCCGAGATCAACCTGATGCCCGCTCTGATCGACGCGGTGAAGGTCTACGCGACGATCGGTGAGATCATGGGCACCATGGAATCCGAGTTCGGTCGTCACGTCGAAGTCCCGGTCATCTGACGATGGCGGGTGAACGCATCCTCGTCGCGAAGGTCGGACTCGACGGACACGACCGAGGCATCAAGGTCGTGGCGCGCATCCTGCGCGACGCGGGCTTCGAGGTCGTGTACACCGGTCTGTTCCAGACCCCCGAGACCGTTGCGGCGGCCGCGGTCGACGAGGACGTCGACGCCATCGGGCTGTCGATGCTGTCGGGCGCCCACATGACCCTCGCTCCGATGGTCGTCGAGGAGGTCCGCAAGCGCGGCATCGAGATCCCGGTGATCCTCGGGGGCATCGTCCCCGACCACGATCTCGAAGCGCTCGCCGAGTGCGGCATCACCACCGTGCTCACCCCCGGCGCCAGCGCCGAGGAGATCGCCGACCGGGTCCGCGCCGCGATCCACGCCGACGAGCACGCCTGATTCGAAGCCGACCGGCGTGGGTACCGGTCGCGCATGGACACCGAGAAGCCGAAAGCGGCGGACACGACCTACGTGAAGACGTGGAGGTTCGACCTCGACGGCACGCCCCGGGAGTTGCGCCTCGAGTGGACGTACTGGAGCGGGCGGCGCACCGTCGACGTGGACGGCGAACGACTCGCCGAGAGCGCCACGTGGTTCACGTGGAAGACCACGCAACGTGTGGACGTCGCCGGTCACGCCTGCGTCGTGCGCACGGAGCCGTCGTGGCTGCTCTCGCCTCTGTTCCGGATCACGCTCGAAGTCGACGGTCGGGTGATCGAACCCGAGGCCGGATCGACGTTCTGGGAGACGAAGGTCCCGCAGAGCCGAGCCGAACGCTGAGCGGTGCCCGCACCTCCGGGGCGGTGTGTCGTGTGCCTGCCGAATCGTCCGCATCGGAGCGGAACGACAACACTCGGGATCGTCACGGACACCTCGAACGGAGAACTCACATGTCAGAAGCCTGGATCATCGATGCGTGCCGCACACCTCGCGGCATCGGCAAGCAGGGCAAGGGAGCGCTCGCCGACATGCACCCCCAGCGACTCGGCGCCTCGGTGCTGCGCGCACTCGCCGAACGCAACGACCTCGACACGTCGAAGGTCGACGACGTCATCTGGGGCACGTCGATGCAGTCGGGCAACCAGGGCGGCGATCTCGGCCGCATGGCGCTGCTCGACGCCGGCTGGAGCGTCAAGGCCAGCGGAACCACGATCGACCGCTTCTGCGGTTCGGGCATCACCACCGCGAACCTCGCTGCGGGCATGGTCGCATCCGGCATGGAGGACATGGTCGTCGCCGGTGGCACCGAGATGATGTCGCGCTCCCGCGAGGACAGCCACAACCCCGCCGGCGGCATGCACCGCGGCAACCTGCACCTCGACTCGCTGCACCCGCAGAGCCACCAGGGCGTGTGCGCCGATGCGATCGCCACGCTCGAAGGAATCTCACGCCAGGCCCTCGACGAACTCTCGGTCGAGTCGCAGCGTCGGGCGGCCGTCGCGATCGAGGAGGGCCGCTTCGACAAGTCGCTCATCGCCGTGACGGACGACGACGGCAACGTCCTGCTCGACCGCGAGGAGTACCCACGCCCGCAGACGACCCTGGAAGGTCTCGCCGGGCTGGCGCCGTCGTTCACCAAGTTCGGTGGGTACCCGGCCTACGAGGGCGGGCCCACCCTGAACCAGCAGATCGAGAAGGAGTTCGACGGGCTCAAGATCGAGCACATGCACCATGCGGGGAACTCGTCGGGCGTGGTCGACGGCGCTGCCGCCATCCTCATCGCGAACTCCGAGTACGCCCAGCGTGAAGGGATGACGCCGCGTGCGCGCATCGTCGCGATGGCGAACATGGGCGACTCTCCGACGTTGATGCTCAACGCACCCGTGCCCGCGACGCGCAAGGTGCTGGAGCGTGCCGGGATGACGCTCGACGACATCGACCTGTTCGAGATCAACGAGGCGTTCGCCGTCGTGTCCGAGAAGTTCCAGCGCGACCTCGACCTCGACCGCAGCAAGGTCAACGTGAACGGTGCGGCGATCGCTCTCGGGCATCCGATCGGTGCGACCGGGGCGATCCTGATCGGCACGATCCTCGACGAGTTGGAACGCACCGACAAGCAGATCGGCCTCGTCACGATGTGCGCCGCCGGCGGCATGGCACCGGCGATCATCATCGAACGGATCTGACCCCACCCCGGCACGCCCCCACCCGGGCCCAGGCCAGCCCGACGTCCGATCGGAGCCGGGCGACGGTCGATCGCGACACTGGGTCGATGAACGACCGGACGACTCCGCAACTGTTCGACATGACCGGCAAGGTGGCGGTGGTCACGGGTGGAGGGCGCGGGATCGGTGAGGGCATCGCCCGGTCGTTCGCCGAGGCCGGCGCGGCGGTCGTCGTGGCTGCGCGACGAACCGACGAGATCGAGGCGGTCGCGGAGTCGATCCGATCGGCCGGGGGCCGGGCCATCGCGGTGACCACCGACGTCACGGACGACGATGCGGTCGAGGCTCTCGCCCAGGCCACCGTCGACGAGTTCGGGTCGCTCACCACCTGGGTGAACAACGCCGGTGGTTCGCCGATGCGAATGCCGCTCGCCGATCTCCCCCGAGCGGAGTGGGACCGCACGATCGCGCTCAACCTCACGTCGGTCTACGTCGGCTCACTCGTGGCCGCACGCCACATCACCGCGACCACCGGAACCGGTTCCATCGTCAACATCTCGTCCGGTGCCGGTTCGGGGCCGGTGCCCGGAAGCGCGCACTACGGGGCGGCGAAGGCGGGGACGAACTCGCTGACGTGGACGCTGTCGGCCGAACTGGCGCCCGCCATCAGGGTCAACGCCGTGGCGCCCGGTGCGATCCCGACCGAGGTGATGCTGACAGCTGTCGGCAAGACCGAGGACCAGTTGGACGAACTGCTCGACGCCTGGAACATCCCGCTCGGTCGCCTCGGCACGCCCCAGGACATCGGTGCGGCCTGCCTCTATCTGGCGTCGGACGCCGCGAGCTGGGTGAGCGGCGAGATCCTCCGCGTCGGCGGCGGCGCCAAGCCCCGCTGAGAAACGGTGTCTGACACCGTTTGGTTTCACCAGTCGAGTTCGTGGCGGAAGGGGACGTCGGCGCCGGCGCGTGAACAGGTGATGGCGGCCGCGGTCACCGCACGTTCCGCGACGCGTTGCCACACCGTCGACGAGATGTCACCGAGGTCGATCGCAGCACCGTCGAAGTGCTCGACGATCGACGTGAGCACCACGCCGACGATCGTGTCGCCCGCACCCACGGTGTCGACCACCTCGACGGTCGGCGCCGGCGCGAACGACTCCCCGGCCGGTGTGAGAATCGACAGGCCGGCACTCCCTCGGGTGACGATGACTGCGCCGACTCTCCGCTCGAGCAGCCATGCCGCCGACTCCTCGGGAGATCGATCGGGCCAGATCCACGACAGGTCTTCGTCGGAACCCTTGTAGAGATCGACATGAGGGAGCCACCGCTCGTGGAAGGCGTCCCAGGCCGCGCGATCCCCGATCATCCGGGGGCGGACGTTCGGGTCGAGCGAGACGAGCCCGTCGTGGATCGCCGCCAGGTTCGCATACGCCTCGGCCGCCACCCCGCGGAACATGCCGAGCGTGCCACCGTGCACGACGTTGGCCGGACCGCGCACGAGACCTCCGTCGATCGAGTCGAGCATCGTGTCGGCGGTGCCCTCGCCCTCGAAGCGGAACCTCAGCTGCGGGACGTGCTCGACGATCGCACGTGCGGTGGGGGCGTCGAACCGCCGACTCAGTGACATGTCGACGCCGTTCGACTCGATGTGCGACCAGAGCAGATCGCCGAAGTGGTCGGTCGAGATGCCGCCGACGAAGGAAGCCGGAGCACCGAGTCGTGCTGCGGCGATGGCGACGTTCATCGGCCCGCCTCCGGGCACCGGCTCGGGGACGAGGTCCATCAGGGCCTCGCCGCAGCTGAAGATCATGGACGCCAGAGTACGCGGAGGCGCCGGTCCGGTCGGATGCCGACCGATGGACGAAATGCGCGATCGGCGGCGACACTGCAGCGATGAGCGATCTGTGGGACGACACCGACGACGATGACGTCTCGCCGATCTGCTCCGCTTGCGGCGTCAGCGCGTTGCCACCGGAAGCACCCGGTGAGCCGTCGATGTGCGAGAACCCGAACTGCACCGCCTTCGGTGAACTGATGGGACGATGACGACGGAGGCAGCCGATTCATCCTCCGCCGAGATCGTGACGCACTCGGCGACGAGCATCCCGGCGCACATGGCGGCCGTGCTGCTGACGGGTCATGGCGGACTCGACCGACTCGAGTACCGGACCGACGTTCCCGTCCCCACCGCTCGATCGGGCGAGGTGTTGGTCAACGTGCGGGCCGCCGGGGTGAACAACACCGACATCAACACGAGGGTCGGCTGGTACTCGAAGTCGGTGAACTCCGGCACCAGCGACGGACTCGACACCAGCGACGCCGAGTCCGTCGTCTCCTCGGGCGATTCGAGTGACGCACCCTGGTCGGGAGCGTCGCTCGCCTTTCCCCGGATCCAGGGCGCCGACGTGTGCGGCGTGATCATGGCCGTCGGTGGCGGGATCGCCCCTGCCCGGATCGGCGAGCGCGTCCTGCTCCGATCCATGGCACCGGTGCGCGACGTGGACGAGTCACTCGTTCCGTTCGAGTTCACGACGCTCGGGGCCGAGCGCGACGGAGGGTTCGCGCAGTTCGTCGTCGCCGACTCCGTCGACGCAATCGCCGTGGACAGCGATTGGAGCGACGTGGAACTCGGATCGATCCCGTGTGCGAGTTCGACCGCCGAGAACATGCTGCGGCGAGCGCAGGTCGGCGCCGAGCGGGTGCTGATCACCGGTGCCTCCGGTGGAGTCGGTTCCGCTCTGGTGCAACTCGCCTCGCGGCGCGGCGCCGAGGTGATTGCGGTGTGCAGCGCTGCGAAGTCCGACGCGGTGCGCGAGCTCGGTGCGAGCCGCGTGGTCGATCGCGACGGCGACCTGCTCACCGAACTCGGCTCGAACTCGATCGACGTGGTGGCCGACCTCGTGGCGGGCCCGCAGTGGCCGGGGCTGCTGGACGTTCTGCGGCCCGGTGGGCGATACGTCACGTCCGGGGCCATCGCCGGACCGATCACCGAACTCGACGTGCGCTCCCTCTACCTCAAGGACCTCTCGCTGCTCGGTGCGACGTACCAACCCCCGCACGTCTTCACCGATCTCGTCGGTTACGTCGAACGCGACGAGATCCGCCCGATCGTCGCGACGACGCTCCCGCTGTCGGAGATCGCCGACGCCCAGCGGGAGTTCATGTCCAAGCGCCACGTGGGCAAGATCGTCCTCGTTCCTCCGCCGGTCCCCTGATCATCCACCGGGCGACGTCCGGGTCAGCGAGTCGCCGGCGACGTGTGCGTGCTGGTGCATGTCGTGCCAGCCGTCGACGTGGAGATCCTGCTGGCGTGCCGTCCCTTCGAAGGAATAGCCCAGTCGGGCGGCCACGGCACACGACGCCGGATTGTGCAGGGAATGCTGCAGGACGACGCGGTGGAACCGGAGGTCGTGCGCCCACTCCGTGACCGCGTACGCAGCGCTGGTCACCAGACCGCGGCCACGACCGGAAGGCAGCAACCAGTACGCGATCTCCGCATTGCCGCGCAGCGCATCGGCGTGGAAGCCGACGCGACCGACGCCGACTCCGCCCTCCTCGATCAACCAGTCTGCCGACTCCTCCTGCACCCACTTCGCGTGTGTCCGTTCGATCCACGCGACGGCATCGGCCTCGGTGTCCACTCGGAAGTGGTGCCACCGGACGATGTCGGGTGACGAGAAGGCAGCGCGCACGATCGATTCGTCGAGGAATCCGAACGGGCGAAGTATCAGTCCGTCACCGAGTTCGAACGTGGGTTGAGCGACGGATCCGAAAGCGGTGACGACCGGGTCGATCGTGCGTGGCATCGCACGGAGCGTAGGCCGGACCGGATTCTCCACCCGTCAGGGTTCTCGCGGATCGAGTGGTGCCGGGCCACCCGGACGTGGTCCGGTTCAGCCGGCGTAGCCGGACGGCACGTCGTCGATCAGCGACTGCTGGACTCCGGCGACGATCATCCTGATCTGGTCGTAGTCCGGCGAGCCCGGTTCGATCAGCGGCGGCGCGAGGCCGACGGATTCACTGATCGCCGAGTTGTCGCCCAGACGGTCGAGCAGGCCGTCGAACTCTCCTGCCGACAACGACGTGCGCATCGAGTCCTCGAGCACGCCGGTGACGGACGCGAACGCCCCGGCGGCGGCGAGCGGCGAGATCTGTGTTCCCAGCGCTGCGAGCAACTGGCGCTGCCGCCCCATCCGCTGGTAGTCGGAATCGGCGGAGCGGGAGCGGGCGTAGGCGATCGCCATCGCTCCGTCCATCTCGACGAAGCCGGGTCCGATCTCGGACGGGAGGGCACGTTCCCCGGGCAGGCTCGGTGGGAGCGGCACGGTCTGTCCGAGTTCGAGCGTCACGCCACCCACGGCGTCGATGACCTCGGTGAACCCCTGCATGTTGACCACCGCGAAGTCGTCGATCTCCACGTCGAGCGAGTAGCCCAGGGCCTCGATCAACGCGATCGCCTCGGGCTGCATCCCGTTCGCTCCGTAGTGCTCGACGAGTTGCGGGTCGGTGTTGACGTGGGTGAAGAGTGCGTTCGCGAGGTCGTCGAAGCCGTCGGGGAACTCGGCGGCGAGCGGTGAACCGGGAGGGAACTGCAACGACGTGAGGTTGCGCGGGATCGACGTCAGCGCCATGCGGCCGGATGCGTCGTGGACGGTGACGATCATCATCGTGTCGGTGCGCATGCCCCAACGACCCGGCCCCGCATCGCCGCCGACGATCAGGATGTTCGTGACGGCGTCGGGGTCGACGGCGACGCCGGCGGCGGTCAACCCCGGGTTCTCGGGGACGAACAGCGGATCTCCGCTGTCGGCGGAGAACACGTCGGCAACGGCCGAGCGGGCCGACGCCGTCTCGGTCACGGCGTACACGACCGGTGCGCTGAGCGCCGCCGTCACGACCAGCGCGACGATCGTGCGCGTCTCGATCCCCCGGCTTCGTCGGTGAGCCAGCGCGACCTCGCCGATCGCGATCACGCGTGTGAGCACCGCCAGCACACCGACCGCCATCACGACCAGCAGGAAGGTGGGGTCGAGAGCGAGCCCGACGATCTGCGAGCGTCGGACGGCGACCCATCCGACCAGCAGCACCGGCGCGGCGACACCGAGGGCGAACAGGACGACGGCGATCAGCGCGTTGCGACGCCAGGTGGCGGCTCCAGGAACGACCACGGACACGGCGAGTTGTGCGGTCCCCGTCGACGCAGCATCGACCCCACGGCCCGACGCATGATCGTCGTGGGCCCGGCCGACACCGGAGCCTGCCTCGACCACCGGATACTCGTCCGTCCGCGCATTCCCGTCGCTCCACTGCGACGCTCCACCACGATCGGGGTCCTCCCGAACGGTGACCGGCAGCACCTCGGTCCGGGCGAGTCCGGGATCGAAGTGATGACGGGCGTTCCGCCGGGTCTCCATGTCCGCAGACGCGTCGGATCGGTCGTCGTGCACGGTCATGACGGCGACGATAGGCACCGTCGGATCGACTCGACTCGTCACCCTCGCACCGGCTCGCACCAGGAGCCCGACGGTGGATCCGGGAGCGGATCGGACGCATGTGCGCGAACTCGCTGCTCACGGGACACCCGCGGCCACGCTCCGATCGCACGGCGTGACCCCGTCGGGCGGACGCACGCGAGTCGAAGGTCACAGCCGGTGATCGGCGCTGTGTCGTCCCCGTCCCGACCGAGCGCCGACACGTCAGGCCGGCCTGTCAGGCCGAGACATCAGGCCGGCCCATCGGTCCGATCGCCGAGCGTCAGGTCGAGATGTCGACGCCGAAGATCTCGGCGAACCGGGCGTTGTAGTCGGCGTCGTCGACGATCGTGCCGAGCCCGATCCAGTCGGCGTCGTCGATGCGATCGTGCAGCCCGGCCATCTCGACGCCCGCCCAGCTGACCGGGTAGCGCAGTCTGGGCTCGTCGGTCGTGATCGCGTGCTCGATGACCTTGCCCACTTCCAGCGCAGGCGTCGCGCCGACCATGCCCGCTGCGTAGAACTGGAACATCCGCCGGTACTGGGCGTCGTAGGCCCCGGTGTGGTTCGGGAGGTCGACGTTCTTCGCGAAGATCGACGACTGCGTCACGCCGGGCTCGATGATCGCCACCCGGATACCGAACGGTGCGACCTCCTGGGCGAGGAGTTCGCTGAGCCCTTCGAGCGCCCACTTCGACGCGACGTAGGGCGCCTGGGCGAGCGCCGCGATCCGACCGGCCACCGACGTGATGTTGACGATCGTGCCGCTCCCGCGCTCACGCATCTGGGGCAGCACCGCCTGTGTACACCTCGTGACCCCGCACAGGTTGACGTTCATCACGTCGAGGTAGTCCTGCGAACTGGTCTCCTCCACGACGCCGTTGCCGCCCACGCCGGCGTTGTTGACGAGGTGATCGACCCGGCCCGCTCGCGACAGGATCTCCTCGAACCCGGCCGTCACCGATGCGTCGTCGGCCACGTCGGCCACGACGAGATCGACGTGCACGCCTGCCTCGTCGGCCTTCGCGAGCAGCTTGTCCGCCTTGTCGAGCGACCGCACGGTGCCGACGACGTGATGGCCGACCGAGGCGAGGTGCAGGGCGGTCGCACGACCGATCCCGGAATTCGCCCCGGTGACGACGGTGACGGGCTGATCGGCGGACGGTGCGGTGCTCATCGCCTCATGGTCGCACACCGTGTCCCCGGCGCCGGGGAGGAGAATCAGCGAGCGACGTCGGCGCGGATGTCGGCCAGCCAGTCGTCGGCTTCACGCCAGCGGCCGCCCACGTGCTCACGTTCGGTCGCCGCCGACTCGCCGGCGGCCGGATACGAGCCCAGGAACTTCACTCCGCCCTGCTTGGCGTGCAACGAACGCATCGTGTCGGCCACGAGTTCGTCGGTGACGTGTCCGTCGGCGTAGATGATGAAGCAGTAGTCGCCGAGGCCGCCGGCCTTGGTCGGTCGGCTGAACAGGTTGGAGAGGTTGATCCGGCGCGCCGCGAACTCCTGGAGGATCGCGATCAGACTGCCGGGCTCGTCGGCGCGTTGGTACACGACGAGAGCGGTGCGGTCGTGACCGGTCGGTGCGCTGACCCCCGACCTCGCCACCATCACGAACCGGGTCTGGTTGCCGGCGTGGTCGGCGATGTCCGACTCGGCGATGTCGAGTCCGTAGACCTCGGCGGCCACCCGAGGTGCCAGTGCGGCGACGGTCGGGTCGTCGGACTCGGCGACCCTGCGGGCTGCGTCGGCGGTGGACGACGCTGGCACGATCTCGACGTCGGGCATCCGGTCGCGCAGGTAGCGGTGGCACTGCGCCGTCGCGACCGGGATCGACAACAGGGTGGTCACGTCGTCGAGCGAGGCGTCAGGGCGAACGAGCAGGCAGTGCTCGATGTCGATCACGACCTCGTTCGTGATGATCAGGTCGTGGTCGAACGCGAGAGCGTCCTGGGTGAAGTTGACCATCCCCTCGATCGAGTTCTCGATCGGGACGAACCCGGCATCGACCACGCCGCTCTGCACGGCGTCGAGCACGTCGGGAACCGTGCGGAACGGCACGTGCTCCGCGGCGTCGGGGGACTCGATCGTGCGCAGCGCCTGCTGGGTGAAGGTGCCGAACGGCCCGAAGAATCCGATGCGGCGAACAGATCCGGTGGTGGGGTCGGTCATCGGTCCGCAGGCTAACGACCGGGCGGGCCAAGGCCCGAGGTGACGGCCGGATCGACGGCCGGGTGGGCGGCGGTTCAGGCCGTTGCTTCGGCGAGTGCGGTGTCGAGGAACGCGATCGTGTCGGAGGCACTCGCCTCACCCGAGCGCCGGGCGAGGACGGTGCCGTCGGAGTCGAGGACGACGGTGAACGGGAAACCGGTCCCTCCGAATGCGTTGATCGCAGCGAGGTCCTCGTCGTCGGCCATCGTCGGCCACTCCCAGCCCTTGTCGACGATCCACTCCGACGGCGGGTAGTTCGGCCGGTCGGCCGACGTGGCCGTGCTCACACCGACCACGTCCAGACCTTCGGGGAGATCGCCGGACTCCTCGAGCCCGAGCAGCACCGGCACCTCGTCGTTGCAGTGCGGACACCAGTGAGCGAGGAACACGATCATCGTCGGGTTCTCGGTGGGAGCACCGATGACGATCTCGCTGCCGTCGAAGCTCTGGCCCGTGACGACCGGTGCAGCCACACCGATCGCAGGGTCGCCGTTCGTGCTCTCGAACGGCACGAGCGGCGCACCGTCGACCGCGATCGGGCCACTCTGCTGCAGCGCTGCGGGCTCCGCCTGGACGGCATCGTCGGTCGCGTCCGCGACGGACCCGGTCGACGAGTTCCCGGTGGAGTCCGCCGGAGCAGCCTCGGCATCAGCGACATCGTCCGCCCGTTCGACCTCGGCCGACACGCTGTCCTGCGACGACACGCTGTCGTCGCTGCTCGAACAGGCGGTGAACGCGACGCCCACAGCGGCGATCAGGGCGATGGATCGGCGCAGCGTGCGGGGCGAGCGGGACGCACCCGGTGCGCTGGAGTGGCGGGCGGGGTCACCGGTTGCAGACATCACCCCACCAGTCTGGCGCTCGGCCGTCACGTCCGCATGGCAGGTGGGCGTCACGTGACACACGGCGCAGAACCGCGCCCGACCGGTACCGTCACGTCCGATGGCGCTGCGGCACGACGCATCGGTGGTGAGTGACCTGCGCCGCGCACGGCGTGACCGACGCCTCGGCGACACCGAATGGTTCGACGTCCTCTACCGCGTGTACCTGTTCGCGCTGGTGGGGTGCATTGCCGTCGTGGTCACCTCCGACTCGATTCGCGGCCTCATCGACGACGACGTCACCACCGCACGACTGCTCGCCCGCGGTCCGTCGATCGCCGGCGTTGTCGCCGCGCTCGCGCTCGGCATCGGGATGCGCAACGGCGCCGACGGCGGGCCCGTGTCGGTCGAGTCGGCCGACGTGCGCCACCTGTTGCTTGCCCCGGTCGACCGGCGACGCGTCCTGTTGCGCCCGATCGTGCAGCGGCTGCGTTCCATCGCCTTCGCGCTGGCACTCGGATTCGGCGTGGTGGGTCAGCTCATCGCGCGGGAGGTCGACGGAT
The DNA here is from genome assembly GCF_039969435.1 of Ilumatobacter sp. Classification (GTDB taxonomy): domain Bacteria; phylum Actinomycetota; class Acidimicrobiia; order Acidimicrobiales; family Ilumatobacteraceae; genus Ilumatobacter_A. Next base: position 459,439 of record NZ_JBDVNU010000009.1, read on the forward strand.
CACGAGCCGCGTGGGCAGGGAGCGGCGTGCTGTTCGCCGGCCTGTTGGCATCGCTCTACGTCGGCGGAGCGGTCGTCGCCCATGCGATCCGCATGCCGAGGTGGGTCGCCAGCGGGGTCTCGGTCGGTGTGCTCGCCTGGCAGGGCACCGCAGCGTGGAGCGCATGGACCACCGACGTCGACGCCGACGGCGGTCGCCCCGTCCCCGGACCCGCGTCGGGGATCGGCGACGTCCTCTTCTGGGGAATCCGCCAGCGAGGCAGCGACACGATCGAGATCGCCGCCGCCGTCGCACTGATCCTCGCCGCACTCCTGCTCGGAGGTCGGTTGCGACTCGAGCCTCTGGAACGTCGCGGTCAACTCGTCTCGCAGTTGCGGTTCGCCGCCACGGTGCAGGACATCCGCACCGTCGTGCTCCTGCGTCGCCAACTCCGCTCCGAGACGGTGCGCTCCCGGTCGAGATTCGCGTCCAAGCGCTCGTCGGAACGTCGCATCCCGGTCGACGCACCCGCGCCCGACCACCGTCCCCGACGCCGGGGGACCACCGACGCCCGGATGCTCGGGACCCGCGTCCCCGGGTTCGTCTGGCGTCGCGGCTTCACGGCGATCGGACGGCTGCCCACGGCCCGCCTGACGAGGATCGCCGCACTGGCAGCCGTGGCGGGTGCCGCCGCGTCGCTCGCCGTGACGAACTCACTGCTCCTGCTCGTTCCGATGGTCGCAGCCGCCTTCCTGCTCGGGCTCGAGGCGATCGAACCCCTCGCACAGGAGATCGACCGACCCGACCTCACCGACGGCCTCCCGGTCATGCGGGGCTGGCTGTTCGCACACCATCTGGTCGCACCCGCCGCCCTGCTCGCGGTCGCGGCGCTGATCGGGGCGGCCGCCGCGAGTGTCCTCGACCCCGACCACGTGGCTGCCGCGTTCGCTCTCGCCGTGCCGCTGGCGTGGGCCGGCGCGATCGGCGGCGTCGTGACCGCCGTCAAGGACTCACCCGACCCACCCGGGGTGGCCGACACCACGCTCCTCGGCGCCGACCGGGGCGCCGAGAGCCCGTTCGCGATGCCGGAGTTCGCCGGGTTCAGCAACGTCGCCACCGCAGCGCTCCCGGTCGTGTTGAGCGCATCGTGCGCACTTCCGATCGTGGCACTCAGTTTCGAGCCGACCTGGCCGACGGTGTGGCGATCGCTCGTCGGCGTGGCACTGTGTCTCGCACTGACCGTCTGGTGGGTCGTTCGACGCGATCGTTGGGTGGTCGGGATCCGGACATTCTTCGCGGAAGGGCGCAGAGCATGAGCAGGAATTCGACCCGTCCGGCCAGTCGAGCGGGTGCACGATCGACCCCTCCGAGTGTCCCTGCGGCCATCAGCACCGACGGGCTGACGAAGCACTACGGCGACAACGTCGCGCTCGCTCCCATCGACCTCGAGGTTCCCGCCGGCCAGAGGTTGTCGTTGATCGGCCACAACGGATCGGGCAAGACGACGCTCCAGCGGATGCTCGCCGGCGTGCTGGAGCCGAGTGGTGGGTCCGCCACCGTCGCCGGTCACCCGTTGGGCAGCATCCCCGCACGGGCGGCGCTGTCGGTGCTGTCCGACCAGCCGGTGTTCTACGACGACCTGTCCGTGTGGCAGCACCTCGAGTACATCGCACGCCTGCACGACACCACCGACTGGGAGGATCACGCAGAGTGGCTGCTGGACAAGGTCGGGCTCGTCGACCGCGCCGACGACCTGCCGTCCACGTTCAGTCGCGGCCTCAAGCAGAAGGCTGCGATCGCCATCGCATTCGTCCGCCCGTTCGACGTCATGCTGATCGACGAACCGTTCGTGGGCCTCGATCGAGCCGGTCGGGTCGCGTTGCTCGAACTGCTCACCTGGGCGCACGGTGACGGGGCGACTCTCGTCGTCGCCACCCACGAACTGCAGAGCGTCTCCTCGAGCGAACGCCTCATCGCCCTCCGCGACGGCGAGGTGATCTTCGACGGCGACCCGGCCGACGCCGACCCCGATTCGCTCGCCGACGGCGTGTTCGATCTTCGCGAGGACTGAACTTCTCGTCGACCTTCGTCGTCCTCCCCACCTCGGGCGATCGCGTCGTCTACGATCATCGCCATGCAGGAGTTTTCATCGGTCACCGCGTCCTCGTACGACGCCGAATCACTCGCACCGATGCTCACGGAGAAGGCTGGCGAAGGCTGGTCTGTCGTGAGCATCGTCTCGGCGGGCACGAACGTCGTCGCATACCTCACGCGTGGCGGCACGGCGCCGGCAACCGATGCGAGCGCCGCCATCGACGCCGGCATCGCCGAGATCGAGGTCAACTCGGAGGCCGACGCCGCCGTCGCCGCCGAGTCGACCGCCATCAGCCCCTCGCTGCCGGGAGACGACGCGCAGGACGCTCCGGCTGCGGTCACGTCATCCCCCGAAGCCGTCGCTGCGGTCGAGGCGTCGGGCGAGCCGACAGGGTGGGGCGCCGTCGCCGACACCCCGAGCGCGGCCGACTCGCCGAGCGTGCCCGATTCGCCGAGCATCCCCGACACACCGTCGGTTCCGACCCTCCCCGACTCCAGCGACGCCGGCCTCGGCGCCGTCGCCGGTGGGGTCGGTGCGACGGCGAGTGCCGCCGCCGTCGGTGGAGCGGCCGTCGCCGACGACACCACCTCGCCCTTCGACTCGACCGGTGACGCAACGGACGAAGCAGCCGACACGACGACCGACGCAGCCGATGCCGGCACGTTCGGTGGTTCGGGTGGTTCCGCCGACGACTTCGAGGGCGCGGCCGAGCACGCCGGTGCCGTCGGTACCGACGCCATGGGCGGTACGGCCGACGCAGGTCACGCCGACGCCGGCCACGCCGACTCGATCGGTGACGCCACGTCTGGCGCAGCCGACACGGACCCCACGTACTCCTCGGACACGTCGGACTCGTCGGACACCGAGCAGGGCGTCGCCGACACCGGTGGCGGCGACGATGCCGGCGCTGCGTCGGGTGTCCCGGCCGGCTGGTACGCCGACCCGTCGGGCCGCTTCGAGCTCCGCTACTGGGACGGCAACGCCTGGACCGAGCACGTCAGCCGCGCCGGCCAGCAGTACACCGACCCGCCCGTCGCCTGATCCGCGCCACGGTCCGGTACGCCGACCGTCGAGTCCCGGTGACGGATCGAAGAGCAGCAGCTGAGAGATCGGCGGCTGCTCTTCTTCGTTTTCGATCGTCGCTTTCGACGAACGATCCTCGATCGCGGGGCACCACGTAGCAGCCGACCGTACGCTGTCGACCATGCAGGTCACGTCGATCGGTCACGCCGGCATGCTCATCGAGACGTCGGCCGGCTCGATCCTGTGCGATCCCTGGTTCGAGCCTGCGTTCTTCGGTTCGTGGTTCCCGTTCCCCCGCAACGACCAGCTGTCCGACGATCTCCTCGAACGCATCGAGAACGCGGACTTCCTCTACGTGTCCCACCTCCACGGGGACCACCACGACGAGGCGTGGCTGTCACGACACCTGCGTCGCGACATCCCGATCCTGCTTCCCGGCTTCCCGACGCGTGAGCAGCAGCGCACACTGGCGGCGCTCGGGTTCACCGAGTTCATCCGCACCGCCGACACCGTCGAGGTCGAGATCGCTGCGGGTCTGAGAGTCGCGATCCACATCGAGTCGTCGATCACCGACGGACCCGGAGGCGACTCGGCACTCGTCGTCATGGCCGACGATGCGATCGTCGTCGATCAGAACGACTGCCGCACCAACGACCTCGGTCAACTCCGGTCGCACGGCCCCGTCGACCTGCACTGGCTGCAGTTCTCCGGCGCCATCTGGTACCCGATGGTCTACGAGATGGACGACGCCGCGAAGAAGGCGGCGTGCGACGCGAAGGTCGATGCCCAGTTCGCCCGGGCGATGCGCTACGTCGAGAAGATCGACGCTCGAGCGGTCGTACCGAGCGCCGGGCCGCCCTGCTTCCTCGATCCCGACCTGTTCGGCCTGAACATGATGGACGGCACCGAGGCCACGATCTTCCCCGACCAGACGGCGTTCCTCGCGATGCTCGAATCGGCGGGCCATCACGGCGTGTCGAACATCCCGGGCACCACGATCTCGATCCACAACGCGGTGGGCATCGATCACTCCGAGCGCATCTCCGTCGCTCATCCGATGCCCGAGGCCGAGGTCGAGGCGATCTTCCGCGACAAGCGTGGGTACCTGACGAACTACCAGGCCGATTGGATGCCGTGGATCGACGAGATGAAGGCCGGATGGAACCCGCCGTCGACCGACCTGCTGGCGTCACTGCAGCAATGGTGGGAGCCGCTGTTGGACATGGCCCCGACGCTGCGGTCACAGGTCGGGACGAACGTCGTCCTGCGGGCGATGGGCGGCGCAGGCGCCGAACAACTCGACATCGTGATCGACTTCCCGGCCGGCGAGGTGCGGTTGCACGCAGGTGAGCCGTACGCGTTCCGCTTCGACATCGACCGACGACTCGTCGAGACCGTCGCCGCGCAGCGCGCCGTCGACTGGTCCAACTCGCTGCTGCTGTCCTGCCGGTTCGTGGCGTGGCGCGACGGCGAGTTCAACGAGTACGTCTACAACTTCTTCAAGTCGCTGTCCCGCGAGCGGATGAAACGCGCCGAAGCCGAAGCGGCGCGCAAGGTCGCGCCGTTCGATCCCGACACGATGGCCGTCGAGCCCGACATCGAGATCGGCGGGTACGTCGTCCAGCGCCGGTGCCCGCACCGCGACGCCGACCTCGAAGCGTTCGGTGAGATCCGCTCCGACGGCAACGGGCCTGCCGAATTCGTGTGCACCCTGCACGGCTGGCGTTTCGACTGCGACACCGGCGCCTGCCTCACGTCGCCGAACGAGACCCCGCTGCGCATCCGCCGCGCCTGACCGCCCGATCGGACGTCGCCTGGAACCTCGCGGCATCCACCCGTCCGCTCGGTGACGTCCGCCCCGGTTGGGCCTCGAGCCTCGACGAATTCGCTCGTCCCGCGCGTCGCCACGGTGCGATGATTGTTTCGTGGAAACGATCCGCATGATCGGCCCCGACGACTGGATGGCCTTCCGCGACGTTCGCCTCGCGTCGCTCGCGGACGCGCCCGCAGCATTCGGTTCGACGTTGGCCGATGCGCAGCGTCGAACCGATGCCGACTGGGAGGCGATGGTCCGGGCTCGCACGACGTCGGACGGTTCGGCACTGTGGCTCGCCGAGCTCTCCGGTGCCGGCACGATCGGTGTCGTCGCCGCAGATCCGAACGACGCGCGCGTCGCCAACGAACTGGTGTCGATGTGGGTGGCGCCGTCGGCACGTGGGACGGGGCTCGCCCAACGTCTCGTCGACACCGTGGTCACCTGGGCCCGCTCGAGCGGCTCGGCATCGGTGTCCCTGTGGGTGATGAGGGGCAACGATCGGGCGCGACGCCTCTACGAGTCGGCCGGTTTCGTCGTCGTGGATCGCCAGGCTGCGCCGGACGATCCCTGCCGCGACGAGATCCGCATGAGCAAGGTCCTCTGACCGGGGTCGGTTCGACCTGACCCGTGCGGCGGGGCTCCGGCCCGACGCCCCCCCCGGTTCCCGACGTGGCCGATTCCTGTCAGGCGTCGACGCGCAGCGAGGCGTGGATCTCGTCGACCAACGTCCGGACCGCCGTGGTTCGACTGCGCGAGTTCACGCGCACGACGAAGGACGCGGTCGGCAGCGCGACCCTCAACCCGGGCACCTCCCAGGACGGGCACTCGCTCGTGACACCGCGCTCGTTGATGAGCGCCACACCGAAACCGGCGGCGACGGCGCTGCGCACGCCCGCCGAACTCTCCGACTCGAATGCGATGTAGTGGTCGATGTCGCTCGAACGGAGTGCGTCGACCATCAGGTTGCGGTAGTTCGAGTTCGGTCCGAACGTCACCAGCGGCAGCGCTTCGCTCATGTCGGGCGCATACGTGGGCGACGCGATCCATCGCAGTTCCTCGACCCACAGCACCTCGTCGCGCGACTTCGGTTCCAGCACCTGGATCAGCGCGAGGTCGAGGTCGCCTCCACTGACGAGCTGGGCGATCGGGCCACTGAGCCCCATGCGGACGCGGAGTCGGACCATCGGGTGTCTGCGTCGGAAGCGCGCCAGGAGCGACGCCACCTCGTCGGCCTCGAGTTCGTCGTTGATGCCCAGCCGTACCGTCCCCTCGAGCTGCGACCGCTGGAGGCTGTCGACCGCATCGTCGTGGGCGGTGACGATCTGCTCGGCGTGGACGAGCAACTCGATGCCCAGCTCCGTGAGGGCGAGGTCGCGCCCGTCGCGCAGGAACAGCGGCGAACCGAGCCGTTCCTCGAGTCGCTTCATCTTCCAGCTCACGGCCGACTGCGTGAGGTTCAACTGCGATGCGGCCTTCGTGATGCTGCCGCAGTCGACGACCGCCCGGAAGGCTCGCAGGGATTCGACGTCCAGCCGCATGCCTGCACAGCATGACAGAACTTTGTGAGTCGGTCGCACGCTCCGCATGCTCGTCATGGATCGGCGGTCTCGGACGTCTGGCAGAATCACCGCGTATGAGCGACACCGGGTACGACGCGATCATCATCGGGGCCGGTGTCATCGGTGGTGCCGTGGCCTACGAACTGGCCCGACGTGGGCACCGGACGCTCAGCGTCGACAAGGGTCCGGGTGCCGGGTACGGCAGCACGAGTGCATCGAGCGCGGTGATCCGCTTCAGCTACTCGACCGAGACGGGGGTCGCCGCGGCGTGGGACGGCATGCACTACTGGCGGAACTGGCCCGACTACCTCGGAGCGCAGGACGAGAACGGCTACGCCCGACTCGTGCAGTGCGGCATGGCACTGCTGATCCAGGGCGACGAGGGTCACCACAACCGGGTGATGCCGATCTGGGACCGACTCGGTGTCCCCTACGAGTACTGGGATCGCGAGACGCTCGCCGAGCGGGCACCGACGTTCGATCTGCACCTCTACGGCCCCCCGGCACGCTCGACCGACGACGCGTTCTGGGGCGATGCGCACGGCGAGTTGGTCGGAGCGCTCTTCTCGCCCGATGCCGGCTACGTCGACGACCCGCAACTCGCCGCGCACAACCTGCAGCGCGCCGCCGAGGCGCAGGGCGCCGAGTTCCGATTCCGTACCGAGGTGGTCGGTGTCGAGCAGGCCCGTGGCCGGGTCGCCGGCGTGGCGATGGCCGACGGCACGACGGCGTCGGCGCCGGTGGTCGTCAACGTCGGCGGCCCGCACAGCTCGCACATCAACCGGTTCGCCGGCGTCTACGACTCGATGAACATCAAGACCCAGTCGATCCGCCACGAGACCTACCACGTGCCGGGTCCACCGGACATGGACTTCACGGCCGACGGATTCGCCGTGGCCGACGACGACAGCGGCATCTACTTCCGACCGCAGCCGGGCAACAACATCCTGGTCGGCACCACCGATCCACCGTGCGACCCGAAGGTGTCCGTCGGCCCCGACGAGGATCTCGGCGAGATCACGAGCGACGGATGGGAGACCAACACCATGCGGATCAACAAGCGGATGCCGACGTTGGGCGTGCCGCTGGCGCACGAGAAGAAGGGTGTCGTCGACCGCTACGACAAGAGTGACGACTGGATCCCGATCTACGACCGCACGGACCTCGACGGCTTCTACGTCGCGATCGGAACGAGTGGGAACCAGTTCAAGAACGCCGGCGTGGCGGGCCACATGATGGCCGAGCTGATCGAGGCGGTCGAAGGAGGCCACGATCACGACGCCGATCCGCTCCAGGTGACCGCCCGCTACACGGGACTGAACCTCGACATGGGCACCTTCCGCCGCAACCGCGAGATCAACGCCGACAGCTCGATGACCGTCCACGGCTGACCCACACGACCCCGGGGTGATCGGTGTCAGACACCATCCACCTCGCCATCTACCTCGCACCATCTACCGCGTTGGATGCGATCGAGGTGATCGGTGTCTGACACCGATCGCCGCACCGATCGCCGCACACGGGGCGGAGGGGGTCGGCCACCGTGTGACCGGTTCGTTCAGCTGCGCATTCGGGAGCCGGACGGGTCGAAGGGGGGTGCGTCGAGTCGGGTCGCCTGGCGCATGACGCCGACGACCTCGATCCCCCACGGTCCGTCGCTCGCGGCGTGTTCGATCGGGACGTACCCCATCGCCATCGACAGCCCGCTGTGGTGAGCGAACCCTCCTGACGTGATCCATCCGACGACTTCGTTGCCGTTGGGACCCTCGTGCCACACGGGTTCGTTGCCGATGCAGTCGGCGGCGTCGGCTCCGCTCCCGGCGTCCATGGAGAACAGGACGAGCTTGCGTGCCGGGCCCGCCTCCTTCGCCGCCGCTGCTGCGTCGCGTCCGACGAAGTCACCCTTGTCGAGCTTGACCATCCAGCCCATGTTCGCCTCGTACGGGTCGTAGATCGGGCGGTACTCGGTCGCCCACGATCCCCATCCTTTGTCGAAGCGCATCGAGTCGAGTGCCCGGCCACCGAACATCCGGATTCCGTGGTCGGCTCCCGCCTCCATCAGCGAGTCGAACAGTTGTGGCAGGTAGCCCGCGGCACACCAGATCTCGTAACCGAGGTCTCCGGTGAAGGTGACGCGCCCGACGAGTGCCGGCACGCTGCCGACGTAGGTGTCCCGGAAGTCGAGGAACCCGAACGCGTCGTTCGAGACGTCGAAGTCGATGAGCACGTCGAGGACGGCACGGGCGTTCGGCCCGGCGATCGACAGCCCGGTGAGCTCGTTGCCGCACACCCGCAGTTGGACCGACCCGTCGGCGGGCGCCTCCTGGCGGAACCAGCGTTCGTGGTACTTCTGGGCGGGGCCGGACCCGAAGATCATGAACCGTTCGGTGCCGACTCCGTCGACCAGAGCGCCGACGGTGAAGTCGCCGATGATCCGGCCCCGGCGGTTGAGCATGGGCGAGAGGGCAAGGCGGCCGGGCGACGGGATCGCATTGGTGAGCAGGTGGTCGAGCCACGCACGCGCGCCGGATCCGGTGACCTCGTACTTCGCGTAGCCGGTCGTCTCGAACATCCCGACGTCGTGGCGAACCGCCGCGACCTCCTCGGCGACGATGTCGAACGCATTCGAGCGACGGAAGGTCACGTCCTCGACGGGCGCCTCACCGTCGCGCTGGAACCACATCGGGACTTCGAGCCCGTACGACGCTCCCCACACGGCGTTGAGGTCGCTCAGGCGACCGTGGATCGGTGACACGATGTGATTGCGCGCATCGGGAAGTTGCTCGTTCGGGAACGTGATGCGGAAGCGGCGGCCGTAGTTCTCACGGACCTTGGCGTTCGTGTAGCGGGGTGTCGCCCAGTCGCCGAAGCGGGCGTTGTCCATTCCCCACACGTCGAAGCCGGGGTCGCCCTCGGTCATCCAGTTGGCCATGCTCAGCCCGACGCCGCCGCCCTGGCTGAGCCCTGCCATCACACCGCAGGCGAGCCAGTGGCCGGGCTGGCCCTTGACGGGTCCGATCAGCGGGTTGCCGTCGGGCGCGAACGTGAACGGCCCGTTGATCGTGTCCTTGATGCCGATCTCCTGGAAGATCGGGAAGTGCCGGAACCCCACCTCGAGGTTGTCGCCGATGCGCTCCAGGTCGGGAGTGAGCAGCTGCGCACCGAAGTTCCAGTCGGTGGTGTGCGGCGCCCACGGCACACCGCCGCGCTCGTACGTCCCGAGCAGGAGCGAGTTGCCTTCCTCGCGCATGTAGATCTCGCCTCCGAGGTCGACGACGTGGAAGCCCGGCATCGACGACTGCGCCCGCCACTCCGCGAGTTGCGGCACCTCCTCGGTGATCAGGTACATGTGCTCCATCGCGAGGACGGGGATCTCGATGCCCGTCATCCGCCCGACCTCGCGCGCCCACAACCCCCCGGCGTTCACGAAGTGCTCACAGTTGACGACGCCCAGGTCCCGATCCGTGTCATGGTCGCGACCGCCCCGCGTGTCGTGCACGTGCAGGTCCCACGTGCCGTCGGCGGCGCGGGTGATGTCGTGCACCCAGGTGTACCTGTTGATCTCGGCACCGCGCTGTCGCGCGCACTCGGCATAGGCGTGGGTGACACCCGACGGGTCGACGTGGCCCTCGTGACGGTCCCACATCGCGCCGACGAAATGGTCCGGGTCGAGGAACGGCACCATCTCGTGGGCTTCCTTCGCCGAGATCAGCTCGGTCTCCATGCCGAGATAGCGGCCGCGAGCGTGCGCCATGCGCAGGTAGTCCATCCGCTCGGGCGTGTCGGCCAGCTGCAGGCCGCTGGTCATGTGGATGCCGCAGTCGCGACCCGACTCGGCCTGGATCTTCTCGTACAGCTCGACCGTGTAGCGCTGCAACGCAGCCACGTTCGGGTCGCCGTTGAGCGTGTGCATGCCACCCGCCGAGTGCCACGTCGAGCCGTGCGTCAGTTCCCGCCGCTCGACCATCATCACGTCGGTCCAGCCCGCGAGCGTGAGGTGGTACAGCACCGACGCGCCGACCACCCCTCCCCCGATCACCACGACCTGTGCCTGCTTCCTCATGTCCCTCCTCGGATACCCCGAAGGTGGCCCTTCGGTGGATGTGCGTCCCGGGTCGTCGTGCCTGACGCGCCGCGACGCGGTCAGAAATCGGTGTCGACTCCGCCTTCGCTCACCCGGCGGTCGACGAAGTCGCGGAGTTCGGATCTGATCGCATCGTCGATCGGCGGAGCCTCGTACTCCGCGAGGATGCTGCGGGCGATCGTGTTGGCGCGGGTTCGTGCGTCGGGCCGGCCGGCGTCGGTCCACGTCTCCCAGTTGCGCCAATCGCTCACCATCGGCCCGTAGAACTCGGTCTGGTACCGGGCCTGGGTGTGCGCCTCGCCGAAGAAGTGTCCGGCCGGCCCGACTCCGGCGATCGCGTCGACGGCGAGCGCGTCGTCGCTCGTGTCGAGTGGCTCGAGGAACGCGCTCACCATGTGCAACAGGTCGGCGTCGACGACCATCTTGTCGTAGCCGGCGTGCAGGCCGCCCTCCATCCAGCCCGCCCCGTGCATCACGAAGTTGGCGCCGCCCATGATCGCGCCCCACAACGCCCACACCGTCTCGTAGCCCGCCTGTGCGTCGACGGAGTTCGATGCGCTCACTGCCGAGGAGCGGTACGGCACGCCGTAGCGACGCGCCAACTGCCCGCCGACGAGACACGCCTTCGCGTACTCGGGGGTGCCGAAGGCGGGGGCTCCGGAGCGCATGTCGACGTTCGAGGTGAACCCGCCGTACATCGCAGGCGCGCCCTTGCGGACCACCTGGGTGAAGGCGAGGCCGGCGAGCGCCTCGGCGTTCTGCTGCACCAGCGCACCCGCCAGCGTGATGGGTGCCATGGCTCCGGCCAGCGTGAACGGCGTGATGATGATCACCTGGTTGCGCGCCGACATCTGGATGATTCCCTCCAGCATCGGGTGGTCGTAGCGCAGCGGTGAGGAGGCGTTGATGATCGACGTGATCGACGGTTCGCGTTCGAAGGCGTCGTGGTCCACCCCGCGCGAGATCCGCGCCATCTCGATGCCGTCGAGGTTGCGCTGCCGGCCCAGCGAGTAGACGTGGAACGACTTGTCGGTCAGGGTGTGGGCGTCGTACGCGGCTTCGAGGTGTCGGATCGACGCATGGAGATCGACCGGTTCGACCGGGTAGCCCGCGAAGGTGTGCACCGAGTTGAGCATGTGGCCGAGCCGGAGGAAGTCCTGGTATCCGACCCGGTCGCCCGTGCGACGAACGCCGTCGAGGTCGACGTAGTTGGGTGCGCTCGCCACGGAGGCATAGGTGACCCAGTCGCCACCGATCCGCAGGTCACGTTCGGGGCGCCGACCGTGAAGGATGAACTCCGACGGTGCGTGGGCCACCGTCTCGAGCACCATGTCCGGGTCGAAGCGGACCCGGTCCCCGTCGACCCGGGCGCCTGCTGCCGCCAACAGCCGTCGAGCTTCGGGGTGGAGGAAGTCGATCCCGGTCTCGGCCAACACGCGCAGCGACGCACGGTGGATCGCATCGAGTTCGTCGTCGGTCACGAGCGGCGTGACGGGCAACCTGCGTCGAGGCTGGGCGTACGGCGGCTGATCGGCGACGACGCTGCGGGTTCGCTTCGGACCCCGTCGGCGCCGTTCTGTCACGCCGCGAAACTAGTACGAGGAGACTTTCTGCGAACACGGTCGAGCATGACAAACGTCGATGCCATGGTGTCAGCGGCCACGAGGTCCGCCACGGGCCGCCGATACCCCTGCGGATGACGTCGACCATGCTCCGGATACTCCTCGCCACTATGTCGCGGGTGGCACGATGCGGCGTCGGCATCGGTGCGTCGAGACACATCGATGGCCGGTTCGCACTACGTTGGAACCCATGACCGCTGTGCTCGATCTGGGGATCGCACTCGACGTGTGGCCATGGATCTGGTTGACCGTCGCCGTGGTGTTCGCACTCGTCGAACTGACGGCGCTCGCCGGCTCGTTCGTCCTGCTGCCGTTCGCCGCGTCGGCGTTCGCTGCATCGCTCGCCGGTTTCTACGACGCCGCCGTCGAGGTCCAGTGGGCGATCTTCTTCATCGGTGGCGCCGTTCTGTGGGTGCTCTTCTGGAAGTACGCCCGGAGGTTCGTCGACGGCAATGCGATGCCTGCGGGCGTGGGAGCCGACCGCCTCGTCGGCATGACCGCGATCGTCACGGCCGACATCGACCCGGACGACACCGACCGGCGCGGCCGCGTCAAACTCGTGGGCGAGGTGTGGGGAGCCCTGACCGAACACGGAGAGGCGCTGCGGGCCGGCTCGAAGGTGAGGGTCACCTCGATGAACGGCACGCGCGTGATGGTCGAGCCCGTTTCCGCGCCCGGTGGTCTGGGCACGCCACCGAACGGACCCCTCCTGAAGCCACCAACGGATCGGAACACTCCATGACTCCTGTTGCCATCGTCGTCGGCGTCATCGCGCTCGTCGGCCTCGCCGTTCTCGTCACCGCCGTGAAGATCGTGCGGCCGTACCAACGAGGTCTCGTCGAGCGTCTCGGCAAGTACAAGGCGACCGAGGAGCCAGGCCTGCGCCTGATCTTCCCGTTCGTCGAGACGATGCAACTGATCGACATGCGTGAGCAGGTCGTCGACGTTCCGCCCCAGGAGGTCATCACCGCCGACAACGTCGTGGTGTCGGTCGACGCCGTCGTCTACTACGAAGCCACCGACCCGCAGCGACTCGTCTACAACGTCGCCGACTTCTTCACCGCGATCACCAAGCTCGCCCAGACCAACCTCCGCAACCTGATCGGCGACATGGAGTTGGACAAGGCGCTCACGTCGCGCGACACGATCAACACGCAGTTGCGCGAAGTGCTCGACGACGCCACCGACAAGTGGGGTGTGCGCGTGGTGCGCGTCGAGATCCAGCGGATCGATCCGCCGCCGGACATCGTGTCGGCGATGCACGCGCAGATGCGTGCCGAGCGCGATCGTCGTGCCACGGTCACCGAGGCCAAGGGCTACCAGGAGGCGGCGATCGCACGTGCCGACGGCGAGCAGCAGGCGGCCGTACTCTCGGCCCAGGGTCGCAAGGAGGCGGCGATCCTCGACGCGCAGGGCGACGCCGAGGCCATCCAGTTGCGCGCCGGCGCGAACAAGCTCCGGCTCACCCTCCTCGGCGAAGGTGAAGGTGCCGCAGCAAAGGCACGCCTCACCGGCATCAAGGAAGCCGAGACCAACCAGCACGTCCTCACGATCGAGTACCTGACCGCCCTCGAGCGCATCGGCGACGGTCGTGCCACCAAGCTGGTCATCCCGGCGGAGTTCTCGGGCCTGCTCGGAACGGTGGCGGCGATCACCGAAGCGATCCGACCGGACGATCCCGACGACGAGGTCCGCCCGAAGGACGGTCTGCCGATCCCCGACGACGGCGAGCGCGTCGAGCTTCCCGAACCCAACCGGGACGATCACCGTGATCGCTGAGCGCCCGACGATCGCAGGTCCGACCCGTGACGTGACGTCGGTTCGCTGACGTGCGCTACGTCGACGCTCCCCGAGCCGGCTGGTATCCGGATCCGCAGAGCCGAACAAGCCTGCGCTGGTGGGACGGATTCGACTGGAGCGACATCCGTCGGGCTCCGCCGAGCAACGCCGAGTTGATCGCCGCCGAGCAGTTGCGGGAGTTCTTCGCCGACAACGAACTGGTGGCGGCGGGTCGGCACGCGGGTTCTCAGGCCGCGGCGGGCATGTCGCGCCAGGACTCCCAACAGATGGTCGAAGAGGTGCGCATGGCCGCCCGCCAGGAGATCGACCGGGCGGCTCAGCAGTTCAGTGATCGGGCGACCACCGCGGTCCGTCGGGTCACCCCGCTCATCAGTGAGTACACGAACAAGCTGACGAAGTGGGTCCGGCGTGCGGTGGTCATCTCGATCGTGCTGCTCGCCGCGTACTTCGTCTTCCAGGTGATCGCCCAGAAGTCGTTCCTCGACTGGGTCGGCGACCGCATCGACTCGGTCACCGACGAATCGGGCCAGGCCGTCGCGCAGATCGACACCTGACCCCAACCTCTGTTGTTTCGTCCGGGACGGAACAACAGAGGTTGGGGTGACGGTCTGGTCTTTCAGCGCCTGCTCAGGAGGTACGACCAGTCGTGTCTGCCCGTGGGGATCTCGTACCGAGGCAGCACGTCGGGGCCGCAACTCGCCGTTCCGATGCCGCGGTGGGCCACGTCGATCTTGACGACGAGGCGCGTGCCTGGCCTGAGATCGGTCTGGTGCGCTGCGCGGTGGAGGTCGTCGTCGGTGAAGTGGGTGGCCGACACGTGGAGGGCGACGGGTGCGATCACGTCGATGCGCATGGTCTCGCCCGTGTCGGACCGCATCAGTTCGAGCCAGCGGCAGTCGGTGCGGAGACCGAATTCCTGAGGGACCAGATACGGCTGGTCGGCGATCCCGGCCTCCCAGATCTCGATCATCGATCCGCGCCGACGGTCGGGGTAGTTCTCTGCGGGTCCGCGTCCGTGCCAGCGCATCCGATCGAATGCGCCGGGCAGCTCGAACTGCGTGCCGATCCGACCGAGGTCGGCGAGTCCGTCGGGCACCACGACGCGATGCCGGTGGAGTACCGAGCCGTCGGCGTGGACCTCGGTGGTGTGGTCATGCTCGACGCCGAGTGCTTCCAACGCCGTCGGATCCGACGGGTCAAGCGTGTCGAGGCCGGAGTCGAGCCAGTGCCGGTAGGCGTGCCCACCGATGCCGTGCTGCTCCGTCATGTCCGGCATCAGCTTGAATCCGTCGTTGTCGGTGGGTGCCCGGAACAGCGACAGGATCGGCGTGATCGTCGCGACGTCGATCTCACCGGACGAGGACGCTGCGACGGGCAGGTGGCGCCGGGACTTCTTCGGCGCACGCAGCTCGACCTGGTCCCAGGCCACGAGGTGCCCCGCCGGCGCCCACGCGGTCGCGTTCCGCAGTGTCCAGCGCACCGACAGGTGGGAATCGGCCTCAGTGGGCAGCGGGCACGGCAACCCGATCGTGGCCGACCCGTGAGGAGCCACGTCGACGTCGAGCGCACCCGAGCCGGTCACGACGCCGGACACGGTGAGCTGCCAGCGAGCGTCGAGTCCGCCCAGACCGGTGAAGCTCTGCCGGTTGGTGATCTTCAGCTTCGATCGACCGACCGCCTCGACCGCGACGGGCCGGTAGCACCACTCGACCTCGCTGATGGCCGGGTGCGGGGTGAGGTCGGCCGCCATGATCCCGTCGGCCACGAAGTTGCCGTCGTGGATCGGTTCACCGAACTGTCCGCCGTAGGCGAAGCCCTTCTTCCCGTTCGGCAGCTTCGTCGTGAGCCCGTGGTCCTTCCACTCCCAGATGAACCCGCCCTGGAGCCCGGGTATGGTGAGGATCGCGTCCCAGTAGTCGGCGAGCGATCCGTTCGAGTTCCCCATGGCGTGGCTGTACTCGCACATGATCAGCGGCCGGTCACCGGAGGGGTCGTCGCCGTACGCCACGATCGCGTCGATCGTCGGGTACATCGGACACACGACGTCGCTCGACTCGCGGCCGCCGTCGATCCAGCCCTCGTGGAAGCTCGCCGGTTCGTAGTGCAGCGGCCTGCTCGGGTCGGTCCGACGCACGAAGCCGGCGGCGGCGGTGTGGTTCGTGCCGTGGCCCGCCTCGTTGCCGAGCGACCACATCACGACCGACGGATGGTTCCGATCACGTTCGACCATGCGCGACACCCGGTCGACCCAGGCGCTGCGGTACGACGGATCGTCGCACAGGCTGGTGTTGTACGCGTGGGCTTCGATGTTCGCTTCGTCGACGACGTACATGCCGATCTCGTCGCACAGATCGAGCAGCCGGGGGTCGTTCGGATAGTGCGAGGTGCGCACGGCGGTGATGTTGTGGCGACGCATGGCGAGCAGGTCCTCGCGCATGTCGTCGACGGTGACGGCCTTTCCGCGTTCCGGGTGGTGATCGTGGCGGTTCACGCCGAAGAACCAGATCGGCTGACCGTTGACGAAGAACTGCCGTTCGCGGATCTCGATGGTCCGGAAGCCGACGAGTTGGGTGTGCACTTCGGTGACCGTGCCGTCGGGATCGAGCAGTTCGACGAACACCCGGTACCGCGACGGTCGCTCGGCGGACCACGCGTCGACGTCGGCGACGTCGAACACCGCGGTCACCTCGAATCCGGTGAACCGCATCGGAGCGACGAAGCGATACGGCACCGGACTGGTGACGGGCTCGACGAAGTTCTTCGCCGTCTTCCTCGACGTCGTCGGCTTTCCCGCCGTGCGACGCGACGCCGTCACGTCCGTTCCCGCGGTCGTCTCGACCGACGTGCGGATGCTCCACCCCCTGCGCGGATGCACGGCACCGCCGACGGTGGTGTGAACGGTCAGTCGTCCGGCCCCGGAGATGTGGTTGTACGTCGCATCGCACGCCACCGAGGTGACGCGTGTGGCGGCGCGACCCTCGACGTAGCAGTCCCGATGGAGCCCGCCCATCCACCACTGGTCCTGGTCCTCGACGTAGCTGTGTGCGCTCCACTTGACCACGACGACGGCGATGTCGTTCCTCCCGGACCTCACGTACTCCGTGACGTCGAACTCACTCGCCAGCCGACTGTCGGTGCCGTACCCTGCGAACTGGCCGTTGAGGTAGACGGCATGGACGCTCTCGGCCCCACCGATGTGGACGATCACGCGCCGCCCGTTCCACTTCGTCGAGACACTGAACGAGCGTCGGTACACGCCCGTCGGGTTGGAGGCGGGCAGGTTCGGGGGCGGCCCGTCGAAGGGCATCTGCACGTTCGTGTACTGCGGCAGGTCGGGCCGGCCGTGCTGGTCGACGACGCCCTGCATCGTCCAGTTGCCGGGCACGGTGACCTTCGTCCACGACGCAGCGGGCACCGATCCGGTCGGTCCGGTGGCCGGCTCGCCCACCGGCCCGGTGACCGCTTCCGGAGGCACGTGGTCGGGGTGGTCGAAGAGCGCGAAGTGCCACTTCCCGTTCAGCGTGGTGCGCCACGGCGCATCGGCGGTGTCGAGCGGATCGGCCGATCGAGCGCCGGCGATCGAGTCGTGGGCTGCGGTGGGTGGCGCCATCGCGAGCCGACCCATCGACGTCACGGCCGGGTCGGCCCAGGGTCGGATCGCACCAATCACGGGCAGCATCGCGCCATCGTGCCACGCGGGGTCAGCGGGCCCCCGATGCACGAGCACCGACTCCCGGGAGACGGCACCACCGACCGCAGCAGCGGACCGGGGTTCACCGACTGGCGGAGATCAGGTCTCCTGAGCTGCGGTCATGGTGTTCGTGTCGCAAGGCGCCCAGTGAGGAAGTTGCCCTCCGACAACGACGAGCCTGGGCAACGCAGCGAGACGGACAACTGACGCCGCTCAGGCGCCGTCGTGGACCCAGACGGAGGTGTCCATCGGCATGATGCCGGAATCCCAGATCCAGTCCATCGCCGGGACGCTCACCCGCACGCAGCCGTGCGAGGCGGGGTAGTTCGGGATGCTGCTCGATCCGTGGACGGCCACGCCGCCGACGAAGTACTTGGGCCGGTAGATGCGTCCGAGGTCGCCCTCCCACCAGCCTTCGGCGCGTTCCCGGTTGACCTCGTGGAGACCGCTCGGCGTGAGTGACACCCCGTCGATGGTCTCACCCGGCGTGTTCTGGTCGGGTTCGGTGTACGCCTCGCCGTTGCCCGTCGACACGTTGAGCACCCACTCGGTACGTCCGTCGATGACGAAGAACAGCACCTGCTTGCCCTTGTCGATCTCGACGAGCGTGCCCGAGTTCGCCCGTGACTGCGGGCGAACGGTCTCGACCGTGAGGGCCTGCGCTGTCTGCTCGTCGACGGAGCCCGACGGGTCGGGGAAGCCCATATACTTCTGGAAGGCCATGACCGCCTGGCTGGTGGTGAGCCCGTAGTCGCCGTCGGCTCCGTTGAGCCAGAAGCCGAGTTCGACGAGGCGGGCCTGGACGCGCGCCGCCTCCGGTCCGCTGTTCGACCCGATGGCCTGGAGTGGTTCGGTGAGCGGGGCGACGGTGGGGATCGGCGCCGGCGCCGTGGTGGTCGGCGCGACCGTCGTCGTGGTGGTGGAGGACGTGGTGGTGGTCGTTTCGGCGACCGTGGTGGTCGGAGCCTCGGTGGTCGGGGCGACCATCGTGGTCGTGGTGGCGATCTCGGGCGCGGCCGACGCGCCGTCGCCTCCGCCGGTGTTGCCACCGGTCATGGCCGACGAGCAACCGACGAGCGCGGCGATGCCGAAGACGACACTCGTCCCGATCACCGCTTTGCGTCGTTCGTCCATGGCCACGACCGGGAAGGTTATCGTCGCGACTCGAGGCGAAATGGTCATTGCGTCGATTGCCGGCCAGTTCTCCGGACATTTCGCAGGACGAACGTCGCGGGGGTTCCGGGAGCCGGTTCGAAGGTCGCCGGACCCCGCCTGACACTGGCCAGATCGAACCCGGTGGCGACACCGCGCAGCGTCGTCGACGGGTCACCGACACCACTCGGGAGGCCACCCGATGCGAGCAGTTCCCCGACGATCGCGTCGATGCCGACACCGTGGGACGACAGGTCGTCGAGGCTGACCGAGCCGTGACGCTTCGACAGCCGCTCGCCGTCGTCGCCGAACACGAGCGGCACGTGGCCGTAGGCGGGGGTCGACAGGCCGAGCAGTCGCTGGAGGTGGATCTGACGCGGTGTCGAGTCGAGCAGGTCGTCGCCGCGGACCACCTGGGTGACACCCTGGGACGCGTCGTCGACGACGACCGCGAGGTTGTACGACGGGACGCCGTCGTTGCGCTGCAGCACCACGTCGTCGACTCCACCCGCGAAGTGTCCGGCGACGATGTCGTCGAAGCCGATCAGCTCGGGTCGGTCGGCGGCCATCGACTCGGACGCGCGCAAGCGCAGTGCGGACGTCCGGCCGTCGGCGAGGAATGCGCTGCGCCGCTTCGCCGTCAACGTCCGACACGTTCCCGGGTAGGAGCCGGGCGGGAGGTGCGGTGCACTGGACGCCGCCTCGATCTCGGCACGGACCTCGCGACGTGTGCAGAAGCACTCGTAGACCAGCCCCCGGTCGCGCAGCACGGCGAGAGCGTCGCGATAGAGGTCGAACCGCTCGCTCTGCCGGATCACGTCACCGTCCCAGTCGAGACCGATCGAGGCCAGGTCGTCGAGCTGTCGCCGCTCGTGTTCGGGTGCCGCCTGGACGCGGTCGAGGTCCTCCATCCGCACGACGAAGCTCCGGTCGGTCGAGCGGGCGGCGAGCCACGCGAGCAGAGCGGTGCGCAGGTTGCCGAGGTGCAACATGCCGGTCGGAGATGGCGCGAACCGTCCACTCATGTGAGCATTCTCCCGTGATGTCGCTGTGACCGGCCACCCCGGACGACGCCCGCGACGCCGATCGACCTCGCCGCGCACGTCCGGGAGCCGCCTCGATCGGCGCTCGAGGATGGAGTCGATCCTCGAGCGCGACGGGCAGACCTGCGTGTGGTGTGCGCGCGACGTCGGCACCGGTCTGGTGGAGGCGACGACCGAACACGTCGTGCCCCGGATCAAGGGCGGCCCGAGTTGGATCGAGAACGAGGTGGCGGCGTGCAAGCGCTGCAACGGCCGGCGAGGCCATCGCACGCCCGCCGAGTGGGCCGACGAATGCGACGGTCTCGGCTGGTCGCCCGACCGGGTCAGGCTGGTCGCCGTGCTGACATCGCTCCAGCAGTCGATCGAGGAACGGGGCGGGCAACGTCGAGCCCGACCGTACGTCGCCTCGCAACTGCGTCGACTCCGTCGTTCGATCGATCCGTGACGGCGGTCGACGACCGTCGCCGCCGAACGGCGTGCTCCATCTCGTACAGTCACACGCATGCGTTGCCATGTCTGCAACGTCGCCGTGGGCGACGGACAGCGGTTCTGCCACGAGTGTGGCGAATCGCTCGACGGTGTGACCGACGCGACCCAGGCCCACGACGTCATCACCGCCGATGGGGTGGAGGTGGACCCCGACGACGTGACCCTCGAGACCAGGTCGGACCGCGAGCCGGCGCTCGAGAGCGAAACCGTCGCGCCACCGTCGCAGCCCGAACCCCACGTGGTCCCCGCGCACCGGGGCGCACTCCCCGACCTCGCCCGTCCTCCGCTCGACGACGATGCGGCCCACGACGTCGACGACGACGATGCCGCCTGGTGGGCTGCGGGCGGCGGCGCACCCGAGCCGACCGACGAGGTCGACGACACGCTGCCCAAGACCGAGGCGATGGAGCTCGCGCCCGCCTCGCACAGCGAACTCCACGCGGTCCCCGAGGAGACGATTCCCCACGGGCCTCTCGCCGACCCGCCGGCGTTCGAGCCGACCACGACGATGCCGACCACCGGCGAACGGTCCACGTGGTCGGACGTGACCGACGAGTACCCGCCCGGAAACGTCCGAGGGGTGGGGTCGACGGCGGAGATGGCCGTCACCCGGCCCGGAGGTCTGTTCGACGGCGGCGTCGACGAGCACGACCTCCCTCCAGCGTCCGGGGGTTTTCGGCTGCGGGCGTCGTTCGTGTTCGGCTTCCTGGCGATGGTCGCGACACTCATGGCGAGCGTCGCCGACGTCACCGACATCCGCACCACCCGCCCCGTCGACGGGATCATCGTCGGCATCAGGACACTCGACGACTTCGGCACGAACCTCGCGGTCGCCGGGTTCGTCGGCGCCGCGCTGATGCTCGTCGGCGGCCTGCTCAGCTGCTTCGGTCTCCGCTGGGGTGCAGGCCTCGCCGGTGGCGCCGGTCTCTCGATGACGGGCTGGGCCGCCGTCACGCTCGGTCTGGTCGAAGCGCCCATCCACGCGGCCGAAGGTGTCACGGCCAACGCGAACGAGGTGACTGCGTTCACCCTGTCCGTCACGCGCGACCTCGGGTACTTCCTGATCCTCGCGATCGGGGTCCTCGGCCTCGTCGTCTTCATCGTGTCGCTGCGGATGGCCGGGACGGGCGGGCGTGGCGGGCTCAATCCGTGGATCGCCGCCGTCGGTGCGCTGGCCGCCGTGGTGCTCGCTGCGGGTCCGCTGATCACGCTGGGAGGCGCACCGCTCGACGCCAACCTCGGCACGATCGGCGTCCCCAAGGAGTTCTTCGCCGGACGACTCGTGCAACTGGCCCTGATCGTGGTCACCGGTGTCGTCGGGTTCCTCTCGGTCCGGACGTACGGGCTGGGACTCGCAGCCGGCGGCCTCGGGGTCGCCACTTGGATGTGGATCACGTCGCTCGCCGAGGTCGGCGACCTGCCGGTCAGCATCGCCGTCGGCAACGTGGGGACGCTCGAGACCACGCCGCACGCCGTCACCACGGTCGGCGTCACGGCGTCGTTGGCCCTGCTGCTGATCGCGGCCACGGTGGCCACGGTCACCCGCCGACGCGTCTGACCGCGGTCCGCGCCCGAGGTGCAGCGCTCGCGTCGATGCCGCCGCGCGCCGTCCCACGCAGCGACACCACCGCCCGTCGGCGACCACCGACGCCGGGCAGAACCCGATGCGTCGGTGGCCCCGGGAAAGCTCAGCTCCCGACCGAGTTGAGCGCCTCGGTGCACTCCTGCAGTCGGGCGGAATCCGCTGCGTCGATCGAGCCCGCCAGTTCCGTCGCTGCGGTGGCGAGGTCCTGGCCCTGCGTGGCGAGGGCGGCCGCGTCACCGTTCGTCGGGTCGGCGAGAAGATCGTTCATCGCGCTCACGAACTCGTCGACCTGGCCGCAGTACGCCTCGACGTCGGGGTTGCCCTCCGACGCCTCGTCGTCCGCAGGCGCGTCCTCGTCCGCGGGAGCGTCCTCGTCCTCCGGCGCGTCGGCGGGTTCCTCGTTGTCCGCGGGCGGATCGTCGCCGTCGTCGGACCCGCACGCCGTGGTGAGCAGTGCGAGAGGGAGGACGGCGATGGCGAGCATGCGGAGCGGGGTCCGGGTGTGTGATCTGATCATGGTGCGGTTCCTTCGGTCTGGGTTGTTCGTGTGTTCACGCTGCGGTCCACCAGGGATCGCGGGGTGCCCGACGGGCACGTGTTCGATCCTGTCGACTGCGGCCCTCGATCGCCTGAGTAGGAGGTACTCATTGACCCTCGGGCGAATCGGGCACGGTTCACGGCTGGGTGTACAACACGTTGAACCGGTGCGCGACGGCGGGGTCGTCGTGCATCCGGGCGGTCCATCCCGCCACCGCCGCCCACCAGTCGGCCTCGTCGATCCCTTCGAGCGCAGCGAACTCGGGGCCCCTGGTGGCGTCGTATCCGACGTCTGCGAGGGACCGCGAAATCGACACGTAGAGCGCGAGTGACACGCCTGCGATCGGTGAGTCGAGCGGGTCGTCGGCCGACGTGCTCTCCGGTGACCCACGGTTCTCGTTCGGCCCGTCGTTCGGGACCTCGTGTTGCGTCGGAATCTCCATCTGGATCGATCTCCTGGCGGTTGGGTGGCGATGCGCGTCGACTGGCCGGACACCGAGGCGGGTTCCCCGGGATCGGCGGGCGTACCCGCCGTCCACCTCGACGGGTCGAGTGTCCACCGACCGCCCCGGGTCGGCCTGAGCATCGACTACCTATTTCCCTGCGACGCCCCGCACTGCGCCACTACTGTCGACGCGGAGAAAGGCTGTGGACATGCCGGATCGTTCCGATCACCAACCGAGGGTGGAGCGATGGCCCTTCGTCGGTCGCGACGTGGAACTCGCGGCAGCACTCGACGTCGTGCTCGACCCGACGATGCACGGAGTCGTGGTCGTCGGCGATGCCGGTGTCGGACGGACGCGATTCGCCGAGGAACTGGTCGCCGAGGTCGAACGATCCGGGCTGCGAGTCGCCCGTGTCACCGCCGACTCCACGTCGTCGGCCCTGCCGCTGGGCGCATTCGCCCACCTGCTCGCGCCCGAGGTCATCCTCTCCGCGACGGGTGACCGGCCTCTCGACCCGACGCGGCTGCTCGCCCAGGCGCGCCGGGTCCTCGGAGGACACGACGACCGGTTGGTCCTGATGATCGACGACGCTCAACTCCTCGATGCCGTGTCGCTCACGCTGCTGATGCAGTTGCTCCACGAAGGTCGGACAGCGGTCGTCGCGACCGTGCGGTCCGGCGAGCCCCGACCCGACGCGCTGGGCACGCTCTGGAGGGGA
The DNA here is from genome assembly GCF_039969435.1 of Ilumatobacter sp. Taxonomy (GTDB): domain Bacteria; phylum Actinomycetota; class Acidimicrobiia; order Acidimicrobiales; family Ilumatobacteraceae; genus Ilumatobacter_A. The sequence continues at coordinate 483,078 of NZ_JBDVNU010000009.1, forward strand.
GACAGCGTTCGACGCGTCGACCTGGGGCCGCTCGACGACGCTGCCGTCGACCGCCTCCTCCAGCTCGGCCTCGGCGGTCCGGTCGAAGGTCGAGCCGAGCGCGCCCTGCGGGTGTCGAGCGGCGGGAACCCGTTGCTGCTGCGGGAGTTGGCGCGTGCAGCCGAAACCGACGGAGTGCTCGTGCAGGTCGACGGCGTGTGGTCGCTCACCGGCACGTTGCCCACCCGCCATCGGGCTGCCGAACTGCTGTACCACCGGGTCGCCGCCGTGGAGGGCGACCCGCGCATCGTGCTGGAACTCCTGGCCGTCGTGGGGGCGTCGGAGCTGACCCTGGTCATCGACCGGTTCGGACCCGACGTCGTCGACCTGCTCGAGAGCGACGGACTCGTGTCGATCCGACTCGACGCCGGGCGCGGCGCGGAGCTGGTCGCACTTGCGCACCCGCTGCTGATCGACGCCGTGCGGGCGACGATCTCGACGGTGCGCCGACGAGCGATCCTGCGAGCGCACGCCGCACACGTCGCGACGCGGGAACGTCGCCTGCCTGCCGACGTCCTGCGCGTGGCCGCCTGGCAGCTCGAAGCGGGCGACCGGATCGAACCAGGCCTCGCCGAGGCAGCGGCGACGCTCGCTCGCCACGCCGGTGACTTCTCGCTCACCCTGCGCCTCGCCGAAGCGCTGCACGAGGCTCGACCGACGATGCGGACGGCGATCCTGCTCGGCGAGGCGTTGTACGAGACGGGCAGTTGGGAGGCGGCCGAAGCCGTGCTCGCCGGCGCCGAGACCATGGAGGGCACACCGGCCGAAGTGCTCCGGCTCGTCGGCCAGCGAGGCACCAACCTCCTGTTCGGTCTGCTCGACCCCGAGAGCGCCCGCCGGATCACCGATGACGCCGCCCCGCAATTCCTCGGCGATGCGCACGCGGCACTGCGCGACGAGTTGGTCAGTCGCCGCGCCCTCCTCCACGTCTACGACGGGCAACCGGCGATGGCGCTCGAGATCCTCGAGGCGCTCGACGGTCGCGACCGCGAGGTCGCCCCGTCCGACCCGACGACCGGCCTCGACCCCGACGTCACACGCGCGCAGATCATGTGGGCGACGCCGGGGGTGACGGCTCTCGCGCTGTCCGGCCGCACCGGCGAGGCGATCGATCTCGCTCAGAAGGCCGACGCCCTGCACGCTCGGCTCGACGACGACATCGGCCTCACGAGCCCCGAGACACATCTCCTCACGTTGTGCCTCGCGTTGCAGGAGCACGGTTCGCTCGACGACGCCGCATCGCTCGCGCAAGCGGGATACGACAGTTCGGTCGAGGCCGGTTCGCTCCCCGGGCAGACCTGGTTCGCGCTCAACCTGTCGCGGATCGCGCTGATCCGAGCCCGACCGGTGTCGTGCGAGCGGTGGTGCCGGGAGTCGGCCTCGGTCGCTGCCTCGGTGGGGTGGCTCGGGCCGCGTTCGATGGCACTCGCGGGTCTGGCGGCGTCGACGGCGCTCGCAGGCGACATGGTGACCGCACACCAGGCGCTCGTCGACCTCGCCGCGATCGCGGGGCGGTTCGGCTTCCTCCTGCCGGAACGTTGCATCGGGCCGGCCTGGGTACTCGTGGCCCAGGGGCGTCGCACGGAGGCGATCGAGACGTTCGTGGCCGGCGCCGACCTCGCCGCCGCAACGGGCCACGTCACCACCGAGGCGTGGCTCCTGCACGAAGTCGCCCGCATCGGCGGCGGAGCCGAGGTCGTCGACAGGATCGAAGCGCTCGCCGCACGGTGCGACGGAACGCTCGTGGCCGCGCGAGCCGCCGACACGCGGGCACGGGTCAGTGGTGACGTCGAGCAGCTCGTGTGCGCCGCCGACGCATTCGAGGCCATGGGCTGCCATCTGGTCGCTGCAGAGTCACTCCGACTCGCCGCCGACCGCGCCCGGGCCGACGGAGACCGGCGTCGTGCCAACGGTCTGGCCTCCCGGTCTCGTGCCGCTGCCGAGTCGACCGAAGGTGCGCGGTCCGACGACCTGTTGGTCCTCGACGTCGTCGTGCCGCTCACGAAGCGGGAGCGGGACGTCGCGATGCTCGCCGCGACCGGCGTGCAGAGTCAGGAGATCGCAGATCGCCTGTTCCTGTCGGTGCGCACCGTCAGCAACCACCTCCAGAACATCTACACCAAACTCGGTGTCTCCGGTCGCGCAGAACTGGCGTCCGCCCTCACCTCGAGCGTCGACCCCGTCGACCCGAACGCGACGAGACCCCTCGCGGTGGACGGGAACTCGCGTGCGCGAGAGGGACTCCCCGCCCGCTGACGGGCTCTGCCGTTCAGCACACCCAGTTGTACAGCTCGCTGATGTCGTCCGAGACCAGCCATGCGACGTCACCCGAGTCCGACGTGAAGCGTGCGACACCGTCGGACCACACGACGAACGTGCCGACGTCGTCACCGGGGCCGGGTTCGGAGACGCGTGCCAGGCCCTGAGGGCGGACCGGTTCGTCGCGTGCCGGTGAGGTGATCTCCGCGTGCAGTGCTGCGAGTTCGTCGTTGCCCCAGTCGGCGACCGGATACCAGACGACACCGTCCACTTCGACCGTGCCGGTCATGCACGCGGGGTAGAACTCGACGCCATCGGTCACCGACACCACGCCGAGCCCAACGCCGGCGTCCGTGCCGGTGTCGGTGCCGGTGTTCTCGATGAGGGTGGTGCCGTCGTCGGTCGTCGCGGACACCACGGTGGAGTCCTCTCCGGCGACTGCGACGTTCACCCGGGAGAAGGAGAAGTCCTCGGTCACGGCGAGGGATTCGCCGTCACGTTCCGTCACACGCACCACGAAGCCGAGCTCCTCGACTCGTGCGGTGAACTCGTCGAGGTCGAGACCGGCGAACGGCATGATCATGTCCGGCGTCGGTGTCACCGTGACCGGATCGGTGGGATCCACCGGCACACCGGGTTCGACCGGAGTGTCGGGGACACCGGGTTCGACCGGCGTGTCGGGGTCGGCGGGGGACGGCACCGTCGTGTCCACGGGCGGCGTGGTCTGGGTGATGATGTCGTCGTCGACTGCTGCGACGCTGTACTGGGCGCCGGTCGTGTCTTCGAACCGGTAGGCGGGGAGCAGCCAGACGCTGCCGGCGGTGTCGGTCACCCACCACAGATCTGCGGACACCTCGACGAGGGTTGCGACGCGCTCCTCGACGGCAACGTCGCCGGGGAACTGGTCGCCGTCGACCGGCGCGTCGACGGGCTTTCCGACGTCGGGGGCTGCGACGTCGGGTTCGACGATGTCGTCGAATGCTGCGACGCCACCGAAGAACGGCTGGTCGGCGAGGCGCTCGAGGGCAGTGTCGAGATCGATCAGCGTGTACGGGCCGACCGGTTCTGGTTCGGCGAGCGAACCGTATGCGTAGGCGAGTTCGGAATCGACATCGAAGGAGAACCCCCACGAACGGATGTCGTGGCCGCCGACACGGTCGTACACGTTGACCATGGTCGAGTAGTCCTGGGCATCGGTCTCGAACGTGAGCGAGGCGACGTCGAGACCGAGACCTTCGAGGATCTCCGTCGCGGCAGCCTGAGCGTCGTCGGGTGACGTCAGGTCGGTGGGAAGCGCGGGGGTGTCGCAGCCCTCGTCGGGTGCGACCCCGACGTTCACGTCGGTCTCCGAGCCGACGGTGTCGGTCACCTCGTCGTCGGTGTCGGTCACCTCGTCGTCGGTGTCGGTCGCGAACGGCTCGGGCCCCTCGGCGGTCGATTCGGCGTCGACGGACGGTGTCGTGTTGGGATCGACGGAAACGCACGACACGCCGATGTCGCGGCCCTGCCAACCCCAGTCGTAGCTCCACGACCACTGGGCGTCTTCGTACACGGTCACCGACGGCGCCGAGCCATCCGACGCGCCCGCACGCCACCAGGTCGTGTAGTCGTCACCCTCGACGACCGGTGTCTCCTCGAGACCGAGCGCGGTGGCGAGGGATGTTGCCTGGTCCTGGGTGATGTCGTTGCCGGCGTCGAACACGTACCCGGTCGAATCCGTCGGCAGCGGGCCCAGATCGGGCCCTGCTTCGAACGACGAGATCAGGAACGCCGGTGCGATCATCGAGTCCGACGCCGCGTCACTCGACTCCGCGCCCGGTGAGTTCGACGATGTCGCCGCCGCGATCTTCTCCGGGGCGCGCATCTCGGCGGGTGGTGGGACGGTCGGCAGTGTCTCGTCGGGGTCGCTGGCGCCACATGCTGTGGTGACCATCCCCAGGACCGACATGGCGGCAACCGAACGCTTCGCGGTGTTCTTCATGGGTTCTTCGACGCTTCTCGTCCCGTGGCGGTTCCCGGTTCCGTCATCACGGTTCGAGATCTCCTCTGACGCCCACCCGGGTCGGGCGCTGCGTGGCGGACGACGACCCACATGCGCGACGAGGAAGAGGCGGGTCAGGGCGCCACCAGCGAGCGGGAGAACCGTAGAAACGGCGACAGCGGTTCATCACTCGGATCCCGGTGCCCTGACCGACGACCGCAGGCGAGGATCGGATCGCGTCGGTGACGCTCACCTCGATCCGTGGTCGGTGACTCGTTCTGGGAGCCACCGACCGACACCTGACCTGACCGGGCCTGAGCCCGGTCTGCTGTGCGCGAGGGGGGACTTGAACCCCCACGCCCTTACGGACACCAGCACCTGAAGCTGGCGCGTCTGCCATTCCGCCACTCGCGCGAGTGGACCCCGGACGATATCGCCACCGCATCACGCGCGCACCGCGATCGACGGTGAGGTGTCGACCCCGGAATCGCGGTCGTCCACTCACACTGACGACGCGAGCGGTCTCGGCGTCGGGGAACTGTGAGCCACGAGGTGTGAAACCACGGTCGACAGCTCACACCGACTGCGACGGCCGGCTCGCACCGGCCACGGGAGCGGATGCTGCAGTGGGCGGAGCGGACACAGGGCGCGCGGGACCATCCCATCGCGCCCGTGGACATCGGCACCTCCGAAGTACATTCATCTGCCACCTATGGGATTGCAGTCACTCGAACGCCGTCTGGAGCGTATGGTCGAGGGCGTGTTCAGACGTTCCCGCGGGTCGATCCGCCCCATCGAACTCGGTCGCCGTCTCGTCCGGGAGATGGACGACAACCGAACGGTCGACGTCAAGGGCCGGCGAATGGTCCCCAACGACTTCACCGTGCTGCTGAGCGCGGACGACCACGCCAGCTTCCACGAGATCGAGACGGCGCTCGTCACCGAACTCGCCGAGGCCGCCCGCGAATACGCGCGCGAAGAGGCGTACCACTTCATCGGACCGGTTCGTGTGGGACTGACCGTCGACAACGACCTCAAGGTCGGCCGGTTCGGCATCGTCTCCCAGCTCAAGCAGGCGCCCGGCGGGGTGGGTGCCGGATCCATCGTGCTCCCGTCGGGCGAACGCGTCGGGCTCGGTGAGCACACCACCAGCGTCGGGCGCCTCCCCGAGTGCACCATCACCATCGACGACGGCAACGTCAGCCGCGAACACGCCCGCATCAAGCCGGGCTCCAGTGGCTACGTCGTGCAGGACCTCGGGTCCACGAACGGCACGCTCGTGAACGGCCAGCGCATCTCGGGCACCCGCATGCTCGCCGACGGCGACATCGTCAGCTTCGGGTCGACGCACGTCCGCTTCGAGGCGTCCTGACGTGACCCCCCACGTGAGCGGTGCGCGTGCACTGCGCGCCTCCATGCGGATGCCGGCGCCATGAGCGACCAGGTCCTCAACATCTTGAAACTGAGTCTGCTCGGGCTCGTGTACCTCTTCTTCGCGCGTGTCCTCTGGGCCGTGTGGAGCGAGGTGAAGACACCCCGGGCCCGCCCGGTCCAACAGCGACAGGCCCCGCCGCAGCAGGCGGCCCGGCCGAGCAGCCCGTCTGCAGCGACCATCCCTCAGCCGCGACCGGTCGTCGCTGCCGCTGCGCCGAAGAAGAATCGCAAGCCACCCAAGGGTCGCCGAGGCCGCGCCGCACGACTCGTGGTCCTCGAACCCAAGCACCGCCGCGGCATGGCGGTTGCGATCGCCGGCGAGATCACCCTCGGCCGAGACGACAGCTGCACGATCGCCATCCAGGACGACTCCTACGTGTCCACCCTGCACCTGCGCGTCTACGACTACGACGGTCAGCCGATGGTCGAGGATCTCGGTTCGACGAACGGCACCTTCCACAACGGCAACCGCCTCCACGGATCCAAGCTGCTGCAACCCGGCGACCGCATCCAGGTCGGCACGACGGTCATCGAGGCGCAATGACGACCGACTTCCCACGAGTGAGCGGAGCGGAGTCGGGCTCGCGCCCGTCCGCGACGATCGAGGTCCCACATGGCTGAACTCGCATGGGGCGCGGGCACGCATCCGGGCCAGATCCGACCCGAGAACGAGGACACCCTCCACGCGTCGAACGGCATCTACGTCGTCGCCGACGGCATGGGTGGCCACGAGGCCGGGGAGATCGCGTCGGCGCTCGCGGTCGAACGGATCCGTGACGTCCTGATCGCCGAGGACCTCGCACCGACCGCCGAGCGCGTGGTCGAGGCGATCTCGGATGCGAACGGCGACATCTTCCGCGCCGCGATCGCCAACCCCGGCCAGGCTGGCATGGGGACCACGGTCACGGCGATCGCCGTGATCGAGGACCCGATGGCGGGCCGCGGGGCACCGAACATCGACGACAACGACGGCCTCGACCTGGACAAGGTCACGCCGATCGTCCCACGCGACCAACCCGAGGCGCTCGTGCTCGCCAACGTCGGCGACTCGCGTACCTACCTCTACCGGCATGGTCGCCTGCGTCGGGTCACGATCGACCACAGCTACGTCCAGGAACTCGTCTCGACCGGTCACATCACCGACGACGAGGCACGCACCCACCCGCGCCGCAACATCATCACGCGCGCGCTCGGCATCGAGCCCGACGTGAAGGTCGACTGGTGGACGCTGCCGCTCGTTCGCGGCGATCGTTTCGTGCTGTGCAGCGACGGGCTGGTGGACGAGGTCCCCGACAACGAGATCTCCGAGGTCCTGCGGAGCAACCCCGACCCGCAGACCGCTGTCGACCTGTTGATCGCCATGGCCAATGCCGCCGGAGGGCGCGACAACGTCACGGTGATCATCGTCGATGTGCTCGAGGGTGACGATCCGCCCGATCCCACCCAGGAGATCGACCTCACCCCGGTGTGGGCCGACGACCCGGCCATGTCGCCCGACGACCTGGCCCGGATCGAGGCCGGCGACCTCGAACTGACCGGTGCACGCACCCCCTCCGAGGAGGTCGCCGTCGCCAAGCTCAGTCGGCGGGCCCGACGGCGCGCACGCCGTTCCGGGGCGCGAGATGCTGACGAGTCCACCGGCGCGGACACCGTGGCACCCAGCGGGTCCGGCACCGACACGACGACCGACGACAACGACGCGGTCGCAGTCGGAGCACTCGGCGCCACCACGGGCGTCACCGATTCCGAGACGACCACCGACACCCTCACGACGACCGACGACGACCGTCGCGACGTCGACACCGACGGCGAAGCAGATGCCGACGCCGACGCCGGTGCCCCGAACGGCGACGACGCCCCGCCGGGCGCCGAACGAGCCAGGCGACCGCGTCTCGGGCGCATGGTCGGCGGGTTCGTCGCACTCGCGCTGCTGATCTCGGGCTTCGTCGTCTTCGCAGCGTGGGCGCGCAGCGGCTACTTCATCGACTTCGACGACGACGACCGGGTCACCGTCTACAAGGGCCAACCCGGCGGCGTGCTGTGGTTCGACCCGACCACTGCGGGCAGCACCACGCTGAACCGGTCGTCGGCGTCCGACGAGAGCGTCCGGATCATCATGCGTCGACCCGAGTTCTCCAACCTCGCCGCCGCCCTCTCGTTCGCGAACGACCTCCCACGCGCCGACACCGACCCGGCCGCCGACGAGCCTGCCGACGACGCCGAGCAGACCACCACGACCCCGCGGTCCACGACGGCGCCGACCACGACCGTCAGGCCGGCGGCGTCCACGACGACCACCGATTCCGTCCCCGCCGCCACCGCGCCCTCATGACCGACGTGCTCGACACCGACCCGAACGCGGACCTCGAGCCCGACCGGATCGGGCGCCGAGAACGTCGCGAGCTGGCACCCCTCGCCTACCGGCGTCGCAACGCCGAGCTGACCCTGATCATCATGGCCGCCGTCATCACGGCGTCGGCGTACACCATCGCCTCACTCGGCACGAACGCCGAGATCCCGCCGGGGATCTTCGGGTTCGTGGCCCTCCTCCTCGGTCTGCTGCTCGGCGCGCACTTCGTCGTGCGGAAGTTCGCGCGCGGCGCCGATTCGACCCTGCTCCCGCTCGCCGCACTGCTGCACGGCATCGGGTTCGTGATGATCACGCGGTTGGACGACGAACTCGCCGGCCTCCAGTCGCTGTGGAGCCTCGTCGGGATCTCGGTGTTCGTCGCCGTGCTCGTCGTCGTCCAGCGCGCCACCGACCTCGCCCGCTTCCGCTGGGTCCTGTTCTTCGGCGGTGCCGGCGCGCTGCTGCTCCCGCTCGTTCCGGGGCTCGGATCGACCATCAACGGGGCGCGCATCTGGGTCAGCCTCGGGCCGATCAACTTCCAGCCCGGCGAGTTCGCCAAGATCGCTCTGGCGATCTTCTTCGCCGCGTACTTCGCCGACAACCGCGAACTGATCGCCGCCAAGACGTGGAAGGTCGGGCCGCTGCGACTCCCCGAACCGCGCTTCCTGATGCCCGTCCTCGTCGCCTGGGGTTTCGCCGTCGTCGTGATGGTCGGCGAGCGCGACCTCGGCTCGTCGCTGCTCTTCTTCACCCTGTTCGTCGTGATGATCTGGGTCGCGACCGAACGCGTCGGCTGGCTGTTCCTCGGTGCGGTGCTCTTCGGCGCCGCCGCTTACTTCTCCTGGACCCGGTTCAGTCACGTCCAGACCCGCGTCGCCATCTGGCTCGACCCGTGGTCGGACTCGCTCGGCCGGGGATATCAGATCGTGCAGTCGCTGTTCGGCCTCGCCGACGGTGGCCTCACCGGCACCGGGCTCGGACGCGGCAACCCGAACCAGATCCCCGAAGCGCAGAACGACTTCATCTTCGCCGCGATCGGCGAGGAACTCGGCCTGATCGGCGCCACGGCGATCCTCATGTCGTACCTGCTGATCGTCGGGTCGGGCCTGCGCACCGCTCTGCGCACCGACCGGGAGTTCGAGAAGCTCCTCGCCGTCGGCCTCACCACGATCATCGGCGTCCAGGCGTTCATCATCATGGGCGGCGTGATCAAGCTGATCCCACTGACGGGAATCACGTTGCCGTTCGTCAGCTACGGCGGCTCGTCGCTGATCTCGAACTACATCCTCCTCGCACTGCTGATGCGCGTGTCGGACTCGGCGTCACGACGCATCGGTGAGACGCCCGACGAGCCGACCGTGGGCGAGCGGTGGTCGGCGTGGCAGCTGCGTCGCCAGGTCCGCCGGGACCGCAAACACATGGCCGCACGCCAGCAGGCCGGCCCCTCGTGAACAAGCAGATCCGCCAGCTCGCGCTCGGTCTGATGACCTGTTACGTGGTGCTGTTCGCCACGCTCAACTACTGGCAGGTGGCCCAGGAGGAGGTGTTGTCGGCGAACGTCGAGAACACCCGCGCCGTTCGGCGCGAGTTCAACAAGCCGCGCGGCGAGATCGTCACCGCCGACGGCGTGATCGCCGCACGCTCGATCCCGAACCCCGACCCCGACGCCACGTTCGACCGCCTCCGCGAGTACCCCACCGGCGACCTGCTGTCGGCCGCCACCGGCTACTTCACGCTGAGCTTCGGGTCGAGTCAGGTCGAGCGTGCGTACGGCGACGTGCTCACGGGGTCCACCACCGAACAGCAGGTGCGCGCGCTGACCGACCTGTTGTCGAGCGAGGTCGACAACTCGGGCACCGTTCAACTCGCGTTGCGCCACGACCTGCAACAGGTGGCCCAATTCGTGCTCGGCGGCCGCACCGGCTCGATCGTGGTGACGGAGGTCGAGACCGGCGCGATCCGCGCGATGTACAGCAACCCGGGGTTCGACCCGAACACGTTCGTGCAGGCGCCGTTCGACGAGGCCCAGGACACGATCGTCGCGCTCCAGGAGGCACCCGGCGACCCGCTGCTCTCCGCCGCGTACCAGCAGCGTTTCATGCCCGGGTCGACGTTCAAGGTCGTCACGACCGGCATCGGCCTCGAGGCCGGCGTGCTGTCTCCCGAGCGGCAGTTCGCGCGCGAGAGCGAGTGGGTCCCACCGCAGACCACCGACCCGATCGAGAACTACCGCGGCTCGGTGTGCGGTGGCGATCTCCCCGAAGTGTTCCGCCGGAGCTGCAACATCCCGTTCGCCCAGACGGCCATCGAACTGGGACCGGAGCGGATGGTCGCCGGCGTCGAGGCGTGGGGCATCGGCGAGGAACTGCCGATCGACCTCCCTCAGGCCGCGGCCAGCACCTTCGGCGACACGACCGATCTCGGCGAGCGTCTTCCGTTGCTCGGTATCCGTGGTTTCGGCCAGAACGAGGTCCAGATGGTCCCGCTGCACATGGCGATGGTGGCGGCAACCGTTGCCAACGGCGGGCAGATGATGGCTCCGTACGTCGTGGAGGCCACCTACGACAACGACGGCCGCGTGCTCGAACAGACCGAACCCGAGGTGTGGAAGACACCCGTGTCGCCCCAGAACGCCGCACTGCTGACGGAGTTCATGACCGGCGTGACCGAGGGCGACGGCGGAACCGGCCGCAGCGTCACCCTCGACGGCGGCGTGCGATTCGCCGCGAAGACGGGCACCGCCGAACTCGGCGTCATCGGCGACCCCGACCGCGTCCACGCCTGGATGATCGGCTTCGCTCCCCTCGAAGCTCCGAAGTACGCCATCTCGGTCGTGCTCACCGATCTGACGTCGACCACTGCCGATGCCCAGACCGGCGGTCGCATCGCCGGCCCGGTGCTCGAGGCGATGTTCGACTACCTGCTCACCGGCGACGGCGCAGACGTCCAACTCGGTGGCCCCCGTTGAACACCACCACCGAGTCGGTCCTCCTGGTTCTGAACGGATCGGACCGACTCGGGCCGGGTCGACCGGTCGGTTCGGAACCACGGGTGCCCGAGCTGGTGCGGCGGCCACGACATTCGATGCCGATAACCTCGTGCAGCGGTCCGAACGGGCCGGCGGGAGAACCTGAACTGTGACGAACAACGGCGACGCAACGGTCATCAACGACCGCTACGAGGTGCACAAGCGCATCGGGCGCGGCGGCATGGCCGACGTGTTCTCGGCACGCGATCTGCTGCTCGACCGCCAGGTGGCGATCAAGGTCCTGTTCCCCGAGTTCGCCACCGACGACAACTTCGTCGAGCGCTTCCGGCGTGAGGCCCAGTCCGCCGCCAACCTCAGCCACCCCAACATCGTCAACGTGTACGACTGGGGCAAGTACGAGGGCACCTACTTCATCGCGATGGAGGAAGTGCAGGGTCGCACGCTCGCCGACGTGCTCAAGACCAACGGTCAGCTCACGTCGAAGCAGGCCGCCGAGATCGCCAGCGAGGTCGCCGCTGCGCTCGGGTTCGCCCACGAGAAGGGCACGGCCCACCGCGACATCAAGCCGGCGAACATCCTGATCGGCAAGAACGGCCAGGTGAAGGTCGCCGACTTCGGCATCGCACGGGCGATGAACGCGCCGACCGAATCGGCGCTCACCCAGGTCGGATCCGTGATGGGCACGGCCACGTACTTCTCGCCCGAGCAGGCGCAGGGCGCCCAGCCCGATCCGCGCAGCGACCTGTACTCGCTCGGCATCGTGATGTACGAGATGGTCGCCGGTCGCGCTCCGTTCACCGGCGACAACCCGGTGAGCATCGCGTACAAGCAGGTCCACGACGCACCCCAGCCGCTGGTGCAGATCGTCGCCGACGTGCCCAAGGGGTACGAGGCGATGGTCGCCAAACTCCTCGCGAAGGACCCCAAGGTCCGGTACCCGAGCGCCGGTGCGCTGCGCGACGACCTGCGCCGATTCCGCAACGACGAACCCGTCCAGGCACTGGTCGCTGCGGCGAGCAAGGCGCGCCCGACCGCACCCGTCGACGCACCGTCGGCCGGCGCGGCGTACGCGGCCACGATGGCGCAGGGCACGATGCCTCCGGCCTCCATGACCCCGACCACCATGACTCCGGGCAACGCGTCCCGCGTGAACCCGCAGGCGTCGGCGGTGCCGTCGAACGGGATGTACGAGGCGGGGTATCCGACCGGTTCGTCGGCCGAAGCCGCGTACTACGACACCGGCGGCTCGCGCACGGGCTGGTACGCGCTCGCCGCGTTCCTCGCCCTGATCGGTCTGGTCGCCGGCGGCGTCCTGCTGTTCCAGGCACTGAACACCGACGACGCCGACGCTCCTCCCGAACAGTTGACGCTGGCGAACTACGTCGGGCGATCCCTCGAGACGACCACCACCGAACTCGATGCGCTGGGCCTCAATTTCCGCACAGAGGCCGAACCGAACGCCACCGTGGCTCCGAACTTCGTGCACCGGACCGATCCGGTCGCCGGCACCGTCGTGCTCGAGGACGCCGAGATCATCGTCTACTTCAACCCGACCGAGGAACTCCAGGTCGTGCCCGGAGTCGTCGGCATCCAACTCGCCGACGCCCGCATCCTCTTGGAATCGCAGGGGTTCGAGGTCGGCGAGGTCACCTTCGACACCGAGAGCGACAACGCTCCCGGGCAGGTGCTCAGCAGCGATCCGCCTCCCGACACCCCGGTCCCCCAGGGCACGGTGGTCAATCTCGTCGCCGCTGCCGAGACGGAGAGCTTCGAGATGCCGGTCGTGATCGGTCGGACCCGCGAGCAGGCGATCGCCACGCTCGAGGGCACGCCGTACGAGTTCGACGTCACGGTGGAGGACGTCACGAGCGACGACATCCCTGCCGGCCAGGTCATCTCCGTCACCCCGGGCCAGGGCGAACTCGTCGAGCGGGGGGGCGCCGTGACGATCCGCGTCTCGGCCGGTCCGGCTCCCGTGACCGTGCCGGTGGTCGACGGCCTGACCGAGGGGGAGGCGACGAACACGCTGCGCGGCCTGGGCTTCCTCGTCGAGGTGCAGCGTCAGGAAGTCCGTCCCGGCGACCCCAACGACGGACGGGTGATGGGTCAGACACCGGCCGCCGCGACGCAGTTGGCGAGGGGCTCGACCGTGACCATCACCGTTGGTCGCGCCATCGAGGCGATCACCACGCTGCCGCCCCCACCGCCGACCGCTGCGACCACGGTGGCTCCCGCCACCACCGTCCCGTCGACGACCGCGCCGACGACCGCCCCGGCCACCACCACGACCACCACCACGACGACCACGACCCTGCTGCCGCCGCCCTGATCGCACGACTGGCCTGATCGCAGGACTGGCCTGATCGAGGCGACCTCCGGGGCGGCCGGCGGGAGGTCAGTCGGCGACGCGTCGGAGCCAGTTGCGCAACAGGTCGTGACCGATGGCGGTGAGGATGCTCTCGGGGTGGAACTGCACCCCTTCGACGTCGAGTTCCCGGTGGCGGACACCCATGACCACGCCGTCCGTGCTGCGGGCGGTCACCTCGAGCACGTCGGGAATGGATTCCGGGCGCAGCGTCAGCGAGTGGTACCGGGTCGCGGTCAACGGCGACGCCAGGCCGGCGAACACGCCGATGTCCTCGTGCTCGATCGACGACGTCTTGCCGTGCATCAACTGGGGCGCGCCGACCACCTCCGCGCCGTACACGTGACCGATCGCCTGATGCCCGAGGCACACGCCGAGCACCGGCGTGCCGATCGACGCGAACGCACCGATCGAATCACAGATGATCCCGCTCGTCTCCGGACGCCCGGGTCCCGGCGACAACAGCACACCGTCGGGCGCCATCTCCACCGCCTCGGCGACGGTGACCGCGTCGTTGCGCACGACCACCGGCTCGACGCCGAGCTCGCCGAGGTACTGGACGAGGTTGTAGACGAAGCTGTCGTAACTGTCGATCACGAGCACCCGCATCGTCACAGTGTGCCTCGCTCGCGACGCGTCCGTGACGACGGTTTGTCGGTGCCTGCGCCACCAAGGAGTACACTCGAACGACGATGGCACCTCCGAAGAGAAAGACCGGCGGCGGGCGCGTCACTCCGAAGGGCACCCGGCCGGGTGACCGTGCGGGTGACAGCGGCTCGACTGCGTCCTCCGACGACTCGACGGTGATCTCGTCGAAGGCATCGGGCTCGAAGGTGACCGCAGCGAAGGGTTCCGGGTCGAAGAGTTCGGTCGCGGCGTCGTCGCGCTACACCCCCAAGGCGCAGCGCCGTCAGCTGATCCCGCCGAACATGGTGCCGGTCCTGATGTGTGCCCTGCTGATCATCGGTGGGCTCGTCATCATGGCCGGATACCTCGCGTTCGACGCGTCCAGATGGGCAACCGGCATCGGGTTGATCTGCATCCTCGGCGGGCTCTGGTTCGCCACCAAGTGGGAGTAGAACCGTCGCGAACACGCTGCGCCGTGTGACGTGCAGGTGAACGTCGGGTGACCAAACGACAACGATGTCGTTCGTCCCCAGTTCTGTCCACAGTCTGTGGACAAGTCAGTCGAAGACGGGCGCGACCTCGACCATCTCCTCGAGGCAGTGCTTCGGCGGAGGCGGGTCCTCGTCAGGGGCCATGGTCATGCGAAGCTCCACCCCACACACGTCGCAGCGGTATTCGCGCTTGATCTTGCGGAGTTCACCGGCGGGGAGCGGCTCGGGTGGCAGCCGTGTGAAGCTGCGCAGCATCCCGATACCGGTTTTCCACAGGACCCAACCGAAGAGCAGCCCGAATCCGACCCAGATGAGCGTGGAAACGGCAGGCACCTCGTCAGGCTAGCCGTGGGTCGTTCGATGCCGGGGTCGACCCGTTCGAGTCGCTCGTGGGCCGATGTTCAGCAGCGTTCGAGGATCAACGCGTTCGCCATCCCGCCGCCTTCGCACATCACCTGGAGGCCGTACCGCCCGTCGACCCGTTCGAGTTCGTTCACCAACGTGGCGATCAAGCGCGTTCCCGACGCTCCGAGCGGATGGCCGAGCGCGATCGCGCCGCCGTTGACGTTGACCCGCTCGATCAGGTCGGGGTCGTTCGGCCCGACTTCTCGGATCCAGGCGATGACGGCGGAGGCGAATGCCTCGTTCACCTCGAAGCGGTCGATGTCGGCCAATCCGAGTCCGGCCCGGGCGAGCACCCGCCGCGTCGCCGGAACGGTCGCAGTGAGCATCAGTTGAGGGTCGTCTCCGACCACGGCGAAGTCGACGAAACGCGCGCGCGGTGTGACACCGAGTCGCTCGGCGCGTTCGGCCGACATGATCAGCACGGAGGCGGCACCGTCGGTGATCTGCGACGAGTTGCCGGCCGTGACACGCCCGCCCTGGTGCGCGCTGCGGAACGCCGGCTGCAGTCGGGCGAGCGCATCGGCCGTGGTGGCGCGGATGCCACCGTCTCGTGTCACGGCGTCACCGTCGTCGCCCGACACCGCGATGATCTCGTTGTCGAAGCGTCCTTCGGCGACGGCACGCGCCGCACGTTCCTGGCTGCGCAGCCCGTACTCGTCCATCTCCACGCGGGTGATCCCCCACCGGTCGGCGATCATCTCGGCCGACTCGCCCTGCGGGACGAGGCCACCGCGGTCGGCGTAACGCGAGCTGACGCTCGGCCCGAAGGGGAACCCGTAGCGCCCGTCGGCGGTGGAGGCCCCCATCGGGACTCGCGTCATCACCTCGACGCCGGACGCGATCACGACGTCGTAGGCGCCGGCCATCACACCCTGCGCCGCGAAGTGGATGGCCTGCTGGCTCGACCCGCACTGGCGGTCGACGGTCGTGCCGGGGATGCTCTCGGGCCAGTCGGCTGCGAGCACCGCGTTGCGAGCGACGTTGGTGCCCTGTTCGCCCACCTGCATGACACATCCCATGATCACGTCGTCGATCACCGCCGGGTCGATGCCGGTGCGGTCGACGAGTGCCGTCAAGGTCTCGGCGACGAGATCGACGGGGTGCCAGTGCGACAGCGACCCGGACCGACGACCGAACGGGGTCCGCACGGCATCGACGACCACCGCCTCACGCATCTCCCGATCCCCCATCTGCACCAGTCTTGACGCGCGTCACACCGCGGCCCCAATCGGAGGATCGGAGATTCCGGACGGTGTGGCGAGGCGAGGAGCACCGACCCGTCAGCGGAGTTCGTCGCCGCCCGCCATCAGCAGGTCGAGGACCCGCCGGAGGTCGTCGATGTCCTCGTCGTCGAGGTGGGTGGCGAACAACGACTGCACGGCACGTCGGTAGCTGATGTTCATCTCGCGCCAGAGTCGGCGTCCCGACTTGGTGAGCTCGATGTCGACCGCCCGCTTGTCGGAATCGTCGACCTGGCGATGACGCGCGATCCAACCCTCCTCCTCGAGGCGATCGAGACGACGACTGACGCTCGACGCCGGGAGGCGCAGGTCGTTCGCGATGTCGAGAGGGCGCGCCCTGCCACCGAGCCGCTGGAGCGACGTCAGCACGTCGAACCAGCCGATCGTGATGTCCCAGTCCGCGCGCAGTTCCTCGTCGATGCTGCGTTCGAGCTGGGCGACCAGCGCCTGCATCCCGCGCCACGTACCGACTCGGACGTTGTCGAGGCGGGGCATGCGACGCGGACTCAGCCCGTCGCGCGGATCGCTGCGGAGAAGGCCGACAACCCTTCGTCGATCTCGCTCGACGTGACGATCAGCGGCGGACTCCAGCGGATGGTCCTGCCCGTCGTTCCGGCGGTCATCAGGATCACCCGGTTCTCGCGGAGGCAGTGGTCGACGACGGCCTGCGCACGCGCCGCCGAGTCGAACTCGGTCGCGACCATCAGCCCGCGGCCGCGCACGTGGACCATCGCCTGATCGAGTTGCTGCAGCTCCCGCAGCGCATCGGTGAGCTGATCGCCGCGTGCCTTGACGTTGTCGAGGAAACCCGGTTCCTGGAGGACCTCGATCGTGGCGAGCGCGGCGGCGCACGCGATCGGGTTGCCGTTCGACGACCCGCTGTGACTGCCCGTGACCCACCTGTCGTCGAGTTCGCGACGCGTGCCGAGGGCAGCGAACGGGAACCCGGACGCGATGCCCTTGGCCATGCACAAGATGTCGGGGACCACGTCGAGCGCATCGGTGGCGAACATCTTCCCGGTGCGGCCGAAGCCGCTCTGGGTCTCGTCGGCCACGAGCAGGATGCCGTGCTCGGCACACCGCTCGGCGATGCCGGCGACGAATGCCTTCGGGGTCGGGATGTAGCCGCGTTCACCGATGACCGGCTCGATCACGATCGCCGCCACCTTGCTCGCCGACACCTGCGTCGACAACAGGCGATCCAACCCACGCAGCGCGCGACTGACCTCGGCTTCCTGGTCGGACGCATGTGGTTCGGGGAACGGCGCGATGAACACACCGCCGGGCAGCGGGCCGTACCCATCGCGGTCGATCGCACGGCTGCTCGACATCGCGAGTCCGTAGTGCGTCCGGCCGTGGAACGCACCGTCGAACACGACGACGTTGCGACGATCGGTCGCGTGCTTGGCCAGCTTGACCGCCGCCTCCAGGATCTCGTCGCTCGTGCTGCCGAAGTAGAAGGTGTCGATCGGTTCGGGGGTGATCTCGGCGAGCTTCGCCGCCAGCGGTTCCAGCTTGTCGTGTCGATACACGTTGATCTGGGAGTGGATCATCCTCGCCGCCTGGTCGGCGATCGCCTGCGTGACCTTGGGGTGGGAGTGGCCGGTGGAGGCGGCGGCGATCCCGGCGGTGAAGTCGAGGTACTCGACTCCGTTCACGTCGATCACCCGGCAGCCCACCCCTCGTTCGATCCGAAGGTCGGTCGCCTTCGACCAGACGTTCGAGAGGTGCGCTCCGGTCTCGACCATGGGGGCGAGCCTACGCGGCGTCGAATGCCGCCGCCGCCACCTCGTCGTACGTGGCGGCGAGGTGGATCGTCATCTCGTCGAGCACGTTCTGGGGGACGTCTTCGAGGTCCGGGCCGTTGCGAGCGGGGAGGACCACCTCGGTGATCCCCATTCGGTGCGCGGCCAGCACCTTCTGCTTGACGCCACCGATCGGCATCACCTGACCCTGCAGGTTGATCTCGCCGGTCATCGCGACCGACGACTTCACCGGCCTCCCCGTGAGCAGCGACACGAGCGCCGTGGTGATGGTGACGCCCGCCGACGGCCCGTCCTTGGGCACCGCTCCGGCCGGCACGTGGACGTGGAACCGCTGGCGCAGTGCCTCGTCGCCGAGACCGAGTTCGGAGGCGTGACTGCGGACGTAGTTCAGCGCGATCTGCGCCGACTCCTTCATCACGTCGCCCAACTGACCGGTGAGGGTCAGTCCAGGTTCGGCATCCGGCCCGGTCGGGAACGCCGTCGTCTCGACGAACAGCACGTCTCCGCCCGCACCCGTGACCGCGAGGCCCGTGGCGATGCCCGTTGACGACGTGCGGTGTTGGACGTCGTCGTCGACCTTGGGCCGTCCGAGCCAGTCACGCAGCTCGTCGTCACCGATCGTGATCGGGGTCCCCGTCGCGACGTCCGCGTCGACATCTGCGTCGACATCGGAGACGACCTGGTCGCTTTGGTCCGAGTCGTTCGTGAGCTGGTCGGTGGTGAGCTGGTCGTTCGTGAGCTGGCCGGTCGCGATCTTCGCCGTGACCTTGCGAACCAGGCGCCCGAGCTCGCGTTCGAGCGAACGAACGCCGGCCTCGCGTGTCCACCCGCGGATGATCGACCCGATCAACTCGTCACTCACCGACAGTTCGTCGGGCCGCAGCCCGGCGCGTTCGATCTGGCGCGGCAGGAGGTACCGCCCGGCGATGAACACCTTCTCGGACTCGGTGTACCCGTCGAGGCGGATCAGGTCCATCCGGTCGAGCAGCGGGCCGGGGATCGTGTCGGCCACGTTCGCCGTGGCGATGAACACGACTTCGGACAGGTCGAGATCGACCTCCAGGTAGTGGTCGCGGAAGGTGTGGTTCTGCGCCGGGTCGAGCACCTCGAGCATCGCGGCGGTCGGGTCGCCGGCGAATGCGCCCGAGCCCATCTTGTCGATCTCGTCGAGCAGGATCACCGGGTTCATCGTCCCGGCCTCCTGCAGCGCCTTGACGATCCGTCCGGGCTGAGAACCGACGTAGGTGCGGCGGTGACCGCGGATCTCGGCCTCGTCGCGCACGCCACCGAGAGCGACTCGCACGAACTGACGGCCCATCGCACGGGCGATCGACTCACCGAGCGAGGTCTTGCCGACTCCCGGAGGCCCGACCAGGGTGAGCACCGATCCGTTGCCACGACGATCGTCGCTCGCCCGCGTCAGACCACGATCGTGGCGCAACTTGCGGGCCGCGAGGAATTCGACGATGCGTTCCTTCACATCGTCCAGGCCGTAGTGGTCGGCGTCGAGGATCGACTGCGCCTCGTCGAGGTCGAGCGTGTCGTCGGACCGTTCACCCCACGGCATCTCGAAGATGCGGTCGAGCCAGGTGCGGATCCAGCCGTGTTCGGGCGACTGCTCGCTCATCCGTTCGAACCGGTCGAGTTCCTTGGCGACGAAGACTTTCACGCCCTCCGGCGCGTCGAGGTCGTCGAGCTTGGTGCGGTACTCGCCGACGACGTCGTCGCTGCCCTCGCCCAATTCCTTGCGGATCGCCGCGAGCTGCTGGCGCAGCATGAAGTCCCGCTGCTGCTTGCTCATGCCTTCGCTCACGTCGTTGCGGATGGTCTCGGCCACCTGCAACTCGTTGAGGTGGTTGCGGGCCCACGAGTTGATCGCGGCGACGCGGTCGCCGACATCGACGGCCTGGAGCACGCGCAGCCGGTCGTCGTCGCCGAACTCTGCCCACAGGGCGACGGAGTCGGCAAGCTGACCCGGGCTGTTCACGGTGCGGAGCAGCTCGGGGAGCCGACGACTGTTGCGCAGTTCGGCGATCAGTTCGAGCGCGGCACGCAACTCGCGGGTGGCTGCCTCGACGCTCGACGAGACCACGCCGTCGATGATCGGTTCGACGATCGCATACGTGGCGCCGCCGTCGCTCGGTGCGTCGACCTCGATGATCCGGGCGCGCCGCTCGACCTGGACGATCGCCGCCGACTCGCCGGTCGGGAGGTTGCCGATGTTGGGGACCCGGGCCACGACCGCGAGCTCGCGTCGCGATCCGCCCGTGAGGGCGATGCGGCCGTCGGTGTCACGAACCGCCGCTTCGATGGCACCACGGACCTCGTCCGTGGCGAGCGTCAGGGTGACGGTCGCTCCGGGGAGGACGACGGCGGGGAGGTGAGCGAGCGGGAGGCGCACAGAGGTGGCCGCACCGGGAGGAGTGGTGGTGGTGGAGGTCTGCTCAGACATGCGCACACGGTACGAACCGACAATCTGAGTCACAACAACTCAAGATTCACACCGTCTCCGGGAATAACCGGAACCTGCCCCCTGACACCACCGCGTCGCATCTGCTCCGAGCACGGGCGGACGAGTGCGGCCCAGACCCGGGTGGGTCGACGTGAGGTGAGTCAGGCGAGGGTGGCGGCGTGGGCCACCGCGTCGTCCCAGGAGGCCTGCTCGAGCAGCGGGCCGCGCATCTTCATCACCCAGCGGGGGGCGTTGACGCCCAGTGCTCCGTGCACGCGATCCCCCTGGCGGTAGAGCGCCAGGAACTTGACGGCGCCGTCGTCGCCCGGCTCCGTCGACCCGAGGACGACCTCCACGGCATCGTCCGCGTGCGCCCGTCCGAGGAACTGGACGCGGATGTCGAACTGGTCGCTCCAGAAGAACGGGACGGGAGCGTACGGCTCGGGCGCGGCGTCGCCACGTCCCGACGCTGCGAGCAGGTTCTTCGCCGCTGCCGCTCCCTGTTCTGCGGCATTGGTCCAGTGTTCGACGCGCATCTCCTCGCCGAACAACGGGTTCGGCCAGCGCAACACGTCGCCCGCGGCGTACACGCCGGGCACGGTGTTGCCGTCGACGTCGAGGGCGTTGAGCGTCTCGTCGCACACCACGCCGTCGCGCACCTGCAGGCCGCTGTCGCCGAGCCACGCCGTCGCCGGCACCACGCCGATCCCGACGACCACGATGTCGGCCTCGATCAACTCTCCCTCGGCCCCGTCGGTGCCCGCGAGCAGCACCCCGTCGTCGTGGAGCCTGTCGACCCGCACATCACATCGCAGCGTGACGCCGCGCGCAACGTGCATCGCGCCGATCGCCGAGCCCATCTCTGCGCCGAGCCCACGCATCAGCGGCGCCGGACCGCCTTCGAGCACGGTCACCTCGTTGCCGAGCTGCTTCGCGGTGGCGGCGACCTCGAGCCCGATGAAGCCGGCACCGATCACCACGACACGCTTGCCGCCGTCGGCGATCTCTGCACGCAGCCGCATCGAGTCGTCGAGCGTGCGCACCTCGTGGACGTGGCCGTACCGGCTCTGTTCGGGGAGACGCCGACATGCCGCTCCGGTGGCGATGATGCAGCCGTCGTACGCCAGATCGGTTCCGTCGGTGAGGTGCAACACGCCGGCGGCCGGATCGAGGCCGGCGCCGGCCACACCGAAGCGCCATTCGACGTCGAGGTCGTCGAACGTGTCGGGTTGACGGAGGTGGATGCGATCGGGCTCCCACTCCCCGGCCAGGAGCTTCTTGGACAGCGGCGGGCGGTCGTACGGACGATGAGGCTCCGCACCGACGATCACGACCTCGCCGTCGAATCCTTCGGTGCGCAGCGTCTCCGCCGCGCGCAATCCGGCGAGTGATGCACCGACGACGACGATCCGATCCAGATCCATCGGCCAAAGATGGCACACCGACTCGCGACACCACCACCTCGGGCGGCGACCTCGGGCGGCGACCTGCGGGGAACCGCCACGAGCGCGCTCGACCTCGCCCACTACGGTCCGGCGGATGGAAGAGAACGAGTCCTCCGCATCGCCACCCCCACCGACGGCGGCCGAGGTCAATGCGATGATCGACGAACTGTTCCCCGGCACCGGCAACACCTGCATCGAGTTGGGCGAGGGATTCGCGCTGGCGTCGCGACCCGTCGACGACACGATGCTGCGCCCGGGCGGCTTCGTGTCGGGCCCCACCCAGTTCGGGCTCGCCGACGCCGCCCTCTGGTACATGGTGTTCGCCGCGACGGGCAGGATCGAGCCGATGGCGATGACGTCGGAGTTGTCGATCCGATACCTGCGTCCGGCGCAGGGGTCCGTCTTGTGGGCCCGAGCCACCGTGGCGTCGGCGGGTCGACGCAACGTGGTGGGAACCGTGCACGTCTGGTGCGATGATCGCGATCACAAGCCCACCGCCGTCGCCCAGGGCACCTACGCCATGCCGAACTGACCGCCGGTCCTTCCGCCGGCCCCCTCCCCGCCCGACCCCGCTCAGGAGAACCCGATGCCCGATCGCCCCCGCTTCCACCACGCATTCCCCGTCCACGACCTCGCGGCGGCCCGCAGCTTCTACGGTGACCTGCTCGGCTGCCCCGAGGGTCGGCACGACGAGCACTGGGTCGACTTCGACCTGTACGGCCACCAGATCGTCGCCCATCTCGACGAGTCGAGCGCCGATCGGATCCGGACGCGGAGCGACGTCGACGGCGATGCGGTGCCGGTGCCCCACTTCGGGCTGCTGCTCGAACCCGACGACTGGGAGGCCCTCGCGAGCCGACTGCGCGACGCCGGGACCCAGTTCGTCATCGAACCACACGTGCGCTTCGTCGGTCAGGCGGGCGAACAGTCGACGATGTTCCTCCTCGACCCGTCGGGCAACGCGCTCGAGTTCAAGTCGTTCGCCGACGACGCCCAGGTCTTCGCCCGCTGACGGCCCGTTCCGCCTCACCCGTCGACTGCACCCGGTCGACTGCACCGGTCGACGGAACCGCATCCGAGCGTTCGTCACGAAGCGGTCTCGGGTTGCCGCCGAGTGCGCCGTTCGTCAGCGAGCGTCGTGGCGGTAGGTGATGGACAGGCGCGGTCCGGCGTGGCGGCGACGCTTCGGGACGCAGTGCTGCCACTCGTGTTGGCACGCACCGCCCATGACGAACAGGTCGCCGTGGCCGAGACCCCAGGTGAGCGACGCGCCACCCGCCTCGCCGTGTTCGTCGTCACGGTTGCGGCGCATGTGGAACGGGCGGCTCTCGCCGACGCTCAGGATCGCGACGATCGGGTCGGTGACGACCTTGCGGTGGCGATCCCCGTGCCAGGCGACGGAGTCGTTCTGATCCCGGTAGAGGTTGAAGCCGATCGAATCGAAGTGCCGACGGAAGCGGTCGGCCAACGCCCACCGGATGTCGGCGAGGATCGGCAACGCCACCTCGTCGGACTCCGATTCGTTCCACCACGACGTGAGACGCGGTTCGTCGACCAGACGGTCGTACATCGCGATGCCGCGTCGCTGCTCGAAGTCGATGCAGTCCATGAGGTCGTCGAACAACGCATCGGAACCGCTGAGCCATCCGGGCACGTACTCGACCCACGACGCACCGCTGAGCTGACTGCGCGAGGCGGTGGAGAACGAAGGATCGAAGCACGGGTCTTCGGCACCGAAGAGTGAAGCCTGACGGAACATGTGTTCGATGATCGCGGATCGCGACCGTGGCCGTCAAGCGCGAGTTCGGAGTTCACCCGAGTGTGGGTGTCGCCCAGCGTGCCGCCGGCGGAGCCGACATCTCAACGGTCGTCACCCGATCGCCTGCGGCGTCGACCCGGCACGCTCCACGGGTGTTCGACGTGCTCGTGTCGACGCAGAGGCGGTCTAGTGTCGGCCGGGTGGAGGTTCGCCGACATCGCATTCGAGGCGTCTCGATCGTCGTCGCCGGCGTCCTGCTCGGATGCACGTCGGGTTCCGACGCCGTTCCGGTTCCGGGCGCCGACGCTGTCGTCGATGCGACGGGTCCCACGATCGAGCGTCCGGTGGTGACCGAATCCGCACCCGACGTGCTCCCGACGGACGACGCCACCGGGGTGACTTCGCCCACGACCGTCGAGCAGCCGACGTCCAGCGCACCGCCGTCGAGTCCGGCCCCGCCCTCCAGCGCCGCAACGACCGTGGCCGAGAGTCCAACTCCCGCGACCGACGCCGCGTCCGACGTGGTGTTCCTCCGTGTGGGTGACGAAGGCGACGAGGTGGGGCTGATGCAGTTCAAGCTGTCGGTGCTCGGCTACCTCCCCGTCGGATCCGACTCCGGTGTGTTCGACCAGGCCACGGAGGACGGGCTGCGCAGGTTCCAGAGCGACTACGGCCTCGGGGTCGACGGAGTGTTCGGACCGCTCACGGGCAGAGCCCTCAATGCCGCGGCCCAATCGGTCGCCACCGAGACCTGACCGGACCTGACCGGACCTGACCGGACCGGGCGGGATCCGCCGACGCACGACGCCGACCGATCACACCGATTTTTCAGCGCAACGAGGGGCGGCCGAGTTCGGCCTGGTGGCGCGGGATGTACGGAGCCTCCAACTCGGCGATGTCGTCGTCGGACAGTTCGACGTCGAGCGAGGCGATCGCGTCGTCGAGTTGCGCCAGCTTGGTGACGCCGATGATCGGAGCCGTGACCGCCGACTTCGACGACACCCAGGCCAACGCGATCTGCGCCATCGGACGCTCGTGACGCTCGGCCACGGCGCGCACGGCGTCGAGCACGGCCGCATCGCTGTCGGCGGTGTACAGCTGTTGATCGATGCCGTCGGTCTGCCCGCGGGTCGTCTGGTTCGAGTCGTCACCGACCGCCTTGCGGGTCCCGGCCAGGTGCCCCCGGGCGAGCGGCGACCACGGGATCACGCCGACGCCCTCGTACTCGCACAGCGGGTGCATCTCGCGCTCCACCTCACGGGCCAGGAGGTTGTAGTGGTCCTGCATCGCGACCATCCGGGCCCAGCCGTTGCGTTCGCTGATCGACAGCAGCTGAGCGAACTCCCACGCGTACATCGAGCTCGCTCCGAGGTACCGGACCTTGCCCTTCTGGACGAGCGAGTCGAGCGCCGCCAGCATCTCCTCGGGGGGCGTGTGCGGGTCGAGGCGATGGATCTGGTACAGGTCGATCGTGTCCACGCCGAGTCGTCGAAGGCTCGACTCGCACGCCTGCTCGATGTGCTTGCGCGACAACCCGCCCATGTTCGGACCGGGACCGTGCGGGAAGAACACCTTCGTGGCGATGACGAGTTCGTCGCGGTTCCCGTGTTGCTTCAGGAACCTGCCCGTGACCTCCTCGCTCGCACCGCCCGAGTACATGTCGGCGGTGTCGAAGAAGTTGATCCCGGCGTCGATGGCCCGCTGGTAGAACGGCTCGGACTCCGCCGGTTCGAGCACCCACGGACGCCACTTGGACGATCCGAAGCTCATGGTGCCGAAGCACAACTCCGAGACTCGCAGACCGGTCCGACCGAGGCGCACGTACTCCATGGAGTCGAACGTACCCGGTACCGCCAGATCCGGCTCGAACGAGGTTCGCGACCTGCACCGCACCCGCCAACCTCTGTTGATCCGTCCGGGAGCGATCAACAGAGGTTGGATCGGGACGAGTACCGTCGTCGGGTCATGGGGCTGCTCGATGTCGTCAACCGTGCGGGGTTGCTGGATCCTCGTCGCGCTCCCTCGCTCGCCGCGGCGGTCGCCCGTTGGGGGCCGACGGCAGCCGCTCCCTTCGCCGCCTCGGCGCTCGCCGACTCCCGCGCGATCGCCGTCGTCGACGACCACGGTGAGCTGTCGTTCGGGGAACTCGACCGGCAGTCGACTCGCTTGGCCGAAGGTCTGCATCGGATCGGAATGCGCCGCGGCGACCACCTGGGCGTGGCGTGTCGCAACCACCGCGACTTCGTCGAGTTGACCATCGCCGCCGCGAAGGCCGGTGTCGGCGTGGTGTACCTCAACACGAGTTCGGCCGCGCCTCAACTCGCCGACGTCATGACGCGCGAGCGGATCACAGCGCTCGCGATCGACAGGGCACTCCTCCACCTCGTCGACCTCGACGCATGGTCGACCCCGGTCGTCGTCGCCGACCTCGACGGCGTCGCCAGCAGCCTCCCACCCGACGACCTCACCGACGATCTGCTCGACGATCTGCTCGACGATCGCGTCCACACGATCGCATCCGTCCGAAACGGCGGTGGCTTCCGCCTTCCG
This sequence comes from Ilumatobacter sp., assembly GCF_039969435.1. Lineage (GTDB taxonomy): Bacteria > Actinomycetota > Acidimicrobiia > Acidimicrobiales > Ilumatobacteraceae > Ilumatobacter_A. The sequence continues at coordinate 509,231 of NZ_JBDVNU010000009.1, forward strand.
CTGCGCGCCTCGCTGCCGATACCACCCGTGCTGCTCACGTCGGGCACCACCGGCACGCCCAAGGGAGCGCGCCGCAGCGGTCGCGTCGACCCGAATGCGGCGACGGGCCTGCTGGACCGGATCCCGCTGCGTCACGACGACGTCATCGCGATCACCTCACCGCTGTTCCATGCGTGGGGCCTCGCTCAGATGATCCTCGCCTCGACGCTCGGCTCGACGATCGCTCTCACGGCCACGTTCGACGCCGAGACGACGCTGACCCAGATCGAGCGGGAACGGGTCACGGTGCTGGTGGTCGTGCCTGCGATCCTCCAGCGACTTCTCGGGTCGGCGGCGCTCGAGTCGACCGATCTGTCGTCGCTGCGGATCGTGGCGTCGAGCGGATCGGCGCTGCCCGTGCCGGTCGTGAAGGAATGGATGGACCGCGTCGGGCCGAACCTGTACAACCTGTACGGGTCGACCGAGGTCGGCCAGGCCACGCTCGCCACCCCCGACGACCTGCTCGTCGACCCGGCCACCGCCGGTCGCGTCCTGGCCGGCTCGACCGTGGCGATTCTCGACCCATCGGGTCGACCGGTCGGCGCCGGCACGCTCGGCAGGATCTTCGTCGGCAACGGCGCCCAGTTCGACGGATACACGGGTGGCGGCGGCAAGGAGGTGGTCGACGGATTGATGTCCACCGGCGACGTCGGTCACCTGACCGGGGACGGGCTGCTGTTCGTGACCGGTCGCGCCGACGACATGATCGTCAGTGGCGGCGAGAACGTGTTTCCCCAGGAGGTCGAGGACCTGCTTCTGGCGCACCCGGCGATCGACGACGTCGCGGTGGTCGGCGTCGACGACGAGCGACTGGGCCAACGCCTCGTGGTCCACGCGGTCAAGGCGACAGGCGCCCGCATCTCGTCCGATGCCGTCAAGAAGTACGTGTCGGACAACCTCGCTCGCCACAAGACCCCGCGCGACGTGTACTTCGTCGACGAGGTCCCGCGCACCGCCACCGGCAAGATCCGACGCAACCATCTCACCTGACGGGTCGGGCCCGCGCACGAACCGTCAGCGGGCGGTCGGGCGGGCGACGGCCGCAGCCGCAGCCCTCAGACCCGAGGAGGCGCAGGCCTCGTCGGTGCTTCCGGCCAAGCGGGCGGCGATGAAGCCGGCGGCGAATGCGTCGCCCGCGCCGAGGGTGTTGACCACGTCGACACCGACGTCGATCGCCGCGACAGCGAACGGTGGTCGAAACCGACTCGCCACCACTGCGCCGTCCGCCCCGCACGTGACGACCACGGTCTCGGCGACGTCGAGGAGTCGGGTGGCCGACTCGGTCGGGTCGTCGACGCCGCTCAGTGCGGCGGCCTCGTCGAGACTCGGGAACATCACCGCCGCGCGGTCGAAGGCGGTCAGCGCCGCCTGGACGGACCGGCTCGCCCGCAGCATCTGCGCCGACGACGGATCGATCGACCACCCGATGCCACGCTCGTGGGCCAGCCCGCACAGACGAGCGAGCAGATCGTCGCCGCCGTCCGGGAACCACGAATACGCGGTGAGATGCAGCCAGTCGACACCTTCGAACCACTGCGGGTCGACATCGGAGACACGCAACACGGTGGCGCTCGACAGGTCGGACACCATCGATCGCTCCCCGGTCGACGAGATGAGCGCTGCGATCGCACGGCTCGCAGCACCGCGCCGCACGATCGGGCGCACCTCGACGCCGTGGCCGGCCAGTTCGTCGACGAGCAGACGCCCCAGGAGGTCGTCACCCACGACCCCGACGAACCGCGTGGCCACCCCGGCCGCAGCGGCGCCGGCCGCGACGTTCGCCGCCGACCCGCCGGCAGCGAGCGCGACGACCCCCTGGGTGTCCGAGCCGGGAGCGATCTGGTCTCCGGCTCCGACCGTGACGTCCGCATTGAGGTCGCCGATGCACAACAGCTGCGCCATCAGACGACGCCCAGCTCGCACAGGGCGAGAAACTGATCGGTGCCCGTCGCCGCTCGTCGGGTGATCGCTGCGGCGCTGGGCGCCGATTCGCCCAGCAGCACCCGGATCTGGGTGTCGCGGATGATCAGGCCGTAGAACGTCTCGAACGCACCGACGGGATCCCGGACGTCCAACATTCCCGATGCCGCGATCGAGGCGAGGTACGACTCGACGAGCGGACCGACTCGATGGCGCCCGGAGGCGAGCAGTTCTCCGGCGAGGACGGAATTGGTCATGGCGGCACGATTCAGTGCGAGCGAGCGTGGATCGGTGAGCAAGCGCAGCAGCCCGGCGCCGAACGCAGCGAGTGTCTCACGGGGCTCGTGGAGATCGCCGCCGCCGAGGGCGGTTGCGATGCGATCCGCAGTGGCGTCCGCATTCGAGACGATCATCGCCGACAGCAGACCGTCACGGCTGCCGAACCACGAGTAGAGCGTCTCCTTCGAGGCCCCTGCACGCCGGGCGATCGCGAGCATCGTCACACCGTCGGCGCCTCGTTCGAGGAGCTCGGCGAAGGCGGCTTCGATGACGGCGGCGCGCCGATCGTCGCGCTCGTCGGCGGGAAGCCGACCGCGCCGGCCAGCTCGCGCCGACTTCGACGTCGGCGGTGACGCACTTCGGGAAACCACTTGACAAGCGTACCCGATCGTACGATTAGTATATACGTACTCACCGGTACGATTGATCCAGAGAACGGACTCCCACCATGACCCTCCTCGACGACCCCACTCCGCCGGCGCCGTCCGGACCGGCACCAGAACCGTCACCCGCCGGATCGACACCGATCCGAGCACCTCGCACCGACCGCCTGGCCGGGATCGCCGTGATCGTTGCGACCGTGCTGACCGGGCTGTTCGCCGGTTTCTTCCTCACCTACTCGGCCTCGGTCGTGCTCGGCCTCGCCCAGGTCGACGACCTCACCTACGTCCGCAGCTTCCAGGCGATCAACGCCACGATCCGCAATGCGACCTTCGCCGTCTTCTTCTTCGGATGCGTGCCGTCGATCCTGTGGGCGCTCGTCGCGAACCGGGCGGGCGGACGCACGAACATCACGCTGCTCGCGTTCGCGTTGACGGCGTGCGCAGCGGTCGTGGTGATCACCTTCGCAGGCAGTGTTCCGCTGAACGACGACCTCGCGACCTACGTCGATCTCGACGCGTCGTCGGCAGCCGCCGAACGGGGCGATTTCGAGTCCACGTGGAATCGACTCAACCTGGTGCGGTCGGTCCTTGCAGTGGCAGGTCTGGTCGCCGTCGCGTCCGTTCGCAGTGCCCGGCCCGACCGCTCAGTGGCGTCAACGCCAGGTCGGCGTGGAGGTTCCCAGCCGTCGAGGCGGTGACGGCCACGTTCCGGCGAAGGGCAGCACGGCGGTCAGTCGACCGAACTCCGACTCGACCGTCCCCAAGAACTCCGGATCGACCGGCACCGACGCCGGCGTGAACGCCGTCGGCGCACGACGGGCGACGAGGTGGTCGCGAGTGCGGAGCAGCGACGTGCGCCCGAGCCAGGACCCGCCCACGTCTCGCTGGTGGGCGACGAGTCGGGCGACCAGACCTGCGCCGAGCAGTCCGGTCGCGTAGTCGAGCGCCTGGACGGGAAGACCGATCGGTGACCCGCTCGGTACGCCGTCGGCGTCTCGCGCGAACTGGCCGCCTGCCCACCGGATCCCCGTCGTCGACTGCACGATCGAGTCGAACCCGCGGCGCCCCGCCCAGGGCCCGATCCAGTCGAAGGCGGAGATCTGGACGACGACGATGCCCGGGCGGATACGGGCGACCCGCTCGGGTGTGAAGCCGCACGAGGCGAGCGCGCCGGGTCGGTAGGCGTCGATCCACACATCGGCCTCGCCGAGCAGCGACTCGAAGCTCGATCGACCCGATTCGGTCCGCAGATCGATCGACGTGTTGCGCTTGCCGAACCCGGTGGACATCACCCCCACGTCCACGGACGGAAGATGGTCGGCGCCGACGCGCAGCACGTCCGCACCGAACCCGGCGAGCATCTGTCCGGCGACCGGCCCGGCCAGGACGCGGGAGCAGTCGACCACGCGCAACCCGGCGAGCGGGCCGTCGTCGTCGGACAGCGATTCGACCGGCCGTGCGGTTGCGTCACCGATCGCGTCGACGGACATCAGGGGCAGGGCCCGGGTCGCGAGTGCGTGCGGATGCTCGTCCCACTCGTCGAGTGTGCGGACCGCAGCGCCGATCATCCCGTCGTCGATGAGTTCGGCCTCGAGTTCGAACGCGTCCCGCTCGGCGATCGCCGCTGCCACCGACGCTCGGTCGGGCGGGCACCGGAGTCTGTCGACCACACCCCGCGCATGATGTGGGAAGTTGCAGTGGATCTGCAGGTGACGCCCACCGGCGGTGACGTACACGCCCGAGAGGTCCGCCCATGCGGGCACAGCGGCACCGTCGACTTCGACGTGCGTCGTGCAGAAGGCGAGCAGTTGGTCGAGCGCGATCGAGCGCTCGGGTACGACCACACCGCGTCGGCTCCCGAGGTGATCGATCGAGCCGACGGCGAAGCGGGCGGAATCGGCGAGCGCGCCGTCGACGTCGAACGCCGATGCCGCCACCTCGTTCGGTCCGGTGAAACGGATGTGCCCGAACGTCCAGTCGCCGATCGTGAGGTCCATGGCTGCGAACGTAGCGATGCGGTACACCGCCCGATCGGTGCGCGCCGCCGACGTTGATCGATCGACGTGCCCGTCGAGCGAGCGGACGATCGCGGGATCAGGCAGGTGGACACCACCGGCCATACTGTCCACCCCATGATCATCGAGATCGACGATCCCCAGGATCCCCGCCTCGACGACTACTGCCTGCTCGACGACCAGGCCGCCCGCCGCACGCGGGAAGGCGACGACTTCTTCATCGCGGAGGGCTACGTGTCGATCGATCGCGTCGTCGACTCGGGCCACCGGTTGCGTTCCGTGCTGGTCACCCCGTCGCGCGTCGAACGCATCAGCGCACGTGTCCCCGGCCTCGTGGACGGCGACACTCCGCTGTACGTGATGACCCGCGACCTCATGGCCCACGCGGTCGGGTTCGACCTGCACCGTGGCGTCGTGGCCTCGGCCGATCGAAGACCCGTTCCGACCGTCGCCGACATCGCAGCGTCGTCGGCGAAGCGTGTCGCCGTGCTCGTGGGGCTCAACGACGCCGAGAACGTCGGCGTGATCTCGCGCGCCGCACGGGCACTCGGCATCGATGCACTGGTGCTCGACCCCACCTGCACCGACGCGTACTCGCGACGAACCGTGCGCGTCAGCATGGGCGAGGTGCTCCACCTGACCGTCGCCCGATCGAACGACTGGCCCGGCGACCTCGACGTGCTGCATCGCGCCGGCTTCGAGTCCTGGGCGATGACGCCGGCATCCGACGCGATCGACCTCTGGTCGATCGAGCCCCACGAGCGGGCGGAGCGCCTCGCGATCGTGGTCGGTGCCGAGGGCCCGGGTCTGGACGACGCCACCATGCGCGCGACGACCCGACGGGTGCGCATCCCGATCCGCCCCGATGTCGACTCGCTCAACGTCGGCCACGCCGCCGCCATCACCTTCGCGGCCACCTCACGGACATGACCCCGCCGACAGCGCCCTGAACGGCGGCCCCGTCCAGCGACCGGCCAGGTCCCCGCTGCCCCCATCGGCAGTGTCGGCACCCCTAACATCTCGCCCGTGAGCGATCAGCGGACCTCGGAGGCACCCGAGGAAGCCAAGGCTGAGCGCGCGCAGAAGATCGAGGTCGCCAAGGACAAGCTCGAAGCCCTCGACGCCGACACGGCCACGCCCGCTCCACGACCCAAGGACCCTGCGGCCCCGATCAAGCGGGAGCACACGTGGTGGCACCGCCACCTCGAACCCGAGGAGCGCCAGCGCATCCTCTCCGAACTCGGGATCAAGCGCCCCCCGCACTGGGCGTTCCGATTCTTCACGATGCTGTCACTGTCGGTCGTGGTCGCCGTGATGGGTCTGTCGGCCGACTCGGCGGCCGTGGTGATCGGCGCCATGCTGCTCGCACCGCTGATGCAGCCGGTCCTCGCGGCGGCGGCGTGCATCTCGATGGCACTCTTCAGGAAGTCGCTGCAGTCGATCGGCACCGTGCTCGTCGCGACCGTCGGGTCGATCGCACTCTCCTACGTTCTCGCCGCGCTGTTCGTCACCGGCGAGCTGCCGCGCGAGGTCCTCAGCCGCACCGCTCCGGACATCCGCGACCTCGTCGTCGCACTCGGCGCGGGAACCGCGGGCGCGTACGCGACGGTCCGCAAGGACGTGTCCTCGTCGCTCCCCGGCGTGGCCGTCGCCGTTGCGCTGGTCCCTCCGCTCGGTGCGGTCGGAATCGCATTGGAGGCCGGACGCAACACGCTGGCGACCGGAGCGATCCTCCTGTACACCACCAACCTCGCGGCGATCGTGTTCGCCGCCTCGATCGTGTTCATCACCACCGGCTTCGTGCCGCCCAAACGGCTCCGCAACACGTTCCGGCGGACGTCGCTGGTCGCTGCCGTGGTCGCGCTGGTCGTGGTGGCGATCGCCATTCCCCTCTACCGGGCGTCACAGACGGCTGTCGAGCGAACGGACCAGCAACTCGCAGCGGTGCCGATCGTCACCGAGTGGCTCGCCACCGGTGGTGCCGAGGCGATCGAGACCCCGATCGTCAGTTTCGGCGATCGCCAGATCGTGGTGCGGGTGCGTAGCTTCGATCTCCCGCCGGACCAGGGGACCCTGATCGACACGATGCAGTCCGAGTTCGGAGCGGAGCGACCGATCTCGATCCAGTGGGACCGCGTCACCCAGGCGACCACCACGACCACCATCGCTCCGACCACGACGATCCTCAGCGAGGCCGAACTGCTCTACGCAGCCGTCGAGGACATCGTCGACGACTGGTTGCAGGAGGGTGACTTCGACGGCGTCCGACGCGTCGAGGCCCTGGTGATCGGCGGTGGGGTGGTCCGAGTGGACGCCAGCGGCGTGGGCAACGCTCCCCCGGTGGGCGGTCTCATCGATGCGTTGAACGAACAGATCGACGAGCCGCTCGCCGTGCAACTCACCTGGGTCGAACGTCGCAACGTGCCGGCGGGCGAACCCGAACCGACCCCGGACGAGATCCTCACCGACGAGATCACCGCGATCACTGATGACTGGGCGGCCGACAACGGAGTCGCGGTGATCGGGATCCGCTACGACGGCACGACCGCAGTGATCGAGGTGGCCGGAGCCGTCGAGCCCGACGCCTCGCTCCTCGTCCAGGACGTGTCCGCAGCCCTGCCCGACACGGCATCGGTGACGGTGCTGTTCACCCCACGTCTCGACATCACCACCACCACGACCACGACCACAACCACCACCACCGTCGCGCCCCCGACCACGTCGATCTGACCGCGAGGCAGTCCGGGCCGGCCGGTGTCATGTATCTGCGAGGCAGGTTGTTGACTGGGAGGATGGACAGTCGGCTCACACAGTTGCCCGATCATCCCGACGCCGCCGAGCCCGAGCCGTTCGCAGGACCCGACCACCCGATGCGGACGATGACCCGGTCGAAGGCGTTCGGCGAATCGTGGGAGCGCTCGGACTCCGACCGGGTGCAGCAGATCTTCGACTCCCTGGCGGAGTCGTGGAGCGAGAGCCACGTCGACCCGATCAAGGCCGCACCGGTCGGCGACGCACTCGATCGAGGCGGGGTGCCGCTCGACGGTCGGTGGCTCGAGGTCGGGTCGGGCACGGGAGCCGGAGCGCGGGTCCTGCACGGTCGGGTGGGATCGCTGATCTGCACCGACATCGCCGCCGAGATGCTGCGCCGCGCGCCGGACCTCGCACCGCGGGTCAGAGCCGACGCATCCCGGCTGCCCTTCCCCGACGGGTCGTTCGACGCGATCCTGATGATCAACATGTTGCTCTTCCCCGACGAGGTGGGACGCCTCCTCGCACCACGGGGGTCCGTCGTGTGGGTCAACACCCTCGGAGACCAGACCCCGATCCACCTTCCTCCCGCCGACGTCCTCGAGGCGCTGCCCGGAACGTGGGCCGGGGCGACCGCACGCGCCGGCACCGGGTTCTGGCTCACCGCGACCCGCGACTGACCCCGACCGCCGGGAACACCCCGATTCGCCGACGCGCTACTCGAACCAGCCGAACACGTCGACGATCAGGTCGGTGTCGGCGTCGCCGGCGAAGAACCGCTCCGACCCGGCACCCAACGCCGTGAGTGCCAGCGCCGCCCGCGTCTGTCGCGCTCCACTGGAGTTCACGTTCGACACGTTCGGGAGCGGCGCCGCGGGGAAGGCGGTGACGAAGCCCCGACCGGCGGTGCGGGCGAGCGTGAGGTTCTGCGCGACCGCCGAGGCCGTGTCGGGCACCGAACCGGGGTTCAGCGCGACCGTCGCACCGGCGGCGAGTCGACCGAACCCCACGGACGACCGCGAGTCGGCCTCGCGCTGCGGCGCGACCAGATGGAAGCGTCCGACGGTCCCGATCGGCGCAGCGAAGCCCGTGAACGAACCCACCACGTCGACGGCCACGTCGTCGATGTTCTCGAGGTACAACTCGACCGAGCCGTCGGCACCGACCGGCACGGTGACGACGTTGGCGCGCACGTCGGGGGCGGCATTGACGTTCACGTTCGACGAGGTCGGCCGAGTCGCACCCGTCGGGTACGCGGTGACGAACCCGGGCACGGGAGCGTCACGGTTGATGGCGGTGACGATCACCGACACCGCCGAGGTCGCGTCGGTGCCCTCGGGAAGGCCCGCCACACCGGCCAGCGGAACCGTCACCCGCTCACCGGCACCGTCGGGCACGCGCGTGAAGTCGTTGTCACCCCCCGATGCCTCACGGGTGTCGACCACCCGCGTCGGACCTGCGGTCACGAAGCGGCCGCGGCGCACTCCCACATCGGCGTCGAAGAAGAAGCCCGACACGTCGACGATCACGTCGTTCGTCGCCTGGCTGAACAGCACCAGTCGTCCCTCGGCGTCGAGCGGCACGATGGACGCGTTGGCGACGTTCGCACCTGCCGGAGCGTTGACGTTCGAGGTCGAGGGTCGGTCGGTGCGCGGCTGCCACACCGTGGCGAACGCGCCCTCGCTCTGCGGTCGGACGAGCGTGACGTTCACGAACGCAGCGGACGCGCCGGCGGGCGCGTCGATGTCGATCAGTCGGGTTCGTCCCGCACCGATCGGCGCCGGCGGTGTGAGTGCGCGCGTGTCGAATCGACGCGAGGGGGACGGCAGTGCGTCGTACCGCTGCGGGCCGCTGTCGGCCGACTGCGGAGCAGGTGGCGGTGTGACCTTGCGGACCTCGCCGTTCTGCTGCACGTACCACAACTCGGTCGCACCGGGTCCGGCGACGAACGCCATGTCGGTCGGGCCCGAGGCGGTGAGGAACACCGGCGACGCCGCGAGGTCCGCGCCGCCGGTCCACGACCAGGTCGTACCGAACGCTCCGTCGGACACGAGGTACGCACCGTCGTACTGGGCGGGCCACACGCCGTCGGGCACGAAGGCGCCACCGGTGACGAACCGTCCCGCCTCGCGGCCGTAGTCGGTGACCGGGTCGATCAGGCCCGGCGTCGGCCCGGCGCACGGCGGGTTCTGCCCGCGCGGGCATCGTCCCTCACGGATCGGCCAGCCGTAATTGGCGCCGGCGACGCCCTCGTCGACCTCTTCGCGATCGCCCTGACCGACGTCGTTGACGAAGAAGCGGGTGGCGCTCGTGTTCGGATCGAAGGCGAACCGGTACGGGTTGCGCAGTCCGTACGCGAAGATCTCCTTGCAGTTCGTGGTCGGCGTGGAGGGTGAGTTGCCGCGGACGCGGCAGTCGGCCGCCCCCGGCTCGTCGACGAACGGGTTGTCGGGCGCAGCGAAGCCCGTGCTGCGATCGACGCGCAGGATCTTGCCGTTCAACAGCGAACGATCCTGTGCGGCGTCGTTGCCTCCCGCCGAGCCGGAGTTGCCCCTCGGGTCGGATCCGGCGTCTCCCACCGCGATGTAGAGGTACCCGTCGTTGCCGACCTCGATGTCGCCGCCGTTGTGGTTGCCGGCCACCGACGAGATCCTGTCGACCAGGACCCGTTCGCTGCCCGGATCCAGGCCGTTCTCGCCCATGGAGAACCGGCTGACCCGGTTGTGGCATCCGCCGGGTTCACCCGAGGCGATCGTGCGGTACACGTAGACGAAGCCGCTCGTCACGTACGCCGGGTCCAACGCGAACCCCAGGAGGCCGCGCTCGGAGTTCGAACACACCGAGAAGTCCGCGAGCGTGGTCACCTCCGGCGAGCCGTCGCGATCATCGATGCGGATCAGTCGACCGTTCTTCTCCAGCACCACCACGCGTCCGTCGGGGAGCGCTTCGACGGTGGTGAGGACGCCGACGTCGGCGACCACCTGGTCGGTGAATCCGCTCGGAACCGCCTCGACGACGCCCGGTGCCGAACCGGCGACCACGAGAGCGGCTGACGACACGACGAGTGAGGCGGCGAGGAGGAGGCGGCGACCGTGCATCGGACCGACCGTAGTGGGGCTCGCGCCCTGCGTCGACGCGAGCACGTCGGCCGTTCGGAGGGAACCGCACGTCGGCCCCTCACGAGCGGTCCCGGAACCCCGACGAGGCAGTTCACACGCCGTTCACAGTCGGGCAACAGCCGGGCAACCGGCGGCTGACAGTCTCAAGGATCGAAAATCGGGCGGCCGGTAGGGTCGTGCGTGCTCGCAAGCAACAATCAAGAGAGACAGAGGACAAGCACCGTGGCAATCAAGGCCGAATACATCTGGATCGACGGCACCGAGCCGACGCCGAACCTTCGCTCCAAGACCAAGATCCTGGACGACGGCCACAGCGGCGAACTCGACGACATGCCCGTCTGGGGCTTCGACGGTTCCTCGACCAACCAGGCCACCGGCGACAAGAGCGACTGCGTCCTCAAGCCCGCCCGCGTGTTCCCCGACCCGATCCGCGGTGGCGACAGCGTCCTCGTCATGTGCGAGGTGATGCTCGTCGACGGCAAGCCCCACCCCACCAACACCCGCGCCGCAGCGGCACGCACGGCGAAGAAGTACAAGAAGCACGAGCCGATGTTCGGCATCGAGCAGGAGTACACGATGCTCAAGACCGACATGAGCCCGCTCGGGTTCCCCGACGGCGGCTTCCCCGCCCCGCAGGGGCCGTACTACTGCGGCGTCGGTGAGTACGCGATCACCGGTCGCCAGATCGTCGAAGAGCACATGGACGCCTGTCTCGCCGCCGGCATCAACATCTCCGGCATCAACGCCGAAGTCATGCCCGGTCAGTGGGAGTTCCAGGTCGGCCCGGTCGGCCTGCTCGAAGTGGCCGACGAACTGTGGGTCGCCCGCTGGTTGCTGCACCGCATCGCCGAGGACTACGGGGTCGTCATCTCGATCGACGCGAAGCCGGTCAAGGGCGACTGGAACGGCGCCGGGGCCCACACGAACTTCTCCACCAAGGAGATGCGTGAGGACGGCGGCATGAAGTACATCGAGGAGGGCTGCAAGGCCATCGGCGCCAAGGCCGATCTGCACATCAAGAACTACGGAGCCGGCGTCGAGGACCGTCTCACCGGCGCCCACGAGACGCAGCGGTACGACCAGTTCAGCTACGGCGTGTCCGACCGCGGCGCATCGATCCGCATCCCGTGGCAGTGCGCCATCGACGGCAAGGGCTACCTCGAGGATCGTCGTCCGAACGGCAACATGGACCCGTACACGGTCGCCCGCCTCATGGTGGACACGGTGTGTTCCGCCATGTCGAAGTGACCCCGGTCTGATCTCACCTTCCTCGCGAGAGGAATCGAACACCGTCGACGGGGTGGAGCGCGATGCTTCACCCCGTCCGTCGTTCACGGGTCCTCGCCGACGAGCGACGACCCGAGGCGACACACCCATCCCCTTTCCGCGAGACTCCAGGACGTGAGCATGAACGAACAGCAGCGGGACTACGTCCTCCGGTCCGTCGAGGAGCGCGGGGTCCGGCTGATCCGACTCTGGTTCACCGACGTGCTGGGCACGCTGAAGTCGATGGCGATCACGCCCCCGGAACTCGACAACGCCCTGACCGACGGGATGACCTTCGACGGGTCCTCGATCGACGGCTTCAGCCGGGTCCAGGAATCCGACGTGCTCGCGATCCCCGATCCCGACACCTACGAGCTCCTGCCGTGGGCCGACGGCTCCGCCCCCGAGGCGCGGATCTTCTGCGACATCCACCATCTCGACGGCACGCCGTTCGAAGGCGACCCTCGCCAGATCCTGCGCCGTCACGTGCGCAAGGCCCACGAGGCGGGCCTCACCTTCTACATGGCGCCCGACATCGAGTACTTCTACTTCGAGCCGCTCGTGGCGGGTGCCGAGCCGGTCCCGATCGACGACGGCGGCTTCTTCGACCACACCACCAACGACGTCACCGGCGAGTTGCGCAAGCAGACGATCCGCACGCTCGAGACGATGGGGATCCCCGTCGAGTACAGCTTTCACGAGGACGCTCCCGGCCAGCAGGAGATCGACCTGCGCCACACCGATGCGCTCACCATGGCCGACGCGGTGATGACGTTCCGACTCGCCGTGCGCGAGATCGCCGCCCGCAACGGCGTGCACGCGACGTTCATGCCCAAGCCGGTCGAAGGTCTGCAGGGTTCGGGGATGCACCTGCACATGTCGCTGTTCCGCGGCGACGACAACGCGTTCTACGACGACACCGACGACTACGACCTGAGCTCGACGGCGAAGTCGTTCATGGCGGGGCTCTTGCGCCACGCTCGCGAGATCACCGCCGTCACCAACCAGACGGTCAACAGCTACAAGCGGCTCGTCCCGAACTTCGAGGCACCGGTCCACATCAGCTGGGCCCGCAACAACCGGTCGGGTCTGATCCGGGTCCCGATCGCGAAGAGCGCGAACCCCAATGCGACGCGGATCGAGTACCGCTCACCCGACCCGGCGTGCAACCCGTATCTCGTGTTCAGCCTGCTGCTCGCCGCCGGCATGAAGGGGATCGAGGAAGGGTACGAACTTCCCGACGAGGCCGACGCCAACCTGTTCGAGGCCACCGACACGGAACTCGGCGAACTGGGTGTCGGCCAACTCCCGCACTCGCTGTACGACGCCCTGGAGATCATGGAGGAGTCGACACTCGTGCGAGAGGCGCTCGGCGAGCACATCTTCGAATGGTTCCTGCGCAACAAGCGGCGGGAGTGGCAGGGGTACAAGACCCAGGTCACGCCCTTCGAGCGCGATCGCTACCTGAGGTCGCTGTGATCACCCCGGTTGGGTCGATCGCGGCGGGCAGGGCAGCGACGGGCAGGGCAGCGACGAGCCCGGTGGCGGTGGCGCGATGAAGTCCGACCCGGTGCGCATGCTCGCCGTCGTGCCCGACCCGGCCTCGCCGGAGCTGGCGCGAACCCTCGACCTCGCCGGGTACGCGTGGAAGTCCGTCTCCAGCATCGGCGACGCGAGCGAGTCCGAGCCGACGGGCGGGTGGGCCGGAGTGATCGTCGACGTCACCGACGACATGGACCACGCCTGGACCTTCCTGCGCGCTCTGCGCAAACAGCACACCGACGCCACGCCTGCGATCGTGCTGATCGGCGGGGGGCAGCTCCGCGAGCTCGAACACCGAGACGACCTGTTCGACGATTTCTGCCTCAGCCCGTTCCATCCGTCCGAACTCGAGGCACGCCTGCGGCACCTGCTCACCGCCGAGGTCGACGTGCAGTCGGCCGACCTCGTCGAGTACGGCGACCTCGCACTCAACCTCGAGACCTACCAGGCGTCGATCGCCGGTCGGCCACTCGACATGACGTACATGGAGTACGAGCTGCTGAAGTTCCTCGTCCAGAACCCGGGCAAGGTGTTCACGCGTGAGATCCTGCTCAGCCGAGTCTGGGGCTACGAGTACTACGGCGGCGCTCGCACGGTCGACGTCCACGTGCGGCGCCTGCGCGCCAAGCTCGGCGAGGAGCACGCCAACCTGATCCAGACCGTGCGCAGCGTCGGCTACCGCTTCGGTCAGTCCCGCTGGGAGAGCTGACGGTTCGACTGCAGTCCGACCGGTCGGTGGTCGGCTGGGGTCAGACCCCAGCCGACCCTCAGCGCTGGAGGAAGTCGGCCACCGTGGTGGTCACGAGGGCGGCGAACACCTTCGCGCCGTCGGAGTTGGGGTGCACGCCGTCGCCGCGCAGCACGCCGTCACTCGGTGCGATCTGATTCCACTGACCGACCACGGCATTCCCGCGCGAATCGATCACCTGCTCGATCGCAGCATTGACCTCGGCGGTGTCCTCGGGACGATCGGCGAAGTAGGTGTTCACCCAGACGAGCGGCGCATCGTCGGGCATCGCGTCGATCACGGTCTCCATCTCGGCGACGATCTCGTCGACCGAGCCGTACTGGCTGATGTCGTTCGTCCCGAGTGCGACGATCCACAGCTGCTCGTCGCCCGGCCGTGAGGACTCGCCCGCGACGAACGACGCGATGTCGGCACCACTCGGATTGTTGCTGATGTTCTGGCTGACCCGCTTGAGTTCCTGCGCCACGATCGTCACGTCGGCGAACCCCAGCTGTTGGAGTTGCTCCTGGAGGAACGGTTGAGCGCCGACGGTGATCGAGTCACCGATCATCACCACGGACTCGACCGAGCCGGTGTCGATCTCGCGCACGTCGGCGCCGCCGCTGATCCGACCGAGCTCGGAGCCGAGGCCGATCGTCGGCAACGGCATGTCGACACCTTCGACCCCACTCTCCGACGACGCCTCCGACGACGAGAACGTGCACGCGCCCAGGACGCCGACGAGGGCGAGCGTTGCGAGTCGGGATCGGATCACCCCGACAGTCTGGCGACTCCGGACCTCCGAGTCGCGTCACCCTGACGGCGACCGACGTCACACAGCCGGAGTGGGTCGCGACCGGAGTGGGTCAGACCCGATCCGGCCGTCAGGTGATTTGCTGGATCTTGCGGGAGAGGCGCGCGTGGGCGGTGAGCATCTCGCCGAGGCGATCCGAGATGAGCATCGAATCGCGCACGACGGGCCTGCCGGCGACGATCGTGTCGCGGGCGCCGGTCGGGCCGCAGCGCAGCCACGCCTCGACCGGGTCGGCGACCGCACCCGCGAAGGTCGGACCGGTCAGCGACCAGACGGCGAGGTCGGCGACCGCACCGACGGTGATGGTGCCGATCTCGCCTTCTCGCCCGAGGCATCCGGCGCCGCCGATCGTCGCCACTTCGAGTGCCATGCGAGCCGTGCCGGCGTCGGCACCGTTGCGGAGCTTCGCGAGCAACATCGCCTGGCGCGCCTCGAGCCACAACGACGCACTGTCGGCTGACGACGATCCGTCGACACCGAGTCCGACCTTCACGCCCGCTGCGCGGAGATCGACCACGGGGGAGATCCCCGACGCCAGGATCATGTTGCTCGACGGGCAGTGAGCAGCACCCACGCCGGCCGCGCCGAGACGGGCGACCTCGTCGGCGTTCGGCATCACGCAGTGAGCGACCCACGTGCGATCGGTGCACCAACCGGTGCGCTCCAGGTACTCCATCGGGCGGCACCCGAACGTGGCGATGCTGAACTCGTCGTCCTCGGCGTTCTCGGCGAAGTGCGTGTGCAGACGCACGTCGAGTCGCTCGGCGAGTTCCGCGGTGCGGACCATCAGGTCCTCGGTGACCGAGAACGGTGAGCACGGGGCGAGTGCCACGCGGGTCATCGCGCCGAACGACCGATCGTGATGCCGGGCCACCGCGTCCTCGCACGCGGCGAGGATCTCGTCGTCGTCCGCGACCACGTCGTCGGGTGGCAGCCCACCGTCCTTCTCCGACAGCGACATCGAGCCGCGGGTCGGATGGAATCGGATGCCGAGGTCCTTCGCAGCGTCGATCTCCGCGGTCAGGAGGTCGCCGGCACCGTGCGGGTGCAGGTACAGGTGGTCGGTCGACGTGGTGCATCCCGACAGCGCCAGTTCGGCGAGGCCGACCCAGGCCGAGGTGTAGACCGATTCGGTGTCGATCGCGCGCCACAGCGGGTACAGCGACTGCAACCACCCGAACAGAGGCTTGTCGGTCATCGACGGATTCGCTCGGGTGAGGTTCTGGTACAGGTGGTGGTGGGCGTTGACGAGGCCCGGGGTCACGAGGCATTCGCGGGCGTCGATGGTCTCGTGCGCAGGAGGCGGCTCGCCGCTGCCGATCGCCGAGATCATCCCGGCGTCGACCGCCACCCACCCGTCGTCGACCTCACGTCGCTGCGCGTCGACCGTGGCCACGCATCGGGCGTGTGCCACGACCAGATCGTGGGGGGCTGATCGGGTCTCGGACATGACGGAGGTCCTCTCGGAGGGGCGGACGAGTCAGATCGGGGCGATGCCGATCGTGCACTGCTCGATCGGCTGGAGAATCAATCGGGGATGTCGAGGAGTTCGGAGTCCGGGTGGCGACGGATGCCGTCACGTCGCAGGGTCTCGCCGAGGATCGCCGACGCGGCAGCGCCCGTGGCGAACACGGCGACCGGGATCGCGATCATGGCGATGATGAGGGCGATTGCTCCGGCCATGAGCGCAGTCTACGCCCCGCTCGGATCGGCACGCGATCCTCCGACCATCGGGCGGCGACGTCGGGTGCCCCGCTCGAGCGTCGTGGCTGTGCTGTGGCGTGGCCGTCAGGCGAGCGGCTTGTAGGCGACCGCTTCGACTTCCACGGCGAAACCTGCCGGCAGGGTCCTCACTGCGACGCACGATCGTGCGGGACGGTGGTCGGCGGGAAAGGCCGCCGCGTACTCGACGTTGAACTTCGCGTAGTCGTCCATGTCGACGAGGAAGCACGTGGTCTTGACCACGTCGCCCATCGTCGCCCCCTGGGATTCGAGGAGCGCCGCGACGTTCTTCATCGTCTGCACGGTCTCGGCCACGACGCCGCCGTCGACCTTGACGCCGTCGACCAGTCCGCCCTGACCCGAGACGTAGATGAAGTCACCGGCGCGCAGGACGGGTGTGTACGGACCGAGTGGCTTGCTCATCCCCGAGACAGTAGAGCAACGATCGGGTCCCGGCACCGCCCGACGCGACGGCCGACTCAGGTGCCGCCTCCGAGATCGTCCGTCACGGTGGTGAACTCCTCCCAGCGCCCGTCCGCGAGCAGCCCAGCCTGAAGCGGCCAGGTCGCCGGTTTGTGGACCGCGTACCGCGAACCCGCCGCGTCGAGCATCGACTGGAGGTCGGCGACGTCGGTGTCGGCGAGTGTCCGCCACGTGGTGATGCCGATCCCGCTGCACAGCTCGCAGATCTTGGGGCCGATCCCCTCGATGACGGTGAGGTCGTCGAGCGTCACCTTCCTCCCGAGGACGCGCGCTGCGGTGTCGAGGTCGAGCGGTCGCGGTTCCTCACCCCCGGCGACGTCGTCGGGACCCGTCGGGCCACCGGCCGAACCCGGGATGTCCCGACCGTCGAGATCGGCGGCTCCGTCAGCGCCCTGCGGTGAATGCTCGACGTCGTCGGACTCGCCACCCGGGCCCTCACCGGTCACTGCTGAGGTGTCGTCGTGAGACGACGCCGTCTCGCCGTGGGCGGGCGCGGCGACCGGCTCGGTGACTTCGGCCGAGTCGGGGTGCGCTTCTGATTCCTCGTCGGACCGCTGATCGGGCTCGGGGGCATCGGGGATCTCGCCACCGACGATGCCCGGCGAATCCGCGTGGCGCACGTCGGCGAGTTGGATCCGCAGGCGGTCCCGCTCCGCCACGACCGGCTCCAGATCGGCGAGTCGCCCCCGGAGTCGTTCGAGTTCGCCTGCATCGACGGTCGATCCCGCTGCCCGTGCCAGTTCCGTGCGGCACTTCAACGAACGCAGCGCCCAGCCGACGCACACGCCGATGCACGCCAACAGGATGCCCCAGCCGAAGAATTTCAGGAGTGTGTAGAGCATCGGTTCTCACTTCCGGTTCTGGAACTTGTCATGACGTCGACTCGCGACGAGCGTCGCAGGTCACCGTGCGCTGACCACGAATTCGACACGGCGACTCGCCACCTTGTCCTCCGCGCCGGCCTCGTCGACGATCGGTTGGGTCGAGCCTCGTCCGGTCGACGTGAGCGTCGCCGGGTCGAGGTCGCGCTCCACCAGCGCCTGGCGCACGCTCGCAGCCCGCATCTCGCTCAGCGCCTGGTTCGTCACCGGATCGCCGTCGGAGTCGGTGTGGCCGACGATGACGATCGCGACGCCGTCCAGACGAGCGGCACGTGCCGCGAGTTGGTCGATGACCGCCCCTGCTTCGAGGGTCAGCGTGCCGGAGTTGGCCTCGAACAGGATGGGGTTGTCCCGTGCGAACTCGTTCAACTCGACCTGCAGGGCCGCGGCGGCATCGGCATCGGCGGTCGGGCGTGGGGAGAGGACGAGGTCGATCCCCTCCGCCGTGGCGAACTCGGCGAGCGCGGCCTCGGCGGCTTCGTCGACGTAGGTGCCGGTGAGACCGAGTCCACTCCCGGCCAGATCGGCTCGACCCTCGACCAGGTTCGGGACCATCAGCGTGATCAGGGTGGACAGACGTTCGACGTCGGCCGCACCGAGCGCGACGTTCGGATCGACGGCGAGGGAGTCGACGACGTTCGCGGGGTCGACCTGAGTCTGTGCCGCGGCGACGAGCGCCAGGCGCTGCTCCTCGCTCTGCACGTCGCCGGTCAGTGTCAGACGCCCACCGAGCAACGACGCGGCGATCGTCGGCGGCGTCGCACCGGCGACGTCACCGAGGACGAATCCCTCGGGGACGAGCAGTCGGTCGATGGCGTGCACCACACCGTTGGAGGCCTCGATGTCGAGCTGGGTCGCCGGATCGTCGACGCCGGCCGCCACGTCGTTGCTCGTGAAGGTGATGCCGCCGTCGGCGTCGGGGTCGACGGCCACCGGGGTCCCGTCGAGCATGTCGAGGTCACCCGCGACGAAGTCGCTCGCCATGATCGCCCCGTCGGTCGCGTGATGCAGCAGCAGGGTGCGCAACGTGTCGGGGTCCGACATCATCGCGATGAACGCATCCGCACCGACGTCATCGAACGCGGCATCGAACGCCGCATCGGTGGGAGCCAGCAGGGTGAACGGGCCGTCGCCACCGAGTGCGTCGGGGCCGTCGAGTCCGGCCGTGGCGAGCAGACCGGCGAGTTCGCCGAAGAGCGGGTCGTCGTCGACGATGTCGACGATGCCGTCGGTTTCGGGCTCGGTCGCCGGTGGGGCGTCGGTCGTGACCGCGGCGTCCGGTTCGGTGACGGTCGGACCGGTCACGGTGGACGCCTCACTCGTCGTCGAGATGTCGTCGCCGACCACGGTCGACGCCGGCGAGGACGAGCCGGCGCACGACCCCGCCAACTCGACGACTCTGACCCCGTTCACGTCCGACGCGATCGCCGCCACCGTGTCGGGGTCGTCGAGTGGTGCATCACAGCTGAGCGTTCCGTCCTGCCCGGAGAACGACGCACGGACGCCGTCGAGCCCTGCGTCGGCGAGTTCGGCCTCGACCCGATCCTCGAGATCGTTCTGCACGACCGGGACGAAGATCGCAGCACCGATGGCGAACGTCACGACGAAGGCGATGGCCCCCAGGCCGACGATCCGACGCCGGTAGCGTCCGGGGGGGATCGTGTCGGTCGTGCTCATCGGCTCGTACGTTCGCACGTTCACCCGTCTCGATTCAACGAGGCCTCGAAAATGTCGCACACCGGACCGAAGCGGGAGACCACCATGACACACGACCACGCGGAAGCCCGGATCCACACGGCGGACGGGTGGCGGTCGGGGACCCACGACCTCCAGGCCGAGCGGGGCCGTTTCGGTCGGCGAACGTTCATCATCGGCACGGCCGCCGCGGGCGTGCTCGCGGCGTGCAGCAACGACGGGTCGTCGAACGGCGGCGACGGGTCGAGCGGGGACGGCACAGCGGTAGGCGATGGCGATTCCGCGTCCGACGGGGACTTCTCGCTCGTCCAGCGGTTCGCGACCGACTCACCGATCCTCGTGCCCGGAGAGCTGCGCCTCCCGTTCGGTCTGATGAGGAATGCCGAGTTCATCGTCGACGGACCCGACACGCTGAGCGCGCGGATCGTCGACATCGACGGGAACACGATCGGAGAACCGATCAGCGCGACCCGTCGCGACGTCACACCTGCGCCGTACTACGCCTTTCGCGCACCGGTCGACCGACCTGGCATCTACGGCATCATCGTCGACGGCGGCCCATCGACCGCAGCCAACTTCCAGGTCTTCGACCCCGCCGACGTGACCATCCCGATCCCCGGGGAGACCTTGGCCGGATTCGACACGCCGACCGTGGAGGAACCAGCGGGCGTCGATCCGATCTGTACACGCCAACCGAGCTGCGAGTTCCACTCGGTCACGCTCACCGAGGCGCTCGCGACCGGGAGCCCGGTGGCCTACTTCGTCGGCACCCCGGCGTTCTGTGCG
The DNA here is from genome assembly GCF_039969435.1 of Ilumatobacter sp. Lineage (GTDB taxonomy): Bacteria > Actinomycetota > Acidimicrobiia > Acidimicrobiales > Ilumatobacteraceae > Ilumatobacter_A. The sequence goes on from NZ_JBDVNU010000009.1 coordinate 529,653, forward strand.
ACCGAATCGTGCACGCCGGCGCTCGAGGCGCTCATCGAGTTGCAGCCCGAGTTCAGCGACGTCGTGTTCGTCCACGCCGAGGTGTACACCGACGACACCGCATCGGTCAGCACGCCCGCCGTGCAGGCGCTGGGCCTGTTCTTCGAGCCGACCGTGTTCCTCGTGGGCCCCGACGGCGTGATCATGGACCGCGTCGACAACCTCTGGAACCCCGACGAGATGCGCGAACGCCTCCGAGCACTCACCGTCTGAATCTCCGACCCGGTCGAGCGCACGACTCACGCCGACGAGCGGCCCACACATTCAGCTCGCTGAGCGGTGATCACGTCGCCCGAAGGCAAGGCGCGTGGCGACGACGTCGAGGTCCGTCGACGACGAGCCTGCGCAACACAGGATTCGGGCGACGTGGCGCCGCTCAGGAGAAGGATTGGCCGCAGCCGCACGTGCGGCTCGCGTTCGGGTTCGTGATGGCGAACCCGGACTGGTCGAGGCCGTCCTTGTAGTCGAGCGTGGCGCCTTCGAGGAGTTGCGCCGACGCCGGGTCGACGACGACCTTGACGTTGTCGTCGTACAACTGCGTCGTGTCGTCGGCGGCGAAGTCGCCGTCGAAGAACATCTCGTAGGAGAACCCCGAACAACCGCCGGGGCGGACTGCGACACGGAGCGCGAGGTCCTCGGCGCCCTCGGCGTCGAGGAGTTGGCGGACCTTGGCGGCGGCGGGGTCGGTGAGCGTGATCATGTCGGTTCCTCCTGAGAATCGGTACCTGTGGCGTGATTCTAACGTGTCGCGACCGTGACACGGCACGGGGTGCGACTGGTGAGCGTGCAGAAGTCGCGGGTCTCCGCATCGCCCATCTGTGCGACGAAACCCGCCACGAGCCCGCGGTGCAGACCGCACACGAGGTCGGGGTGTTCCCGCGCGAGGTCGGCGAACGGACAGTTCGCGAACGCCACGACAGCCGCACCGTCGGAGTTGGCATGCGGGTCCACCGGGTCGGCGTCGCTCACGATGGGGTCGAATCCGAGTCGGTCGAGGTCCGAGACGAGGGCTTCGAGCGTGGACGGTGCGCTGGCGTAGGGGCGGGCGCGTCGGGCACCTTCGTCCTCCCCGACCACCGTGGCGTCTTCGGGACTGGCGTGGAGGCGCTTCGCCATGGCCAACACCATCCGCGCCAGCACCGGCATGGTCGGCGGTTCGAGGCCGAGCGACGGAGCATCGTTGGCGATCGCGTAGCGGTGCTGCGGACGACCGACGTCACCCCGCCCGCCCATCTGGACGTCGATCAGACCTGCGTCGCGCATCTTCTCGAGGTGCGGGCGCACGGTGTTCGCGTGCAGTGCGAGCGACTCGGCGATGTCGGACGTGGCGAGCGGCCGGGGTGACCTGGCGAGTTCGAGGTAGATCGCGTACCGGGTGTTGTCACCGAGCGCTTTGAGCACATCGAGGTTCACGGGTGCTTCGGCCACGTGACGAGATTACACGGCCTTCGCCGGTAAAATCCCGTCATGGCCTCAGCGACACGACCGGCAGGCTCGACACCACCAGCGGGGATGACGCTCCGCACCCGCGCGGCCAAGGAACCCGTCGGCGCACCTCCGAGCGTCGACGAGGTGATGGCCGTGCTGGCGAACGTGATCGACCCGGAGTTGGGCGCCGACATCGTCTCGCTCGGCATGGTCCCGTCGGTCGAGGTCGCCGACGACGGCTGGGTGACGGTGGAGATCAAGCTGACGATCAGCGGGTGCCCGATGCGCGCCGAGATCAAGAAAGAGGTCGAGACCCGCGTCGAACTGCATCCCGGTGTGGCGCGCACGAAGATCGTCTGGGGCGAGATGAACGCCGACGAGCGCAGCGCCGTCATGACCAAGGCCCGGTGGAACGCGCGCGAGAACGCTGCGGCCACGATGGTTCCCGACACGTGCAACGTGTTGGCCATCGCGTCGGGCAAGGGTGGCGTCGGCAAGTCGTCGGTCACCGTGAACCTCGCCGCCGCTCTGGCGACGCTGGGGCACACCGTGGGGGTGCTCGACGCCGACATCTGGGGTTTCTCCGTGCCACGTCTGCTCGGGATCGGCGACCGGATGGAGGCCGAGAAGGTCGAGGGCTCCGACAAGCCGCTGATCATGCCGAACGAGCGCCGGGTCGGCGAGGGGTTGTTGAAGGTCGTCTCGACCGGCTTCCTCGTCGGCGAGGACACGGCGCTGATGTGGCGCGGCCTGATGCTCACCAAAGCCGTCGAGCAGTTCCTGCGCGACGTGCAGTGGGGCGAGCTCGACTACCTGCTGATCGACATGCCCCCCGGCACGGGTGACGTCCAGATGGGCCTCGCACGGATGCTTCCGTCGACCGACATGATCGTGGTCACCACGCCGGCGCTCGCCGCACAGAAGGTGGCTCAACGTGCTGCCGACATGGCGAAGCGGAGCTTCCTGAACGTCGTCGGCGTGATCGAGAACATGTCGTCGTTCACCGACTCGGCCGGGGTCGAACACGCCCTGTTCGGCACGGGCGGCGGGGCGGCACTGGCGGCGGCGATCGATGCGCCGCTGCTCGGGCGCATTCCGATCGAACCGGCCGTGGCCGCGGGCGGCGACGCCGGTCAGCCGATCGCGATCGAAGGAACCGGTGTGGCGGCGGACGTGTTCCGCTCGATCGCCGAGCACATCGCCTCCGAACTGGCGCCGGTGCGTCAGGCCGACGACGTCGACATGGCGGGCTGCACCGCCCGACTCTTCGACTCGGTGAACAAGGCGTTCGACGAACTCGATGCGCAAGCCGCCACCGAGTCGGTCACCAGCGTCACGGTCGACTGAACCTCTGTCGTTCCGTCATCCTCTGTTGTTCCGTCCGGGACGGAACAACTGAGGTTGGACGTCAGACGTGGTCGTAGTCGGCATCCCAGGGCATCACGACACCGATCATCCTGCCGGTGTCGTCGAAACGGGTCTTGGGCAGGATCTTGATCGGGTCGACGATCGCCTCCCCGGCATCCACCGCGGCGCTCGCCGTGTCGAAGCCGTCGAGCCAGCGCAGGTTCTTGATGGTCGGCGGCATCATCACCAGTTCGCCGTCCGCCTGCATCCGCAGTGCCTCGCTCGGACGGATCCACGTGCTGGCCGTGGTCTCCTTGTCGTCGTGCAGACCATCCTGCCCCGGAGGTGTCTCGGTGACGAAGAACCGGGTGTCGAAGCGGCGCGCCTCCCCGATCGGGGTCAGCCAGTGGTCGACGTACTGCGTGGTCGACACGTCGAGCACCAGGTCGTCACGCCGACACAGGTCGACCATCGACAACGTGCCGTCGTGGACGCCGTGCCGGTCGTCATCGCCGACGCTCAGCGCAGAGCCGTCACGCGGGTTCGCGAGCAGGATCCCGGCTTCTTCGAAACACTCACGGATCGCGGCGACCCAGTAGGCCAACCCACCCGACTCGAGGCCCAACTGACGCGACGCGTCCGCGTCATCGAGGCCGTGGCAGAACGGCTCGATCTCGGCCGCACCGTCGGCATCGTCCACTCGGCCGCCGGGAAACACGTACATCCCCGCGGCGAACGAGGCGTTGCCGACACGTCGCAGCATGAAGACCTCGACGCCGGGGTCGCCGTCGACTGCATCGCGCACGAGCATCACCGTGGCCGCCGTCCGGATCGGGACGGTGGTCGGATCGAAATCGTCAGCCATCGTCGAACCGTACGCGCGGCGCGGCGACCGGGAACCATCCGGCCTGGTGACATCCATCCCGGGAGTGGCCATCCGGGAGGCACCATCCGGGAGGGAGGTCGGACCGGGAGGCGACGGTCACGTTGCTGTCGTTCGTGTGTGGCCTACGTTCGGAGTGTGATCGACGCACCGAACCAACCGTCCGACGTGGTCGACCTGCTCGACGCGGACACCCGGATCATCGTCCCGCTCGCGAACGGCGAACCCACCGCCGTCCTCGATGCGATCGAGGACGCCGTGGCGGCCGACATCGCAGCAGGAACCGACCGCTTCACCGCCCTGCGGGTCCATCAGATGCACGCGTTGCACGACCGGCGATACCTGCGCGCCGAATTCGGCGATCGGATGCGGCACATCTCGTACTTCCTGTCGCACGTGACGCGCCCACACTTCCGCGCCGGCACGGTCGGCCTCGTCCCCGCTCACTTCAGCGAGGTGTACGAGATGATGCAGCACCGCACGTCAGCTTCCGACAGCCCACCGCTCGTGGTCGCCGCCGCATCGCATCCCGACCGACACGGCTACTTCAGCCTCGGCGTGTCGGCCGACTACGTGTCGAGCTTCATCGGTCGCGCCCCCTTCTTCCTCGAGGTGACCGAGCACATGCCGCGGACGTTCGGACGCAACCAGATCCACGTGTCCCAGGTCGCGGGCTGGTGCCGGAGCGACCGTGCACTCGTCGAAGTACTGCCCGCCGAGGCGGACGACACCGACCGCGCCATCGCCTCCCTCGTCGCCGAGCGGATCCCGAACGGTGCAACGATCCAGACCGGCATCGGCGCGATCCCGAACGCGATCATGGCGTCCCTCGACGGTCACCGTGACCTCGGCGTCCACACCGAACTCCTGAGCGACGGGGTGGTTGACCTGATGGAATCAGGCGTGGTCAACGGCGTGCGCAAACGCCTCAACCGGACCAAGGCGGTCGGCACGTTCGCGCTCGGCACGAACCGGTTGAACGATTTCCTGCACGAGAACACCGCCGTCGAGTTGCACGCCGTGCGGTACGTGAACGACCCGCGCGTGATCGCCCAGGAGAACGACTTCGTGTCGATCAACGCCACGCTGTCGGTCGACTTCATCGGTCAGTGCGCGTCCGAGACGATCGGCGGGCAGTACTACTCGTCGTCGGGCGGTCAGAACGACTTCGCACGTGGGGCGATGTACTCCGACGGTGGGCAAGGGTTCGTGGTGCTGCACTCGACGACCAACTCGGGCCGCTCGAAGATCGTGCCGCAGTTGGCGGCGGGCGATGTGGTCACGACCCCGAAGAACACCGTCGACAAGGTGGTCACCGAGTTCGGGGTCGCCGAACTCCGTTACGCCACGGTGCGCGAACGCACCCGCCGCCTGATCGACATCGCACACCCCGACCACCGAGCGGAACTCACCGCGGCGGCCGAGGCCATGAACTACCTCTGACGGAGCCGGCGAGGCCGGGCCGGTCGAGGCGCGTCTACTGGACCACGACGTCGCGCGGTTCGGGCGCGGGGTCGTCTCGCTCGGTTCCACGCCGGTCCCGACCGTCCTGGAGGAGTCCGAGCGCCCCGGCGGTGGCGATGGCGACACCGATGATCCCGACGGCGACCCAGTCGCCCGACGCGGGTCCGGCCACGAGAACGATCGCTGCGACCGCTCCAGCGAGGATGGCGGAGCTGCGGGAGTAGACGTAGGCGATCGTCGCACCGAGGACCGAGAAGAGGACGACGGCGACGCCCCAGCGGTGGTCGTTCAGGAACCCACTCACCCACGCCTGGCGCGCATCGACCCACCGGGTGACCGCTTCGTCCTCGGCCCGGAGGTCGACCCAGTAGAAGTACCAGAGTAGGTAGACGCCCGAGATCAGCACGAACGCCGCTGCGATGCGGTCCATGTACTGCAGGCCCCGGCGCAGCACGCCGAGCAGACCGGTGTTGGCGAAGGCGAGCGCGACGGTGAGGCCGCCCACGAGCACGGCCATTCCGGCCGCGTAGGCGAGTCCGTTGGTGAGTCCGTCGAGCGCGTTGGCGCCCTCGCGTGAGCTCGTGGCGAACACCGCGGAGATGAAGAAGCCGATCGTGCATCCGAGCGACGCCACCGCATAGGCGACGCCGTAGACGAACATCGACGCCACCGTCTGGTCCTTCTGGCCCTGCAGCTTCTGGGGGTTCATGAAGGGCAGCTTGAACCCGAACAGCATCGCGGCACCGAGCACGACCAGCGCCACGCCGAAGAACCCGGTCGCGTACTTCGCATTCGCCGTGAGCCAGTTCGTGGCGTAGTTGGCGACGAACGCCGCCACGACGAACACGGCCATGAACCCGAGGCTCAGGGAGCCCGACACCTTCAGCGCCTTGCGCAGCGTCTCCCTCTGCGTCAGCTTCTCCTGCGAACCCTGGAGCCCCAGGAAATACATCAGATACGTGGGCAGCAGCACGAACCCGCAGGGATTGACGGCGGCGAGGATGCCCGCCACGAACCACAGACTCATCGGTTGTCCACTTCCTGGAGTTCGGCGACCTCGGCACGCAGCCCGTCGGCGTCGATCACCCCGGTCTGCTCGACGATGAGACCGTCGGAGGTGACGAACAGCGTCTGGGGGAAGGCGGCGATGCCCACCCCTTCGAAGAACTCGGCGAACGAGTCCTGGTACAGGTCGTAGGTGACACCCTTGTCCGCGGCGAAACGTTCCATCACCGGGACGGAGTCGGTGGTGTTGATCCCGATGAACCGGACGTCGCTGCCCACCTCGGCGTGCACTTCGGCGAAGTCGGGCAACTCCTTGGCACACGGGACGCACGTGCTGTACCAGAAGTTGATGACCGTCGGCTGGCCGAGGAACGACTGCGTCGACACCTCGTTCCCGTCGGGATCGAGCACGACCGCTTCGGGAAGCATCTCGCCTTCGACGGCGTCGTTCGTCGGGATCTCGGACACCGCGTCGGGGATCGTGCGGTCCTGCGGGTCGTCCAGCACCGCGTCGACATCGGATGCGTCGTCACCGCCGACCGTCTGGGACCAGACGTAGCCGCCGGCCACACTCACGATCACGGCGACGGCGAGGGAGCCGACCAGGAGCCGTGGACGGTTGATCTTCATGGGGCCGAGGGTAATCACCACATCAGGTGAGGTCGCTCGGCGGACGCTGAACGTTCCGGGAACGCCGCGAAATGTCCGTGTCGGGTCGCCACTCCGCTCCGCGCGCCCGTTCCCATCTGTGCCCCACCTGGTGACATCCATCAGCGATGGATGTCACCAGGAGCAGACGGCGACCTCGACGCTCGTGCAGCTTCGCGATCAGGCGGGGATCGCGACCGGGCCCATCTCGTCGTAGACGACCTCGGGGCGCGGGTGCTTGGGCGGGCGCCCGCAGGGACGCTTGTTGGCGACGATCCGACCGCCCGAGATCAACTCGCCGCCCCAGACGCCCCAGGGCTCCTCGCGTTCGAGGGCGCCCGCGAGGCAGGCCAGCCGGAGGGGGCACAGCGCACACATCGCCTTGGCGCGGGAGATGTCGACGACGTGGTCGGAGAAGAACAGACCGGTCATCGTGCCGTTGCCGTCGGCGCAGCGAGCCACCGGAGAACGCGCGTCGAGCGACTCGTCGACGTCACCGGGTGCGATGCCGGCGACCTGGTCGGGTCTGTCGGGGGCACGGCCCGGTGGCCTCGGTTCGTCGGGTGCCAGCGGTTCGACGGCGAGGTCGTCGCGGTCGACGTCGCCGAGTTCGTGGATGGACATGAGGTGCTCCTGGAAGGGATCGAGGGTGTGGTCGGATGCCGTGGACGCTCGCCGGACGGACGTCGGGCGTGCTGGGGTGCGGTCGGTGGGGCGGTGGCGGGTCGAGATGGAGTTCATGGTTCATGCTCTCTGGTGAGGTGTTGCTGGTGGGTCTGGGCTGGGATTCGGGGCGGAAAACGACGAAGGGCGGCGGGTTCTGTGAACCCGGCGGCCTCGGAGGAGGTGATGACGTTGCGTTGGCTACGTCATGCCTTCGAGGCGGCCGGGGTGAATTCGCTTGGTGGAGTGATCGACGAAGGACGTGGGGCAGTTGCCCATTCCCTCACCCGAACCGGAGCCACCGAGCCACGGATTCGTCGCGACGGCGGTTGCCGCGTACGAGACGGTCGTGGACGCTGCACGCGCGGCGGGTGCCTGTGCACGTGCGATGGTCGAGGTGCCGACACGGGGGCGTTCGCCGGCGACCGACATCGACGCAGCGAGGGCGCGACCGAACAGCGAGGTGGTGTCGGTGTGGGTCATCGTCGTCATCGGTCATCTCCCTTCGTGGTGGTCTTCGTGATCAGGCTTCGTGGCTCGCGTTCGTGCGGCGAGTAGGTGCTAGGCAAACACGTTCGTGCCTCTCCGGTCAAGGAGGTTTCGCGATTCCGTCGGATTTCTTCGGATTTCTTCGGATCGCGGGGTCCGGTCGCGGGTCGCGAGAGGAGATCAGGCCACGAGGTGGGCGGGGATCGGTGCTTCGTCGACCACCAGGATCGGCAGCGGATGCTTGCGCGGGCGGCCACGCTTGCGCTTCACCTCGACCGGTGATCCGTCGAGTACGAGCATCCCACCCCAGACCCCGTAGGGCTCCTGGCGCTGGATGGCACCGGACAGGCAGGCGTCGCGGAGACCACAGGGCCCGCAGATCGCCTTGGCCCGGGCGAGGTCGTGGTCGTCCTCGGAGAAGAACAGATAGGACAACGTGCCGTTGCCGTCGGCGCAGCGGGCGAAGCTGCTCCCCGGAATCGTCTCGTCGAAGTCTCCGGTGTCGGGGACGAGCGGGCGGCCGATCGTCGTGGCGACGGTTGCGAGTGTGAGGTTCATGGCGGGATTCCCTTCAAGTGATCGGTTCGGGTGATCGGTGGCGGGCTGGTCGTGTTGCGTGTCTTCACGGGACAAGAGGCGGTGGCGGAGCCCGCCTTGCACTTTTCGCGACGAAGATCCGCGAATTTCTCCGGTCGTGCCACAGTGGGGACATGTCGGCCCTGCTCAGCGTGGAGATCGCCGGGTTCGATCACGGTCCGCTCGAGCTCGCCGTCTACGCCGGCGGGTGGATGCTCGGGTGGTTGCTCCTGTGGAAGCCACTGCCTCTGTCGTCGATGTCGTCGATGTCGTCGATGTCGTCGAGGGCCGAGGTGTCGCCGTCGGTCGAACGCCCCGGCGTCGCGGTCGTCATCCCCGCTCGCAACGAGGCGCACGGGCTGGCGAACCTGCTGCGGCCGCTGGTCGCCCAACGCCGCTCGGGCGACCGGATCCTGGTCGTGGACGACCACTCGACCGACGGCACCGCCCGCGTGGCGCGTGCGTTCGAGGTCGACGTCGTCACGCCTCCTCCACCCGGCGACGGGTGGCTCGGCAAGCCGAACGCGTGCTGGTTCGGCGCATCGGTGACCGATCAGGCGACGCTCGTGTTCCTCGACGCCGACGTCCGGCCCGGCCCCACCCTGCTCGACGACCTGGCAGCAGCGGTGGGTGACGACCCCGACGCGCTCGTGTCGATGCAGCCGTGGCACCGGATGGAGACCGTCGGGGAGCAGCCGAGCATCCTGTGCAACATCACCGCACTCATGGGGTGCGGCGCGTTCACGATCGCACCGCGCGTCACCTCGAGCAACGTGGCGTTCGGACCGGTGATCGCAGTCGATCGGGTGGCGTACGAGCGATGCGGCGGGCACGGCGCGCCATCGGTCCGATCGATGCACACCGAGGACATCGGCCTCGCGCGAGCCGTGGGGCGCAGCCGCCTGGCGAACGGGTCGCCGGCGACCACGACGTTCCGGATGTACCCCGGTGGCTTCGCCGAGTTGGTCCGCGGGTGGACGCGCAGCATCGCGACCGGCGCTCGGTTCACGCGCTGGTGGGTCGGCCTCGCCGTGGCGCTGTGGATGTGTTCGGTGGCCGGTGGATGGCTGGCGGCGCCGATCGTGTACCCGTTGACCGCCGTGCAGATCTGGGTGCTGGGACGGCGGGCGGGCACGATGCACCCGGTCGCAGCCGCGATGTTCCCGCTGCTGGTGGTCGTGTTCGTCGTGATCTTCGTGCGCAGTGTCGTCGCCGTGCTCTTGCGCCGCGATGTGACGTGGAAGGGTCGACAGGTCGGGGCTCGGACCGGCTGATTGAATGATCCACATGGAGCAGCACGACTCGGCACGGCGGGGACGGCGACCGGCCCGCCGCGTGATCCGCCTCGTCGCAGCGACGCTCATGATCGCGGTGTTCGGTGCGGTGGGGGCACCGGCGACGCCCGCCTCGGCGCACGACGGGATCCGCTCCTCCTCCCCCGAGAACCGGTCGACGATCGACGAGCCCATCTCCTCGGCCGAGATCGACTTCGGCGAGGGCATCTCCGACCAGGTCTCGATGTTCCTGACCTACGACCCGGGCGACGGGACGACGGTCGACATCGGCGGCGAGACGGTCAAGACGAGCGACGAAACGGCGCGCCTGGACTTCCCCGAGATCACCGAACAGGGCACCTACTTCGTCCGCTACATCGCCCCGGTGCCCTCGGACGGACACGTCGTGGCCGGTTCGATCTCGTTCACCTGGGGCGCACCCACGGCCGTGGTCGACAGCCCGAATCCCGACATCCGGACCTCCACCCCGTCGTCGCTCGAAGTCCTGGAACAACCGATCACGTCGGCCGAGATCACCTTCGCACTCGAACTGGAGGACGACGTGATCCTGCAACTGGTCTACGACGAAGGCAACGGCGTCGACTTCGACGACCTGCGCAGCGTCACGACGAAGACGGGACCGAACACGGCGACGGTCGAGTTCGACGAGTTGGACCGCAAGGGCACCTACATCATCGCCTACGACGCCGTCAACACGGTCAACGGTGACGAGGTCGTGGGTGCCATCTCGTTCGTGTACGGGCAACCGAGCGGCGAACTGTCCTCCGACTTCCCCTGGACCCTGTTCGTCCCGGTGGCCGCACTCGTGCTCGGAATCGGCGCGTTCCTCAGCTACCGACGGATGCTCGTCCCCGTCGACGACCCCGACGAGGACGACGAACAGCCCGAAGTGCTCACGTCGACCTGATCACGGCAACGCCGTCGTCGCCGCTCGGACGATGCTCACACGTCGAGGAGGATCTTGCCGATGGAAGCGTTGGACTCCATGTGGCGGTGGGCGTCGGCGACGTCGTCGAACGCGTAGCGCGAGTCGATCACGGGCGCGAGTGCGCCCGACTCGAACAGCGGGATCATCTCGCTGCGGAACCGTTGACACAGTGCGAGCTTGCGCTCGAGGGGCCGTGCCCGCAGGGTGGTACCCACCCACGTGATCCGCTTCATCAGCAGCAGGCCCATGTTCACCGGAGCCGACCCACCACCCATCAGCCCGACCTGCACGATCGTGGAGTCCATCGCGACGGCCCGGAAGTTGCGGTCGGCCTCGTCGCCGCCGACCACGTCGAGCACGACGTCGACGCCGCCCGGGACCGCGGACTGGAGGTCGGCGAGCCAGTCGTTCGGACTGCGTTCGAGGACGAGGTCGGCACCCAGCTCGCGGCACGCGTCGACCTTGCCGGCCGAACACGTGACGGCGATCGTCGCGCCGATCGCCTTGGCGATCTGGATCGCCGCTGTTCCCACGCCCGATGCACCGGCGTGGACGAGCGCCCAGCGACCACTCGTGAGCCCGCCCTGCACCACGAGTGCGTCCCATGCGGTGAGGAACACCTCGGGGATCGCTGCTGCGTCGGCCAGGTCGATCCCGACCGGCACCGGCAACGCCTGTCGGGCGTGGGTGACGACCTGCTCCGCGTAGCAACCACCCGACTCGATGCCCATCACGAGGTCGCCGACCGACCACTCGGTCACGTCGGCACCGACCGCTGCGACCGTGCCGGCGTACTCGAGGCCGGGGATCTCCAGCTCGAGCTTGCGCGGATCGGGGTAGCCACCCTGGCGCTGCAGCGTGTCGGCCCGGTTCAGCGCACTGTGGGCGACGTCGACGAGAATCTGATCGGGTCCGGGGGACGGCGACGGGACGTCCTCGATCGTGAGGACCTCGGGGCCTCCATGGTCACGGAGTACGACAGCACGCATGCCACGACCGTACCGAGGACACCCGTTCCTGCCCGTCACCGGCGCGACGTTGTTCCTGGCGCTGCGAGGCCAAGCGGTCGACGATGGGCTCCGGAAGGACGGCTCGGGGTGCCGACGTTCGGGCCCGGAACCTCAGAACGAGCCCGAACCTCAGCGACCGAAACGTAGTGTCGTCGCGGCCGACGATGCGACGAATTAGGCGTTCTCGGCGACGGTGTCCATCGGCGTGACGTCCGGGGCCGCGACGAAAACGTGCTCGCGGTAGTACGCGAGCTCCTTGACCGACTCGCGGATGTCGTCGAGCGCTCGATGGCTGCCCTGGCCGCGCGGCCGGTTGGCATCGAGTTCGGGGTACCAGCGCTTGACGAGTTCCTTCACGCTGGACACGTCGATCGATCGGTAGTGCAGGTACTCCTCGATCTCGGGCAGATAGGCCGTGAGGAAACGTCGGTCGGTGCCGATCGAGTTCCCGCACAGCGGGACCGAGCGTTCCTCGGGCACGTGCTCCTTGATGAACGCGAGCGTCTCGGCACCCGCATCGGCGAGGCTGATGGTGGACGCCTTGATCTGCTCGAGGAGACCCGACTTGGTGTGCATGTTGGCGACGAACGGATCCATCGCAGCGAGCTCGTCGTCCGTCGCATGCACCACGAGATCAGGTCCTTCCGCGACGATGTTCAGATCGTCGTCGGTGATCAGGGTGGCGATCTCGACGATCACGTCCGACGTGTGATCGAGTCCGGTCATTTCGAGGTCCATCCACACGAGCATCGCCGGTCATCGTAGGGGGGACGCTCCGACAACGGGGTGGACCGACGGCCGGGCGACCGCCACTCCGGTCACCTGTCGCCGGCTGACCCGTCGCCGGGTTGTCCGGGGACGGATCGACGTCGCGACGGGCCGTGGGGGCATGATGTTGACGATGGGCGAGTTCGCAGAGGTGCTCGATGCGCCCGGGGTCGAGGAGATCTGCGAGTTGCGCGGTCGGGTCGGGTTCATGGCGTACCACGGCGGACATCTGGAATGGATGACCGACGTGATCGCACGACGCGCGGCCGACGCCTCGGGCTCGTCGCTCTACGCCGTGGTGCAACCCGCCGGGATGCGCGAGCACTTCACGTCGACCACCGTCGAACCGTCGGCCTCCGCATCACTGGCCCGCTTCCTCGAGCACGTGGAGATCGTCATCACCGTCCACGGTTTCGGGCGACGTGGCATGTTCGGCTCGATGCTGCTCGGCGGGCAGAACCGCGAGTTCGCCGAACACGTGGGCGATGCGATCCGCTCCGCTCTGCCCGCCTACGAGGTCCTCACCGACCTCGAGACGATCCCCGTTCAGTTGCGAGGCCTGCACGACCGCAACCCGGTGAACCTGCCGCCGCAGCAGGGCGTGCAGATCGAGCTGCCGCCGCGCGTGCGCGGGTCGAGTCCACTCTGGTGGGACTGGGAGGGGCCTGGACTCACGCCCCACACCGAGTCGCTGATCGACGCCCTGGCCGAAGCCGCCCTCACCTGGACGACCCGAGAGCCGTGACCGACCGACCGCCGACCGGACGACTCCCCTGAATCCGGCCCTATCGGGCGATCTGTACGGGCAGCGAGATCTCGACGATGCCGCCCGGGCCCTCACCGAGGCTCACGGTTCCCTGATGCGCGGTGACGATCCCCTTGGCGATCGACAAGCCGAGACCGGCGGTACCGGTGCGCAGGTCGCGCGCCTCGTCGGCACGCGTGAACGGTTCGAAGGCATGCTCGCGGAAGTCTGCGGGGAAGCCCTCGCCTTCGTCGATCACGCGCAACGTGGCGACGTCAGCCACGCGGTGGATCTGCACGAGCACGACGGAGTCGTCCGGCGCATGGCGGATCGCGTTGTCGAGGAGATTCCGCACGACGCGACCCAACTGCGGCCCGTCGGCGTCGATCGTCACCCGACGATCGGCCTCGAGCAGCAGCTTGACGCGACGCTGCTCGGCCAGCGGACGCACCGTTTCCATGGCTTCGTCGGCCAGTTCGGTGAGGTCGAGCTTCGTGCGCTGCAATTCGATCGTGCCGCTGATGATCTTGGTGTGCAGTTGCATGTCGTCGACCAGCGACGACAGTGCTCGCACCTGGCGCTCCATCCCAGCGAGGTAGAGGTCGGGGTCCGGGGCCACGCCGTCGCGGATCGCCTCGACCGCGGCGCGCAGTGCCGCGAGCGGCGTGCGCAGATCGTGCGAGATCGACGACAGCATCAGCGACCGTTCCGTCTCGATCGTGCCGAGTCGGGTGACCATCACGTCGAACATCGCAGCGGCTTCGCCGAGTTCGTCGTTGCGCTGCACGCCCGTGCGAGCCGACAGGTCACCGGCCGCGACCGCCATCGCCGCCGCACAGATCCGCTTGGCGTCACGGGCGACCGGTCGAGCGAGCAGCATCGCGACACCCGCCGCAGCGAGCACCGCCGGGATCAACGCCCACATCAGCTTCGTGCGGACGTGGTTGTCGATCAGCATCGTCTGCGTGGCGATGGCGAGCATCATGATCGCCACGCCCAACACCGCGAGGTTCGCCGCCAGGAAGCGACGGCCGAGCCGGTTCATGCCGCGCGTTCGAGACGCCGGCCCGGCGAGTTCACCCGACTCGGCCCGCAGCGTGCGCTCCGTGGCCGGCTCGTCGCGGACGGTCCTGCTCACGGCTCGAACCGGTAGCCGACGCCCCAGACCGTCGTGATCCACCGCGGCTTCTCGGGGTCGGCCTCGATCTTGTTGCGGATCCGCCGCACGTGGACCGTGACCGTTGCCGGGTCCTGCCATTCGGGCGACGACTGCCACACCTGCTCGAGCAGTTGCGCTCGCGAGAAGACCTGCCGTGGCGAGTTCGCCAGGAACGCCAACACGTCGAACTCCTTCGGCGTCATCTCGACGATCTTGCCGTCGAGGAGCACTTCGCGAGCGAGCGGGTCGACGCTCAGGCCGTCGAACTCGATCAGCTTCGGTGCGGTCGTGTCGCGGTTGCCGCTGCGACGCAACACGCCGTTGACCCGGGCCGCGAGCTCACGCGGCGAGAACGGCTTGACCACGTAGTCGTCGGCACCCAACTCGAGCCCGGCGACCCGGTCGGACTCCTCGGCACGAGCGGTGAGCATGATCACCGGGATGTTGCTGGTCGAACGCACGCGACGGAGGATGTCGAGTCCGTTGACGCCGGGGAGCATCATGTCGAGCACGATCAGGTCGGGGGTCTCGGCCTCGAGCATCTCGAGTGCGACGTTGCCGTCGGCGGCTTCCGACACGTCATGGCCGTCGCGTCGCAGATACCCCACGACCACCTCGCGCACGGTCGGTTCGTCATCCACGACCAGGACCCTGGTCGGCCCGACTTTGGTTCCCGTCATGGCGACATCCTCACGCCTCTCGTGAACAAGTTCAACTCGCAGTGTCGGCTGTTTCCGCTTTGGCTCGCTCGCCGCGCACGAACAGACACCTCACGGTGAGTCTGGGTCGGACCTGCGGCGACGCAGACTCACCGCAGAACACCACGACCGCGCAACGGTGAGTCTGGGTCGGACCTGCGGCGACGCAGACTCACCGCAGAGAGGGGTGGTGACGCGCAGGTCACGGGGCCAGCCGCTCGATCGTCCAGACGCCCGTGTCGTCGCGCCGGTAGCGGAGGCGGTCGTGCAGGCGGCTGGGTCGGCCCTGCCAGAACTCCCACTCGGACGGGACGAGCCGCCACCCACCCCAGAATGCGGGTCGCGGGATATCGGGGTCGGTCTCGTCGACGCCGAACTCGGCCGCGACGGCGGCCACCCGAGCCTCGAGCGCTCCCCGGTCGGCGATGACCTCGCTCTGGGGCGACGCCCACGCTCCGAGTTGGCTGCTGCGCGGTCGCGATGCGAAGTAGTCGTCGGACTCCTGGCTCGTGGCCCGCTCGATCGTTCCGCGCACGCGCACCTGGCGGTGGAGGTCGAGCCACGCGAAAACCGCCGATGCAACCGGCGCCGCGTCGAGCTGGCGGCTCTTGGCACCCGTGTAGTTGGTGTAGAAGGCGAAGCCGCGTTCGTCCGCGCCACGGGCCAGCACGATGCGGGCATCGGGTGCTCCGTCGAGGCCGATCGTCGACAAGGTCATCGCGTTCGGTTCGGCGACCCCGGCGTCGAACGCGTCGTCGTGCCAGCGTTGCCACTGGAGCATCGGGTCCGCATACACGTCGTCGACGTCGAGCCCCGCCGTCTCGTACTGCACCCTGCGACTCCGCACCGATTCGTTCATCACGTCGAGTCTCGCGCTTCTCGCACACCCGCCGCAGATCCGTTCGGGCGCCCCGGCACGCATGTGCGAACCAGCCCTCCCACCGGCATCGCACGCACACGTCACGGAGCCGCAGTGGACGCCGCGACACCGGGCGCTCACGGCGACGGTCGATCAGGGCGTGATGACCGTGATGCCGCGCATGTACGTGTGCAGCACCTCGGGAACGGTGACGCTGCCGTCCTCGTTGCGATGGTTCTCGACGATCGCCGCCCACACCCGGGGCACGGCGAGAGCGGACCCGTTGAGTGTGTGCACGAAGTGACTGCCCTTGGTCGCCTTGCCGGTCTCGTCGTGACGACGGAATCGGGTGTTGCCACGGCGGGCCTGGTAGTCACCGAACCACGACACCGACGACACCTCGAGCCAGGTGTCGACCCCGGGGGCGTAGACCTCGACGTCGAACGTGCGGTGATGGCTCTGGCCCATGTCACCCGTACAGATCTCGATCACCCGGTACGGCAGCCCGAGGTCGGCCATGGCCGACGCCGCCCGCGCGACCATGTCGTCGAGCAGCGCCGGCGCCTGTTCGGGCGTGGCGAACGCGAGCATCTCGACCTTGTCGAACTCGTGGGCGCGCAGCATCCCGCGTGTGTCGCGACCGGCGGACCCGGCCTCCCGGCGGAACGACGGGCTGAACGCCATGAGACGGATCGGGAGTTCGGTGTCATCGAGGATCTCGTCGTTGAACAGGGACGTGAGCGACGCCTCGGCGGTGGGGACGCACCACAGGTCGTCCTTCTCGATGGCGTAGGCGTCCTCGGCGAACTTCGGCAGCTGTCCGGTGGCGGTGAGCGTGGCCGTGGTGACGAGCGACGGGGGGCGGATCTCCTCGTGGACGTCGGCGTTGCGGTCGAGGCCGAACTGCGTGAGGGCACGAGCGAGGGTGGCACCTGCGCCGCGCTGCATCGTGAACATCGAGCCCGAGATCTTCACCGCTCGTTCGTTGTCGAGGATGCCGAGCGCCTCGGCGGTCTCCCAGTGCGGCACGCGCTGCCAGTCGGGGAAGGTGGCGTGGAGGGCGATCGGCCCGGTGATCACCGGGTTGTCGTCGTCACTCGCCCCGTCGGGAGCATCGGGGTGGGGCAGGTTCGGGATGCCCAGCAGCAGCTCGTTCAGGGCGGCCGACACCTCGTCGTGCTCGTCGGCCAGCGCCTTCTCGGTCGCACCCAGCGTCCGGCTCTCGGCCTGCTTCGCTTCCGCCTCGGCGACCTTGCCGTCGCGGCGCAGCGTCCCGACGTCCTTCGACAGCGAGTTGACCGCCGCCCGGATGTCGTCACGTTCACGCGCGATGTCGAGCAGACGGGCGTCGAGACGGGCGGCGCGCTCGACGTCGTCGATCAGCTTCGGGCGCGCACGGCGGGACAACGCGGCCTTCACACCGTCGAGATCCGTGCGCAGCATCCGTTGGTCGATCACGGTGAGCGAGGCTACTTGCCGGATGGATCGCCGTCCCGGTGGGTTCGACCCGAGACGGGCCGTCGGAGATCAGATTCCGTAGAGCCCGGACAGATCGGGATGTCCGCGCAGCGGGGGCAGGGCGTCGGGATCGGGGCAGACCTGATCCTGCGCGAAGGTCGGCGACCAGGGCATCACACACGGCCGACCGTCGAGCGCGGCGACGTGGCGCGAGATCCAGTCCGCCACCCCCCACGAGCCCCGTCGTGTCTCGTGGACACCGTCGTAGGCGAACCAACCGACGACCCCTCGCGTGTAGGCGTCGAGGTCCCACAGCTTCAGTTCGGGGAAGTCACCCGAATCACGGATCGCTCGGAGCCGGGCGTTCATGAACGCGTAGTCCGAACGCGCACCGCTCGTCGGCAGCGTGTAGCCCACCAGCTCGCGATACGTCACCCAGGCGACTGTCGTGAATCCCTTGGCTCGTGCTGCGGCCAGGACGGTTCGTGCGTCGGACTCGAAGTTGGCGTGCCAGTCGTTGTAGCCCACGGCGATGACGAGCACGTCTCGTGAACCGGCGGCCGGAAGTGAGTTCACCTCGGAGAGTGCGGTCCGGGGTCGGTATCCTTCCCGGCCCCGGCACGACGACGTCACGAGTCGGCGACACGACTCCAAGCGGGCATCGGCCGCGAACCCGCGGAACCCGCCGAGGGCGCCGTTCCAACGCACGCCCGCCATGGCCGAATCGCTGATGATGACGGCCGATCGCAGCGGAGGTGTCTGACGCTGCGCCGGGGCCGGTGCGACGGCCGTTGCGAGACGATCGACGCTCTCGACGCTGCCTTCGGCACGGACCGAGGCCGACGTGCTCACGACGGCGACCATGAGCGCGCAGATCGCGACGGTCGTACGGAGTCGGTGTCGAGACGTCACGGGTGACAAGGTAGTGAGCCGATCGGCGTGAATGCCGTCGTGCTCAGGTCTCGACGTGCGGACGACTCGACGCGAAGGCACGCTCGACGTCGTCGGTCGTGAGTCCGGAGTCGGTGGTGGCGATGATCTCGGCATCGGGCATGCCGCGCCCCGGAGCACGGCGATAGTCGTGCTCGCCTTCGTACTCCGTGGCGAACCGCTTGAAGAAGATGAACACCACGATGGTCCACAGGAACACGCCGCCGGCGATCTTCATGATCGCACCCGCGAGCTGCTGGTCGACGGCCACGTCCCAGCCGAAGACCCGCACCGGGATGTCGTAGCTCTTGTACACGGCCCCTTCGGCGAACGTGAGCCAGGCTGCGGGAACGGTCGGAACGACCGATTGCAGGAAGAGGTAGATGCACTTGCCCAACGGGCCGATCTGGAGTTCGGGGAGTGGCCCGACCACCGGCATCCACATCAGAAGCGACAGCATCACGACGGCGAAGTGCAGCGAGTAGTGCAGCGGACCCGACTCGACGGACGCGTTCACCATCTGAGGGATGTGGGTCACCATGATGACCAGGTTGAACAGCACACCGGCGATGACCGGCTTGGTCATGAACCTGACGACGGCGTAGAGGCGTCCGTTGCCCACGAGGACCCGCATCAGCCAGGTCGGCGTGGCCAGCAGTGCCAGAGGCGGCAGGAAGTAGCTCAGCGCCATGTGTTGCAACATGTGCGCCGAGTAGAGGTATTCCTCCCCGATGTCGTGCATCGGCCAGTCGGACGCAATCCACAACGTCAGCATCGCGGCGCCGAATGCGAGCTTGTTCTTGCGAGTGACGGCCTGGACGCCGTCGGGAACCGCCTTGGGCCCGATCACCCGCACCATGTAGGTGTAGGCACACACCAGGAACCCCACGAGCACCCACACCTCGGGATGCCACTGGAATCTCCAGGGAGCGGTCGACACCTGGTCGACGGCCTGTGCGAGCACGGCGGCGGCCGTCAGCTCTCGAAGAACTGGAAGGTGAGGAGCGCCGCGACGTAGACGAACACCGCGAGGAACAGGCCGGTGTAGAAGAGCCGCTTGAAGATGTTGTTGTCGAACTTCAGGTGCATGAAGTAGCTCACGACGACGAAGAACTTGACCGCCATCATGAACAACAGGAGCGGGATGAACACCGGCCCGAGATCGACGTAACTGGCCACGACCTCGGCGGCGGTGATGACAGCAAGGATGGCCGCGATCACGATGTAGCGGTTGTCGCTGACGTGATCGTGGTCTCCGTGGACACCGTCGGTGCCGTCGTGGTGGCGGTTCTTGGCCGCAGCCTCGTCGAGTCCGGTCATGTCGACCTGCTCGTCGGCCGTCCGGTCGCCGGGGGCATCGGGGTCGACGTGCTTCACGTCAACTTCGGGTGTGGTGGGTGCATCGACATCCATGGGTGACTCCGTATCGGACCGGGGCGGATCAGGCCGGGATGAGGTAGACGAGCGTGAAGATGATGATCCAGATGACATCGACGAAGTGCCAGTACAGGCCGACCATCTCGACCGTCTCGGCCTTGTCGCCGGAGATCTTGTTCTTGGCGACCATGCCCATCGTGGCCATCAACATGATGATCCCGACCGAGACGTGGACACCGTGGAAGCCCGTCAGTGTGTAGAAGCTCGAGGCGAAGAGGCTCTCGGTGTAGCCGAGGCCCTCACGGTAGAAGGTCGTGAACTCGTACACCTGGCCGGCGACGAAGAGTCCGCCGAGCGTGGCGGTGACGACGAGCCACAGCTTCGTGTTGCGATCGTCCCTGCGGTTCGCAGCCGACACGGCCAGCACCATGGTGAGCGACGACATCAGCAGCACGAACGACGACGCCGAGGTGAACGGGATGTCCCACAGTTGGTCCGGGCCGACGCCCTCGCTGTGCCGATTGCGGTACAGCATGTAGGTGGAGATCAGGCCGCCGAAGAGCAGACACTCCGAACCGAGGAACAGCCACATCGCGAGCTTGGTGTTGGACAGCCCGAGCGACGTGTGGTGCGCACCCGGGTGGCTGTCGTGCTCGTCCACCGGAGTGTGGCCGAACTCGTCGTGGGCGTCCCGGTGATCGTGGTCGTCGCTCAGGTGATCCTTGACGATCGCCCCGGCCTCCTTCACGGTGTCGGAGACGATGTTGTCGTCCTGGACCTCGGGATCGCCGACGGCGTTGTCGGGCGTGTCGTTCTTCGTGTCAGACATTGGCGAGTTCCTTGCTCGACGATTCGCCGCCCGTGGCGGGTGGGTCGAAGTCGGACGGCTCGGCGTCGGCCGGCTCGAGTGCCCATCCGAACATCGCGGCGATGGCGATGGCCGCACCCAGTGCGATCAGCCACGCGGTGTAGATGACGCCGTAGGCCATGATCGGCAGGGCGAAGGCCAGGACGATGGGCCAGTACGACGGCGCCGGCAGGTGGATGTGAGCGTCGGCGTGACGCTCCTCCTCGAGCACGAGGTCCTCGAGCGACGTGCGCAACACGTACTCGTGCTGGTCGCCCTCGCCGACGTCTTCGTACTTGCGGTGGAAGACCTCGTCGAGTGCGTGCACGGTCGGGGTGCGGTCGAAGTTGTGCGGCTTGGGCGGGCTCGTGGTGAGCCATTCGAGCGAGCGAGCGTCCCACGGGTCGATCGGGGCAGCCGGCTCCTTGCGGTGCTGGAAGATCGCGTTGTAGAGGAACACGAGGATGCCCACACCCAGGATGAAGGTACCGATGGTGGCGACGAGGTTCCAGAAGCCGAGGTTGAAGAACCCTTCTCCGGCGCGTGCTTCGGTCCACTGGTACATGCGTCGCGGCTGGCCCTGCAGACCGATGATGTGCATCGGCCCGAAGGTCATGTTCATGCCGATCATCATCAGCCAGAAGTTCCACTTGCCGAGACGCTCGTTGAGGCACTTGCCGAAGATCTTCGGCCACCAGTAGTAGAAGCCGGCGAAGAGTCCGAGCACGCCGCCACCGAAGATCACGTAGTGGAAGTGCGCCACGATGTAGTAGGTGTCGGTCTGCTGGGTGTCGGACGGTGCAACGGCGTGGGTGACACCCGACAGACCGCCGATCGTGAAGTTCACGATGAGGCCGACGGCGAACAGCATCGCCGTGGTGAACCACAACTTGCCACCCCACATGGTGAGCGTCCAGTTGATGATCTTGACACCGGTGGGGACCGCGATGGCCATGGTGGACACCGAGAACACCGCGACCGAGATGGGTCCGAGGCCCGATGCGAACATGTGGTGCGCCCACACGCCCCAGCCGACGAAGCCGATCGCCGCACCCGAGAACACGACGAAGGGGTAGCCGAAGAGGGGCTTCTTCGAGAAGACCGGCAGGACTTCGGAGATGATGCCGAAGGACGGCAGCACGATGATGTACACCTCGGGGTGTCCGAAGATCCAGAACAGATGCTGCCAGAGCAGCGGGTCGGCGCCGGCTTCCACGGAGAAGAACGTGGCGTCGTAGGAACGCTGGAACATCAGCAGGAACAGTGCGACGGTGATGACGGGGATGGCGAAGAGCAGCAGCATCTGGGTGACGAAGGCCATCCAGGTGAAGATCGGCATCTTCATCAGCGACATGCCCGGTGCACGCATGTTCAGCACGGTGGTGATCAGGTTGATCGCGCCGACCAGCGAGGCGATGCCGACGATCTGCAGGCCGAGACCCCAGAAGTCGACGCCGTTGCTCGGCGAGAACGGCGTGTCGGAGTTCGGGGCGTACATGAACCAGCCGCCGTCGGCGCCACCGCCGAGGAACCACGACGTGTTGAGGAAGACACCGCCGAAGATGAAGACCCAGAACGACAGGGCGTTGAGGCGTGGGAACGCGACGTCACGTGCGCCGATCTGCAACGGGATGAAGTAGTTCGCGAACGCCGCCGCCATGGGCATCACGAAGAGGAACACCATGGTGGTGGCGTGCATCGTGAACATCTGGTTGTACTTGTCGGCCGAGAGCACGGTGCCTTCGGGGCCGGCGAGTTGCAGGCGGATCAGGCCCGCCTCGAGTCCACCGATCACGAAGAACACCATGGCGGCGACGCCGTACATGATGCCGATCTTCTTGTGGTCGACCGTGAAGGCCCACGAGCGCCAACCCGTGGTCTCCACCGGGCGGCGGAGGTAGCCGTACGACGAGGTCGCAGTGACCGCGGCGTCCATGTCGGAGTAGGTGAGCGTGTCGCTCGCCGGTCGTTCGATGATCGCCATGGCTACAGGGCTCCGATCAGTTGCAATTGCACGGGGCTGCTCACTTGAGTTCCAAGAGGTAGGCGAGCAGGTCGTCGATCTGGTCCTCGCTCAGGGCCAGGTTGGGCATTCCACGGTAGAGACCGTCGGTCTCGTCGAGTTGGAGCGGGTCGGCGTACATCGGCTTCTTGAGGGGCGCATTGCGCAGCCATTCGCGTAGGTCGATCTCGTTGAACCAGCTGTCCTCGACGCCGGCGAGGTAGAGCGCACCGAACTCGTCGGGGTCGGCGTTCCAGACCTCGTCACGACGGTCCTGGTCGATGAGGTCCCAGGACGCACCGGCGAAGGTGTTGCGCGTCATCAGGTTGGTGAGGTTCGGCGCCGCACCGGGGTACACCTGCAGGTCAGGGCGGGACACGATCGGCACGCCGTCGGCGTCGGTGATGCCGTCGACCTGGTGGCACCGCGAGCAGTTCGCCACGAATGCGGCCTCACCGGCGAGCGCCTGTTCACCGATCGGCGACTCGTAGTCCTCGAGCTGGTTCGCCTTCCACGTCTCGAAGTCGCCGTCGTTCAGGGCCACGACCTCCATGCGCATATTGGCGTGGGACAGACCGCAGAACTCGGCGCACTGGCCGGCGTAGATGCCCGGCTCGTCGGCCTGCATCTTCAGGCTGTGGACTCGGCCGGGGACCATGTCACGCTTGCCGTTGAGGCGCGGGATCCAGAACGAGTGGATGACGTCGCGGCTCGTGCCACGGATGAGCACGTCGGTGTCGGCCGGGATGACCATCTGGCCCGACGTGACGATCGGTTCGGTGATCCCGCCACAACCGTCCTGCACGGGGTAGTCGAACTCCCACCACCACTGCTGTCCGGTGACGTTGACGACGCACTCGGTGTCGTCGTAGTCGTTGAGCGCCATCAGCGTGCCGACCGTGGGGATGGCCACGCCGATCAGGATGAGCGCCGGGAGGATGGTGAGGCCGATCTCGAGGATCGGCTTGCCGTGCGTCTGCTCCGGGATCGGCTGGCCGCGGTCGCGGTCGCGGATGACGACGAAGGTGATCACAGAGATCACGAGCACGCCGACGATGCCGGCGATCGCGAAGATGGGCCACGACAGGTCGTAGATCATCTGGGCGCTCTCGCCGGCGGGATCGGTGGTGTCCTGCGGGGCGTTCTGGGCGCATCCGGCGACGAACAGACCCGCCGCTGCGAGCGCGGCGAACCCCATCGTGCGGCCACGGGCGTTCGGCAGGTTCACGTCAGTCAAGCTAGTTCCAGTCTCGGAGTCGCGCATTTTCGTTCGCTCGTGATTTTCGTGTCGCGCGGCACCATTCGGATCGAGGCGCCTCACGGAACGATCAACTCGAGCTTGGCGGTGTCCACACCGGGCACGTAGAACCAGAAGCCGTCCCCTGCTTCGCCGCCCGGCCCGTTCGGGTTGACCTGGCCGTCGACGGCGAACGTCGGCTGAGGCGCCTCCACCGTGAGCAGTTGGGCACCGCCGGGTTCGATGAGCGTGGTGCAGATCTGGTGGCGCACGACGGCGTCCTCCTCGTCGATCTGAACCGTCTCGGTCCCGAGATCGAGCGACAGGCGACGGTGCTCGTTCGACTCGTTGCGGAAGATCACGTTCGTGGGGTTGGAGCGGGGGATGACCATGCCGGCAGGGCCCTGCTCGACCGGACCCGGAACGTCGAACGCCAGGGTGCCGTCCTCGGTGAGGAACACCTGGTAGCTGCCGGACTTGGAGGCGACGGTCTGGCTGACGTCCTCGTCGGCCTCGGGGAACTCCTCGGGGCTCTCGCAGATCGGCTCGGCCGGGTGCTCGCCCTCCTCGGCACCTGCGCGGTACTCCTCGGGGTGCAGGATCGCCTCCTCCTGCCAGACCGAGGTGGTCTCGAAGGTGGGGATGTCGCGTTCGCCGTCCAGTCCGGCGAGCGCTCCGGCTGCCACGACGGCGACGGCGCCGACGGCGACCACGCCGCCCATCGTGCCGATGCCGATCTTCGGGCGGTAGGCGATGGCGAAGCCGATGGCGACCACCACGGCGGCGACCACGGAGAAGGCGACGACCGTGTTGGTCTTGGACAGCCACAGCATCACGCGGCTGAAGGCGAAGACGATGATGCCGATGGCGGCCGCTCCGCCCACCGGGTACTCCAGCGGGTTGACGAGGCGACTGCGGACTTCGGCGTTGTGGTCGACGTTGCCCGACGCACGTTCGGCCCAGGCCTGGACGGCCCACTCACCGCCGGTGGCGATGAGGGCCACGAGGCCGATCACGACGATCGGCTGGTACGAGATCAGACCGACGGCGACGACGACGCCGCCGAGGGCGAACCCGAGCGGCCAGATGCTGGAGGCCGGCGCGTGCTGGGCGGCCGAGGAGGTCTCGACCGGTGCGTCGTCGTCGGAGAAGACGTTCGAGTCGCGCAGGATGGCGTTGAGGGTGGCGAGGCCGATCAGGCCGGCCGTGGCCGACGCGAGACCGACCGTGCCGAGCACGCCGCCCTGGCCGAGGCCGTAGACGAGCGTCGCGACGAACGCCATGACGCTGGCGCCGATGAGGAACTTGGATCCGGTGGTGATCATCAGTGGGTCAGGCTCACTTGGCGACGTAGACGAGGAACCAGATGGCCGAGTAGACGACCGTCATGGCGTACCAGAAGATGGCATGGGCGGTGAGGATCTCGCGGTCGCGCGTGCGACCTCCGAGGTAGCGGAAGGCGGCGACGGCGGTGAACAGGATCCCGACGATCATCAGCGCCCCGAACACGCCGGTGATGGCGTAGAACATCGATCCGTAAGCGCCGTCGGCGACGCCGACGCCCATCTGGTTCCACACGAACGCCTGGGCGTTGAAGATCAGCAGGGCGACGAATGCGGTGGTCCCCAGTGCGAACACGGTGTTGGCCCGGTCGTTGCGCTTGGCTGCCCACACCGCCCACTGGGCGAAGGAGCACAGCGCCGGGAAGGCGATGAGCATGACGTTGGTGGGCACCTCGGGGACGGTGACGCTGCCCGGCAGCCAGGCACTGCCCGCCTCGATCGACGCCGACCGCTTCACGGCCCACACGGCGAGCATCCCGCCGGTGAGCATGACCATCGCGATGCTCGCGAGGGTCGTCCCGACGAGGAGTTGGTTGCGGGGTGCCGGTGCGGGACCGGCGGCGATCGCTTCCATCAGCTGACACCTGCCTTGCTGTCGTTGGCCGTCTTGAGGTCGAGCAGGGGCTCGGCGGAGGTGATCATCGGGACGTCGACGAAGTTGCCGGCCGGTGCGGGAGAGGTGGTGGCCCACTCGATCGTGTGGCCGTCGAACGGGTCGTCGATCGAGTCGTCGGAATCGCCGAGCACCGTGGAGGCGAGCAGACCGGCGAAGCCGAGCACGGTCAGGGCGAACAGGCCGTGACCGACGAGCACCAGGATGTTCCAGATCTGGAGGTCCCCGTCGGCGTATTCGAGCCCCGCCGGTTGGCCGAGGAAGCCGGCGATGTAGTGCGGGAAGCTGGCGAGCACGACGCCGCCGACTCCGCCGAGTGCGAGCAGCGAGGCCGGAGCGGTCGGCAACTGCTTGCCCCACAGCTTCGGCGCCCAGAGTGCGATCCCGCCCATCACCCCGAGTACGGCCCCGTAGGCGACGTAGACGAGCGACGCCTCCCCGAACACGGTGTCGATCAGTTCCAGGTCGACGATCGGTTCGATCGCAGCACCGAGCATGCCGACCAGCACCATGCCGAAACCGAAGAAGGCGAACAGGAAGGCCGGGGTGATCTTCGGCTTGACGGTGTCGCCGTCGTCGTTCTTCTCGGGCTTGGCGAGCAGGAGCAGGACGAGGAACACCACGACCGCACCGAGCACGGGCAGCAGGTGGAAGAACACCCACGGGGCGACGTCACCGAGCTTGGTGCCGAAGTCGTCGCCGTCGGCGATGTACAGCTGCGAGCCACGCCACGGAACGTCGAAACGCAACTGCTGCGTGACCGCCGCGAGTGCGGCGACTCCGACGAGTGCCAGCCCGGCGAACACGACGCCACGCATCGGCGTGCGCTTGCGGAACGCGGTCGGCAGCATGTCGGCGAACGCACCGATGGCCGGGATGGCGAAGAGGAAGCTGGTCGGCTGCGTGAACACCCAGCCGGCCCAGGTGGCGATGCCCTGGTTGCCGCCGAACGCCTCACGGGCGCCGCTGCGGTGATCCACGAACAGGTAGACGACGGCTCCGAACAGGACCGGCATGACGAGCACGAGGCCGATGCCGTAGACGAGAGCGGAGAAGGCGAAGAACGGGACGCGACGCATGGTCATGCCCGGTGCCCGGGTGGTGAGCACCGAGGTGGCGAGCGAGACGCCGACGGCGCTGAAGCCGAGTGCCATCAGTCCGATGGCGGCGAGGAAGAGGTCGACCATGTCGGCATTGCCGCCGCCGAATCCGCCGTTGTCGACGAGGGCGACGATCGAGAGGACGAAGCCGCCGAGCCAGGCGTACATGCCGGCCGCCGCGAGACGGGGGAAGGCGAGCGCACGGGCACCGAGCTGCAACGGCACGATGGCGATGGCCAGACCGGCGGTGAGCGGGAGAGCCGTCCCGAAGATCAGACCGACACGTTGGCTCCCGAGCAACTGCTCGAAGGAGTCGGCGTCGAACAGCGCCCCGGATCCGTCGAGGCGTTCGACGCTCATGAAGATGTTGACGGCGACCGTGGCGAGAAGTCCGAGGAGCCCGGTGCCGATGAACAGCCGCCCGATCTTCTTGTGGTCGCTGGTGGTGAGCCAGTCGACGACGGCCGCGAGGAACCGGCCGCCTGCGGACGGCTCGGCTGCGACTCGGGCAGCGTCAGGGGCTGAATCGATGGTGGTCATGTGCTGATGAGACTCACTTGGCTTGATCGTCCGGCTTGAGCGTTTGGGTTCGTGCGTGGACACGCCGAGTACGGCCGAGGGCCGGGGGCATGACGGCCCGAGACTACTTGCACGCGGCCGTTTCGCCAGAATTCACACGTGATTTCATGCCCGTTGCGTGCCGCGCGCCACCGCACGATCGCGCAAGCCTGGCCATTCCCCCGAGCGGTGAGTCTCCGTCGCCTTCCAGCCCACCCAGACTCACCAGACCGACTGCGGCATCCGAGCGGTGAGACTCCGTCGCCCACCGGCCGAGCCAGACTCACCGGACCGACTGCGGCATCCGAGCGGTGAGACTCCATCGCCCACCCGCCGACCCAGACTCACCAGACCCACTGCGGCATCCGAGCGGTGAGACTCCGTCGCCCACCGGCCCACCCAGACTCACCGAACCGCGTGCGGACGCTGTTCAGAAGCCGTGTTCGACGAAGACGTCGAGCATCATCGAGCCGAAGAGCAGGGTGACGTACGTGATCGAGTACCCGAACAGGCGCATGCTGGCGTTCGGTGTGGGATTCCGTCCCAGGGCGAAGGTGCCACCGATGAAGATCGCGCCCAACACGACCGCCGTGATCCCGTAGATCAACCCGAGGCCGGCGACCGGCCACAGCACGAGCGTCGACACCACGAGGCCGGCCGTGTACAGCTTCATCTGCATCACGACGTGATCCATGGTCGCGACGGACGGCAGCATGGGCACGTCGGCGGCGGTGTAGTCGTCGGCGTACTTCACCGCGAGGGCCCACGAGTGAGGTGGAGTCCAGAGGAACATCGCCACGAAGAGCACGACGGGTTCCCAGCCGACCGAGTCGGTGACGGCGGCCCATCCGACGAGCACCGGCATCGCTCCTGCGGCGCCTCCGATCACGATGTTCTGACGACTCGTCCGCTTCAACCACAGGGTGTAGATGCCGATGTAGAACGCAGCGGCACCGATCGCCAACAGCGCAGCGAGCAGGTTCGCGCCGGCCCACAGCACCACGAAGGAGAGTGCGAGCAGCGACAGGGCGAAGATCAGCGCGTTGCGTGGGGCGATGATTCCGACCACCAGTGGCCGGTTCTTGGTGCGGTCCATCAGTGCGTCGATGTCCCGGTCGACGTACATGTTCACGGCGCTCGCGCCACCCGCCGCGAGCGTTCCGCCGATGAGGGTCACCACGACCAGCCAGGTCGACGGCCACCCCTTCTCGGCGAGCACCATCGTGGGGATGGTGGTGATGAGCAGCAGCTCGATGATCCGCGGTTTGGTGAGGGCGATGTACGCACCGACGACCGTGGTGGGGGTGCGTCGTGGCGCGTGTGCTGCGATCCCACCCGGAGCGAGCCGGGAGGGAACGAGGGGGCGGGAGCCGACAGCCATGACCCGGCCAGGCTACGACCCCGGGGTTGATCGCGGCCAGCGCAGGGCCGCCAGACGCGTGAATTCGGTCGTGTCGCGGCGCACCCGCGCGCGCTCGACGTGAGTACCTGCCCTCGCTCGGCGTGAGGATCGCCCCGCTCTGGCCCGGGGCGTTCCTCACGTCCGCTGATTCTGGACGGCGGCTTCCGTACAATCGCTCCCGTGCCCACCACTCTCGAGCCGGTGCAGGTCCAGGAACCGGACCTCGCTGACGCAACGGCGTCCGACCGCCCGTGGATCGTGCTCGTGTGGAACGACCCGATCAACCTGATGAGCTACGTCACCCACGTGTTCCAGAAGCTGTTCGGCTACTCGCTGGAGAAGGCGACGGAGTTGATGATGGACGTGCACGAGAAGGGTCGGGCCGTGGTGGCGTCGGGGACGCGTGAGGAAGCGGAGATGCACGTGTTCCGGCTGCACGAGCACACGTTGTGGGCCACGATGGAACACGACGAGTGACGCGTCGATTCAAGCCGCCGATCTTCGCCACGACCAAGCGTGGGGTCACGACCTGGACGCTGAACATCGGCGAGGACGAGCAGGCGGTGGTGGCCGACCTGCTCGGGCAGCTCCGCACGCTGCTCAACTCCGACGACGACCCGGACGCGCCGACGTCCCCGCTCCTGGCGCGACTCTTCCCGAATGCATACGCCGACGAGGAGGACGCCGAGAAGGAGGCCGAGTACCAGCGGCTGATGCGTGAGGAGTTGGTGGCGAGTCGGCTCCACCAGATCGAGGCGGTCGGTGCGTACATCGCCTCGGGTGAGGAGCAGACGCTCGACGAAGGCCAGGTCATCGCACTGATGCAGTCGGTGAACGCCGTGCGGGTGGTGCTGGGAACGATGCTCGACGTCAGCGACGACGACGACTCACTCGAAGGACTCGCCCTCGACGCAGACGACGAAGGCGAGGACGACTTCGAGATCGAACGCAGCCTCTACGCCTTCCTCTCCTGGCTCCTGGAGTGGATCGTCCGCTCACTGCGCTCAACCTGAGTCGGCGAGCAGCGCGACCGCAGTTTCCCGTTTTCCCCCTTCCGGTGACCCACTGGACGCGTGTGCCTGCGTAACGAACACCGACGTGAGGCCGACCTCGACAGCACGGGTCTGCTGCCAGCTGACTGGCCACGGCGCATCACCGTCGCCCGCATGGACACCGATCACGCTGCGTTCACCTTGCAACCGCGGACGGCCACACGAGTGTGGCGCGAGCGGAACATTCGCCACTGAAGTAACGCGTCAACCGCGTCAGCACCGAGCCACAACCGTCGCTCCGGCAAACCCGCATTTGCGCGGTCCATCGTCAGATGGAGCGTCCGCTCGTTTGGAAGAGCGAATCTCGACCATACAACCTGTAGTAAAGAGGTTGGCCGACGGAAACCTGAGGAGAGTGGCGAACGCTGATGCTGGACCGTGATGGGATTCGACGACGAGCACGCGAGTTTTCGTACGAGTGGTCGGGGGCGAGCAAGGAGCACGCCGATACCCAATCCTTCTGGAACGGCTTTTACGCGATCTTCGAGCTGAAGCGTCACTTGGTCGCGGCCTATGAGCACGCCGCCGTGAAGGTGCGGACGGGATCGAACGGCTGGATCGATTTGCTTCATCCCGGACAGATGGGTGTCGAGCAGAAGTCCCGTGGCCGCAATCTGGACGATGCGATGGAGCAGCTCCGGAACTATGTGCCGACTCTGCCGATGGGAGACATTCCCTGGCTGCTGATCGCGTGCGACTTCGAACGCTTCAAGTGGGTGGACACCACGTTGGGAACTGAGGGCGAGTTCACAATCGATCAGCTGGTGGACAACCTCGATCTGTTCTGGTGGCTGGGAGAAGGACCAACCCCAGCGCAGGCCGGTCTCCCCGAGGTCGACGTCAACCTGCACGCCACACAGCTTTTAGCTGATCTCCACGATCGGCTCGTCGAAACTGGATACCCAGAACACGACATGCGCGAGTGGCTGACCCGCATTCTGTTCTGCCTGTTCGCTGACGACGCTGAAGTTTGGGAGCGCAAGCTGTTCGAGCTCTACATCGACACCAGGACCGCTGACGACGGAAGCGACCTCGGACCACAAGTCCACTACCTCTTTCAAATCCTCAACCAAGCCCCAGCGGACCGCCCCTCCAGCCTGAACGATCTCTTAGGCGGGCTGACGTACGTAAACGGCGATCTGTTTCGCGACCCTCTTCAGATCCCGGCGTGCACACCGGAAGTTCGCGACGCCCTCCGTCGAGCCTGTCGATACAACTGGTCCGCCGTATCGCCAGCGATTTTTGGGTCGCTGTTCCAGAACGTGATGCAACCGGCGGCGCGCCGCCACCTCGGGGCACACTACACAACGGAAGAAAACATCATTCGCACAATCCGTCCACTATTTTTGGACGACCTGGAGATGCAGCTCGATAGGGCCGATAGCCGCCCCAAATTGCTGGCACTTCACGACCGTCTCGCGAGTATGACGCTGTTCGATCCAGCGTGCGGGTGCGGCAACTTCCTCGTGATCTCCTACCGAGAACTCCGGCGCCTCGAAACCGAAGTGCTACGGCGCCTGCAAGGAGCTGGCCGGTCCAGTCAGCGGCAAGTTGCTGGCCAACGAGCTGCCTCACTTGACCTGCTGTGTCGCGTAAAAGTAGATCAGTTTTACGGCATCGAACTCGAAGAGTTTCCTGCGCTCATTGCTCGCACGGCTTTGTACCTAGCAGATCACTTAGCCAACCGTGACGTCTCCGCAGAGTTCGGAGAGCATTTTGTCCGATTTCCAATTCCAGCCGCTCCCCACATCGCCATTGACAACGCACTGCGGCTCGATTGGAACCTGCTGCTACCCGCCGACCAAGCCGACTACGTCTTCGGCAACCCGCCGTTCTCCGGGCACAGTGAAGTCGGTAAAGATCGACGAATGGTCGAGGACCGCGCGATCGCGTTCCGTGGCTTAAACCACGCTGACACCCGCACCGGACGCCTCGACTACGTCGCCGCTTGGTACGCGAAAGCCATCCCTTACATGCTGGCCGGTGACGCGACGACAGCGTTCGTTTCGACCAACTCGCTGGTTCAGGGCGAACAAGCTCGGACGATGGGACCCATCCTCCAGCGCAACAACATCACCGTCACGTTCGCCCACAGCACATTCTCCTGGAGAAGCGAAGCCAAGGGCGAGGCGCATGTGCATGTGGTGATCATCGGCCTCGCACCAACCGACCGAGCACAACGTCGCAAGGAACTCTTCGACTACCCCGACGTCAAGTCCGAACCAGTCGTACGGACCGTCAGCAACATCAATTGGTACCTCACGGACGCGCCGGCCATTTACCCATCCAAACACCGACGACCACTCGTCGACGGGGTACCCGCCACTCCGAGCAAAGGAAGCCAGCCGACCGACGGTAAGCAACTCCTTGTATCGGCCGACGACTACGCCTCTGTGGCCGCAGACCCCGTTGCGGCAAAGTATCTGCGCCCTTTCCGACAAACGACAGAGTTGCTCTACGACCAAGACCGGTGGTGCCTGTGGATGGTTGACGCAACCCCCGCCGATATTAGATCGAGCGCCACGCTTCGCCGGCGGCTCGAGAGCGTTCGAGATGCCCGTCTGCAGTCTCCTACGAAATCAGTGCGAGACGCTGCGCTCACTCCAGCCCTATTTACCCAACGGCGACAACCCACGACTCGCTATCTCGCCATCCCCGAAGTCTCCAGCGAGAACCGCCGCTACATCCCGATGACATATCTCGGTCCTGAGGTCATCGCCGGAAACAAACTCCTGACCCTCGAGGACGCCCCGCTATGGCTGTTTGGAATCCTTCAATCCTCGATGTGGATGGCCTGGGTACGAACCATCGTTGGACGAATGAAATCGGACCATTCGATAGCACCTGACCTCGCCTACTCTGCGTTCCCATGGCCTGATCTGACCCCAGCTAAGAAGGCACAGCTGACAGAGCGAGCCCAAGCTGTGCTCGACGCCCGACCCGTCGATCAGACCTTGGCCGAAATGTATGACGCGCTAGCCATGCCAATTTCCCTCGTCAAAGCCCACCTCCAGCTTGACGACACCGTAGACCGCTCCTATAACCACACGGCGAAGGTCCGCACCGATGCCACGCGACTTCGTGTGCTGCTCCGCCGATATTCAGCGCTCACCGGTGGCGACCTCACCCTCTTCGACGACGAATGATCTCAATGTTGTCAAAACACGACATTTCCGCGACGACTTCGTCGACGACGGTCCCGGCGGGACAGACGACGTCGCTACCGTCGCCGTCCACGAGCACCCCGGCGGTGGCCGATGTCGGCGACCAGGCGGGCCCGGCCGAGGCGGGTGAGTCATCGCCCCAGGCTCCGTCGCCCATCCGACTCGAGCATGCAGCACTGCTCGCGGCCGGCGTCCTCACCCTCGTCGGGGTCCGTCGACGACGCGCGCTGCGCGCTGCGCTCCCCCACGCACGAGTCCCCACCCCGGCGCCGCCCGTCGCGGCGATCGAGCGTCGCCTCCGCACCATCGACCCCGGCGAGCGAGCCGCACGCGTCGACATCGCCGTTCGCGCGATCGCCCACCGGATCTCGGGGTCGGGAATCCAGATCGGCACCGTGCGGGTCGCCCCCGACGGCGAACTCGTCGCACGACTCACGGAGGACACCGTCCTCGAGGCCCCGTGGATGCGAGGAGCAGGGACCAACGCAGAGGGGTTCGGTCCCGAACGCACGTGGACGCTTCCCGCGTCGGTACCCATCGAGATGCTCAGCGACGACGCACGCCGAGCCGGCCAACCCTGCCTCGCACTCGTCACCGTCGGGATCGACACCGACGAACGCGACGTGATGCTCGACCTCGAGGCCGCCTGCCTGACCGCCATCGAGGCATCGCCCCGCCATGGCGACGAAGTGGTGCGTGCGATCGGGTCGAGCCTGGCGACGTCGCTCGCCTCCGAGGTCGTCCACCTGCTCGTCGCCGAACTCGGCACCGGCGTGCTCTTCGACCATCCCAACGCGCGACGAGTCGACCGCGCCCGCGACGCGGTCGACGTCGCCGCCGACACCATCGGGGCGACGCTCGCGCACGAACGCACGGCATTCGACCTGCGCGTCAGGCGCACCGGCGGCGAGATGTGGGAGCCCGCCGTGATCCTGCTCGCCCACGCCGACGACGCATCGAACACACTCCCCCCGCTGCCTTCGGTGGGCCACGGCATCGCCGTCGTCGCCGCCGTCGACCCGGGCGGTTTCCACGAACCCGACAGTGCGAACACCGCCGGCGCCCGCATCCGGGCTCATGCCGACCACTGGGAACTCGCCGCATTCGGCGAGTCGATCCAGCTCACCCCGATCGGCCTGTCCGACCACGACGTGGCCGAGATCGTCGCGATCCTCGACGATGCGTCCACACCGATCGAGGTCGCCCCGCTCGTGCACGTCGACCTCCGCGAGACGGTGGCCGACCCGTTCCACGTGATCCCCCACGACATCGTCGTCACGCTGATGGGAGGCGTGTCGGTCGTCGACCGCACCGGCCACGAGGGGTCGTTCCAACGATCCAAGACCGTGGAGTTGATCGCCTGGCTGTCCACCCACCGAGACCGGGCGACCCGATCCGCCGCCCGAACCGCGCTGTGGGAAGTCGACGTGCGTGACGCGACCTTCGCCAACGTCGTGTCCGAGGCTCGCCGTGCGCTCGGCCGCCTGGTGTCGCCGCCCGAAGGCGAGGAGTGGCTGGCGCGCACGTTGAACGAGTCGCTGCCCCTCCACGCACGGGTGGTCACCGACGCCGACCTGATCCGCCAGCGCGTCGAGCACGCCAAGGTCGCACCGCCAGCGCATGCGATCGAGGTCCTGCGCCCCGCCGTCGAGATGATTCACGGCCTGCCGTTCGCCGGGTCGAGCTACCTGTGGCCCGACGCCGACGGGCTCACCTCGAACCTGGTGCTGCTCGCCACCACGGCAACCGCCGAGTTGGCGGCCCACGCGCTGTCGGTCGGCGACACCGACCTCGTGTTCTGGGCCACCGGCCAGGGGCTCAAGGTGCTGCCGGGTCACGAGGAACTGATCGCGCTGAGGATGCGGGCCCACGCCCGAGCCGGCGACCTGGCCGGCGTGCGTCAGGAGTGGGAGAGCTACGAGCGGGTGATCACCGCCGACTCGTGGTCCGACGGCGAACCCGCCCCGAAGCTGCTCGACCTGCGTCGACAGCTGCTCACCCCCACGACCTGAGCTGTCGGCGTCGCCACATCCGACGGGTTCGCGTGCGTCAGAGACGATGCGAAACGTTCGGGGAACAGCTCATCCGGTCGCCCCCCGAAGCCGTTGCACGCGAAAGACTTCCTCGATGCGCACCCCACTCATCACGCGTCGGCGGGCGACGGCCGGCCTGATGTCGGCCACGCTGCTGCTCGCGGCGTGTGGATCGGGCGACTCGGGAGACGAAGCCGCCGATGCCGGCGATGCGCTCCCGCAACTCGACGCATCGGACGCAGGCACCGATGCTCCATCCGCTGACGCCGAGGAAGCTCCCGCACCCGCAGGTTCGGCCATGGTCGACCTGGTCGGCGAGGAGGTGCTGGCGGAGTCGGAGTTCGACGGCAACCTGCTTCCGAGCGTGGTGGTCGACGACCTCAACACGGGTCGCAAGGTCAACTTCCGCAACCTCGTGCCGCAGGACAAGCCGATCCTGCTGTGGATGTGGGCGCCGCATTGAACGACGTGTCGTCGGGAGGCTCCCGACGTCGAGCAGTTCGCTCGAGACAACGCCGACGACCTGATCGTCGTGGGCCTCGGCACTCAGGACAGCCTGGGTGACGCCGAGGACTTCGTGACGGACTACGGCACCCAGTCGTTCACGATGCTGTGGGACGAGTCGTTCGTGACCTGGCAGGAGATCGGCATCACGTCACAACCGGCCGCCGTCCTGTTGGCCGCCGACGGCGAACCGATCAGCGGCTGGGTCGGCCCGTTCCCCCAGGACGAAGTCCTCGAACTCGCCGCCGAGTCACAAGCGGGCGGCTGACTTCGTCACGAAGCGAAACAGCGGAGGGCGGGTGCTCCGGACCATCCGGCCCGCAACGACTTCGCCACGCAAACCACTCACATGCTCTGGAGCGGGTCGGCTCAGGGATCATCTGAGCTGATCACTACGTTTACTGGGTGACCCACGAGTTCACGACGAGGTCGGCTGCGTTCGCGTTGATCTGCACGGTCATGATGGACCGCCGATTCGAGCCCGCGAGGGTCGTGGTGATCGCGATGGTTCGCTGAAGCACGGCGTCTTCGAATCCGACCTTGGTCGCTGTGGTGTCAGCGTTGGCGACGTCGTACGTACCCGACACCACACCCCCGACCAGGCTGACCCGGTTCGATGCTGCGTTCGGGTTGACGACCCGGACTCGCCCCATAGGAGCCGACAGGTAGCCAGTCACCACGACGTTGGAAGACCCACCACCGGAGAGGTTCACGTCGACGAGCGGATCCGGCACATAGGTCGGTGCCGTCGGCACGACCGGCGCAGGCGCGGTGCCGACGGTTCCACTTCCGTTGTGCACGGCGGTCCGATTCGAGGGAGCGGAGGGCGCCGATTTCAGCAACGGCGACGAGGTATTGTGCGTCTCGTTGATCGCGTTGGTCGCGGTGACCACGAACTCGTAGCCCAGCCACGTCGAGTTCACCGCCGGAACGGCCGGAATCGGTGGCGACGGCGGAGTCTGCGGAATCTCGGGGATCGCCGGCGTCAGTTCGGGACCGGCGCCAGGGGTGGTGTCGAGCGTGGGCAACCCGCCGACGATGCACGTCGTCGGTGCCGGTTGATCCCGGAAGACGTTGGTGGTGCAACTGCGCCCGGTGTCTTCGCGGATGTTCGTCACGAGTCCGGTACGAACCCGGAACGCCTTGACCTCGTAGGAGACGATCGGCGCATGGCCGCTGAAGGTCGGGGCATCCCACCGCACGGAGGCGGCGTCGACGGGTGCCGCCGGCGGGGCCGCCGCCGACTCGGCGACGACGTTGGTCGGTGCGCCAGGTGCCTGGATCCGGCTGGAACTTCCGGTGACCTGGGTACTGAACGGGGCCGACGGTGCCGAGGTGCCGAACGCGTTCGTCGCGACCACCGTGAAGGTGTGCGTCCTCGAGAGGTTCATCTCTGCGAGGTTCATCGCCACGCACTCGCGTGCACCTGTGGTCGTGCACCGCAGTGTGCCATTCTGATCGAACACGTCGTACTTCGTGATCGTCGAACCGCCTTCCTCGTTGCCGACCGGCGCCGCCCACTTGATCCACGCAGCACCCTGCTGGTCGTCGTGTGCGGTCGGCTCGCCGAGCGGGTCGACGGACGTGATGGTCGGCGCTTTGGGAGCTCGGGGTTCTGGCGTGTGGATCGATGGGGTCAGCCCCTTCGTGGAGGCAAGCGCCAACGATCCGTCGGCCGTGATGACCCGGGATTCGGGGACCGAGATGACGTTGGAGATCGACAGTGGTCCGGTCGTGTACACGACGGGCGTCGCCGCCGGGTTGACGGGATTCCTGTCGCCGTTGACGCTCATGATCGACACGCGGGCGCCGCCGTCGGCTTCGTTCTCGACGTAGCGCTGGTTGAACACCACCGACACCGGCCGGTTCGCCGTGTTCGGGCTGCCGTTGGCGAGCCGCGTGTCGTCGATGATCAGCCGACCTTTGTCGCCGAAGACGAACGTGGCGCCGAGACCGTCGATGTTGAATCGTGCGGGCTGCACCGCCGGGTTCATGTCGAGCACGGCCTGGAGGTCGCCGACCGGGGGGACGTTGGGGTTCGACGGGTCGAGACAACCCTCGGTGACGCCGAAGCCCGCCACGACGCGACCGCCTCCCACGACGGTCACGGTGTCCTGGAAATAGTAGACGCCGCTCGTGAAATAGGTCGGGCCGTCGATCACGATCGGAGCGGCATACGAGCCGGGGAAGTAGACCTTGCAGTTGTACGGAGCCGGCATCGGGTGGCCGGTCGCCTCCTGAACGCTCGTCTCGCGCTTGGGAATGTTCGGCATGAAGATGGTGCCCGTCGCAGGGTCGGGTCGCGACATCGCGTACCACCAGTCGATCGGGCCACCGGGTGGCGAGGCGACCGACGACTCGAGCGCACCGGTGAGGACCGGCTCACCGAGTTGCAACGACGCCGCGCCGATCGGAATCTGAAGCTCGTCTCGGACGCCGACGCGACCGACTTGACGACACGTCGACGTGGTTCCCGGCATCGACGGCGTCGACAGCGGGACGGCCGTCGCCGTGGCGCAGGTGTTGAACAGATCGACCGGGTTGGCAACGGCGACGCGCGCCGCCGCACGGACCGCCTCGAGGTCTTCGCGCTTCTCCACGGTGACCGAGTTCGCCCGGAGCACTGTCGTTGCGTAGTTCAGCATCGGGATGACGATGAGCGAGGAAATGACGATGAAAGCAAGCACCATGATCAACGAGGAGCCCTGATCCCGATCGGGCTCCGAACACACGGGCGTGTCGGCGAGCTCGACCGTCGACCGGGGATCGCCGGGGAGCATCACGACGACACCCGCAGCGTGCATGCGACTGCCTCGTTCGGTCCGACGGTGACGTTGATCCCCCGTCCGGGGTCGCCCGGAGTCACGTACGACCATCTGGAAGGGTCGAGCGCTACACCTCTGGACCGGCACGTCCACTCCTGCGGGATGTAACCGGAGTCGACGAACGATTGCGGCGTGACTGTCGCCGACGCAGCGACGCCGCCTGGAAGCGTGAGGTCGAAGGCCGCAGCACGGTTGACCAGCGACGTGGTCACCGTCTCACCGTTGCTCTCGTAGGTGACGTCGTTGGTCGCAGGAGATCCGTCGGCGAGCCGGGTCTGCAGCGTCAGCGTTCCGCCGCACTGCCCGAGGGCGATCGACGAAAGCGCACTCGGCAGCTTCGAGAAGTCATTCGTGATGAACATGTCAGCGGTGTCGACCTCGGTCCATGCACCATTCGAGAACACCGACTTCACGTACGGCTTGTCGTTGGAGGACTGCAGTCTGCCGCCTGCGATGAAGTTGCCGAGCACTTTCTCACGGGGCGTGTTCTCAGAGAGGTAGTAACCCGACGTCTTGGAACTGTTGGTGGCCCAGTAGGTGCGATCACCGGAGTAGCCCACGCCATATTGCTTGGAGTCGACGTACGCCTGGTCGAAGCTCGACACCGAGCCGCTCGAGATCCCACCCACGCCGACGCCGACGATCCGGACGTCGTCCGTGCTGCGAAGATCCTTGATCAGGTACTCGGCCCGGTCGTAACCCTCTTGGTCGAACGCACTGCCGTTGGCGGTCGGCCACTTGTTGTTCTTCTCGACCGGGGCGGCCGGCAGTGCGCCACCGTTGCCCCGGTAACCCGATCCCAGAGTTCGGTTGAACGTCGGCTCGCCGTCGGTGAAGAACACGATGAGGCCAGGGAGGTTGGTCGCCGGGTTCCCGTCGGTGTCGAGACGCTGGCCGGTCTTGTCGTACAGAGCGCGGAACATCGCGTCTTCCCAGTTGGTGCCGCCCCCCACGGTGTTGGCATCCAGATTGGCCCGGATGCTGTTCGAACCGGTGCCCGTGAGCGTCGCCACGTCCGCATCGACGGTCATGTCGTAGTACTTGTTCCAGCCACTTCCCGCGCCGATCACCGTAGCGGTCGTGCTGAAGGGGACGATCTGGACCTGCGTCGGCGTGCCGGCCAGTGCGTTGACGAAGCCGATCACTGCGTTCTCGACGGTCGTGACGTCGCTGCCGATCGAGCCCGAGTCGTCGACGACGATCGTGATCGGGCCGCCGCATCGACTACGTGCCTGGGTGAACGAGGGACCGGTCACCTTCTGGGGCTCGAGATCACCAAGCGACGTCCCGCCCGCTGTGATGCTCACACGGTTCACGCCGCCACCGGCACCTGCCACGGCTCCGCCACCGTTGATGGTGACGACGATGCGGCGCGCTGACGTGCCAGTGTCGAGAATCTCCGGCGTCTCCGAGGTTGCATCGGCCGCGAGCGGCACGGTCACGTTGATCACATCGTCCGGCACGGAGGTGGTGCCGGGCACGAACGTTGCGGCCGGAGGCCCGTCGAGATCGCGCAGGATCGTGACCTCCGAACACGTGCCGCCGTCACAGTAGATGCGCACCAGCTCGTACTTGTCGTCGGCCGGATCCGACACGCGATACATGTACGACACGACCGTGTCACCGACACCGGACTCGCTCGGCCAGGTCAACAGCAGCGCACTCGAGCCATCGAGGACAATGCCGTTCGGGCATGGTGCGGTGCAGGGTCGGTCATTCGGTAGGTCGGTGGCGGTCACTGCCGACGCGAGGTCGGCGGGCATCCACGTGTCGATGCTCTGTTCGGCCCGGGCAACGTTCAATCGACCCTCGGTTCCGGTCTGCGTCTTGAGTGACACGATGAGAGCCGCCGAGATCGACACGGCGAGGAGCCCCATCATCGAGACGGTGATCACCAGCTCGACGAGGGTCAAGCCAGCGTCGCTACGCCGGACGGTTCTGGATTGCGTTTCAGATCTCACTCTTGACGACCTCGATGGTTCGGGTCACGTCGCCGTTGGGGCTAGTGACTGTGATTGCGACTTGCTGGATGAGGTCTCGGCGGTGACCCCCGTTTGGGCACGCCGGGCCTGCGGTTCCAGGAACGAAAAGGTCGGTTCCGACGTCCAGGTAGCTCTGTTCCACGCTGACTTCATCGGCCGACCAACCCTGTGTGAGGACTGCCGCTCGAGCGAACTCGGTGTAATCGCACCGGGTGAATGGGGCCCGGTTGACTCGGTCGACTGCATTGAGGAGTGCTGTTTCGACTTCACTGGCCTGCTTCGCAACAGACGACGCAGTGATCGAGAGGATCACCGATCGCATCACCGGCACGACAACGATGCCCAGGAGCGTGATGGTGACCACGATTTCGACAAAGGTCGACCCGATATCGCGTCGTCGACGCCGCTCACGTTCGACGACAACCTCGGTCGGCTCCAGGTCTGGAGCGGGAGAATCATCCATGATCGGAGTATCGGGTTGCGCAGCCCGAACTTGAGCGTCTCACTCAATACCTCACAAGTTCCTGACCCGAGAGCTGCCCAATGTGAAGTGAACGTGAAGTGATTCGCTGTCCCGTGACCACACGATCACGGACAGGCTGCTCGCGAGGTCATGGTGTTGCCGTCGGCAGCGTGATCGCGGTGCGCGAAGACGCGGACCAGCAACTGGGCGTCGACCAGCGTCCGTTCGGACTGATCGGCATCCGCTGAGCCCGTCGATGGAATGGGCTCGACGGAGTCCTGGAGCATGTAGAAGCGGGACGCGTGTTGGACGATCCGGCGGTCGGCCTTGCACGAGTTCTCCTCCCCCGATCGGTGACTCCCCGGACGGCAACGACGGCCACGTTCGCCAGGATCCCGAGGATGACGATCACAACGAGGATCTCGACCAGGGGTGAAGCCATCGGTTCCGCCGCCGGTCATGTCTTCTGTCATGTCACGTTCTTCGGTTGCATCGATACAGACTTGCGCAACTCATCCGCGGGCCGCTGATGCAACAGCACCGAAAACGCGAGAGAACCCCGCCGGCCGAAGCCGACGGGGTTCTCCTCGATCAAGCGTCGATCAGACGCAGTTGGTACCAGCGGTCAGGTCGCCGGAAGCACTCACGGTCCAGTTGGTGGCGGCCGGTTCGTCGACCAGGAAGCCGCCTTCCGCCAAGACACCCGTTGCGGTGGTGGCGAGCACGGGATCGCCGTTCTGGTACTCAGTCACGTCGCCCGGGATCGCGTCACCGCCGTACTGGGCAAACCAGGTCTCGAC
This sequence comes from Ilumatobacter sp., assembly GCF_039969435.1. Lineage (GTDB taxonomy): Bacteria > Actinomycetota > Acidimicrobiia > Acidimicrobiales > Ilumatobacteraceae > Ilumatobacter_A. The sequence continues at coordinate 571,347 of NZ_JBDVNU010000009.1, forward strand.
GGCCGTCTCCAGCGTCTTCTGGTCGGCGTCACACGCCGACTGCTGACCCTGGTCGGTGATGCCACGCACGGCGAAGACCGTGACGGTGGCGAGGATGCCGAGGATGACGATGACGATGAGGAGTTCGACGAGGGTGAAGCCCTTGTCATTCTTGTTCGTGTTCATGATTCTGCGTTTCCTTCCGCTGTTGAATCGAAATTGTTGGTTGAGTTGTTTCTCACTTGAAGCCCTCCGTGAGATGCTCTCCCGTAGTGCAGAGAATGTTTCGGTCTGCAACGAGTCGTGCTTGAGCATTTTGTGGAACTTTTCTGCGAAGTCGATGAAATCCCTGCTCAGGGCACACTAAACAACGTCTCCGATCGATTCATGGCGGGTCGAGGAGCACTCCCCCACACCTTCTCACCTGCGTCCCGTTGTCCCCATCGTCCTCGTATGGACGGCGCATCTCCCACCCGTTTCAACCGTGAATCAATTGTCCCTCCACGTGCGATTCAAGGGGTGGTCAAGGGGCGCTTCGGATTTCAGCGTGGGTTGATGCCGAGGATCGTCCAGTCGGGTTTGCCGGCGTAGAGCAGGGATCGGGTGCGGTAGTTGGTCCAGTTCGTGATCCCGAACGCCACCCTCTTCACTCGCTTGATGAGGTTGTTG